>NZ_CP012831.1:1233750-2467500 GCF_001307275.1 Pseudomonas fluorescens
CTGTACAGCGACGGCGTCAACATCACCGGCCTGGCCATGACCCTGTGGCTGCTCAGCGCCTCGCTGCTGATCGGCTTCGTGGTGTCGATCCCGCTGTCCATCGCCCGGGTTTCGCCCAAGTTCTACGTACGCTGGCCCGTGCAGTTCTACACCTACCTGTTCCGGGGCACGCCGCTCTACATCCAGTTGCTGATCTGCTATACCGGCATCTACAGCATCGCGGCGGTGCGCGCCCAGCCCATGCTCGACAGTTTCTTTCGCGACGCGATGAACTGCACGATCCTGGCCTTCGCCCTGAACACCTGCGCCTACACCACGGAAATTTTCGCCGGGGCGATTCGCAGCATGAACCATGGCGAAGTGGAAGCGGCCAAGGCCTACGGCCTGACTGGCTGGAAACTGTACGCCTACGTGATCATGCCGTCGGCGCTGCGTCGCTCGCTGCCGTACTACAGCAACGAAGTCATCTTGATGCTGCACTCGACGACCGTGGCGTTCACCGCTACCGTTCCAGACGTGCTGAAAGTCGCCCGGGATGCCAACTCGGCCACGTTCCTGACGTTCCAGTCGTTCGGGATCGCCGCGTTGATCTACCTGACCGTCACCTTTGCGCTGGTGGGCCTCTTCCGCCTCGCCGAACGCCGCTGGCTGGCCTTCCTCGGGCCGACCCACTAGGGCTTTTGTTCCAGGACACACACGCACATGCGCCACCAGATCCATGACCTGCTGGCCCCGGTACCGGGGACCGCACGCAAAATCCACAGCTTCCACTTCGGCCCGGAAAAAGCCGTCGGCAAAATCTATATCCAGTCGTCCCTGCACGCCGATGAACTGCCGGGCATGCTGGTCGCCTGGCACCTCAAGCAACGCCTGGCCGAGCTCGAGGCGTCGGGCCACCTGCGCCACGAGATCGTGCTGGTGCCGGTCGCCAACCCCATCGGCCTCGAACAAGTGCTGATGGACGTGCCCCTGGGGCGCTACGAAACCGAAAGCGGGCAGAACTTCAACCGCCGCTTCGTCGACCTGAGCGAAGAAATCGGCAATGAAATCGAAGAGCTGCTCACCGACGATCCGCAGCACAACCTGATGCTGATCCGCACCAGCCTGCGCGATGCCCTCGCCGGGCAGACCCCTGGCACGCAATTGCAATCCCTGCGCCTGGCCCTGCAACGGCTGGCCTGCGACGCTGACATGGTGCTGGACCTGCATTGCGACTTCGAAGCCGTGGCCCACCTCTACACCACGCCCGAAGCCTGGCCGCAGGTCGAGCCGCTGGCCCGCTACATCGGTGCCGAAGCCAGCCTGCTGGCGACCGATTCGGGCGGCCAGTCGTTCGACGAATGCTTCACCCTGCTCTGGTGGCAACTCAAGGAACGCTTCGGCGAACGCTTCGAGATTCCCCTGGGCAGCTTTTCCGTGACCGTGGAGTTGCGTGGCCAGGGTGACGTCAACCATGGCCTGGCGAGCCTCGACTGCCAGGCCTTGATCGAATACCTGATCCGCTTCGGCGCCATCGACGGCGAACCGATGCCCATGCCCGAACTGCCCTACCCGGCCACGCCGCTGGCCGCGGTCGAGCCGGTGGCGACGCCCGTGGGCGGGTTGCTGGTGTACAGCGCCCTGCCCGGCGAATACCTGGAGGCGGGGCAACTGATCGCGGAAGTCATCGACCCGGTCAACGACACCGTCACCCCCGTTCATTGCCGTAACGCCGGGCTGCTGTACGCCCGTTCGCTGCGCCGCATGGCCACCGCCGGCATGGTGATCGCCCATGTCGCCGGCACCGAAGCCTACCGCAGCGGCTACCTACTTTCGCCTTGAGGATGCATGCTCCATGTACAAACTGACCATCGAAGGCCTGCATAAAAGCTATGGCGAACATGAAGTGCTCAAGGGCGTTTCGCTCAAGGCCAAGACCGGCGACGTCATCAGCCTGATCGGCGCCAGCGGCTCGGGCAAAAGTACCTTTCTGCGCTGTATCAACTTCCTGGAACAACCCAATGACGGCGCCATGACCCTGGACGGCCAGCCGGTCCAGATGATCAAGGACCGCCACGGCATGCACGTGGCCGACGCCGACGAACTGCAACGCATCCGCACGCGCCTGGCCATGGTGTTCCAGCATTTCAACCTGTGGAGCCACATGACCGTGCTGGAAAACATCACCATGGCGCCGCGCCGGGTGTTGGGGGTGAGCAAGCAGGAAGCCGACGACCGTGCGCGTCGTTATCTCGACAAGGTCGGCCTGCCCGCACGGGTTGCCGAGCAGTACCCGGCATTTCTCTCCGGCGGCCAGCAACAGCGCGTGGCCATTGCCCGTGCGCTGGCGATGGAGCCGGAGGTGATGCTGTTCGACGAACCCACGTCGGCCCTGGACCCGGAGCTGGTGGGCGAAGTGCTGAAGGTGATCCAGGGCCTGGCCGAAGAGGGCCGGACCATGATCATGGTGACCCACGAAATGAGCTTCGCCCGTAAAGTCTCGAACCAGGTGCTGTTCCTGCACCAGGGCCTGGTGGAAGAAGAAGGCGCGCCGGAAGACGTACTGGGCAACCCCAAGAGCGAACGGCTCAAGCAGTTTCTCAGTGGCAACTTGAAATAAACTCCCTGGCAAGCCCCGTGGCGAGGGAGCTTGCTCCCGCTGGGGCGCGAAGCGGCCCCCTGCGGTGTGTCAGTCAGAACCAGGGGGCCGCTTCGCAGCCCAGCGGGAGCAAGCTCCCTCGCCACAAGAGCCTTCCAGCCAGACGATCCCCTTGGGCATAAAACCTTTCATATCCCGCCGTGGTCACTGAAGAAGGACTTCCAGGGCGCACGCGGCAGGCATGGCGACATCCAACAATTTCGCAAACCAGTGGTTCGGCGCCCGCGGCTGGAAGCCGTTTGCCTTTCAGAAGCAGGTATGGGCCGCGGTCAAGCGGGGGGAGTCCGGGCTGTTGCACGCCAGCACCGGTGCCGGCAAGACCTATGCCGTGTGGTTTGCCGCCCTCAACCGGTTCGCCCGCTCGGCACCGCCGCCGGACAAACCGCGCAAACGCAAGCCGCCGGCCGAACCGCTGACCGTCCTGTGGATCACGCCGATGCGCGCATTGGCGGCCGACACCGGCAAAGCCCTCGAAGCGCCCCTGGCAGACCTGCAAGTGCCCTGGAGCGTCGGTCTGCGCACGGGCGACACCAGCGCCAGCGAGCGCGCCCGCCAGGGCCGTCGCCTGCCCACCGCACTGATCACCACGCCCGAAAGCCTGACCCTGATGCTCGCCCGGGCCGATGCGCAAGCTGCCGTTTCGACCCTGCGCATGGTGGTCGTGGATGAATGGCACGAATTGCTCGGCAACAAACGTGGTGTGCAGTTACAACTGGCCCTGGCGCGCTTGCGGCACTGGCACCCCGGACTCATTGTCTGGGGCGTGTCCGCAACCCTCGGTAACCAAGCCCACGCCGAGCAGGTGTTGCTCCCGCAAGGCAACGGGATCAGTGTGCAGGGGGCCGACAGCAAGGCGCTGCAGGTCGACACGCTGCTGCCCCCGGCCCTCGAGCGTTTCCCGTGGGCTGGGCACATCGGCCTGAAGATGCTGCCCCAGGTCGTTGCTGAAATCGACGCCAGCCGCAGTTGCCTGGTCTTCACCAACACCCGGGCACAGTCGGAAATCTGGTATCAGGCGCTTCTTGAGGCGAGACCCGACTGGGCCGGGCTGATCGCCCTGCACCATAGCTCGCTGTCGCGTGACACCCGGGATTGGGTGGAGCAGGCCTTGAAGGATGGCCAGCTCAAAGCGGTGGTCTGCACCTCCAGCCTGGACCTGGGGGTGGACTTCCTGCCGGTGGAACGGGTGCTGCAGATCGGCTCGGCCAAAGGGGTGGCGCGGCTGATGCAACGGGCCGGGCGCTCTGGCCACGCACCCGGGCGGACCTCACGGGTGACGCTGGTGCCGACCCATAGCCTGGAGTTGATCGAGGCCGCCGCCGCGCAAGACGCCGTGGCCCAGCGGCGCATCGAACCTCGCGAATCGCCGCACAAGCCGCTGGATGTCCTGGTGCAGCACCTGGTGAGCATGGCCCTGGGCGGCGGCTTCGTTCCCGACGATTTGTTCGAGGAGGTGCGGGGTGCCTGGGCCTACCGCGACCTTAACCCGGCCGAATGGGCCTGGGCCCTGGCCTTTGTACGCCACGGCGGCCTGTCATTGACCGCCTACCCCGATTACCGACGGGTCGAACCGGACGAACACGGAGTCTGGCGCGTCCCCGACGCCCGCCTGGCCCGGCGTCACCGCATGAGCATCGGTACCATCGTCAGCGATGCCAGCCTGCAATTGAAGTTCTGGAGCAAGGGCGGCGGTGGCAAGACCCTGGGCAGCGTCGAGGAAGGCTTCATCGCCCGCCTGCGACCCGGCGACGGTTTCCTATTCGCCGGGCGACTGCTGGAATTGGTCCGGGTCGAAGACATGACCGCCTATGTGCGACGCAGCCAGGCCAAGAAGGCCGCTGTGCCACGCTGGAACGGCGGGCGCATGCCGCTTTCCAGCGAACTGGCGGCCGCCGTCGTGGCCCGTTTGAGCGAAGCCGCCGCGGGCCGCTTCGAAGGCCCGGAGATGCAAGCCGTGCAGCCCCTGCTGTTGACCCAGCAACGCTGGTCCGGTTTGCCCACGCAGCACACCTTGCTGGCCGAAGCCCTCAAGTCCCGGGAAGGCTGGCATCTGTTCCTGTACCCGTTTGCCGGGCGCCAGGTGCATCTGGGCCTGGCCAGCCTGCTGGCCTGGCGCGTCAGTCGGCAACAGCCGCTGACGTTTTCCATCGCGGTCAATGACTACGGCCTGGAACTGCTCAGCGCCACGGCAGTGGATTGGTCGCACTGCCTGACCCCGAGCCTGCTGAGCGTCGATCACCTGCTGGCCGACGTGCTGGCGAGCCTGAATGCCGGGGAACTGGCCCTGCGGCGCTTTCGTGAAATCGCCCGAATCGCCGGGCTGGTGTTCGCCGGCTACCCCGGTGCGCCGAAAAGCACCCGGCAAGTCCAGGCCTCCAGCGGATTGTTCTTCCAGGTGTTCAAACAATACGACGCCGACAATCTGTTGCTGGCCCAGGCCGGGGAGGAAGTCTTGCGTGACGAATTGGATATCCGTCGACTGGAGCAGACCTTGCAACGCCTCAATACCCTGAAGCTGGACCTGCACATGATCAAACGCCCCACCCCACTCGGGTTCCCGCTGCTGGTGGAGCGGTTCCGGGAAAGCATGAGCTCGGAAAAACTCGCCGACCGCATCCGGCGGATGGTCAGTGAGCTGGAAAAGACTGCCGATCGGGGTGACGCCTGATGCCAGCGCCGTATCCCGTCAGCCTGGCCGGCGAAGCACTCTGGTTGCTTGCGGAAAAAGCCTTGTATTGGCCCGCCCAGGAAACCTTGATGGTGGCCGACGTTCATTTCGGCAAGGCCGCCGCTTATCGCCGCCTCGGGCAACCGGTGCCCCACGGCACCACCGCCAGCAACATCGCGGTGCTGGATGCATTACTCGCCAGCCTGGCGTGTCGACAGTTGATCTTTCTCGGAGATTTTCTCCACGGCCCCGGTTCTCACGCGCCCGGCACCTTGAAGGCACTTTCCGATTGGCGTGAGCGACATCCGCACCTGGCCATGACGCTGATTCGTGGCAACCACGACAAACGCGCCGGCGACCCACCTCCAGCGCTGAACATTCGCGTCGTACCGGAGCCGTTGCTACTGGGCCCTTTCGCCGTGCAACACGAGCCTACCCCCCATCCCAGCCGCCATGTGCTGGCCGGCCACGTGCACCCGGTCTACCACCTGAGCGGCAAGGGCCGGCAACGCCTGCGCCTGGCTTGCTTCCGGCTGGGCAGCGAGATCAGCCTGCTGCCGGCCTTTGGCGCGTTCACGGGCGGTTATCGAGTCGAGCAAGACAGCGACTGCAGGATTTTTGTCATCGGCGATAACGAAATATGGCCCGTCAACTGAAGCGCTCTGCGCTACCGCTGGCGGGCCATCGCCTCATCAGGCAACAGGCGCAGGAGGCGGCTCGTCCGGCAGGGTGGGTTCGCCGGGTTCGGTAGGCTGTTCGTTGGGCGTATCGGGATCGGGCTGGCCGGGGATGCCGCCTGCCGCCTCGGCAGGATGGGCCAGCAATGACCAGGCCATGACGCCGATCTGATTGGGCTCAAGCCTTGCCAGTTCGGCACTGATTCGCGGATCGATCTTCATAGAGCAACTCCTGAGCGAAGGCCCGCTGCGCTGACGCAAAAAACGGGCAGTACACGCAATAGAGTGTCTGCCCGCTCAGGAATTCCAAACAGCTCGTCAGATTCAGGTACGCGGCAGCGTCACGCCGCGCTGGCCCTGGTATTTACCGCCACGATCCTTGTAGGAGACTTCGCATTCTTCATCGGATTCAAGGAACAGCATCTGCGCCACACCCTCATTGGCGTAGATTTTCGCCGGCAGGGTCGTGGTGTTGGAGAATTCCAGGGTCACGTGGCCTTCCCACTCGGGTTCCAGCGGTGTGACGTTGACGATGATCCCGCAACGGGCGTAGGTGCTCTTGCCCAGGCAGATGGTCAGCACGTTGCGCGGAATGCGGAAGTATTCGACGGTGCGGGCCAGGGCGAAGGAATTCGGCGGAATGATGCAAACGTCGCTCTTGACGTCGACGAAGCTCTTCTCGTCGAAGTTCTTCGGGTCGACGGTGGCAGAATTGATGTTGGTGAACACCTTGAATTCGTCGGCGCAGCGCACGTCGTAGCCGTAGCTGGAGACACCGAAGGAGATCAGCCGGTCGGCGCCTTCGCCACGCATCTGGCGCTCGACGAAGGGCTCGATCATGCCGTGCTCTTGCGCCATGCGGCGAATCCACTTGTCCGATTTGATGCTCATGGCGGTTTCCTGAAATAGCGAGGTGGAAAAAATACGTCCGGCATCTTACCGGGGCACGGGGCCGGGTTCAAAGCGTGGCACGCAAATCTCGCCGATCCACCTTGATTTCCGGGTCCTGCCGGCCATCGCCCGCGCCGTCAGTCACCAAATAAGAGAAACCTTCGCAAAGACCATTGGCACATTCTGGAAAAAGGGTTAAGGTGGCGCCACTGTGTTGCTTGTGTCACTGAGAATCTCTACACGATATGTTGAATTTCGATCCAACCATCTACAAGAATTTTTCCTGCTCTTTGCACTCAGTCTCGGCCAGGGTTCTTCCTGAGTCGCAGTTATCTTTGTTCAAGGAGTTACACCATGTCTAATCGCCAAACCGGTACCGTTAAGTGGTTCAACGATGAAAAAGGCTTCGGCTTCATCACTCCACAATCCGGTGACGACCTGTTCGTTCACTTCAAAGCTATCCAATCCGACGGCTTCAAAAGCCTGAAAGAAGGCCAACAGGTTTCTTTCATCGCTACCCGCGGTCAGAAAGGCATGCAAGCTGAAGAAGTTCAAGTTATCTAACTTGCACTTGCTTTAGTAAAAGGCCCCGCCCTCAAAAGCGGGGCTTTTTTGTGCCTGTCAGTTTTTCCCTGCGCACAAAAAAACTGTGGGAGCGAGCTTGCTCGCGATAACGGTGGATCAGCAACATCAACGTTGGCTGACAGACCGCTATCGCGAGCAAGCTCGCTCCCACAGGTGTGTGGGCGAGCCCGAATTACCAGGTCACGCCAAACCCGGCCGTGTACCGCGTCTTGCTCAAGTCGCTGTCTTCGGTACCCTCGATGACATCTTTCTCAGCCTTGAGATTGAGCGACGCCCAGTCAGTGACCTTGTAGCGCAGCCCCACTTCAGCGTCGTAGGCGTAATCCGCCACGTCGGACAGGGGTTTTCCCACTTCGCCGTTGGTGAAGAACTCGACGCGCTTGCCGATCAGGTAGCGGTTGTAGTCCCACTTCATGGCCACGGAATAGAAGTTGTCCTTGCCGCCGTCGCGGTACTCGTAATCGGTGCGGTTGAGCAGCGAGCCCAGGGAGAACGCACCCAGCTCGTCGTCCCAGAACTGGTAGCCCGGGCCGGTACCCACCACGCGCTGGCGGGCCAGGTCTTCGACTTTGTCACGCTTGTAGTTCAGGCGACCTTGCCAGAACCATTTATCCGTCAGGAACCGGTCGAGGGAATACTCCAGCCTCCAGTTGTCGGCGGAAACCACGTCATCCTGGAATTCACGGTTGTATTCGCCTTCGGCGGTGTGCCGCCATCTGCCATGGCGCGCCGAAGTCTTGAAGTCGATGTCGTAATCATCGGTATCGTTTTCCGCTCGCTGATAATCCAGCGCGGCATCGATATTGCCTTTCCACACCAGATCCTCGACCACCGGCTTGGGCTTGAGGATCTGCTGGATACTGGCCAGTTCCACGGTCTTGGGCGCGTCACCGTTGGCCAGGGTGACCTTGCCGTCCTCGGCCGCCTGCAACGCCTTGGCTTTTTCGCCCGTATAGGCATCCTGCTTGACCAGCAATTGCTGGTCGCTTTCGAGGGTCTTGACCTGCTTCCAGTCAATGGGAACCGCGCCGGCGTAATCAGTCTGGATCAGCAACTTGCCGCCATCGAAAACGGTGATTTTACCGGTCAGCTTGTCACCGTTCTTCAACCAGACGGTATCGGCAAGCAAGGGCATGGAGGCGCTGGTAACAGCTAGGCACAACAGGGTTCTAGACAACATAAGCGATAATGGGCTCAAGTTTTCAGTGAAAAGGCGGCATTATCCCCCAGGATGACACCTCAGCAACGACTGACCTGCATATAGATGATGAGTTCATTTCTCAACCAGCCTTGTAGGAATTAATCTACGGACGGACATCCCATCCAGGAACCCTTTACGTGACTGACACACCCGCGGATACCGAGAACGCCGCCCAAATCCGCCGCACGACCCTTTACCTGACCCTGGCCCAGGTGCCGGCGGGCAAAGTCGTCACCTATGGCCAACTCGCCGAAATGGCCGGCCTGGGGCGCGCGGCGCGCTGGGTCGGGCGAACTCTCAGCCAGTTGCCAAACGACACCAAGCTGCCCTGGCATCGGGTATTGGGTGCCGGTGGTCGGATCAGCCTGCCGGCGGGCAGTGCCTCAGGGGATGAACAGCGCGCACGCCTGCGCCTGGAAGGCATCAGTGTCCTGAACAATCGTGTTGATATTCAGCGCCATGGCTGGCGCCCGGTAGAGCACAGCGGTTAGAGTGCGCGCTTTGTTTTCGCAATTTTTGAGGCAGACTCCAGCCCATGCCCCGTAAAACCTGGCGCGCCGCCCTCGCCGCCTATGCCAGTCCCTCAACGCTCGTGCTGTTGCTGCTTGGCTTCGCCGCCGGCTTGCCATACATGCTGGTGTTTTCCACGCTTTCGGTCTGGTTGCGCGAAGCCGGCGTGGCCCGCGAAACCATCGGCTACGCGAGCCTGATCGGCCTGGCGTACGCCTTTAAATGGGTCTGGTCGCCACTGCTCGACCAATGGCGCCTGCCACTGCTGGGCAAACTGGGGCGCCGCCGCTCATGGCTGGTGCTCTCCCAGGCCTTGGTAATCCTCGGCCTGATCGGCATGGGTTTCTGTGATCCACAAAAACACCTGTCATGGTTGATCGCCATCGCCGTGATCGTGGCCTTCGCCTCCGCGACGCAGGACATCGCCGTCGACGCCTATCGCCTGGAGATCGCCGACGACACCCGCCAGGCCGCCCTCGCCGCCAGCTACATGTCCGGTTACCGCATCGCTGCGCTACTGGCCACCGCCGGCGCCCTGTTCTTCGCCGAAGGCTTTGGCTCCACCGGTTTCAGCTACAAACACTCGGCCTGGGCCGGCACTTACCTGTTGTTCGGCGTATTGATGGTTCCAGCGCTACTCACCTCACTGTTCATGCGTGAGCCGCCGGTGCCGCTGCGCACCCAATTGCAGGCCGGGCGCTACACGTTCGTTCATCAGTTGGCGTCGGTATTCGTGCTGATCGTGCTGCTGGTCTCCGTCCCGGCGATGTTCACCCAGCTGTTCAACACCGACTTCGCCAGCGTGCTGTTCGAAGGCGTCAGCCTGCTCGACCTGCTGCTCGAAGACCGCGCCTTCCTGCGGGCCATCCTCTATACCATCCTGACCGCCCTGTGCCTGTCGGCCATGGGCCGGCGCGGACTGGCGCCGGTGCTGACGCCGATCAACGACTTCATCCTGCGTTATCGCTGGCAGGCCCTGCTGCTGCTCGGGCTGATCGCAACCTATCGGATGTCCGACACGGTCATGGGCGTCATGGCCAACGTGTTCTACATCGACCAAGGGTTCACCAAGGACCAGATCGCCAGCGTCAGCAAGATTTTCGGGCTGATCATGACCCTCGTCGGCGCCGGCATGGGCGGCCTGCTGATCGTCCGTTTCGGCATCCTGCCCATCCTGTTCATCGGCGGGGTCGCCTCGGCCGCCACCAACATCCTCTTCCTGATGCTGACCGACATGGGCGCCAACCTGAAGATGTTGATTGTCACCATCTCCCTGGACAACTTCAGCTCCGGCCTGGCCACTTCGGCGTTCGTCGCCTACCTGTCGAGCCTGACCAACCTGAAATTCTCCGCCACCCAATACGCCCTGCTCAGCTCGATCATGCTGTTGCTGCCGCGCTTGATCGGTGGTTATTCAGGGGTGATGGTGGAGAAGTTCGGCTACCACAATTTCTTCCTGATCACCGCACTGCTGGGCGTGCCCACCCTGCTGCTGATCGCCTTGCATTGGTTCCAGGAGAACCGTCGCCAGGATTCGACACCCACCGAGGAACCGGCGCCCACCCGGCCCGCGGAAGAGTCGTAGGAAACTTCAGCAAACGCCGGGGAAACGGCGTTCGCACCTGGCGACCGGCCACGCGCCTGTACGCCAGGGCATCTCGCCCGTACAATGCTCCGTCACTTCTCGTCATCAGCAACCGACAACGGTCAACCATGCGCACCAGTCAATATTTGCTCGCCACACAGAAAGAAACGCCTTCCGACGCCGTCGTGATCAGCCATCAGCTGATGCTGCGTGCCGGCATGATCCGCAAGCTCGCTTCTGGCCTGTACACCTGGCTGCCGATGGGCCTGCGAGTCATGCGCAAGGTGGAAGCCATCGTTCGTGAAGAGATGGAC
Organism: Pseudomonas fluorescens; assembly: GCF_001307275.1. Lineage (NCBI taxonomy): Bacteria > Pseudomonadati > Pseudomonadota > Gammaproteobacteria > Pseudomonadales > Pseudomonadaceae > Pseudomonas > Pseudomonas fluorescens. The sequence continues at coordinate 1,244,820 of NZ_CP012831.1, forward strand.
GCCGCTGGCGCCCTGGAAGTATTGATGCCGGGCACCCAACCAGCCGAGCTGTGGCAGGAATCGGGGCGCTGGGAAGAATACGGTCCTGAACTGCTGCGCATCAAAGACCGTCACGGTCGCGACTTCTGTGCAGGCCCGACCCACGAAGAAGTGATCACCGACCTGATGCGCAACGAGCTGAGCAGCTACAAGCAGTTGCCGATCAACCTGTATCAGATCCAGACCAAGTTCCGTGACGAGATCCGTCCACGCTTCGGCCTGATGCGCGGTCGCGAATTCATCATGAAGGACGCCTACTCGTTCCATGCCGACCTGGCTTCGCTGCAGGTCACCTATGACCGCATGCACCAGGCGTATTGCAACGTGTTCACCCGCCTGGGCCTGAAATTCCGTCCGGTCGAAGCCGACAACGGCTCCATCGGCGGCGCCGGTTCCCACGAGTTCCACGTACTGGCCGAGTCCGGCGAAGACGACATCGTCTTCAGCAACGGCTCCGACTACGCCGCGAACATCGAGAAGGCCGAAGCCGTCCCTCGGGAAACGTCCCGCGCCGCGCCGACCGAAGAGCTGCGCCTGGTGGACACGCCGAACGCCAAGACCATTGCCCAGTTGGTGGAAGGCTACAACCTGCCGATCGAGCGGACCATCAAGACCCTGATCGTGCGGGCGGAAGAAGCCGGCAAGCTGATTGCCCTGATCGTCCGTGGCGACCACGAACTGAATGAAATCAAGGCTGCCAACCAGCCAGGCGTCGCCAGCCCGCTGGTCATGGCCACCGAAGCCGACCTGCGCGACGCCATTGGCGCCGGTGCCGGTTCCCTCGGCCCGTTGAACCTGCCACTGCCGATCATCATCGACCGTTCGGTAGCATTGATGAGCGACTTCGCCATCGGCGCCAACATCGACGACAAACACTACTTCGGCGTGAACTGGGAACGCGACCTGCCGGTTCCAACCGTCGCGGACCTGCGCAACGTCGTGGCCGGCGACCCGAGCCCCGATGGCAAGGGCACCCTGGAAATCAAGCGGGGCATCGAAGTCGGGCACATCTTCCAGCTGGGTAACAAGTACAGCAAGGCGATGAAGTGCGAAGTGCTGGGCGAGAACGGCAAGCCGGTCACCCTGGAAATGGGTTGCTACGGCATCGGTGTTTCCCGCGTGGTGGCAGCCGCCATCGAGCAGAACAACGACGACAAAGGCATCATCTGGAGCGACACGCTGGCGCCGTTCCAGGTGGCCCTGGTGCCGCTGCGCTATGAAACCGACCTGGTGCGTGAAGCCACCGACAAGCTCTACGCCGAACTGACGGCCGCCGGCTTCGAAGTGCTGCTGGACGACCGCGACAAGAAAACCAGCCCCGGCATCAAGTTCGCGGACATGGAACTGATCGGCATCCCCCACCGGATCGTCGTCAGTGACCGTGGCCTGGCCGAAGGCAACCTGGAATACAAGAGCCGCACCGAGGCCGAGCCGCAAGCGCTGCCGGTCGCCGACGTGCTGTCGTTCCTCCAGGCCCGTATCCGCCGCTGACACCAGATAGAGACGTCATGTTCAAGCGAAACACCTTAGGCCTCGGTGGCGCCGCCCTGTGCGGCGCCCTGCTGGTCAGCGGCTGTGCCAACCAAATGTCACAACGCAGCGAGCACGAAGAGCGGGTCGAGCGCAAATTGCTCGACCACAGCCTGCAAATCGACGTGGGCGAACCCAAGGTGCTCGACCTGCCGCAGCGTCGGGTGCGCATCAATGAGCAGAAGACCTTCGAAGTCACCGAGTTCGAGGTTACCCGCCATTACGATCGCTACACACCGTACCAACCCTGGCGGGAGATCTACGAGATTCCCCTGGGCGCGGTGGCCGTCGTGGCTGGCATCGGCGCGAACGTGGTCAATGTGTTCGCCCTCGGCAACCTGCCGGACACGGCGACCCGTGACTGGATCAGCTACGGTTTCGCCGGGCTCAACCCGTTCATGAACGTCCCCTCCCACGGCCGTGCCCAGCAGAACCTGGCGGGCATCGACGAAGTCCAGCGCGACAAGCGCACGGAACACTCGAGCCTGCCCTGGAGCGAACGCCCGGTGGAGGTCAAGGCCGCCCGGCAGACCTTCGAGCTGAGCACTGACCGTAATGGCGTGCTGCGCTTGAACCTGCTGGAAAGCCCGTTCGCCGAGCAGGACCTGAGCCAGTTCGGCAAATTGCAGATCAGCGTGACGGATGCCCAGGACGAAGTGCACACCGACTCATCCCTGAGCATCAGCAGTACCTTGCGCAGCAAACTGGTGGAAGCTCATGCGCTGATCTACGACGACCTGGAAGACGACGAGGTGAGCCAGTGGGTTCATCGGGTCAAGCGCCTGTCGGAGCTGGGACTTGAAGAAGAGGCCAGCGAACTGGAACAGAGCCTGATCGAACTGACGCGCAACGATCCGGAGTTGCAGACCGAGTTCATGAAAGCCCTGACCAAGGATGGCGGGCGGTTGGTGGCGGATCCTGGCACTAACTGAAATATCCCCTGTGGCAAGGGGATTGTGTGAGGGCAAGACCTGTGGGAGCAAGGCTTGCCCGCGATGACGGTCTCAAGGACGCTATCGCGAGCAAGCTTTGCTCCCACAGGATTCCCTTGCCACAAGGACCGCGCCAAACAGGGCACTCATCGTCAGTCTCACCGCTCGAACAACTCCAACTGCTCGAACCCTCCCCGCAAATCTTCCAGCCGCACCCCGATTCCCAATAACCGCACCGGCTTCCCGCCCCGGTTGAACGCCTGGGTCAGCAGCAACTGATAACTGCCCAGGTCCCGCCCTGCCCCGGCCTGTTCCAGTGTGGTCTGGGTGAAGTCGTGGAACTTCACTTTGACGAACGGCTTGCCCGGTCGATAACTGCTGTCGATCCGCGCCATGCGCCCTTTGAGGGTTTCCATCAGTTCCGGCAGTTTGTCGAGACAACTCACCAGGTCGGGCAAGTCGACATCGTAGGTATTTTCGACGCTGATGGACTGCCGTCGGCTGTCGTTGTGCACCAGACGCTCATCGATCCCACGGGCCAGGCTCCAGAGCCGCTCACCGAAACTGCCGAATTCGCGCACCAGCGCCAGCTTGTCCCACTCACGCAACTGCAGGCAATCGACGATACCGAGCCGGTTCAGCTTCTCGGCGGTGACCTTGCCTACACCGTGGAGCTTGCTGACCGGCAGGGCCGAGACAAAGTCCTCAACCTGATCCGGGGTGATGACGAACAATCCGTTGGGCTTTTTCCAGTCACTGGCGATCTTGGCCAGGAATTTGTTCGGCGCGACGCCGGCGGACACGGTGATGTGCAACTGGTTGGAAACGCGTCGGCGAATATCCTGGGCGATGCGGGTGGCGCTGCCGCCAAAATGGGCACTGGCAGAGACGTCGAGGTAGGCCTCGTCCAGGGACAGCGGCTCGATCAGGTCGGTGTAATCACTGAAAATCGTATGAATTTCCTTCGACGCTTCCCGATAAGCCTCCATTCGTGGCTTGACGATGGTGAGGTCCGGACAGAGCTTCAAGGCGTGGCCGGAAGACATGGCCGAGCGCACGCCGTAGGCCCGCGCTTCGTAGTTGCAGGTGGCAATCACCCCCCGCCGATCCGCCGAGCCCCCCACCGCCATGGGCTTGCCGGCCAGCCGCGGATCATCGCGCATCTCGATAGCGGCATAGAAACAGTCACAGTCGACATGGATGATTTTACGTTGCGTCATAGAAGAACAGGGCGTGGGACGAATCGGGCCCCCAGTATCGCACCAGCACCTGTATATAGCACCAGTAGTTTGAAAGATCCTTCGTCGAGCTCAGAAAACCCCTACACAAATTTACTTCTTCAATCGCAACGCTCCCTCCAATAGAGCTTCAGCCCTTGCCAGGCCTGCGTCACAGCGCTGTCACAATGCCCACACGCAAGGCTAAGCGCTTGAAGCGGAACAGGTTTTTGTGACACCAGGGTTGACAGCGGCTCGATCCTCTGTAGAATGCCGCCACACAGACGCGGGATGGAGCAGTCTGGTAGCTCGTCGGGCTCATAACCCGAAGGTCGTCGGTTCAAATCCGGCTCCCGCAACCAAACATCAAAAAAGGCTACTCGAAAGAGTGGCCTTTTTTGTGCGTGCTCGTTTTTTGACCACACGATCAGAGACTCGCCGCCTGCGACACCCTACGCACTGCAAGTTGTAGGACAATTTCCCTTTGATTCCGCGCATTTAGGAGGGCAAGGGACGGATTGGCCGTTTATTTGACCCTGGCGTCTTTTATCGGTTGACACTCGGGCGTTCGCCTGTAGAATGCCGCCACACAGACGCGGGATGGAGCAGTCTGGTAGCTCGTCGGGCTCATAACCCGAAGGTCGTCGGTTCAAATCCGGCTCCCGCAACCAAATATCAAGAAAGGCTGCTCGAAAGAGTGGCCTTTTTTGTGTCTGGCGAAAAAAGCTCTACATACAAAGATTTTGTAATTATTTTCCTTCGCGGGGATTGGTAACTTGGCTGGATACCCCCATCCTGTCGCGCATAGCTCAAGAGGTGATTGATGCGCGCCCACTCGTCTGACCCGCAAGACTCCGTTACTGCGACACAACCGATCAAAGCCGAGCGACTGCGCTGGCTGGATCGGATCAGCCAGTACCGCCAGCCCATTGGCCTCGCGGTCACGCTGCTGCTGTTTGCGATTGCATTGATTGCCTGCCGCCATCTGCTGAGCGAGCTCGATCTATACGCTCTGCACGACTCGATTCTTGAAGTGCCCCGGCCCGCCCTGCTTGGTGCGATCGCCGCCACAGTCGCCGGCTTCATCATTCTTTTGGGCTATGAATGGTCCGCCAGCCGTTACGCAGGTGTGACGCTGCCGCCACAAACCATGGTCCTGGGCGGGTTCACCGCGTTCGCCATCGGTAATGCCATTGGCCTGTCGCTGCTGTCGGGCGGTTCGGTTCGCTACCGCCTGTATGCGCGCCATGGCCTGGGGGCATCGGATGTCGCCCACATGACGCTGTTCGCCAGCCTGTCCCTGGGCTGCGCGTTGCCGCCGTTGGCGGCCCTGGCGACACTCAGCAACCTGCCCGCCGCGTCTGCCGCGCTGCACTTGCCTGCCGCTTTGCTGGGGGCCATTTCCGTGGCGGTGCTGCTGCTCACCAGCGTACTGGCCATCGGCATTTACCGCCGACGCCTGCCGGAACAGCCGCATCGGGACAGCCTTCTGGTAAAGGCCGGCCGTCGCACGCTGCGCCTGCCGGGCCGACGCCTGACCTTCCTGCAGCTGGTGATCACCGCGCTGGATGTCGCCGCGGCCGCCACCGTGTTGTATCTGTTGCTGCCCGAGGCGCCGCCGTTCGGCGCTTTCCTGCTGGTGTACCTGCTGGCTCTGGCTGCCGGCGTACTCAGCCATGTACCGGGCGGGGTCGGGGTATTCGAGGCGATTCTGCTGGCCGCATTTGCCGACAAACTCGGCGCCGCACCGCTGGCCGCCGCGCTGTTGCTGTATCGCTTGATCTACGTGTTGCTGCCGATGCTGGTGGCCTGCGTGTTGCTGTTGATCAACGAGGCGCAACGGCTGTTCCAGACGCGCCAGAGCCTGCGGGCGGCATCGGGTTTCGCCGCGCCGATCCTGGCGGTGCTGGTGTTTCTCTCCGGCGTGGTGCTGCTGTTTTCCGGCGTGACACCGGAAATCGACACCCGCTTGGAGCACATTGGCTTCCTGATCCCCCATCGGCTGGTGGACGCTTCGCACTTCGGCGCCAGCCTGGTGGGCGTGTTGTGCCTGTTGCTCGCCCAGGGCCTGCGCCGTCGCCTGTCGGCCGCCTGGATGCTGACCACGGTTCTGCTCCTGGTGGGTGCCCTGCTCTCGCTGCTCAAGGGCTTCGACTGGGAAGAGGCCACGCTGCTGACCCTGACGGCCGCCCTGCTGGCGGTATTCCGGCGCTCCTTTTATCGTCCGAGCCGCCTGACTGAACTGCCGTTTTCCCCGCTGTTCCTGATCGCCAGCCTCTGCGTGCTCGGCGCGTCGATCTGGCTGCTGCTGTTTGCCTATCAGGACGTGCCCTACAGCCACCAACTGTGGTGGCAGTTCACCCTCGATGCCGACGCCCCTCGCGGCCTGCGCTCGCTACTGGGTGCCGCGGTGCTGCTGGTGGTGGTGTCCCTGACCTGGCTGCTGCGCACCGCGCGCCCGGTGATCCATCTGCCGACAGCAGAGGAACTGGAGCGGGCCAAGACGATTCTCATGACCTCCTCGCAACCCGACGGCGGCCTGGCCCTGACCGGTGACAAGGCGCTGCTGTTCCACCCCAACGACGAGGCGTTCCTGATGTATGCCCGCCGTGGTCGCAGCCTGGTGGCGCTGTATGACCCGATCGGGCCGACCCAGCAACGGGCCGAAATGATCTGGCAGTTCCGCGACCTGTGCGACATCTACCATGCCCGTCCCGTGTTCTATCAGGTGCGCGCCGAAAACCTGCCGTACTACATGGACATCGGCCTGACGGCCATCAAGCTGGGCGAGGAAGCACGGGTCGACCTCAAGCGTTTCGATCTCGAAGCCAAGGGCAAAGAGATGAAGGACTTGCGCTACACCTGGAACCGCGGCACCCGTGACGGCCTGTCGCTGGAGATCCACGAACCGGGCCAGGCGCCGATGGATGAGCTCAAGGTCATTTCCGATGCCTGGCTGACTGGCAAGAACGTGCGGGAAAAAGGTTTCTCCCTGGGGCGTTTCAGCGATGACTACCTCAAGCATTTCCGCATCGCGGTGATTCGTTTCGAGGGCCGGCCGGTGGCGTTCGCCAACCTGTTGGAAACCCACAGCCACGAACTGGCCAGCCTCGACCTGATGCGCGCCCACCCCGAGGCGCCGAAACTGACCATGGAGTTCATGATGGTCGGCCTCATCCAGCATTATAAAAACCATGACTACGCCCGCTTCAGCCTCGGTATGGTCCCGCTGTCGGGCCTGCAACCGCGGCGCGGCGCACCACTGACCCAGCGCCTGGGCTCAATGGTGTTCCGCCGTGGCGAGCAGCTCTATAACTTCCAGGGGCTGCGCCGCTTCAAAGACAAATTCCAGCCAAACTGGGAACCTCGTTACATGGCCGTGCCCGCCGGACTCGATCCGCTGGTGGCGCTGGCCGATACTGCCGCCCTGATTGCGGGCGGCCTGACTGGACTGGTGAAACGCTGATGATGCAACGCTCCTGGCGATACGTAGTGGCCGCCCTGCTGGTGCTGGCGGTGATTCTCGGTGGCGGTTACTGGTACTGGAACCGCCCGGCCCCGCAACCGACCCTGGAACAACTGGCGCCCGCCGATGGCGCAGCGCTGACCCGGGTCACCCCCGGTACCAAGGCACGCGCCCGGGTGCTGGTGGCAGTCAATGAAGACCAGAAGCTCAACGACACGCAATTGACGACCCTCAGCCGCAGTGGCTCGGCGCAGATCGTCCAGGTGATCCTGCCCAAGGACTGCATGTTGCAAGGCCGTGCCCTGCAGGCCGGCCTGAGAGAGCTCCAGGGCCCGGCCACGCTGGTCAGCGGCATCGGCCCTGGCGCCGTGCTGGCCTGGCGTTGGCTGGCTGAACAGAAGGACGACAAGGCCAAGGCCGTTTCAGTGGACCTGGCCCTGGAAAAACCCGGCTGCACCCACCTGCTGCCTAAAAAGGCAGCCCACGGCCATTGGCTGGTGGCTTGGAACGATAACCCTGACGACACCAGCGCCGGTTTCGTACGCGACCAATCGAATGCCGAGACCAGCATCAGCGACTACGACATCAACCTGCCGCAAGTGCTGAACAACGAACTGCGCAAGATCCTGGTGGGCACCGACAAGGCCAAGGGCGGCCTGAGCATCCCGGTCGTGGAAGTCCCGGCCAGCCAGACACGGGACACCGTCACCCTGTTTCTCTCCGGAGATGGCGGCTGGCGCGACCTGGACCGCGACGTGGCCGATGAAATGGCCAAGATCGGCTACCCGGTGGTCGGCATCGACACCCTGCGCTACTACTGGCAACACAAGAGCCCGGAGCAGAGCGCGGCGGACCTGACCGAGCTGATGCAGCACTACCGGCAGATCTGGGGCACCAAGCGCTTCATCCTGACCGGCTACTCCTTCGGCGCCGACGTGTTGCCGGCCATCTACAATCGCCTGCCGGCCACCGAGCAACAACGAGTCGATGCGATCATCCTGCTGGCCTTCGCCCGCACTGGCAGCTTCGAGATCGAAGTCGAAGGCTGGCTCGGCAACGCCGGCACCGAAGCCGCCACTGGCCCGGAAATGGCCAAGCTGCCAGCCGAGAAAGTGGTGTGCATCTACGGCGGTGAAGAAGCCGACGAAAGCGGCTGCACCGACAAGACCGCCGTTGGCGAAGCCATCAAGCTGCCTGGCGGCCATCACTTCGACGAAAACTACCCGGCCCTGGCCAAGCGCCTGATCGATGAGATCAACGAGCGGCAGAACAAGGTTGCCGAACAGTAAGTCGGTACACGCCTGACAAAAAGCCCCGGCAGCCTCAAGGTTGCCGGGGCTTTTTTGTGCTCGACCGCCCCCCACTGTGGGAGCTAATACTGTTCATTCAAGAGAAATGATGGACCTGTGGCGAGGGAGCTTGCTCCCGCTCGGCTGCGAAGCAGTCGTAAACCGACCGGTGCGGTGTGTCTGATTCTCCGCATTTGGCAGGTTTTGGGGCCGCTTCGCAGCCCAGCGGGAGCAAGCTCCCTCGCCACGGGCTTGTCGATTGCCTTAAGTGAACAGCATTACCCTGTGGGAGCGAGCTTGCTCGCGATGGCGGTGGCATGTTCAACATCTTTACAAACTGACACTCCGCTATCGCGAGCAAGCTCGCTCCCACAGGGGCTTCATCCTGGCATCAGCTTGTGTGTCGCCCACAAAAAAGCCCCCGCCGCCGCAAGGCAACGAGGGCTTTTGTTTTCCTGATGCTACATCTCGACCTGCGTCCCCAGTTCAATCACCCGGTTCAACGGCAGATTGAAGAAACGAAGGTTGCCGTTGGCATTTTTCAACATGAAGGCGAACAGTATTTCGCGCCAGCGGGCCATGCCCTCAAGCTTGGAGGCGATGACGGTCTCGCGACTGAGGAAGTAAGTGGTGCGCATCGGACTGAAGTCCAGGTCATCGAGATGACAGAGCTTGAGCGCCTGCGGAACGTCCGGCTCGTCGGTGAAACCGAAGTGCAGGATCACCCGGAAGAACCCTTCGCCATAGGCATCGACCTCGAAGCGCCGCTGCGGTGGCACCCGGGGAATGTCTTCGTACACCACGGTCAGCAGCACCACCTGCTCATGCAGCACCTGGTTGTGCAATAAATTGTGCAACAGCGCGTGAGGCACAGCGTCCGAACGCGCGGTCAGGAACACGGCGGTGCCCTGGACCCGGTGCGGCGGCTGCACACGGATGCTGCTGATGAAGATCGGCAGCGGCAGCGCCCCTTCATCCAGGCGCTCCACCAGCAATTGCTTGCCGCGTTTCCAGGTGGTCATCAGCACGAACAAGGCAATACCGGCGATGACCGGGAATGCACCGCCCTGGATGATTTTCGGCACGTTGGCGGCGAAGTACAGGCCGTCCACCAAAAGAAAACCGATTAGCAACGGAACAGCCAACAGCGGCGGCCACTTCCACAACAGCAGTATCACGGCGGACACCAGGATCGTGGTCATCAGCATCGTACCGGTCACGGCCACGCCGTAGGCCGAAGCCAGCGCGCCGGAAGATTCGAACCCCAGCACCAGCAGCACTACACCCACCATCAACGACCAGTTCACCGCACCGATGTAGATCTGGCCCTGCTCGGCGCTGGAGGTGTGCTGGATGTACATGCGCGGGATGTAACCGAGCTGGATCGCCTGGCGCGTCAGGGAGAACGCGCCGGAAATCACCGCTTGCGAGGCGATCACCGTGGCCAGGGTCGACAGGCCCACCAGCGGGAGCAGCGCCCAGCTCGGCGCCAGCAGATAAAACGGGTTGCGCGCCGCTTCCGGGTCGCCCAGCAACAACGCGCCCTGGCCGAAGTAATTAAGCACCAGCGCCGGCAATACCAGGATGAACCAGGCACGGGCAATCGGTTTGCGGCCGAAGTGCCCCATGTCGGCGTACAGCGCTTCGGCGCCGGTCAACGCCAACACCACGGCACCGAGGATCGCCACGCCCATGCCCGGATGAACGATAAAAAAACGCCCGGCCCAGGCCGGGTTCACCGCCTGCAACACTTCTGGATGTTGAGCGATGCCGTACACACCCAGGGCGCCAAGCACCAGGAACCAGGTGACCATGATCGGGCCAAACAGGGTGCCGATCCGTGCAGTGCCGTGGCGCTGGATCAGGAACAGCCCCACCAGCACCACCAGCGACAAGGGCACCACCCAGTGATCGATGCCTTCGAACGCCAGGCCAAGGCCTTCAATGGCCGAGAGCACGGAGATCGCGGGCGTGATCATGCTGTCGCCGTAGAACAGCGCCGCGCCGATCAAGCCGCAGATCACCAGGAAGGTCCGCAGTCGCGCCCTTCCCGCCGCGGCTCGCCGCGCCAGGGCGGTGAGCGCCATGATCCCGCCCTCGCCCTGGTTGTCGGCGCGCAGCACGAACATCATGTACTTGATCGACACGACCCAGATCAGCGACCAGAAAATCAGCGACAGGATCCCCAGCACCCCATCGTGATTGACAGGCACGCCATAGGCACCGGAAAACACTTCCTTGAGGGTGTACAACGGGCTCGTACCGATGTCGCCATAAACCACTCCGACCGCCGCGACCAGCATGCTCAGCGGCTTAGCTGCCGAATGCTCGGCACCTGCCACCTGACTACTTGCATGACCCATCCAACACTCCCGTTTCCCAGACCTGGCTTCTTGAACGAAGCGCTATGTTTTGTTGCGGCAGCATGCGCTGTTTTACGTATTGTTACAGACGTTTTATTGACTGTAGCAATCGCCAGAACGCAAAGGCGCGAAGCATAGCGCAGCACTCGTCGCATTTCCCGGTATAAAGCTGGTCAAGTGCGTCGACCCTGGATAGAATTGCGCACTTTTTGATCAGAGGCGCGCCAGGCGCCCTGTCTCGGCAAGAGACGATCCCCCCTACACCGAGGTTAGACATGTCCACCACTACCGCGCCAGCCAATCCGAAGGTTGGCTTCGTATCCCTGGGTTGCCCGAAGGCTCTGGTCGACTCCGAGCGCATCCTGACCCAGCTGCGCATGGAAGGCTATGACGTCGTGTCCACGTACCAGGACGCCGACGTGGTCGTGGTCAACACCTGCGGCTTCATCGATTCGGCCAAGGCCGAGTCCCTGGAAGTGATCGGCGAAGCCATCAAGGAAAACGGCAAGGTCATCGTCACTGGCTGCATGGGTGTGGAAGAAGGCAACATCCGCAACGTGCACCCAAGCGTGCTGTCCGTGACCGGGCCGCAGCAGTACGAGCAGGTGGTCAACGCCGTGCATGACGTGGTGCCACCGCGCCAGGACCACAACCCGCTGATCGACCTGGTGCCGCCACAAGGCATCAAGCTGACCCCGCGCCACTACGCCTACCTGAAGATTTCCGAAGGCTGCAACCACAGCTGCAGTTTCTGCATCATCCCATCGATGCGCGGCAAGCTGGTGAGCCGTCCGGTGGGCGATGTGCTCGACGAGGCCCAGCGCCTGGTCAAGGCCGGCGTCAAGGAACTGCTGGTGATCTCCCAGGACACCAGCGCCTATGGCGTCGACGTGAAATACCGCACCGGCTTCTGGAATGGCGCGCCGGTGAAAACCCGCATGACCGAACTGTGCGAAGCCCTCAGCACTCTTGGCGTCTGGGTCCGCCTGCATTACGTTTACCCGTACCCGCATGTCGACGAACTGATCCCGCTGATGGCGGCCGGCAAGATCCTGCCGTACCTGGACATCCCGTTCCAGCACGCCAGCCCGAAAGTCCTCAAGGCCATGAAGCGCCCGGCTTTCGAAGACAAGACCCTGGCCCGCATCAAGAACTGGCGCGAAATCTGCCCGGACCTGATCATCCGCTCGACCTTCATCGTCGGCTTCCCCGGCGAAACCGAAGAAGACTTCCAGTACCTCTTGGACTGGCTGACCGAAGCCCAGCTCGACCGCGTTGGCTGCTTCCAGTATTCCCCTGTGGAAGGCGCACCGGCCAACGACCTGGACCTGGACGTGGTGCCGGACGACGTCAAGCAGGACCGTTGGGAACGCTTCATGGCGCACCAGCAGGCCATCAGCTCGGCGCGCCTGCAAATGCGCATCGGCCGTGAAATCGAAGTGCTGGTGGATGAAGTGGACGAGCAAGGCGCTGTGGGCCGCTGCTTCTTCGACGCGCCGGAAATCGACGGCAACGTCTTCATCGACAACGGCAGCAACCTCAAGCCAGGGGACAAGGTCTGGTGCAAGGTGACCGACGCCGATGAATATGACTTGTGGGCTGAGCAGATCGGTTGATCTGCCGCGCTTTACAGGCTGCTGCAATACCTGTGGGAGCCGAGCTCGCTCGCGATAGCGGTGCATCAATCAGCATGAATGTTGGCTGACACGACGCTATCGCGAGCAAGCTCGGCTCCCACAAGTCTTTCATCGCCGAAAAATTGAAAAGCCTCGCCATCCTCACAGGATGCGGGGCTTTTTTACGGCTATCGTATGGAGAAACCCAGCACATCCAGCACAAGGAACAGGCGGACATGCGCCAGCATTCGGTCATCCATACACCGAAACCGAGCGATTACCAGGAACTGACCCAGGTTTGGGAAGCCTCGGTGCGGGCCACCCATGAGTTTCTGCCAGACAGCTACATCGAACTGCTGAAAAACCTGGTGCTCACCCGCTACCTGGATGCGGTGATGCTCATTTGCACCCGGGACGCGCGCCAGCGGATCACCGGTTTCGCCGGTGTCGCGGCTGGCAAGGTCGAGATGCTCTTCATCGACCCGCAACACCGTGGCCAGGGCCTGGGCAAGCTGTTGCTGCGCTATGCCATGGAACAGCTGAACGCCGATCAACTGGACGTCAACGAACAGAACCCGCAAGCCTTGGGCTTTTACCTCAAGCAAGGCTTCGAAGTGGTCGGGCGCTCGGCAAAAGATGGCATGAACCAGCCCTACCCACTGCTGCACATGCGCTACAAGCAGCCCGACCTGAAGGCCGGACGCGGCTAAAAGCTGCATGAGGCAAATGGACCCGCGATTAACCGGCCCCAGGCAGGTACAATGCCCACCCTCTTTTTGTTACGGCCCCCGTCATGACTGACCCGATTCGTCTCTCCAAACGCCTCATCGAACTCGTCGGCTGTTCCCGTCGCGAGGCTGAGCTGTTCATCGAGGGCGGCTGGGTCACCGTGGATGGCGAAGTGATCGACGAGCCGCAGTTCAAGGTAACGACCCAGAAGGTCGAACTCGACGCCGAGGCCAAGGCCACCGCGCCAGAGCCGGTGACACTCCTGCTGAACGTCCCGGCCGGCATGGACGTAGACACCGCGATGGCCTCCCTTGGCCCGCAGACCCTGAGCGAAGAACATCGCTTCGGCAAGCGGCCGCTCAAGGGCCATTTCCTGCGCCTGACCGCCAGTGCCGACCTGCAAGCCAACGCGAGCGGGCTGCTGGTGTTCACCCAGGATTGGAAGATCTTGCGCAAGCTCACTGCCGACGCCGCCAAGATCGAGCAGGAATACGTGGTGGAAGTCGAAGGCGACATGGTCGCCCATGGCCTCAATCGCCTGAACCATGGCTTGACCTACAAGGGCAAGGAGCTGCCGGCAGTCAAGGCCAGCTGGCAGAACGAGAACCGCCTGCGCTTTGCCATGAAAAACCCGCAGCCCGGCGTGATCGCTCTGTTCTGCCAGGCGGTCGGGCTCAAGGTCGTCGCCATTCGCCGCATCCGCATCGGCGGCGTGTCCATCGGCAAGGTGCCGCTGGGCCAGTGGCGCTACCTGTCTGCCAAAGAGAAATTCTAATTTTTTCCGGCGCCGCACCGAACGCAGGCGCCCACTGCCGATTGATCAGGACTGCATACATGATTCACAACGACGTACTGCGCAGCGTGCGCTACATGCTCGACATCAGCGACAAGAAAGTCATCGAGATCATCAAGCTGGGCGGCCTGGACGTCTCCCTGGCGGACCTGGCGGGCTACCTCAAGAAAGACGAGGAAGAAGGCTTTGTGTTCTGCCCTGACGAGGTCATGGCGCATTTTCTCGATGGGCTGGTGATCTTCAAGCGTGGCAAGGACGAAAGCCGTCCGCCGCAGCCGATCGAAGTGCCAGTGACCAACAACATCATCCTCAAGAAACTGCGGGTGGCCTTCGAGCTGAAGGAAGACGACATGCACGCCATCCTCAAGGCCGCCGAGTTCCCGGTGTCCAAGCCGGAACTGAGCGCGCTGTTCCGCAAGTTCGGCCACACCAACTACCGCCCGTGCGGCGACCAATTGCTGCGCAACTTCCTCAAGGGCCTGACGCTGCGCGTTCGCGGCTGACTTTGAAGGACCGCTGAATCCTGCGGGCTTTTGTGGCGAGGGAGCTTGCTCCCGCTGGACGCGCAGCGTCCCCTCGCGGTGTGTCAGACAACACCGGGGGGCTGCTTCGCAGCCCAGCGGGAGCAAGCTCCCTCGCCACAGAGGACCGTGTCGATTTCAGCTCTCGCGTTATCATGCCCTCTCCATCTCGCCTCGATCCCAACCCATGACCTACAGCGTCTCTCCCATCGGCTTCGTCCGCTCCTGCTTCAAGGAGAAGTTCGCCATCCCCCGCCAACCGCAACTGGCTCCGGCCGCACGCGGTGTGCTGGAGCTGGTGGCGCCGTTCGACCAGGGCGAGGCGGTGCAAGGCCTGGAGCAGGTCAGCCATGTCTGGCTGCTGTTCCTGTTCCACCAGGCGCTGGAGGACAAGCCACGCTTGAAAGTGCGACCGCCACGCCTGGGCGGCAACAAGTCCATGGGCGTGTTCGCCACCCGCGCCACCCATCGCCCCAACGGCATTGGCCAGTCGGTGGTGAAGCTGGAACGGGTCGAAACCGGGCGCCTGTGGCTCTCGGGTATCGATTTGCTGGACGGCACGCCGGTGCTCGACATCAAGCCCTACGTGCCCTACGCCGATATCATCCCCTCGGCCTCCAACCGCATCGCCAGCGCCGCGCCTGAGTTGATTGCGGTGCAATGGGCGGACACCGCCCTGGTTCAAGCACACGAGCACGCCACGCGCCTGGAAGAGCCGTTGGTGGAGCTGATCGAACAATGCCTGGCCCAAGACCCGCGCCCGGCGTACCAGATGCCCACAGCCGAACGGGAATACGGTGCGCAGTTCTGGGATGTGGACGTTCGCTGGCATTACCCGCAACCGGGAGTGATCCGGGTATTGGAAGTCGTTCCTGCCGGTAGATAAAACCCGGGAACGAAAAAGCCCGCGCGGCCTTTATCAGGCGGCGCGGGCTTTCTTATGCTGTGTCAGTTGGACCGAGTCGCTGCCATCGCGAGCGAGCTCGCTCCCACACTGGGTCTGTTGTGAACAGAGAATCTGTGTTCAATGAACATCCCTTGTGGGAGCGAGCTTGCTCGCGATGGCGATCTATCAGTCGCCACAACAGCTTACTTCTCTACAAACGCCCGCTCGATCAGGTAGTCACCCGGCTCGCGCATACGCGGCGAAACGGTCAGGCCGAAGCTGTTAAGCACTTCACTGGTCTCGTCGAGCATGCTCGGGCTGCCGCACAGCATGGCGCGGTCGTCCTGGGGGTTGATCGGTGGCAGGCCGATGTCGCGGAACAGCTTGCCACTGCGCATCAGGTCGGTCAGGCGGCCTTCGTTCTCGAACGGCTCGCGCGTCACAGTCGGGTAGTAGATCAGCTTGTCACGCAGGGCTTCGCCGAAGAACTCGTTCTGCGGCAAGTGCTCGGTGATGAATTCGCGGTAAGCGACTTCATTGACGTAACGCACGCCGTGGCACAGGATCACTTTTTCGAAACGCTCATAGGTTTCCGGATCCTGGATGACGCTCATGAACGGCGCCAGGCCGGTGCCGGTGCTGAGCAGGTACAAATGCTTGCCAGGCTTGAGATCGTCCAGCACCAGGGTGCCGGTGGGTTTCTTGCTGATGATGATCTCGTCGCCTTCCTTCAGGTGCTGCAGCTGGGAAGTCAGCGGACCATCGGGCACCTTGATGCTGAAGAATTCGAGATGCTCTTCCCAGTTTGGGCTGGCAATCGAGTAAGCGCGCATAAGCGGGCGGCCGTTGGGCTGTTGCAGGCCGATCATCACGAACTGACCGTTCTCGAAGCGCAGGCCCGGATCGCGGGTGCACTTGAAGCTGAACAGAGTGTCGTTCCAGTGATGAACACTGAGGACACGCTCGTGGTTCATGTTGCTCATGTACGGGGACTCCTGGGAATGATGCCTGCGCCGATAATCTGCGCAATTGCATCGCATTCTAATGGCGGCGACAATATCTGTTAAATGGATTATTAAGATAAGGGTTATCGGTTATATCGATATGCGATTTACTCTACGTCAACTTCAAGTCTTCGTCGCCGTCGCCCAGCAAGAAAGCGTGTCTCGCGCTGCGGGCCAGCTCAACCTGTCGCAGTCGGCGGCCAGCACCTCCATCACCGAACTGGAGCGGCAATCGAGCTGCCAGCTGTTCGACCGTGCCGGCAAACGCCTGAGCCTCAATGCCCTGGGCAAACAGCTGCTGCCCCAGGCAGTGGCGCTGCTGGACCAGGCCAAGGAGATCGAAGACCTGCTCAATGGCAAGTCCGGTTTCGGCTCACTGGCGGTCGGCGCGACGCTGACCATCGGCAATTACCTGGCGACCTTGTTGATCGGCGGGTTCATGCAGCGCCATCCGGAAAGCCAGGTGAAGCTGCATGTGCAGAACACTGCCAATATCGTGCACCAGGTTGCCCACTATGAAATTGATCTGGGTCTAATCGAAGGCGACTGCAGCCATCCGGACATCGAAGTGCAAAGCTGGGTGGAGGACGAACTGGTGGTGTTCTGCGCCCCTCAACACCCGCTGGCCAAGCGCGGCCAGGCGACCATGGAGGAATTGACCCGTGAAGCCTGGATTCTGCGGGAACAGGGTTCGGGCACACGACTGACTTTCGACCAGGCCATGCGCCACCACCGCAGCGCGTTGAACATCCGCCTGGAGCTGGAACACACCGAAGCGATCAAGCGCGCCGTTGAATCCGGCCTGGGCATTGGCTGCATCTCACGCCTGGCCCTGCGCGACGCCTTCCGCCGCGGCAGCCTCGTCGCGGTGGAAACACCGGATATGGACCTGGCGCGGCAGTTCTATTTCATCTGGCACAAACAGAAGTACCAGACCTCAGCCATGCGCGAATTTCTCGAATTGTGCCGGGCGTTCACCGCCGGGGCCCAGCGCAGCGACGAAATCGTGCTACCGGCCATTGCCTGAACCGTTACAGCAGGATCAGGCCCCACACCAACGCGATCATCGTCAGGGCGACGAACTGGGCAGCGCTGCCCATGTCCTTGGCGTTTTTCGACAATGGGTGCAGCTCCAGGGAGATGCGGTCGATGGCCGCCTCCACCGCCGAGTTGAGCAATTCCACGATCAATGCCAGCAGGCACACGGCAATCAGCAGCGCCTGTTCGACACGGCTGACGTTCAGGAAGAACGACAACGGAATCAATACGACGTTGAGCAACACCAACTGACGGAAAGCCGCTTCGCCGACAAAAGCCGCGCGCAGCCCGTCCAAGGAATAGCCGGAGGCGTTGAGGATGCGTTTCAGGCCGGTCTGGCCTTTAAAAGGTGACATAGAGTGAGCAACTGATCGAAAAGGAGTGGAGAAACTAATTCAAACCCGGTCAAAAAAGCGTGAACCCGAACACTAAGCCGGCGGCGAAATTGACTCAAGTTGTTGCAGCAGCAGGGCCGCCTGGGTCCGGGTGCGTACGTTCAGTTTACGGAAGATCGCCGTGACGTGGGCCTTGATAGTGGCCTCCGACACGTTCAGTTCATAGGCAATCTGCTTGTTCAGCAGGCCTTCGCAGACCATGGTCAACACTCGAAACTGCTGCGGCGTGAGGCTGGCCAGGCCCGCGCTGGCGGCCTTGGCCTCTTCGGACACGCTCACGGCTTCAAACGCCTGGGGTGGCCAGCTGACATCGCCGTCCAGGACCGCCTTCACGGCCTTTTGAATCATTTCAAGGGAGCTGGACTTGGGGATGAAACCACTGGCGCCGAACTCCCGGGCCTTGACCATCACTGACGCTTCTTCCTGGGCCGAGACCATGACCACGGGGATCTGCGGGTATTGGCCCCGCAACAGCACCAGCCCTGAAAAACCATAGGCACCGGGCATGTTCAGATCCAGCAGCACCAGGTCCCAATCGGACTTCGCCGTCAACTGGACCTCCAGTTCGGCGATACTGGCCACCTCCGTCAATCGGACATCCGGGCCAAGGCCCAGGGTCACCGCCTGATGCAACGCGCTGCGAAAGAGCGGGTGGTCATCGGCAATCAGGATTTCGTATGTGGCCATTTTTCAAATGATCCTGTTTTTAATGGCAGGCCCGATGCATTCGCGCCTCGCCAAGACAACTCAAGACACCGCCCTGCGGCGGCATCCACAGGGGCACGTGCAACGCCAAACATGACGTTTCAAATACGGTCGGCGCCCTGGTCGGCGCCAAGCATGCCCAGCGAAGCCGGGGTGGTCAAGCAGCACGGCCGCCCCTGAGTCCAGTATGGGCCACTATTGAGCCAATACTGTGTGCGGCGTACGAATGAAGGGTTGCAACTCGGCATGGGCCGGGGTCGACACGTTGACCTCCTGCTGGCCCTTGGCGCCCAGGTAATGCTGGCTGAACACATCGAAATAGGCCTCCAGGGCCGACGCGGCGTCGCTGTCCCCCGCCAGCTCCAGACACAACGCCGCCACTTCCGCAGTGCACAGGTGCTCGCTACGGGTCGAACGACGCAAACGGTAGCGCGACAGTTTGTCGGGCAGCAGGCTCAGGATCGGCAGCCGGTCGAAATACGGGCTCTTACGGAAAATCTTCCGCGCCTCCGTCCAGGTCGCGTCCAGCAGAATGAACAACGGGCGCCTGGACTGATCGAGGTCCACCGTGTGGGTGACCCGCGATGGCTCGACGTATTCACCCGGAAACACCAGGTATGGCTGCCATTGCGGATCGTTCAGCAACGCCAGCAACTGCTCATCGACCTCGGTGCGCGACCAGATGAACGCATGGTTGTCACGCACCACATCGGCGATCAGCCAACCGGTGTTGCTCGGCTTGAACACTTCCTTGTTGGTCATGATCAGGCAGACCCCGGAACGGGTTTCGACGCTCGGACGCCAGGCGCACAGGCAATGGCTCTCGATCACCCGACAGGCGCTGCAACGGGGGGCGCGCCAGCCTCGGGCCTGGATCGGCCTGATCCCTTCATCGATGCGCTGGTCGCGCAGGCGGGCTACGGCGTTAGGGGCGTGATTCATCGTGGGCGACGCCGACAGACAGGAAAACTCGACACGAACAACACTCGGCAGGGCAATAAAGGCCGGCAGTCTACCAGAGCGCACGAGCCTGTACCGTCCACCCGGGCTCCCCTATAATCCCCGGCCACTGAACGCACAGTCATGTGATCGGTCGAACCACCAGTCACTGAACCAGGAGAGTTTCATGCTGCGCCTTATCGTCCCTACCGTTGCCGTTCTGCTGGCGACGTCCTTCAGCGCTCAGGCTGCCTCGCTGAAAGAACTCGAACTGAACAAGATGCTGCAGAACGTTGCCAAGGAAAGTAGCGTCGGTACGCCGCGGGCGATCAACGAAGACATTCTCGACCAGGGGTATACCGTCGAAGGCACCGAGCTGATCAACCACCTCAGCGTGCAAAGCAGCCATGCCCAGAAAATGCGCGCAGACCCCAAGGCCGTGTATTTCCAGCTGGGCTCCACGGTGTGCACCAATCCGGGCTTCCGCAAGTTGATGGCCAAGGGCGCGACAATGCGCTACGAATTCACCGAGGTTAAGACCAACCGCCCGGTCGCGACCGAGCGCTTCCAGGAATCGGATTGCCCGAAACCCGCCAAGACGAAGAAGTAATCAACCCGAGCTTGCGCGCCGCTGCTCATCGTCGGCGCGCAATTCCGCTACCAGCGCCTGCAGGTAGCGCGAGCGCCATGCCCGCCCTCCCAGTCGACGACAGCATTCCTCCTCAAGACTCACCCGATTGGCCTGTGCCGATTCCAACAGCATCAAGTACAACTGCCTGTCGAGCTCCAGAGTCACCCTGGTCATCTCTCCCGCCTCCATGCCCGTCCGCTTCAATCCATCACCTAGCACCAGCCCTGAGCGCCAAATTGCATTGGCACGCTTGTTATCAGTAAATCAGAGCGGCACACACCCGGCCGGCAATCTGACGAGCGGTGCGATATTGCGGTGCACTTATCCAGCGGTTGCCAACGGTCACTTTTGAGCGCCATGATCAGGACAGCAAAGATCGGCTAGATTCAGAAGTATTCTGAGTATTTGCATCGGGCAGAAAGAGGCTGCCCGGCCAACACCTTGGCGTGCTTGTTTTCATCAAAAGGGAAAAACAGAACCCGCTGGATGGCTTGGTCGCCGTGCTGCAGACCGCGTCAAGCCAGGTCAACCTCCAGGCCGCTGCCTGGGCTGACGACGACACACGAGGTGTCGTGGCCCTGATGAATCTCTCATCCGGGCCAGGGTTTTGTTAAGAAGGAGAAGTTGAATGCCTTATAAACCGAATGACCTGCTCAGTCGTCATTTTGAGAACCACGGCCACGACCTCACCCGCAAGGTCGAAGAACAACTCAACCTGGTGTCTCCCAACAGCCCCAACCTCCCCATTTACCGAGACATGATCCTGACTGTGCTGCGCATGGCCCAGGAAGATCACAACCGCTGGAATGCCAAGATCACGTTGCAGACCCTGAGGGAATTGGAACACGCCTTCCGTACGCTCGAACAATTCAAGGGCCGGCGCAAGGTCACGGTTTTCGGCTCGGCCCGAACGCCTATCGAACATCCGCTGTACGGCCTGGCCCGAGAGTTGGGCGCTTCGCTGGCCCGCTCGGACATGATGGTCATCACCGGTGCCGGCGGTGGCATCATGGCCGCTGCCCATGAAGGCGCGGGACGTGACCATAGCCTGGGGTTCAATATCACCCTGCCTTTCGAACAGCACGCAAACCCGACCGTCGAAGGCACGTCGAACCTGCTGCCGTTCCACTTCTTCTTCACCCGCAAGCTGTTTTTCGTCAAGGAGGCCGATGCGCTGGTGCTCTGCCCTGGCGGTTTCGGCACGCTGGATGAGGCGCTGGAAGTCCTGACGCTGGTCCAGACCGGTAAAAGCCCACTGGTACCGGTGGTCCTGCTGGATGTTCCCGGGGGCAGGTTCTGGCAAAGCGCCCTGGACTTTATCCGCGAGCAGCTGGAAGAGAATCGCTACATCCTGCCCACCGACATGAAGCTCATGCGCCTGGTGTACAACGCCGAAGAGGCCGTGGAGGAGATCAATCAGTTCTACCGCAACTTCCACTCCAGTCGCTGGCTCAAGCATCAGTTCGTGATCCGCATGAATCACAAGCTAAGCGAACAGGCACTGCAGCAGATGCAGGTAGATTTCGCCGACCTGTGCCTGAACGACTGTTTTCATCAACATGACTACAGCGGTGAAGAGCACGACGAGGCCCGGTTCAGTCACCTGACACGCCTGACGTTTACCTTCAACGCCCGCAATCATGGTCGTTTGAGGGAGTTGGTGGACTACATCAACCTGCCGGAAAACTGGGCCCAACCCACCCCACAGACCCATCCCCTTACCTGGGAGCCGATCAAGGTAACCTGAGCCCATAAAAAAACGGCCCGCTATCGAAATAGCGGGCCGTTTTTATTTAATCATCCATGCCGCGACCGCTGAACAAGCGGTTGATCATTTCCATGGAGTAGCCTCGGTACGCCAGGAAACGCCCTTGCTTGGCTCGCTCTCGTGCATCGATGGGCAAATGTCCGGAGAACTTGCGACGCCAGGTGTCCGTCAGTTGCTCCTGCCAATCGATACCGCTTTCGCGCAAGGCGAGTTCGATATCCGGGCGTTGCAAACCGCGCTGGCCCAGCTCCTCACGAATGCGCAAAGGACCGTAGCCGGAGCGGGCGCGATAAGCGACGAAGCTTTCCAGGTAACGGGATTCCGACAGCAGGCCCTCTTCAGTCAAACGGTCGAGGGCCGTGTCGATCAATTCATCGGGCGCGCCGCGCTGACGCAGTTTACGCGTCAGCTCGACCCGACCGTGCTCGCGCCTGGCGAGCAGGTCCATCGCGGTTCGCCGCACCGCGACGAGGGTATCGAGTACGGCGGTCATCGGATCGATCAGATGTCAGCGTCAGCCAGATCGTCAGCAGTCTCGCGATTAGCCACGGACTTGACGTCTGCAACCGGGCTCAACAGCTTGTCACGCAATTGCTTCTCGAGGGCAGCGGCAACTTCCGGGTTATCCGCCAGGAACTTGGCCGAGTTGGCCTTGCCCTGACCGATCTTGGTGCCGTTGTAGGCATACCAGGCGCCCGACTTCTCGACGAAACCATGCAACACACCCAGGTCGATCATCTCGCCATTGAGGTAGATGCCCTTGCCGTAAAGAATCTGGAACTCGGCCTGACGGAACGGCGAAGCCACCTTGTTCTTCACGACCTTGACGCGGGTTTCGCTGCCGACAACCTCATCACCTTCTTTCACCGCGCCAGTACGGCGGATGTCGAGGCGAACCGAGGCGTAGAACTTCAGTGCGTTACCACCGGTGGTGGTTTCCGGGCTGCCGAACATCACACCGATCTTCATACGGATCTGGTTGATGAAGATCACCAGGCAGTTGGCGTTCTTGATGTTACCGGTGATCTTGCGCAGGGCCTGGGACATCAGACGAGCCTGGAGGCCCACGTGCATGTCGCCCATTTCACCTTCGATTTCAGCCTTTGGCACCAGTGCCGCCACGGAGTCGACGATGATCACGTCGACCGCGTTGGAACGCACCAGCATGTCGGTGATTTCCAGGGCCTGCTCGCCGGTGTCCGGCTGGGAAACCAGCAGGTCGTCGACATTGACGCCCAGTTTGCCGGCGTATTCCGGGTCCAGGGCGTGTTCGGCGTCGACGAAGGCGCAGGTCGCGCCGGCTTTTTGGGCCTGGGCGATCACGGACAGGGTCAGTGTGGTTTTACCGGAAGACTCAGGACCGTAGATTTCAACGATTCGGCCTTTTGGCAGACCGCCGATGCCAAGCGCAATGTCCAGGCCCAGGGAGCCGGTGGAGATGGAAGGAATAGCCTGACGGTCCTGATCGCCCATACGCATTACGGCACCCTTGCCGAATTGACGTTCGATCTGACCCAAGGCCGCAGCCAAGGCTTTCTTCTTGTTGTCGTCCATTAAAGTCCTCACGTAATCAATAAGGCCTGACGGCCAACACCTGTATAAGTAGCCAGTATTATTCCACAGCGATTGAGGATCGCCTACCCCTGATTTGAGATTTCTACAGCGGCATGTTGCAGCAGCCCCTCTAGCGCGGCCCTCACCGTTTGTCGGCGGACCTCGTCGCGGTTGCCTGCAAAGAAGCGCTGCTCGCTGATCAGCGTCTGGCCGACGGCCCAGGCGAGCCATACGGTGCCCACCGGCTTGCTCGGCGAGCCCCCATCCGGCCCGGCCACCCCGCTGACCGCCACGGCAAAACGCGCCAGGCTTTTGCGCTGGGCGCCTTGTGCCATGGCCTCGACCACCTCGCGGCTGACCGCCCCGACCTTCTCGAACAACTGGGCCGGCACCTCCAGTTGCTGGCTTTTCTGGCGATTGGAATAGGTGACATAACCGGCCTCGAACCAGGCGGAACTCCCCGGAATCCGGGTAATCGCCTCGGCAATCCCGCCGCCCGTACAGGACTCGGCCGTGGTGACGTGGGCATTGAGCAACTGCAGGCGTCTGCCCAATTCAGCGGCCAGTTCGGTAATGTCGTCCATGGTGCTCTCCTGATTCCCCACGATTGAGGCCTACCGTACACGAGCAGTCGACGCTTGCAAGGCTCGCCGGATTACCGACCCAGCGCTCTGATATAGGCCTGACAGGCCTGCAAGGCAATCAGTCCGCGATCACCGGCGTCGGTGATGGCGATAATTCGTTGAGCATGCGCCGGGTCAAGTCGGGCGCGTGGGGCGCCATGATCCAGGCCGCCGGCGCCGGTGGCGGCAGGCACTGCACAACCGGCGGCAACATCGTTGGCGTCGAGGAGGACTGACAGCCGGACATCGGCAGTAGCAAGGCGATCGCGCAGGCGATCCTGGTCACGTTGGGCATCGCTCAAGGCTCGGTAATGGGTTTGTTCGCTGGTGGAGAGTTGTTGCTCAAGGGCGAGGCGTTTGTCCCGCTCGGCCTTTTGCTGCATCGCGGCCGCCTGGCTTATCTGACTCAACGTCGCAGTCTGGGCTTGTGCCAATTGCGCCAATTGTTGGCCATAACGCCAATCCTGGAGTCGCCACGCGAGCATTGCCGGACCACCCGCCAACACTGTCAGTAAAACGACAATGCCAAGGGTACGAGCAGAAAAAGGCATCAGGCCGAAGACTGGCATAACACCGCCCTCGCCCGCGCCCAGAGTTGCAGGCGCGCCTCCAAGCCATTCAAACCACCGTTGATACGGCGGGTGATGGTGTTGAATTGATCGCGGTCGGCCAGTTCGTTCAAGCCGTTCTGCTCCCAGAACCACGCCGCGGATTCAGCGGCCCATTGCGGTTGCTCCAGCAACTGCGGCAACGTCAGCAGACGCGCGTCGCCAAACAGGCCCTGACTGCAACGAAGGTAATTGTCGCGGCCGGTAATCTGGATCAGTCCTCGGCCACGATATTTCTGGCCGTCACCGTCGGCCTGGGGTGAGTTGCCCAGGCGAACGGCCAGGGTTCCGGTATCGTACTTGCTCAGATATTGCTCACTGCCCAGCTCGCGGACATAACGCAATTGCCCCGACTCATGACCGACCTGGGCCAGGAACGCGGCCATGCGTTTGGGTGTGTCGATACGATAGCGGGACATCGCGGTGTTTAGCGCGGAAATAAAAACGCCCGCTTGGGCGCGGGCGTCGGGCATGATGTTGATGAGTTGCTGCTGCGTAAGATCCATGTTCAGGTCATCGCAAGTGCATGATCAAAGATGTCCGGCCAGCCAGGACGGCGCAACCGGACGATGTTCAGTGGCTGGAAAGTGCTCATCCTGTGGCCAATCCCTCATAGCCCGGCGATAAGCCTGAAGCTGCGTGTACTGTGTTTGGTCCAGCGTCGTACCGCCACCGTCATCCATTTCGTCGCGATCTCTCGCTATGAGGCGGTCGGTTGCTGTGAGCAATGCATCACGCCAATTCTTTTCACTGGTCGCTCGTACCGTGAGCTCATTAACGGACATATCCGAGAGCACCGGACGACCTTTGGCGTCCGACTCGATACATTTGTTCAGAAAGGGTGCGGCAAATAACGCTCTATATTCTTCATCGGTGATCTTGATCGCGTCTTCAGGAAGATTGTTAGCGTGATCGATAGAGTTGTAAAACCCGCCCGTGGATTGAGCGTAATAAATCAACATATTCATCTCCCCCTCAATAACCTATCGCTCGCCATAATCCAGTCCAATTTGAATAGGCGCCATTGTAGTCCCGCCCATAAAGCCTGAATTGGCTCAGCGAGCCTGTGGAGACTCCAAAAGACGCACAAGTGGGGCCTCCATCGGTCACTACAATGTTTCTGACGGCATTAGGGAAGGACATTGGAAACGTTACGATAACGCCGTTGGCATCCGCTCCGCTGGAAGAAATGCCCCACTGCTCGATAACATATCCCGTCGGACTCGTTGCATCAGGCGTGCGCTTCCAGCCATTGGGTTGCAATGACGAAATGGACATGGCCGAATACTTCAAGGCAACAGTACCGCCAATAAGACGCCATTGGTTAGTGAGTTTAATGAACTCCGCCGTTTCGCCCAGACCAATAGTGATTGCCCCCTGCGCACCATTCGACGCGCATAGCACATCAATAGCGGATGCCGTTGAAACGGTGACCATGCCGGTTCCCGCATTGACAATCGTCACTGTGGCGCCCTGTATAATTTCGGCGGTAGCCGGCAGTCTGGCGGTAACCGGTGTGTTACTGGCGAAACTGGCAACTCCGCCAACATCCGATACTGTCAATGTCGCACCGGTGTTGTAGACATCGAACCCACCATATTGCACCCCTCGGCGGAGTACGTATTCAGTCGTTGCGACGGCCCGGCTGTTATCGAATAGCGGCGCGGTGAGAAACAACCCGCTCCCCCGCAAGGCTGTAAGCAATTGGTTGGAGAGGGCTTCCGACGGCGCTATCCCGGCGGCTTGAATGACATTGAGTAATTCCTGCGTCACACCGTTGCCCCAACTGGCGGGGATCAAGGACCCCGGCTTACCCGCCAAGGGATCTTCGTCCACAAACCTGCCGTTCGACAGACCCGCACTAGGCACACTTTTTGGGTAATCCAAATTTTCGCTCCTGATTAGCCAGCGACCAAAATGAAGGCGATAAAAAACCTCACCTGTTGTTCATTCGGCGGTGGCACGGGAAATTGAGAATTTTCTGGCGATTGCTTAAGCAGCAGGCTCAGGCATGACAGGCCAGTCGATATCGGTTGGAAAACCGACCTGATGCTGGATGCGATTCAATTCAACGCTGTAGAGTTTCCACTCCATCAACATCAGCTGTTCCTGGTCAGTGGCGTCGCCAATGTCTTCGGCGTACTGAAAGAGGGCAACTTTCTGAACAGCCTCCAGCAACAGTTTTTCGCGTTTTGCCAAGGCTTCTCGCTTGAGGTCAGCCAGTTGTAGCGGCTCGTCAAATACCCGAATGTTATCCCCCCAGACATCGAGATTATCCGGGCGAGACTCGACGGTGTGCATACCCGGCAAATTGCTTAATTCGGTAGGCCAGGGATATTGATTTTGAATCGCCTCATAGCGAGCAACGCCTAAATCAAGTACAACTTCCCAACCTTCTATATCCATCGCCCGCATTCGCTGGACCTCAGAGAAATAACGGTCGCTACCGGCTAGTGGATCGGCATAGGCTCGAAGTCGTAGTGCTTCGACTCCCTCGCGGGTTAACGGAGGAAGTGAGGGGGCATCGATCCAGACTGGACGCCCATTTTCAAACCCCAGTTGCTTGCCTTCGGGTGGTGGTTTCCTAGCATAGGTGTTTAGCTCTTTCTCAGTCAAAAGAATGGCATCCGTAGGCCAGTCTTCAATCAGATAAGTCCCATCAGACTTCCAAGCAGCAGGAATGAAACCGTTGACTGAACTCGAATAGTACATAGCGACTCCTTAATTCCCGATGGCAAAAAAGCCATAAAGTCCAAATGTTCCCGACGAAACAAACCGACCCGAAGAATTGGACAGCGCGGTAGGATCAGTGGAAATAGTGAATACCGGTATCCCATTAGTTTGGTCAAACGCAATTGCCTGGCGTACCGCATTAGGAAACGCAATTGGCCAGTTCACCGTATGAGTAGCCGCTGTTGACGTGGCCTCTCCCCACTGAACTATAAGCCCCCCTGGCACGTCTGGGATGCGAACATAATCATTAACAGCAAAAGCTCTTCTCGGAAACCATGCGGTCAGGAGAGCCATCACCCCTGAAGGGTTGGACATAACCGTTGTAAGTAAACCTGCCAATTGCTCGGCTGAGGTACCGAATCTGGCAAGACCGACACTGGTGGTAGTGGCCTTTGTTCCCCCCCCGTACAACTCAACAATACCCACTTATCCAAAGTCGCTGACCAAACGACACTGCACATGCCATTCGCAACAATCTCACCAGCCTGAAGAGCAGACAAGGCGAGGCCAACAATAGGTTTGGCAGATAAATCGTTAGGTGAAAATGTACTGGCGCCTGTGTTGGCGGTTTTCGCCTTGAAGCGCAAAACCATTCCATCAACCAGTGTGGACAAAGCAGGCAGGTAGGCGACGGTGTAGATATTCGCGGCGCCGTTATCCTGTGCGTGATTCTCACTACCGGCCTGATTGATACGTCGGATGGCTTGGATGAGTTGCGTGGAATCCGCCTCATTCGGGTTGAGTCCTGCTTCGTCGATAACATTCAATACTTCGTCTGTAACCGAATTCCCCCATCGTGCAGGGATCAACGAACCTGGCGTCCCCATCAAAGGATTTTCGTCGACAAACTTCCCATTCACCAGCCCTGCGCTGGGAACGCTCTTTGGATAATCCATATTTGTTTCTCTATATCGAAAGGAAGAAAGAAATCACGCGAAGAGGTGGAGTTCACGAATGGCCACAAGCACCTCATCAGCGACTTGGCGCGCAAGATCCGCCTTGCCTTTGGCCATGTGCGCGCGAATCTGCGCCTTGGCCTTGAGGCGCAGTTCGCGAAGCGCCAGCAGGTTCGCTTCAAACTCAGCGGCCTTGGCGAGAATCTGATCCGCCGCCTGCCTGGCTGTACGGCCTTTGACGACCCACGCAGAAACGGCCAACGGAACGGCTTTTTTCGGATAACCCTGATCCTTGAAGGCCTGCGCTTCGAGGGCGGCTTGTTGGTATTCCAGGGCCCGCAACGGATCTCCGGCCAACGTGCGACGGGCGCTGTCGGCAGCGGTATCGACCTTGACGCACAGGCGTTCGACTTCCTGGCGCAACTGCTCGGCGGCATTCTCTTCGGTTAGTACCCAAGTACCGTCCTCCCAGATATGGGCGGACGAAGGTGCAGGCGGGCGAAGTCCATCTTCGTACTGGTGCAGTTCTTGAATGACTTTCATCGGATCAGCTCCCAGGACAGGTGAACATTGATTGCATTGGTAAAGTTGACGGCGATACCCACGCTGTAATCCGTCAATGCCTGGTGCCCCTTGATTCCCATGCTCAATAGCAATTCGTCGCTATCGGCATTGGTTGCGCCGAGTGTGTGCTCGGCCTGGTACGACTGCCAAAGCGAACGCAGCTGTGTATGGTCAAAACTGGCCGTGACCGTGGAGACGCTCACGTCATTGACGACGTTACTGGAGAACAGCACGCACATGGACGGACTGGCGGGGTTTGTCCACCCCCCGGGATTGTTGCCGGGTGTTGTCGCGACGGGAGACAGATAGCTGTAGTTGCCCCCAATCCACCCGGCCTGAACGAACGCCAGCGAAGTCACGGCACTCGGAGAGGGTGTCGGATTCCCCGCCACAAGCCGCGCCGCACGCGCATGCGGATCCAGCGGCAGATACACCACTCCAGTGCCATTCACCGTTTGCGTCCAGGTCAATTGAGCACGGTTGTAAATCGTGCGAATCGTTGGCAAGGAACCTGGCGCCCCGGTCATGACCCAGGCCAGGCACATGTCCAGGGGCGTGGACGCAAAGCCGCCGCCGGACGCTCCGTTGACCGTACCCTTCAAGGACTCCGGCGAAAGGTCATACAGGCTTCCACGCTGCATATAGAACGTCAGCACACCGCCGATGACCTGTGCGCGTAGAAAATAACTGGCGCTGGGCAATAAATCGGCGCTGCTCCAAGCCGCCGTCACGTAGGTACGTGATCGACCCAACCGTCCACTCACCACCTCTTGTCCGACGCTGATGTACACACCCGCCGGAATCGAGACACGGCCGCCGCTGGTTGACAGTGCCGTTGGCGTTATCGCCAGGCGGGCGTCCGCTGTTGCAATCGTCGGCAGCGGCAAGGCGGTGATCGGAAGCGCGAGGTCCTGGTTCCAGCCCTTGGCGGTAACCGACTGAATCGCCTCGAGCAGCTGATCGTTCTGGGTTTCATCTGGCGTCAGATCACCCGCTTTGATGACATTCACGATTTCCTGTGTCACCCCGTTCCCCCAAGCCGCCGGAATCAACGACCCCGGCGTCCCGGTCAGCGGGTTTTCATCCACGAACTTCCCACTCACCAGCCCGGCGCTGGGCACACTTTTCGGATAATCCATCGTCTACTCCCTAGTCATAATTGATGTGAACCTTGGTATGCGCCGGTGCACTGCGGTGAATCAGGCATTCCAGGGCCGAGCCCGGATTGACGCCAAAACGCTCCCCCCAATAGCTCGCACCAAAACGCCGCCCCAGCAGCAGCCGGCCACCGGTATTGAGGGTCCACATGAATTGCGCCTGCCAGGTGCCAAAATGCGCTTCGCCGAACCGGGCGCGGCCCATGCGCGGCGCCTTCAGTTCAGTGATGGTGGCGTTGGGGTAACCCTGGCTCTTGGCGATTTCCACGTAATAGGCAATGGCTTGGCTGCCCACCGCCAACAACCGTCGGCGCACCGCCAGACGGCGATCGTCATACAACGGCGTGGCCCCGAGGCACGGATCCGGCAGGTTCATCACCCGCTCCCAGTCCGGTACCAGCTCACTCACGCCTGCCGGGTCCATCTCGTTGAGCAGGTCGGCGGCACGGGCGTCGAGGCGTGCCAGTTCCTGGGCGATGCCTTGCAGCACGTCGTCCAGTTCCGGCACGCGCTCCGGATCCCATGCCGGGCCGCTGGGCAGCAGGCTGCGCAGCTGGGCCTGGTACTGTTCGGCGGTTCTTATTCCTGCCATGTGCAACCTCCGAACGTCAGCAACTGGTTGCTGGCGGCGACGACATCGGCGACTGGCGCACTGAGTTTGTGGTCGGTTTCGCCGGTGGCGCTGCTGATGGCTTCAGCGATATGACTCCACAACAGGGTTTCGCCGAGGCCGGCTTCACGATTGTGCAAGTCGCGCAATTGGGCCTCGATGGCCGCCCGCACGGCGCTGGTGTCCGGCGTGATGCGCAGCCTGTAGTTGACCGGAACCTGCGTCGGCGCCAGCACGTGCAGCTCGGCGGTCACCGGGCGCAAGGGCTCGATGTAGGCCCGCACTTCTTCCAATTGCTCGGCGTTGGGGATCGGTTGCGGGTCGTCGTCCCGCATCACGAACAGGCCGACGGTGCCTGGCCCCAGGTAGCTACCCCGGCACCACGCACGGGTGATGCCGGGGCACTCCAGGGCCCAGGTTTCATAGTCCTGGGCCGAACCGCCGTGGGGAATCACGCGATAGGAACGGATCACCCTGGCGCGCAGGGACTCAAGGCTTTCCCTGGCAACACCGCCGGTCAGCCCCGGCGCCAGCACGGTGAAGCGATTGTCGATGCCCAGAAGCGGCTGCACCGGTGTCAGCACCAGGCCGGCGTCGGCATTGCCCAGGCTACCGGCTTCCAGCGCCGCGACGGTGGCGGTGTTCAGGCCATTGCTGGTGGTGCGGGCGGTGATCACTTTGTAAGTGCGGCCATCGGTCGATTGCAGCAGCGTATCGACATCCAGCACGGCACCTGCCGTAGCGCTGAAGCTGACATTGCCGCTGGCCACTTGGGCCGCTTTGCGCGCCTGGTTCAGGCGCAGGGCAGCGATGCGTTCCAGGGTGGACTCATCGGCTTTGTCCGGCAGGATCTGCTCGGCGATCCAGTCCAGGTAGCCATACAGGCCGTAGGCGGCGCCGCCAAGAGTGCGGGCCAGCACTTGGGCATCGGACTGGCGCAGCGAATCGCTGGCCAGGTCGCTTTGGGCGCGTTTGATCAGCACCGGCAGCGAAGGGGTTTCAAACGGCATAGGTCACCTGCCAACTGTTATCGGGGTTGATGTCCAGGCGCTCGCCGTCGGCCAGGGTCAGGACCGTGCGCAGGTTCAAGCGCTGGGCGTCGAGGCGTTCGCTGATGATGTCGATGGCGCTGCAGTGGCCGTCATCGATCAGCCATTGCAAGGCTTCGCGGGCATAGAATTCGGCGTCGAGCTGGGTCTGGCGGGTCAGCTTGACCCGGCGCAACAGCCACAGCCGCGAGCCGATGCGGTCGTCGGCAACGGTGGGAAAGGTGTCGCCCCACCAGCCGAAACGTTCGTCATCATCGACGGCATCGTCGTCAGCGGCGCGGCGCCAGGTGAACAGGCTGATCAGCACCGAGCGGGTCAGCGCGGCGTGCAGGTCCTGGCTGATGAACATCATTGACCTCCCGCCGGCGCACCGGTCTGGCCGCTGCCGGCCTGTACGCCGCCATGCACATGTTTGATCTGGCTGATGCCGCCGGCGATCTGGTCGCCTTGGGAGACGATCTTGCCGGTGTGGTTGATGACCGGGCTGTCGATGTTCACCGCGCTACTGGCGCGGATGTTCAGGGTTGCAGTCTCGATGTCGATGACACGACCGCGCTTGAAGTGGAGCTTGTCGCCTTCGTCGGTGTAGAGCGCCACTTCGCCGGGGGCCAGGGCCTGGAGACGGAAGCGGCGATCGGCGACCACCAGGACCACGGCATGGGAGCGATCGCCCCCCAGGAACGTGGCAATGCCCTCGGCACCGGCCAGCGGGTTGCTGGTGAAGCCGTAGGGTTCGAAGTGCTCCATATCGTCGTTCACTTCGCCGGCGGTGAGGCGCATTTGCAGCGACTGCAGCTTGGTGGCCGAATGGGCGAGCACGACAGTGCCGCGCGCCAGGAGGCGGGTCAGTAGGCTCATTGAGGTTTCCTTGAGAATCGGGGACTTGAACGCGGTGTTTGGATCAACATCTCTGTTGGCTGCACTGCCGCCATCGCGAGCAGGCTCGCTCCCACAAGGGATCTGTGGTGGGCGGACACTTTGGGGGCGCTCTCGAAACACTGTGGGAGCGAGCTTGCTCGCGATAGCGGCAGCACATCCGACATCCATGCAAGCTGACCCACCGCCATCGCGAGCAAGCTCGCTCCCACAGGGGATCTGTGGTGGGCCGGGGCTCAGGGTTTTGGCGGCACCGGGTTGGCGTCGAAGGTATGCGGCGGCGCGACTTGCAGGGTGGTGACGGAGCCTTGTGCCGAGAGCGAGTACGTCACTTTGGAAATCAACATGTCACCGTCGAACCCCAGCACCGGGTCGATCACCCGTACCAAAGTGTTGTGCCGCCACAAGTCACCATTGGCCTGGCGCCAGCCTTGCACACGGTAGGTGGTGGTCAGGGCCTTGCCGGTGCGGATGGCGCTTTCCCAATCGGCCCGTTGCTGGGCCAGTTCGAAGGTCAATTGCGCACTCTCGCTGATCACCGTCACCCGCTTGCGCTTGAAGCCCAGATCGGTGGCGGTGCCAGAGACTTCGCTCACCGCCGCCCCGCTCTGTTGATCATTGCCCTTGTGCTGGCCGATGACCCGGTATTCGGAGAACACCTGGCTGTAGTCCATCGGTGCGTTGCCCGACAGAATGTTCTTGCCCAGCTCCAATACATCACTGGCCCGCCCACCGCTGCCGGGTTTGGCCAGCAACACACGTCCTTGTGCGTCGTCGGTGGAGAACACTCGGAACAACGTCAGCAAACGGTCGATGGATTGAAAGACCGTTTCCCCCGGCACGATGCTGTGTTCGCTCAACCGCGCGGTTTCAGGGATCTCGCTGACGACCCCCACGCCGTATTGCGATGCCAGGGCCTGGACGATGCTCAGCAGCGTTTGCCCGCGCCATTGGGTCGGGCGGTTGATCGCGGCGCAGTCCACCAGGTCCTGGGTCTTGGAGCCACCTTCGATGCTCAGGCTGATCTGTCGACCGTCATAGCTGACCGGTGCCTTGAACACATAACCGCTGAGGACCAGATCGGCACCAATGCGCACCTGGCATTCATCGCCCGGACGGATCGGCACGGCTTGGGTCTGCCCCGGCCATTGCCAAGTGATGTCGAGTTTGAAGGTGCGAAACTGGCGCTCCAGGTCCGCACTGATTTCCACGCTTTTCCAGCCGCCGTAATCCAACCCGCCGACAGTAAGCGAGACAGCGTTGTCGAGCTCGTTCATGGCTTATTCCCCCGAGACTTTCAGGTCATTGGGCGGCAGGAAACCAGGATGGGCGACGCCGTTACGCTGGGTCACCTCCGTCACCCGGGTGGCATCGGCGAATTGCTGATACGCCACCACCAGCGCCGGCAGGCTTTGCTTGAACGACAGGTTGATCAGCCTGACACCCGAAGACGCCACCGCCGTCAGGTGCGCGGCCATTTGCTGGCGCAGGTTGTTCATCGCCTGGTAGTGCTCCGGATCAGCCTTGAGGGAGGCCTGCCAGATGACATCGTTGAGGGCATCGCGCAGAGCCAGCACATCGTCGGCCACCGGCACGTCCCGGCGCTGGACCGGTTGCACGGCCTGTTGCGCCACCGATGGCGTGGCGCCCAACTTGACCGCAGGCGCTGCTACCGGCATCGCCGCAATCCATTGCGCGGCCTGCACCAGCAGGGTGTCCTGCACCAGGTCGGCCACAGCCTGGGCCGCCGCCGTGGTGTCCTTGCCCGTCGTGAGTTTGGGCGCGTCGGCCTTGCCAATGGCCTCCACCTGTTGCGACACGCTGGCAATCACGCCGCGATAGCCGTCACGGGCAAAGTCCTTCAGTTCCCGAATATCGCCCAGCAACCCCTTGAACTCGGCCACCACCTCCTTGGGCAACGCTTTCACCGCCTTGACCAGATCGCTGAGTTGCCGATAGGTCTCGATCAACGGCTTGAGCTCCTGCTCGATCACGCCGTAGATCTCCTTGAGGCTGTTGCGCAGGTCAGCGATGCCGATCCGTGCGGCCTTGATCAAGGTCATGGCGTCTTCGAAGCGCCGCACCGCCGAACCGAGGAAGCTGTCGGCCGAGACCAGCAGCAGTTTCTGGCTGTTGATCGTCGCCGAAGGGAATTGCAGCGGCTGGTCGGGGTAGAACTTCAGGGCGAACGTCACCAACCCGCCGTCCTGACGGGTCTGGGTCATGTCGCACTCGCCGACCTTGACCTGCAGGCGCCCCAGCCACGGGTGCACCAGTTCACCGCTGCCCTGCTCCAAGGCCTTGAGCAGCTTGTCGCGCTGCTCCAGGCAATCGGGGCCGACGATGAACGCCGTCAGCTCATGAATCTTCGCCTGCTGGCCGAGCCCCTCGAAAAACGGCTGGTCACGCTGGGGATATTCATGCAGCTGGCCTTTGTGGCCGACCGGGGTTTTCGCCTGGTCGACCCAGAACCCGACGCCACGAAACGACGCCGGCAACAAACGATCACGCCAGCTCATTGGAGCCTCCTGTGGACAGTGAGCGATAGCCGATGCGCGAACTCACCGCCAGGGCCGGTTGATTGGTCTGGGGCGGATCGGCGCGCAACCCGGCCGGCGCATTTTCGAAGCGCACGGTCAGGCCGCCTTCGAGTTGCGTGCGGTTATTGGCGGCGCTTTGTTGCACCAGGGCGCTGGAGGTTTGTGGCAACGTACCCGGCGCCAGCGAGGTCTTCGCCGGACCGTTGGCGGAGGCTGGCGCCAGGCTGGACGACAGGCCCGGAGGCTGCTCGCTGGCCGCGCCAAAAAACGCCGGCGCCAGCTCACCTTTGCCTTCGGCGTTGGTGGCGCGCTGCGCCTCGGTCAAACCCTCGACCTTAGCGGTGAACGAGGTGATCATCTCGCCGAAGCCGCCGTTGAAAAATGCCTTGATCGGCGCGATCACCGCCTGCAACTCGTTCCACCACTGGCTGAACCACTCGCCCACCGGCCCCCACTGCTTGACGAGACCCTCGATGGGTGACCAGTCGAACAGGCCGCTGAACACCGCCAGCATGATTGACACCTGGTTGCGCACGCCCTCCCAGATCCCGGCGAAGACTTCACCGATCGTGCCCCAGTTGGCCATGATCAGCCCCAACGGCGTCCAGTCGAACAGGCCTTTCAAGGCGTCCATCACCGGCACAGTCAAGGCCCTGAGCAGGTCCCAGATCGCCGCGAACAACCCGGTCAGGGGCGCCCAATTGGCAACGATCAAGCCTAGGGGGGACCAGGCGAACAGCGTCTGCATGAAACCGATGACCGGCGCTGCCGCCGCCACGATCACATTCCAGAGGGCGCCAAAAAAGCTGCTGATCGGCCCCCAGTTGCTGATCACCTGCCCCATCGGGGTAAAGGCGAACATCGTCTTGAAGAACTCGACCATCGGCAGGACGATCGGCGCAAGCCTCTGCCAGAGTCCGGCGAAGAACGCTGAAATCGGCGTCCAGTGGGCGATGATCATCCCTGCCGCCAAGGCGATGCCCATGGCAATCAAACCGATGGGGTTCATCTTCAAGGCCAGGTTCACCACTTCGAACGCCTGGCTCGCGCCGCTGACCGCCATCTGAATCGCGTTGAACGCCACGACACCATTCGCCAGGCCCTGTACCAGTTGCGGGTTGTCCTGCAGCACCTGGGCCACGCCGCTGACCATGGGCTGCAAACTCACCGCCACCGCGTTGACCGCAGGTCCCAAGGCCGAGCCGAACTGCACCGACACGTTACTGATGGAAGTCTTCAATCCATCCAGGTTCTGTGCCGCCATACGGGGCGCTTCAGGGGCCTGGACGGCGCTGGCCGCCGCGCTCGCGGCGCCCGCCTCGTCCTTGAAGGCCAGCGCCGACTTGAGCCCGTCCATAAAGGGCTGGGCCAGGCCGCCGCTGGGCAGCAGACCGGAAATATCCAGGCTGCCCAGGCCCGTGGCGTCGAGGTTCTGCTTGAAACTCGCGACCTTCGCACGAAGGCCGGCGAGCTTGGGTGACAGCTCGTCGATGCCTGTCAGCAGCACCGCCTTTCTCTCTACCTTTTGTGTGTCTGCCATCACTGCACCTGCTGCATCGCATTGATCCGTTGCGCGTGCTCCAAGGATTCGCGGAGCACATCCAGTGGCCTGGCCATCATCTGTTCGGGGTCAACCTTCCAGAACCAGGCCAGGTCATAGGCGGCGGCGATCAGGTCGCCGATGGCTGCGACGCCGCACTCATGAAAAAACTCGCGACGGCCCAGCTCAGGGCGTTGAGGTCAGCCAGGTCCAACTGGTTGACCGACGACGGCGGGATACCGGCGCACACCGCGATGTATTTGGCCGCGACGTCCATGTCCAGGCTCACCTCCTCGCTCTTGTCGATCTTGTAGGGCAGCGCCTTGATCGCCCGGACCTCTTGCACCGTCGGACGGCGCAGGGTCAGTTCGCTCAGGGGCTCGCCGTGGGCCTCGATGGCCACGCGCAGCGTCACGACATCAGTCATTGCCAGGTCCCCTTGATGCCTTCGAATTTCAGCTCGATGGTGGCGTCGTCGCCCTTCGACACCGGCTCTTCCACCAGGTAGGCGCCAGCCAGCACGTAGACCTTGCCGTTGTTGAATTCGCAAGTGACGGTCATATCAGTGCCGGCGACCAGCTGCTTGAGCGGGAAGTCCGCGGTGTGCAGGGCCGTCACCTTGAAGGACGGGGCGATGTCGGTTTCCTTGTAGAAACCCGGTACGACGGTTTCGCGTTTGGTGAACATCAGTGGCGCTTCGCAGCCGCCATTGATGGTCAGTTGAGCGCCGTCCACTTTGACGTAGCAGGTGCCCGCAATCAGTTGACCCATGGTGTTTCTCCCTTCAAATAAAAAGCCCACGCAAGGTGGGCTGAATGCATGCGACTGAGTGCTACCGTCAGGCGGCGGCGTCGTATTGCAGGCGGAATTGGTTGAGCAGCGCGAACACCCGCAGGCCGTTGATGTAGTCCGGTGGGAACAGCACATTGACCCGGCTCGGGTCCTGGCTGTCACGCTCGACAACCAGGTGTTCGGCGAACAGCTCGGCGTTTTCCACGTGGCCTTCCAGTTCGAGCTTGGCGTATTGCGCGATCAGTTCGCCGCGGATGGTGCTCGGGGTCACGATAGGCTGGCCGGCGCCGAAACGGGTGCCGTCGGAGGCCAGTTTGTGGCGACCGTACTTGCTGGTGATCACGCTTTGCAGGCGGCGGACGATGAACGCCGACTGGTGCATGGTTTCGCTGTCCAGGTAGGAGTTGTCAGCCTGGCCGAAGGCATTCTTCTGATACGTGGTGATGGAACGCTGGATGCGTACGTAGCCACCTTCGTAATACGCCGTCGCGATGCCGTAGTTGAGCAGCGACTGGCGCTCGGTCAGGGTGAAACGCTCGCTGGCCGGTGCCGGGTCCAAGCCTGGCAGGCTGCCGCTCTGGGTCGGACGGCTGGCGTCGGCGGAGATGAACACCGCCGTGCGAGCCGCCAAGGCAGCGGCCTGGACCCAGAACGGTTGCGGCACGCCCAGCTCCAGCGCCTGGAGGGTCATGTGCTGGTCGTTGCGCGCCTGTCCGGCGGCGACCAGGGTGCCAATGGTGCCGCGCTTGGCGCTGTAGACATGGCCGAACAACTGCTTGGCCCAGGACCAGCGGCCGGTGTTGTCGTCCATGACCGCTTGCCAGGTGTTGAGGCTCGCCACGTCGGACCAGGGCATAGCGATGAATTCGAAAGGCTCGTCGCCCAGGGCCGCGACGGCAGCGGTCTGGTCCGGCACGCCGGCACCACCGGTCATCGCGGTGATGGCGGTGGTCAGTCCCGCCGGGGTGTCTTCGCCATTGCTCTTGCCCAGGCGATTGAACTGCAGGCTGATGTCGTTGCCACTGTCGCCGGTCCATTTGGCGCTGAGGGTCACGACGCCTTCGGCGGCCGCAGCGGTCACCGGCAGGTCGGCGGCGGCGTTGATTTTCAAGGCCAGCGCAGTGGCGGCCTGGGCCGCCGTGGCACCGTTGACGATGGCGGCCTGGACGCGCACACCGCCGACGTACAGGTTGAGCACACCGCTTTCAGTCGCGGTGCCGGTGAAGGTCAGCACGCCCTTGGCGATGGCGCCTTCGACATGGTGCAGCGGCAGGCACCAGATTTCGCCGAGCGGGTCGGTCTTGCGCCAGGTTTCGTACATCGAGGCTAGCATCGAGCCTTGCCCGCCGATGTTCTTGGCAAGCGCGACGCTGGACACCAGCACCAGTTTGCCGACATCGGCCGGGGCGACATTGTCGTTGACCTGGGCGACGATCAACCGGCGCATGGCCGATGACGCGCTATTGGCGGCCGAGTTGTCCATTTCGGCGTAGAACAGCGGAACACGAATGTCCGCGGGAATGTTGCTGAATCCGATCGCCATTATTTGGCTCCCTGTGGTTTGGCCGCTTTCACGGCTTTGGTAGTGATATCGCCATCGGCCAGACGTCGACGCCACCAGGCGTTGTCCGGCACTTCACGGCCCTCGAGGGGCAACAGATCGCCCGCTTCCGGGTCCGGTACGGCACGGCCCGGGGCCGGCAGCACGGTGATGCGTTTGCTCATGGGGTTACGTCTCCAGAGAAAGTCAGTTCCACGCGCCCGTCGGGGCCGGGACGTTTCAGGTTGGGGTCCGCCGGGTCGATGGCATCGACCCGCACGGTGGCCCCGGTAAAGGACGACAAGCCGTCCAGTTCACGCTCGTGCCAGCTTTCGGCAGGCTGGCTCGCCAGATTGCGGCCCAGCTGGAACTCGGCGAAAAAGCGCAGCCGGTACGACACCCGGCTGCTGTTGGTGGAAACCAGTTCGCTGCCGTCATATTCGACGCCGGTGTACTCAGCGCCCGGCTTGAACCCCACCAGCGCACGCCACAGTTCGGCCCGCAGGTCGTGCAACAGATCCAGCGCTTTTGTCGCGTCAGTGGCGTCGAGCACCAGCACGGCATCGAAGCGATCACGCACCGCTTGCAGCGTGACGTTCTGAGCTGCGTTCTTGCTGGCGATGTCGGCGGTGGGCAATACATAGGCGCAGGGGGTTTGCAGCGGGGTCTCGGCTTGCAGCGTGGCGAGGTCAAAACCTGCGGCCACACGCTGGGCAAGCGTCGGACATTGCTCACGCAATTGCGTGAGGATCGGTGTGATCTTCATGGGGAGACTCCAGTATCTGAAGGTGCGAGCCTCCCCTGTGGGAGCGGGCTTGCTCGCGAAAGCGGTGGGGCAGGCAGCATTGATGTCGGATGTGCTGTCGTCTTCGCGAGCAAGCTCGCTCCCACAGGGGGACTCGGTTGGGCGCAGGGGGTATGTGCAACGCTGAACAAAACTGTGGGAGCTAGCTCGCGATGGCGGCGTGTCAGTCAGTGCAAATGTTGAATGTCGGGGCGCTATCGCGAGCAAGCTCGCTCCCACAGGGGGATCAGGCCTTGGCATCCAGGCAGGTTGCATCAATCAAGCAGCGATAGCTTTTTTCCCGGTCGCCACTGGCGGTGACCTTGTCGATCGACCAGCGACCGCGCATGAAATCCGGCCAGGAGGGATCCAGCAGGACGATGCCCTCGGCAGACAGCCCCGGGTTACCCGGGCACTCGATCGTCACCTTGAGCGCTTCGCGCAGCATCCGACGTACCTCGCCTTCACCGGCGGCGCGGGCATCGTCGGCGCTCTGGAAGCGCTGGCGCAGGGTCTTGAACGGCGCGATGCCGCTCTCCTCGACCTGCAGCTTGCCCGCTGCCGCATCCCACCAACGGGTCTTGCAGCCTTGGTACTTGGCCCGGGCGCCTTCATCCAGCTTGGCCGAAATGAAGGCGTGGTCGCCTGGGCGGTTGTTGGTCGTCACCGACAGTTTCATGTCGGGCAAAACTTTGCCCGACAACGACTTCGCCTGGCCGCGCCGGGCCAGCACATACAGTTCGTTGACCGGCTTGGCGACGGCGTCATACCGGTGGGCCAGACGCGTGAGGAAACCCATGTCGGTTTCATTGCACTGGTCGATGTGCTCGATCTTGATCAGCGACAGGTCCGGCGCCACTCGCGGGGAAAACCCGTGCCTGGAGGTCAACTGACGAAACAGCGCCCCCAGGGTCGTCGGGCCATGGCTGACGGATCGGCGTTGCTTGAACCCGGTCTGGTCCGCCGCGCTGAACGGCGCTGCCATGGCCACCAGCACGAGTTGCAGGGGAAACAGGAGCGGCGTGCGCCGGGTGATGACGAACTCGCCTTTGTCCACCAAACCCGACTCCAGATAGCCGACCCGCAGGCCAATCTTGCCGCCCAGGCTGGGCAACCCTTCGAGCCCGTCCAGGCTGATGGTGAGGGTCAATTGATCGGACTCGATACCCGCCGCGTCGACATGCACCCACTTGAGCAGGCGTTCGTTGAGCAGCGCGGCGTTCGCACCATAAATTTCCACCGCAGGCGTGAAACCCAATGACATGTCGCCTCCTTAATCCCAGGCCGAAACCGGTGGGGTTGCCACGGGCTTGAGGTCCACTTCCGGCAAGACAACCCATACGCCCGCCGGCAATACCGGGCCCCATTCAGCCAACCCCGGATTGAGCAACCAGAGCGCCTCCTCGACGATATCGTCACAACGCTCCAGCTCGCGGTACAGCAGCAGATTCACCGAATCACCGGCGATACTTCGAACCCTACGCATTGGCGAACTCCATCAATTCAACCACCCAGCCGACCACCATCGCCGTGCCGTCATCGATGATTTCGGTCTGGGTTTCCGTGACCTTGTTGATCTGCCACAGGCCCCAGTTGCGGCCGATGCCATCGACCAACGGCAGGGGGATGCGCTGCGCCTGCAATGCGCGCAGCTCATCGAGACGATCCATGGCGGTCGCGTACATCGACTTGCCCGTGATCGTCAGCCCTTGCAGCCCCTGGCCGATCTGGCTGGACTTGGGTTTGCTGGTGAGAATGTCGATGCTTTTCCAGCCACCCTCCGACGTGTGTACCAGCTGGTGGTACGCAAACTTTCTCGACAGCCCAAAGATGAAACTGCCGAGTGCCATTTGTTGACGCATCACGTACCTCCGTCGGTCAGGGCGGCATCACTGCGCATGGCCAGTGAGCTGGGCATGGTCGTCAAGCCGAATTGGCCCGAGAGCTGCTGCACGACCAGGTTGGCCAACTGACTGGCACTGGCCTGGTCTTGGCCGTTGATGTAGATGTTCGCGGTCATGGTGTTCTGCTGTGTGGTTGTCTGGGTGCTGGCCAGGTCTTTGCTGACCTGGTCTGGAGCAGCGAGCCTGTCGGCGGGGGCGACGAGTTTTTCACCCAGGGACGCGCCTGCATCACTCCCCAACCAGCCGCCCAGCAGTCCGCCAACCAGCCCCCCAATGGCAGTGCCGATCACCGGAACGACACTGCCCAAAGCGGCACCGGCCGCAGACCCCGCAGCCGCGCCTGCCCAGCCGCCACCCGCGGCTCCCAGGCCTGCGCCCATCATCCGTTTGTCGCCGGTCAGCACACCCTCGGCCACATCAGCGACGGCACCGACCACTTTCAATGGGCCGGGCGCCTTGCGCGTCATCGAGCGTAATGAGGCCGTTGGCCCGAGTGAAAAACGCCCTGCGGTCCCCCGCGAGCCTCGCGTACTGACGCGTATCTTCGGTCCTCTCGTGGATTCGGGACGCTGGCTGGCATTGCTTGTATCCAGCTTGTCCCCAGGAGGATTTTTCCTGAAATCCTCGGAGATCACCTCGCCCAGTCGGCCGGGAAGGTGCGGAGCGGCCTTGCCCAACACCCGCTTGGCCACCTGATTGGACATCTCATCCGCTACGGCTTTGAGCAGCGCCCCCACCAGCGGTTTGATCGCCGCCCCCAGCAGCACGATGGCCGCGGTGGCTTTAGGGGAGGACTCAGCCAACTCACTCATGCCATCGGTCAACGAACCCAGCCACTGAAACGAATTATCCGCCACAGGCATCAGGGCGTTTCCCGTGGCCATCGACAAACGCTCGTTGCGGGCGTTGAGGATGTTCAACTGGCCTTGCCGAGTGTTCGACAGCGCCAACGCGTCCTGCCGCACCGAGCCGTCGTTGCCCAATTGCGACGTGGCGTATTGGCCTGGGTCTTTCACCTGCAAGAAGGCGGCGTTCACATCGGGCAGCTTCTGCGCCATGCGCAGCACCGCCTCATCGCCATTGCCGAATAGCGTGGCGGCAAGAGTCGAGCGATTTTCGGCCGGTTGCGCGTTCAAGGCCGCCAGCACCGTCATCACCGTGCCAGGCGCGGTGTCCTTGTCACGCAAACCGCTCGCCACCGCCTTGGGCTCCAGGCCCAGCTGTTTCCAGGCCATTTGCTCGGTGGCAGAGGTCTGGTCAGCCTTGCCCAGGGCCGTCGTGAAACCATCCAGCGCCACGCCGGCTTCAGCTTGTTGGGTACCGGTATTGAGCAACGCCGCCGTCAACGCTGCGGCTTGTGCAGGGGCCAGGCCTGCCGTCGTCGCCGCTGCACCGTCACGCTGCAAGACCGCACCAATCTCAGCCGGTT
This sequence comes from Pseudomonas fluorescens, assembly GCF_001307275.1. Lineage (NCBI taxonomy): Bacteria > Pseudomonadati > Pseudomonadota > Gammaproteobacteria > Pseudomonadales > Pseudomonadaceae > Pseudomonas > Pseudomonas fluorescens. The sequence goes on from NZ_CP012831.1 coordinate 1,287,880, forward strand.
TCGCACCATTGGGTAGCTTGCCCAACTGGTTGGCGGCATCCGCCAGGTCAAAGGCTTCGGCGCCGTTGAGCTTCATGGAGATGCGCCAGTCGGCCAGCATTTCGGCGGCCTTCATGGCCGGCATCTCGAACGCCGTCGCAGTGACGCCAGCATCCGAGGCAAAACGTGACAGCGCCAACTGTCGGTCAGAGGCATCGAGCACATCGCTACCGATGCCCTTCCCCGCCGCCAGGCTTTGCATCCTCACCACTTCAACCGCCGTGGTGCCCCTGGCCGCCACCAACGGTGCGGTGGCGATCTGCTGGGTTGACTCAGCCACCTGTTGAATCTGGCGCGGCCCGAATTGGGTGGCCTTTTTCAGATCGGCCATGGCCGAATCCATCGCGATTGCGGGCTTGAGCAGCGCCGGTGGTTCGATACCGCCACTCGGCTTGCCCTTTGGCTCACTGGCCGACTCGCCCTTGGCGTCGGCGCCCATCGTTTGGGAGAACAATCGTTGCGCCGACAGCTTCACGGTCAGCGACTCGATTGCCGTGGTCAGCAGGCCGAGCTTGAGCCCGAGTGTTTCCAGCGCCAGATCGAGGCTCGCCAGTTGGTCCCTGGCGAACGCGCCTTGCGCCGACACGCCACTGGTGAGGCTGGTATTACCGAACGCCAACCCACTCTCGTTGAAGGCTGCGTATTTGAGCGAATATCTATCGTCCGCCATTCCGCTCTACTCCTGTTTCACGCCAAGGCGAGCGATCGCGATGTCGTAGCGGCGCAAGGCCTTGCCGGCGTCCCACTCCAGGATTTCCGCCTCACTTACCGAGTAAATGAGCGGCACCACATCGAGGATCACTTCGATGTCGCGCGCCGAAAGAAGTCCGCCGGCTTGTTTAAAAAATCGTCGATGCGCACCTGCAACTGGGTCCAGTCGGGCACGGTCAGCCGATCGAGATCGGGAATCATCAGGCCAGTGCAATGGGCGGTGATGAACTCCGCGCGTTCCTTGGCCGTCTTCAGTTTCTTCATCGCCTTGGTGGCCCGCAGCACCGGCATTTCCAGGGTCAGCGAAGTCATGCTGCGGCCCGCGACGTCGAGCGGTTGCAGCAGCTGTACCTGGTCAGGGTCGGCGGGTGCGCCGGCCACCTGTTCCAGGAAGTGGAACGTCGGACGGGTGGACATTTCATGCACGTACTGCGCAATGCTCACGTAGTCCGGGCGCTTGAGCTGGTCGAGTTCCTTGACCGACAGCCCGGTGGCCAGTTTGGCCAACTCGAAAAACTGATCGTCTTCGTCATCGCCGGCGCGGGCCAGGGCGTCTTTTTGCGCGGCGTAGTACAGCGGCTTGAGGGGGAGTTGCTCGATCTGCGTTTCGTCGTCACCGGCGATCGGCGACAGCAAGACGTGAACGGGAGGCGTCCAGGACATGGAATCGGTTCCTTGATAAATCAGAGGACAACCTGTGGGAGTGAGCTTGCTCGCGATGACGTCGGATCAGTCAGCATCGATGTTGGCTGACACACCGCTATCGCGAGCAAGCTCGCTCCCACAGGGATTGGGTTCAACTGACGGGCGTTCGTTTACGGCAACAACACCGCACGGCGAGCATCGCCGAGGATGTCGACGCCGTTGAGCACGAACTTCTGGGTGCGCACGTCGATGTCGATCACCGGGACGCCGTTTTCCAGGCGGTTGTAGGTGCGGCAGGACAGATCAAGGATGGTCTTGGGCTTCTCGTTCATTTTCAGCGTCGTTTCCTCAAGGGACTTCAACTTGCCGCCCACCGTGTGGTAGGTGAACCAGGTGTTGCCGTCCTGATCCTGGCCGGCTTCACGCACATTCAGCAGAATGTCGTCGCCCACACTCACGCCCAGCGCCAGCATGACTTCCGGACCGAGGCCTTGCAGCGTCAGCTTGGCCGTCAGCGCTTTGCCGGCCTTGGCCATCTCCTCGCCAATGAAACGGCCGCCACGCATCTCTTCCATCTCGAATTCGATCTTCGGCGGGGTGAACTCTTCCACGGTCGCCGACAACGGCAGGCCCTGCAGGGTGGCCGCGATGGCCTGTCTTACGCGGTTGGTAAACATTAGAGAACGTCCTCCAGGAACTGCTCGATGATTTCATCGCGGGCATTGAGTTGATAAATCATGTGTTCGTTCGGCGCGTAGCGGCCGTAGTCGATGACCACGTACCAGGTGCCGTTCTTGTACTTCTCGACGCTGTTCAATTCCGGGTGCAGGTACACGCTGCCGCCCGGGATGGTTTCGTCGGCGACCAGGGTTTGCAGCCAGTCGTTGATGCGCTTGACTTCCTGGTCCATGAACGACTTGGTCAGGTTCTTCGCCATGGCTTTCTGGCCGGCTTTCACCAGCTTGCGGCTGATGGCATCTTCCAGGCCGACGTAGCTGATGAACTTGCCGGTGATGGAACGGTTGCCCAGCAGCGAGAAGCCGCCGAGGATGGTCCGGGCGTAGTAGCTGACGCCGTAGCGGTTGAGCAGATCGCCTTCGGTGGAGGTGTCGAGGATGTTGTATTCGACGGTGCGGGAAACGTCTTCGGCGTAGGTGACCTGGTTGCCCGGGCTCTCCCATTGCTTGACCTTGGCGAGGGCGGCGATGGCCAGGCTCGACGGGGCCAGGAAGACGTTTTTCTTCGCGGCCTTGGAATACACCGCCGGCATGTTGTGCACCACCAGGCAACGGTCGAAACCAAGGTCCGCGCCGCCCAGTTCCTGGCTGTAGGTCACCTGGTCGGCGACCGCGACGTCCTTGCCATCGAGCACCACACGGGCCTTGATGCGCTTGCCGAACGAGGCGAACTCGCTGGCGACGGCCTTGGTGCCGGTGAAGCCTGGCGCGCCGATGATGGTCAGGTCTTCAGCGACCCCACTCAACGCGGCCAAGCCCAACTTGCGCCCGGTCTGCGCCTCGATACCGCCGATCACGTTGTTCTGCGTGTCGGCCAGCGTGGCGCCCTCTTCGACAATGACCACGTACACCGGCACCTTGACCACTTTGAGGATCTGGTAGACGGCGTGGAACAACGTCCCCGCTTCGGCACCGGTCGGGTCCAACTGGGCCTGGGTGGTGAAGCTGTTGATGCGGAACGGGGTGTTTTTCGGAATCAGCGGGTTGGCATTCGGCGCGGTGCCGACCAGCCCGATGACGTTGTCACCCAGGCCACCCATGGCCTCGGGAGATTCAGTGGCATTGACGGTAATGCCGTTGTGCTCGAAGTTCAAAACCTCAGCCATGGTTATTCAGCCTTCTTGGTGGCGGCCTTTTTGGCCGGGGTGGATGCAGAGACCGGTTCACCAGCCTCGGTTTTTTTCAGCTCCAGGCGACCGGCGCTGCGCAAGGCATTGGCCTCGACGTCGAGCAGGTCGAGTTCCTGGCCGGCGGTCGACCAGTGACCACCGCCGATGGGGAATGGGAGGAGCACGGTGTAGGTTTGGCGTGGTGCCATTTAGGTTTCTCCAGATATGAAAAAGCCCCTTGAGGAAGGGGCTGTCGGATGTTGTCAGTTGTTTTGGCGGAAAAGAAAACGCCCCGTAGTTACGGGGCGGTTACTGGGATTGCTCGGCTAGCCAAGACGGTGCGAGCGGACGATGCTCCTTCAGCGGGAACTCCCCGGCCTCAGGCCAATTACGTAGAATCCGGCGATACGCTTGCAGCTCAGCGTATTGCTCAACCGAAAGCGTGGTTTCGGTCCCATCTTCCAGCTCATCTCGATGACGCGTTACCATCCCATCAGTAAGTGAAAGCTGCCTATTCCGCCATGCACGCTCAACGAGCGATAGCTCTGCTAGCGTCGGCAATGACGGGTCTTGCAATTGTGGAAAACCATCAGGCCCCCTGCCGATGATCTTCCCCCCCTGTCGCGGCTCAAAGAGCGCCGCATGATCCTCATCAGATATCTCAATGCCCCCGTTATCAATTAGCTCGAAGGCAAATCGACCGTCTTCTTCAATCCATTTTGCGTACATAGTCGCCTCAGTAGCCGATGGCTAGCCAGTTGTAACCACCCACAGTGACAGCAGAGTTATTGCCAGCCACATTAGTGATGTAGCCCGTAAAACCTGTACGGGTCGGTATCCCGGATTGACAAACGGATGGATTCGTCGCGGAAGTAGCCCCGGAATAGATCGCCCCTACGTACATACAGGCTGTAGGGAATGCGACAGGAAACGTTACCGGCACTGTTCCTGTCGCGACATCCGTTGAAGCGTGTCCGATTTTGAATATCCAGCCGCTTGGTAATACCTGATTGGCGGTATTTCCAAAAATTGCGGCAAATGCATTGGAGAACTTCAACGCAGCGGTACCGCCGACCAATCGCCACTCGCCGGTTAGTCTGGTCAATATCGCAAAATCACCCTGTCCCAAAACAAGTGCTATTGCGCTTCCGCTCGAATTAGTAATCTGCTCGCCATTCGAAGCCAGCAGCGTGACAGCACCTGCCCCGCCACTCAGAACCATGATCATGGCTCCTGGCCCTACTGGCGCGGTGGGCGGCAAAGTAACGTTGATCGCCGTCGACGCTGACGCAGTAACGATGCCGCCAGCGCTTGAATTCCCCAGAACGGTGTTGGCGCTGACCGAGGTGAGGCTCGACCACTCGACCCCCATTCTCTTCACAAACTCAGTAGTTGCCAGCAACTTACTGCTATCGAATTGCGCCGGGGTGTCACCAAACACCTTGGAAAACTGCAACTGTGCAGATCCTTCCGCCCACCAGGCAGTCACACCATTACTGCTCAACACCAAGGTGGTACCCGGCTGCAATGCAATACTGTTGGGCTGATTGAAGTTCCCGGCGTTGATTAGATCAGCCCCCACACAGGCCACGGTGACAATGCCGCCGCCAATGTTCCGGAAGTGGATCGAACCACCCGATGGTAGGGCGTTGGCCGTCGGCAAGGTAAGCGTGAACGTCCCGATCACCGAAACTAGAGTGCCGACCGCTGCTGCTGTCAATGTGGTGGCCGACGTCAAGCTGGTAAAGCCGCGATAGTTACCGCTGGCACGCATAACGTATTCAGTCGTCGCGATCGACTTCGTGTTGTCGAATAGCGGCGGCGTATTTGCCGTCGGATTAACCAGCACCGGCGAATTGAGCGGCGCAAATCCTTGAGTGATGTTCTGAAACGTCAACGCCGTAGTGCCCAGTACAATCGTACCGTCGGTAATCAACTGCCAGATCGTGTTGGCAAGCGTCGCGCCCTCCTCCACCGAGACAATCAACCCCGAAGTCACGTCGACGCTCGCATCGGCATCCTTTGCCCGAACCCAAGCGCCGTTCGCAACCACGTAGATACCGTTGTCTTTCGCCAAGGTCTGGGACTTGACCAGGACCCGATTCCCGGCGATCACCGCAACACCATCGATGGCTTGCGCGCCACTCAAGGCAATGTTGGCCGTTGTCGCCACCCGCACCGACTGCTTCCTGTCGAGTTTGGCGAGTTCGTCGGCCACATAGCCGGCCACCCAGGCCCGCGTCGCCTTGACCACCGTGTCGTCGATCAGCAACGTCACCAGCTCGGCATTGCTGGTCTCGAAAATCGACCGAATGTAGAACTCTTTGCCCGAACCAGACGTCGCCAACACCGGTTTGAACGACTCCGGATATTTGACAATCGCATAGAGGATGCCGGTATCGGTCCAGAGCCCGGCCTCACGCACATACCAGCCGCCCACATCGGACGGGATGGTGACCTCGGCCAGCAACCAGCTCGGGTTGTTTTCATCCTGGAACAGCGCATTGAGCGGCCCACGCCAGACTTCGCGCTTGAGTGCCGTCGCCGTCGCGGCCGGGTTGTATTCCGCGCCGCCGCCGTCACCAACGGAAATCTGCGACAGCTTGATGGGTGTGCCCGCCGCCTTGCAGGCGGTTTCGTAGGCGATCCCCGCATCGGTGAGCAGGGTGTAGTAGTCGGCCATTTAGGACCCCTGTGGATAAATAGTGGAGGTTTCGACGCTGTAGAGCCCGGCGGCCATGAAGGCCTGGCCCGAGGCTTCAAGCCCTTCGATGACAACCGGATAAACCGTGGTCAGTTCGCCGCACAGCGTCGCGGCACCGATGACATGCCTGCCGAAGGCCCTCAAACCGACAGACACCGTCAAGGTGTCGCGCTCGCTCTTGGCACCGGCCAGGCGACGGTCGAGACGGGCATCGATAGCTTCGCTGTAGGGCTGCTCGGTAAACGCCCTGACGGAAAAACTGTAGGGCGGGCCCGGTGGCGTTTGCTCATACCAGGCGCGCACTTCAGGCATCAGCTGCAAACCCTTGGCGGCATTTTCCAGCGCCTTTCGCGTCCCGGCCTGCCGGGCGGTGGGCCAGGCGAGTTCAACGGTCAGGCGCTTTTCAACTGCGGGCGCCGCGGAACTCCATTCACTGACGCCGCGGTCTGCTGCGAGATATGGCAGGAACGCCAAGGGCGTGGCCGCCGGGTTCATCAGCTCGGGAAACGGCGGATCGATGCGTTCGAGCAGCCGGGCGAAACCGAGATCCAGCGCCCGTTCCAGTGGCGAACTGTTGATCGGCAGCAGGCTCAGGCGTGGTGTGTCGTCACTCATAACGTGTCCACCTCGACCTCGACGCCTGTGCAATACGGGGCTTGAAAAGCCGTCGTCACGATCGGCTGGAGCGGTTCGAGAATCTGGAGCTGAACCGCGCCGGCACTGTGCAGCGTGTAGTCGATCCAGCTCGGGTCCACTCGACCTTCCAATCGATGACACGCCTCAGCGTATTCCCGCAATTGCTGTTCGGCGGCAACCTGGGTCAAGCCCGAATCCGGGCCGGCATTGATCTTCGCCACGACGCGGATTTTGTAGGGTTTGATCTGCGCGCCCTGGACAATAACGAGGTCCGTTTCCGGTCGCACATCAGGCCGAGCGAAATGCTGGCGAACACCGTCGAGCAGCGTTTCGGATGGCGTCCCATCACCCTCACGGGACAACACCGTGACCGTGACCTGGCCCGGCGCCGTCCGGCGTGCGTTACCGTCCTTGACCTGCGCCGCACGACCGTCCGGGTCGAAGGTGTAGGTGACTGTCACCACACCGGCCGAGGCGCTTTCCACCTTCACGACGGGCCGCTCCCCCAAGGTAAAAATCTCCCGCCGATACTGCATGCGCGAGCCGGCTGCCGGGGCGTGGGGCGCCAGGTAATAACGCAACCGAGCGTCATCGTCGCTCTCGTAGACCGGGGGGATGGGCGGGAAGGCCGCCGGGTCGCCCGGGTCTAGCAACTGCCGCTCCAAGCCCATGTCCGCAAGGCGGGCATCGAGGTTGGTTCCGGTGGCCCACCACGCCAGCATCTGCTTGATGCGAGCGTTGTATTTGCGTTCGTGGGTTTGCAGCCGGACACAGAACGCCTCCAGGGCCAGGGTCAGCAGTTCGCTTTCGTTTTCGAGGCTGTCCACCAGCTTCGCCGCGCTGGCGGGAGAGCGTGCGGCGACGTACTCGACCACGAAGGTCTTGAACTCCGCGAGCAAATCCTCGAACGCGTCGACGGTGACGATGGCCGGTTCAGCCAACTGGTTCTGGCCGGGTATCAACATGCTCATGTCACCACCTCGAAAGTCTGTTTGCGGTTTTTCCAGGTGCCAGCGAAACGCAGCAGCAATCCGGCACCCTGCCGGCTGGCGACAATGACCTGCGGCTCGAAATCATCGATGCCGTTGTCCGGGTTGTAGAACGCTTGGGCCGCGTGGCTCTGGGCGAGGATCAGCAGGTCGTCGCCGAGGTTCTGCCCCAGCAACTGCGTGAGTGCACAGCCATACAACGGACGCTTCTGGCGAGTGCCCAACGGCGTGGTCAATGCACGGGTGGCGCGCTGCACGAACTGCAGCCAGTCGTCGACCGTGGCGCCGGTATTTCGATCGATTCCAATCATGAGGAAATCTCTTATGCGGTACTGATGACGCGCCCCTGGTGATCCACCACCGGGCCGCTCAGGTGCACACCGGAAGCGTCGAGCCGAATGCCGACGGCGCCGACTTGCAATTCGATGGCCTCGGCTGTCATCGCCAACCGCGACGGGCCGATGCTCAGTTGGAGGGCTTCACGGGAACCGCTGAACGCCGCCGGGCCGTTTTGCCAGTGCAGGACATGGCTGGCGTGGTCGTAGCCGTTTTCCGTACCGTCCTGATAGAGACGACGCGTCAGCGAGGCCTGGGTCGAGACGGGCGGGAACTGACCGCCGTTGAGGCCGAACAACGCCACCGCCTGCCCACCGCTCTCGCCGCCGCCATGGTTCAGTAACAGGCATTGCTCGCCCACGGACGGAATCCGCGACTCGCTCTGGGCGCCGGCGCTCGGATTGAAAAAGCGGATCGCCGGTGTCAGCAACCCACCATGGCTGACCTTGCAGGTGTTGCTGGCCGCATCGACTTCCTGGCAAACGCCGATGCGGCAGAAACTCTCCGCACGTCGATGCAGGTCTTCCAGCTCGGTTTCCATCTGTGCCAGACGCTCGATGATCGGCCCCAGATGCATCCGTAACAGCCCATCGAACATGGCTCAGCCCTCGAGTGCGGTGTATTGATCCGGGTCGTCGATGTTCGACACTTCCCAGGTACGGGCAAATTTCGGGATGCCCAACGGGTCCTCCAGCAGCGTCGGGCCGAGGTACAGGGTTTGGTTGAAGGAAAGGGTCCAGGCGCTGTACGCCCGTGCTTCGTGGATGAACGTGGAGGCGAGGCCATCGATTTCCGTGGGCAGATCGCATTGATCACCCGACAGGCCCCAGCGGTTATCCACGACCAGGTGTTTCAATTCACCGGCCAGATCGCAGGCCTCCCAGCCTGGAACGGCCATGACCACTTGCAGGGAAACCGTCAGGACATGGGCGATACGCCCGTCATTGGCGCGGTTGCCTGACGCATCGCGTTCAATGGCAATCAGCACCCAGGGTTGGTCGTCGGTGCCATCGAACTCCTGAGGGCTACCGACTTTCAAGGTGGGATAAGTGATGCGCAGCGTCTGGGCAATGGCGGCGAACAGCTGCGACGGTTTTTCGATAAGGGCAGGCATTGATCGCCTCCTTTTGTATGGATCAGCTCTGTCGATTCACTGCTGGTCGGGCGGCAGGTCCCGCGGTGGCACTTCGCATACGCCAATCCGCTTGGCGACCCAGCGCTCGTAAAGACCGATCGCCACATCGGCACCGGCCATGGCGGTCAGGCAACCCAGGGCGCAGGCGCTCCAGATCGACATGCCGAGGGCATACAACAGCATGGTTGCCGAAACCCCGCAGACCACGCAGGCACCAGAGCGCAGCACCACGCGGCGCAGCAACGGCCAGCCACGGGCGCCCTCCTTGTCAGCGCGCCACATCTCGCCGGACACCCCGCCCACCAGGGCGAGCACGATGACCAGCCAGATCGGCATGTCCAGCAACGCTTGTTGCTCGTTTGTCATGTCTCGTTTCCTGGGGAGTAAGGGTTTGAAGTTAAGGGGCCCAATCGCGCTTATCGAGTGATGAGCATGTCGATGCTGGTCGCGTCGCAGGAGTTGTTGGCCTTCCGGTCGATGACCAGATAAAGCGAAGACGTCGGCGTAACCGCTACGCTACTCAACATAAACGTAGTGCTGCCGCCGTTTGCCAGGCTTCCGGACTGGAGCACGGTGTCGCCCAAGTTGAGCGACCAGCCAATCCCATCCCCGCAGGCGTTATGCAGGTCGTTGACCCGCCCCAGTACGTTGATGTTGCCGGTGACAGGACTGGCCCAGCGGAAGATGCTCTGGCTGTTGGTGCCGGGATGTGTGGCTACATCGCCCTGCTTGAATACGAAACTGGTGCCTGAACCCGTGAAGGTGAAATTTGCGTTGGGAATGGAAATCCAGGCTCCCGTAGCATCGTCCCGCCAGCAGGTGGTTGGCTGGCCATTGCATGTCCCCGCCTTGAACGTAGGAAAGAGCGTGTAGTTAGCCGAGACATTCACCCCCGATTTGTTTTGCATGAGTGACCATGGCGAACCGGCCGGTGCGGCTTCGATCATCAGGTACATGTCCCGGGCCAAGTTCCACGACATGGCCGTATCAGCCCAAGTGTTCAGGGATACGAAGGACGACAGAAACGCAGTCGCCAGTAGGATTCTTTTGAGTAATTTAATTTTTCTTACCTCGATGGATGTCATTGAGTACGGAGTGCAGGGTCTATTCCGCACGCTGTTCGCTCGCCGGCGTTCACTCGAGGCTCAACGGCCTTCACATGATTCAACGTCCCACACCGGGAACATTTGATCTGGAGTTCGGTGTTCTCGCCCACGCGGGCCAGAAGTCGTTTGCAGTGACCGCATCTGAAATCCTTCAGCATTGAAAGCCCTCCATTGGCGGTGGTGATGTGTTTGAACGCACCTCACGATGCAGGCATTCCAAAAAGCCCGGTTGCCCAGGCTTTTCAGTAATGCGCTTGATCTTTCGGCGCGACTGGCGCGGTACGGATCCATTCAAATTGTTCCTCCGGCCGCGGTCCCTGCCCGCCGGATAACTGCTTCTGGTGCTTTACGCTGCACACCCGGGTCAGTTGCCAACCCTCTGAACCGTTAAGGCCGGTTCATCGCTGCCTGTTGGTGGAACTAAAGAGCTTCGTTGCCAGCCACTTTGTCGAGCGGCTTGGACACAGAATATGCATGGATGCATATACAGTCAATGCGTGAATGCATTTATTTATGCATTAAGAATGCGTAAACGCATGGAACCCTTGCAAACACGGGGTTGAAGGTTTTCGGGAGACGAAAAAAAACCCGCACGGCGGCGGGTTTTATCTGACAGCGGAGGGGTTAACGGGCGTACATGCCCCACCAGAAGACGTGACCGAGGATGACGATTTGCTCGTCCTGCATTTCCTGGAACGTGTAGTCCTCATCCGGATGTTCGTCGCGATTGAAGCTGCGCAGGCGGATGCCGGTGGGCAGGCGATAAAGCTGCTTCACCCGCAGTTGGCCGTTGTGATTGATGGCGTAGAGGTCACCGTCGACGATGTCGCCGATCCCGCATTTGCCTGCGTTCACCCCGACCGTGGCACCGTCGCGCAGCACCGGCAACATGCTGTTGCCGCGCACCGTCACGCACTTGGCCTGGTCGAACTGCACGCCGTTATGGCGCAGGCTGCGCTTGCCGAAGCGCAGGCTGGAGCGCTCGCTTTCCTCGATGACGAATCTTCCTGATCCAGCAGCCAATTCAACCTCGCGCAGAAAAGGGACCGACACTTCGTCTTCTTCGACGGGTGTTTCGTCGTCCCACAGGCTTATGTCCTTGAGTTCGGAATGCGGCTCATCGCGGCGAACATTGCCGGCGGGCACAACGTCTGCGCGCCCGCGCAACTGGTCGGTGCTCACGGCAAAATATTCGGCGATCTTCGAGATGTGTTTATCCGAAGGATCGACGATCTTGCCGCTGAGGATCCGCGAGAGGGTGGACTGAGGCACGCCGGTACGCCGGTGAAGCTCCGTGGGGGAGATCCCGTGCTGATCGAGCAATGCTCTTAATACGGTAGAAACGTTGCGTTTTTGCATAACGCGCATAGTGCTTGTTCTTTTCGCAGAAGACAAATGCTGTTTTGCATAAATAGGCAATGCAGGCCTTTTGAATTCATTGTGGCGAGGGAGCTTGCTCCCGCTTGGGTGCGAAGCGCCCACAAAAAGGGTCTGCTGCGCAGCCCAGCGGGAGCAAGCTCCCTCGCCACGGAATCGCCCTACCCTCCCTTAGGAAAAGGCTCCGCCCCCGTCCTTCAAATGTGCGACACCAGGCTACATCGCCTTGCGCCTCTGCCTACAACTGCGCCAGAATCCGCCGGCTTGTCCACCTTGGATCCCATCGGTACTTTGGTCTCGTCACTGCCCATCAGTGATCGGGTTTAGTCGCTCGGTATTCCAAGGTGCTCATTGCTCCATTCAGTCAGGTACTTCTATTCCTGCACTTGATGGTAGCTGTGCGCAGGGCGCCTTCGGGCGCGCCGGTTTCTTGGATCCCCGGTCGACTAACCTGCGTACAGCTGCCGCCCCTCGTTTAGTCGCGAGTGAGTGGTGGCTCAACTTCAAGGATCCATAGAATGCCGAAGAACACTCCAAATCCCCCAGACGATCACGTCTCCCGCAACACCAAGAAACTCGATGACGCGGCCACCCGCGCCCTGGACTATTACCTCAAGCCGAAAGCCGACAAAGAAACCTGCGACACACCCGATACCCTTTTCATCATCGCCCCCGACATCGACGCCGAATGCCTGCTCGCCAACCTCAGCGAAACCCTGGCCTCGGCCAATGCGATGGTCAGTGATCTGGCGTTCGACCTGGAGGGCTCACGACGACATATCGCGTTGGGGGTCCAGCAGATGATTGAGCTGGGCCAATTGCTGGCGAATCGGGCGTTGGATGTGGTTGAAGTGAGGTAGGCCTTTTAAGAGAAACCCGAGTAATCACTGTGGGAGCGAGCTTGCTCGCGATAGCGGTAGTCCAGTTAAAACCCAGTTGTATTGGCAGCCATCATCGCGAGCAAGCTCGCTCCCACAGTTGGATCGGGGTACAACCGGAGAACCAGGTCGGCTATCAGGCCGCCTTCGCGAGCAAGCCCGCTCCCACAGGGGAAACGCGGTCCCACCAAGAATCAGGTCGGCTGTCAGGCCGCCTTCGCGAGCAAGCCCACTCCCACAGGGGAGACGCGGTCCCACCAAGAACCAGGTCGGCTATCAGGCCGCCTCGCGGTGGACGTTGATCTCGGCGCCCCATTAACCACGCTGGCTGAACGAAGGTATTGCGCAGTGGGCAACCCGGCATGGATGCCGGGTTAGCCGCGCTGGGCCATGGATGGCCCTTCGCAGCGGCCCACGGAGCAATGCCTTCGTTCAGGCATGCCGAGCCTAGGCGAGGCACCGAGTGGTGGGGCAAAAGCGCTTTGCTTACTTTCGCGCTCTTCGAAAGTGAGCCGCCGTAAGGGCGGAACCCTAAGTGGCCGTTGCCGCAGCAACGGATATACACACAATCCCAAACGCTGGGTAGCACCAGACCGCCCATGTTAACCTTGCGCCCATCGCGGAAAAGCCGGGCCAATGCCCCTCCTTTTGCCCCACACCTTTCAACGAGCTTCCCTGACACCCATGAATACAGCCGTGAACGACCTGTCCTCCCACACGCCCATGATGCAGCAATACTGGCGCCTGAAGAACCAGCACCCCGACCAGCTGATGTTCTACCGCATGGGCGACTTCTACGAGATCTTCTACGAGGACGCGAAGAAGGCCGCCAAGCTGTTGGACATCACCCTGACGGCGCGTGGGCAATCGGCGGGGATGGCGATTCCGATGTGTGGGATTCCTTACCACGCGGCGGAAGGTTACCTGGCGAAGCTGGTCAAGCTCGGCGAATCCGTTGTGATCTGCGAGCAAGTCGGCGACCCGGCCACCAGCAAGGGCCCCGTGGAACGCCAAGTCGTGCGGATCATCACCCCGGGTACGGTCAGTGACGAGGCCTTGCTGGATGAACGCCGGGACAACCTGATCGCCGCGGTGCTGGGGGATGAACGCCTGTTCGGCCTGGCGGTGCTGGACATCACCAGCGGCAATTTCTCGGTGCTGGAAATCAAGGGCTGGGAAAACCTGCTGGCGGAGCTGGAGCGGGTCAATCCGGTGGAGCTGTTGATCCCGGACGACTGGCCCAAAGACCTGCCGGCAGAAAAACGCCGTGGCGTGCGTCGTCGGGCGCCGTGGGATTTCGAGCGTGATTCGGCGCTGAAAAGTCTCTGCCAGCAGTTTTCCACCCAGGACCTCAAGGGTTTCGGTTGCGAGAACCTGACCCTGGCCATCGGCGCGGCCGGTTGCCTGCTGGCCTACGCCAAGGAAACCCAGCGCACCGCCCTGCCCCACTTGCGCAGCCTGCGTCACGAACGCCTGGATGACACCGTGGTGCTGGACGGTGCGAGCCGCCGCAACCTGGAACTGGACACCAACCTGGCCGGCGGGCGCGACAACACGTTGCAATCGGTGGTCGATCGCTGCCAGACCGCCATGGGTAGCCGCCTGCTGACCCGCTGGTTGAATCGGCCGCTGCGGGACCTGACTGTGCTGCTGGCGCGTCAATCCTCCATTACCTGCCTGCTGGATCGCTATCGCTTCGAGCAGTTGCAACCGCAGCTCAAGGAAATCGGTGACATCGAGCGAATCCTCGCCCGTATCGGCCTGCGCAACGCCCGTCCCCGTGACCTGGCGCGCCTGCGCGATGCCCTCGGCGCCTTGCCCGAGCTGCAAGTGGCGATGACCGACCTCGAAGCGCCGCACCTGCAACAACTGGCGCGCACCACCAGCACCTACCCGGAACTGGCCGCGCTGCTGGAAAAAGCCATTATCGACAACCCACCGGCGGTGATCCGCGACGGTGGCGTGCTGAAAACCGGCTACGACGCCGAACTCGACGAGTTGCAAGCGCTGAGCGAAAACGCCGGTCAGTTCCTGATCGACCTCGAAGCCCGGGAAAAAGCCCGCACCGGCCTGGCTAACCTCAAGGTCGGCTACAACCGCATCCACGGCTACTTCATCGAGCTGCCGAGCAAGCAGGCCGAGCAAGCCCCCGCCGATTATGTTCGCCGCCAGACCCTCAAGGGCGCCGAGCGTTTCATCACCCCGGAACTCAAGGCGTTCGAAGACAAGGCGCTGTCCGCCAAGAGCCGCGCCCTGGCCCGGGAAAAGATGCTCTACGAAGCATTGCTCGAGGACCTGATCAGCCAATTGCCCCCCTTGCAGGACACCGCCGGCGCCTTGGCGGAACTGGACGTGCTGAGCAACCTGGCCGAACGTGCGCTGAACCTGGACCTGAATTGCCCGCGCTTCGTCAGCGAGCCGTGCATGCGCATCAGCCAGGGTCGTCACCCGGTGGTCGAGCAGGTCCTGACCACGCCGTTCGTGGCCAACGACCTGAGCCTGGACGACAACACCCGCATGCTGGTGATCACCGGTCCGAACATGGGCGGTAAATCGACCTACATGCGCCAGACCGCGTTGATCGTGCTGCTGGCCCACATCGGCAGTTTCGTCCCGGCGGCCAGTTGCGAATTGTCCCTGGTGGACCGGATTTTCACCCGGATCGGTTCCAGCGACGACCTGGCCGGTGGGCGTTCGACCTTCATGGTAGAGATGAGCGAAACCGCGAATATCCTGCACAACGCCACCGAACGCAGCCTGGTGCTGATGGACGAAGTCGGACGTGGCACCAGTACCTTTGACGGCTTGTCCCTGGCCTGGGCAGCAGCCGAACGCCTCGCGCACCTGCGGGCCTACACGTTGTTCGCCACTCACTACTTCGAACTCACCGTATTGCCGGAAAGCCAGCCGCTGGTGGCCAACGTGCACCTCAACGCCACCGAGCACAACGAGCGTATCGTGTTCCTGCACCATGTGCTGCCCGGCCCGGCCAGCCAGAGCTACGGCCTGGCAGTGGCGCAATTGGCCGGCGTGCCGAGCGAAGTGATCAGTCGGGCCCGTGAGCACCTGAGCCGCCTGGAAACCACCAGCCTGCCCCACGAAGCGCCACGCCTGACCAAGGGCAAACCGGCCGCACCGCAGCAAAGCGATCTGTTCGCCAGCCTGCCACATCCGGTGCTCGACGAGCTGGCCAAACTCGATCTGGACGACCTGAGCCCACGCCGGGCGCTCGATTTACTCTATACATTGAAGACACGGATCTAACGCACAGGCTTTCAAGCTGTTAGAATCTCGCGCGGTTTGGGATGCTGCGGGCTTTTAGCCTGGTTCGCAGACTATCGCTCCCAAACCTTGCGAGCCCACCGTGAAGGGTCTTCGCTGCCGCCGCCTGAGGAGAGAATTAGAAATGACCTTCGTCGTCACCGACAACTGCATCAAGTGCAAGTACACCGATTGTGTAGAAGTCTGTCCGGTGGACTGCTTCTACGAAGGCCCGAACTTCCTGGTCATTCACCCGGACGAGTGCATCGACTGCGCCCTGTGTGAACCGGAATGCCCGGCGAACGCCATCTTTTCGGAAGACGAAGTGCCGGCCGGCATGGAGAACTTCATCGAGCTGAACGCCGAACTGGCGGACATCTGGCCGAACATCACCGAGAAGAAAGACGCTCTGCCCGACGCCGAAGAGTGGGATGGCAAGACTGGCAAGATCGCAGACCTGGAACGCTGATTACCCATCGTTCGATGAAAAGGCCCCTTGCGGGCCTTTTTGCTTTTCCGGATTCAAGAAATCGCAGGCAAAAAAAAGGGGCGGTTTGACCCGCCCACATTTTTTCCCTAATCCCTTTAATCCTATTCATCGTCCTGATGAATCGCGTCCTGCGATGTCCTTCCTTCCCATCATCCTTGACGGGTGTGTCTGTCCGTCGACACAGGACTGATATTAGTATTTTCCCAGGCGAGTGCAACGCGGCTGATACAGGTGGCTTGTTCTGTCACGCCACATTCACAAAATAAAAGTCCTTATAAATCATATAAGTACAGAAAAATCACGACGCTTATAGCTGTCTGTCCCGCCAACGAGAAACCGATCGCTTACGCAACACTAGGCAAAGGCTTACAAGTCGAACCTACAAATAGAGCGGCCCTGGAAAAACATCCCTTCGGAAACGGAAAAGCCCCGAACCAGTCGGGGCTTTTCTTGCTGCGCTGCACTCGGGTTATTGAAACAGCGACTCACTCGACAGGCCATTCTTCTCCAGGATCTCCCGGAGACGCTTGAGGCCTTCCACCTGGATCTGCCTGACCCGTTCACGGGTCAAACCAATCTCCAGGCCTACATCTTCAAGGGTGCTGCTTTCATGCCCCCGCAAGCCGAAGCGGCGGATCACCACTTCCCGTTGCTTGTCGGTCAGCTCCGAAAGCCACTGGTCGATGCTCTGGGACAGGTCATCGTCCTGCAACAGCTCGCATGGATCGGTAGGTCGATCATCGGTGAGGGTGTCCAGCAAGGTTTTATCCGAGTCCGGCCCCAGGGAAACGTCCACCGAGGAGACCCGCTCGTTGAGCCCAAGCATGCGCTTGACCTCACCCACCGGTTTTTCCAGCAGGTTGGCGATTTCCTCGGGTGACGGTTCATGGTCGAGTTTCTGGGTCAACTCGCGGGCGGCCCGCAGGTAGACGTTCAGTTCCTTGACCACATGAATCGGCAACCGGATCGTCCGGGTCTGATTCATGATCGCCCGTTCGATGGTCTGGCGGATCCACCAGGTCGCGTAGGTCGAGAAGCGGAAGCCGCGCTCGGGGTCGAATTTCTCGACGGCGCGAATCAGGCCCAGGTTGCCCTCTTCGATCAGGTCCAGCAGCGAAAGCCCACGATTGACGTAGCGTCGGGCGATTTTCACCACCAGGCGCAAGTTGCTTTCAATCATGCGTTTTCGACCGGCCGGGTCGCCACTTTGCGACAGCCGCGCAAAATGAACTTCTTCCTCGGGGGAGAGCAGTGGCGAGAAACCGATTTCATTGAGGTACAACTGGGTGGCGTCGAGCGCCCGCGTGTAATCGATGTACTTATGTTGTTTAAGTGAAGCGGAGTGTCTGGATTTGGCACGAACGGAAGGTGGAGTCGCCCCTTCATCATTCGACATCGAATCCATAGCGATGCCGGTCTCCATAAGGAGAACCTCATCGTCGATGTCAAACTCCGGCACTTCTTTACTGAGAGCCATTGTTATAGTCCTTTGGTGAGTTCGACCTCAAGCTCAAGCGACGCCTTTATCCTTGGCAACGCTGGAGCCTGTTCCCTCTACGTGACGGAACAGGCTGACAATCAAATCAACGACGTGGCAGGAATTGCAGCGGATCGACTGGTTTACCTTGTCGGCGAATCTCAAAGTGCAGTTTCACCCGGTCCGTTCCCGTTGATCCCATTTCGGCAATTGTCTGTCCGACCTTGACCTGCTGCCCCTCCCGAACCAACAGCCTGCGGTTGTGACCGTAGGCACTGACGTAGGTATCGCTGTGTTTGATGATCACGAGTTCGCCGTAGCCCCTCAAACCACTCCCGGCGTACACAACCGTGCCATCAGACGCGGCTAAAACAGGCTGTCCCAAATCCCCGGCGATATCAATTCCTTTATTCAAACTACCGTTTGAAGAGAATTTTCCAATGAGAACGCCATTAGAAGGCCATCCCCAGCCAGTCGGGGCGGGACCCGCAGGAGGCATCGGAGCAGGGGCTGGTTTGCTCGCGACGGACGGTATTACCGCTGTCCCAGACCCCGCCGGCCGGCGAATGACCGTGGTTTTGCTCGACGACGAAGCCGTCGAACCGGACTGTGTCACCACTGCGGTAGGCGTTGAACCGCTACGGCCATCGAAGCGAATCGTCTGACCGGGGTGAATCGTATAAGGCGCAGGAATGTTGTTGCGTGCCGCGAGGGCCTTGTAGTCCCAGCCGTAGCGAAAAGCGATGGAAAACAGCGTATCGCCGCGACGGACTACATATTGGCCGGTCGTTACCGTAGGACGTTGAGGTGTTGCGCTGTTGCGATCGACAACCCGGACATTGCTCGACGGCGTACTGGAACAACCGACCAGCAAAGTGCTCAAGACAAGGCCAGTCACCAGGCGCTGAAAGCTCGTGATACCCATACGCTGCGCAATGACTGTGAGACTCACCCGCCGCTCCCTTTGTGGTGGCTGAAAAATTGGAGGCTGCCTGTCCAGGCAGCGTTCATACAAATATAGCTGGCAACCACTGCGCCTCTATTAATGAAGCGCAACGCGCCGCCGCACACGTTTGCTCGACGCCATTGGGCTCTGTTCAGCGAATCGGTGCCGCTGTAAGACACAGGCGTGGCCACGGAATTCAGCGCCTGTTTATAAATGCTCAGGCCAACGGTCCATTGAGCAACGGCACGAATCGCACCGCTCCCAGGACGTGTCGCGAAAAACCATGTTCTTCGCGCACGATCAGCATCAGTTGCTGGACTTCACCGGCGCCCACGGGAATGACCAGCCGTCCACCAGGGGCGAGCTGATCCAGCAGGGCCTGGGGCACGTCGGTGGCCACCGCGGTCACGATGATGCCGTTGTAGGGCGCCAAGGCCGGCCACCCTTCCCAGCCATCGCCCCAACGAAACACCACGTTGCGCAGGTTCAGCTCCACCAGGCGTTCCTTGGCGCGATCCTGCAGCACCTTGATCCGCTCGACGGAAAACACCCGCTCGACCAGCTGCGACAACACCGCCGTCTGGTAACCCGAACCGGTACCGATCTCCAGCACCTTGTCCAGCGGCCCGGCCTCCAGCAGCAACTCGCTCATGCGGGCCACCATGTACGGCTGGGAAATGGTCTGGTTGTGGCCGATGGGCAACGCCGTGTCTTCGTAGGCGCGATGGGCCAGGGCTTCATCGACGAACAGATGGCGCGGTGTGCGGCGAATCACCTCCAACACCTGGGCGTTGGACAGGCCTTCTTCGTAGAGACGCTGGATCAGTCGTTCACGGGTGCGTTGGGAGGTCATGCCAATCCCGCGGCGCATCATATCGTCTTGCTCACGAGCCATCAGCGCAGCCCCTCCAGCCAGCCATCGAGGTTTCGAAAGGCGTCATTGAAGGTGCGGTCCAACTGCAACGGCGTGATCGAGACATAACCTTGCATCACTGCATGGAAATCGGTGCCCGGCCCGCCGTCCTCGGCATCCCCGGCGGCGGCGATCCAGTAGCCGGCCTTGCCGCGTGGGTCGACCACGTGCGTGGGCCTGGCAGCGCGGGCGCGGTGGCCCAGGCGCGTGAGCTGGATGCCACGGATATGATCGAGCGGCAGATTCGGGATATTCACGTTCAACACCGTACGTGGCGGCAGGTCCAGCGCACCATGGGCTTCGACCAATTTACGGGCGAAGTAGGCGGCGGTCGGCAAGTTGTCGACCTGGCGTGAAACAAAGGAAAAGGCGAACGACGTGTTTCCCAGGAAGCGACCTTCCAGGGCAGCGGCGACTGTCCCGGAATAAAGCACGTCATCCCCCAGGTTGGCGCCCAGGTTGATGCCCGACACCACCATGTCCGGTGCTCGTTCCAGCAACCCGTTGATACCCAGGTGCACGCAATCGGTCGGGGTCCCGTTGAGGCTGATGAAACCGTTATCCAGATAGCAGGGGTGCAACGGACGGTCGAGCGTCAGCGAGCTGCTGGCGCCGCTTTTGTCCTGGTCCGGAGCGATGACCACGCACTCGGCAAAATCCGCCAGCGCAGCATAAAGCGCGGCAAGACCGGGTGCTGTCACCCCGTCGTCGTTAGAAATCAGAATACGCATGGGCTGTCCGTCTGCCCCACCGGCACCAGATCGACGAGTTCGCGCACCAAGACAGTGGCGAAACATCCGGCCGGCAGGACGAATTCCAATTGCAGAATGTCAGGCTGGGGATAATGCCACGACAGCCCGCCAATGGGCAGTCGCAGGATGCGACGTTCGTGACTCATTCCCGCGTTTATCAACCAGTCCCGCAGATCGGCCTCGCCCTCGGCGATGGCCTGTTCCAACTCAAAGGTCGCACCGGCGGCAGGCGATGGTCCCTCGCCCCACTGCGGCCCGGTCGGATGCAGATCGAGGATCGCCAGGCGTGGATCGCTGCATTCAGCCTCACCGGCCGGGAAAAAACTGCGGCTGTCAGTGAAGGCCAGCAAGTCGCCGACCTGCGCTTGTTGCCAGGTGCCATCGGCGACCCGCGCCGCCAGCACCCGGTTGAACAGGAAACTGCGGGCGGTGGACAACAGTCGCGAGCGTACATTGCGCTGTTCCGGCAAGGCCTTGCGCGCCGCCCAGGCACGGGCGTCGGCGACATTACCGCCGTCATGGCCGAAGCGCTGGGCGCCGAAATAATTGGGGATACCCTGGCGCATGATCTGTTGCAGCCGCGCCTCGATGGCGGCCACGTCCCCCTTGAACTGGGTCAGGCGCAGGGTGAAGCCATTGGCCGAGTGCGCGCCGCGTTGCAGCTTGCGCCTGTGACGTGCGGTCTTGAGGATCTTCAGCGTGTCGTTCTGCGCCGCCGACAGGTCGGGATCGGCCTTGCCCGGCAGTTGGACGCTGAACCACTGGCGGGTCAGGGCCTGGCGATCCTTGAGCCCGGCGTAGCTGACGGTGCGCAACGGCACGCCGGCGGCCTTGGCGATGCGCCGGGCGGCCTCTTCAGTGTTCAGGCCGCGCTTTTCCACCCAGATCCACAAATGCTCGCCATCGCCCGTCAACGGGATATCGAGCACTTCGTCGACCTGGAAATCTTCAGCGGTGGCCTTGAGGACCGCGCTGCCCAGCGATGGGCCATAGGCACGCGGCCCCAACAGTTCCAGTTCGGTCATGGGCGCAGCAACAAGGCAACGGAATGGACGGCAATGCCTTCTTCGCGCCCGACGAAACCAAGCTTCTCGGTGGTGGTGGCTTTCACGTTCACTTGGTCCAACTCAACTTGAAGATCCTCGGCGATCAACTGGCGCATCGCTTCGATGTGCGGAGCCATTTTGGGGGCCTGGGCAACGATGGTGTTATCGACATTGCCGACTTTCCAGCCCTTGGCATGGATCAGCGAGACCACATGGCGCAGCAGCACGCGGCTGTCGGCGCCTTTGAATTGCGGGTCGGTGTCGGGGAAGTGCTTGCCGATGTCACCCAGCGCCGCGGCGCCGAGCAAGGCATCGCTCAAGGCATGCAGCAGGACATCACCGTCAGAATGCGCGAGCAGCCCGAAGCCGTGTGCGATCCGCACGCCGCCCAGAGTAATGAAGTCGCCTTCAGCGAAACGGTGAACATCGTAGCCGTGGCCAATACGCATAAAAAAACGCCCCGATTTTTGTCAGGGCGTGATTCTACCTGCATTAGGCGTTTAGAGCGCGCGCATGATGCTGCAAGTGGTCGTCAATGAAGCTGGCGATGAAGAAGTAGCTGTGGTCGTAGCCCGGTTGCAGGCGCAACTCCAACGGATGGCCGGCGGACTTGGCCGCCTGTTGCAAGGCTTCGGGCTTGAGCTGGTTGGCCAGGAAATCATCGCGATCGCCCTGGTCCACCAGCAATGGCAGCTTCTCCTGCGCCTCGGCAATCAATGCACAGGCATCCCATTCCCGCCATTTCGAGCGGTCTTCTCCCAAGTAACGGGAGAACGCCTTCTGGCCCCAAGGGCAATCCATTGGATTGTTGATCGGCGAAAAAGCCGACACCGAACGGTAAAGCCCCGGGTTGCGCAAGGCGCAGACCAGCGCACCGTGGCCGCCCATGGAGTGGCCGCTGATGCCGCGTTTGTCCGAAGCCGGGAAATGCGCTTCGACCAGCGCCGGCAATTCCTGCACCACGTAGTCATGCATCCGATAGTGCCGCGCCCACGGATCCTGCGTGGCGTTCAGATAAAAGCCCGCCCCCAGGCCGAAGTCCCAGGCATTGTCCGGATCGCCCGGCACGTCGGCACCACGAGGACTGGTGTCCGGCGCGACGATGATCAGGCCCAGCTCGGCAGCCATGCGCTGGGCGCCGGCCTTTTGCATGAAGTTCTCGTCGGTGCAGGTCAGCCCGGACAACCAATACAGCACCGGCAACTTGCCGCCCTGCTCGGCTTGCGGTGGCAGGTACACGGCAAACACCATGTCACAACCCAGCACGTCGGAACGGTGCCGGTAGCGCTTGTGCCAGCCGCCGAAGCTTTTCTGACAGGAAATGTTTTCCAGACTCATGACCGACCTCAGAAATGGATAACGGTGCGGATGCTCTTGCCTTCATGCATCAGGTCGAACGCCTTGTTGATATCTTCCAGGCCCATGGTGTGGGTGATGAAGGTATCCAGCGGGATCTCGCCCTTCTCGGCCATTTCCACGTAGCTTGGCAATTCGCTGCGCCCGCGCACGCCGCCAAAGGCCGAACCGCGCCAGACGCGCCCGGTCACCAACTGGAATGGACGGGTAGCGATTTCCTGGCCGGCGCCGGCCACGCCGATGATCACCGACTCGCCCCAGCCCTTGTGGCAGCATTCCAGCGCGGCGCGCATCAACTGGACATTGCCGATGCACTCGAAGGAAAAGTCCACGCCGCCGTCAGTCATGTCGACGATGACTTCCTGGATCGGACGGTCGAAGTCTTTCGGGTTGACGCAATCGGTAGCGCCCAGTTGCTTGGCGATTTCGAACTTGGCTGGGTTGATGTCGATGGCGATGATCCGCGCGGCCTTGGCCTTCACGGCGCCGATCACGGCCGACAGGCCGATGCCGCCCAGGCCGAAGATCGCCACGGTGTCACCCGGCTTGACCTTGGCGGTGTTGAGCACCGCGCCGATGCCAGTGGTGACGCCGCAACCCAGCAGGCAGACTTTTTCCAGCGGCGCTTCTTTTGGAATCTTCGCCACGGAAATTTCCGGCAGCACGGTGTACTCGGAGAACGTCGACGTGCCCATGTAGTGGAAAATCGTCTCGCCCTTGTAGGAAAAACGCGAAGTGCCATCCGGCATCAGGCCTTTGCCCTGGGTGGCGCGAATCGCCTGGCAGAGGTTGGTCTTGCCCGACTTACAGAATTTGCACTGGCCGCACTCCGGCGTGTACAGCGGGATCACATGATCACCCACCGCCACCGAAGTCACGCCTTCGCCGATGGCTTCGACAATGGCACCGCCTTCATGACCCAGGATCGACGGGAAGATCCCTTCCGGGTCGGCGCCCGACAGGGTATAGGCGTCGGTGTGGCAGACACCGGAAGCCACCACGCGCAACAGCACCTCGCCCGCCTTGGGCATGGCGACGTCGACTTCAACGATTTCCAGGGGTTTCTTGGCCTCGAAGGCAACGGCAGCGCGCGACTTGATCATCCGGGTTCTCCAGCAAATAAATACAGGACCGGGAGTGTAATCCTCCGCCGGACAATGAATAATCCAGCCAAAAGCAAAACATTATTGCTGTACAGGGATAATCCTCCATGTCCGATAACCGCTGGGAAGGCATCGACGAATTCGTGGCCGTGGCCGAATGCAGCCAATTCACCGCCGCGGCCGAGCGTCTCGGGGTTTCGTCCTCCCATATCAGTCGACAAATCGTACGGCTCGAAGAGCGTCTACAGACACGCTTGCTCTACCGCAGCACCCGCCGGGTGACCCTGACCGAAGCCGGACAAACTTTTTTGCAGCATTGCCAGCGCCTGCAGGATGGACGCGAAGAAGCACTGCGAGCCGTCGGCGACCTGACCAGTGAACCCAAGGGCATGCTCCGCATGACCTGTGCCGTGGCCTATGGCGAACGGTTTATCGTGCCACTGGTGACGCGGTTCATGGGGCTCTACCCACAGTTGCGGGTCGACGTCGAGCTGAGCAATCGCCCGCTGGACCTGGTGCATGAGAGCCTGGACCTGGCGATTCGCCTGGGGCGCTTGCAGGACTCCCGCCTGGTCGCCACGCGCCTGGCGCCCCGGCGCATGTACGTGTGCGCCTCACCCTCTTACCTGGAACGCTATGGCCGGCCCCACAGCGTGTCGGAACTGAGCCGCCACAATTGCCTGATCGGCAGCTCCGACATCTGGCAACTGGAGCAGAACGGGCGGGAATTTTCCCAACGGGTGCAGGGAAACTGGCGCTGCAACAGTGGGCAAGCGGTGCTCGATGCGGCGTTGCAAGGGGTGGGGTTGTGTCAGTTGCCGGATTATTACGTGCTGGAGCATCTGCACAGTGGTGCGTTGATCTCGCTGTTGGAAGCCCATCAGCCGCCGAATACGGCGGTGTGGGCGTTGTATCCACAGCAGCGGCATCTGTCGCCGAAGGTGCGCAAGTTGGTGGAGTATTTGAAGGAGGGGTTGGCGCAGCGGCCGGAGTATCGGGGATGACAGTGAATTTTATGTTGCCTGAACGATTGCTATCGCGAGCAAGCTCGCTCCCACAGGGGTTTATCGTCGAATGATGGGCACCGGTCCCCATTGTGGGAGCGAGCTTGCTCGCGATGGCGCCGGCCCAGATGCTGAAGATCTAACGAGGGGACAGGTCCCGCTCAATGCCGATTCGCCCAACGCTGGCGCAACCACTCCAGGTCTTCCGGCCGGGTGACCTTGATGTTATCCGAACGCCCCTCGATCAGCCGAGGCGCCTGCCCTGCCCATTCCATGGCGGATGCTTCGTCGGTAATCACCGCATCCGCCACCAGGCTGTTGGCCAGGGCTCGGTGCAAGGCACCGAGGCGGAACATCTGCGGCGTGTAGGCTTGCCAGATCACGCTGCGATCAACGGTTTCCAGCACGCGGCCATGCTTGTCGACGCGCTTGAGAGTGTCGCGCGCCGGAACGGCCAGCAGGCCGCCGACCGGGTCGTTCGCCAACTCGCTGAGCAGTGTGTCCAGGTCGGCCCGAGCCAGGTTGGGCCGGGCAGCGTCGTGCACCAGCACCCAATCGTGGTCGTCGGCGCCCTGCCCGTGCAGATGCAGCAAGGCATTGAGCACCGAATCCGAACGTTGCTCGCCACCGTCGACACGCTGGATACGTGTGTCGCTGGCGCAGGCCAGGGTCGGCCAGTAAGGATCATCGTGTGCAAGGCTGACCACCACACCCTTGACGGTGGGATGGTCGAGGAAACAGCCGAGGCTGTGTTCGAGAATTGTGCGTCCGCCCAGTTGCAGGTATTGCTTGGGACGGTCGGCGGCCATCCGGGCGCCAACGCCCGCGGCAGGAATCACGGCCCAGAAGGCCGGCAAACGCATACTCATTGGGCCAACTGGTAGAGGGTTTCGCCCTCCTTGACCATGCCCAGTTCATGTCGAGCCCGCTCTTCGACGGTCTCCATGCCTTTTTTCAACTCTGTCACTTCGGCGTCCATCACCCGATTACGCTCCAGCAGCGCCTCGTTTTCGGCGTGTTGGTCGGCAATTTGCTGAGTCAGGTCGGCCACTTGCGCCAAGCTGCCATTGCCCACCCACAGGCGGTACTGCAGGCCGGCCAGCAACAGGAGCAAGACAAGAAACAACCAATTGGGACTGCGCATCGAATATCAGGTATCCAGTGAAAAAAGACCGCCATGCCAAACTTTGAAGCGTCTGATAGCACGAAGCCTGGAAGAACCAGGCTTGTGCTTGATAAGGCATCAGATTAGAGGCAAAACCGCCACCATGGGCGACTTTGCGACCAAACCCGCTGTCTTTTTACCATTTACCGCTTAGCCGCGAAACTCGGCGCGACCGTTGTACTTGGCCTTGCCATTCAATTGCTCTTCGATACGCAGCAGTTGGTTGTACTTGGAAACGCGGTCGGAACGGCACAGCGAACCGGTCTTGATCTGGCCTGCCGCAGTGCCCACGGCCAGGTCGGCAATGGTCGAGTCTTCGGTTTCGCCGGAGCGGTGGGAGATCACGGCGGTATAGCCGGCGGCCTTGGCCATCTGGATGGCTTCCAGGGTTTCGGTCAGGGTGCCGATCTGGTTGAACTTGATCAGGATCGAGTTGGCGATCTTCTTGTCGATGCCTTCTTTCAGGATCTTGGTGTTGGTCACGAACAGGTCGTCACCCACCAGTTGGGTCTTCTCGCCGATCTTGTCGGTGAGGACTTTCCAGCCAGCCCAGTCGGACTCGTCCAGACCGTCTTCGATGGAGATGATCGGATAACGTTCGGTCAGGCCCTTGAGGTAGTCGGCGAAACCTTCGGCGGTGAACACCTGGCCTTCGCCGGACAGGTTGTACTTGCCGTCTTCGAAGAACTCGCTGGCGGCGCAGTCCAGGGCCAGGGTCACGTCGGTACCCAGCTTGTAGCCAGCGTTGGCCACGGCTTCGGAGATCACTTTCAACGCGTCTTCGTTGGACGCCAGGTTCGGTGCGAAACCGCCTTCGTCGCCAACGGCAGTGCTCAGGCCACGGGCCTTCAGCACGGCCTTGAGGTGGTGGAAAATCTCGGTGCCCATGCGCAGGCCTTCGGAGAAGGTCTTGGCGCCAACCGGCTGCACCATGAATTCCTGGATGTCGACGTTGTTATCGGCGTGCTCGCCGCCGTTGATGATGTTCATCATCGGCACCGGCATCGAGTAGACACCCGGGGTACCGTTGAGGTTGGCGATGTGCGCGTACAGCGGCAGGTCCTGATCCTGGGCAGCGGCCTTGGCAGCGGCCAGGGACACGGCGAGGATCGCGTTGGCGCCCAGGGTGGCTTTGTTCTCGGTACCGTCGAGCTCGATCATCGCATGATCGAGGGCTTTCTGGTCGGCAGGGTCCTTGCCCAGCAACAGTTCACGGATCGGACCGTTGATGTTGGCGACGGCTTTGAGCACGCCCTTGCCCAGGTAACGGCTCTTGTCGCCATCACGCAGCTCCAGCGCTTCGCGCGAGCCAGTGGAAGCACCGGACGGCGCGCAAGCGCTGCCGATGATACCGTTGTCGAGAAGCACGTCCGCTTCAACAGTGGGGTTGCCGCGGGAGTCGAGAACTTCACGACCTTTGATGTCGACGATTTTTGCCATTGTTGTAAACACTCCAAAGTTGACTAGAACGTTGCAGAAAACTTGCTCGCGCTCAGCTGCTAAGCAGCCAAGCGCCTGGATGGGAGCGCTTCGCGCTCCAGCGGGAGCAAGCTCCCTCGCCACAAAGAGCAAGGCTTGCCGACGATGAGCCCTGAAGGACACCATCGCAGGCCATGCTCCCACAAGAGCAGTGCGGCCAGCAGGCCAGAGCGATAATCGAGCGGTACTTTACCGGAGAAAACCGCGTTACGCGGTTTCTATCGTCGGAAAACCCTTGACCAGCTCATCCAATGCCTTGAGCTGAGACAGGAAAGGTTCCAGCTTGTTCAAGCGCAAGGCACAAGGGCCGTCGCACTTGGCGTTGTCCGGATCGGGATGGGCTTCGAGGAACAGGCCGGCCAGGGACTGGCTTATGCCCGCCTTGGCCAGATCGGTGACCTGGGCGCGACGACCGCCAGCGGAGTCGGAACGACCACCGGGCATCTGCAAGGCGTGAGTCACGTCGAAGAACACCGGGTACTCGAACTGCTTCATGATGCCGAAGCCGAGCATGTCCACTACGAGGTTGTTATAGCCGAAGCTCGAGCCACGCTCGCAGAGGATCAACTGGTCATTGCCGGCCTCTTCGCACTTGCTCAGGATGTGCTTCATTTCCTGGGGCGCGAGGAACTGGGCTTTCTTGATGTTGATCACCGCACCGGTCTTGGCCATCGCCACCACCAGGTCGGTCTGGCGCGACAGGAAGGCCGGCAACTGGATGATGTCGCAGACCTCGGCGACGACCGCGGCCTGGGCAGGCTCGTGGACGTCGGTGATGATCGGCACGCCAAAGGCTTGCTTGATGTCCTGGAAGATCCGCATGCCTTCTTCCAGGCCCGGGCCACGGTAGGACGTCACGGACGAGCGGTTGGCCTTGTCGAAGCTGGCCTTGAACACGTAAGGGATACCCAGTTTCTGGGTCACCTTCACGTATTCCTCGCAGACCTGCATCGCCATGTCGCGGCTTTCCAGCACGTTCATGCCGCCGAACAGCACCATGGGCTTGTCATTGGCAATTTCGATGTCGCCGACGCGGATGATCTTCTGGGCCATCGTCTTATGCCTTTTTCTGGTGTTGAGCCAAAGCGGCCTTCACGAAACCGCTGAACAGCGGATGACCGTCCCGTGGCGTCGAGGTGAACTCAGGGTGGAACTGGCAGGCGACGAACCACGGATGGTCCGGGGACTCGACCACTTCCACCAGCGCGCCATCACCGGAACGACCGGAGATCTTCAGGCCGGCCTCGATCAGTTGCGGCAGCAGGTTGTTGTTCACTTCGTAGCGATGACGGTGACGCTCGACGATCACATCCTTGGCGTAGCAATCGTGCACCTTGGAGCCGGCTTCGAGCAGGCATTCCTGAGCGCCCAGACGCATGGTGCCGCCCAGGTCCGAGCTTTCGGTGCGCACTTCCACAGCGCCGGTGGCATCTTCCCACTCGGTGATCAGGCCCACGACCGGATGGCCGCTGGCGCGATCGAACTCGGTGGAGTTGGCGTCTTTCCAGCCCAGCACGTTACGGGCGAACTCGATGACCGCCACTTGCATGCCCAGGCAGATCCCCAGGTAAGGCACCTTGTTTTCGCGAGCGTATTGCACGGCGGTGATCTTGCCTTCCACGCCCCGCAGGCCGAAACCGCCCGGCACGAGGATCGCATCGGCGCCTTCGAGCAGGCCGGTGCCCTGGTTCTCGATGTCTTCGGAATCGATGTAGCGCAGGTTGACCTTGGTGCGGTTGCTGATACCGGCGTGACTCATCGCCTCGATCAGCGACTTGTAGGCGTCCAGCAACTCCATGTACTTGCCGACCATGGCGATGGTGACTTCGTGCTCCGGGTTGAGCTTGGCATCGACCACGGCGTCCCATTCGGACAGGTCGGCACCGGCGCACTGCAGGCCGAAGCGCTCGACGACGAAATCGTCCAGGCCCTGGGAGTGCAGGATGCCCGGGATCTTGTAGATGGTGTCGGCGTCTTCCAGGCCGATGACCGCGCGCTCTTCAACGTTGGTGAACTGGGCGATCTTGCGACGCGACGAGATGTCGATCGGGTGATCGGAGCGGCAGATCAGCACGTCCGGCTGCAGGCCGATGGAACGCAGTTCCTTGACCGAGTGCTGGGTCGGCTTGGTCTTGGTTTCGCCAGCAGTGGCGATGTACGGGACCAGGGTCAGGTGCATCAGCATCGCGCGCTTGGCGCCGATTTCGAAACGCAGCTGGCGGATGGCTTCGAGGAACGGCTGGGACTCGATATCGCCCACGGTCCCGCCGATTTCGACCATCGCCACGTCGGCGTCGCCGGCACCCTTGATGATGCGGCGCTTGATTTCGTCGGTGATGTGCGGGATGACCTGGATGGTCGCGCCCAGGTAGTCACCACGACGCTCCTTGCGCAGCACGTGCTCGTAGACACGGCCGGTGGTGAAGTTGTTGTTCTGGGTCATGGTCGTGCGGATGAACCGCTCGTAGTGGCCCAGGTCCAGGTCGGTCTCGGCGCCGTCGTGGGTGACGAACACTTCACCGTGCTGGAACGGGCTCATGGTGCCCGGGTCGACGTTGATGTACGGGTCCAGCTTGAGCATGGTGACCTTAAGTCCCCGCGCCTCCAGGATGGCCGCCAATGAAGCCGAGGCAATGCCTTTCCCCAATGAAGAAACAACACCGCCCGTGACGAATATGTAGCGCGTCATGAAAAACCCTAGAAGTCTGCGTTAAAGCGGTCCGAGCCGCCGGGGAAAGCGAAGGAAGGCCGAAGCCCCCGATCACCTGCATTAATCACAGTGCACCTTTCAAAAAAACCGCCGCGTTGGGACAGACCGGAAGTGAAATCACCGGTACGTTGCTCGCTACACATTTTTTGGAATCGCCCAGCAAAGACTGCTTGGTAATCGGCAACTCCTGCAATTCAGGCGAATCCACAGAAGTTGTATCAAGAAGGGAGCGTAGTCTACCGGAAAGCCCCTTTCAGCTCAAACCCAGATCTTGGTTTCCTGGCGTCCAGATCAATTGCCAACTGCCATCAGCGGGTGTGTCGAGCCCGGCCAGGTTGGCCACCGCCAGCAATTGCTCGCCTTGATAGAGCAGCGGCAATCGGCCGCGAACGAACGCCGGCACGCCCTTTTCATTGAGCAAACGCTTGAGATCACGATGACCACGACTCGCTAACGCCAGCACCTCGCCGCCTTGACGATAGCGCACGCTAACCCGCCCCGCAGGCGGCTGGCCGATAAGCACCACCTGACCGTTGCCCGGCAAGGGCAGCGGCAGCGCCGGATCTGCCCAGTCGACGGGGCCTGGCAGCGAACATAGCCAGTGGTCGGATAACCACCAGACCCGCCCGGCGGCCCGGTGCAGCTCGCCGCCGGCCAGGCGCCAGATGGGCCGGGCATCGTCCGCGGCATCGCGCAACGAGTCCCAGCCCACCCAGTGATCGCTGTCGGGCAGCAGGGTCAGGGGTGCCAGCCAGTGGCTCAACGCGTTGCGCTGACGGGCCGGCGACAACGCCCGCAACGGCGCCAGCACCAGCGATGGCAGCCCAAGCCAGTCGAACGCATCTGGCGTCACGACCTGGGCCAAGTCGATCCGCGCCAAGTCGTCCAGCAAGCCTTGGCCTTCACCCATGTGTGCAGCACTTCGGGCCAGGGTCGCCGAGGCTTGCGGCCAGTGTGCGGCCAGCACTGGAAAAACCCGCTGGCGCAGGTAGTTGCGCGCGTACCGGTGATCATCGTTGGACGGGTCGTCGATCCAGCTCAAGCCCTGTTGCGTCGCATAGGCTTGCAGCTCGGCACGGGACACCTCGAGCAACGGCCGCAGCAGATGCCCCAGACCCAAAGGTCGCTGCCGTGGCATCGCCGCCAAACCCCTCACCCCTGCCCCCCGCAGCAGGCGAAACAACAAGGTTTCGGCCTGGTCATCACGATGCTGGGCGGTGAGCAGCACTTCATTGCCATGGAGGGCCGCCACGAACGCGCCATAACGCGCCTCCCGGGCAGCACGCTCGATACTGGCGCCAGGGCGCACTTGTACATTCACCACGTCCAGCGGTACGCCAAGAGCCGCACAGACCGAACGGCAATGATCCGGCCACGCCTCGGCCACTGCCTGAAGGCCGTGATGCACATGGATAGCACTCAACGCGGGCAGGACGTGGTGTTGCGAAAGGGTCGCGAGCAGGTGCAACAGGACGGTGGAGTCGAGGCCGCCGGAGAAGGCGATGCGCCAGGTGGCGGCGTTGCGCCAGGGGGATAGCTGTGTGAGGAGCCGGGTGGGCAGGTCGATCCTGGGCTGATTCATAGAAACTGGCCTCACACAAATCAAATGTGGGAGCGAGCTTGCTCGCGATTGGCGGTGTATCAGTCAACTTATCTGTTGAATGTTAAACCGTTATCGCGAGCAAGCTCGCTCCCACACAGGGGTACAGCGCTTGGATCAGAGACCGTAGCTCATCAACCGCTCGTAGCGACGGGCCAGCAGCGCGTCGTTGTCGAACTTCTTGAGCATCGACAGCTGGGAACTCAGCTCGGCGCGGATCAGTGCCGCCGCCGCAGCCGGGTCGCGGTGGGCGCCGCCCACGGGCTCGTTGATCACTTTGTCGACGATGCCGAGGCCTTTGAGACGCTCGGCGGTAATGCCCATGGCCTCGGCGGCATCCGGCGCCTTCTCGGCAGTTTTCCACAGGATCGAGGCGCAGCCTTCCGGCGAGATCACCGCATAAGTGGAATATTGCAGCATGTTCAACTGGTCGCAGACACCGATGGCCAACGCACCGCCGGAACCACCCTCGCCAATCACGGTGGCGATGATCGGGGTTTTCAGGCGTGCCATGACGCGCAGGTTCCAGGCAATCGCTTCGCTCTGGTTGCGCTCTTCGGCGTCGATGCCCGGGTAGGCGCCCGGGGTGTCGATGAAGGTCAGGATCGGCATCTTGAAGCGCTCGGCCATCTCCATCAGGCGGCACGCCTTGCGGTAGCCTTCCGGACGCGGCATGCCGAAGTTGCGGCGCACCTTCTCGCGGACTTCGCGGCCTTTCTGGTGACCGATCACCATCACTGGCTGCTCGTCCAGACGGGCAACGCCGCCGACGATCGCGGCGTCGTCGGAGAAGTGACGGTCGCCATGCAGCTCATCGAACTCGGTAAAGATGTGGTCGATGTAGTCCAGGGTGTAGGGACGACGCGGGTGACGTGCCAGGCGAGCGATCTGCCAGCTGGTGAGCTTGCCGAAGATGTCTTCGGTCAGCGTGCGGCTTTTGTCCTGCAGACGAGAGATTTCATCGCCGATATTCAGCGAATTGTCATTACCGACCAAGCGCAACTCTTCGATCTTGGCTTGCAGGTCGGCGATCGGCTGTTCGAAATCTAGAAAATTCGGGTTCATAGGCGTCCGTCTTGGGTCGACGTCCAAGAGAGCTTGGGCCGGCCGGTTGTCTATTCGCGCCTACCTTAAGGGAGAGGCGCGTTCAGGTCGAGATTAAAAATTCAGGTCGAGATCAGGGGCATTCCGGTTTCAACAGTGGCCCCTGGCCGTCAACGGTATTGGAGGAAGACGTTGTCTTTGCCGAACTGGTCACGCAAGGCTTGAATCAACGCATCCGCCGGATCGATCCGCCAGCCTTCGCCGAACTGCAGCACGGCCTTGGCATCGGGGCGTACGTACTCCATGGTGATCGGACAGGCACCGCGATGGCGCTTGAACAATTCGCCCAACCAGCGTAGCTGATCGCCCTTGAGGTCCTGGGTCTGCAACTTCAGGCGCAGGCTCTCGGCCAGGTTGGTACGGGCATCTTCCATGCTCATCACCCGCTTGACCCGCAACCGCAGGCCACCGGAGAAGTCATCGTTGCTGACCTCGCCTTCCACCACCACCATCGCGTCGGTCTGCAACAGCGACTGCGCCGAATGGAACGCATCGGCGAAAAGTGACGCCTCGATGCGCCCGGAGCGGTCGTCGAGGGTGATGAAGCCCATCTTGTCGCCCTTTTTGTTTTTCATCACCCGCAGGGCGATGATCATGCCGGCGACCGTCTGGGTGTCGCGCGCCGGCTTGAGGTCAATGATGCGCTGGCGGGCGAAGCGGCGGATCTCGCCTTCGTATTCGTCGATCGGGTGACCGGTGAGGTACAGGCCCAGGGTGTCTTTTTCACCCTTGAGGCGTTCCTTGAGGGTCAGTTCCTTGGCCTTGCGATGGTTGCCGTAGACATCGGCGTCCTCCTCGACGAACAGCCCGCCAAACAGGTCGGCGTGGCCGCTGTCGTGGGTACGGGCGGTCTGTTCGGCGGCCTTGATCGCCTCCTCCATCGCCGCCAGCAACACCGCGCGGTTGCGGTCGATGTTGGCCTGGTAGGCCTTGGGCTCATCCTGGAAGTAAGGCCCGAGCCGGTCCAGGGCGCCACTGCGGATCAAACCGTCAAGGGTGCGCTTGTTGATGCGCTTGAGGTCAACCCGCGCGCAGAAATCGAACAGGTCCTTGAACGGCCCGTCCTGGCGCGCTTCGGTGATGGCTTCCACCGGCCCCTCGCCCACGCCCTTGATCGCGCCGAGGCCATAGATGATGCGGCCTTCGTCGTTCACCGTGAACTTGAACTCCGAAGCGTTCACGTCCGGTGCGTCGAGGCGCAGCTTCATGGTCCGCACTTCTTCGATCAAGGTCACGACCTTGTCGGTGTTGTGCATATCCGCCGACAGTACCGCAGCCATGAATGGCGCCGGGTAATGGGCCTTCAACCATGCCGTCTGGTACGACACCAGGCCATAGGCGGCGGAGTGGGATTTGTTGAAGCCGTAGCCGGCGAATTTTTCCACCAGGTCGAAGATGTTGCCCGCCAGGTCCGCATCGATGCCGTTGTTCGCGCAACCTTCGATGAAACCACCGCGCTGCTTGGCCATTTCCTCGGGCTTTTTCTTACCCATGGCTCGACGCAGCATGTCCGCGCCGCCGAGGGTGTAGCCGGCCATCACCTGGGCAATCTGCATCACCTGTTCCTGGTACAGGATGATGCCGTAGGTCGGGGCCAGCACCGGTTTGAGGCCGTCGTACTGATAATCCGGGTGCGGGTACGCCAGCTCGGCGCGACCGTGCTTACGGTTGATGAAGTCATCCACCATGCCCGATTGCAGGGGCCCCGGACGGAACAGGGCCACCAGTGCGATCAGGTCTTCCAGGCAGTCGGGCTTGAGCTTCTTGATCAGCTCCTTCATGCCCCGGGATTCAAGCTGGAACACCGCCGTGGTTTCAGCTTTTTGCAACAGGCTGTAGGTCGGCTTGTCGTCCAGCGGGATGAAGGCAATGTCCAGCGGCTCTTCGCCGACCTTGGCCCGGTCGCGGTTGATGGTTTTCAACGCCCAGTCGATGATCGTCAGGGTCCGCAGGCCGAGGAAGTCGAACTTCACCAGGCCCGCCGCCTCGACGTCGTCCTTGTCGAACTGGGTTACCAGGCCGTCGCCTTCTTCATCGCAATAGATCGGCGAGAAGTCCGTCAGCTTGGTCGGCGCGATGACCACGCCCCCGGCGTGCTTGCCGACGTTACGCACCACGCCTTCGAGCTTGCGGGCCATCTCCCAGATTTCCGCGGCCTCTTCGTCGACCTTGATGAAGTCCCTCAGGATTTCTTCCTGCTCATAGGCCTTCTCCAGGGTCATGCCGACTTCGAAGGGAATCATCTTCGACAGGCGATCCGCCAGACCGTAGGACTTGCCCTGCACCCGCGCCACGTCACGCACCACCGCCTTGGCGGCCATGGAACCGAAGGTGATGATCTGGCTTACCGCGTTGCGGCCATATTTCTCGGCCACGTAGTCGATGACCCGGTCGCGGCCGTCCATGCAGAAGTCGACGTCGAAGTCGGGCATGGATACCCGTTCCGGGTTGAGGAAACGTTCGAACAGCAGGTCATATTCCAGTGGGTCGAGGTCGGTGATCTTCTGCACGTAGGCCACCAGCGACCCGGCACCCGATCCACGGCCAGGGCCCACCGGCACGCCGTTGCTCTTGGCCCACTGGATGAAGTCCATCACGATCAGGAAGTAACCGGGAAAACCCATCTGGATGATGATATCCAGCTCGAAATTCAACCGATCGACATAGACCTGGCGCTTGGCTTCGTAATCTTCGGTGGTGTCCTTGGGCAACAGGACACGGAGGCGTTCGTCGAGGCCGTCGAAGGAGACTTTGCGGAAATATTCGTCGATGGTCATGCCATCGGGAATCGGGAAGTTGGGCAGGAAGTGCTTGCCCAGCTTCACTTCGATGTTGCAGCGCTTGGCGATCTCGACGGTGTTTTCCAGCGCCTCGGGCAAGTCGCTGAACAACTCGGCCATTTCCTCGGCGCTCTTGAGGTATTGCTGGTCGCTGTAGTTCTTCGACCGACGCGGGTCGTCGAGGGCGCGGCCCTCACCGATGCAGACCCGTGTTTCGTGGGCTTCGAAATCTTCCCGCTTGATGAACCGCACGTCGTTGGTCGCCACCAGCGGCGCGCCGATCCTGTCCGCCAGGGCCACGGCGGCATGCAGGTGCTCTTCGTCATTGGGACGGTTGGTGCGTTGCACCTCGATGTAGAAGCGGTCCGGGAACACCGCCATCCAGTCACGGGCCAGGGTCTCGGCTTCGTCGGGATTGCCACTGAGCAGGGCCAGGCCGATTTCACCTTCCTTGGCTGCCGACAGCATGATCAGCCCTTCGCTGGCCTCGGCCACCCACTCGCGCTCGATGATGATCGAGCCGTTGCGCTGGCCATCGATAAAACCGCGGGAGATCAGCTCGGTGAGGTTGCGATACCCCACGGCGTTCATCGCCAACAGGCTGATACGGCTCAGCGGCGCGTCCGGGTCCTTGTTCGACAACCACAGGTCGGCGCCACAGATCGGCTTGATCCCGGCGCCCATGGCGGCCTTGTAGAACTTGACCAGCGAGCACATGTTGTTCTGGTCGGTAACCGCCACGGCAGGCATGTTCATGCCCACCAGGGTCTTGACCAGGGGCTTGATCCGCACCAGACCGTCGACCAGGGAGTATTCAGTGTGCAGGCGTAGATGAACGAATGAAGCCGGCATAGTGATCCTGCGTTAAGTCATGAAAACAACAAGGCCCGGATTGTACCGGGCCTTGGGTAAAACATCAGCCTGCAACCCATACCGCTCTTTGAAGCGATTGAATCCGTGGCGAGGGAGCTTGCTCCCGCTGGGCTGCGCAGCTGCCCCCTTCTTATGGGCGCTTCGCACCCAAGCGGGAGCAAGCTCCCTCGCCACAATGAGTCAGGCGAATCTCTCGCTTTCGATCAAGCCATCACGGGCTTCATAAGCCAGCCGCACCGGGGCGAACGAGCGCCGGTGGATCGGCGTCGGCCCCAGGCGCGCCAGGGCTTCCAGATGAACGGGGGTCGGGTAGCCCTTGTGGCTGCCGATGCCGTAGCCTGGGTAGATCAATTCGAAAGCCGCCATTTCCCGGTCACGACTGACCTTCGCCAGGATCGAGGCCGCCGCGATGGCCGGCACCTTGCCGTCGCCCTGGATGACCGCTTCGGCGCGCATCGACAGTTTCGGGCAGCGATTGCCATCGATCATCGCCAGCTTCGGCGTGATGTGCAGGCCCTGCACCGCACGCTGCATGGCGAGCATGGTGGCGTGGAGGATATTGAGTTCATCGATCTCTTCGACTTCGGCCCGGGCGATGCACCAGCTCAGGGCTTTCTCGCAGATTTCGTCGTAGAGTTTTTCGCGACGGGCTTCGGTGAGCTTCTTCGAATCATTGAGCCCCAGGATCGGCCGGTTCGGGTCGAGAATCACCGCCGCCGTCACCACCGCGCCGCACAATGGGCCGCGCCCCACTTCATCGACACCGGCCACCAGTTCTTCCACTTCGGCAACCAGGTTGAAGTCCAGGCCCATCTGTAGCTTTACGTTGCTCATGGTTTTGCGCCAATCAGGGTCAGTACCGCGTCAGCCGCCTGGTTGGAGGCATCGCGACGCAGGGTACGGTGAATTTCGTCAAAGCCGCGAGTCTGTTCCTCGCCGCCGTCGATCAAGGGCGAGAGCGTGCTGGCCAGCGCCTCGGCGGTCGCATCGTCCTGCAGCAGCTCCGGCACCAACAGGCGTTGGGCCAGCAGGTTCGGCAAGGACACGTAGGGGCTCTTGACCATGCGCTTGAGAATCCAGAACGTCAGCGGCGCCAGGCGATAAGCGACCACCATCGGGCGTTTGTACAACAACGCCTCAAGGGTAGCAGTGCCGGAGGCAATCAACACCGCATCACAGGCCGCCAACGCGTCGTGGGAACGGCCGTCGAGCAACGTCACCGGCAAATCGCGACCGACCAGCAGGGCTTCCAGCTGGACGCGACGCTGCGGGCTGGCACACGGCAGGACAAAACGCACACCAGGGCGCAGCGCCAGAAGGCGTTCGGCGGCGTCGAAAAAAAGGCCACCCAGGCGACTCACTTCGCCGCCCCGGCTGCCGGGCATCAAGGCCACCAGCGGCCCGTCGGGCAAGCCCAACGCCTGGCGGGCGGCCTCGCGGTCGGCTTCCAGGGGAATGGTATCGGCCAGGGTGTGCCCGACAAACCGCACCGGCACGCCCTTCTCTTCGTAGAACCTGGCCTCGAACGGCAGCAGCGTCAGCATCAGGTCGCAGCCTTCGCGGATCTTCAGCACCCGCTTCTGCCGCCAGGCCCAGACCGACGGGCTGACGTAGTGCACGGTCTTGATCCCGGCCTGACGCAATTTGAGTTCGATAGTGAGGGTGAAATCCGGCGCATCGATGCCGATGAACACATCCGGTTTTTCTTCGATCAGGGTCTGGATCAGTTTCTTGCGCCGTGCCAGCAGCTCGCGCAAGCGACCGAGCACTTCCACCAGCCCCATCACTGACAGGCGTTCCATCGGAAAATAGGAGGTCAGGCCTTCGGCCTGCATCAACGGCCCACCGACCCCGATGAACTCAACCGCGGGGTGCTGCGCCTTGAGCGCTCGCATCAGACCCGCGCCCAGAATGTCACCGGAAGCCTCTCCCGCCACCAGTGCAACGCGCACGTTAGCCATGGTCAGCGAGTGATGCCGCGGGTCGAAGACTGGATGGAGTCGCGGAAGATCGCGACTTCCGGGTATTGCGCCGACGCCTCGGCCAGTTCGGCGAGCGCCTGTTCGACGGTCAGGCCCTGGCGGTACACCACCTTGTAGGCGCGACGCAGGGCTGTAATCGCCTCTTCGCTGAAACCACGACGGCGCATGCCTTCGAAGTTCATGCTGCGGGCTTCGGCCGGGTTGCCGAACACCGTGACATAGGCCGGGACGTCCTTGCCGATGGCGGTGCCCATGCCAGAGAAGCTGTGGGCGCCGATATGGCAATACTGGTGCACCAGGGTGAACCCGGACAGGATGGCCCAATCGTCCACGTGTACATGGCCGGCCAACGCGGTGTTGTTGACCAGGATGCAGTGGTTGCCAATCACGCTGTCATGGCCGATGTGTGCGTAAGCCATGATCAGGTTGTGGTCGCCCAGGGTCGTTTCGGAACGATCCTGGACGGTGCCACGGTGAATCGTCACGCCTTCGCGGATCACGTTGTGATCGCCGATGACCAGACGGGTTTCTTCACCTTTGTACTTGAGATCGGGCGTGTCCTCGCCTACCGAAGAAAACTGGTAGATGCGGTTGTGCCGACCAATCCGGGTCGGCCCCTTGAGAATTACGTGGGGACCGATCACCGTACCCTCGCCGATTTCCACACCTGCGCCGACAATCGACCACGGGCCGACCTCGACATCGGCGGCCAGGACGGCCGTCGGATCGATGATTGCGCGAGGGTCAATCAAACTCATAGTTTGCGTTCCGCACAGATGATTTCAGCGGAGCAGACTGGCTTGCCGTCGACCGAAGCCTGGCATTCGAATTTCCAGATCTGGCGCTTGCAACTGATGAACTTGGCTTCGAGGATCAACTGGTCGCCCGGGGTGACCGGCTGGCGAAAGCGCAGCTTGTCGGAACCGACGAAGTAATAGAGCGTGCCGTCGGCAGGCTTGACGTCGAGCATTTTGAAACCAAGGATCCCGGCAGCCTGGGCCATCGCCTCGATGATCAGGACGCCCGGCATGATTGGATGCGCGGGGAAGTGACCATTGAAGAACGGCTCGTTGATGCTGACATTCTTATAGGCGCGAATGCGCTTGCCTTCAACGTCCAGGTCCACCACCCGATCCACCAGCAGGAACGGGTAACGGTGAGGCAGGTATTCGCGAATCTCGTTGATGTCCATCATTTCGGGGGGAAGCCTATGTAAAGATTGGGAGCGCACGAGTGACGCGCACTCCGCTAGCAAATCAAGATGCCCTAACGGCTGTGCACACTTGATATGGAAATGGTATCAGCCATCTGATGAAGCATTGCCGCCAGGGGTCACGTCCCCTACACGCTTTTCCACCTGCTTGAGGCGCCGCGCGATGTCGTCGAGCTGGCGGATACGCGCCGCGCTCTTGCGCCATTCGGCTGCCGGTTGCATGGCTGTGCCGGAAGAATAGGCACCCGGCTCGGTAATCGAGTGGGTCACCATGGTCATCCCGGTCAGGAACACGTTGTCACAGATGTCGATATGGCCCACCAGGCCCACGCCACCGGCGAGCATGCAGTGCTTGCCGATCTTGGTGCTGCCGGAGATGCCCACGCAGGCGGCCATGGCGGTGTGGTCACCGACCTGGACGTTGTGGGCGATCTGGATCTGGTTGTCGAGCTTGACGCCATTGCCGATGACCGTGTCGGCCAGGGCCCCGCGGTCGATCGCGGTGTTGACGCCGATTTCCACGTCATCGCCAATGGTGACGCCACCGATCTGGGCGATCTTCTGCCAGATGCCTTTCTCGTTGGCAAAACCGAACCCTTCGCCACCCAGCACGGCGCCGGACTGGATCACCACCCGCTTGCCGATGCGCACATCGTGGTACAGGGTGACCCGTGGGGCCAGCCAGCCACCTTCGCCGATCTCGCTGCGTGCGCCAATGACGCAATGGGCACCCAGCGTGACGCCCGCACCAATGCGGGCCGCACTTTCGATGACCACGAACGGACCGACGCTGGCCGTGGGATCGACCACGGCATCCGCCGCGATCACCGCGCTGGGATGAATACCAGCAGCCGACTTGGGCTTGGGATCGAACAGATGGGAAATTCGCGCATACGCCAGGTACGGATCGGGCACGATCAGGGCGTCGCCGGCAAACCCTTCGGCATCGGCAGCCTTGAGCAACAGCGCGGCGGCCCGGCTATCGGCCAGATACTTGCGATACTGAGGATTTGCCAGGAAGCTCAACTGAGCTGGGCCAGCCTCTTGCAAAGTGGCTAGCCCAGTAATTGCCTTCTCCGGGTCGCCACGCAGGGTGGCGCCGAGGAACTCGGCCAACTGGCCAAGCTTGATGGTCGCTGTCATGGATTACTTCAGCTGATTCATGCGCTCGATAACCTGGCGCGTGATGTCGTATTGAGGCTTGACATCGATCACTGCGCCACGCTCGAACACCAGGTCAAAACCACCTTTCTTGATGACTTCTTCCACGGCGCTGTCGAGCTTCGG
Source organism: Pseudomonas fluorescens (assembly GCF_001307275.1). Taxonomy (NCBI): domain Bacteria; kingdom Pseudomonadati; phylum Pseudomonadota; class Gammaproteobacteria; order Pseudomonadales; family Pseudomonadaceae; genus Pseudomonas; species Pseudomonas fluorescens. Next base: position 1,328,823 of record NZ_CP012831.1, read on the forward strand.
CTTGAGTTGCTTGAGCATTTCGCGGTCGGCAACGGCTTTCGCTTCGTTCAGCTCCTTGGACTGGAACTGGAAGTCACGGGCCTTTTGCTTGAATTCAAGCTCCAGACGCTCGCGCTCGCCCTGGGCCATCTTGTCGCCACCGGCGACCAGACGATCCTGGATGCCCTTGGCGCTGCTTTCCAGGCCTTTGAGCTTGGTCAGTTGCGGGCCGAATTTTTTCTCCGCATCCACGGCGTACTTCTTCGCCGCGTCGGATTCCAGCAGGGCCATCTGATAATTCAGCACGGCAATCTTCATGTCGGCAAAAGCCGGACCGGCGACCAGTACGGTCGCCAGGAGAACCAATTGAGTCAACTTACGCACGATGCACTCCTACAAAATCCATTGTCGTTGTCATGGGTCAGACGCTTAGAACGTCTGGCCGAGGGAGAATTGGAACACTTGGGTTTCAGCGTCATCCGGCTTCTTGATCGGCATCGCCAGCGCGAAACTCAAAGGACCCAGCGCGGTGACCCAAGTCACGCCCACACCGACGGAACTGGCCAGGTTGCTCAGGCTGATGTCGTTGCACTTTGTGTCGGACTTGGTGCCGTTGGCGTTGGTGGTGTCACTGCAACTTGAATCGAAAACGTTACCCACGTCCCAGAATACCGAGGTACGCAGGGAGCGTTGATCCTTGACGAACGGCATTGGGAACAGCACCTCAAGGCCACCCTGGATAAGGACATTGCCACCGAACGGCAGTGGATCCTGGTCCGGGTCTCTAATGGTGCCCGGGTTATTGCCCTGACTCGGCGTACTGCGCGGGCCCAGGGTACTGTCCTTGAAGCCACGTACCGAGTTGAAACCACCGGCGTAGTAATTCTCGTAGAACGGCAGGCCATCGGTCGAGCCGTAGCCGTCACCATAGCCCAGCTCGGTGTGCAGGCGCATGGTGTAGTTGTCAGACAGCGGCTGGAACAACTGGCCACGGTAGTCGAGCTTGAAGAACGACAGGTCACTGCCAGGGGTGGTGGTTTCGAACACCAGGCTCTGGGAATGGCCACGGGTCGCCAGCACGCCCTTGTTCAGGGTCGACTCGGACCAGCCGGCGGACGCCTTGAAGTTCAGGTAGCTGTCGCCTTCCTTGTTAACGAAGTCGAAGATCTCGTCGACGGTGTAGCGACCGGTGTTGATCTTGTCCTGCTGGGCGGTGAGGCCGAAGGTCAGGCGCGAGGTCTCGCTGATCGGGTAGCCGATGTTGGCGCCGACACCGTAGCTGTCCACCGCATAGCTGGAGATGTCAGAGTCCAGCTCGTCGTAGTCGGTGGTGCGGTAGAAGGCGTTGTAGCCCAGGCTCACGCCGTCAGCGGTCCAGTAGGGGTCCACGAAACCGAAGTTATAGCGGGTCTGGTATTCGCTACGGGTCAAGCCGATGCTGACCTTGTTACCGGTACCCAGGAAGTTGTTCTGGGTGATCGAGCCACCGAGGATCAGGCCGGCGCTCTGGGCAAAACCGACGCTGGCGGTGATCGAGCCGGAAGCCTGCTCTTCGACGCTGTAGTTCACATCGACCTGGTCATCGACGCCCGGCACGGCCGGTGTCTCGACGTTGACTTCCTTGAAGAAGCCCAGGCGCTCCAGGCGGGTCTTGGACTGGTCGATCAGGTAGGTCGACGCCCAGCCACCTTCCATCTGGCGCATTTCACGGCGCAGCACTTCGTCCTCGGACTTGGTGTTGCCACGGAAGTTGATGCGGTTGACGTAGGCACGCTTGCCCGGGTCCACGGCGAACGTGATGTCGACGGTGTGGTCTTCATCGTGCGGCTGCGGCACGCCGTTGACGTTGGCGAAGGTGTAGCCCTCGTTACCCAGGCGGCGGGTGATCAGCTCGGAGGTGGTGGTCATCAGCTTGCGCGAGAACACCTGACCCTTCTGTACCAGCAGCAGCGACTTGACCTGGTCCTCGGGAACCTTCAGGTCACCGCTGAGCTTGACGTCGCGAACGGTGTACTTCTCGCCTTCGTTGACGTTGACGGTGATGTAGACGTGCTTCTTGTCCGGGGTGATGGACACCTGGGTCGAAGCGATGTCCATGTTGATGTAGCCACGGTCCAGGTAGTAGGAACGCAGGCGCTCCAGGTCACCGGAGAGCTTTTCACGGGCGTACTTGTCGTCGTTCTTGAAGAACGACAGCCAGTTGGTGGTCTTGAGTTCGAACAGGTCGATCAGGTCTTCATCCGGGAACACCGTGTTGCCCACCACGTTGATATGCTGGATGGCCGCCACGGTGCCTTCGTTGATGTTGACCTTCAGGCCGACGCGGTTGCGCGGTTGCGGCACCACTTCGGTGTCGACGGTGGCCGAGTAGCGGCCCTGGGCAACGTACTGGCGCTGCAGCTCGTTACGCACGCCCTCGAGGGTGGCACGCTGGAAGATCTCGCCTTCGGCCAGGCCGGACTGCTTGAGGCCCTTCATCAGGTCTTCGGTGGAGATCGCCTTGTTGCCTTCGATCTCGATACTGGCGACCGACGGGCGCTCGACTACCGTGATGACCAGGACATTGCCGTCACGGCCCAGCTGGATATCTTGAAAGAAGCCGGTCTTGAACAGCGCACGCGTGGATTCCACCAGGCGCCGATCATCCGCCTGCTCGCCGACGTTCAACGGCAAGGCACCAAAGACGCTACCCGCGGAGACCCGCTGGAGGCCATTGACGCGAATATCAGAGATAGTGAAGGACTCGGCGTGAACTTCGGCGATCATCAATACGGTGAGAACCGCAGTTAGCAGCAGACGTTTCATGAAGTCCTTTCTTATTCCAACTGGCAATAAACAAACTGCCGCAAAATGCGGCAGATTCGCAATTCAGCGAAGCGTTACAGACGACCCAGATCGTTGACGAGGGCAAGCAACATGACCCCGACCACCAAGCTGATACCGATCTGTATCCCCCAACCTTGCACCCGATCCGACAAGGGACGACCACGCGCCCACTCGATCAGATAAAACAGCAGATGCCCCCCATCCAGTACCGGAATGGGCAGCAAATTCAGAACCCCCAGGCTAATGCTCAGATAAGCAAGGAAATTCAGGAAATCAGCGACGCCCGACTGGGCAGAAGCGCCCGCCACTTTAGCAATGGTTATCGGTCCACTCAAGTTTTTTACCGAGAGCTCGCCGAACAACATTTTCTTGAGCGAGTCCAGCGTCAGGATGCTCATGGTCCAGGTACGACGCGCACCCTCGCCAATCGCCGCCACTGGGCCGAAACTGACCTCGCGGATCATTTCCGGCGGCCAGTCGACCGCCTTGACGCCCGCGCCCAGGTAACCGGTCGGCGCCTTGCTCTCGCCACGGGCGGCCAGGGTTACCGGGACATCGATTGGAGCACCGTCGCGCTCGATGCGCAGCACAATTTTGGTGTCAGGACGTACACGAACCGAATCGACCACCTGCTGCCAGTCGCTGACCGGTTGGCCGTCGAGGGCCAGCAACCGATCGCCGGCCTTCAGACCAGCCGTCTGGGCCGGGCCTTTCGGATCGAGTTCGGCGAGGATCGGCGGCAAGGCCGGACGCCATGGCCGAATCCCCAGTGAACGGATCGGATCCGGCTCGTCCGCACCCTTGAGCCAGTTGTCCAAGATGAGCTCGCGAGGCGAATCCACCGTGGAGCCCTGCTCGCGCACCATCAATTGCAACGAACCGCTCTCACCCAGGCGACGGACCAGCTGCAGATTGACCGCCGCCCAGCCCGATGTCGGCTCGCCATCGATGGCGACGATTTCCTGCCCGGCACCCAGCCCGGCACGGGCGGCAACGCTACCGGCCTCTACCCCACCGATGACCGGGCGCACCTGTTCGCTGCCCAGCATGGCCAGGCCCCAGAAAAACACCATGGCCAGCAGGAAGTTGGCAATCGGCCCCGCCGCGACGATGGCAATACGCTGACGGACGGTCTTGCGATTGAAGGATTGATCGAGCTGGTCGGCCGGGACTTCACCCTCGCGCTCGTCGAGCATCTTGACGTAGCCACCCAACGGGATGGCCGCCACGACGAATTCGGTGCCTTTCTTGTCGTGCCAGCGCAGCAATGGCATGCCGAAGCCCACGGAAAAACGCAGGACCTTGACGCCACAGCGACGCGCAACCCAGAAATGACCGAATTCGTGAAAAGTGACCAACACCCCCAATGCAACCAGGGTGCCGACAATCATATAGAGCGCGCTCATCTGTTTTCTCCGCAATCCTGTCCAGGGCAACCCTGGCTAACGTATCGCAGCTTCAACGCCCGTGGCGCTGCAGCCATTGGCCCGCCAACTCACGAGCCCTGGCATCCGCCGTAAATACTGTATCGAGGTCATCGACCGAAACCACGGCCTCGAGATTCAAGACTTCCTCGATGATACTCGCGATCTCGAGGTAACGGACACGTCCATCGAGAAACGCGGCAACGGCCACTTCATTGGCAGCGTTCAACATGGCCGGCGCACTGTTGCCCGCCTCGGCCGCCTGGCGCGCCAGGCGCAGGCAGGGGAAGCGCTGCTCATCGGGCGCCTGGAAATCCAGGCGAGCGATAGCGAACAGGTCCAGCGGCGCAACGCCCGAGTCGATACGCTCCGGCCAGGCCAGGGCATTGGCGATCGGGGTGCGCATGTCCGGGTTACCCAACTGGGCCAGCACGGACCCGTCGACGTAGTCCACCAGGGAGTGAATCACGCTCTGGGGGTGAATGACCACCTCGACCTGCGACGGCTTGGCATCAAACAGCCAGCAGGCCTCGATCAGTTCCAGGCCCTTGTTCATCATGCTGGCCGAATCCACGGAAATCTTGCGCCCCATGGACCAGTTCGGATGGGCACAGGCCTGTTCGGGTGAAACATGCACCAATTCTTCCAGCGGCGTCTGCCGGAACGGACCACCGGAGGCTGTCAGCAAAATCCGCCGGACACCTACCGCGCCGAGACCACGGGAAAAATCCCGCGGCATGCATTGAAAAATCGCATTGTGCTCGCTGTCGATCGGCAACAACACCGAGCCGCTCTTGCGTACAGCCTGCATGAACAGCGCGCCGGACATCACCAGCGCCTCTTTATTGGCCAGCAGGATCTTCTTGCCGGCCTCCACCGCCGCGAGGGTCGGACGCAGGCCCGCCGCACCGACGATCGCCGCCATCACGGCATCGACTTCAGGGTCGGCAGCCACTTGGCAAAGGCCTTCCTCCCCTACCAGCACACGGGTTTGCAGGCCGGCTGCGCGCAAATCGTCCTGCAACGCCCGCGCCACGCCAACCTCAGGCACCACGGCAAACCGCGGGGTGTGGCGAATGCACAACGCCAGCAATTCGCTCAAACGCGTGAAGCCACTGAGGGCGAACACCTGGTAGCGCTCCGGATGCCGGCCAATGACGTCAAGCGTACTGAGGCCAATCGAACCGGTCGCGCCAAGGACAGTGATCTGCTGGGGGCGACTCACGATGCCGCCATCCACAACAGCACGGCAAAGATCGGGATCGCGGCAGTCAGGCTGTCGATGCGATCCAGCACACCCCCGTGACCGGGCAACAGGTTACTGCTGTCCTTGATCCCGGACTGACGCTTGAACATGCTTTCGGTCAGGTCACCGACCACCGACACGAATACGATCAGGGCGGCGCCAATAAGGCCTATGAACAGTTGCGCGACCGTCCAGTCCCGCACGAAACCGACCACCGTGGTGATCACCAGGCTCAAGACCAGGCCACCATAGACCCCTTCCCAGCTCTTGCCTGGGCTGACTTGCGGCGCGAGCTTGCGCTTGCCGAAGGCCCGACCGGAGAAGTAGGCGCCAACGTCGGCCCCCCAGACCAGTACCATCACGGCCATGATCTGCCAGTTGCCCAACGGGCCTTGCTTGATCCAGATCAGCCCCTGCCAGGCCGGCAGCAGGATCAACAGGCCGATCACCAGCTTGGTCGCCGTATTGGCCCAATGATGCGTGGTCCGTGGATAGGTCAGGACCAGGAAGGTCGCCGTCGCCCACCACAGCACCGCGGCACCCAGCACCCATGGCGCGAGGCCGGGCACCACGTACATGATGAACAGCATGGCCGCCACGGCCACCGCATAGGTCACGCGCGCCGACTGCGCAGGGAAACCCGCCAGCCGCGCCCACTCCCACGCGCCCAAGGTCACGACCAGCCCGATGAACAGCGCAAAGCTGCCACCGTCGAGCAGGAAGAAACCACCCAGGGCGATAGGCAACAGGATCAAGGCAGTGATGATTCGTTGTTTAAGCATTAAACCCGGGCTCCAGCTTCGATCTGCTCGCTCGTTTTACCGAAGCGACGCTGACGGGAAGCGAAATCGGCCAGTGCGGTACGCATGGCTTCGTGTTTGAAGTCCGGCCAGAACAGGTCGGAGAAGTACAACTCGGCATAAGCCAACTGCCAGAGCAGGAAGTTGCTGATGCGATGCTCGCCACCGGTACGGATGCACAGGTCCGGCAATGGCAGGTCACCGGTCGCCAGGCAGGTCTGCAACAGTTCAGGAGTGATGTCTTCCGGGCGCAAGTGCCCGGCCTGGACTTCCCGCGCCAACCGCTGGGCAGCCTGGGCAATGTCCCACTGGCCACCGTAGTTGGCGGCGATCTGCAGGACGAACCGATTTGTGCCCGCCGTCGCAGCCTCGGCTTCGCGCATCGCAGCCTGCAATTCAGGATGGAAGCGCGAGCGATCACCGATGATGCGCAAGCTGATCTTGTTGTCGTTGAGGCGCTTGGCCTCACGACGCAGGGCCTTGAGGAACAAGTCCATCAAGGCACTGACTTCATCGGCCGGCCGCTGCCAGTTCTCGCTGGAGAAGGCGAACAGGGTCAGCACCTCGACCCCCGCCTCGGCGCACACCTCGATGACCGCACGAACCGCATCGACCCCCGCCTTGTGCCCGGCGACGCCAGGCATAAAGCGTTTCTTGGCCCAGCGGTTGTTGCCGTCCATGATGATCGCCACGTGGCGCGGAACCGCGAACGGCACGGCCTGCTTGGTCTTTTCCATGAAAACGAGACCCTTATACGGCCATCAGGTCTTTTTCTTTCTCGTCCGTGGCCTTGGTGATCTGGGCCTCGGATTCTTTGGTCAGCTTATCGATATCAGCGATGGCACGACGCTCTTCGTCTTCACTGATTTCCTTATCCTTGACCAACTTCTTCAGCTCACCCAACGCGTCACGACGGATATTGCGCACAGCAACACGCGCATCTTCCGCTGCGCTACGGGCTTGTTTGGTGAAGCCTTTGCGCGTTTCCTCGGTGAGGGCCGGCATCGGGATCAGCAGCAGCTCCCCCAAGTTAGTTGGGTTGAGGTTCAGACCGGCACTCTGGATCGCCTTGTCTACAGCAGCGAGCATGTTGCGCTCGAAAGCCACGACCTGCAGGGTGCGCGAGTCTTTCACGGTGACGTTGGCAACGCTGCTCAGCGGTGTGTCAGTGCCGTAGTAAGGCACCATGACGCTGCCGAGGATACTGGGGTGAGCCTTGCCGGTACGAATCTGGCCGAATGCGTGGTTCAGAGAGTCCAGGGATTTCTGCATGCGCTCTTGAGCGTCTTTTTTGATTTCATTGATCATTGTTGAACTTCCTCGATCAGTGTTCCTTCGGCGCCGCCATGGACGATATTCAACAGGGCACCGGGCTTGTTCATGTTAAAGACGCGCAGCGGCATCTTGTGGTCGCGGCACAGGCAGATAGCCGTCAGGTCCATGACACCCAGCTTGCGATCCAGCACTTCATCGTAGGTCAGATGATCGAACTTCTCGGCATGCGGGTCTTTGAACGGGTCAGCGGTATAGACGCCATCGACCTTGGTCGCCTTGAGCACGACATCGGCATCGATCTCGATCGCGCGCAGGCAGGCGGCCGAATCCGTGGTGAAGAACGGATTACCGGTACCGGCGGCAAAAATCACCACTTCCTTGGCGTTGAGGTGGCGCATGGCTTTGCGACGATCGTAGTGATCGGTCACGCCAACCATGGAAATGGCCGACATCACGATGGCCGAGATATTGGCACGCTCCAACGCATCGCGCATAGCCAGGGCGTTCATCACAGTGGCCAGCATGCCCATGTGGTCGCCCGTGACCCGATCCATGCCGGCCGCGCTCAGCGCCGCGCCACGGAACAGGTTGCCGCCGCCGATGACCAGGCCGACCTGAACGCCGATCCCGACCAACTGGCCAACTTCCAGGGCCATGCGATCCAGCACTTTCGGATCGATCCCGAACTCTTCCGAGCCCATCAGGGCCTCGCCGCTAAGCTTGAGTAGAATGCGTTTATAGCGAGCCTGATAACCACTGCCCTGCTGAGCCATTGCGAATCTCTCCTGCGGCGTATGTGTTCAAAAAATTCTTTGCAGGCTGTTTGCAGCCTGCGCTCACTCTAGCCTTTGCACGAAAAGTGCCTGCGCGACGATCATACTGCGTTGAAAACTGGCTCGGAATGCTCATTTACAACCAGTAAACTCCGCTTCCTCGCCAGTTTTCGCCTTGTCTGATCGCCGCTCGGCGACTTTTCGTACAAAGCCAAGCTTGACGCTGACACAGCGCCATCGGAACACGGCTTTGTAAGCCAGTTCCGACAGGAAACCAATAAAAATCGGCATCCCCATCCGAAAAGAGGCTGCGCGCGTTAAGCGGGCAGCCTCTTCAGGGCGACAGTTGTAAAAACCGTCTTATTGCTTGCTGGCAGCAGCTACCTGGGCAGCAACTTCAGCAGCGAAGTCATCAACCGGCTTCTCGATGCCTTCGCCTACTTTGAAGTAGGTGAACGAAACGATTTCAGCACCGGCTTTCTTCGCCAGGTCGCCAACCTTGATTTCCGGGTTCTTGACGAAAGCCTGCTCAACCAGGCTGGCTTCGGCCAGGAACTTGGAGATACGGCCGCTGACCATTTTTTCTGCGATTTCAGCAGGCTTGCCTTTCAGCTTCTCTTCGTTCAGCTGCAGGAAAACGCCCTTCTCGCGCTCGATCGCTTCAGCCGAAACGTCCGAAGGCAGCAGGAACTCAGGGTTGGTAGCTGCCACGTGCATGGCGATGTCTTTCGCCAGCTCGGTGTCGCCACCCTTCAGGACAACCGCAACACCGATCTTGTTGCCGTGCAGGTAGGTACCGACCACGTCACCTTCAACGCGAACCAGGCGGCGGATGTTGACGTTTTCGCCGGTCTTGCCGACCAGGACCAGGCGCGCTTCTTCCTGGGACTCGATCAGCGGAGCTGCGTCGGTCAGTTTGTCAGCGAAGGCTTTCTCGACGCTGGCAGCGACGAATGCCTTGAAGTCATCCTGCAGAGCCAGGAAGTCGGTCTGGGAGTTGACTTCCAGCAGAACGGCAGCCTTGCCGTCGTCCTTGATGGCGATGGCGCCTTCAGCGGCCACGTTGCCGGCTTTCTTGGCAGCCTTGATGGCGCCCGAAGCACGCATGTCATCAATGGCTTTCTCGATGTCGCCGCCAGCCTTGGTCAAGGCTTTCTTGCAATCCATCATGCCTTCGCCGGTACGCTCGCGCAGTTCTTTGACCAACGCTGCAGTAATCTCTGCCATTTCAAAATCCTCTTGGATAGGTTTTCAACCATTCCACCCGATCGAACGGGCGATCAATTCTTCCTGGAAAACCATTGCTTATAGGCCGCGGCAGGTTACAAACAGGTCACTGCGCTGGCGGCAAATGGTTTTCGAGGTGGCAAAAAGGGGGCCAAGCCCCCTTTTTGCTTACTGAGTCAACGCCAGGGGCGTCAATTACTCAGCGGCTGCTGCCGGAGCTTCTTCAGCGAAGACTTCGGTGCCGCCATTCACGTTGTTGCGACCACGGATCACAGCGTCAGCCATCGAACCCATGTACAGCTGGATGGCGCGGATGGCGTCATCGTTGCCTGGGATGATGTAGTCAACGCCTTCCGGGCTGCTGTTGGTATCGACAACGCCGATGACCGGGATACCCAGCTTGTTGGCTTCGGTGATCGCGATGCGCTCGTGATCAACGTCGATCACGAACAGTGCGTCAGGCAGACCGCCCATGTCCTTGATACCGCCCAGGGAGCGGTCCAGCTTCTCAAGATCGCGAGTGCGCATCAGCGCTTCTTTCTTGGTCAGCTTGGCGAAAGTACCGTCTTCGGACTGGACTTCAAGGTCACGCAGACGCTTGATGGAAGCGCGAATGGTCTTGAAGTTGGTCAGCATGCCGCCCAACCAGCGGTGATCCACGTACGGCGAACCGCAACGTGCTGCTTCTTCAGCAACGATCTTGCCAGCGGAACGCTTGGTGCCGACGAACAGAATCTTGTTTTTGCCCTGGGCCAGGCGCTCTACGAAGGTCAGTGCTTCGTTGAACATCGGCAGGGTTTTTTCAAGGTTGATGATGTGAATCTTGTTACGCGCGCCGAAAATGTACTTGCCCATTTTCGGGTTCCAGTAACGGGTCTGGTGACCGAAGTGCACACCGGCCTTCAGCATATCGCGCATGTTGACTTGGGACATGATAGTTCCTTGATAAGTCGGGTTTGGCCTCCACGTATCCCAATGACCAACCAGCGGCTATATAAGCCGAGGCACCCAGGTCATCGTGTCGACACGTGTGTGGATTTAAGCTTACGGGGTCATCCCCGGAAAGCGGCGCATTTTATACCACAGCAAGGGCGAAAACGGAACATGGATTCTGAAATCCTCTGTGGCGAGGGGATTGTGGGAGCAAGGCTTGCCCTAATGTCGTTCAGCTAAGCCGCAAACCTGTGGGAGCAAAGCTTGCTCGCGATTGGGGCAGGTCAGTCTACAACGGTGTCGACCGGTCTACCGCTATCGCGAGCAAGCTTTGCTCCCACTCGCCCTCGCCACAGAGTTCCAGGCCGGGAGCGCTTTGCCCCGATGGTCTGTTAGAATCGCGTTTTCAGGGCCGCGCTGGTCATCATCCGCCGCCCATTTCGTTTTGAACAGCGCCGTCGGGCGCAGAGAGAGCCTGTATGACCGTTACCCTCAAGACACCCGAGGACATCGCCAAAATGCGTGTCGCCGGCAAACTCGCCGCCGAAGTGCTGGAGATGATCGCCGACTACGTCAAGCCGGGCGTGACCACCGAAGAGCTGGACCGCATCTGCCACGACTACATCGTCAACGAGCAGAAGGCCATCCCGGCGCCGCTCAACTATAAAGGCTTCCCGAAGTCGATCTGTACCTCGATCAACCACGTGGTCTGCCACGGCATCCCCAACGAAAAACCGTTGAAGGATGGCGACACCCTGAACATCGACGTCACCGTCATCAAGGACGGCTATCACGGCGACACCAGCCGCATGTTCCATGTCGGCAACGTGCCGGAGTGGGCCCAGCGCCTGTCCAAGGTCACCCAGGAATGCATGTACATGGCCATCGAACTGGTGAAGCCGGGCTGCCGCCTGGGGGACATCGGCGAAGTGATCCAGAAGCACGCCCAGAAGAACGGCTTCTCGGTGGTGCGCGAGTTCTGCGGCCACGGCATCGGCAAGGTGTTCCACGAAGAACCGCAGATCCTGCACTACGGCCGTGCCGGCACCGGCATGGAACTGCAGGCGGGCATGACCTTCACCATCGAGCCGATGATCAACCAGGGCCGCGCCGACACCAAGGTGCTGGGCGACGGCTGGACCGCCATCACCAAGGACCGCAAGCTGTCGGCCCAGTGGGAACACACCCTGCTGGTCACCGAGACGGGCTATGAAATCTTCACCCTGCGTAGCGATGACACCATCGCGCGCGTTTCCGCCTGATCCGAACCCAGCCTATAGATCCGATAGATATAGATAGAAAGGAAAGCCATTCAATGCCGCAGGTGGATCCCGAACTCTTCGACCGCGGCCAGTTCCAGGCTGAACTGGCCCTGAAGGCAAGCCCCATCTCGGCGTTCAAGAAGGCAATCCGCCAGGCCCACGAAGTGCTCGACCAGCGCTTTCGCAATGGCCGGGACATTCGCCGGCTGATCGAGGACCGCGCCTGGTTCGTCGATAACATCCTGCAAAAGGCCTGGGAGCAGTTCGATTGGAGCGAAGACGCCGACATCGCCCTGGTGGCGGTGGGCGGCTATGGGCGCGGGGAGCTGCACCCCTACTCCGACATCGACCTGCTGATCCTGCTGGACAGCGCCGACCATGAGGTTTTCCGCGATTCCATCGAGCGTTTCCTGACGCTGCTGTGGGACATCGGCCTGGAGGTCGGCCAGAGCGTGCGCTCGGTGCAGGAATGCGCCGAGGAGGCCCGTGCCGACCTGACGGTAATCACCAACCTGATGGAAAGCCGCACCATCGCCGGCCCCGAGCGCCTGCGCCAGCGCATGCTGGATGTCACCAGCACAGAGCACATGTGGCCCAGCAAGGATTTTTTCCTGGCCAAGCACGCCGAGCAGAAGGCCCGCCACCACAAGTACAACGACACCGAATACAACCTGGAACCCAACGTCAAGGGCTCGCCCGGCGGGCTGCGGGACATCCAGACGATCCTGTGGGTCGCCCGTCGCCAGTACGGCACGCTGAACCTGCGCGCCCTGGCCGGCGAAGGTTTCCTGGTGGAAAGCGAAAACGCCTTGCTGGCCTCGTCCCAGGAATTCCTGTGGAAGGTCCGCTACGCCCTGCACATGCTCGCCGGGCGCTCCGAAGACCGCCTGCTGTTCGATCACCAACGCTCCATCGCCGGTCTGTTGGGTTTCGAGGGGCAGGATGCCAAGCAGTCCATCGAAAACTTCATGCAGCAGTACTACCGCGTGGTGATGAGCATCGCCCAGCTCAGCGAACTGATCATCCAGCACTTCGAGGAAGTCATCCTCGCACCCGAAGACGAGGAGCCGCCGCAGCCGATCAACTCACGCTTCCAACTGCACGACGGCTACATCGAAGCGCGCAACGCCAATGTGTTCCGCCGCACGCCCTTCGCCATGCTCGAGATCTTCGTGCTCATGGCCCAGCAGCCGGAAATCAAGGGCGTACGCGCCGACACCATCCGCCTGCTGCGGGAAAACCGTCATCTGATCGATGAAGATTTCCGTCACGACATCCGCAACACCAGCCTCTTCATCGAGTTGTTCAAGTGCAAGATCGGCGTGCACCGCAACCTGCGCCGGATGAACCGCTACGGGATTCTCGGGCGTTATTTGCCGGAGTTCGGCTTCATCGTCGGACAGATGCAGCACGACCTGTTCCACATCTATACGGTCGATGCCCACACGCTGAACCTGATCAAGCATCTGCGTAAGCTGCAGTACACCCAGGTGTCGGAGAAATTCCCGCTGGCCAGCAAGCTCATGGGCAAGCTGCCCAAGCCCGAGCTGATCTACATGGCCGGGCTGTACCACGACATCGGCAAGGGCCGCCAGGGCGACCACTCCGAGATTGGCGCGGTGGATGCCGAGGCGTTCTGCCAGCGCCATCAACTGCCGCTGTGGGACAGCCGGCTGATCGTCTGGCTGGTGCAGAACCACCTGGTGATGTCCACCACCGCCCAGCGCAAGGACTTGTCCGACCCGCAGGTGATCCACGACTTCGCCCAGATCGTCGGCGATGAAACGCGCCTGGATTACCTCTACGTGCTGACCGTGGCCGACATCAACGCCACCAACCCGAGCCTGTGGAACTCCTGGCGCGCCAGCCTGTTGCGCCAGCTCTACACCGAGACCAAGCGGGCCTTGCGCCGCGGCCTGGAAAACCCGGTGGACCGCGAAGAACAGATCCGCCGCACCCAAAGCGCGGCCCTGGACATCCTGGTACGCGGCGGCACCGATCCGGACGATGTCGAGCAGCTCTGGTCGCAATTGGGCGATGACTATTTCCTGCGCCACACCGCCGGCGACGTGGCCTGGCACAGCGACGCGATCCTGCAGCAACCGGCCGATGGCGGGCCGCTGGTGCTGATCAAGGAAACCACCCAGCGCGAGTTCGAGGGCGGCACGCAGATCTTCATCTATGCCCCGGACCAGCACGACTTCTTCGCCGTGACCGTGGCGGCGATGGACCAGCTCAACCTCAACATCCATGACGCCCGGGTCATCACCTCCAGCAGCCAGTTCACCCTCGACACCTACATCGTGCTCGACACCGACGGCGACTCGATTGGCGACAACCCGGCGCGGGTCAAGCAGATTCGCGACGGCCTCACCGAAGCCCTGCGCAACCCGGCGGACTACCCGACCATCATCCAGCGCCGGGTGCCGCGACAACTCAAGCATTTTGCGTTTGCGCCACAGGTGACGATCCACAACGACGCCCAGCGCCAGGTCACCGTGCTGGAACTCAGCGCCCCGGACCGCCCGGGCCTGCTGGCGCGGATCGGCCATATTTTCCTGGAGTTCGACCTGTCGCTGCAAAATGCCAAGATCGCCACCCTCGGCGAACGGGTAGAAGACGTGTTTTTCATCACCGACGCTCACAACCAGCCGCTGTCCGATCCGCAACTGTGCAGCCGCCTGCAGGAGGCCATCGTCCGGCACCTGAGCGTCAACCAGGAACCCGATGCTCACCTGACACGCATCAGCATCTGAACGAACAATCCCCCTCTGTGGGAGCGAGCTTGCTCGCGATAGCGGCGGAACATCCAGCATTGATGCTGCCTGACTCACCGCCATCGCGAGCAAGCTCGCTCCCACAAGGACCGCGCCCACATTGACGAGGCCCTCGATGAACAACGCTTTGAACCAGTTGCAGCCCTACCCCTTCGAAAAGCTCCGCGCCCTGCTTGGCAGCGTCACGCCCAACCCGGACAAACGTCCCATCGCGTTGTCCATCGGCGAACCCAAGCATCGCTCGCCCAGCTTCGTGGCTGAAGCCCTGGCCAGCAATCTGGAAAAAATGGCCGTGTACCCGACCACCCTCGGCATCCCGGAACTGCGTGAAGCCATCACCGGCTGGTGCGAGCGTCGCTTCAACGTGCCGACCGGCTGGCTGGACCCGGCGCGCCATGTGTTGCCAGTCAATGGCACTCGTGAAGCCTTGTTCGCCTTCACCCAGACCGTGGTCAACCGGGGCGACGACGCCCTGGTGGTCAGCCCGAACCCGTTCTACCAGATCTACGAAGGCGCGGCGTTCCTGGCCGGGGCCAAGCCGCACTACCTGCCGTGCCTGGACGCGAACGGCTTCAACCCGGATTTCGACGCCGTCTCGCCGGACATCTGGAAACGCTGCCAGATCCTGTTCCTGTGCTCCCCGGGCAACCCGACCGGCGCGTTGATCCCGGTGGACGTGCTGAAAAAACTCATCGCCTTGGCCGATGAGCATGACTTCGTGATCGCGGCGGACGAGTGCTACAGCGAACTGTACTTCGACGAACAGACCCCGCCGCCAGGGCTGCTCAGCGCCTGCGTCGAACTGGGTCGCAAGGATTTCAAGCGCTGCGTGGTGTTCCACAGCCTGTCCAAACGCTCCAACCTGCCTGGCCTGCGCTCCGGTTTCGTCGCTGGCGACGCGGACATCCTCAAGGGTTTCCTGCTGTACCGCACCTATCACGGCTGCGCGATGCCGGTTCAGACCCAACTGGCGAGCATCGCCGCGTGGAACGACGAAGTGCACGTACGGGCCAACCGCGCGCTGTACCGGGAGAAGTTCGACGCCGTGCTGGAAATCCTCAGCCCGGTGCTGGACGTGCAACGCCCCGACGGCAGCTTCTACCTGTGGCCGAACGTGGCCGGCGATGATGCAGCGTTCTGCCGTGACCTGTTCGAACAGGAACACGTGACCGTGGTGCCGGGCTCCTACCTGTCCCGCGATGTGGATGGCGTCAACCCGGGCGCCGGGCGCGTGCGCATGGCCCTGGTTGCGCCATTGGCCGAATGCGTGGAAGCGGCGGAGCGGATCCGCGCGTTTATCCAGCGTCGGGGTTGATGGCTGTATCGGACTGAAGTGGACCGCTGTTGTGGCGAGGGAGCTTGCTCCCGCTGGGCTGCGCAGCGGCCCCAAAGCGGTCAACTCAATTTATCTGAAATACTGGGTTGTCAGGTTTTGGGGGCGCTTCGCACCCCAGCGGGAGCAAGCTCCCTCGCCACAATTAGCTTTGCGCAATCTATTTACCCAACCCCAAATTCGCCTCCGCCAGATCCAACTCCCCCAGCACTTCACGCAGCACATCATCCCCGATCTGGTGATGACGGCTGAGGCGATACAACTCCAGCCGCTGCGCCCGAAAAGCCTTCAAGCGCAGCCGGCGTTCCAGCAGGTCCATTTCGAACGCCAGCGCCTGGGCTTCGGCGGAGTCGTTGAACACGTCGAGCTGATGACGATACTCGGACATCAACCGCGCCTTGACCTCGGTCGCCAGCGCCGCTTGGGCCGCATCCGACGTACTGCCCGCCTCGGGCGGTTCTTCCACCTCCAGCGCATGGATCGCCGCTTCAGCGGTTTTGCGCCAGGCTTCGCGAACTTCGTTGCGACGTTTGTCGTCGGGGCTTTTCTCGATGCCCCGCAGCAACAACGGCAAGGCGATACAAGCGGCGATCAACGACAGCAGAATCACCCCGGCGGCGATGAAGATCAGCAGGTCCCGCTCGGGAAACGCCTCGCCCGCGCTCAGTAGCAATGGCACCGACAGCACGCCCGCCAGCGTCACCGCCCCTCTCACCCCGCCGAAGGTCAGCAACCAACAGGAGCGCGCTGTCGGCACCAACGTCAACTCGCCCTGGCCACGCCAGCGTCGCAACAGCCCGGACAGGCGCCAGATGCTTTGCACCCAGACAAACCGCAGCACCAACAACACCAGGAAAATCGCCAGCACATCCAGGCAACGGTAGAACAACGTCGGCCAGAGCGTGGTTTCGAGGCGGGTCACCGCCTTGATGATGTCCGGCAGTTGCAAGCCCAGCAGCAGGAAGATCAAGCCGTTGAAGGCGAATTCCAACAGCGACCAGACACTGCGATTGAGCAGCCGCGTGCCGGTCTGGCGCGGCAGCAGGTCGAGCCAGCTCTGCATCATCCCCGCCGCCACCGCCGAGAGAATGCCCGAGGCGCCCAAGCGCTCAGCCAACACATAGGCGGCAAACGGCAGCAGCAACATGAACACCACATGGGTGGCCGGGTCGTCCCAACCCCGGGCAATCATCCACGCCCGCAGCCGGCCCAGCAGCCAACTCAGGGCCACACCGACCAGCAGGCCACCCACCGCCACCAACACAAACGTCAGGCTCGCGTTGGCCAGGGAAAACACCCCGGTGATGGCCGCCGCCAGGGCGAACTTGAACGTCACCAGACCCGACGCATCGTTCATCAGCGCCTCGCCCTGGAGCATGTGCATCAACGGCGCAGGCAGACGGTCGCGGGCAATCGCCGACACCGCCACCGCGTCGGTCGGCGACAGCACCGCCGCCAGGGCGAAGGCCACCGGCAACGGGATACTCGGCAAGAGCCAATGAATGAAGTAGCCGGCGCCCACCACCGTGAACAACACCAGCCCCACCGCCAGGGTCAGGATCGGCCCGCGCAAGCGCCACAGCTCGCGCTTGGGCATGCGCCAGCCGTCGGAGAACAGCAGCGGTGGCAGGAAGAGAAACAGGAACAGCTCAGGATCGAGGGCCACGTGCAGGCCCAGGGACGGCCAGGCCAGCACGGCACCGGCGCCGATCTGTACCAGGGGCAGCGGCAGCGGGATCAACCGTCCGATCAGGCGCGACACGCCTACCAGCATCAACAGGATCAGGACGGTATAAGCGCTTTGCATAACGGCTTTCCACTGGCAGCGACACACATCCGGCAACAGCTTGCCGTTGAAGTGCCATATTAACCGCCTAGGATTAACTTGGCCGTTACACCTATGTCGCAGCAGCTCTATTAGTGAGCAAGCTGTGGGAGCAAAGCTTGCTCGCGATGAAAACACCTCGGTCTGGCAGAAGACCGCGTCATCGTTCATCGCGGGCAAGCCTCGCTCCCACAACCGTCCGGTCATGGCATAATCCTTCACCTTTTATTTCCAGCACCTGCAAAGGGGGCAGTTCCTTGACCGATTCAAGCAAAACGTTGCACCTTTTCGGCATCAAAGCCTGTGACACGATGAAAAAGGCGCGCACCTGGCTCGATGATCACGCTGTGCACTACGACTTTCACGACTACAAGACCGCCGGCATCGACCGTGAACACCTGACCCAATGGTGCAACGAGCATGGCTGGCAAGTGGTGTTGAACCGTGCCGGTACGACCTTTCGCAAACTCGACGACGAACGCAAAGCCGATCTCGACCAGACGAAAGCCATCGAACTGATGCTCGCCCAACCCTCGATGATCAAGCGCCCGGTGCTCGATCTCGGTGACCGAACCCTGATTGGCTTCAAGCCAGATATTTATGCGGCAGAGATCAAGTAAGCCTGCCCAGTCCATTTTGTAGAGGTAATTTCATGTCCACTACCCTGTTCAGCCTGGCCTTCGGCGTCGGCACTCAAAACCGTCAAGGCGCCTGGCTGGAAGTGTTCTACGCACAGCCGCTGCTCAACCCGTCAGCCGACGTCGTCAAAGCCATCGCGCCGATCCTCGGCTACAGCGAAGGCAACCAGGCCATCACCTTCACCACCGCCCAGGCCTCGCAACTGGCTGAAGCCCTCAAGGGCGTCGATGCCGCACAAGCTGCCCTGCTGACCCGCCTGGCTGAAAGCCACAAGCCCCTGGTCGCCACCCTGCTGGCCGAAGATGCCCAACTGAGCTCCACCCCTGAGGCCTACCTCAAGCTGCACCTGCTGTCCCATCGCCTGGTCAAGCCCCACGGTCTGAACCTGGCCGGCATTTTCCCGCTGCTGCCGAACGTGGCCTGGACCAGCCAGGGCGCGATCGACCTGGCCGAACTGGCCGAGCACCAGCTCGAAGCCCGCCTGCGTGGCGAACTGCTGGAAGTGTTCTCGGTGGACAAGTTCCCGAAAATGACCGACTACGTGGTCCCGGCCGGCGTGCGCATCGCCGACGCCGCGCGGATCCGCCTGGGCGCCTACGTGGGCGAAGGCACCACGGTCATGCACGAAGGTTTCGTCAACTTCAACGCCGGCACCGAAGGCCCGGGCATGATCGAAGGCCGTGTCTCGGCGGGCGTGTTCGTCGGCAAGGGTTCGGACCTGGGCGGCGGTTGCTCCACCATGGGCACCCTGTCGGGCGGCGGCAACATCGTGATCAAGGTCGGCGAAGGCTGCCTGATCGGCGCCAACGCCGGCATCGGCATCCCGCTGGGCGACCGCAACACCGTGGAGTCGGGCCTGTACGTGACCGCCGGCACCAAGGTCGCCCTGCTGGACGAAAACAACCAATTGGTGAAAGTGGTCAAGGCCCGCGACCTGGCCGGCCAGCCCGACCTGTTGTTCCGTCGCAATTCCGAGACCGGCGCAGTGGAATGCAAGACGCATAAGTCGGCCATCGAGCTGAACGAAGCACTGCACGCCCACAACTAAGCTTCACACCACCACCTGTGGGGGCGGGCCTTTGTGGGAGCCGAGCTTGCTCGCGATGAACGATGACGCGGTCTTGCAGTTAAACCGTGTCGCGACCATCGCGAGCAAGCTCGGCTCCCACACAAAAAAAGCCCCGCTCCCACAGGGTCCGGCGTCATTCCAGCAGGGCCCGAAAGCATGTTGATCCAATCCCCCTGGCGTGCCGATTTCCCGGCCATCGCCGCCCTGCAACGGCAAGGCCAGACCTACCTGGACAGCGCCGCCACCACGCAAAAACCCCAAGCCCTATTGGATGCCCTGACGCATTACTACGCCAACGGCGCGGCCAACGTGCACCGGGCGCAACATTTGCCGGGCGCCCATGCCACCCAGGCGTTCGAGGACAGCCGCCTCAAGGCCTCGCAATGGCTCAATGCCGGAAACTGCGGGCAAGTGGTCTTCACCCACGGCGCCACTTCGGCGCTGAATCTGCTGGCCTACGGGCTGGAACATTTATTCAACCCGGGCGATGAGATCGTCATCAGCGCCCTGGAACACCACGCCAACCTGCTGCCGTGGCAGCAGTTGGCCGAGCGTCGTTCGTTGACCCTGGTGGTGTTGCCACTGGATGCCGACGGGGTGATCGACCCTGGCGCCGCCGCCGAACTGATCGGCCCCCGTACGCGTTTGCTGGCGGTGAGCCAGTTATCCAATGTGCTGGGGGCTTGGCAACCCGTGCCGGCGCTGCTGGCGCTGGCCAAGGCCCACAGCGCGCTGACGGTGATCGACGGCGCCCAAGGCGTGGTCCATGGCCGCCACGACGTGGAAGCGCTGGGCTGCGACTTTTACGTGTTTTCCAGCCACAAACTCTATGGCCCCGACGGGCTGGGCGTGCTGTTCGGCCGTACCGAAGCCCTCGGCAAGCTGCGCCATTGGCAGTTCGGCGGCGAAATGGTGCAACAGGCCGATTACCACAGCGCCACCTTCCGTCCGGCGCCGCTGGGCTTCGAAGCCGGCACGCCGCCGATTGCCAGTGTGATCGGGTTGGGCGCGACCCTGGACTACCTGTCCGCCCTCGATCCGCAAGCGGTCATCGACCATGAGGCGGCACTGCACGACTACCTGCGCCATGGCCTGCAGGCCCGCAACGGCATTCGCCTGCTGGGCAACCCGCGCCTGGCCCTGGTCAGTTTCGTGGTCGAAGGCATCCACAACGCCGACCTGGCGCACCTGCTGACCGAGCAAGGCATTGCCGTGCGCGCCGGGCATCACTGCGCGATGCCGCTGTTCAAGCATTTGCAGCTGTCCGGGGCGATCCGCGTGTCGTTGGCGTTGTACAACGATTCCGCCGACATCGAACGGTTCTTCGAAGCCCTCGACCAAGCCTTGGAGATGTTGCGATGAACCTGCCAGCCGATGCCGCCACGGCGCTGCAGATCTTCCGGGACGCGTCAGGCTGGGAGCAACGGGCCCGGCTACTGATGCAATGGGGCGAGCGTCTGCCGCCCCTGAGCGACGCGGACAAGTGCGAGGCCAACCTCGTCCACGGCTGTGAAAGCCAGGTGTGGTTGGTGGGTCGCTTGCACGACGGGCACTGGCAGTTTTCCGCCAGCAGCGATGCGCGGTTGATCCGCGGGTTGGTGGCGTTGCTGCTGGCGCGGGTCAACGGGCTGTCCGCCGAGGCATTGCAGCAGGTGGATCTGCCGGATTGGTTCAACCAACTGGGATTGTCGCGGCAACTGTCGCCGTCGCGCAGCAATGGCTTGAATGCGGTGTTGCAGCGGATGTTTGAGTTGACTCAGTAACCGCCATCGCGAGCAAGCTCGCTCCCACAGGGGATTTGGTGTACGCAAATACTGCATTCAGCCCGATCCCATGTGGGAGCGAGCTTGCTCGCGATGAGGCCATCAGCCCCCCTCAAACCTGAGGCTTGGCCCTGTCAGCCGGTCGTCGCACACCCGCCACGATCTTATCCACAGCCTTGGTCGCCGCGACCATGCCAAACGTCGCCGTGACCATCATCACCGCACCAAACCCACCGGCGCAGTCGAGCTTGACGCCGTCGCCGACAAAACTCTTCTGCAAGCAAATGCTGCCGTCCGGCTTCGGATAGCGCAGTTGCTCGGTGGAGAATACGCAGGGCACGCTGTAGTGGCGGGTCACGGTGCGGGAGAAACCGTAGTCGCGGCGCAAGGTGGAGCGCACCTTGGAGGCCAGTGGATCGTTGAACGTACGGTTGAGGTCGCAAATCTGGATCAGCGTCGGGTCGATCTGCCCGCCCGCGCCGCCGGTGGTGATGATCTGGATCTTGCGGCGCTTGCACCAGGCGATCAGCGCAGCCTTGGCGTTGACGCTGTCGATGCAGTCGATCACGCAGTCGATGTTCGGCGTGATGTACTCGGCCATGGTGTCGCGGGTGACGAAGTCCGCCACCGCGTGCACCGTGCAGTCGGGGTTGATCCCCCGCAGCCGCTCGGCCATCACTTCGACCTTGGGTTTGCCGACGGTGCTGTCCAGGGCGTGCAACTGGCGGTTGGCGTTGCTGACACAGACATCGTCCAGGTCGAACAGCGAGATCTCGCCCACGCCGCAACGGGCGATGGCTTCCGCCGCCCAGGAACCGACACCACCGACGCCGACGATCGCCACATGGGCCGCCCGCAGGCGTTCCAGGCCCTCAATGCCATACAAACGGGCGATGCCGGCAAACCGTGGATCTTCTGTACTCATGACCATTACCCCAAAAACCGGCGCGCATTATAGGGCTTTGTCTCGGCAATTTAAGCAAAACCTCTGTGGGAGCGAGCTTGCTCGCGATGGCGTCAGTCCAGTCAGTAAAGTATCGACTGATCCACCGCCATCGCGAGCAAGCTCGCTCCCACAGGTTTTGTGTTCCACCTGTCCCGCACCAGGGGCCCATGGTGGTCGTTTTGCTATAAGATAACCGCCATTTTACGAGCCTTGGCCAAATACAATCCACGGCCGAACTCAGGACCTGTGGGAGCGGGCTTGCTCGCGAAGGCGTCATCACTGACGCTAAAAGCTTCGCGAGCAAGCCCGCTCCCACAGAGATCCGTGTCTCCTTTCCATGTTTCCGGAGTTTTCCATGACGGCCCACGCCGACCTCTCGCCGACCCTGCAACTCGCCTGCGACCTGATCCGCCGTCCGTCCGTGACGCCCGTGGATGCCGATTGCCAGAAACTGATGATGCAGCGCCTGGGCAACGCGGGCTTCACGCTCGAGCCGATGCGCATCGAGGATGTGGATAACTTCTGGGCCAGCCATGGCAAGCATGACGGCCCGGTGCTGTGTTTCGCCGGGCACACCGATGTGGTGCCGACCGGTCCGGTAAAGGCCTGGCAGCTCGACCCGTTCGATGCGGTCATCGACGAACAGGGCATGCTCTGCGGCCGTGGCGCGGCAGACATGAAAGGCAGCCTGGCGGCGATGGTCGTGGCGGCCGAACGGTTCGTCGCCGACTACCCGGACCACAAGGGCTCGCTGACCTTCCTGATCACCAGCGATGAAGAAGGCCCGGCCCACCACGGCACCAAAGCCGTGGTCGAACGCCTCAAGGCCCGCCAGGAACGACTGGACTGGTGCATCGTCGGCGAGCCGTCGAGCACCACCTTGGTGGGCGATGTGGTCAAGAACGGCCGGCGCGGCTCCCTCGGCGCAAAACTGACCGTGCGCGGCAAGCAAGGCCACGTGGCTTATCCACACCTGGCGAAGAACCCGATCCACCTGGCCGCGCCCGCCTTGGCCGAATTGGCCGCCGAGCATTGGGACCACGGCAACGACTTCTTCCCGCCGACCAGTTTCCAGATCTCCAATCTCAATTCCGGCACCGGCGCGACCAACGTGATCCCCGGAGACCTGGAAGCGGTCTTCAACTTCCGCTTCTCCACCGAGTCCACCGTCGAAGGCCTGCAACAGCGCGTCGCCGCCATCCTCGACAAGCATCAACTGGACTGGCACATCGACTGGGCCTTGTCCGGCCTGCCGTTCCTCACCGAACCGGGCGCACTGCTCGATGCGGTGTCGTCGAGCATCCGGGATGTCACCGGGCGCGAGACCCAGGCGTCCACCAGCGGCGGCACGTCCGACGGTCGCTTCATCGCCACCATGGGCACGCAAGTCGTGGAACTCGGGCCGGTCAACGCGACCATCCACCAGGTCAACGAGCGCGTGCTGGCCGCCGATCTCGACGTGCTGACCGAGATCTACTACAAGACGCTGATCAAGTTGCTCGCCTGATGCTCGCCTGCCCGATCTGCAGTGAACCGCTGAACGCGGTGGACAACGGCGTGGTGTGCCCCGCCGGTCACCGCTTCGACCGCGCGCGGCAGGGTTACCTGAACCTGCTGCCGGTGCAGCACAAGAACAGCCGCGACCCCGGTGACAACCAGGCGATGGTCGAAGCCCGCCGCGACTTTCTCAACGCCGGGCACTACGCCCCGGTCGCCCGGCGCCTGGCGGAACTGGCCGCCGAGCGCACACCCGGGCGCTGGCTGGACATCGGCTGCGGCGAGGGTTACTACACCGCACAGATCGCCGAGGCGTTGCCCCAGGCCGATGGCTATGCCCTGGACATTTCCCGCGAGGCGGTCAAGCGCGCCTGCAAACGCAACCCGCAACTGACCTGGTTGATCGCCAGCATGGCCCGAGTGCCGTTGGCGGACGGTTGCTGCCAGTTCCTGGCCAGCGTGTTCAGCCCGCTGGACTGGCAAGAGGCCAAGCGCCTGCTCAGCCCCGGCGGCGGCCTGATGAAGGTCGGCCCCACCGCCGGCCACCTGATGGAGTTGCGCGAGCGCCTGTACGACGAAGTACGCGCCTACACCGACGACAAGCACCTGGCCCTGGTGCCGTCGGGCATGGTGCTGGATCACAGCGAAACCCTCGAATTCAAGCTGACCCTCGACAATGGCCAGGATCGCGCCAACCTGCTGGCCATGACGCCCCACGGTTGGCGCGCCAGCGCCGAACGCCGCGCCAGCGTGATCGAGCAGGCCGAGCCATTCGAGGTCACGGTGTCGATGCGCTACGATTATTTCGTTCTTCAATAACCTTTTTGATTCCGGGCCCCGGGCAACCGTTCGGGGCCAGTTAAATCCGCGAATGGATTTTTCAAGACCGCAGCGAGGACATCCATGCGCCAACCCGATATCGAGATTTACCTCAAAGACGCCGACGTCGACCACAAGGCCATCGCCGCCTGGCTCGGCCAGGCCCTGGGCCCGTGCAGTGACTGGGTACAGAAAGGCCAGACCTACAAGTGCAAGGCCGGCAGCATCCCAGTGACCTGGCTGCCCAAGGCCGTGGGCAAATGGAACAGCCTGTACCTGGAAAGCGACCAGACCCCGTGGGAAGACGACATCGCCTGCGCCCGCGCCGCCTTCGCCGCACTGAACGTCGAAGTGCGCTGCGCGCCTGGGTCATGGGTGGAGGAAGAAGGGGAAGAATCGGCGGACCGCTGGATTCGCATCAGCGCCGATGGGGAAGAAGAGATTACCTGGAAGACGGCGTGACACCCGTCTCAGGCCCGGCCTAGACCCAATGCGTGGGAGCACTGTGGGAGCAAAGCTTGCTCGCGATGGCTGAGGTACATTCAACATTGATGCAAGCTGACCTGCCACTATCGCGAGCAAGCTTTGCTCCCACAGGGGATCTACTATGGCTTCAAGTGGGTTTACAACCCCACCACATCCTCAGCCTGCAAGCCCTTCTGCCCTTCCACGACCGCGTACTCGACCTGCTGGCCTTCGGTCAGGGAACGGTGGCCTTCACCGCGGATGGCGCGGTAATGCACGAACACATCCGCCCCGCCTTCGCGTTGGATGAAGCCGTACCCCTTGGCGTCGTTGAACCACTTCACACTGCCGGTTTCCCGTGCTGCCATGATGCTCACTCCCATTTTTATCTTATAAGTCGACTTTTCGATGGAAAGCCGTACGAACTTTCACCACCGTCTGGCCGTCCATGGGAGGCCGGGGCGGTAACCTGCCGAGTATATGACACACGGAAAAACTCTCAACTGACTTTACTTCGGCGCTTTTTTGCCGATTTTCGATGAATCCGGCACACTAGCGGGCCCGAGCAGCCGCTCGGTTTTATCCACTCATGCAGAAGCCGTATGACCCGCTCCCCGTTCCGCCGTCTTGTGTTTGGCACCCTGCGCCGACTGTTGTACCTCTGGGTTCGCTCCGAGACCATCAACCAGTCGTCCTTTACCCTCAACCTCGACCGCAGTCGTCCGGTGTTCTACGTCCTGCAAGACCCTTCGCTCACCGACCTGGCGGTGCTCGACACCGAATGCACCAAGGCCGGCCTGCCCCGTCCGGTGCTGCCGGTCTCGGTGGGTAACCTGCTGGAGCCAGCGGCGTTTTTCTACCTGACGCCGGCGCCGGACTGGATCGGGCGCCAGGACAAGCGCGGTGCGCCGCCTACCTTGACCCGATTGGTCGACGCCCTGACCCACAATGCCGCCGAAGACGCGCAAATCATCCCGGTCAGCGTGTTCTGGGGCCAGTCGCCCGACAGCGAATCCAGCCCCTGGAAGCTGTTGTTCGCCGACAGCTGGGCCGTCACCGGGCGCTTGCGCCGCCTGTTGAGCATCATGATCCTGGGGCGCAAGACCCGCGTGCAATTCTCCGCACCGATCCACCTGCGCGAACTGATCGAACACGACAAGGGCCACGAACGCACCGTGCGCATGGCCCAGCGGATCCTGCGGGTGCACTTTCGCAACTTGAAAGCGGCGGTCATCGGCCCCGACATCTCCCACCGACGCAACCTGGTCAAGGGCCTGTTGAACCAGCCGCTGGTCAAGCAGGCGATCGCCGAGGAAGCCGAACGGGAAAAGATCTCCCCGGAAAAAGCCAAGGCCCAGGCCCTGCGCTACGGCAACGAGATCGCCTCGGACTACACCTACACCGCGATCCGTTTCCTGGAGGTGGTGCTGAGCTGGTTCTGGAACAAGATCTACGATGGCATCAAGGTCAACCACATCGAAGGCGTGCAGAACGTCGCCCAGGGCCACGAAGTCATCTATGTGCCGTGCCACCGCAGCCACATCGACTACCTGCTGCTGTCGTACCTGCTGTTTCGCAACGGCCTGACGCCACCGCACATCGCCGCCGGCATCAACCTCAACATGCCGGTCATCGGTGGCCTGCTGCGCCGAGGCGGGGCGTTCTTCATGCGCCGCACCTTCAAGGGCAACCCGCTCTACACCGCGGTGTTCAACGAATACCTGCACACGCTGTTCACCAAGGGTTTCCCGGTGGAGTACTTCGTCGAGGGCGGTCGCTCGCGCACCGGGCGCATGCTGCAACCCAAGACCGGCATGCTCGCCATCACCCTGCGCAGCTTCCTGCGCTCGTCGCGCATGCCCATCGTGTTCGTGCCGGTCTACATCGGTTATGAGCGGGTGCTGGAAGGCCGCACCTACCTGGGCGAACTGCGCGGGGCCAGCAAGAAGAAAGAATCGATCTTCGACATCTTCAAGGTCATCGGCGCCCTCAAGCAGCGCTTCGGCCAGGTGGCGGTGAACTTCGGCGAACCGATCAAGCTGGCGGAATTTCTCGACGGCGAACAACCCGGTTGGCGCCAACAGGAACTGGGCCCGCAATTCAAACCGGCCTGGCTCAACGCAACCACCCATCGCCTCGGCGAGCGCGTGGCCCGGCACCTGAACGAAGCCGCGGCCATCAACCCGGTCAACCTTGTCGCCCTGGCACTGCTGTCCACCAGCCGCCTGGCCCTGGACGACCGCGCCATGGCGCGAGTGCTTGACCTGTACCTGGCGTTGCTGCGCAAAGTCCCGTACTCGCCCCACACCACCCTGCCCGAAGGCGATGGCCAAGCGCTGATCGAACACGTGAAGGGCATGGACCTGCTGTCGGAACAGAGCGATGCCTTGGGCAAGATTCTGTACCTGGACGAGCAGAACGCGGTGCTGATGACCTATTACCGCAACAACGTGCTGCACATCTTCGCCCTGCCGGCGTTGCTGGCAAGCTTCTTCCAGAGCAGCTCGCGCATGAGCCGCGAGCAGATCCTGCGCTACACCCATGCGCTGTACCCGTACCTGCAATCGGAGTTGTTCATTCGCTGGTCGCTGGCAGAGCTGGACGGCGTGGTCGACCAATGGCTCGACGCGTTTGTCGAACAGGGCCTGCTGCGTTTCGAAAACGACCTGTACCTGCGTCCGGCGCCGAGTTCACGGCACTTCGTGCTGCTGACCCTGCTGTCCAAAAGCATTGCCCAGACCTTGCAGCGCTTCTACATGACCGTCTCGCTGCTGCTCAACAGCGGTCAGAACAGCGTCAGTGCCGAAGAACTGGAGGATCTCTGCACCGTCATGGCCCAGCGCCTGTCGATCCTCCATGGCCTGAACGCACCGGAATTCTTCGACAAGAGCCTGTTCCGCCACTTCATCCAGACGATGCTGGACCTGGATGTGCTGCGCCGCGACGAGGCCGGCAAACTCAGCTACCACGAATTGCTGGGCGAACTGGCCGAAGGCGCGGCCAAGCGGGTGCTGCCGGCGGAGATTCGCCTGTCGATTCGCCAGGTGGCGTTGCATCGCAGTGAAGATGCGGCGGAGATCGCCGTCAGCCCCGACCTTTGACATTTGCCGATCACTCACCCTGAACATGGAACGGTTCTGGTGAGTGTTTCGGTCAATCGGCAGGCGTACTCCGACGCTGCGCAGCGGCCAAGGCGACGTCAAACGAAGAAAAGACCTACAGAGAACTTTGGAGCAGGCCTCTAGGATGAGCCCACGTCAATGTCGACGTATTGAAAAGGAATTCAACATGAACATCATCACCCTCACCCTGCAACTGCCCGCAGGCTACGAACTCCCGGAAACCGGCCGTGCCGAAATCAGTGTTCGAAATGCCGACGGCGTGCAGATCAGCACCAGTGGCGGCCAGGGCTCCAACATGGCGCCAAGGGAGCCGCTCCAGCAGCCGTGGCAATATCGCTTCCAGATCAATTCCGAGAGGGCGTCCGTCGGCGATAAGCTCTCGGTCAAGGTGCAAATGTACCAAGGTGATACCGCTCTTTTCCTTGATACCGAACAGGCCTTCACCTGGGATGGCGGCGATCAACACGTTGACATCCCCCTGAGCCTGGCGCCAGCATCGCTGGCTGAAACTGTTCAAGCGCCCGTGTTCGGTTCCTGAGCCGCGACGTTACGCAGGGATGCTTGGACGCAAATCCGCTAAATGCTCGTTGACGCCCATGTGTGGCTGGCGTCAACGAGCCAGGTGCTTCCCCATGAAAAAACTCGCTCTGCTCGCATCCATGGCCTTGCTGGCCGCTTGCCAATCGACAACACCACCCGCCGCGTCCCTCGACGGCGAAGTCTTCTATCTGCAACGCATCGCCCTGCCGCCCAACGCTACCTTGAGCGTTAGCCTGCAGGACGTTTCCCTGGCCGACGCTCCTGCGGTGGTGCTCGATGAACAGAGCGGCCCGATCAAAGGCCAGGTCCCGCTGCCGTTCCACCTCAGTTATGATCCCGCACAGGTCAAGCCCGGCCATCGTTATGCCGTGAGCGCCCGCATCGAAGTGGATGGCCAGTTGATGTTCATCACCACCGAACAACACGCCGTGCAACTCGATGGCAAGGATCCGCAGCCGTTGAAGATCCGCGTCAACGCCGCACGCTGATTGCTTTTTCCAACTTTTTTCAAGGACGCCATCATGCTCCGCTCTACCCTCCGTTTCACCGGCCTGTGCGCGGGCCTGTTGATCTGCGCCAATGCCATGGCCCTGTCCCTGGGCGACCTGTCGCAACAAGATGCCACGGGCGGCCTCAAGGACGCCTTGACCCAAGGCGCGCAGGTGGCGGTCAAGCAACTGGGCACACCCGGCGGCTTCAGCAACAACCCGGATGTGAAAATCGAACTGCCAGGCAAGCTGGGCAAAGTCGCCAGCAAGATGAAGGCCTTCGGCATGGGTGAACAGGTCGATCAACTGGAAACCAGCATGAACCAGGCTGCCGAGGCCGCCGTGGTCCAGGCCCAGCCGATCCTGGTCAATGCCGTGAAGAACATGAGCGTGAGCGATGCCAAGGGCATCTTGAGCGGCGGCAACGACTCGGCCACGCAATACCTGAACAAGAGCAGCCGCGAGCAGATCCGCGCCAAGTTCCTGCCCATCGTCAAGCAAGCCACCGACAAGGTCGGCCTGGCCCAGAAATACAATGCTTTCGCCGGCCAGGCCGCGACGTTCGGCGTGCTGGACGCCAAAAGCGCCAACATCGAGAACTACGTGACCGAACAGGCGCTGGATGGGTTGTTCGAAATGATCGGCAAGCAGGAAGCCACCATTCGCCAGAACCCGGCGGCGGCGGCGACCAGTTTGGCCAAGAAAGTCTTCGGCACCCTCTGAGCCCCACCCCAAAACCATTGTGGGAGCGAGCTTGCTCGCGATAGCGGTATCAGCTTCAACATCTTTGTTGGCTGTTGCACCGCTATCGCGAGCAAGCTCGCTCCCACATTGGATCTGCGCTGGTCGCTGGATCGGTTCAGGTTTTCTTGACCCTGAACCACGCCGCATACAACGCCGGCAGGAACAACAGCGTCAACGCCGTGGCCACGATCAAGCCGCCCATGATCGCCACCGCCATCGGCCCGAAGAACAGGCTGCGTGACAGTGGGATCATCGCCAGCACTGCGGCCAGTGCGGTGAGCACAATCGGGCGGAAGCGGCGCACCGTGGCTTCGATGATCGCCTGCCAGGGCGCCAGGCCAGCCTTGATGTCCTGTTCGATCTGGTCCACCAGGATCACCGAGTTACGCATGATCATCCCCGACAGTGCGATAGTGCCGAGCATGGCGACGAAGCCGAACGGCTGGCGGAACACCAACAGGAACAGCGTGACGCCGATCAACCCCAGGGGTGCGGTGAGAAACACCATGGCCGTGCGGGAAAAACTGCGCAGTTGCAGCATCAGCAACGTCAGCACCACCACGATGAACAACGGCACGCCGGCATTCACGGATTTCTGGCCGCGGGCCGAATCCTCCACCGTACCGCCCACCTCCAACAGGTAACCGTCCGGCAGTTCGGCACGAATCGGCTCCAGGGTCGGGAAGATCTGCTGGACCAGGGTCGCCGGTTGTTCCTTGCCGTAGATATCAGCCCGCACGGTTACGCTCGGCAGGCGGTTGCGGTGC
The DNA here is from genome assembly GCF_001307275.1 of Pseudomonas fluorescens. Lineage (NCBI taxonomy): Bacteria > Pseudomonadati > Pseudomonadota > Gammaproteobacteria > Pseudomonadales > Pseudomonadaceae > Pseudomonas > Pseudomonas fluorescens. Next base: position 1,359,362 of record NZ_CP012831.1, read on the forward strand.
CAGATCACGCCCTCTTCGAAACCGTACTCCAGGGTTGCGATCTGCGACAGGGCCACGCTCTGGCCGTTGTCGGTTGGCACCGCCAGGCTCGGCAGCAACGACAGCTCGGTGCGTTCATGCACCGTACCGCGCAGCAGGATTTCGATCAGTTCGTTGTCTTCCCGGTACTGGCTGACGCTGGAGCCGGTGAGGGAGCTGCGCAGGAAACTCGCCAGGTCGGTGGTGCTGACACCCAGGGCCCGGGCGCGGTCCTGGTCGACGTTCAGGTACACCACCTTGCTCGGTTCTTCCCAATCCAGGTGCACATTGACCACGTAGGGGTTTTCGCGGACTTTCGTCGCCACTTTCCGCGCCAGGGCCCGGACTTCTTCGATGTGCTCACCCGTGACGCGGAACTGCACCGGATAGCCGACCGGCGGGCCGTTTTCCAGGCGCGTGACCCGCGAGCGCAGGGTCGGGAATTGTTCGTTCAGGGTGGTGATCAACCAACTGCGCAACGGCTCGCGGTCTTCGATGGTCTTGGCCAGCACCACGAACTGGGCAAAGCTGGAAGCCGGCAGTTGTTGATCCAGCGGTAGATAGAAACGCGGTGAACCGGTACCGACGTAGGCCACATAGTTGTCGATGCCTGCATGGTCCTTGAGCAGCGCTTCCAGGCGCTTGACCTGCTCGGCGGTATTGCTCAGGGAAGCGCCTTCCTGGAGCTTCAAGTCGACCATCAGCTCCAGCCGCCCCGATGCCGGGAAGAACTGTTGCGGCACGAACCGGAACAACACCACCGAGCCGACGAACAACAGCACGGTCAGCAGGATGACGGTTTTGCGCCGACGCACGCACCATTCCACCATCCGCCGGACACGCTGATAAAACGGCGTGCCATAAGGGTCGGTCTGGCCGTCAGTCGTGCCGTGTTTGGCCGCATGAATTTTCGCCAGGTCTGGCAGGAGCTTTTCCCCCAGGTACGGCACGAACACCACGGCGGCCACCCAGGACGCCAGCAACGCCAGGGTCACCACCTGGAAAATCGAACGGGTGTATTCGCCAGTGCCCGATTGCGCGGTGGCGATCGGCAGGAAGCCCGCCGCCGTGATCAACGTACCGGTGAGCATCGGGAATGCGGTGCTGGTCCAGGCGAAGCTGGCGGCCTTGATCCGGTCGAAGCCCTGCTCCATCTTGATCGCCATCATCTCCACCGCAATGATCGCGTCGTCCACCAGCAGCCCCAGGGCCAATACCAGCGCGCCGAGGGAAATCTTGTGCAGGCCGATCCCCAGGTAATACATGGCGGCGAACGTCATCGCCAGCACCAGCGGGATCGCCAGGGCCACCACCATCCCGGTGCGCAACCCCAGGGAGAAGAAGCTCACCAGCAACACAATCGTCAGCGCTTCCACCAGCACTTGGACGAACTCACCGACCCCGGTCTTCACCGCCGCCGGCTGGTCCGAAACCTTGCGCAATTGCATGCCGGCCGGCAGGGTGTTCTGGATACGGGCAAAGTCGGCTTCAAGGGCCTTGCCCAGAATCAGGATATCCCCGCCTTCCTTCATCGCCACGGCCAGGCCGATGGCGTCCTCGCCCATGAAGCGCATGCGTGGCGCGGGCGGGTCGTTGAAACCACGGCGCACGTCCGCCAGGTCGCTGATGCGGAACGTACGATCGCCGACCCGGATCGGGAAGTTGCGGATCTCTTCCACCGTCTGGAAATTCCCCGAAACCCGCAGTTGCAAGCGCTCGCTGCCAGTTTCGAAGAAACCGGCAGTGGAAACCGTGTTCTGCTCTTCAAGGGCCTGCTGGACCGCGGCCAAGGGCAGGCCGAGGGTCGCCAGCTTCACGTTCGACAATTCGATCCAGATCTTCTCGTCCTGCAAGCCGAGCAGCTCGACCTTGCCCACGTCCTTGACCCGCTGCAGCTGGAGCTGGATGCGATCGGCGTAGTCCTTGAGCACGGCGTAGTCGAAGCCGTCGCCGGTCAGTGCGTAGATATTGCCGAAGGTGGTCCCGAACTCGTCGTTGAAGAACGGCCCCTGGATACCCGGCGGCAAGGTGTGGCGGATATCGCCGACCTTCTTGCGCAACTGGTACCACAGCTCGGGAATCTGTGCCGAATGCAGGGAGTCGCGGGCCATGAAGGTCACCTGGGATTCCCCGGGTCGGGAGAACGAGACGATTTTCTCGTAGTCACCGGTTTCCATCAGTTTCTTTTCGATGCGCTCAGTGACTTGCCGCGAAACTTCCTCGGCCGTGGCGCCTGGCCAGTTGGTGCGGATCACCATGGCCTTGAAGGTGAACGGCGGGTCTTCGCTCTGACCGAGCTTGGTGTAGGAAAGCGCGCCGACGATGGCCAGCAACAACATCAGGAACAGTACGATCTGGCGGTTACGCAGCGCCCATTCGGAAAGATTGAAACCCATCGCGGATTACTCCTTGGCCGTCAGGTTGACCACGCGGTTGGAGCGATCCACTGGCCGCACCTGCTGGCCGTCGAGGAGCACATGCACGCCAGCAGCCACCACCCAGTCATCGGGACTGAGGCCTTCCAGCACCGGCACCGTCTTTTCGCCGAAGGCACCGACCCGCACCGGGACTTTTTTCAAGGTGTTGTTGGTGTTGACCACCCAGACATACGTCGCGCCGTTTTCAGCCGTCAGGGCCGACAAAGGCACCGACAGCGGCACCTTGTCGGCGGTCTGGATAAACACCCGCGCGCTCTGGCCCAGCTCGGCCGGAACGCTGCCGGCGGTGAAGGCCACGCGGGCGGCGAAGGTACGGGACTTGGGGTCCGCGGCGGGTGACAGTTCGCGAATACGCCCGCTGAAACGCTGGTCGGGCTGGCTCCACAGTTCGACCGAGACCGGCTGGCCGATCTTGAACCGGCCAAACCCCTGTTCCGGCAGACTGATCAGCACCTCACGCTCACCGTCGGTGGCCAGGGTGAAGACGGTTTGCCCGGCCGAGACCACCTGCCCGACTTCCACCGAACGCCGGGCCACCACGCCATCCTGGGGCGCACGCAACACCGAATAGCTGGCCTGGTTGTTGGCGACATCGAACTCGGCCTTGATCTGCTTGAGCCGTGCGGTGCCGGAACGATAAAGGTTTTCGGCGTTGTCGTACTGGGAGCGGCTGACCATCTGCCGCTCCATCAAGGTTTTATAGCGGTCACGCTCGGCACGGACCAGGTTCAGGTTGGCCTCGGCGGCGGCGACCTGGGCACGGGTCGCTTCCAGTTGCAGGCGCACATCTTCGGGATCGAGCTCGGCCAACGGTTGATTGGCCTTGACCCGCTGCCCCTCTTCCACCAGTCGCCGGCTCACCTTGCCGCCAATGCGAAAGGCCAGGTCGGGCTCGAAACGCGCCCGCACTTCGCCAGGGTAACTGTCCATCGCCTGGGCCGACGGCTCGGGTTTGACCACCATGGCGGGGCGCACGGCGACGGGCACCGGCTCGTCATGACCGCACGCAGACAATAAAAAAACCAGGGCGACTGGCACGGCGAGGGGCAGGGCATAGCGGAACATGACGAGTGACCTTTCGCTAATGGTGCTTGGAATAATTATACTGGCGAGTATGTTATTAATAGCAAACTCACCAGTCCAGTATTAAAGCGAAGAAATGTCGAACAATCCGTCACCCTCCAGCGGCCCTGGTCGCCCCAAGGACCTGGCCAAGCGCCAGGCCATTCTCGACGCGGCGAAACGCCTGTTCCTGAGCATGGGTTATGCCAATACCAGCATGGACGCCGTGGCCACCGAGGCCGGGGTTTCTAAACTGACGGTCTATAGCCATTTCAACGACAAGGAGACGCTGTTTTCCGCTGCCGTGATGGCCAAATGCGAAGAGCAGGTGCCACCGCTGTTTTATGAATGGCCCGACGGCGTTCCGATCGAACGGGTGTTGTTGAACATCGCCCGCGGGTTCAACCAATTGATCAACAGCGACGAATCCCTGAACCTGCATCGACTGATCATGGCCCTGGGCAGCCAGGACCCGAACTTGTCGACGATTTTCTACGAAGCAGGCCCACAGCGGATGCTCTCAGGCATGGAGCGGCTGCTGACCAAGGTCAACCAGAGCGGTGCCTTGAGCATCGATAAACCGCGCAATGCCGCCGAGCATTTCTTCTGCCTGATCAAGGGCGCGGCGAATTTCCGGTTGTTGTCTGGCTGCGGCGAACCCCAGGAACCGGAAGCGGCCGAGGCTCATGTGCAGGAAGTGGTGGGGTTGTTCATGCGGGCTTATCGGCCGTAGCTCGACCGGTAGCTTTTCGCGGGCTGGAAGGGCCTCATCGCGAGCAAGCTCGCTCCCACAGGGTTTGATGTGCACCACAGTTCCAATGTGGGAGCGAGCTTGCTCGCGATGCAGGCGACCCGGCCTCAGGGCTTGAGCGCTTTCTTCGGGTAGATGTCGTAGCGACTGGATTTGCCATCGAGCCCATGGCTCGGCTTCGGCCCTTCGATGCACGGGGCTTTGCGCGGGCGCTTGACCACCACCCGGTGCGTCGCCAGGGCCAGGGCCGCGGCGAGCAGCGCCGGGGCGTCCGGGTCATCGCCCACCAGGGGGCGGAACAGGCGCATTTCCTTCTTCACCAGGGCGGTTTTCTCACGATGAGGGAACATCGGGTCGAGGTAGATCACCTGGGGCGGTTCGCCTTCCCAGTTGCGCATCACCTCGATGGAATTGCCCTTGAGCAAACGCATGCGCGCCACGATCGGCGCCACCTCGAAGTCCTCCGCCCCACGGGCCAGGCCATCCTCCAGCAAGGCACCAATCAGCGGCTGGCGCTCGATCAGGCTCATGTCGCAGCCCAGGCTGGCCAGCACAAACGCATCCTTGCCCAACCCGGCCGTGGCATCCAGCACCCGCGGACGCACGCCCTGGGCGATGCCGACCGCCTTGGCGATCATCTGGCCGCTGCCGCCGCCGTACAAGCGCCGATGGGCCGCACCGCCTTCGACGAAGTCCACGCGCACCGGCCCGGGTGCATCCGGGCCCAACTGCTGCAATTGCAACCCCTGCTCACCGACCTGCAAGGCAAACTCGCCATCGTCCCCTTGCAAAGGCAGGCCAAGCCGCTCGGCCCAGTGTTCGGCCTGCGGTTGGAAGGCCGGGGCCAGGGCCTCGACATGGATGCGACAGGCCGCGGGTTGTTCATTCATGGAAACATGCTCAAAAAATTAAGGATCGGCAAAAACGGCCGATAACAACGGTGAACGGCATTTTGCCAGAGCTGAGCGTCGACCGAGAAAAATGTCAGACATTCAATCCACATCGATAGGCGTTATCTCCCCTTACGGCGATTACAGCCTGCGTAACACCCAAGCGCTGAGCGGCGTCAGTCACCTGTGGCAGGACTTTTTTGCCCGGGCCCTGGCCGATCAACTGGGTGATAACGCACCGGCGCCTGGCAGCTACCAGCCAGTGCCCCTCGATGAGGCTGTTGAACCGACCCTCGGCGCCGAGCTGCTGGCGCACATCGTCAGCCAGCGCACCTGTGAAGTGACCGACACGCCGGTCAAGCCGCCTGAACCGCTGTTCCTGCCCATCGCCGAATTCGAACTCGACCTGCTGGACAAGCCCTTCCCGCCCTTCCCGCCGGAAGAAATCGCCGCCCAGCAAAAACAGCAGACCTTCGAAAGCAACTGGGTTCGCCCACTCGTCCTCGCCGCCGGCCAACCGCTGCCAGAACCAGGCCCGGCGCCACAACCGCGCCCATTGCACCTGCCGATCGCCGAGTTCGAACTCGACCTGCTGGACAAACCGTTCCCACCTTTCCCGGAAGAAGAACGGGTGGCGCAACAGAAACAACTGGACTTCGACACCCGCTGGGCGCGTCCGATCGTGCTGCAGAACCTGCGCATCGCCGCCTGAATCAGCGACAGATCCACCATGGCCCCACGTCCAGATGAAAATGGTTGCGGTGCGCCGCGTTGTAATCCGGACTCAACACCACACTGAACATATCGCAGGCGCCGTCCCGTGCCTGACGCAGAAAGCGCGCATCGGCATTGTCCTTGGGCCAGTCCCTGAGCACGCTGATCGTGCGCCCATCGGCCAGGCGAAACCCGGCGATATCCAACGCACTGGCGGTGGCGTGCTGGCTACGCGCACCGCTCTCACGACCGTACATGTTGCGGCAGGCGAAACTGCCGAGGTGATCGACCCGCGTCACTCTCTGCCCGTAGGCCGCCACTGCCGCCGGCTGCAACCCATGGCGCTCGAACAGCGCGAACGCCACCGCCAGCGGGCAACTGGCGAGGAAACTGCTGCTCAGCGCCACCTCACCGCCCTGCACCCTCAACACGTTGGTCAACGGGCACGACGTATTGGCGCCGCTGTCGGCCTGGCGCGCGGTGCGCAGCCCCGAGGTGGCGAGGGCCTGGTCACACAACTGCGGATCATTGCGCAGGGCCATGAGTTTGAAGCGGGTCAGCAGGTTGGGCGCGAGATTGACGTCCAAGGGCGCCCAGGGATTCCATTGGGGCGGCAGCGCCACCCAGCCACGCCATACCGCCAGCACGGCAAAGCCAACGAGCAGTGCTACGATCGCAAGAGCTTTCAAAAACCGCACGACAATGCCTCGGGCATCAACCCTTGAATAATTGGTTGGCCTGCTTGAACGGCATCGAGCGGCGCGTGAAGGTGAACGTGCCCTGCTCCTGGATTTCCTCGGCGGCGCGGAAGAACTCGCCATACGCGGCCAGGGCCAGCGCCGACCCGACGCTGATGCGCTTGACGCCCAACTCGCTCAACTGCGCGACGGTCAGGTCCAGCGCCCCGGACATCAGTACATTCACCGGTTTCGGTGCCACGGCCTGCACCACTGCGAGCACTTGCCCGGCGCTGCTCAGCCCCGGGGCGTACAGCACGTCGGCCCCCGCCTCCGCGAAAGCCTTCAAGCGGCGAATGGTGTCGTCCAGATCCAGATTGCCGTGCAGGAAGTTTTCCGCCCGGGCCGTCAGCAGGAAGGGATACGGCAAGCTGCGCACGGCCTCGGCGGCGGCCTTGACCCGCGCCACGGCGTGGTCGAAGCAATAGATCGGACTGTCTTCACGCCCCGTGGCATCCTCGATCGAACCACCCACCGCACCGGCCTGCGCCGCACGGAGCAGGTTACGCGCGCAATCCTCGGGGGCATCGGCAAAACCGTTCTCCAGGTCGACGGCCACCGGCAGGTCAGTGGCCGCCACAATCGCCCGTACGTTAGCCAACGTGTCCTCCAGACCCAGCGCGCCGTCGGGTCGGCCCAAGGAAAAGGCATGACCGGCACTGGTGGTGGCCAAGGCTTCAAAGCCGAGGCTGGCCAGCATCTTGGCCGAGCCGGCATCCCACGGGTTGGGAATGACAAAGGCCCCTTCGCGTTCGTGCAAGGCCTTGAACGCCTGGGCTCGACGAGTTTGCGCATCCATGTAGTTCGCTCCTGAGCAGAGAGGAAGTGGGCCTCAGAGCAAACCCAGTTGCTCGGCGGCGGGCTCTCTGTATAGCGCAGGCAGGGCCGGCAAGCCAGGCAATCGACTCATCAAACGTTCGTGAAAGCGTTGCGCGAGCCGGGCCGCCAGCCGGTTGTCGGCAGTGTGCAGGAAGATGTAAGGCGTGCGCCCCTCTTCGATCCAGTCGGCGATTTTCTCCACCCAGGGCGTCAGGAACGGCTCGTTGGCTTCCAGCACCGGATGGCCGATGAAGCGCACTTGCGGGCATTGCGTGAACGCCGCCGGCCGGGGTGGCACGCGGGGCTTTTTCGATTGCGCGTGAAGCACCGCGGGATCAAGGGAGGTGCAACTGAACAAGGCCCGGGGATCGAGGCAGATGCGTTCGACGCCGCGATCGAGCAACAGCCGATTGAGGCGCCGCTCGGCGTCGCCCTTGGCAAAGAACTCATCGTGACGGACTTCCACGGCCAAAGGGCGCTGCAAGGCGTCGATGAACCCTGCCAGTTCCGCTAACCGGTTCGGGGTGAAGGCCTTGGACAGTTGCAGCCAGTACGGCGCGACGCGCTCGCCCAGGGGGCTGAGCAATTGCAGGAAGGTTTCAGTGGCCGTCAGGCGCTCGCGCAAATCGCCATTGTGGCTGATGTCACCGGGAAACTTGGCGGTGAAACGAAAGTGCTCGGGCATGATGTCGGCCCAGCGCTGGACCGTGGCCGCAGACGGGCTGGCATAGAAGGTCGTATTGCCTTCCACGGCATTGAACACTTGGGAATAGAGATTGAGGAAGTCGGTGCTTTTGGCGTCCTGGGGATAAAGGTAATCGCGCCAGGCGTTTTCGCTCCAGGACGGACAGCCCAGGTAGTAAGGCAAGACCATCAGATGTAGAGATCGAGTCCCAGCACTTCCATATCCCAATCGACGAAACCGGCGGTGCTCAGGTAGCTCGCCAGGGCCGTGGCGACACTGCGGCTCATCGCACGGTGATAAATCATGTCTTGCTGACGGGCAGGAAGATTGCTCAGGCGTTGCGCGGAAGCTTTGGCGGCGCGAGCGGCCAGTTGCTCCTCGGACGGAAACTCCAGGTCGCCTTCGATATCATCGAAGTTTTCCGGCTCAGTGGCTTTACCCGCACGAGGCCGACGCTTGATGGGGTAGGACTGGGATGGAAAGCCGTCTATACGCATAACAGAATGCTCGGTATCAATGATGGCAATTTAGCGGCACTTTTGCAGCCGCGCAAATGCGCAAGTGATAACTAGAACACATAAAGTCAAAAAGGTTTAAAAACGGGCCGAAAAAGTGACGACTGGCAATATTGAGTGTGACTTCTGGAGGCGCAAATGACTTTGTGGCGAGGGAGCTTGCTCCCGCTGGGCTGCAAAGCAGCCCCAATACCAGGACCAGAATGGTGCGAATGAGACTTTAGGGCCGCTTCGCGCCCCAGCGGGAGCAAGCTCCCTCGCCACAACGGTGTTCGCTTGAATACCCGTCGCTGTCGAGTTACCGCTCGGACTTGGGCGTTGCCACCTTGTCCCTCAGGTACACCGGTTGCGCATCATCGGCGGGAATGGCTTCTCCCCGTGCCCAGGCGAAACGGGCCAGGGCCAGCAAGTCTTCGGCGTGAGGCAGCAGGGTGGCGTCCTGGCCGGTCAGGCTGACGGCGATGCGCTCGCCGTAACCCCAACCGGTGCCGGCGCCGAACCACTCACCGTCGGCCCCGCTTGGCAACGCCGCAGCCTCGGGTGGCAATACCGCCTCAGAACCCACCAGGCGCATCTCGCCGTCGGTTTCGCAGTAGCAGCCCCAGTACACCTCGTCCATACGCGCATCGATGGCCGCCGCCACCTGGCGGGCACCGTGCTCACGCATCGCCCGCTGGGCCAGCACCGCCAGGTTCGAGACCGGCAACACCGGCCGCTCCAGGGCAAAGGCCAGCCCCTGCACTACACCGATGGCAATGCGCACGCCAGTAAAAGCCCCTGGCCCGCGCCCGAAGGCAATCGCGTCCACCGCCTGCAAGCTCGTTCCGGCGTCGCTCAACAGTCGCTGGATCATCGGCAACAATTTCTGCGCATGCAGGCGCGGGATCACCTCGTAATGGCTCGTGACCTTGCCGTCGTGCAGCAAGGCAACGGAGCAAGCTTCGGTCGCGGTGTCCAGGGCCAGCAAGGTGCTCATCGATGTGTCCGTAAATCAGGTGGGAAAAAAGTGCGCCAGTATAAACAACTACGGCCCGCAAGCGGGCCGTAGTTGATGCAGCTGATCAGACTTTTCAGCTCAAGGCTGCAAGCACCTTGGCCGTGATCGCTTCAACCGAACCGACACCTTCGATGTGGCTGTACTTCGGCTTGCCATTGGCAGCCGACAGTTTCTGGTAGAAATCCACCAGCGGCTTGGTCTGGGAATGGTAGACCGACAGGCGATGACGCACGGTTTCTTCGGTGTCGTCCTTGCGCTGCACCAGGTCTTCACCCGTCACATCGTCCTTGCCTTCGGTTTTCGGCGGATTGTAGACGGTGTGGTAAACGCGACCGGAAGGCTCATGAACGCGTCGACCGGCAATGCGCTGGACGATTTCCTCGTCTTCGACGGCAATTTCAACCACCGCATCCAGCTCGACACCAGCCGTCACCAGGGCTTCAGCCTGGGGAATGGTGCGCGGGAAGCCATCGAACAGGAAGCCATTGGCGCAGTCGGATTGAGCGATGCGATCCTTGACCAGGGCGATGATCAGGTCATCCGACACCAGGCCGCCGGCATCCATGATGCTCTTGGCTTGAACGCCCAGTGGAGTGCCCGCCTTGACCGCGGCGCGCAGCATGTCGCCAGTGGAGATTTGCGGGATACCGAATTTTTCGGTGATGAACTTTGCCTGAGTACCTTTACCGGCCCCGGGAGCTCCCAGCAGAATGACGCGCATCGATGTGCTCCTCAATTTTTTTATGTAAAACGCTCGGATTCGCCTCGTGGGGCCAATCTTCGAAAAACAGGATCGTGACCGCCCAAACGGCCAAAGGCTGATCAAGATACACAGCAGGCCCGACCCACACAAGCCGCCGAAAGTCGGAGTAACCCGCGCCCGATACGACCTTCGGAGGGGGTGGCGAGCGTCGCAACCGAACAACAAACTGTCGCCTGCTCGACCTGCGCCCTCCCCTGGCGGACAGCGCCCGGGAACGCCGGACGAGCCGTTTCGGTGCGCTGCCTGATGTTAGCCGGTATTGCGCAAACCGGCGGCAATTCCCGCCACAGACACCAGCAACGCCTGTTCCACGGGGCTGCCCTGGGCCACATCCTGCTGCCGCGAGCGCGCCAACAGCTCGGCCTGCAACAGGTGCAACGGGTCGAGGTAGGTGTTGCGCAGGCGAATGAATTCCAGCGTGGCTGGGCTATGTGCCAGTAGCTGCGACTGACCGGTCAATCCAAGGACCACCGAGCAAGCCTGCGACAATAGGTCGCGTAAATGCGCACCCAAAGGCAGCAGCCCAGGTTCCACCAAACGCTCGTCGTAAGAGCGCGCGATATCGGCGTCGGCCTTGGCCAGCACCATCTCCAGCATATCGATGCGGGTCCGGAAGAATGGCCATTGCTCGCGCATCTGCCCCAGCAACTCACCTTCGCCGCGCTCCAGGGCCTTGCTCAGCGCGGTTTCCCAGCCGAGCCAGGCCGGCAGCATCAGGCGGGTCTGGGTCCAGCCGAAGATCCACGGGATCGCCCGCAGGCTTTCGATGCCGCCGGCCCGACGCTTGGCCGGACGGCTGCCCAGGGGCAGGCGCCCGAGTTCCTGCTCGGGGGTGGACTGGCGGAAGTACTCGACGAATTGTGGGTTCTCCCGCACCACGGCGCGGTAGGCACTCACGCCGTCGGCCGCCAGTTCGTCCATCAAGTTCCGCCACTGCGGCGTGGGTGGCGGCGGTGGCAGCAACGTCGCTTCAAGCACCGCGGCGAGGTAAAGATTGAGGTTCTGTTCGGCGATGTCCGGTAGGCCGAATTTGAAACGAATCATTTCGCCTTGTTCGGTGGTGCGGAAACGCCCGGCCACCGAACCGGGTGGCTGGGACAGGATCGCCGCGTGCGCCGGACCGCCACCACGGCCCACGGTGCCGCCACGCCCGTGGAACAACAGCAGTTCGACTTGCTGCTCGCGGCAGATGTCCACCAGCCGCTCCTGGGCCCGATACTGTGCCCAGGCCGCCGCCGTGGTTCCGGCATCCTTGGCCGAGTCGGAATAGCCGATCATCACTTCCTGGGGGCCTTGCAGTCGTGAGCGATAGCCGGGCAGCAACAACAACCGCTCGATCACCGGCCCGGCGTTGTCCAGGTCGGCCAGGGTTTCGAACAGCGGCACCACGCGCATCGGCCGCAACACGCCGGCGTCCTTCAACAACAACTGCACGGCGAGGACATCGGAAGCCGCACCAGCCATGGAGATCACATAGGAACCCAGGGACGCCGCCGGCGCCGCCGCCACTTCACGGCACGTCGCCAACACTTCCGCGGTGTCGGCCGAGGGCTTGAAATGGGCCGGCAACAGCGGGCGCCGGTTGTTCAGCTCCTCGAGCAGGAAGCTGATGCGCTGCTCCTCGTTCCAATCCTCATAGCGGCCCAGGCCCAAGTAGTCGGTTATTTCCGTCATGGCAGCGCTATGACGCGTCGAGTCCTGGCGCACATCGAGGCGCACCAGGAACAAGCCGAAGGTCACCGCCCGGCGCAGGCAATCGAGCAACGGCCCGTCGGCAATCACGCCCATGCCGCACTCGTGCAGGGAGTGGTAGCACAGCTCCAAGGGGTCCAACAGTTCGCGGTTGTGCTGCAACACCTCGGCGCTGGGTGGCGTGGCGGCACTCAAGGAGGCGTGGGCCCAGTTGCGGGTGGCGCGCAGGCGTTCACGCAGTTGCTTGAGCACGGCGCGATACGGTTCGGCGCTGTCGCCGGCCTGGGCACGCAAGGCCTCACTGGCGTTTTGCATGGACAGCTCGGCCGCCAGTTGGTCGACGTCACGCAGGTACAGGTCCGCCGCCATCCACCGCGCCAGCAACAGCACCTCGCGGGTCACGGCGGCAGTGACATTCGGGTTGCCGTCACGGTCGCCGCCCATCCACGAGGCAAAACGGATCGGCGCGGCCTCCAGCGGCAGACGCAAGCCGGTGGCGGCATGCAGGGCCTGATCGGCCTTGCGCAGGTAATTGGGGATGGCCTGCCACAGCGAATGCTCGATCACCGCGAACCCCCACTTGGCTTCGTCCACCGGGGTCGGCCGGGTGCGGCGGATCTCTTCGGTGTGCCAGGCTTCGGCGATCAAGCGTTGCAGCCGTTCGTGAATCTGCGCGCGCTCGGCGCTGGTCAGGTCGCGGTGATCCTGGCCGGCCAATTGCGCGGCGATGGCGTCGTATTTCTGGATCAGCGTACGGCGAGCCACTTCCGTGGGGTGGGCCGTGAGGACCAGTTCGATCTCCAGGCGCCCCAACTGCCGGGCCAGGGCCTCGGCGCCATGGCCCTCGGCCCGCAACCGGGCGAGCAGCTCGGGCAGGACCCGTGCCTCGAAGGGCGCCGGTTGCGACTCGTCGCGACGGTGGATCAGTTGGTACTGTTCGGCAATGTTGGCGAGGTTGAGAAACTGGTTGAACGCTCGCGCCACCGGCAGCAATTCGTCCTCGCTCAGTTGGTTGAGGCTGGCGCTGAGTTCGGCGTCCACGGAGCCGCGTCGGTCAGCCTTGGCCCCCTTGCGGATCTGCTCGATCTTGTCGAGAAACGTGTCCCCGTACTGTTCGCGGATGGTATTGCCCAGCAGTTCGCCGAGCAGGTGGACATCCTCGCGCAAGCGGGCATCGATATCGGTCATCAGCATTTCTCCAGCAAAAAAGTCCGGACAGCTCTTGGCTTAGAAGAGTGCCGATGCCCGTCGCTTATGACAAGCGACGAAGGGACTTTAAACCTTGTCCAACAAAGCTAGTCTCATGAGTAAGCCACACAACGGCTTGTCACTCACCGCGCCTGCCACGAGCAGGCTGATTGAGGTCATCATGAAAATTCGTGAGCTTGCCCAGCATTGGGAAGAAAACGCCAAGGGTCGCCTGACCCAGACCGGCTACACGATCCATCTGGACGTGGAAGCCGCCGCGCGCCTGGCAGCGATCTGCGATATGTACCCCAAGCGCCAGCCCGAGGAGCTGCTGGGCGAGCTGATCGGGGCAGCGCTGGAAGAGCTGGAAGCCAGCTTCCCCTATATCAAGGGTTCGCAAGTCGTGGCCACCGACGAAGAAGGTGACCCGCTGTACGAAGATGTGGGCCCGACCCCGCGATTCCTCGCGTTGTCCCGTCGGCATCTGCACGAACTTTCCTCGCAGAACGACAAATCCAAACACTGATTTCCCTACAGCCCAAATCTTGTAGGAGCTGCCGAAGGCTGCGAGCTTTTGATCTTTCGCTTGAGACTCAAGCGGCAGGGGAAAGATCGCAGCCTTGCTTCGCTCGGCAGCGCCTACGCGCGCGCCCTCCCCAAAAACGCATGTCTCCCTACGCCGGGAATACCGCTGCGCGCCTTGAAAGTTCAGCTTTTCTGTCACTGACCGATCAGTCAGTAATTCTTTTGGCGAATGGCCATCCTCGCTGAACTTTTGAAAAACGCCTCGGGTCACACCGAGTAACCATACTGGAACGGTTGTTTAAATAAACGCGCCTTGGCGCCAACGCCAAACCAGACGTCACGGTTTCGGTCCCAGCATGGATTTGTCGTTTTCTCAGGAGTTTTCCAATGGAGTTGAAGCCTATGAATACCTGCACTGCCAAACCCTCATCCACTGGCCTGCGCGGCTTGAAGTTGGCTGCCCTGGCGATCGGTAGCAGCTTCATTCTCGCCGGTTGCGCCGGTAATCCACCGTCCGAGCAGTACGCGGTGACCCAATCGGCGGTCAACAGCGCGGTCAGCGCCGGCGGCACCGAATTCGCCGCTGTGGAAATGAAATCGGCCCAGGACAAACTGAAGCAAGCCGAAATCGCCATGCATGACAAGAAGTACGACGAAGCCAAGCGACTGGCCGAACAGGCCGAGTGGGATGCCCGCGTCGCCGAGCGCAAGGCCCAGGCCGCCAAGGCCGAACAAGCACTCAAGGATTCTCAGAAAGGGGTTCAGGAACTGCGTCAGGAAGGCATGAACAAGGTTCAGTAAACCGTTCACGCCACGACGTACTTCTCATTGATAAAAGGACGACAGACTATGATGCACAAACACTTGATGATGCCCGCCCTGCTCGCTGCCTGCGTAGCCCTGGCCGCTTGCTCCCATGACCCGAACGCGAACCTGGAACAGGCTCGGACCAACTACAACGGCCTGCAGGCCGACCCGGCGGCGACTAAAGTGGCGGCCCTGGAGACCAAAGACGCGGCAGACTTCCTGGCCAAGGCCGACAAGGCCTACCTGGACAAGGAAGACGAGGCCAAGGTCGACCAGTTGGCCTACCTGACCAACCAGCGCGTCGAAGTGGCCAAGCAGACCATCGCCCTGCGCAACGCCGAAGCCGAGCTGAAAAACGCCGGCGACGAACGTGCCCGTGCGCTGCTCGACGCTCGCAATGCGCAGATCAAGCAACTGCAGGACAGCCTGAACGCCAAGCAGACCGAACGCGGTACGCTGGTGACCTTCGGCGACGTACTGTTTGCTACCAACAAGTCCGACCTGCGCTCCAGCGGCCTGGTCAATGTGAACAAACTGGCCCAGTTCCTCCAGGAAAACCCGGACCGCAAGGTGATCATCGAGGGCTACACCGACAGCACCGGTTCGGACTCCTACAACCAGTCGCTGTCGGAACGCCGCGCGGGCTCCGTGCGCACCGAGCTGGTGAAGATGGGCGTCGACCCAGCCCGTATCGTGACCCAGGGTTACGGCAAGGAATTCCCGGTGGCCGACAACACCAGCGTCTCGGGCCGCGCCATGAACCGTCGCGTGGAAGTGACCATCTCCAACGACAACCAGCCAGTGGCCCCGCGCTCGACCATGAGCGCCAACTGATCGGCTGAATGCAACAAAAAAGCCCCGCCTGACTTCAATCAGGCGGGGCTTTTTAATGAGTTGAGCCGGTCGTATCCCCCTGTGGGAGATTCTATGGTTGAGGGGAAGCCCTCAAGCCGCTTTGGGTTGGTATTCGCTTTGCTCTTTCAGCAGAGCGAATACGATCCGAGCAAGCTTGCGAGCCAGCATTACCAACGCCTGAGTGGTCGTGAAACCACGAGCTCTTTGCTTTTCATAGAAGCTTCTCCAGGCAGATGTGCGGCTAGCCGACATGGCGGCATTGTGTAACAGCCGACGAACTTCCGGGTCGCCTCGTTTACTCAAGCTGCGGCGCCCGTCTTTTTGTCCTGATTTCGACACTCGCAAGTCCATCCCCAAGAAGGCAATGAAAGCGTCTGCGTTTCTGAAATCCCCTCGCTGAAATGCCGTAAGCAAGCGGGCTCCGGTCAGAAAGCCAATGCCCTCAACCTTCAAGCAACGGTTCAGCTGACCCAGCAAACCAGCATCCCTCAGATGATCCTTGATCGTTTTCTCGATCAATGTCTCAAGCCTCTGCATGGCTGCAATTTGTTCGGCGAAAGCGGTCTTCAGCAGCGGCTCGTTAGCCCAGCTTTGTACCAGGGCCACTCGAGCCTGAACCAAGGCTGCGCGACGGCGGAAAAGGCTCAGGAGCTGGCGATACAGCGCAGATGGCGGGGTCCAGGGGTGAAGCTCATGCCCTTCGTTTTTCAGGTAACGAGCCAGCAGCTTGGCGTCCAGCGCGTCAGTTTTGGCGCGGATTTTTACGCCTTCGCGGTAATGATGCAGTTCATAACCGCCCACCATGTAGATCTCGCAGCCGGCCTCATAGGCCAGATCAGCGAATTCCAGGTGATAGATATTGGTCGACTCAATGGCTACAGCGACGGGCCCCGGCAATGCTTTCAACCACCTTTTGATGGCCGCTTTGTCGTTGGGAATCGCTGTCAGTACATCAAGTTTGGCGTGATAGATCACCAGTTCGTTCTTGGCGACATCCACGCCCACCATCGGCTTTGTGACAGAAACCGGCATTGCCACTGAAAATTCTCCGGGCTAAGGTTTGAACACTTGAAGGGTTCACCCAGAGGCGCAGGCTTGTTCCTATCGTCGGTTTAGGCCAGATGCATTCTTTATCGGCGCTTGGGTGAAAGGAGGAGGGGCGAAATCTCCCACGGTCTGTACTGCGGCTAACAGTCAGAATCGAGCCTTGTCCCTCCTCCTCCCTTCAAGTCCTACCATACAAGCGAGCTTGCTCGCGATGGCGGCAGGCCAGTCGACATAGGTGCTGACTGATCCACCGCTATCGCGAGCAAGCTCGCTCCCACAGGGATCACCGACATTCAGGGCATTACGGCTGAAGCTTCTGCGGCGTCTCCTGGCCCATGCAGCGCACCGCGCGCTTCTTCTCGTTGATCAGCACACCGGTCAGGCCTTTCTGCTCGGTGTCGAACAACACCAGTACACCGTCGATGCATTGGGCGACCTGAGGGGCCGGTTCCAGGGACACTTTGTAGTCCTCTCCCGGCACGGTCTTGAGCATGGTGAACTGGTTGAGCAGCAATGCGTCCTCGGGCTTGGCGAAGTGCAGGTAGCCGTAGTACCACAGCACAGCAACGGTGCCGAGGATGCTGCAGATACCGGTGATGATCAGGGGGATGGCGTTACGTTCTTCGCTCATTGCGGGTTCTCTGGTGATTCAACGGGGGATTTCGGGTAGTTCGGGACTTCGCCCAGGCGGCGCAGGCCGTCGAAGTGCTGGGGGTCGTCGAGGTAGCGCAGCATCACGGTGCGCCAGGTCGGGTCGGCGAATGTCTGCACATGGCCGCCGCGGGTCAATTGCAGGACCCGCGGTGGCGGCGCAGCTTGATACAGGCGGATGCCGTTGGAAAGAGGCACGATGGGATCGTCCAGGCTGTGGTAGATCAATTTCGGCACGCCATTCAATTGCGCCACGGAACTGATCGCGCTGTCACCGTCCGGCACCAGCCACGACAACGGCACCTGGAGCGGCCAGGTCAGCCACGATGTGCTCAGGGCAAACCGCCCGACGTCGCGGTAACTGGCGGGCACGCCATCGAGCACCAGGGCCTTGAGCTGCCGTTGCCGCTGGGGATGTTCCACCAGGTAATGCACCGCCAGCGCACCGCCCAGGCTCTGGCCGAGCAGCACCAGCGGCTTGCCCTGAACCTCGGGCGACTGGTCGAGCCATTGGAACGCGGCGTCGATGTCCTGGTAAATCGCCGGCAGGCTCGGCTCGCCTTCGGACACGCCGTACCCCCGGTAATCGACCATCAACACCTGGTAACCCTGCTCCGGCAACCACCAGCTCCCGCCCAGGTGCCAGGCCAGGTTGCCGCCGTTGCCGTGCAAATGCAGCACCGTGCCCTTGACCTCCACGCCTGGCTTGACGGGCAGCCACCAGCCTCGGAGCTTGAGGCCGTCAGCGGTGGTCAGGGTGACGTCGCGGTACTCGAGCTTGGCCCGCTCGGGGGTAAACGGCAGGCCGTGCTCGGGGTAGAACAGCAGTGAGCTGCAACCGCTCAGGGCCAGCAACAGGCACATGATGCCGAGGGTTCGCATCCGGTGAAACCTCGCAAGATCAGGGTTGAAACATAACCCCCTTGTGGGAGCGAGCTTGCTCGCGATAGCGGTATGTCAGTCACGGCTGTGTTGACTGTCCTGATGCTATCGCGAGCAAGCTCGCTCCCACAGGGGGTAGGTATTGTGTTCAAAGGATATTGGAATAATCCGCTTCGATCCGGTCCAGGCTCAGGTGGTTCAGGAAGTTGGAGAAACACATCCAGGCCGACAGGGCGTTCATGTCGCGGAACTGCTCGGGCAGGTACTTGGGCGGCACCACCAGGCCTTCGTCCACCAACTGGCGCAACGTGCGCATGTCCTCAAGAGTGGTCTTGCCGCAGAACAGCAGCGGCACCTGCTCCAGCTTGCCTTTGCGCACGGCCAGCTGAATGTAGTTGTAAACCATGATGAAGCCCTTGAGGTAGGACAAGTCTTTGGTGAATGGCAGCCCGGTCGGCACCGAGCCACGGAACACCCGGCTGGCGTTACCGTAGCTTTCGGCCATTTCAAAACCCTGCTCGCGGAAGAACTCGAAGACCTGCAGGAAATCGGCGCCTTCCTCCACCATGTGAATGGCCCGGGTGCGGTTGGTCAGCTTGCGCAGGCGACTGGGGTAGGAGGCGAAAGTGATGATTTCCATCAGGATCGCCAGGCCTTCCTGGGTCACCGTGGACGAGGGCGGGCCCTTGGACAGGAAGGTGCAGATCGGCTGGTTCAGGCCGTTGAGGGTGGTGCCGACGTGCACCAGCCCTTCATGGACCTCCAGCGCCCGCACATCGCGTTCGTTGAACATCGCATCGGTGCGGATCTTGATGTAGTCCGCGCCCGCCGCCGCGTCGGCCACGATGCCATCGGACTCGAACACCCGGATGGTTTCCTCGGCTTCGCCGAACACCCGGTTGAGACGGTGTTGCAACAGGCTGACGGCTTCCTTGGCGCTGAGGACTTTCGGCTCGTCCTTGAGGTCGCCACGGCCATCGATGTTGTTCAGGTAATCGGAAAGCATCAGGCCCAGGTCGGCCAAGGTCGGGTCGCCGGCGTGGAAGGCATCGGAGGCGGCGCCATAGAGCTCCTGGGAGATCAGCCCGAAATCCTCGGTGCCACGGGCTTCGAGCATGCGCACCACCATGCGGTATTCCTTGCACATGCGGCGCATGATCTGGCCAACCGGGTTGAACTGCCCCAGTTGTCGGGTAATGTCGCGCTCGATGTTCTGGAACTCCAGCTTCACCTTGCTGGAATCGAAGGACAGTGGCCGGTTGAGGTAATAGTCGCGATCCACCGCGGGCATTTCCTTGCCCTTGGCCTTGAGAAATCCTTTACGGATGCTCTCGTCCCACTTCACCGCATCGAGGATGCGAATCGGCGTTTGCGCCAGCACAATGCGATCGGACAAGGTGCGTATCGTCTGCTGGTAATCGTCCACCCGGAACTCCTGTGAAAAAACGTCCGCTTGTAGCAATTATTGGGATTTGGCCAGTCGCTGGTAACGCACGGCTTCCGAGAACACATCGGAATTGGCCGGGTCGTCGAGGTAGCTGAAAACCTTGTTCATGTCGCTGTCCACCAACACGCCTTCGCCCTCCTCGCTCTGGTTCGGCTGGCCGCTGAGGAGCTTCTGGCCGATGGCCTGGTTGATCTGCTCCAGGTCCAGGTTGTAGACCACCAGTTCCTGTTTATCGGTCAATTCGAAACCGGCAATCAGGAAATGGCCGCCATAGCGGGCCGGCACCTTGGCCGACAGGTACCAGCGGCTGCCGTGACGGGAGACGGTCAGGGGAATGGCTTCGCGCTCATGGGGCCTGGCCCTGAAGTAGCTGACGGCCTGGTAGTGGTGCTTGCCGACCTGCGTCAGTTCCAGGTTCAACGGTTCACCCCAGGCATTGGTGCTGGTCCAGTGGCCGAGCAGGCCCGCGGGCGCGGCCTCGCTGTCAGGCAACGGCGCCTTGAACGACACCAGGCAGCCACTGAGCAGCAGCAACGACACGGCCAGTACAACGGCACGCCAGGCTTTCATTTGAACTCCCTATGGCAGGTGGCGCCTTGCCTTTGTGGCGAGGGAGCTTGCTCCCGCTGGGCTGCGCAGCGGCCCCCTTTTTTGGTGAGCGCTGCGCGCTCAAGCGGGAGCAAGCTCCCTCGCCACAAGAGCTGTGGTGAACCCGTCGGGATTACACCGACGCCAGTACCAGGTGCATGTAGCGGGTCAGGATGCCGAGCATATCTTCATCGGCGACCGGCTCGGCGCCATTGAGCAAGCCCTGATATTCCATCCGTCCGATAATCGCCGTCAACACTTTGGCATCCTGTTGCGGCTCGCGGGAGCCTAATACCTGGAAAAACTGACACGTGCCGTGCAACAAAATCTGCTGGTGGGAACGCACCAACTCCGCCAGGCGCGGGTTGAGCAGGGCTTCCTGGCGAAAGGCCTGCTCGGCCATCAGGTATTCACGACGACTGTCCAGCTGATGCCGCACGTAGTCAGCGGTCATCCGGGCAATGTCGTCCGCCAGTTGCGAGCGCGATTGGGCGCTGCCGTCACCATAGGCGACCATTTCCCGCAGCAGGCCTTCGTTGTTGGCCCACAGCTTGCCCATGAACGCCGCGCTACGTTCCACGTACTGAGCGAAGGTGTCGGTGAGCAGGTCATCGATGTCCTTGAAATAATACGTGGTGGCCGACAGCGGCACGCCCGCTTCAGCGGCCACCGCGCGGTGACGCACCGCACGCACGCCATCGCGCACGACAATGCGCATGGCCGCATCGAGAATCTCCTGGCGACGCTGCTCACTGCCCTGTCGGCTGGCCTTGCGGCCCTGGTACTGAACACTTTCAGCGACAGCCGTGGCGACGCCCGCTGCACCTTCTGAAGCCATTGCACGATTCACGACAGGTCTTCCTCGCTCTTTGAAAAACTAACCAATTGATACGTTTGTACCAGACAGGCAATAAAAAGCCGCCCTTCCAGGCGGCTTTTTAGTTGAAGCACTTACGCTTGAGGCCGCATGTGCGGGAAGAGAATCACATCCCGGATCGACGGTGAGTTGGTCAACAACATCACCAGGCGATCGATGCCGATGCCTTCGCCGGCGGTCGGCGGCATGCCGTACTCCAGGGCACGCACGAAGTCGGCATCGTAGTGCATGGCTTCGTCGTCGCCGGCGTCCTTGTCGGCCACCTGGGCCATGAAACGCTCGGCCTGGTCTTCGGCATCGTTGAGCTCGGAATAGGCGTTGGCGATTTCACGCCCACCGATGAACAGTTCGAAACGGTCGGTCACGCTTGGGTTCTCGTCGTTGCGACGGGCCAGCGGCGACACTTCGAACGGGTACTGGGTGATGAAGTGCGGCTGTTCCAGCTTGTGCTCGACCAGTTCTTCGAAAATCATCACTTGCAGCTTGCCCAGGCCTTCGAAGCCAAGCACCTTGGCGCCAGCCTTCTTGGCGATGGCGCGGGCCTTGTCGATGTCCTGCAGGTCGGCGGCGGTGATCTCAGGGTTGTACTTGAGGATCGAGTCGAACACCGACAGGCGCACGAACGGCTCGCCGAAGTGGAACACCTTGTCGCCGTACGGCACGTCGGTAGTCCCGAGAACAAGCTGCGCCAGCTCGCGGAACAGTTCTTCGGTCAGGTCCATGTTGTCTTCGTAGTCGGCGTAGGCCTGGTAGAACTCGAGCATGGTGAACTCGGGGTTGTGCCGGGTCGAAACACCTTCGTTACGGAAGTTGCGGTTGATCTCGAAGACTTTCTCGAAGCCACCGACCACCAGCCGCTTGAGGTACAGCTCCGGCGCGATGCGCAGGAACATTTCCATGTCCAGGGCATTGTGGTGGGTTTCGAACGGCTTGGCCGCCGCACCGCCAGGGATGGTCTGCAGCATCGGCGTCTCGACTTCCAGGAAGTCACGCTTCATCAGGAAGCTGCGGATGTGGGCGATGACTTGCGAGCGCACGCGGAACGTCTGGCGCACGTCTTCGTTGACGATCAGGTCGACGTAGCGCTGGCGATAGCGCTGCTCGGTGTCGGTCAGGCCGTGGTGCTTGTCCGGGAGCGGGCGCAGGGACTTGGTCAGCAGGCGCACGCTGGTCATCTCGACGTACAGGTCGCCCTTGCCGGAACGAGCCAGGGTGCCTTCGGCGGCAATGATGTCGCCCAGGTCCCAGGTCTTGACGGCAGCCAGGGTTTCTTCCGACAGGGTCTTGCGGTTGACGTAGACCTGGATGCGCCCGGTCATGTCCTGGATCACCATGAACGAACCACGATTGAGCATGATACGACCGGCCACCTTGACTGGAATCGCCGCCTCGGCCAGCTCTTCCTTGGTCTTGTCCGCATACTGCTTCTGCAAGACGTCGCAGTAGGCGTCGCGGCGGAAGTCGTTGGGGAAGGCCTGGCCCTTGGCGCGCTCGGCAGCAAGCTTTTCCTTGCGCAGGGCGATCAGGGAGTTTTCTTCCTGTTGCAGGGCTTGCGGGTCGAGTTCTAGGTCGCTCATGTCTTTAAGGATTCCATCACAGGTTCGTTGCCCCCGGCCCGGGCCGGAGTTTGCGAGCGAGCCGCGCTTCTTGATGGAAGCGTGCCCGCCCGCCGCATGGGTGTCGCGTTACAGCCCTTGTTTGAGGCTGGCGATCAGGTATTCATCGATATCGCCGTCGAGCACCTTGTCGCAATCGCTGCGTTCGATGCTGGTACGCAGGTCCTTGATCCGCGAGGCGTCGAGCACGTACGAACGGATCTGGTGACCCCAGCCGATGTCCGACTTGGTGTCTTCCAGCGCCTGGGACGCCGCGTTGCGTTTCTGCACTTCCTGCTCGTACAGGCGGGCCCGCAGCATCTTCATCGCGGTGTCTTTGTTGGCGTGCTGGGAACGCTCGTTCTGGCAACTGACCACAGTGTTGGTCGGTACGTGGGTAATCCGTACCGCCGAGTCGGTGGTGTTGACGTGCTGGCCACCGGCCCCGGAGGAACGGTAGGTGTCGATGCGCAGGTCCGCCGGGTTGATCTCGATTTCGATGTTGTCGTCGATTTCCGGCGAAACGAACACGGCCGAGAACGAGGTGTGGCGACGGTTGCCGGAGTCGAACGGGCTCTTGCGCACCAGGCGGTGCACGCCGATCTCGGTCCGCAGCCAGCCAAAGGCGTATTCGCCCTTGATGTGCACGGTGGCGCCCTTGATCCCGGCGACTTCACCGGCCGACAGTTCCATGATGGTGGCGTCGAAACCGCGCTTGTCAGCCCAGCGCAGGTACATGCGCAGCAGGATGTTGGCCCAGTCCTGGGCCTCGGTGCCGCCGGAACCGGCCTGGATGTCCAGGTAGGCGTTGTTCATGTCCATCTCGCCGCTGAACATGCGACGGAATTCCAGCTTGGCGAGGTTCTCGTCGAGGCGTGTCAGCTCGGCGACGACATCGCCGACCGCGCCTTCATCGTTCTCTTCGACAGCCATGTCCAGCAGGTCGCGGCAATCGGCCAGGCCGCTGGACAACTCGTCCAGGGTCTCGACGATCTGCGCCAGCGCAGAACGCTCGCGGCCCAGTTCCTGGGCGTACGAAGGGTTGTTCCAGACATTCGGATCTTCAAGCTCGCGATTGACTTCGGTCAGGCGCTCATGCTTTTGATCGTAGTCAAAGATACCCCCGAATAGTTTCGGAGCGCTCGGACAGGTCCTTGATGGTGTTAAGGATCGGGTTGATTTCCATGGCGGGCAGCACTCGTTGGCGAACTTTTGAAAGCCGGCGAGTATAACGTAATCAAGCGCCAGCGGCAGCCCGCCTGGCGGCTTTAGAGGATTGAGGCTTGCTCAGCGCAGATCGCTCGTAACAAGTGAGCTGTGGGAGCAAGGCTTGCCCGCGATGAAGTCGGTGCGGTTTCAAGTGGAAACAAGGTGCCTTCATCGCGGGCAAGCCTTGCTCCCACAAGCTTATCCCTCACCACAAAAGCCAACTCGCCCAGCTGTATTATTCGACCCCCACCCGATTACGCCCATTGTGCTTGGCCAGGTACAGCCCCTTGTCCGCCGCCGAGATCAATTGCCGGCAATCGCCACCTTGCTGCGGCGTGACGGTCGAGACGCCAATGCTGATGGTCAGGTTCTCGCCGCCGTCGGGCGTGGTGTGGGGGATTTTCAGGGCGACGACGCTCTGGCGCAGTTTCTCGGCCATCAACCGGGCGCCGCCCGGCGAGGTGCCGGGCAGCACCAGGGCGAACTCCTCGCCGCCGTAGCGGGCCGGCAAGTCGGACGGACGGCTGCACGCCTCGCGGATCGCCGTGGCGACCTTGCGCAGGGCTTCGTCGCCCTCCAGGTGACCGAAGTTGTCGTTGTAGGCCTTGAAGTAGTCCACGTCGATCATCAGCAGCGACAGTTGGCTCTGGTCGCGCATCGCCCGGCGCCATTCCAGCTCCAGGTACTCATCGAAATGCCGGCGATTGGACAGCCCGGTCAGGCCGTCGGAGTTCATCAACCGTTGCAGCACCAAGTTGGTGTCGAGCAGCTGCTGCTGGCTGACCCGCAGTGCGCGATAGGCCGCGTCGCGCTGCAACAGCATCATGTAGGAACGCGAGTGATAGCGGATGCGCGCCACCAGTTCGATGTTGTCCGGCAACTTGACCAGGTAGTCGTTGGCCCCGGCGGCGAACGCCGCGCTCTTGACCAGCGGGTCCTCCTTGGTGGACAGGACAATGATCGGAATATCGCGGGTGGCGGGATGGTTACGGTACTCGCGCACCAGGCTCAGGCCGTCGAGGCCGGGCATCACCAGGTCCTGGAGAATCACCGTCGGCTTGATACGAATCGCCTGGGCGATGGCCTGGTGGGGGTCGGAGCAGAAATGGAAGTCGATGTTTTTTTCATTCGACAGCCCGCGCCGCACCGCTTCGCCGATCATCGCCTGATCGTCGACGAGCAAGACCATGGCGGCGTTCTCATCGCGCTTGAAATCGTCGAGCTGCAGGTCATTCATCATGGTGGCTTACCTGGGTACGGCCCGGGGCAAGGCTCGCGGGGTTCTTCATGGGGTCACAATCTCCAACAGCCGTGGCGCGATGGCGTCCAGGGCAAGAATATGGACGGCGGCATCGATGGCGGCCGCGGCTTTGGGCATGCCATACACCGCGCTGCTGCGCTGGTCCTGAGCGATGGTCACGTAGCCCTGCTGACGCATGAGTTTAAGCCCTTGCGCACCGTCGCGGCCCATGCCGGTGAGCAATACGCCCACCGCGTCACCGCTCCAGTACTGGGCGACACTTTCAAAAAACACGTCGATGGAGGGCCGGTAGATCTCGTTCACCGGCTCGGCGGTGTAGGCCAGTGTGCCGTCCTTCAACAAACGCAGATGATGGTTGGTCCCGGCCAGCAACACCGTGCCACTTTGCGGCGTCTCGCCGTGCCGGGCCAGGCGCACCGTGTGGCCCGACACGCTGCCCAGCCACTCGGCCATGCCCGCGGCGAACACCTCGTCCACATGTTGGACCAGCACGATCGCTGGGGCAAAGTCCCGCGGCAACGCCTTGAGCAGCACTTCCAGCGCCGCCGGCCCGCCCGCCGATGACCCGATGGCCACCAGGCTCTTGCGCGACACCGCCGTACGCTGCGCCGCTGGCGCGGGGCGTTCATGCCTGTTGCGCTCACCGATCAGCCAGCCGATGTTGGCGATCTTGCGCAGCAGCGGCGCAGCCGCGTCCGCCGGATTACCAACACCCAGGGCCGGGGTATCGACCACATCCAGCGCGCCATGGCCCATGGCCTCGAACACCCGGTGGACGTTCTGCTGGCTGTCCCCGGTGACAATCACGATAGCGCAGGGGCTGTCGGCCATGATCCGCCGGGTGGCCTCCACGCCATCCATGATCGGCATGAGCAGGTCCATCAGGATCAGGTCAGGGGTGTATTCGGCGCAACGCTGCACCGCCTCGGCCCCGTTG
The DNA here is from genome assembly GCF_001307275.1 of Pseudomonas fluorescens. Taxonomy (NCBI): domain Bacteria; kingdom Pseudomonadati; phylum Pseudomonadota; class Gammaproteobacteria; order Pseudomonadales; family Pseudomonadaceae; genus Pseudomonas; species Pseudomonas fluorescens. Next base: position 1,385,312 of record NZ_CP012831.1, read on the forward strand.
ACGGCCACCCAGACCAGCTGATGCGCCGGCTCGAACGCCAAGGCGCGACGCAGGGCCTCGACCGCCAGGGGCATGTCATTGACGATGGCGATCTTCAAGCGCGCGCCCCTCCGATCAGTTCAACCACGGCGTCGAGCAAGGCGTCGTCGTGGAAGCTCGCCTTGGCCAAATAATAGTCGGCGCCGGCGTCGAGGCCACGGCGACGATCCTCTTCACGATCCTTGTAGGACACCACCATCACCGGCAGCGACTGCAAGCGGTTGTCGCGCCGCAACAGCGACACCAGTTCGATACCGTCCATGCGCGGCATGTCGATATCGGTGATCAACAAGTCGAAATCCTCTGAGCGCAATGCATTCCAGCCATCCATGCCATCCACCGCCACCGCCACGTCATAGCCGCGATTGAGCAGCAACTTGCGTTGCAGCTCGCGCACGGTCAGGGAATCGTCCACCACCAGGATTCGCTTGCGCGGGGCCTGGGCCTGGTTCTGCCGGGCGATGCGCTCCAGGCGCCCGGTATCGAGCAACTTTTCCACCGAGCGCAGCAGGTCTTCGACATCGATAATCAACACCACCGAGCCATCGTCGAGCAGGGCCCCGGCGGAAATGTCCTGGACCTTGCCCAGGCGTTCGTCCAGGGGCAGGACGACCAGGGTTCGCTCGCCGATGAACCGCTCCACCGCCACCCCGTAGATCGTCTCGCGCTCGCGGATCACCACAACCTTGAGGGTCTGGCCGCCGTTCTGCGTCGACGGGCGATCGAGCAACTGGCTGGCGGCGACCAAGCCGATATGCCGGCCTTCGTGCCAGAAATGCTGACGCCCTTCGACCTGGACGATGTCTTCCGGCGCCAGGTCGCACATGCGTTCAATGTGAGCCAGGGGAAAGGCGTACGCCTCACTGCCGACTTCCACCACCAGGCTGCGCACCACCGACAGCGTCAGCGGCACCTCGAGATGGAAACGACTGCCCTCCCCCGCCGTCTGCTCCAGCACCACCGCCCCGCGCAACTGCCGGACCATGTGCTGGACGGCGTCCAGGCCGACGCCGCGCCCGGATACTTCGGTGACTTTGTCGCGCAGGCTGAAACCGGGCAGGAACAGGAAGGTCAGCAGTTCCTCTTCGCTCAGGCTGGCGGCGGTTTGCTCAGGGGAAAGACCGCGCTCGACGATGCTGCGGCGCACCCGCTCCAGGTCCACCCCGGCGCCGTCGTCCACCAACTCCAAGACCAGCAGGCCAGCCTGATGAGAGGCGCGCAGGCGGATCAGGCCTTCGGCGGGCTTGCCGGCCAGTATCCGTTGCTCCGGTGCTTCGATGCCGTGGTCCACGGCGTTGCGCAGCAAGTGGGTCAGTGGCGCTTCGAGCTTTTCCAGCACATCGCGATCGACCTGGGTTTTCTCGCCTTCGATCTCCAGGCGTACCTGTTTGCCCAGGCTGCGGCCCAGGTCACGGACCATACGCACCTGCCCCGAAAGCACATCGGCGAACGGCCGCATGCGACAGGCCAGCGCCGTGTCGTACAGCACCTGCGCCCGTTGACTGGCCTGCCAGGCGAATTCATCCAGCTCGGCGGCTTTCTGCGCCAGCAACTGCTGGGTCTCGGCGAGCAAGCGGCGGGCATCGCCAAGGGCTTCCTGGGCCTGCAGGCTCAGGGCATGGTCCTTGAGGTGTACGTTCAACTCTTCAAGGGCGCGCAAGCCAGTGCCTTGCTGGCGCTTGAGCCGTTGCAGCGTCGCCAGCCAGGGCTTGAGGCGCTGGGTCTCGACCAAAGACTTGCTCGACAGGTCGAGCAAGCTGTTGAGACGTTCGGCCGTGACCCGCAAGACCCGCTCGCCGCCTTCGGTGACCCGTTTATTCTTCGAAGCCGGCTCCGCTGTCGCGAACGGTTCCGGAACGAGCAGCTCGACACCGATGGGGTCGACAGGCACCTCGATGCTTGTCGGTACCGGCGCTGGCAGTTGTGCAGCGTTGGGGTCGAGCAATCGCCCCATCAACGCCACATAGGCATCGATATCCGGGGCGCCGACGTTGTTGCCCGGCGTGGCGATGCGCGTCAGCAGGTCGGTGCCTTGCAGCAAGGCGTCGATGTGCTCGGCCCCCAGCACCAGGCGCCGCTCCTGGGCACCGACCAGGCAATCCTCCATGACGTGGGCCACGCTGACGCCAGCGTTCACCCCGACGATCCGTGCCGCGCCCTTGAGGGAATGCGCCGCACGCATGCACGACTCGAGGTATTCGGCCTGGGTCGGATCGCGCTCCAGCGCCAGCAAGCCGGTGCTCAGCACCTGGACCTGGGCTTCGGCTTCCAGGCTGAACAGTTCCAGCAATGAGGCGTCGCGCATCTGGTCAGGAGTCATGACAGACTCCGGGCCACGGCGGACAGCAGCTGTTCTTCATCCAGCCAGCGCAGGCTGCGGCCTTTGTAGGGCAACACGCCACGGGTGTATTTGCCCGCCGATGGCGAAGCGCTCGCCAGGATGCGTTCATCGATGGCGTGGATGCCGTCCACCTCATCCACCGGCACCACCACCGGCCCACCCTTGGCCGCGACAATCAACATGCGCGGCATGACCCGTGTACCGGTAACCGCCGCGCCGGGCTCCAGGTCCAACAGCTCCACCAGCGACAGGCAGGCCACCAGTGCCCCGCGCACATTCGCCACCCCCAGCAAGGCCCGTGAGCGTTGGTGGGGCAACGAGTGGATCGGCTGCAACGGTGCCACTTCCACCAGGCTGCGCGTCGTCAGGCCCAGCCATTCCTCGCCGAGGCGGAACATCAGCAGCGAGCGCGTGACCACCTCGTTGTCCACCGGGGCCAGGGACAAGTCCCGTTGATCCTGCGGCAAGGTGTAACGGTCGAGCAGCCGGGTGGCGGCCGCCGAATACACCGAGCAATTGCGGCAGTGGATATGCTCGACCAACAGTGGACAGGATTTATCGCCATGCACCCCGATGCGATTCCAGCAATCATCGATTGCCTGGGCATCGTCATGGGTGACGTTGTAAGAAGCCGAACCGCTCATCGTTTGTGCTCACTGTCTACCGTGCGCCCGCTACGGGCGGCGCGTTCCTGCAATCGACGGGCTCCGGCCGCGTCTCCCTGGGAAGCCAGCAGCGCCGCCAGATGCACCAGGGCCTCGGCGTGTTGCGGTTCAAGATAAAGCGCCTTGCGATAAAAACCCTGGGCTTCAAGTGCACTGCCGGCCATGTCGCTGAGCAGGCCCAGCCAATAGAACACCTGGGCGTTCGGCGCATGGCTGCGCAAATACTCTTCGCACGCCGCACGGGCCTCGGCGCTTTTGCCACCGTTGGCCAGGGCGGCGATATTGGCCAGCAAGGTCGCGGCGTCGCTGCTCTTGGGTGGGGCAATCGGCGTGACGTTCGCGGCAAACGGCCGCGGCCGAATCACCGGCGCAACGACCCGGGGCGGCGGCTGACGAACCGGCAACGGCGGCGGCATCAACGCTGGCAACGGTTGAGGCTCCGCAGCCCCGTGGCGGCTGAAGGCGAACGATTGGGCTATCCCGATCGAGCGCATGCCCAGGCGTCCCAGCAAGCTGCCCTCGGCGGGGCCGATAAACAGCACGCCGTCCTGATGGGTCAGGCGCTTGAGCACCTCGAACACCTGCTGCTGGGTCGGCTGGTCGAAATAGATCAGCAAGTTGCGACAGAACACAAAATCGTAAGGTGCCTCGTGCACCAACAAGGCCGGATCCAGCAGGTTGCCCACCTGCAGGCGTACCTGTTCACGCACCCGTTCGCTGAGGCGGTAACCCTCGTCCGCGACGTCGAAATGCCGTTCGCGAAAAACCAGGTCGGCGCCACGGAAGGAGTTTTTGCCGTAGCGCGCGTCCTTGGCCCGTGCCACCGACAGCGGGCTGACGTCCAGGCCATCGACCTTGAACTGATGGGGCCCCAGGCCCGCGTCGAGCAAGGCCATGGCGATGGAATACGGCTCTTCGCCCGTGGAGCACGGCAAGCTGAGGATCCGCAGCGCACGCAGGTGCTTGATCTCGGCCAGGCGCTTGACGGCCAGCCTGGCGAGGGTTGCGAAGGATTCGGGGTAGCGGAAGAACCAGGTCTCCGGGACGATCACCGCTTCGATCAGCGCCTGCTGCTCCGGGGCCGAATGCTGCAGGGCCTGCCAGTATTCATCGGCGGTTCGCCCGGGCACGGCACTGATCCGTTGGCGCACGGCCCGCTCGATGATCGCGGTGCCGACGGAGGTCACGTCGAGGCCAATGCGCTCCTTGAGAAAATCGAAAAAACGTTGATCGTCGTTCATGGCGTTGGCCCGAGGTCGTCGAGGTCCAGCGGCGGCGCAGGAAACAGCAGCGCCCGAACGGATTCGTCGAGCAGGTCATTGACCCGCACCCATTGCAGCAACCCGTGGGCATCCTCGCGTACGGGGCCGAGGTACGGCGCCTGCCGATTGTCCAGGCCATAGGGTTTGAAATCGGCCGGATCACAACGCACGGTGTCGGTCGCCTGTTCCAGGATCAATCCCAGCACGTGCCCGGGTTGTTGCCCGTCGCTTCGATAACGCACCAGCACCAATCGTGTGCTGGTCCGGGCCTCGGCATTCTGGCCGAACGTCAGGGCGCACAGGTCGATCACCGGCACCATCGTGCCGCGCCAGGCAAGCACCCCCGCCACCCAGGACGGCGCCCGGGCAATCGGTTTGAGGGGCAAGCGCGGCAGCACCTCCACCACATCGATGGCCTGCAGGGCGTACCGTTCGTTGCCGATGCAGAACACCAGGAACAACGACTGGCGGGCCGTCGGTGCGGCGCCGCGCCGGGGATCGATTTCGCCCATCAGACTTTGAAACGCGAGACGCCGCTGCGCAGCCCCACGGCGACCTGGCTCAGCTCGTCGATGGCGGAACTGGCCTGGCGCAGGGAATCCACGGTCTGGCTGCTGGCATCGCCCAGTTGCACCAAGGCGTGGTTGATCTGCTCCGCGCCGGTGGCCTGGGCCTGCATGCCTTCGTTGACCATCAACACCCGCGGGGCCAGGGCCTGGACCTGATGGATGATCTGCGACAGTTGCTCGCCGATCTGCTGCACTTCGGCCATGCCCCGGCGCACTTCTTCGGAGAACTTGTCCATGCCCATCACACCGGCCGACACCGCGGACTGGATCTCACGCACCATCTGCTCGATGTCATAGGTCGCCACGGCGGTCTGGTCGGCCAGGCGCCGCACCTCCGTGGCCACCACGGCGAAACCGCGCCCGTACTCACCGGCCTTCTCGGCCTCGATGGCCGCGTTGAGGGACAGCAGGTTGGTCTGGTCGGCCACTTTGACGATGGTCACCACCACCTGGTTGATGTTGCCGGCCTTCTCGTTGAGGATCGCCAGCTTGGCGTTCACCAGGTCGGCGGCGCCCATCACCGAATGCATGGTTTCCTCCATGCGCGCCAGGCCCTGCTGGCCGGAGCCGGCAGCCACCGAGGCCTGGTCGGCGGCGGTGGAGACTTCGGTCATGGTGCGCACCAGGTCCCGGGAGGTGGCGGCGATTTCCCGGGACGTCGCGCCGATCTCGGTGGTGGTGGCGGCGGTTTCGGTGGCCGTGGCCTGTTGCTGGCGCGAGGTGGCGGCGATCTCGGTGACCGAGGTGGTGACCTGCACGGAAGAGCGCTGGGCCTGGGACACCAGCGAGGTCAGTTCAGCCATCATGTCGTTGAAGCCGGTTTCCACGGCGCCGAATTCGTCTTTGCGCGCCAGGTTCAGGCGCCCGCTCAGGTCGCCGCTGCGCATGATCGCGAGGATCTCGACGATGCGGTTCATCGGCGCCATGATCGCCCGCATCAACAACAACCCGCACAGTACGGCGACGATCAGCGCAACCAGGAACGACAGGCCCATGGCGACCTTGGCCGCCGTCACCGCGTCGCCAATGGTCTGGGTGGCGCTTTCCGCCAGCTCGCGATTACGCTCGATGATTTGATTCAAATGCCCGCGGCCGTCGAGCCACGCCGTCGTCAGCTCTGTGTTCAGCGCCAGTCGCGCCCCTTCGTAATCCTTGCGCTGATACAGGTCCAGGACCTTCGCCAGGGCCTTGTTGAAGTCCTGGTGATTGACTTCGAACTCGTCAAAAGAGACTTGGTCGGCCGGGTTCTGGATCAACTTCTGGTAGTTCTGTATCTCTTCGCGCAGGTGCTGCTCGAAACCCTGGTAGCGGGCCTTGTCCTCGGCGGTGATTTCCCGGTTCCCCGAGAGGCCGACGATCTGTTGGGTCAGGACATAGCTGTCGACCCAGCCACCGCGGATCATCGAACTGAAATACACCCCTGGCACCGCATCGGTCCGGACCTTTTCTTCACTGTCCTGGATCTTCAACAACCGTGAATACGAGACAACCACCATCAGCAGCATAATGGCGATGATCACCGCAAAACTCGCCAGGATGCGTTGGCGCAATGTCCAATTCTTCACAGTAAAACCTCGGGCACTTGAAATGCTGGGGAGTATAGCCGAGGGCGGCGTGGCGTCTGTATGGCGGCGTGGGAGGATTTTTGACAGGCCGAGGTTCGCGATGAAATCCATCCCTGTGGGAGCGAGCTTGCTCGCGATAACGGTGTATCAGTCAAAAATGCTGCGACTGACCGGGCGCCATCGCGAGCAAGCTCGCTCCCACAGGGAATAGCGTTGGGGCTGTTTAGGCGGTCGCCTGGCGCACCTGTTTTTCCAGTTCCACCTTCAACCCCGGCTCCAGCTTGAGTTGGCGCGCCAGTTCGTCGAGGTAGGACTTCTCCATGAAGTTTTCCTCGTCCACCAGCATCACACTGGCGATGTACATTTCCGCGGCTATTTCCGGGGTGCTGGCGGCGCGGGCGACGTCGGTGGGGTCCAGGGGTTTGTTGAGTTCGGCGTGCAGCCAGTGTTGCAGCTCCTGGTCGTTGTCGAGCTTGGTGAATTCACCTTCGATCAACTGCCGCTCCCGCTCGTCCACATGACCATCGGCCTTGGCCGCCGCCACCAGGGCCTTGAGGATCGCCTGGCTATGCTGTTCCACCTGCGCCGGGGGCACGCGGTCGAGGGTCTGCGGTTCGGTTTTCGGCGCGGTGCCCTGTTGGGCCTGCCAGTTGCCATAGGCTTTGTAGGCGATCACGCCCAAGGCAGCCAAACCACCGTAGGCCAGGGCCTTGCCACCGAAGCTGCGGGCTTTCTTGTTGCCCAGCAACAGGCCCATGGCCCCGGCGGCCAGGGCCCCGCCGCCCGCGCCGGAAAGCATCCCGCCCAGGTTGCCGGAGCCGCCGAGCAACCCGCCCAGGCCGCCGGACGACTTGCCCTGTGAGCCGCCAGCCTTGTTCTGCAACATTTCCTGGCCGGACTTGAGAAGCTGATCGAGCAATCCACGGGTGTTCATTTGTTGCCTCCACATTGTCGGGTCAACGTAAGGCCCCCAGCCTAGATCGAAAGTGCCCTGACGCCGCAGGCGAGATTGCTTCCAGATGTTGCCTGACTCATTCAAAGACGCACTCACCTACCCTTCTAAAAAAACGATATACACTCCAGCACATCGATAAAAATCACCCACCGGGTATACGCCCATGATGACCCTGCGTCAGATCCGCCACTTCATCGCCGTGGCCGAAACCGGTTCCATCTCCGCTGCTGCGCAAACGGCGTTCATTTCCCAGTCCACCCTGACCCTGGCGATCCAGCAACTGGAGCAGGACATCGGCGTCAGCCTGTTCAGCCGCCATGCCAAGGGCATGACCCTGACCCACCAGGGCCATCAATTCCTGCGCCAGGCCCATGTGATCCTGGCCACCGTCGACAACGCCAAGCGCAGCCTGCAACAAAGCACCGATCAGGTGGCCGGCCAAGTCACCATTGGCGTCACCAGCCTGGTCGCCGGCTATTACCTGGCGGACCTGCTCACCCGTTTCCAGCGTGCCTACCCCAACGTGGAGATCCGCGTGATGGAGGACGAACGGCCGTACATCGAGCATTTGCTGGTCAGCGGCGAAATCGATGTCGGGGTGCTGATCCTGTCCAACCTGGAAGACCGCCACGCGTTGCAGACCGAAGTCCTGACCCATTCGCCACACCGCTTGTGGTTGCCGGCGCAGCACCCACTGCTGGAGCACGACAGCATCAACCTGGCCGACGTGGCCCGCGAACCACTGATCCAGCTGAACGTCGATGAAATGGACCGCAACGCCCAACGCCTGTGGCGCGGCGCCGGCCTGCAACCGAGGGTCACCCTGCGCACCGCCTCGACCGAAGCGGTGCGCAGCCTGGTGGCGGCGGGATTGGGTGTGTCGATCCAGCCGGACATGACCTACCGCCCTTGGTCGCTGGAAGGCGACATCATCGAAGCCCGACCGATTGCCGACCTCAACCAGACCCTCGACGTAGGCCTGGCCTGGCGCCGGGGCACGGCGCGACCGGCGTCGGTCGACCCGTTCCTGGCCGTCGCCCGGGAACAACCTCATGGCGGGCGCAAGCCATCTATTTAATCGAATGCAGCCTTGAGTATTTCGAATTTGTCGGCCTCGGGGCTGAGCCCTAATCTGATTACGCCCCCCTTCCTGTGGGAGCTGAGCTCGCTCGCGATAGCGGTGGGTCAGGCAAAATTGATTCAACTGACAGACCGCTATCGCGAGCAAGCTCAGCTCCCACAGGGACTATTTTTAACTGGCAGTAGTCATCACCCTTAAATGAGAAATCGGACATGGCTGGCACGCAAACCCCGTTGTGCACCGCGTTGCTGATCGACGGAGAGTTCGTTGCCGGCGAAGGCCTTGTCGAACCGATCCTCAACCCGGCCACCGGTGAAGTGGTGGCTCACGTCGCCGAGGCCAGCACCGAACAGGTGGAAGCCGCGATCCTCGCCGCCCATCGCGCCTTCGACGGCTGGTCGCGCACCACGCCGCAACAACGCTCGAACCTCTTGCTGGACATCGCCAGCGCCATCGAAAAAGACGCCGATGAGCTGGCCCGCCTCGAATCCCTGAACTGCGGCAAGCCGCTGCACCTGGCGCGCCAGGATGACCTGAGCGCCACCGTGGATGTCTTTCGTTTCTTCGCCGGCGCCGTGCGCTGCCAGACCGGCCAGCTCAGTGGCGAATACCTGCCCGGCTACACCAGCATGGTGCGCCGCGACCCGATCGGCGTAGTGGCGTCCATTGCGCCGTGGAATTACCCGATCATGATGGCCGCCTGGAAAATCGCCCCGGCCCTGGCCGCCGGCAATACGCTGGTGTTCAAGCCCTCGGAACACACGCCGCTGTCGATCCTGGCCCTGGCGCCAGCGCTGGCCAGGATCCTGCCGCGAGGCGTCATCAATATCATTTGCGGGGGCGGCGAAGGTGTGGGCAGCCATCTGGTCAGCCACCCGAAAGTGCGCATGGTCTCGCTGACCGGCGACATCGTCACCGGGCAGAAGATCCTCCAGGCGGCGGCGAAAACCCTCAAGCGCACGCACCTGGAACTGGGCGGCAAGGCGCCGGTGATCGTGTGCAACGACGCCGACATCCAGGCCGTGGTCGAAGGCGTGCGCACCTACGGCTATTACAACGCCGGGCAGGATTGCACCGCAGCCTGCCGGATCTACGCCCAGGACGGGATTCACGACCGTCTGGTGGCCGAGCTCGGCGCGGCGGTCAGCAGCCTGCGCTTTGCCGGCAAGCGCGACGCCGACAATGAGATCGGCCCGCTGATCAGCACCCGCCAGCGCGACCGCGTGGCCAGTTTTGTCGAGCGCGCCCTCGGCCAACCGCACATCGAACGCATCACCGGCGCGGCGGTGCATTCCGGCGCCGGTTTCTATTACCAACCCACGCTGCTGGCCGGCTGCAAGCAAAGCGATGAAATCGTCCAGCGCGAGGTGTTCGGCCCGGTCGTCACCGTGACCCGTTTCGACGAACTCAGCCAGGCGGTGGACTGGGCCAACGATTCCGAATACGGCCTGGCCTCCTCGGTGTGGACGCAGAACCTGGACAAGGCCATGCAGGTGGCGGCGCGGCTTCAATACGGCTGCACCTGGATCAACAGCCATTTCATGCTGGTCAGCGAAATGCCCCACGGCGGCCTGAAACGTTCGGGTTATGGGAAAGACCTGTCCAGCGATTCGCTCCAGGACTACAGCGTGGTGCGCCACATCATGGCCCGCCACGGCCAGCATCTGTAGCTAACAGAACTACTCTAATAACAGGCCAGCCATGGCGCTTCACCCGGTTCGAACACTGCCCCGACCATAATTAAAGCAAGAGGGATTTCCATGTACGCGCACAAGACCGTATTGCTCAGTGCACTCACCACGGCGCTGCTGACCAGCGTCAGCCTCCAGGCCGCCGAACCGCTCAAGGCCGTCGGTGCCGGCGAAGGTCAACTGGATATCGTTGCCTGGCCGGGTTACATCGAACGCGGCGAAAGCGACAAGGCCTACGACTGGGTCAGCGGTTTCGAGAAGGAAACCGGCTGCAAGGTCAATGTGAAAACCGCCGCCACGTCCGACGAAATGGTCAGCCTGATGACCAAGGGCGGCTATGACCTGGTCACCGCCTCCGGCGACGCCTCGTTGCGGCTGATTGCCGGCAAGCGCGTGCAGCCGATCAACACCGCGCTGATCGCCAACTGGAAGAATCTCGACCCGCGCCTGAAGGATGCGCCGTGGTACGTGGTCAACCAGCAGACCTACGGCACCCCCTACCAATGGGGCCCGAACGTGCTGATGTACAACACCGACGTGTTCAAGCAGGCGCCCACCAGTTGGAGCGTGCTGTTCAATGCCCAGGACCTGCCCGACGGCAAGCCGAACAAGGGGCGCGTGCAAGCCTACGATGGCCCGATCTACATCGCCGACGCGGCGCTGTACCTCAAGACCGCCAAGCCTGAACTGGGCATCAAGGACCCGTACCAACTCGACGAAGCCCAGTACAAGGCCGTGCTGGAATTGCTGAGGGCTCAGCAGCCGTTGATCCACCGCTACTGGCACGACACCACTGTGCAGATGAGCGACTTCAAGAACGAAGGCGTGGTGGCGTCCGGTGCCTGGCCGTATCAGGTCAACGGCCTGATGAACGAGAAGCAACCGATCGCCTCGACCATTCCGAAAGAAGGCGCCACCGGCTGGGCCGATACGACGATGCTCCACGCCGAGGCCAAGCATCCCAACTGCGCGTACAAGTGGATGGACTGGTCGCTGCAACCGAAAGTCCAGGGTGACGTGGCCGCGTGGTTCGGTTCCTTGCCTGCGGTGCCGGCAGCGTGCAAGGGCAGCGAACTGCTGGGCGCCGAAGGCTGCAAGACCAACGGCTTCGATCAGTTCGACAAGATCGCCTTCTGGAAAACCCCACAGGCCGAGGGCGGCAAGTTCGTGCCGTACAGCCGCTGGACCCAGGACTACATTGCGATCATGGGTGGGCGCTAAGCCCAATCAGCCGGTGTAGTTCGCTGTGTGGGAGCAAGGCTTGCCCGCGATGAAGAGGACGCGGCTTCTTGGAAAACCGAGACGCCCGTATCGCGAGCAAGCTTTGCTCCCACCAAGCCCCTCGCCCGACGATTCAGCCATGTTCAACACAAGCCCCGTTTTTGGAGCCCCGCACCATGACGCTTGCAGTCCAGTTCACCCAGGTATCCCGTCAGTTCGGCGATGTGAAAGCCGTTGACCGGGTCTCCATTGATATCCAGGACGGCGAGTTCTTTTCCATGCTGGGCCCGTCCGGCTCGGGCAAGACCACCTGCCTGCGGCTGATCGCCGGGTTCGAGCAACCCAGTGCCGGCTCGATTCGCATCCACGGCGAAGAAGCCACCGGGCTCGCGCCGTATCAGCGGGACGTGAACACCGTTTTCCAGGATTACGCCCTTTTCCCCCACATGAACGTACGTGACAACGTGGCCTACGGCTTGAAAGTCAAAGGCGTCGCCAAGGCCGAGCGCATCCAGCGCGCCAACGAAGCCCTGGAAATGGTGGCCTTGGGTGGCTATGGCGAACGCAAGCCGGTGCAGCTCTCCGGCGGTCAACGCCAACGCGTGGCCCTGGCCCGGGCGCTGGTCAACCGTCCGCGGGTGTTGTTGCTCGATGAACCCTTGGGCGCCCTGGACCTGAAGCTGCGCGAACAGATGCAGGGCGAATTGAAGAAGCTGCAACGCCAGCTGGGCATCACCTTCATTTTCGTCACCCACGACCAGACCGAAGCGCTGTCGATGTCCGACCGCGTGGCGGTGTTCAACAAGGGGCGCATCGAACAGGTCGATACCCCACGCAACCTGTACATGAAACCGGCGACCACCTTCGTCGCCGAATTCGTCGGCACCTCCAACGTGATTCGTGGCGAGCTGGCCCGGGAACTGAGCGGTTATCCACAGCCGTTCTCGATCCGCCCGGAACACGTGCGTTTCGCCGAGGGCCCGTTGGCCAGCGATGAGATCGAGGTCCACGGCCTGCTGCACGACATCCAGTACCAGGGCAGCGCCACACGCTACGAATTGAAACTTGCCAACGGCCAGACCCTGAACCTCAGCCAGGCCAACACCCAGTGGCTCGACAACGCAGCCCAGCACCAGACCGGCCAACCCCTCAGTGTTCGCTGGGCCCGTGAGGCGATGGTCGCGCTGCACGACACCGTCAGTGGCGAGGTGTGAGATGAACACCCTGGCCATCACCCAAGCGCCTGCGCCCGGTTCGCCGCTGCGGCGCTTTGCCAACCTGCTGTACCGACGGCCCAACCTGTACCTGTCGATGTTGCTGGTGCCGCCGCTGCTCTGGTTCGGCGCGATCTACCTCGGCTCGCTGCTGACCTTGCTGTGGCAGGGGTTCTACACCTTCGATGACTTCACCATGGCGGTCACGCCGGACCTGACCCTGGCGAACTTCGCGGCGCTGTTCCAGCCCTCGAACTTCGACATTATTTTGCGCACCCTGAGCATGGCGATTGCCGTGTCCATCGCCAGCGCCGTCGTCGCGTTCCCGATCGCCTACTACATGGCGCGCTACACCCGCGGCAAGACCAAGGCGTTTTTCTACATCGCGGTGATGCTGCCGATGTGGGCCAGCTATATCGTCAAGGCCTACGCCTGGACGCTGCTGCTGGCCAAGGGCGGCGTGGCGCAGTGGTTCGTCCAGCACCTGGGCCTGGGGCCGGTGTTGCAGTTCGTGCTGGGGATCCCAGGCGTGGGTGGCAGCACCTTGTCCACCTCGCACCTGGGACGTTTCCTGGTGTTCGTCTACATCTGGCTGCCGTTCATGATCCTGCCGATCCAGGCGTCCCTGGAGCGCCTGCCGCCCTCGCTGCTGCAAGCCTCGGCGGACCTGGGCGCCAGGCCACGCCAGACGTTCACGCAGGTGATCCTGCCGCTGTCGATCCCGGGCATTGCCGCCGGCTCGATCTTCACCTTCTCGCTGACCCTGGGGGATTTCATCGTGCCCCAGTTGGTGGGCCCGCCGGGTTACTTCGTCGGCAGCATGGTCTACGCCCAGCAAGGCGCCATCGGCAACATGCCCATGGCCGCGGCGTTCACGCTGGTGCCTATCGTGCTGATCGCGGTCTATCTATCCATCGTCAAGCGACTGGGAGCTTTCGATGCGCTCTGACTCTCAAGACCGAGCCTCGTGGGGCTTGCGGATCGCAGCGTGGGGCGGGCTGCTGTTCCTGCATTTCCCGATCCTGATCATCTTCCTCTATGCCTTCAACACCGAGGACGCGGCCTTCAGTTTCCCCCCCAAGGGCCTGACCCTGAAGTGGTTCAGCGTCGCCTTCTCGCGCCCGGATGTGCTGGAGGCGATCAAGCTGTCGTTGCAGGTCGCGGCCATCGCCACGCTGATCGCCATGGTGCTCGGCACCCTGGCTTCGGCGGCGCTGTACCGTCGCGACTTCTTCGGTAAACAGGGCATTTCGCTGATGCTGATCCTGCCGATTGCCTTGCCGGGGATCATCACCGGCATTGCCCTGCTGGCGACCTTCAAGACCCTGGGCATCGAACCGGGAATGTTCACCATCGTCGTCGGCCACGCCACCTTCTGCGTGGTGATCGTCTACAACAATGTGATCGCCCGCCTGCGCCGCACCTCCCACAGCCTGATCGAGGCCTCGATGGACCTGGGTGCCGACGGCTGGCAGACCTTTCGCTACATCATCCTGCCTAACCTGGGGTCGGCACTGCTGGCCGGCGGGATGCTGGCCTTCGCCCTGTCGTTCGACGAAATCATCGTCACCACCTTCACCGCTGGCCACGAACGCACCCTGCCGCTGTGGCTGCTCAACCAGCTCAGCCGCCCGCGCGACGTGCCGGTGACCAACGTAGTGGCGATGCTGGTGATGATGGTCACGATGTTGCCGATATTGGGCGCGTATTACCTGACCCGCGGGGGTGAGAGCGTGGCCGGTAGCGGCGGGAAATAATCAACAGTGATCGCTCACTGGGGAACCGCAATCCTGTGGGAGCGAGCTTGCTCGCGAAGGCGTCGTGGCAGTCGCTGCAAAGGGTGAATGACCACCGCTATCGCGAGCAAGCTCGCTCCCACAGGGGATTTGGGAAACATTCAAGAGGACTTGGACATGCAAACCAAACTGCTGATCAACGGCCACCTGGTAGACGGCGAAGGCCCCGGCCAGGCCGTGTTTAACCCCTCGCTGGGGCGAGTGCTGGTGGAAATCAACGAGGCCAGCGAAGCCCAGGTCGATGCCGCCGTGCGTGCGGCCGACAGCGCCTTCGACAGCTGGTCGCAGGTGGCGCCCAAGGACCGATCCCTGTTGCTGCTCAAGCTGGCCGACGCCATCGAAGCCCACGGCGAAGAACTGGCGAAGCTGGAGTCGGACAACTGCGGCAAACCCCTTAGCGCCGCGCTGAACGACGAGATCCCGGCGATTGCCGACGTGTTCCGCTTCTTTGCCGGTGCCAGCCGCTGCATGAGCGGCTCGGCGGGCGGCGAGTACCTGCCGGGGCACACGTCGATGATCCGTCGCGACCCGGTGGGCGTCATCGCCTCCATCGCGCCATGGAACTACCCGCTGATGATGGTCGCCTGGAAAATCGCCCCGGCCCTGGCCGCCGGCAATACCGTGGTGCTCAAGCCGTCGGAGCAAACCCCGCTCACGGCCCTGCGCCTGGCGGAACTGGCGTCGGAGATTTTCCCGGCTGGCGTGCTCAACGTGATCTTCGGCCGTGGGCAGACCGTCGGCAACCCGCTGGTCACCCACCCGAAAGTGCGCATGGTGTCGCTGACCGGCTCCATCGCCACCGGCTCGAACATCATTTCCAGCACGTCCGACAGCGTCAAGCGCATGCACATGGAACTGGGCGGCAAAGCCCCGGTGATCATCTTCAACGATGCCGACATCGACGCGGCCGTGGAGGGCATCCGCACCTTCGGTTTCTACAACGCCGGCCAGGACTGCACTGCCGCCTGCCGCATCTATGCCCAGCAAGGCATCTACGAGCAGTTCGTCGAGAAACTCGGCGCCGCGGTGGGCAGCATCAAGTACGGCCTGCAAACCGCGTCCGACACCGAGATGGGCCCGCTGATCACCGCCCAGCACCGCGACCGCGTGGCCGCTTTCGTCGAGCGGGCCATCGCCCAGCCGCATATCCGCCTGGTCACCGGTGGCAAGGCCGTGGACGGCAACGGGTTCTTCTTCGAACCGACGGTGCTGGCCGACGCCCAGCAGGATGACGAAATCGTCCGGCGGGAAGTCTTCGGGCCGGTGGTGTCCGTCACCCCGTTCCTCGACGAAGCGCAAGTGCTGGCCTGGGCCAACGACTCGGATTATGGCCTGGCTTCATCGGTCTGGACCGCCGACATCGGCCGCGCCCATCGCCTGTCGGCACGCCTGCAATATGGTTGCACCTGGGTGAACACCCACTTCATGCTCGTCAGTGAAATGCCCCATGGCGGTCAGAAACGTTCCGGCTATGGCAAGGACATGTCCATGTATGGGCTGGAGGACTACACGGTGGTGCGGCATGTGATGTTCAAGCATTGACGACAAGACAACGTTGGCAACACATGCTCGCGCCTGCCCGGCGTTCGTCCTGCTAAGGTTTTCGTCGATCGGTGCACGCCCGCCGGTTGACGGAAATCCTGGCAGCACCTAGGGTGTCTACAACGTATACACCTTGGAGATCAGCCATGGCCTCGCCCGTTTTGTCCTTTCGTGTGGAAGAAGGTCTGGCCCAACAGCTGGACTTGCTGGCTGCCGCCACCGACCGCGACCGCCAATATCACCTCAAGCGTGCACTGGTTCGATATGTGGAAGCCGAATCCTGGCATCTGCAAGCCATCAGCGAAGGCATGGCCGATGCCGACGCTGGAAATCTGACCGATCTGGACGCCGTGAAGGCTAAGTGGGCAAAGCGTGCCAAGCATCGTACTGACCGACAAAGCACAGAGTGACCTCGACTCGATCCACGAACATTACCAAAGCGCTATCGGCGCAGAAGGCGCCGATGAGGTCATCCTCGCCATCCTGGAGACATTGCGCCAACTGCAACGCTTTCCCGGCTCGGGCCGTCCTTCGGTCGTTCCCGATGTTCGAGAGCTGGTGTTGACACGTTACCCGTTCGTTGCCCCCTACCGGCTCCATCAGGGGCAACTGCAAGTCCTGCGGATACTGCACCAGCGCACCGAACGTCCCCAGGACTGGTCGGTGGAGTGATGTCGGCCGGCGCGCCTGCCCCGACCGCTCACCTGCGCCACGCTTCAAAACCGTGAAACACTCCTCATCGCATCCACCAGATAGCGCATGGCGATGCGGTCGTTTTCCGACAACTCCCGATAGCGCTCCACCAGTCTCAATTCTTCAAGGCTGAGGCGGCGTGTCCTGCGCGGGTTGGTCAGGCCTGGAAAGATCCCCAGCATTTCGGTAATGCCCTGTATTTTTGTCATGAGTTGTCCTTCTTTACGTCGAGGTTGACCTGATAGCGCCGTCTGAACCCGGGTTAGATCGTCTATCACGCTAAAGAATAGGGAGGATTCAAAGCGTGAAAAGGGAGTTTTAGAGTAATTAGTCAAAAAATGCCGCAATCCTTATAAAAAAAGAAATAACTGTAAGAAAATTTGACCAAGCCACGCTTTCCTTGCTCTCAAAGCCTGTATTTCCCCTATGATTTTGCGCCTCGGTGAACCGATCCAGCTCTCAGGTATCTGTTCTAACGTTCGTCGCGTTTGGCCAAAGGCATGTCCGAACTCTTTTATCAGTCTTTGTTGCCAGGATCGGCGCGGGATTGTTTCGAGAAAGGTTGTATTTATGCACCGCAGGAATCTGCTCAAGGCCTCCATGGCCTTCGCCGCCTACACCGGGCTGTCGGCCTCCGGGCTCATGGCCGCTCGCGCCTGGGCCGCCGATCAGACTGCCGACGGCGAAGCCCGTCCCTTCGATTTCAACGGTTTGAAGGATCAGGCCCGGCGGCTGGCCGAAAGCCGCTACGTCGACACCAAGCAAGTCCTGCCACCCACCCTGGCGCAAATGTCGCCGCTGCAGTTCAACGCCATCCAATACGACGTCAATCACTCGTTATGGAATGACCTGGAAGGGCGACAACTGGATGCACAGTTCTTCCATGTCGGCATGGGTTTCAAGCAGCCGGTGCGCATGTACAGCGTCGACCCGAAGACGCGTATGGCCCGTGAAGTGCACTTCCGTCCGGAACTGTTCAACTATGAGAAAACCACGGTCAACACCTCGCAACTGACGGGTGACCTGGGCTTCGCCGGCTTTCGTGTCTTCAAGGCGCCGGAGCTGGATCGACACGACATCGTTTCGTTCCTGGGGGCCAGCTATTTCCGCGCCGTGGATGCCAGCGGCCAGTACGGGCTGTCGGCTCGCGGCTTGGCCATCGACACTTATGCCAAGAAGCGGGAGGAATTCCCGGACTTCACCAAGTTCTGGTTCGAAACCCCGGACAAGAACAGCACCCGTTTCGTGGTCTACGCCCTGCTCGACTCCCCCAGCGCCACCGGTGCCTATCGGTTCGACATCGATTGCCAGCCGACCCGGGTAGTGATGGAGATCGACGCGCACATCAATGCCCGTACCGCCATCGAGCAACTGGGTATCGCCCCCATGACCAGCATGTTCAGCTGCGGTACCGTCGAACGGCGCATGTGCGACACCATTCACCCGCAAATCCACGACTCCGACCGGCTGGCCATGTGGCGCGGCAATGGTGAGTGGGTCTGCCGTCCGTTGAACAACCCTGCCACCCTGCAATTCAATGCCTTCGCCGACAACAACCCGAAAGGTTTCGGCCTGGTGCAGACCGACCACGACTTTGCCAGCTACCAAGACACCGTGGACTGGTACAGCAAGCGCCCAAGCCTGTGGGTCGAACCGACGACGGCGTGGGGCGAAGGCTCGGTGGACCTGCTGGAAATTCCTACCACCGGAGAGACCCTGGACAACATCGTCGCGTTCTGGACGCCGAAAAAACCGGTGGCCGCCGGTGATTCGCTGAACTATGGCTACAAGCTCTACTGGAGCGCGTTGCCGCCGGTCAGCACCGACCTGGCCCACGTCGACGCCACCCGTTCAGGCATGGGCGGTTTCATCGAAGGCTGGGCACCGGGCGAGCATTACCCGACCGTCTGGGCACGTCGTTTCGCCGTGGACTTCAGCGGCGGCGGCCTCGATCAACTGCCGCCGGGCACCGGCATCGAACCGGTGGTGACCTGCTCCCACGGCGAAGTGAAGGACTTCAATGTGTTGGTGCTGGATGCGATCAAGGGCTACCGCATTACCTTCGACTGGTACCCGACCGACGACCGGGTGGACCCGGTGCAGATGCGCCTGTTCATTCGCACCAAGGACCGCACCTTGAGCGAGACCTGGTTGTACCAGTACTTCCCGCCGGCACCGGATAAGCGCAAGTATCCCTGACAGGGATCGGGTGCCTGGGCTGGCCCTATCGCGAGCAAGCTCGCTCCCACAGTAGATTGATGTTCTACCCTGTGGGAGCGGGCTTGCTCGCGAAGACGGCAGCACAGGCACCAGCGATTTCAGAGATGAAAAAGCCCCGGCCAATGACGACCGGGGCTTTTTGTTTTATCGGGCACTCAATCGCGCAAATCCGACTCATGAATCGGCTGGTCCCGATGCGTGGCCCGCTGGTACTGCGCCGGCCACGTGGCCTTGCGGCCGCCCAGGTCATCATCGGCATGCAGGGCCCAGTACGGATCGCGCAACAATTCGCGGGCCAGGAAAATGATGTCGGCCTGGCAGGTGCGCAGGATGTGTTCGGCCTGGGCCGGTTCGGTGATCATGCCGACGGTGCCGGTGGCGATTTCCGACTCCTTGCGCACCCGCTCGGCGAAGCGTGTCTGGTAACCCGGGCCGGTGGGGATTTCAGCATTGGCGGCCGTGCCGCCCGATGACACGTCGATCAGGTCCACCCCCAGCGCCCTGAAGCGCCGCGCCAGCTCCACGGTTTCATCCGGGTTCCAACCGTCCTCGACCCAATCGGTGGCGGAGACGCGAACGAACACCGGCAGCTCTTGCGGCCATACGGCCCGGATCGCTTCAGTGACTTGCAGCACCAGGCGGATGCGGTTCTCGAACGAGCCGCCGTACTGATCGCGCCGCTGATTGCTCAAGGGCGACAGGAACTGATGCAGCAGATAACCATGGGCCGCGTGGACCTCGACCACCTTGAAACCGGCCGTGAGGGCGCGCTTGGCCGAATCCACGAAGGCCTGGATGACTCCGGCGATCTGCCCTTCGTCCAACTGCACCGGCTGGGTGTGTTGCGGGTCGAAGGCAATCGGCGACGGACCGACCGGCACCCAGCCGCCATCCGCCGGTTTGACGCTGCCATGCTTGCCCAGCCAAGGTCGCCAGGTGCTGGCCTTGCGCCCGGCATGGGCCAGCTGTATGCCCGGCACGGCGCCTTGGGCGGTGATGAACCGGGTGATGCGTTGCAAGGGTTCGATCTGTTCATCGTTCCACAGCCCCAGATCCTGGGCAGTGATACGACCGTCGGCGGTCACGGCGGTGGCTTCGGTGAACACCAGGCCGGCACCGCCCACGGCGCGGCTGCCCAAGTGCACCAGGTGCCAATCGTTGGCCAGGCCATCGGTGCTCGAATACTGGCACATCGGCGATACCGCGATGCGATTGGGCAGGGTCAATTGGCGAAGGGTATAGGGTTCCAGCAGCAGACTCATGGGGCACCTCTCGAATCAGTGGGCAGGCTCCAGGGTTCTGTTTGAAAAGTCGACGAGTGACAAGAAGGTGCAACACCCGCCCCCGCGGGCAAAAAATTCGACAAGACGTCACAAGGGCTATCAAGCAGTGCTTAGAGCCTAGTCGACAACCCGGGAGGCGGGAGGGTTCAGAACTTAAAAACCGACGGTGTGACGCAATGGCGTACCCCTGTGGCGAGGGAGCTTGCTCCCGCTGGACGCGCCAGCGTCCCCTTGCGATGTGATGGCTGAAGTTCAGGGGGCCGCTTCGCAGCCCAGCGGGAGCAAGCTCCCTCGCCACGAAGACCCGTCGGCTAGCGCGGTTCGATATGGGCAATCATCAACTGCACCGTTTCCTGGCCGCGGAACTCGTTGAGGTCGAGCTTGTAGGCCAGTTCCACCCAGCGCACGGTAGGGTTGGGCCAGATCTCGCGGTCGATGCCGAAGGCGATGCCGTCGAGCTTCACCGAGCCGCACTCGCTCTTGAGAATGACCTTCAGGTGCCGTTCGCCCACCACCCGTTGTTCGACCAACTGGAACACACCATGGAACATCGGTTCCGGGAAATGCTGGCCCCAGGGACCGGCATGGCGCAGCGCCCGGGCCAGCTCGAGGTGGAACTCCTCCACCGCCAGGGTGCCATCCGACAACAACCGGCCGGTCAGGTCTTCTTCGCGCAATTGCCGGCGCACTTCCGCGTCGAACGCTTCGGCGAACAACGGAAAATTCGCTTCCGGCAACGTCAGCCCCGCCGCCATGGCGTGACCGCCGTACTTGCTGATCAGGGTCGGATGCTGCGCCGCCACCACGCTCAGCGCATCGCGAATGTGAAAACCCGGTACCGAGCGCCCCGAACCCTTGAGCAAACCGTCCCCGGCATCGGCAAAGGCGATGGTCGGGCGGAAATAGCGCTCTTTCATTCGCGAGGCGAGAATGCCGATGACCCCTTGGTGCCACTGCGGGTCGAAGAGGCACAAACCGAATGGCATCGACTCCACTGGCAGGTCCTTGAGCTGAGCCAGGGCTTCACGCTGCATGCCCTGCTCGATGGACTTGCGGTCCTGGTTCATGCCGTCCAGTTGCGCCGCCATCTCCCGCGCCAGGGCCGGGTCGTCGGTGAGCAGGCATTCGATGCCCAGGCTCATGTCGTCCAGGCGCCCTGCCGCATTCAGACGTGGCCCGAGGATAAATCCGAGGTCGGTGGAGGTAATCCGTGACGCGTCGCGCTTGGCCACTTCCAGGATCGCCTTGATGCCGGGCCGGGCGCGTCCGGCGCGAATCCGTTCCAGGCCCTGGTGCACCAGGATCCGGTTATTCGCGTCCAGGGGCACTACGTCGGCCACGCTGCCCAGGGCCACCAGGTCGAGCAATTCGCCGATGTTCGGCTGGGGGGTGCTGGCATACCACCCCAGGCTGCGCAGACGCGCCCGCAGAGCCATCAGCACATAAAAAATCACCCCGACACCGGCCAGGGCCTTGCTCGGGAATTCGCAACCCGGCTGGTTCGGATTGACAATGGCATCGGCCGCCGGCAATTCGAGGCCTGGCAAGTGGTGGTCGGTGACCAGTACCTGGAGCCCCGCCGCTTTCGCCGCCGCCACGCCTTCCACGCTGGAGATGCCGTTATCCACGGTGATCAGCAACTGCGGTGCGCGGGCCAGGGCGACTTCGACGATTTCCGGGGTCAGCCCGTAGCCATATTCGAAGCGATTGGGCACCAGGTAATCGACATGGGCTGCACCGAGCAGGCGCAACCCGAGCATCCCCACGGTGCTGGCGGTCGCGCCATCGGCATCGAAGTCACCCACGATCAGGATGCGCTGGCGCTGCTCCAATGCCGTCACCAACAGATCCACCGCGGCGTCGATCCCCTTGAGCTGCTGAAAGGGAATCAGGCGCGCCAGGCTCTTGTCCAGTTCAGCCTCGGACTGTACGCCGCGTGCCGCGTACAGGCGCGTCAAGAGGGGCGGCAGGTCACCGAGAAATGGCAGGGTGTCGGGCAGTTGGCGGGGTTCTATGCGCATGGGGTGACGACATTTCTCTGGATAATCGTGAAAATTCTGGCAGGGAGCTTGTGTGGGAGCGAGCTTGCTCGCGAAAGCGGCGGCACATTCAACATAAATGCAAACTGATCTACCGTATTCGCGAGCAAGCTCGCTCCCACAATGAGTTCACTTGATGCCGGGGCGGTTCAACCACGCTCGCCCAGCAACCATTGCAGCTGGACTTCATGCTGGCCACGGTCGTCGGTCACGAAAATCGTGCCCTCGCTGATCATCACATCCCACTTGATCACCCGGGGCATGTCCTGGGCCAGGGTTTCGAGCACGTCCTGGGGCACGGCGGCGATGTTGACGTTCTTCAGGTTCTTGACCGCCGGGATCACCTTGCCTTCCCACACCCGCAGGCTGCCATAGGCCAGCAGGCTGGTGCGCTCGGTCCGGCGCGAGCACCAGGTCAGGCGATCGGCATCCGGCTGGCCGACTTCGATCCAGTGCAACACACGGTCATCCAGGCTTTTTTCCCACAGCGCAGGTTCATCGACGTCTGACAGACCACGACCAAATGCCAGCAGCTCGTTGTACCAGAACGCGTAGGCCAGCAGGCGCACGGTCATGCGCTCTTCGGTTTCCGAAGGGTGGCGGGCGATGGTCTGCTTCACATTCTCGTACACATTGCGGTCGAGGTCGGTGAGGTTCAGTTCAAACTTGTAGGTCGTGGACGGCTGGGCCATGAACGGGCTTCTTGATACGAGGAAAGGCGGCAAGTCTAACCGATGACGCGGGCAATCCACGAATTGCCGACCATCAACCTGCGGCGACCGGCCCTGGCCTATGATAAAACGCTCTATTCGTTCTGCCTTTGTCCTACAGGATCCGCCATGTCGCTTACTGCCAAACCCCTTGCCGGCGTCAAAGTCATCGAACTGGGTACCTTGATCGCCGGGCCCTTCGCCTCGCGCATCTGCGGCGAATTCGGTGCCGATGTCATCAAGGTCGAATCGCCCGACGGCGGTGATCCACTGCGCAAGTGGCGCAAGCTGTACGAAGGCACCTCGTTGTGGTGGTTCGTCCAGGCACGCAACAAGAAATCCCTGACCTTGAACCTCAAGCACCCCGAAGGCCTGGCGATCCTGAAAAAACTGCTCGGCGAGGCCGACATCCTGATCGAAAACTTTCGCCCCGGCGTGTTGGAGAAGCTCGGCCTGGGCTGGGAGGTGCTGCATGCACTGAACCCGAAACTGGTGATGGTGCGGCTTTCGGGCTTCGGCCAGACCGGGCCGATGAAAGACCAGCCGGGGTTTGGCGCGGTGGGCGAATCCATGGGCGGCCTGCGCTACATCACCGGGTTCGAAGACCGCCCACCGGTGCGCACCGGGATTTCCATCGGCGACTCCATCGCCGCCCTCTGGGGGGTGATTGGCGCATTGATGGCCCTGCGTCACCGGGAGATCAACGGCGGCACCGGACAAGTGGTGGACGTGGCCTTGTACGAGGCGATTTTCGCCATGATGGAAAGCATGGTGCCGGAGTTCGACGTGTTCGGTTTCATCCGCGAGCGCACCGGCAATATCATGCCCGGCATCACCCCCTCGTCCATCCACACCAGCGCCGATGGCAAGCACGTGCAGATTGGCGCCAACGGCGATGCGATCTTCAAGCGTTTCATGCAGATCATCGGCCGTGACGACCTGGCCAATGACCCGCAACTGGCCAGCAATGATGGCCGTGACAGCCGGCGTGACGAGCTGTACGGGGTCATCGATCGCTGGGTCAACGCGCTGCCGCTCGATAGCGTTATCGACCAACTGAACCAGGCCGGGGTGCCGGCCAGTCGGATCTTCAGCGCCGAGGATATGTTCAGCGACCCGCAGTTCCTCGCCCGTGAGATGTTCCTGCAGGCCAAGCTGCCGGACGGCAAGGCGTTCAAGATGCCGGGGATCATACCGAAGCTCTCCGACACCCCGGGCACCTGCGAATGGGTCGGGCCGGCACTGGGTGAACACAACGCACAAGTGCTCGGTGAGCTGGGCTACGACCCACAGCAGATCGCCAAACTGCGCAGCGACGGCGCCATTTGAAGCACTGCAGGGAGGCAGTCACTGGAGATCAAACCGTGGGAGCGAGCTTGCTCGCGATAGCGTCAGATCAGCCGCATCGATCTCGACTGACACTCCGCTATCGCGAGCAAGCTCGCTCCCACAAAAGCGTCCTGCGCCCGACAGAACACACCAAAAAACATAAACGCCGGGCAAAAAGAAACCCCGAGAAGTGGGGAGACGACTCGGGGTTAAACGTGACCATTCAAGGTCCGTACAACAAGCGACAAGCACCGGAGCACAATGCTCGCTCTTGCTGGTAAAGGGTCTGACTGGTCAAGGCGTAGGAAGGTTCCCACAAAAGCCCAGTCAATTCGCCGCGACCATGACCTTGTCGCGCGCCAGATTGCGCAGCGCCGCAATCACACAGGGCTCCAGGCGCCCCTCGGCAATCAGCACATCGCGATGCAGGCCATCGACTACGTCCGTCAACTGACGCTTGTCGGTCAATTGGGCCTGATTGAACACTCGCTCGACCATGATGACCCCGCTGGCATTCTTCAGCGTCACCCGGCATTCGCCCTTGGCGCCGGAGGGAGTCAGCGAGACCTGATACGGGCTCAAGGCTTCATTCAGCAATAGGCTGATACTTTCCATTCGCTCACCCTTCAATAGTCCGAAACAACTGCATGTGCACAGTAAATGACCGTGGGCCGCAGCAGAAAGTTCGTCAGCGCACCGAACCGGCATGCCTTCAACCTGTTCAACCGAGCATGCGCGTCCAATATGACAGGCAAACAACAACGCTCTGCGAGAGCCGTTACGAGGTGACGGCCGGCTCAGACAGGCCCCTGTCGCAACGACGCCACCGCCGCCCGACATCGGTCCAGCCACCCAGAATGCCGCGCAGCTGCCCATCAGCCCCATAGAACGGCACCGACCAATGATAGATTTCCCGCAATCCGCCGCTGAACATCAATTGCCGGTCGACGAATCGAGATTGGCCGGTGCGCAATTGCTCCATCACTTCCCCGTGCAGCAGCTCGGCGGTGGCCGGCGGGAATGATGCCGAGTCGGTAAGCCGCGTGCCCCGCAGTTTTTCGAAGCGGGTCGCAAACTGGTCTTCATAGCTTTTGTTGCACATGATCAGGCGCCCTTCCAGATCACAGATAAAAATCGGGTCGGGAATGGCATCCATCAAGGCCCGCTGGAGCATCAACTGGTCCTTGAGGACCGCTTCGGCCTTGAGGCGTTGGTCGATCTGTATCTGCAGGCGGCGGTTCCACAGCAGGGACAAGAGACCAAACACCACGACCACGGTCACACACCAGTAACCCCAGCGGGACATCCGCTCCCAGATCGATGGCGCCTGGACGGGCGTAGCACCGGCCATCCATTTCGAACGCAGTGCACGCATGTCCTCGGCGGGGAAGGCTTCCAGCGCTTTATTCAAGATACTCAACAGCACGGTCAGGTCCTGGCGCACTGCCAGGTAGTCCGGTTCCCACTTGCCCTCAAGGCCGCTGCCGACCTGCAACTGCCCGGCGGGATAGAGATGCACCCCGGTTTCATTTTCGATGGTGGCATAAGCTTCCCGGCTCTCCACCAACGCCCGCGCCTCGCCAAAGGTCTTGGTCGTACGCAATTTGATCGCCGGGTAATCGCGCCTGATTTCCGCCTCCAATGCATGCCGTGCCGGCAGTGCCAGGACCTTCCCTTCGAGCTGCTCCAGCGAATGGAGGGACGATTCCCCGTCACGGCCGACGAATACCCAACCGGAACCCCCGAATGCATGGCTGAAACTCAGGAAGTCCCGACGTTCTTCATTCATCGCCAGCAGGGTCGTCATGTCGGCCTCGCCATTCTCCAGCATTGTCAGCAACTCGCCGGGGGAGAACGATTCACGATGCACGAACTCAAGGCCGGTCATGTGCGCGATGCGCTGGAGAACGTCGTGGTTCAGCCCATTCCACTGCCCCTGTTCGTTCTTGAACAGGTACAACGGAAACTGCATCGTGGCCACGATGACCCGGGGGTTCTCCTTGATCCACTTCAACTCCTGCGCGTCCAGCACCAGCCGTTCGCCAGGGTTGGGCGGTGGCGTTTCGAAAGCCGCCAGCGGCGCCGCGTTGCCTCCCTGCGTCCAGTACATCAGGGCCAGGCCCATTACCCAGCCCAGGGCCGGTTTGCCTTTGATAAAAAACGACATCTGCATTTCCTTCGAGATGACTCGCCCATCCCTCCAAGGGCGAAAACCCGGCCAGTTTGGCATGCAGAAACAAGAAAGCCCGTCAGGAGACGGGCTTCAAAATGTGACAGGTTTACCCGGTCAGAGAGGCTTGCCGCGATTGCCATGCTGGCTGACAAAGGCCTGCACGGCTTTCAAGTCGTTGGGCAACACGGTGCAACGCTCATCTCGCTCAAACAAATCAGAAAGATGCGCAGGCAGTTCGAGCGCTTTTCCTACACCGGCTTTCTCCACCGCTTCCGGGAACTTGACCGGGTGAGCGGTGCCCAGGATCACCATCGGGAGGTCCAGGCTGCGACGGCATTCACGGGCCGCCCTGACGCCGATGGCCGTGTGCGGGTCGAGCAGTTCGCCGCTCTGTGCGAACACCTCGGCGATGGTTTCGCAGGTTTGCTCATCGTCCACGGCCAGGGAGTCGAACAACTTGCGGGCTTCGGTCCAGCGCTCAGGCTCGACGCTGAAACCGCCGCCCTGGCGGAAGCTGTCCATCAGCCCGGCAATCGCCGCACCGTTGCGACCGTGCAGGTCGAACAGCAGGCGCTCGAAGTTCGACGACACCATGATGTCCATCGAAGGCGACAGCGTGGCGTGCAGGGTTTCCTTGACGTACTGGTTGCCGCTCATGAAGCGGTGCAGGATGTCGTTGCGGTTGGTGGCGACGATCAATTGGTTGATCGGCAGCCCCATGTTGCGCGCCAGGTAACCGGCGAAGATATCGCCGAAGTTGCCGGTCGGCACCGAGAACGATACGGAACGGGCCGGACCGCCCAATTGCAGGGCCGCGTGGAAGTAATAGACGATCTGGGCCATGATCCGCGCCCAGTTGATCGAGTTCACCGCCACCAGCCGCGTGCCCTTGAGAAAACTCTGGTCGGCGAAGCTGGCCTTGACCATTTCCTGGCAGTCATCGAAGTTGCCTTCGATGGCGATGTTGTGGATGTTGTCGCCGAAAATCGTCGTCATCTGGCGACGCTGCACTTCCGAGACGCGGTTGTGCGGATGCAGGATGAAAATGTCGACGTTTTCGCAATGCTTGCAGCCTTCGATGGCCGCCGAACCGGTGTCGCCAGAGGTGGCACCGACGATCACCACGCGCTCGCCACGCTTTTGCAGCACGTAGTCCAGCAGGCGACCGAGCAGTTGCAGGGCGAAGTCCTTGAACGCCAGGGTCGGGCCGTGGAACAGTTCCATGACCCATTCGTTACCGTTGAGCTGGCGCAGCGGTGCGATGGCATTGTGGGAAAAGACGCCATAGGTCTCTTCCAGGATCTTTTTGAAATCGGCGTCCGGGATGCTGCCGGTGACGAACGGGCGCATGACCCGGAACGCCAGCTCGTGATACGGCAGGCCGGCCCAGGAAGCGATTTCCTCCTGGGTGAAGCGCGGCAGGTTTTCCGGCACATAGAGACCGCCATCCGTGGCCAGGCCGGCCAGGAGGACATCTTCGAAATTCAGGGCCGGTGCCTGGCCGCGGGTGCTGATATAGCGCATTTTTTGGCAAACCTTCGGTTTGAGCTTCAAGGTCAAGCGGCAAGCAACAAGTCAAAGCGGCTCAGCTTCTACTTGCGGCTTGCAGCTTATAACTTGCCGCTAAATTAATTCAAATGTTCGACACGGATACGGACCACCGGCCCAACGACACCCTGGAGCGCTTCCAGCGCCGCAATCGCGTCGTTGATGCTCTGCTCGACCACCCGGTGGGTCAGCAGGATCATCGGCACCAGGCCGTCGTGTTCCTCGACTTCCTTCTGCATGATCGACTCGATGTTGATGCCGCGTTCCGAAAGGATACTCGCCACTTGGGCCAGCACGCCTGGATGGTCCTTGGCCTGGATACGCAGGTAGTAGGAGCTTTCGCACGCCTCGATCGGGAGAATCGGGTGCGCCGACAGCGAATCCGGCTGGAAGGCCAGGTGCGGCACACGGTTTTCCGGGTCCGAGGTCATGGCGCGAACCACGTCCACCAGGTCGGCAATGACCGAAGAGGCCGTCGGTTCCATGCCCGCGCCGGCGCCGTAGAACAACGTCGAGCCCGAGGCATCGCCGTTGACCATCACCGCGTTCATCACGCCGTTGACGTTGGCGATCAGGCGGTCGGCCGGGATCAGCGTCGGGTGCACGCGCAGCTCGATGCCGCTGGCGGTGCTGCGCGCCACGCCCAGGTGCTTGATGCGGTAGCCCAAGGCTTCGGCGTAGTTCACGTCAGCGGTGGTCAGCTGGGTGATGCCTTCGGTGTAGGCCTTGTCGAACTGCAACGGAATGCCAAACGCAATGGACGCCAGGATCGTCAGCTTGTGCGCTGCGTCGATGCCTTCCACGTCGAACGTCGGATCGGCCTCGGCGTAGCCCAGGGCCTGGGCTTCGGCCAGCACGTCTTCGAAGGTGCGACCCTTCTCGCGCATCTCGGTGAGGATGAAGTTGCCGGTGCCGTTGATGATCCCCGCGACCCAGTTGATGCGGTTGGCCGACAGGCCTTCGCGGATCGCCTTGATCACCGGGATACCACCGGCCACGGCGGCTTCGAATGCCACGATCACGCCCTTCTCGCGGGCCTTGGCGAAAATCTCATTACCGTGAACAGCGATAAGCGCCTTGTTCGCGGTGACCACATGCTTGCCATTCTCGATGGCCTTGAGTACCAACTCGCGGGCAACGGTATAGCCGCCCACCAGCTCTATGACGATGTCGATCTCAGGGTTCGTGGCCACTTCGAAGACATCGTTGGTAATCGCAATACCGGTCGTCTGGAACTGAGGCTTTGGCGTGCGCATGGCAATTTGTGCCACTTCGATCCCACGCCCGGCACGACGAGAAATTTCCTCGGCGTTGCGCTGAAGTACGTTGAAGGTGCCGCCACCGACGGTACCTAACCCACAGATGCCTACTTTGACCGGATTCACTCTTGACTCCCCATGAAACGGCCGACGCAAGGTCGGCCGTGAAATACAGCCGCGAAGCTACGCGACTCTGTGTTTAACGGCCCGACGAATGTGTTCGTCGAGCCGTGATCTTCAAAAGCGCACCGCACATGATCATTTCGCGCCCAGGGCCAGTTTGGCCACTTGTGGCGCCGGCTGGTAGCCCGGAATTACCTGACCATCGGCCAAAACAATCGCCGGCGTACCGTTCACACCTATTGACTGTCCGAGCGCAAACTGCTTGGAAACCGGGTTATCGCACTTGGCGGCCTTGATTTCCTTGCCGTCGACCATCTTGTCCATGGCCGCTTTCTTGTCCTTGGAGCACCAGACCGCCTGCAACTGCTCATCGCCCGGCGAACCCAGGCCCTGGCGCGGGAACGCCACATAGCGCACTTCGATGCCGCGTTTGTTCAGTTCCGGCACTTCGGCGTGCAGCTTGTGGCAATACGGGCAGGTAGTGTCGGTGAACACGGTGATGTGGGACTTGGTTTCGCCGATCGCCGGATAAACCACGGTTTCAGCGACCGGAATGCCGTTGATCAACTTGGAAATGCCCTGGCGCTCGGTCATCTCGGTGAGGTTGACCGGCTTGCCGTCCTTGAGCTCGAACAGGTTGCCCTGGACGATGTACTGGCCGTCGGCGCTGGCGTACAGCACGCGGCTGCCCTTGAGCTTGACTTCATACAGGCCGGCCATGGGGCTGGCCGAGATGGCTTCGATCGGCACTTCGAGCTGAAGGTTTTCCAGGCTCTTGCGGATAGCCTTGTCGGCCGCGTCATCGGCGATGGCAAAGGTACTGGCCAACGCAATGGCGGCGGCGGTGAACATCTGGATCAAACGCATGGGGACTCCTGAGGCGAACAAATGAGACGGGAAACGCCGACCCGCAGATTCGGGTTCCAACCGCCCACTGTGCAAACCGGCAAAGCCTACCACATAAGGCTGGCGTGGCCGAATGCCGCTGACGCACGACATGGGTGGAGGCTTTCTGTGGGAGAGGGCTTGTGGGAGCAAGGCTTGCCCGCGATGAACGATAACGCGGTTCAGTTGTTACACCGCGGCGCGGCCATCGCGGGCAAGCCTTGCTCCCACAGGGATTTCATTCAGCCACGAGGATGATGCTTGGCATGCAAGTTCTGCAACCGCGCCCGGGCCACATGGGTGTAGATCTGGGTGGTGGACAAGTCGCTATGGCCGAGCAGCATCTGCACCACCCGCAAGTCGGCACCGTGATTGAGCAGGTGCGTGGCGAAGGCATGGCGCAAGGTGTGGGGCGAGAGGGACTTGCCGATCCCGGCCACCTTGGCCTGGTGCTTGATGCGGTGCCAGAACGTCTGGCGAGTCATCTGCTCGCCACGCAGACTGGGGAACAGCACATCGCTGGGACGCCCGCCCAGCAACTCATGACGGGCATCGCGCATGTAACGCTCGACCCAGACAATCGCTTCCTCGCCCATCGGCACCAGGCGCTCCTTGCTGCCCTTGCCCATCACCCGCAGCACGCCCTGGCGCAGGTTGACCTGCTCCAACGTCAAGCTGATCAACTCGGTGACGCGCAAGCCACAGGCATACAGGACTTCCAACATGGCCCGGTCGCGCTGACCGATGGCCTCGCTGAGATCGGGTGCCGCCAGCAGCGCTTCGACATCGGCTTCCGACAGGGACTTGGGCAGCGGACGCCCCAGTTGCGGCATTTCCACACGCAAGGTTGGGTCTACCGCGATCAGCTTTTCCCGCAGCAAATAGCGATAAAACCCACGCAGACCGGAGAGAAACCGCGCGGTCGAGCGGGGTTTGTAGTTCTGCTCCAGGCGCCACGCCAAGTGATCGAGGATCAACTCGCGACCGGCATTGACCAGTTCCAGGTGATTTTCCTGCAACCAGCCGTTGAACAACGCCAGGTCGCTGCGGTAGGCATCGCGGGTGTTATCGGACAGGCCCTTCTCCAGCCACAGGGCGTCGAGAAACTGGTCTATCAGAGGATGATCGATGGCTGGCATAAGAACTCTTGAAGGATGCGGGCACACACGGCATCGAAATTGAAAATGAAGCTATGCAGGGTGCTCAAAGCGCAAATCGCAGGCAACAAAAAAGCAGCCCGCAGGCTGCTTTTTTTGCATCGGAAGCTGGACTTAAGCCAGTTTTTCCTTGATGCGAGCTGCTTTACCCGACAGGTCACGCAGGTAGTACAGCTTGGCTTTACGTACGTCACCGCGACGCTTGACAGCCATGCTGTCGATTTGCGGGCTGTAGGTCTGGAAAGTACGCTCTACGCCAACACCGTTGGAGATTTTACGAACGGTGAATGCACTGTTCACGCCACGGTTACGCTTGGCGATAACGACGCCTTCGAACGCTTGCAGACGGGAACGGTCGCCTTCCTTCACTTTCACCTGGACGACAATGGTGTCGCCTGGGGCAAAGGTAGGGATTTCTTTGGTCATCTGCTCTGCTTCGAGTGCAAGGATGATTTTGTTAGTCATGCTGTGCTCCTAAGGCGAGTCGTCGGACTCACCATCGATACGTTGTTAACTATCGTCCCGCTCGCGGATGTATTCCTCGAGCAGCTTCTTCTCTTCTCCAGAAAGCGAGCGGCTTTCCAGAAGATCGGCGCGTCGTTCGTAGGTCCGACCAAGGGACTGCTGCAAACGCCAACGCCGGATGTGCGCGTGGTTGCCACTTAGCAACACGTCGGGAACACGCTGATCCGCATACACCTCCGGTCGGGTGTAGTGCGGGCAATCCAGCAGACCATCCGTAAAGGAATCTTCCTCAGCGGAATCCGCATGCCCTAAAGCTCCAGGCAGCAGTCGTGTAACCGCATCGATCAGGACCATCGCCGGCAGCTCGCCGCCAGACAGTACATAGTCGCCAATCGACCACTCTTCATCGACATGAGCTTCAATGAAACGCTCGTCAATGCCTTCATAACGGCCGGCAATCAGGATCAATGCATCCGAATTCGCCAGCTCGCGTACCGCCGACTGGGTCAGCTGGCGGCCTTGGGGCGACAGGTAGATCACCTTCGCACCCTCCCCGGCTGCCGTCCTGGCCTGAACCAGCGCATCTTCCAGGGGCTTGATCTTCATCACCATGCCCGGACCACCGCCAAACGGGCGATCGTCCACAGTGTGATGCCGATCCGTGGTGTAGTCCCGCGGATTCCAACAGGTGAGCTGCAACAGCTCCTGTTTCACCGCGCGGCTGGTTATGCCGTACTCGCTGATGGCGGAAAACATCTCGGGAAACAATGTGATGACTTCAACGCGCAAATTAGCCACGTTTAGAAATCCGCATCCCATTCCACCTTCATCTCGCCTGCGGCAAGGTCGACGGCCAACACGCATTGCTCGGTATAGGGCAACAGGCGTTCGCGATCATCCAGGCTGCCGACGCAAGGCTTGACCACCATGACATCGTTCGAACCGGTCTCGAGCAGGTGATCGATTTTCCCGAGCAATTGCCCGAGGTGGTCGATGACCTTCAGACCCACCAGCTGGTACCAGTAGTACTCGCCGTCGGTCAGTTCAGGGAACAGGTTGCGCGGCACGCAGATCTCATAACCGGCCAGAAGACGAGCTTCTTCACGATCATCGAGACCCTTGAGCTTTGCGACCAGGAACTTGTCGTTCCCGCGTCCGCTGACCAGCTCCACCTGTTTCACGCTACCTTCGCGCTTGAGCGTCCAGGTTTTGTAGTCCAACAGGTTCTTGATCGGATCAGTAAAGGAATACACCTTCACTTCGCCGCGAACGCCATGTACAGAATAGATCTTGCCGACAACGATCAAATCATCAGCATCTTTTGGCGTCGCGTTCATATTGCTCAGGCCGCAGCCTTAGCCGATTCCTTCAACAACTGAGCAACGCGCTCAGAAGGTTGTGCACCAACGCTCAGCCAGTAGGCTACGCGCTCTTGGTTCACGGACAGACGAACTTCCTGACCACGGGCAACAGGGTTGAAGAAACCAACCTGCTCCTTGTGGGAACCGTCACGCGGGTTGCGGCTGTCGGTTACGGTCAGGTGGTAAAACGGGCGCTTTTTGGAGCCGCCAAGGGCAAGACGGATTGTTAGCATGTGAACATCGTTCCTGTAGTCGGTGCTGCAAATCTAAATGCACAGCGGGCATAGGTGCCCGAAAGGCCGCATATTCTAAGGAATATCCGGACTTTTGCAAATGTCTTTTTCCGGCGCCATGCGCCATGCGATCAAGATTTGCCATAGAGCCGTCATGAAAAACGGCAGGTCAGCTCCCGCATAGCACGGGTTTGCTGGAGATCCCCGCATCCGTGCGGGGCAACGCCGGCATGACAGCCGGCGCAGATTCTTTACATTTTCGGCATGCCGCCGCCGGGCAACATACCGCCCATGCCGCGCATCATCTTGGCCATCCCGCCCTTGGCGGAGAATTTCTTCATCATCTTCTGCATCTGCTTGTGTTGCTTGATCAAGCGACCGATGTCCTGCACCTGGGTGCCGGAACCCATGGCGATGCGGCGCTTGCGCGAACCGCTGATCAGCTCAGGGTCGCGGCGCTCGGCCGGGGTCATGGAGTTGATGATGGCTTCCATCTGCTTGAACTGCTTTTCAGCCGCGCCCTGGGCATTGCCCATCTGCGCCAGGTTCACGCCACCGATGTTCGGCAGTTTGTCCATGAGGCCGCCAAGGCCGCCCATGTTCTTCATTTGTTGCAGCTGGTCACGGAAGTCTTCGAGGTCGAAGCCCTTGCCCTTCTTCAGCTTCTTGGCCAGTTTGTCGGCCTTGTCCTTGTCGAGGGTCTGCTCGGCCTGCTCGATCAGGCTGAGCACGTCGCCCATGCCGAGGATGCGCGAAGCGATACGCTCGGGGTGGAACGGCTCGAGCGCTTCGCTCTTCTCGCCCATGCCGATGAACTTGATCGGCTTGCCAGTGATGGCCCGTACCGACAGCGCGGCACCGCCACGGGCGTCACCGTCGACCTTGGTCAGGATCACGCCGGTCAGCGGCAGTGCATCACCGAACGCCTTGGCCGTGTTGGCCGCGTCCTGGCCGGTCATGGCGTCGACCACGAACAGGGTTTCCACCGGGTTGATCGCGGCATGCAGCGCCTTGATCTCGCCCATCATCTCTTCATCGATGTGCAGGCGACCGGCGGTATCGACGATGACCACGTCGATGAACTTGAGCTTCGCTTCCTTGATAGCCGCCTGGGCGATGTCCACCGGCTTCTGGCTCAGGTCGGACGGGAAAAACGTCACGCCGATGTCGTTGGCCAGGGTTTCCAGCTGCTTGATCGCCGCCGGACGGTAGATGTCCGCCGACACCACCATCACCGACTTCTTCTTGCGCTCTTTAAGGAAGCGCGCCAGCTTGCCGGCGGTCGTGGTCTTGCCCGCGCCCTGCAGACCGGCCATCAGCACCACCGCTGGCGGTACGGCGGCGAGGTTCAGGTCCTCGTTGGCGGCGCCCATCAGGCTTTCGAGCTCGGCCTGGACGATCTTCACGAACGCCTGGCCCGGCGTCAGGCTGCGCGACACTTCGGTGCCGACGGCGCGTTCCTTGACCGAATTGACGAAGTCCTTGACCACCGGCAGAGCGACGTCGGCTTCGAGCAACGCCATGCGCACTTCGCGCAGGGTGTCTTTGATGTTGTCCTCGGTCAGTTTCGCCTTGCCGGTGACATGGCGCAGCGTCTGCGAGAGACGGTCGGTTAGGTTTTCAAACATGCGCGATCCTTTCAGGCCCAGATGAGACCGGGATAATGGCGGCCCAGACCGTGAAAAATGTGCTCGGCGAGCCTGCGGCGTGGGCAGGTCGCGGATTATAGCGAAGAAGCGTGCGGCGTACACCTGCTGTGGTCTTTCGTGTGGAGGGGGTTCTATGCCAAACTCAGCGCCTTTCGGGCTTGCCTAACAGGATTTA
Organism: Pseudomonas fluorescens; assembly: GCF_001307275.1. Lineage (NCBI taxonomy): Bacteria > Pseudomonadati > Pseudomonadota > Gammaproteobacteria > Pseudomonadales > Pseudomonadaceae > Pseudomonas > Pseudomonas fluorescens. The sequence goes on from NZ_CP012831.1 coordinate 1,420,555, forward strand.
TGCTCCCCTTGTCACCCAGCTTGCTTGCCACCCTCGCCGCCGCTTGCCTTTATGCCGCTGCGACCCTCTATCAAGGCACCCGCCTGGCCACCGGCGCCAAGGCGAACAAACGCCTGCTGGTCACGCTTGGCGTGCTGGCGGTGCTCGGCCACGCGGCCAGCCTTTATACCCACCTGATGACGCCGATCGGCCTGGGCCTGGACTTTTTCAACGCCGCCAGCCTGATCGCCGTCGCCGTGATCGCCCTGACGTTGCTGGCCTGCTCGCGCATCCCGGTGGAAAACCTGCTGGTGCTGCTGTTCCCACTGGGGCTGGCCACGGTGTTGCTGGCGCAGTTCGCGCCGTCGGGCACCGTGCAGATCATCGACGAAGAGCCGGGCATCCTCGCCCACATCCTGCTGTCGATCCTCGCCTACGGCCTGTTCACCATCGCCGTGTTCCAGGCCCTGTTGCTGCTGGTACAGGACCACCAGCTCAAGAACAAGCACCCCTCCGGACTGATCCGCAACTTCCCGCCGCTGCAAACCATGGAAAGCCTGTTGTTCGGTTTCCTCTGGGCCGGCTGGAGCCTGCTGTCGCTGTCATTGATCTCCGGCTGGTTGTTCGTCGAGAACCTGTTCGCCCAGCACCTGGTACACAAGACCCTGCTGGCCTGCCTGGCGTGGGTGGTCTTCAGCGTGCTGCTGTGGGGCCGCAACCGCCTCGGCTGGCGTGGGCACAAAGCGATTCGCTGGACCCTGGCCGGTTTCTGCCTGCTGATGCTGGCGTACTTCGGCAGCAAGCTGGTCCGTGAATACATCCTGCATATCTGACGGACGGACCTGATGGATACGTTGCCCGTAGCGCCGTTGTTCGCCGTGCTGGTGGTGCTGATCCTCTGGTCGGCCCTGTTCACGGCCATCGAAGCCGCCCAGCAACACCTGCTGGCCCAGCGCACGGCTTCGCGCGCCAGTGACAAACCACTGGCGACACTGACCTTCCCGCTGCCCAGCCTGATCCTGTGCAATACCCTCTGTCGCGCCCTCGCCGTGGTCATCGGCACCTTGCTGGCGATTTTTACCTGGCTGGAAAACGGCCCCTGGGTCGCCTGGCTCGGCACCAGCGCCGCCCTGCTGGTGTTCGCCGACTACCTGCCGCGCACCCTGGCCACCCGCCAGCCCGACGCGGTGCTGGCACTGGGTAACACCTTGCTGGGCATACCGTTGAAGATCCTCTATCCATTTGCCTGGCTGTTGAATGGCGCCAGCCAGTTGTTGCTGCGTCCATTTGCCCGCAAGCCCGGCATGGTGCAGCAGAGCGACGACGAAATGCCCGCGCCACCGCGCAGCGAGCAAGAGTCAGAGCAAGGCAGTGGCCGGCTGCATCCGATTTCCGGCATCCACGCCCTGGACAACATCACCGTCAACGATATCCTCGTGCCCCGCAGCGAGGTCGATGGGATCAACCTCGACGACCCCATCGGCGAGATCATCGAACAGTTGCGCCTGAACCGACGGACGCGCCTGCCGGTGTTCCACAGCGATATCAACCAGGTCGAAGCAGTGCTCAACACTCGCCAGATCCGTCACCTGCTGGCGGACGCGAGCCTGACCAAGGAAGCGCTGCTGGCCGCCTCCCATGAACCCTACTTCGTGCCCGAAAGCACACCGTTGCAGCTGCAACTGCTGAATTTCCACAAGCAGCAGCGGCGCCTGGGCATGGTGGTGGACGAATACGGTGAAGTACTGGGCATCGTCACCCTGGAAGACATCCTCGAAGAAATCGTCGGCGAATTCGAGAGTCAGCACAGCCTCGACAACCCCCACGTCCATCCCCAGCCCGATGGCCGCCTGATGATCGATGGCGCGGCGTCGATCCGCGAATTGAACAGGACCCTGGGCTGGCATCTGCCTTGCGACGGCCCCAAGACCCTCAACGGGCTGGTGACCGAAGCCCTGGAAACCATCCCCGAAAGCCCGGTCTGCCTGAAGATCGGGCGTTATCGCCTGGAAATCATCGAGACCGTGGACAACCGCGTCAGCCAGGTGCTGGCGTGGCATAACAGTTCGGTGCCCACGGCGCTCTAAACCCCTTGTGGCGAGGGAGCTTGCTCCCTCGCCACGGGGTTCTGCGCAATGTGTGCGGACTCTCTTGTTGATTCGTTAGCCCCCTTCCTATACTCAACCCGCTTACCCAGCTCCGCCCGAACCCCGTGCCTACCCCGCGCCCGGTCGGTTCCGGCCAGACCATCGGCAAAATCCGCATCAACCCTGGGACTGTTCCTACCCGAAACAGCGACGGGATACCCGTCCGCATCCCTGGGCGTTCGACCATAATAATCGCTCCAACGGAGCACATGACTGTCAGGGATAACCGCATGACGACCGCAACCTGCAACGAGGCTGTGCCTGCCCAGCCGACCAACTCGGCCACTCGCGTGGCGACCGCGAGTTTCATCGGCACTGCCATCGAGTTCTACGACTTCTACGTCTATGCCACGGCGGCGGCCCTGGTGATCGGGCCGGTGTTCTTTCCACAAACCTCAGGCACGGCACAGATGCTGTCGTCTTTCCTGACGTTCGGTATCGCCTTCCTCGCCCGTCCGCTGGGTTCTGCGCTGTTCGGCCATTTCGGCGACCGGATCGGGCGCAAGTCGACGCTGGTGGCCTCCCTGCTGCTGATGGGCGTGTGCACCACGCTCATTGGCGTGCTGCCCGGCTACGCCAGCATTGGCGCCTGGGCGCCGATCCTGCTGTGCCTGCTGCGTTTCGGCCAGGGCCTGGGGTTGGGGGGTGAATGGGGCGGAGCGGCACTGCTGGCCACCGAGAACGCGCCCAAGGGCAAGCGCGCCTGGTTCGGCATGTTCCCGCAACTGGGGCCCTCCATCGGCTTCCTGGCAGCCAACGGGCTGTTCCTGACCCTGGCCATGAGCCTGGACGACGAGCAATTTCGTGACTGGGGCTGGCGGATTCCGTTCCTGCTCAGTGCCGTGCTGGTGATCGTCGGCCTCTACGTGCGGCTCAAGCTCCATGAAACCCCGGTGTTCGCCAATGCCATGGCCCGCCAGGAGCGGGTCAAGGTGCCGTTGGTCGAGCTGTTCAGCCAATACTGGGCGCCGACCTTGCTGGGCGCCGCGGCGATGGTGGTGTGTTACGCGCTGTTCTACATCTCGACGGTATTTTCCCTGAGCTACGGCGTATCCACCCTCGGCTACAGCCGCGAGACATTCCTGGGCCTGCTGTGCTTTGCCGTACTGTTCATGGCCGCCGCTACGCCGTTGTCCGCCTGGGCCAGCGACCGCTACGGCCGCAAACCGATATTGATCATCGGTGGCCTGCTGGCGATTGCCTCGGGTTTCCTCATGGAACCGTTGCTGACCCACGGCTCGACCGGCGGCGTGGCGCTGTTCCTGTGCATCGAGCTGTTCCTGATGGGGGTGACCTTCGCTCCCATGGGCGCCTTGCTGCCGGAACTGTTTCCGACCCACGTGCGCTATACCGGCGCCTCGGCGGCCTACAACCTCGGCGGTATCGTCGGCGCCTCGGCCGCACCGTTCTTCGCCCAGAAACTGGTGGCGATGGGCGGCTTGAGCTATGTCGGAGGCTATGTTTCAGCGGCCGCGCTGCTCAGCGTCATCGCCGTGCTGTGCCTGAAGGAAACGCGCCACAACGACTTGAACCGGGTCGCCTAGGCCGGGCCCGTGGCGAGGCTCTGCGCCTCGCCACGCAAACCTGTCGCCAGCCTGAACGGCCACCAATGAAATAACCGTTAACAATCGCCCACCATTGAAACCACCCCCCACCTGCCCCATCTAAGACCCATACCCCATTGCGCAGGTGCCCCATGAGCGACCAGCACTCTACTGAAGCCACTAACGACTACGCTGACTCCGAACACATCGAACACACTTCCTCCGGCACCGGCCTGGCGCTGCCCGGCCAGAACCTGCCGGACAAGGTCTACATCATCCCCATCCACAATCGCCCCTTCTTCCCGGCCCAGGTGTTGCCGGTCATCGTCAACGAAGAACCGTGGGCCGAGACCCTGGAACTGGTGGCCAAGTCCGATCATCACTCCCTGGCGCTGTTCTTCATGGACACGCCCCAGGAAGACCCGCGCCATTTCGACACCTCGAAACTGCCGCTGTACGGCACGCTGGTGAAGGTCCATCACGCCAGCCGGGAAGGCGGCAAGCTGCAATTCGTCGCCCAGGGCCTGACCCGCGTGCGCATCCGCACCTGGCTCAAGCACCATCGCCCCCCGTACCTGGTGGAAGTCGAGTACCCGCATCAGCCAAGCGAGCCAACCGACGAGGTCAAGGCCTACGGCATGGCGCTGATCAACGCGATCAAGGAACTGCTGCCGCTCAATCCGCTGTACAGCGAAGAGCTGAAGAACTACCTCAACCGCTTCAGCCCCAACGACCCTTCGCCGCTGACCGACTTCGCCGCCGCGCTCACCTCCGCCACCGGCAATGAGCTGCAGGAAGTGCTCGACTGCGTGCCTATGCTCAAGCGCATGGAAAAAGTGCTGCCGATGCTGCGCAAGGAAGTCGAAGTGGCGCGGTTGCAGAAAGAGATTTCCGCCGAGGTCAACAACAAGATCGGCGAACACCAGCGCCAGTTCTTCCTCAAGGAACAGCTTAAGGTCATCCAGCAGGAACTGGGGCTGACCAAGGACGACCGCAGCGCCGACCTCGAACAATTCGAGCAGCGGCTGGCAGGCAAAGTCCTGTCAGCCCAGGCGCAGAAGCGTATCGAAGAGGAGATGAACAAACTCTCCATCCTGGAAACCGGCTCGCCGGAATACGCCGTCACCCGCAATTACCTGGATTGGGCGACCTCCGTGCCATGGGGCGTGTATGGCCAGGACAAACTCGACCTCAAGCATGCGCGCAAGGTGCTCGACCAGCACCACGCCGGCCTGGGCGACATCAAGGACCGCATCCTCGAATTCCTCGCCGTCGGCGCCTACAAAGGTGAGATCAACGGTTCCATCGTGCTGCTGGTGGGCCCGCCGGGCGTGGGCAAGACCAGCGTCGGCAAGTCCATCGCCGAATCCCTGGGCCGGCCGTTCTATCGCTTCAGCGTCGGCGGCATGCGCGATGAAGCCGAGATCAAGGGCCATCGACGCACCTACATCGGTGCCCAGCCGGGCAAGCTGGTGCAGGCGCTCAAGGATGTCGAAGTGATGAACCCGGTGATCATGCTCGACGAAATCGACAAGATGGGCCAGAGCTACCAGGGCGACCCGGCCTCGGCGTTGCTGGAGACCCTTGATCCGGAACAGAACGTCGAATTCCTCGACCACTATCTGGACCTGCGCCTGGATCTGTCGAAAGTGCTCTTCGTGTGCACCGCCAACACCCTGGACTCGATCCCCGGCCCGCTGCTGGACCGGATGGAAGTGATCCGCCTGTCGGGCTACATCACCGAAGAAAAAGTCGCCATCGCCAAACGGCACCTGTGGCCCAAGCAACTGGCCAAGGCCGGTGTGTCCAAGGGCAGCCTGAGCATCAACGACAGCGCCCTCAAGGCCCTGATCGACGGTTACGCCCGTGAGGCCGGGGTGCGACAGTTGGAGAAACAGCTGGGCAAACTGGTGCGCAAGGCAGTGATGAAGCTGATCGACGACCCGAAAGCGGTGATCAAGCTCGGGCCGAAGGACCTCGAGGCTTCCTTGGGCAAGCCCGTGTTCCGCAACGAGCAGGTGTTGTCCGGCATCGGCGTGATTACCGGCCTGGCCTGGACCAGCATGGGCGGCGCGACCTTGCCGATCGAAGCGACGCGCATCCACACCCTCAATCGTGGTTTCAAGCTGACCGGGCAACTGGGTGAGGTGATGAAGGAGTCGGCGGAGATCGCCCACAGCTACGTCAGTTCGCACCTGAAGCAATTTGGCGGCGATCCGAAGTTCTTTGACGAGGCGTTCGTTCACCTGCACGTACCGGAAGGCGCCACACCCAAGGACGGCCCGAGCGCCGGCGTGACCATGGCCAGTGCCTTGCTGTCCCTGGCCCGCAACCAGCCGCCGAAAAAAGGCGTGGCCATGACCGGCGAACTGACCCTCACCGGGCACGTCCTGCCGATTGGCGGCGTGCGCGAGAAGGTCATCGCCGCGCGCCGACAGAAGATCAACGAACTGATCCTGCCGGAAGCCAACCGGGGCAACTTCGAAGAATTGCCGGACTACCTCAAGGAAGGTGTGACCGTGCACTTTGCCAAGCGGTTTGCGGATGTGGCGAAGGTGTTGTTCTGAGGTTTTTTATAGCCGCTGTACCGGCCTCATCGCGAGCAAGCTCGCTCCCACAAGGTTTGGTGTGGATCACAAATGCTGTGAACACCACAAATCCCCTGTGGGAGCGAGCTTGCTCGCGATGGCGTCATCCGCAACAACACATCCCCACCTGACACACCCAGTAGCATCTTCGGTTATGCTCGCCGTTCGTCGTGAATGCCGGAGCCGTTGCCCTTATGTCCCTCACTCGCCTGTTCGTCCCCCTCAGCCTCGCCCTGCTGAGCGCCTGCGCCACGCAAACCAGCAACAACGTGACCGTGGAAAAACTGAGCCAGTGCCCCGTAAGGCTCAATAACGGACAGAACCTGATCCTGAGCCTGCCCAGCAACCCCAGCACCGGTTATCGCTGGGCGATCCAGGATTCGGCCGGTGGTGTATTGAAGGGTTTGGGGCCGGAGGTTTATCGCAACCCGGAAGACGCCGGCATCGTTGGCGCCGCAGGTGTTTCGACCTGGCGCTTCCAGGCGTTCAACGCCGGCACCGGGCGCTTGCGCCTGACTTATCAACAGCCTTGGGCGCCGGAAGTGCCGCCCGTGGAAACCTTTGACTGCGCTATCGCGGTGAACTGACTGTGGGTTGGCTGATCCTCGCACTGATGGGTGCGGCCACCTATCTGTACGGCCTGGCCATGCATGCCACGCTGCTGTGCCTGCTGGTCAAGCCCATGCCGGTGCTGGCCCTGCTCGGCTGGCTGCACGATGCGCCGCCCAGCGAATATCGGCGCTGGATCAGCCTCGGGCTGATTTTCTCGCTGGTGGGCGATGTGTTGCTGGCCTGGCCGGGGGACCTGTTCGTGTTCGGCCTTGGGGCGTTTCTGCTGGCGCACCTGGCCTACCTGAAAGCCTACCTCAGCGACTGCCGCCGACCGGCGCTGCTGCCCTTGGCCCTGGCCTTGGGCATCGGCGCGGTGCTCCTGGCAATCCTGGTGTCGAGCGGTCTCGGGCCGTTGCTGGTGCCGGTGGTGATCTACGGCCTGGTCATCAGCGCCATGCTCTGGCGGGCGTTGGCACGACTGGGCACCGACGTGCCCAAGCGTTCGGCGTGGCTGGCCGCCACCGGGGCGCTGGCGTTTGTGTTTTCCGACAGCCTCATCGGCATCAACCGGTTCGTGCACCCCTTCCATGCCGCGCCTTACCTGATCATCGTCAGTTATTGGCTGGGCCAATGGGGCATTACAGCGTCGGCGTTCGCCCGAAAGCCACACTAAACAAAGCTCAATAATATGGGAGCAAAGGTTCTGTGGGGCACGGCTCTGTGGGAGCAAGGCTTGCCCGCGATGAACGACAGTTCGGTCTTGCTATAGACCGCGGAGCCTTTATCGCGGGCAAGCCTTGCTCCCACAAAGCTCGCTCCCACTGGTTTTTTGGTTAAAATGCCGGCCTTTTCACCACCCATGCCGCTGGAACCGCCGTGAGCAAAGACCCCGATCGCCTATTCGCCCAGCCCCTGGCCCAAGTGCCGGACTTCGCCTTCAACGAGGACGTGGTGCGGGTGTTTCCGGACATGATCAAGCGTTCGGTGCCGGGTTACCCGACCATCGTCGAAAACCTCGGCGTGCTCGCCGCGCAATTCGCCCAGCCGGGCAGCGTGCTCTACGACCTCGGCTCGTCCCTGGGTGCGGTGACCCAGGCCCTGCGCCGTCATGTGCGCACCGACGGTTGCCGGGTGATCGCGGTGGATAACTCGGCGGCCATGGTCGAGCGCTGCCGTGAATACCTCAATGGCCAGGACTCGATGTTCCAGGAGCTGCTGCCGGTGGAAGTGGTCGAAGGCGACATCCTCGCCCTAACGTTCCAGCCAGCCTCGGTGGTGGCACTGAATTTCACCCTGCAATTCATCGCGCCGGACCAGCGCACCGCACTGTTGAGCCGCATCCGCCAGTCCCTGCTGCCGGGTGGCGCCCTGATCCTGTCGGAAAAATTGCGTTTCAACGATGCAGAGGAACACGCCCTGCTCACCGACCTGCACGTTGCGTTCAAGCGCGCCAACGGCTACAGCGAGCTGGAGATTGCCCAGAAACGCAGCGCCATCGAAAACGTCATGAAGCCCGACAGCCTCGAAGAGCACCGCGAGCGCCTCTTGGCGGCCGGCTTCTCGAAAGTCGTGCCATGGTTCCAGTGTCTTAACTTCGCCTCGTTGATTGCCCTGCCATGATCGATCTGTCCCCCCTCGCCCGCCATCTGGCCGGCACGCCCCTGGCCGATTGGGCCGCGACGCTGCAGACGCAACTCGACAGCAAGATGGAAAAGGGCCACGGCGACCTGGAGCGTTGGCAAAGCGCCCTCGATGCGCTGCCGGTTTTGCAACCCACCACCGTCGACCTGCTGAATGGCCTGACCCTCGACACCGATTGTTCCGACGAAACCCGTGGGCAAATGCGTACCGCGTTGATGGGCCTGTCACCATGGCGCAAAGGGCCTTTCGACCTGTTCGGCGTGCACGTGGACACCGAATGGCGCTCGGACTGGAAGTGGTCGCGGGTGGCTCCGCACCTGGATCTTGCGGGCAAGCGCATCCTCGATGTGGGCTGCGGCAACGGTTATTACATGTGGCGCATGCTCGGTGCCGGGGCGGACACGGTGATCGGCGTCGACCCCAACTGGCTGTTCTTCTGCCAGTTCCAGGCGGTACAGCGCTACCTGTCGCAGCCCAACGCCTGGCATTTGCCGTTCCCGTTCGAGGCCCTGCCAGCGGAACTGGAAGGCTTCGACACGGTGTTTTCCATGGGCGTGTTCTACCATCGCCGCTCGCCGATCGAACACTTGCTCGCCCTGAAGGATTGCCTGGTCAAGGGCGGCGAACTGGTGCTGGAAACCCTGGTGATCGAAGGCGACGAACACCAGGTGCTGGTGCCCGAGGACCGCTACGCGCAGATGCGCAACGTGTGGTTCCTGCCGTCGGTCCCGGCCCTGGAACGCTGGCTGCGCCGCGCCGGGTTCAGCGACGTGCGTTGCGTGGACGTGAGCCTGACGACCGTGGAAGAACAGCGCAGCACCGAGTGGATGAAGTATCAGTCATTGAGTGATTTCCTCGACCCCGCCGATCACAGCAAGACCATCGAGGGGCTGCCGGCGCCGATGCGGGCGGTGATTGTGGCGCGTAAATAAATCGCCCAAGCCGCCTGTGTGAGAGCTTCTGTGGGAGTGAACCTGTGGGAGTGAACCTGTGGGAGTGAACCTGTGGGAGTGAACCTGTGGGAGTGAACCTGTGGGAGTGAACCTGTGGGAGTGAACCTGTGGGAGTGAACCTGTGGGAGCAAGGCTTGCCCGCGATGACAGCACCGCGGTCTACAGCAAGGCCGCGTTGTCGTTCATCGCGGGCAAGCCTTGCTCCCACAGGGGATCGGTGTTTAGTCTGAAGACTTGGCTCTTCGGGCCTTGAAGAACTCACTCAGCACCGTACTGCACTCCTCGGCCAACACCCCGCCCTCGAACATCACCCGATGGTTCAGGAAACCCTGGCTGAAAAACTGCCCCTGGCTCTGCACGATGCCGGCCTTGGGCTCCAGGGCGCCGTAGACGACCCGGGCGATGCGCGAGTGGACGATGAGGCCTGCGCACATGCTGCACGGCTCCAGCGTCACATACAGGGTGCTGCCGGGCAGGCGATAATTGCTCACCGCCTGGGCAGCGGCGCGGATGGCGACCATTTCCGCATGGGCGCTGGGATCGTGGCCGCTGATCGGGCAATTGAAGCCGCGCCCGATGATCTCGCCGTCCTGCACCAGCACCGCGCCCACCGGCACTTCCCCCAGGGCGGCGCCTTGGGCGGCGAGGGCCAGGGCTTCGCGCATGAAGTCCTGGTCGCGACTGCGGTCGATGATTCTGGCGGGGCGAATCTGGCGCATCACGCCACCTCGATGGCGGCCATCAGGCCGGTTTCCATGTGGTCGATCACATGGCAGTGGAACATCCACACCCCTGGATTATCCGCCACCAGCGCCACCTGCGCCCGTTCGTTCTTGCCCAGCAAGTAAGTGTCAGTGAAGTACGGCACGACCTTGTGCCGGTTCGACGCGATCACCTTGAAGCTCATGCCGTGCAAATGGATCGGGTGCTGGTACTGGGTCATGTTCTTCAATTCGAAAATGTAGCTCTGGCCTTTCTTCAGCGTGGCGATCGGCCGGTCGGCGCAAGTCTTGTCGGTGATGTCCCAGGCCTTGCCGTTGATCTGCCACAGGCTTGGCGGCTTGCCGTTGTCGACATTGACCGACACCGAGCCGACCCATTCGAAATTGAAGTTGAGTTTCTGCGCATTGGCCAGGTCCGGCTCGGACACCGGGTTGGCTGGCAGTGCCGGCGGCCACTGGGTCGGTGCGTCACTGTTGGGCACCGAACGCAAGGTGCCCAGGCGCACCGGACCATTGCGCAACGACAATTCTTCACCGGCCGGCGGCGCCTTGATCGCCAGGCAAATGCGCATGCCCGGGCCCAGCCAGTATTCCTTGCCCAGCGGGCGCGGTTCGATGGGGTTGCCGTCCAGCGCATAGATCTGCGCTTCAACGCCTGGGATGTTGATGCGGTAAGTCAGGGTGTTGTCGAGGTTGAGCAAACGCACCCGGGTGATCTGCCCGGCCGGCAGGTCGATCACCGCCTGCGGCACACCGTTGATGGTCGCCAGCCGCCCGGCCGTGCCACCACGCGCCGCCTCACGGGGAATGCTGAACGCCACGAACTGGCCTTGCTCGTCCACATGCCAGCTCTTGAGGCTCAGGGTCTGTTCATACTTGAATCCGGTCGGCTCACGTTCCTCGACGATCAACGGTCCCACCAGCCCACGTCCCAGTTCTTCGCTGCTGTTGACGTGGGGGTGGTACCAGTAACTGCCGGCGTCCGGCACGCGGAATTTGTAGTCGAAATATTCGCCCGGCAGCACCGGTAGTTGCGAGACATATGGCACGCCGTCCATCTCCAACGGCAAACGGATCCCGTGCCAGTGGATGGTGGTGGCGACCGGCAGATGGTTGATGAAGCGCACCCGCAACCATTCGCCCTGGCGCACCCGCAGCTCGGTGCCCGGCGCCGAAGGGCCGAACGCCCAGGCCTGGGTCTTGTGCCCGGCCACCAGTTCCACGTCCAGGGGCGCCGCGATCAGTTCATAGTCGTGACCGGCCTCGGCGTCGGCCCGCTTGCCCAGCCAGTACCGCGACGCACCGCCTGCACCCACACCAACGACAACAAGACCGGCCAGGCCACCGAGTATTTGGCGACGGGTAAAGGACATGAACACAACCACCTATTGAATCCGCGCGAACCGTTGGGCCCGCAAAAGGCGAATACGATACACCCGCAATTGAGAAATATTAAGTGAAGGATTGTCGCGGCACTCGCTCGAACAATGATGGCCGTCACCCAACCAAAGCTTCCAACTCTTTGGCAGCCAGGCTCGGTAACCGTCGGCCCTCTTTCGCAACGTTGACCTGGGAGGCCACCAGGGCCACGTCCAGCACGCTCTTGGTAAGCGAATAGCTGCCCTTTGCCTGCAGCCAGGTCAGAACGTCCGCCAAGTGCCAGATAGACGCACTTCCCTCGTGCACCGGCGTCGGGAAGCTGCTCGGATGAGCCAGCATCAGCTTGCGCATGTTCTGCCGTGAGACACCTACGATCTCAGCTACGTCGGTCAGGCCCACCAAGTCAGGGGCAACCTCGATCAGTTTGGCCGACGGCACCGCGCGGCGGACGTCGCTCAGAGCGCTAAACACCGCCTTGACCGCATCGGGAGCCTCGCGAGTGAACTCAAGCGCCAGCCGCCCCGGCTGCCCAATGCCGACCAGGGCATCGTCACAGCCAGCTTCACCCAGCCGCTCGACCAGCTCATCCGCGGCACAGTCATCGTCAGCAAGCTGATATTTCAAGGTAAAGGTATATTCCATCGTTCTATTCCTCAGCAGCGTCATCAGCCTCGGGACGACTGCGACAGGTGGCCAAACTCCTCCCTTGGATGATAAGCACTTCTCGGCAAACTCGATGAGGGCAGAATCGTAGCGAAAGGTGACGACACCGAGCGGCTTTAAGCGAGAAGTCCCAGGACACCGCTGAGAAAAATCGGGATGACCACCCAAATGGAAAAGCCCTGGGGGGTTCATCCACAGGGCTTTCAGGCACGCCGCAACGCAAGGATCAGCCCGCCAATAAACGCGCCTTCTCACCCCGAGGCGTGAAGAACGCCAGCGCCGCCGCGACGACGAACAGCGCGGGCACGTCGCCGAGCAGATGGCCGTAATGGCTCATCCCGTCCATACCGACACCAAAGGACTGCACGGCCATGATCGCGCCGTGCACGACGCTCGACCATACGGTGAACCAGATCAGGCTCAAGTGCCTCATCGGATCACGGGAAGCCCTCAGCAGGAATACGCCCAGGGTGGCGTAGAGACCGACAATCATCAGCGGATAGTCGGAATGGCCGCTGTGCCAAGTCCAACCGGACGGCCACAGGATCATCAGTGGCCAGATCGCGAACACGGCGATCAGCCCCACAACGATTAAAACGATACGTAACGCGGCGAGTCGTTGGGTGTCATTCATGGCAGGCTCCTTATTCCGGCGTGTCTGTCGCCGTAACTGGACGCCCTTGAGTATAGGACTCTCCTCGGACATGCCCCCTTGAACCCGCACCGTCATTCGCCCTGACGGTGGTCGAGAGCCCCGTTATTCGCTGATTCGCGCCAGCCAGGCCTTATGTTCAGGCCGTGTATCAGCGGGCAAGTCCCGAATGTAGGCGTGTAACTCTGCCTGCATACCGAACACCCTCCATATCAGCGGAGCCAAGCGCAATACAGGGCTGCGCGCCTGTTCCAACTCACGCAGCAATTGCAGGCTGCGTTCTTTGTATTCGGCGAGTGCGTCCGACTGGTAATCGAAGGCTTTGCCCAGCCCGGAGATGTACATCAATTTTGCGACTTCAACCGTCGGCCAGTGGAGAGCCATGTTGAGCGGCCAGTCGAGCATGGCGCGCTCACCCCACATTGCGGACTTGGGCATATGCCCGTTCGCCAGCAGCGTCAACGTGAAGGCCTGGCCCAGCTCGGTCAGGTACACCGGCAGAACTTCGGCCGTGGGATGCAGGTAGAACGAATCCAGTGGTGTCTCGCGCCTCAGTCCAATGCCGGCCAGCAAGCGCGTCTCAAGATCGAGTACCAGCGCGCCGATGTCTGCTGTCACCGCGCTGCCGATTTCCGCGGCCTGCTGGGTGCGGGTCGCGCAGTCCCAGAGCTTCAGGGAAATCTGCCATTGGGCTTGATCACCTTCACCCGAACAGCCGATCTCGCCGGTGATGAAGGACTTCATCGTCGGCGGCACGATATCGAAAAGCGCGTGGCCGTCGGCTTCACACCCCGATAGCACCGGGCCGCCGCCTTCCACGATTTGGATGTAACAAGTGCCTACATGGTCGCTCCAGTAGTGCACGGCTTCAGACAGGTAAAGAGGAATCGCGCGCGCGAAGCGCCCCAGTTCATCCTCCCGTTGCGATTCGGCGCGCTCTGATCCGTCTGTGCTTTTGGATAACGCGAAGAAGCCGATTTCCGATGCCCCTTCCGGTTTCTGCGCAAAGAACCAGTCGGCATTGCGCAAACCGTAGTGCCAGATCGGCTGGCTCAATGCCAACGTCGCGAACCTCAGGCTTTCAGGATCAACCGGCACGCCTTGGTCGTCCTGCTTGTGCATTTGCAGGAAGGCTTGGGCAAACTGATCGAGTTGGCTTTTGATCGGTGCAAAACCCAGGGCATACAGGCGGGCGAGCAGCGCCTCGCCTTCGACCGCATTCCCGAGTGCCTGATAGGCGCGCAGCAAGTTGATACCGGCCATGGGGTCGTGTTTGCGTTCATCGTAGACAGGCCCGACCAACTCAACGATCAGTGGGATCTGGCCGTTGTTACCCAAGTCGCCCGAGATCATCATCAGGGCATTGCCGTCGAAGGTACCCGCCGTCAGCACCTGCGCGTAAAACCTGCGTGCCGACTCGACGTCGTTCTGTTCCAGGCAATGACGCGCCAACCACAATGGCGCACGCCAACTACCGGGTAACGCCGCCACGGAACGCAGCGCCTTGAGATAGCCCGCCTCGCCGGCCCTTTCCCGCTGCATGGCTGCCCACCACAACAGGCCGTTCTCCAGGTTGGGGTCGGCCTGGATCGCGCGCCAAAGCGTTTCATCGGCAAGCACCGGCTCGCCTCGCTCGCTGAAGACCTTGGCCAGGTTGGTCAGCAAGGTACCCGTCGCGCCTACTTTCGCCATCCCCGTGCGCAGCGTGTTTTCGGCGGCATCGAGCTGGCCGTTCTCCATCAGCACAATGCCCTGGATGACATGGCTGCGCTCGGGATTGCTGTCGATCTCGACAAGTTGCGCAGCGGCCGGGATCAAGTCAGCGACAAAGCCATCATTCAACCCCGAGATAATCAGGCTGTAGAGCTCGTCGGCAGAACGCCATTTCTCCTGCAGGTTTGGCAGGAAGACTTGGTCGCGCCACTCGTTGCGGGTGATCTTCATCTCACGACCGTAGCTGTCGTAGACCGTGATAAGTTCATTGTCGGCCGGCTGGGGCGGCGTCGCCTCAGGGTGCGCAGAAGAAACAGGTGCCGAAGTGCGGGACTTCTTACCGCCCAGGGCGGACAGGATGCGTTTGAACATAAGGGCAATGACACCGTTTCTGAGTTTGTCGGCACGGTGTTCCTGGGATGGAAGTCTGCAGTCTTCTTGTGAGCGGCCGACAGCTTTGCGCATTCACTTGCAGAGAGCGACAAACGTGGACAAGCCAAGAGCAACGATGGGGGAAGTTGGCATTTAAGCACAACTTCAAACACGACTTTGCGCAGCCGCTGGGCACAGACACCTTGGAAACGTCTATCCCCCTGTGGCGAGGGAGCAAGCTTCCTCGCCACACTGATAGGTTGCCGAATGCCTTATTGGAAAGTTCTTATCGTCATGAAAAGACTATCCCTGCATGGTCAGTTTGCGTCGGCATCCATTTTTGGAACGCCAATGGTTTTGCGTTCACCCGTTGCGGAGATTTCGTACACGTTCATGACCCAAGTGTCGGCGATCACGGTTTCAACCAGGTAATTCTTCTTGGCTTGCGGCGTGAATTGCTGCGCAACAGGCTGTTCCTTGTCGAACGGCGTGGGCATGGGAATACCGTTAAAGGTAAACGGTTTGTCCTTGACCTCCCCTTTTACGTACACCGTTTTGTCCGATTCGACCAGTTGACTGATGTTGTCAGTCCCACCGGCGATTTTCTTCAGATAAGCCGGTATACGCTTGAAGTAAGCAGAGTCGTAAACCCGCTCACCCGCGCTCATGAATCCAGTATTGGCATACCCGTACAGGTAACTGACAGGACGATCACCCTCGCCGCCTATGGTACGGAAAGTCACGCTGGCTTGATGGTCATTCATGGCCAGTGGAACGACCGGCCCTGAAGTAAGATCACCCGCCTGACGGCTGCTGCAGCCGGTCATGACAAGGGCGAAAGTGATTGCTAATGGAAACGCCAAAGAAGTTTTCATTCGATCCCTGAACAGTTTAAAAAGGACTGTATAGAAGCATTTGCAGAGTGGAAGTTCCCTGTACGCTGTCGGTGCTGCTGTGGAATTGCCCCGCCTGCCGACGCCACGCTGATCCTACACCACTGGAGAGACTCACCCGACGGCGTCTCACACTTTATCCGAGTCAAACCATAAGAAATAACGCCATGTGCACGAGGAGCCTGTTGCTGAGTTTGTGCGCAGTGTTACTGGTTGGCTGCACGGGAAGGGGCTTTCAACCGCCGCCTGGGGACTTCACACAATGGTACAAAAAGGGGGTGTCCCAATCGGGCGTCGACAACGCCATGCGTGCTTGCGGGTATACCAATCTTGATGGCGCGGGAGACACCTCGCCGATTGATGTTGTGCTGACCCGGTTCTACTGCATGAAAGACGCAGGGTTCTCGCGCAGGGACAATCTCGACCTGTGCAAGGAAGGCCGCATCGGCGAATCATCGGTGTGCGAAGGCCGCCGGTAACGTTTTCGAGTGTCATGAAAACGCTGTAAACGACGGCTTCCAAGCCAGAAGGGGCAGCAATCCGACCGGCCAAAGACACCCCGCGCCACCGAGCGGGGGCGTCCTCCCTGTTACTCCCTTTCAGCTTGCCGGATTGCGTGCCGTGACGATCCACGCCGCGCCGTCGATCATCACCGAGCGCTCGCCGGGGAGGCCCGCGAAGGCGGCACGAACCGCGGCCCAGGCGCGGGCGCGGATGTCGTCGGGCTGGTCAGCGAGCACAAGCGACAGCGGGCCGCCCTCGAACGCCATCTTCACCCCGTCGTCGATCGCTTCGTCCCGCGTCCCGCCCTCACCGAACGGGATAGAAGCATCGAAGGGCGCGATCGCGATATCGGTGAAGCCGGCCGCCGTCAGGATGCGTGTCACCCGCCCCCGATCACCAAACGAGAATGGGCCGGGCGCTTCGGGATCGGGCGGTGCGGTCAGTGGGACGATGCCCTTGATCGCGCCCATCGGCAGGCGCACCCAATCGTTCTCGGCCACGCCGCGCCAGCAGACGAAAGCGACCCGCCCGCCCGGCCGAAGCGCGCGTCGCATATGGGCGAACGCCCCTGTCGGATCGTCGAAGAACATCACTCCGAAGCGCGAGAACAGGATGTCGAAAGCGCCCTCGGGCAGCTCGGCGCGGCTGGCGTCGGCTACCCGGAACCGGGCCGGCGTATCCTGGGGTGCCCGTGCGTGCGCTCGGCCGATCAGCGGTTCGGATATGTCCACGCCCAGCACATGGCCGCCCGCGCCGACGCGGCCAGCCAGATCCAGACTCGATGCGCCCGCGCCGCAGCCGACGTCCAGCACGCGTTCGCCCGTGGCGGGCGCGGCGGCTTCGATCGCGGCCTGGCCGAACACCGCAAACATGGCGTCGAGCCGGGCCTGGTTGGCGGCCCAGTACTCACGCTTTGGCCATTCCAGTCGGCGACCTGAGGGGCTTTTTGCTCTGTCATGACATCTCCTCGTTTTGATTCGTTCTTGACCAGCGCCCCTTTGATCGAGGCAAGGAGGAAAGGACGCTACTTGGCCCATGCCGCGATCCGTTCCGCGATCGCCTCAGGGGCCTCGATGTGCAGGAAGTGACCGACGCCGGGGACGACCTCCATCGCGTGCGGGGCGGCGAACCGATGTCGGTCGTCGACCTGCGCGGGGAGGATGCAGCCGTCGTTGGCACCGTGAAGCTGCAACAGGGGCACCGTGATCGGCTGAGACATGCGGCGCGTCGCACCAATCATGCCGGGGCGCAGCATCGCCCGGTAATACTTTAGGGGCGCGGGCATGCTCTTGCGCAGATGCTCGTGTAGCTCTGCCTTGAGAGCGGGATCGAGCGAGAAGCCGGGGGACCACTGACGCCAGAGGCGGTCGATGAAGGCGAGATCGCGGGCGGTGGCGATCCAGCCGCTTCCAGGCAGTTGAAAGAGCCCCATGTACGAGCTCCGGCGCAGTTGAGCGAGGTGCGTCAGCCGGCTCATGAACGTGAGCGGGTGAGGGATTGCGAGCGCGACCGCGCGTTCGATCCGCTCCGGCGCGGTGACGCAGGCGTCATAGGTGATCAGGGCGCCCCAGTCGTGGCCAATCAACTCCACGGCTCGCCCCGGAGACCAGCGGTCGATCAGCGCGAGCACGTCGCTGGTGAGGGCTGCGAAGTCGAACGGGCCCGCGGTCGGGGACGGTGAGTAACCGCGAAGCCAGGGTGCGATGACGTGACGGCCACGGCGGCCGAGCTCGGCAAGGAAGGGCTTCGCGGTCGGCGGATGATCCGGGAAACCGTGCAAGACGATCGTCGGTTGACCATCCGGATCACCCCCCTTCAACGCATGAAAGGTACCGTGTGGCAGGTCGAAAGTGACGTGTTCGAACTCCATGTGTGTCAGCCTTTTTTCAAGAGTGGTCGGGCGAGAATGCTGATGCTGGCTTCGGTTTTTCTGCTCTTGGACATGTGCGCCTCCATGCTCATCTCCAATCTGTGCTCTCAAGCCGGCATCGACTGCTGGGCGAAGGTACCCGCCATCGCGCCTTGCCATATTTCTGGAGTCAGGCCGTGCAAAAACCGGGGACGGCAACCTTCTGGAACAAGTGCGGAGTGGCTACGACGGATGACGGATAGGCCGAAACCTTCGCGACGAATTCGGGACGAGCGAAGGCATCGCGGAGCGTCTCGGTGGACTCCCACACCACATAGTTCAGGAACGTCGGGCTATCACCGATCGCTCGGTGCAATTGGGTGGAGATGAAACCCGGCTGCTGCTTCAGGGTTTCGCCTGCCGCCTTGAAGGCGTCCAGGAAGCCCGCTTCGTCGGCGGTACCGACCGTGAATATGTTGATAAGTACGATTGGCGCGGCCGAGATGCCGAGTTGGCGCTCAAGCGGGAATTTATCGTCTAGCGGCTTGAATTTCTTCAGCACTTCCATGGTGGCACTCGCGTCTGTTGTGAAATTGGAATTGGCGTGGTCGATGCTGCTTGATCTCAAACCAGCATCGACTGCTGGGCGGAGATGCCCGCCGTCGCGCCTTGCCATGATGCCGTGGTGACCGAGGGCATTCCGAGGCTGGCGAGGTCGCCGGCGGCGTAGATGCCGGGCACGCTGGTTTCGCGGCGCTCGTCGACCTTGAGGACGATGCCCTGGGGCGTATCGACCGTGGCGAGACCCAGCGATTCATGCAGGCGTGCGGACGGTTTGTTGCGCGGATGCGCGAACAGGATGTCGACCGCGACAGAGGGGCCGGCGTCGAGCCTGACGGTGGCGTTATGGCTCTCGTCATGGTCGATTTCGGTGACCCGGCCATCGACGACAGGGATGCCACGGCGCGCCAGATCGGCCCGGATGTCGGGTGGAATGTCGTGACCATTGGCAAAGACCGTCAACGTGTCAGTCCAATCGTGGTACAGCCTGACGTAGTTGTGCGACATTGGGCCGGACCAGACGAGGCCCCAATGCCGGCCGGCAACTTCAAAGCCGTCGCAATAGGGGCAAGGCACGATGGAGGTGCCCCAGCCTTCGGCAAAGCCGGGAAGTTCAGGCATCTGGTCGGCGACGCCATAGCTCAGGATCAGGCGGCGCGCCCTCAGGGTTTCGCCCTCGCCCGTGAGGACGGAGAAATCGTCGATTGCGCCGGAGACGCTCTCGGCCCGGGCAGTGACCAGCTGGATCGTGGGATAGCGCGCCAGCTGCTGCCGCGCCTCGGCCAGGATCTCCAGCGGTGGCTTGTGGTCGTGGCCGAGCAGGCCATGGGAGTGGTCGGCGAAGCGATTGCGCGGCAGGCCGGTATCGAGGACGGTGACCTTGCGGCGGGCACGGCCGAGTTGCAGGGCGGCGGCAAGCCCGGCAAAGCTGCCGCCGATGATGATGACGTCATTCATGATGATGGACTCCGCGCTGTGGATGAAGGGAGATCGCTTGCACAATTAAGAAACTAGGAAGTACCATAATCCACTAATTTAGATACTGTCAAGTACTGGAATTTTATGACCGAACACAGTCAGGCCCGACGCGGCCGGCCCGCCAACGATGCGCTAGGCCAGACGATCATCGACGCCGCGGGCGAACTTTTTGTGGAATTGGGTTTTCAAGCGACGACAATGGACAAAGTCGCCCAGCGGGCGAAGATATCCAAGCTCAGCATCTATCGGCACTTCGAGAACAAGGAGGCGCTGTTCAGTGCGGCCATCGCGGCCCACTGTCAACAGTTTGCACCGCAGGCCCTTATTGAAGGCGTCGGCGGTTCGGCGGCAGATCAGCTCATGGCGGTGGGAACATCCCTGCTTCGCACGTTGTTGAGCCCCGACGTGCGCAGTGTCGAAGCCATGATCATGGCCGACAAGACGAATCAAAAATCGTTAAGCAAGCGCCATTACGAAGCCGGCCCCGCCTATGTCATTGCCCAGATCGAGGCCCTGTTGGGTCAGTTGCACGCGAAGGCGGTTCTGAACGTGCCCGATCCTCTCCAGTCCGCCCGCTTGTTTGCCGCGCTGTTCAAAGGATCCGATCTCCTGATAATCGCGCGCTTCGATGAGGCCTGGGCAGAGGACGACAACGAAATCGAATCCTATTGCCGGGCGGCCGTCGCCATGTTCATCGCCGCGCACGAAAAATAAAACCGTACCCGGAAAAGCACTCATGCATCACGAGAGAACCCAGTGGAATCGGACTGATCAAGAGATTTGATCCCGGGGCCTTCCCTTATCGATTACCCAGCAGGGCATTTACCCCAAAAAGCCAGAAGCCCGCATTACGCGGGCTCCAGGGCAGTTCTTGCTAGTCGGTGCCGGATAATGCCGGACACCCAATCATTCCCACCCAATCGTCGCCGTCGGCTTTGCTCGACACGTCATACGTGACGCGGGAGATGCCTTCGATTTCGTTGATGATGCGCTCGGAAACGGTTTCCAGCAGCCCCTACGGCAGGTGTGCCCAGCGAGCGGTCATGAAGTCGATGGTTTCCACGGCACGCAGGGCTACAAAAGGCCGCTGGCTATCCCAGCAGTTGAAAAACAAAAGAAACGCTTCCTTGGTCGGTGCGCATTTCGCCTGCGACAACAATAGCGTTGTTGTTCTGCAGCGCCATCGCAACGCGCGTCACCTCTTTGCCCAAGCTGATAGGTTTCCACCCCTTGCCATTGAAAGAAGTATCCGGTTTCCCATTTGGCAGATGGCGACCTACAATTATCTCTATATCCACATAGGCCAGAAGGCCGCAGGTCACGATGCGGGCGTCCGGCTGAATCGCGCAACCGACCCAGAACGAGCCTTTGTTATCCACTGTGGGTTGAATCACGGGGTTGCCCTCGTTGAAATCCATGTCCTGGGTCCCGTCTCGATTCAGACTCACCAACATGCCGTTCGAAGCGAACATCGCTTCGCGAACGCCAGTGCCCCCACAGCCCAGAAGCTTTGAGTTTTTTTGCAGAACAACTTTATCGATCTCCCCTGGGCCCTGGGGGCCGAAGACGAAACCATTGACGCCAAAGTCGACGTCAAGTTCGCCTCTCATGTTGACGCGAGCCCAGGCACTCCAGACGATCCTCGTGTCGGTTTCCAGATAACCCGCCAAATAGAGGTGTTGGTCGATTAGGAGTGTCTGCGTCAAGACGGTGTTAGACCCGGGATGTTTAATGACGACAGCACCATTGTTGCCGAACTCTTTTATGAAATGGCCGCCTTCATCAAAGTGCATGATGAGCGTGACGTTTTGTCTGTTATGTATGCCCTTCAAGGCGACATAAATATTTCCGTTATGAACAAGACAGGACAGTCTTGGGTTCAAGTCGACGTATTCAGGAGTTGCGTCTTTCTCGGCGATGAAGGCGGGTAGGCGGATATTTTCATAGTCATAGAGAGGCACGACATGCCCGGAAACACCGAAACCCTGATCCAGTGTACCGTCAGGATGATAGCGGGCAAGCCCAAGCATGATTGCGCCAAAGGAGTTACTTTGAGTAAGGCCTGCAAGCAGGATTTTTCCATCGGGTAATACGGTAATGTCCATGCCCATGGAGTACGCGTCAGGCATAAAGTCCCCGATAACCGGTTCTCCGTTATTGAAATCCCGGTTTCGAGTACCGTCAGGATTCAGGACGGTGATGATATAGCCGCCCATGAATGCGCCTACAGCGCCAGCTACATATATCTTTCCTGCGGCATCAGTAGCGACGGTGGTTGCGATTTCGCCCGGGATAACCACAAGCTTTCCATCGTTAAATGCAGGATCGAAGTCACCGGGTTGTTGTCGTTCGGTTGTTCCATTGGAGTTCATGCCTATGTCCTTTCCGAGCAGCGAAGAATGCAGAAGCGACGTAACTTCATAGGAATAGGAGAGTCAGATTACGTGTCTGCGGTTTGGCTTTGCCTCACGATGATGGGGGACACAAAATTCTCTGTAAGCTGTCAGGAATGACAGTTTTTTAGTCGAATCTGCACTGATATCATTTTTTTTAGTATTTTTAGATCTGAAATAAGTGCCACCAGCGAGTTGATGACGCTGAGGGCGATACTGATTTTCCAGTGTTAGAAAATGCAGCCATCGTCCATGCCATGCCTGGCGGTGCCCAAAACTTTCAGAAGTTGCCAACCCAAAAAGCCAAAAGCCCGCAATTACGCGGGCTCCAGGGCATTTCTTGCTAGTTGGTGCCCGGCAATGCCGGACGCCCCATCATTCCCACTCAATCGTCGCTGGCGGCTTGCTCGACACGTCATAAGTGACGCGGGAAATACCTTCGATCTCATTGATGATCCGACCGGAAACAGTCTCCAGCAGCTCATAGGGCAGGTGTGCCCAGCGAGCAGTCATGAAGTCGATGGTTTCCACGGCACGCAGGGCCACGACCCAG
This sequence comes from Pseudomonas fluorescens, assembly GCF_001307275.1. Lineage (NCBI taxonomy): Bacteria > Pseudomonadati > Pseudomonadota > Gammaproteobacteria > Pseudomonadales > Pseudomonadaceae > Pseudomonas > Pseudomonas fluorescens. The sequence goes on from NZ_CP012831.1 coordinate 1,443,192, forward strand.
GCGTAACGACGGCCATCGCCAACCACGCCCACCGATTTCACCGGTTGGAACACCACGAACGCCTGGCTGACCTTGTGGTACCAATCGGCCTTGCGCAGTTCTTCGATAAAGATGTGGTCGGCGCGACGCAGCAGGTCGGCGTATTCCTTCTTCACTTCACCGAGAATCCGCACGCCCAGGCCCGGGCCCGGGAATGGGTGGCGGTAGACCATGTCGTAGGGCAGGCCCAGTTCGAGACCAAGGCGACGGACCTCGTCCTTGAACAGTTCGCGCAGCGGCTCGACCAGCTTGAGGTTCATCTCTTCCGGCAGGCCACCGACGTTGTGGTGGGACTTGATCACGTGGGCCTTGCCGCTCTTGGCGCCAGCCGACTCGATCACGTCGGGGTAGATGGTGCCCTGGGCCAGGTACTTGATGTTGTCCAGCTTGCAGGATTCGGCATCGAACACGTCGATGAAGGTGCGGCCGATGATCTTGCGTTTCTTCTCCGGGTCGGACTCGCCGGCCAGGTTGTTCAGGAACTGCTCTTCGGCGTTGGCGCGGATCACCTTGACGCCCATGTTCTCGGCGAACATGGCCATCACTTGCTCACCTTCGTGCAGGCGCAGCAGGCCGTTGTCGACGAAGACGCAGGTCAACTGGTCGCCGATGGCCTTGTGCAGCAATGCGGCAACCACCGAGGAGTCGACGCCGCCGGACAGGCCCAGCAGCACGTTGTCGGTGCCGACCTGGGCGCGGACTTGGGCGATGGCGTCTTCAGCGATTTTCGACGGAGTCCACAGGGCTTCGCACCCGCAGATGTCGAGGATGAAACGCGACAGGATGCGGCCGCCCTGCTTGGTGTGGGTCACTTCAGGGTGGAACTGCACGCCGTAGTAACGGCGATCATCGTTGAACATGCCGGCGATCGGGCAGCTCGGGGTGCTGGCCAGGATGTGGAAGTCTTCCGGCATCTTGGTGACCTTGTCACCGTGGCTCATCCACACGTCCAGGCCGAACAGGCCGTCGGCGTCGACGTGGTCTTCGATACCGTCCAGCAGGCGGCTCTTGCCGACCACGTCGACGCGGGCATAACCGAACTCACGCAGGTCCGAACCTTCGACCTTGCCGCCCAGTTGTTCTGCCATGGTCTGCATGCCGTAGCAGATACCGAAGACCGGCACGCCCAGGTCGAACACGGCTTGCGGGCAGCGCGGGCTGTCGGCTTCGTGCACGGACTCGGGGCCGCCGGCGAGGATGACGCCTTTCGGAGCGAATTCGCGAATCGCTTCGTCATCCATGTCGAACGGATGCAGTTCGCAGTACACGCCGATTTCACGCACGCGGCGGGCGATCAGCTGGGTGTACTGGGAACCGAAGTCGAGGATCAGGATGCGGTGAGCGTGAATGTCGAGGGCCATGACTCATTCTCATGTAGTGAATCAGAAACAACTCGGGGCTGAATGAACAGCCCCGGTGATTAACGTTTTGCTGGAAGCCTTAACCTACGCGGTAGTTCGGCGCTTCCTTGGTGATCTGCACATCGTGGACATGGGACTCGGCCATGCCGGCGCCGGTGATGCGCACGAATTCCGGCTTGGTACGCATCTCTTCGATGTCGGCGCTGCCGGTGTAGCCCATTGAGGAACGCAGGCCGCCCATCAGTTGATGGATGATGGCGCTCAGGGTGCCTTTATACGGCACGCGACCTTCGATGCCTTCCGGCACCAGCTTCTCGGCACCCGCGGAGGAGTCCTGGAAGTAACGGTCGGAAGAGCCCTGGGCCTGGGACATGGCGCCCAGCGAACCCATGCCGCGATAAGCCTTGTAGCTACGGCCCTGGAACAGCTCGATCTCGCCCGGCGCTTCTTCGGTACCGGCGAACATCGAACCCATCATCACGCAGTAGGCACCGGCGACAATGGCCTTGGACAGGTCACCGGAGAAGCGGATACCGCCGTCGGCAATCAACGGCACGCCCGTGCCTTCAAGGGCGGCGGCGACGTTGGCGATGGCGCTGATCTGCGGCACGCCGACACCGGCGACGATACGGGTGGTGCAGATCGAGCCAGGGCCGATACCGACCTTGACCGCGTCGGCGCCGGCTTCGGCCAGGGCCTTGGCGGCTTCGCCGGTGGCGATGTTGCCGCCGATCACCTGCACGTCAGGGAAGTTCTGCTTGACCCAGCGAACGCGGTCGATCACGCCTTTGGAGTGACCGTGGGCAGTGTCGACCACCACCACGTCAACGCCGGCATTGACCAGGGCAGCGACGCGGTCGCCGGTGTCCTTGCCGGTGCCGACCGCGGCGCCGACACGCAGACGACCCTGGTCGTCCTTGCTCGCCAGCGGGTAGGCCTTGGCTTTTTCGATATCGTTGACGGTCATCATGCCCTTGAGGGCGAACTTGTCGTCGACGATCAGCACGCGCTCGATACGGTGCTTGTGCAGCAACTCGCGGACTTCGTCCTTGTTGGTGCCTTCCTTGACCGTGACCAGGCGCTCTTTAGGCGTCATCACTTGGCGAACGGAAGCATCGAGACGGTTCTCGAAACGCACGTCACGGGAGGTGACGATGCCGACCAGGTCGCCATCGTGCAGTACCGGAACGCCGGAGATGTTGTGCATGCGGGTCAGTTCGAACAGATCCCGGACCGTGGCGTCAGCCTCGATGGTGATCGGATCCTTGACCACGCCAGCCTCGAACCGCTTGACCTTGCGCACTTCGGCGGCCTGCTGTTCGATGGTCATGTTCTTGTGGATGATACCGATACCGCCTTCCTGGGCCATGGCAATGGCCAGACGGGCTTCGGTCACGGTGTCCATGGCGGCGGAAACCAGGGGGATATTCAGTTCGATGCCACGGGTGAGACGGGTTTTGAGACTGACTTCGTTAGGCAGTACTTCGGAATAACCGGGCACTAGGAGAATGTCGTCGAAGGTCAGAGCTTCTTGGCTGATACGCAGCATCGCGGGGGCTCCCGAGCGGGAAAATGGAAGCGCGCCATTATACTCATGGACCCCGTCTGGCTCAATGTAAAACTCTGCCTATTATTGGCGGGCTGATTGACGGGGCAAAACCACCACACTCTCATACAACACAGAACCCCTGTGGCGAGGGAGCTTGCTCCCGCTGGGCTGCGAAGCGGCCCCGGCTTTTGGCGGTTGCTGCGCAACCGAGCGGGAGCAAGCTCCCTCGCCACGGGACCGCATGCCTCCTCACCTACAACTCCACCCTCACCCAACTCACCGGCTGATCGAGCCAATCGGCGAACTCATCGAGAAAGTCCTGCTTGAACCCCGCCTCCAGCCAGTTGTTGAAAATGAACCCCAGGTTGGAAAAGCCGCACGGCTGCAGGAACAGAAAACCATTGATGTCATCTTCATGGCCGCATTCGGGGCAGGTGAAGTTGTCGGTGCGCGCTGGCATCCAGTCTTCCAGGCTTTCGAACAACGCTTCGCCGACTTCCTTGCGGCACTCGGCGCAACCGGCTTCTTCGAGAAAGCCCTTGGCTGGCGTATAGATGCAGCGCTTGGTGATGATCTCCAGGCCATTGATCGCTTCGCCGAACGGCAAGGCATCGGGGTGCAGGACCACCGTCCGTGCGCCGGGGGCGATGGCGTGGGCCATGCGATTGCCGGTGCGCCCGCAGGTGGTCAGTTGTTCTTCGACGATATTTTTGCGCACCAGCCAGCGCACGATCGCCCGGGCCCGGGGCTCGTGGACCGGCAGGGTGGAAATTTTCGGGACGATGATGCTTTGCGAATTCATGACGAGGCCTGGAGGTTCCCATGGGGGCGAATAAAGGCCGGCAGCTTAATCCCTGGCCGAGCCAGGTCAAGCACTCAGGTAACGCCCGATCAAGGCAATGCCGCTGGCGAGCACCAGCCAGGTCACCAAGCGCACGAACGCCTCGCGCGACAACCTCATGGTCAGGCGACGACCCACCCACAGCCCCAGCGCCATGGCCGGCAACAAACACAACGCCAGTACCAACAAGGGTAGCTCGGCATACACACCGGCGACGATAAACAGGCTCAAGCGCACCACCGTGCTGCAACTGATCAAGGCACTTTGCGTGGCCCGGGCCGGGTCCTTGGGCAGGCGGCTATTCAAGTAGATGGCATATAAAAAGCCGCCACTGCCAAACAACGCCCCGAACATCCCGCCCACCGTGCCCATCGGAAACGCCCACCGCGATGACAGCTGCGTCGGCCGGGTTTTTATCAACAGGCTATAGATGGCATAGCTGCTGATAAACAGCCCCATCAACAGCAACAACAGGTCGGACTTGAGATTGAGCAGGAAAATCACCCCCAGGGTGCACCCTAGTGCCATGCACGGCAGCAACCGCAGCAGCTCCGGCCGGGACACGTCCCGACGCGATGGCAACAGGTTGCCGAAGGCCGCGACAAAATCCAGCAGGACCAGCAGCGGGATGATCTTCGACAAGGGCATGAACAGCAGCAGGATGGGCGCGGCCACCAGCGCCGTGCCGAACCCGGCGATGCCGAACACGATGTAGGCCAGGGCGATGGCCGAGCCGATCGCCAGCCATTCCAGGGGGGCAAATGCCCACTGGCCCAACCACGACAGAAGATTCATCCGGCACTTCCTTGATGACGAAGCGGCGACTTTAGCCAGATGTGTCGGGGCATATCCAGCATTTGTGGTGACAGCTCCACCACTATCGCGAGCAAGCTCGCTCCCACAAATGGATCCCTGATGCTCACAAAGCTTGCGACCACCCAAGATCCCTGTGGGAGCGAGCTTGCTCGCGATGAAGACAACTCGGTCCGATTTGTTTCCACACATGGAGATTCACCAGCGAATGCCCTTATCATGCCGCCCATGATTAAAGATCCCTTTGCCCGACTGGGCCTGGACCGTGAGGTCCTGACTGTCAGCCAGCTCAACGGCCGTGCGCGGGTGTTGCTCGAAGACGTGTTCAGCAACATCTGGGTCGAGGGCGAGATTTCCAACCTTGCCCGTCCGGCCTCCGGCCATGTGTACTTCACCCTCAAGGACAGCGGTGCCCAGGTACGTTGCGCGCTGTTCCGGCAGAATGCCGCGCGGGTGCGCCAGGCCTTGAAGGACGGGCTGGCGGTGAAGGTCCGCGGCAAGGTTTCGCTGTTCGAAGGCCGTGGCGATTATCAGTTGATCCTCGACACCGTGGAGCCGGCCGGCGATGGCGCCTTGCGCCTGGCCTTCGATGCCCTGAAGGAAAAACTCAGCGCCGAGGGCCTGTTCAGCGCCGAGCGCAAGGTGCCGTTGCCGGCCCATCCGCAACGCATCGGCATCATCAGTTCGCCCACGGGTGCGGTGATCCGCGACATCATCAGCGTGTTCCGCCGCCGGGCGCCGCAGATATCCCTGACCCTGATTCCCACCGCCGTGCAAGGCCGCGAAGCCACCGGGCAAATCGTCCGTGCCCTGAAACTGGCGGACGCCCGTGGCTTCGATGCGCTGATCCTGGCCCGGGGCGGCGGCTCGCTGGAAGACCTATGGTGCTTCAACGAAGAAGCCGTGGCCCGGGCGGTGGATGCCTGCGTCACGCCAATCGTCAGCGCCGTCGGCCATGAAACCGACGTGTCCATCAGCGATTTCGTCGCCGACGTTCGCGCCCCGACCCCGTCCGCCGCCGCCGAACTGCTGGCGCCGGATGCCGGCGACCTGGTGCGCCGGGTCGAAAGCCTGCATCGCCGGCTGGTGATGCGCATGCGCGACCGGCTGATGCGCGATCAATTGCGCCTCGAAGGCCTCACCCGGCGCCTGCGTCATCCCGGTGAGCGCCTGCGCCAGCAAGCCCAGCGCCTCGACGACCTGGACATGCGCCTGCGCCGGGCCTTCGAACGCAACCTCAATACCCGCCGCGAGCGGCTGATCCGCCTGGAAACCCGCCTCGCCGGGCAACACCCGGGCCGACAGTTGGCCATGTTGCGCCAGCGCCTGGACAGCCTGGCCGAACGCCTGCCCCGGGCCATGCGTGAAGGCCTCAAGGCGCGCCGCGTGCAATTGCACAACCAGATGCAGACGCTGCACATCGTCAGCCCCCTGGCGACCCTCGGCCGCGGCTACAGCATCTTGCTCGACGAACGCGGCCATGCGATCCGCAGCGCCGGGCAAACCCAGACCGGCCAGCGCCTGACCGCCAAGCTCGGCGAAGGTGAACTGCTGGTGCGGGTCGAAGACAATCACCTGACGCCAGTCACCCTTTCTTTACTGGACTGATTCATGCCGCGATATCTCGCCCCATTGTTCTTGCTGTGCCTGACCTTCAACGCCCACGCCGACAGTTACATCACTCGCTTGTTGAACAAGCCAGTGCCCGGCGGCGTGGCTGTGGTGGACCTGGGCAGCGCGGCCCAGGCCCCCAAAGCCACTTACCAGGGCAAGCCGGTGCTGGTGGTCAAGGAACAGGACAACTGGCTGGCGATTGTCGGCATCCCGCTGACGGTCCAACCCGGCACCCAACAGATCAGCAGTGGCGGCGGCACCCAGCCGTTTGTGGTCGGCTACAAAAAGTACCCCGAGCAACACATCACCCTGAAGAATAAACGCCAGGTCAACCCGAACCCGGCGGACCTCAAGCGCATCGACGCCGAGCTGGCGGTGCAACTGAAGGCCTACCGCAGCTTCAGTCCGAACATCCCCAGCAACCTGTTGCTGGACAAACCGGTCAACGGCCCGCTGTCGAGCAAGTTCGGCGTGCGTCGTTTCTTCAACGGCGAAGAGCGCAACCCCCACGCCGGCCTGGACTTCGCCGTGCCCGCCGGTACACCGATCAAGACCCCGGCCGCGGGCAAGGTGATCCTCACCGGCAATTACTTCTTCAATGGCAATACGGTGTTCGTCGACCATGGCCAGGGTTTCATCAGCATGTTCTGCCACATGTCGAAGATCGACGTGAAGGTCGGCCAGCAATTGGCCCGAGGCACCGTGGTGGGCAAGGTCGGTGCCACCGGCCGCGCGACCGGGCCGCATATGCACTGGAATATCAGCCTGAACGATGCGCGGGTGGATCCGGCGATTTTCATCGGGGCGTTCCAGCCCTGAGATGTGTGCTGAGGCGACTGGCCTCATCGCGAGCAAGCTCGGCTCCCACAGGTACGACGCTGTTCTTAAAAGTACCTACTTCCACAGGTTCAGCACTATTTCAGAAGTACCGAGCTACCCTGTGGGAGCGAGCTTGCTCGCGATGGGGCCAGCAGCAGCACCGTCTCTCCCTGAATTGCCGAGCCACAAACATCGACGCAATAAAACTACAAATTTCCGAAGAACTCGCGATTAAATCTCGCTAAACCTCCCCAAAGCAAAACTTCTCTCAATTTTTTCCGACTGCTTGCGATCCGCCGTTCACGCGGTTAGGGTTGGAGCATGAAAACCTCTCACACCCTCATCCAGCTTCGCCAGCACCGCAGCCTGTGCCTCGTCAGCGCACGACTGCCGGGCTGAATCGCGGCACCTCGTCCAGGCTTCAAGCCACCCCATTCGAACCACCGGCAGGCCGCCTTTTTCCGGCCACGACAATAAGGATTTCCCCATGAGCATGCTCAAAGACCCGTCTTCCAAATACCGCGCCTTCCCGACCATCAACCTGCCGGATCGCACTTGGCCGTCGAAGACCATCACCGCCGCGCCGATCTGGTGCAGCTCCGACCTGCGCGACGGCAACCAGTCGCTGATCGAGCCGATGGACGCGGTCAAGAAGCTGCGCTTCTGGAAAACCCTGGTCGCGGTGGGCGTGAAGGAAATCGAGGCATCGTTCCCGGCCGCTTCCCAGACCGACTTCGACTTCGTGCGCACCCTCATCGAAGAAGGCCACATCCCGGACGACACCACCATCCAGGTGCTGACCCAGGCCCGTGAAGACTTGATCGCCCGTACCTTCGAATCCCTGCGCGGTGCGAAAAAAGCCATCGTCCACCTGTACAACGCCACCTGCCCTTCGTTCCGCCGCATCGTGTTCAACCAGGACAAGGAAGGCGTGAAGGAAATCGCGGTGAACGCGGCCAAGCTGTTCGTCAAATACGCCGCCCAGCAGCCGGAAACCCAATGGCAGTTCGAATACTCGCCAGAAACCTTCAGCGCCACTGAGCTGGAGTTCGCCAAGGAAGTCTGCGACGCGGTGATCGAAGTCTGGAACCCGACGCCCGAGCGCAAGGTGATCCTCAACCTGCCCGCTACCGTGGAAGTCGCCACCCCGAACATCTACGCCGACCAGATCGAGTGGTTCCACCGCAACATCACCCGGCGTGACAGCGTGCTCATCAGCCTGCACACCCACAACGACCGTGGCACCGGCGTGGCCGCCACCGAGCTGGGCCTGATGGCCGGCGCCGACCGTGTCGAAGGCTGCCTGTTCGGTAACGGCGAACGCACCGGTAACGTCGACCTGGTGACCGTGGCGCTGAACCTCTACACCCAGGGCATCAACCCGGAGCTGGACTTCTCCGACATCGACGGCGTGCGCAAAGTGGTCGAGGAATGCAACCAGATCCCGGTGCACCCGCGTCATCCGTACGTCGGCGACCTGGTCCACACCGCGTTCTCCGGCTCGCACCAGGACGCCATCCGCAAGGGCTTCGCCCAGCAGAAACCGGACACCCTGTGGGAAGTGCCGTACCTGCCGATCGACCCGGCCGACATCGGTCGCAGCTACGAGGCGGTGATTCGCGTCAACAGCCAGTCGGGCAAAGGCGGTATCGCTTACCTGCTGGAACAGGAATACGGCATCAGCCTGCCGCGTCGCATGCAGATCGAGTTCAGCCAGGTGGTACAGCGCGAAACCGATCGCCTGGGCCTGGAAATGACCGCCCAGCAGATCCACGGCCTGCTGCAGCGTGAATACCTGCAAGCCAACACCCCGTACGCGCTGGTCAGCCATCGCCTGCAGGAAGAGAACGGCAACAGCGCCGTAGAGGTGGAAGTGGCGAGCAAGGGCCAGGGCGAGACCAACCTGCACTGGCGCGGCAAGGGCAACGGCGCCCTGGAAGCGCTGGTGGCCGGCCTGCCGATTCCGGTGGAGATCATGGACTACAACGAACACGCCATCGGCGCCGGCACCAATGCCAAGGCGGCGGCCTACATCGAACTGCGAGTCAACGGCGAGCGTGCGGTGCACGGCGTGGGTATCGATGAGAACATCACCACGGCGAGCTTCAAGGCGCTGTTCAGTGCGCTGAACCGGTCGCTGAGCCAGCCGGAAGCCAAGGCAGCCTGATTCCTGGGCTGAAATGCAAAAAGGCCCCGGGGTGTGAACCTTGGGGCCTTTTTGTTTGGCTGATGGTTGGGTGCTGACTGTACTGGCCTCATCGCGAGCAAGCTCGCTCCCACAGTGGATTTATGGTAGCCACAGATCCACTGTGGGAGCGAGCTTGCTCGCGATGACGGCCTGTCAGACAACCAAACTGTCAGGCATGGGTATCGACAGAAACGGTCATGGCCTGCAACAACGACGCCCGCAAGGTTTGCAGCATTGCCTGGGTACCCATGATCTGGGTCTGGATGGCCATGGCCTGCTGGGCCTTCTGCTCTTCGTTGGCCTGGCTCTTCTGCACGCGGGCCAACTGAGCTTGCTGCTGAGCCAGCAGTTTTTCGGCCTGCTCGATCTGCTTTTTCAGTTGCTCAATGATGTCCACACCGCCGCTGGCGGGAGCGCCGGCGACATTCGCGCCGCGGGTATCGACCTGCAGGGTCTTGTCCTTGTCGTCGGCGTCAGTCGATGTCACTGGACTGACCGCTTTCTCTTCTTCAGTCCCGCGGATGGAGACTTTAGGGGCTGACAACGGATAAGGGTTTACGGTGGTTGCGCTGATGCTGGTCATAGGGACTTCTCCTTGGCTGACCGGTTATCGGCACGCAACACCGTTCCTTGAGGCTGAATCGTTTCAATTCGTGAATTCGAAGCGATCGGCATCCAGGTTCGCCGGGAACCGCGTGCGATACGCCGCCAGGTCCACCGCATTCAAACACACGGTGAACACGCCATCCGCGTCGCCGGCGCTGAGCAAGGTTTCACCCTGGAAATCCAGCACCTGGCTGTCACCGGTGTAGGCGAAGCCCTTGCCGTCGGTGCCAACGCGGTTGACCGCCGCCACGTAGCACAGGTTCTCGATCGCCCGGGCCGGCAGCAGCCGATTCCAGTGCATACGCCGCGCTCCGGGCCAGTTGGCGGTGTACAGCAACAGGTCGGTGTCCTCGGCGTCGCGGCTCCACACCGGAAAGCGCAGGTCGTAGCAAATCAACGGGCGAATCCGCCAGCCCTTGAGTTCGAACAGCACCTGTCGCTCGCCCGGCGTGTAGTGGTTGTGCTCGCCGGCCATGCGAAACAGATGGCGCTTGTCGTAATGCAGCACTTCACCGTCCGGTCGCGCCCACAGCAGGCGATTGCGATGGCTGCCGTCGCCGGCCTGGACGATCACGCTCCCGGTGATGACAGCATCCAGTTTCTTCGCCTGGTCCTTGAGCCAACGGCGGGTGGGGCCGTTTTCCGGCTCCGCCAGGGTCTCGGACTCCATGGAAAAACCCGTGGTGAACATTTCCGGAAGGATGATCAGGTCAGCCCCGCGCGCCTGCTCGAGCAGCGCTTCGAAATGCTCCAGGTTGGCCTCGCGGTCGTGCCAGGCCAGGGTGGTCTGGACCAGGGCAATGTCGAGGTCCGGCAACGCGCTCAAATCACGCATAGTTTTTCCGCCGCTTCGCGCAGCGTCTCCTCGCGTTTGGCAAAACACAGGCGCACCAGGCGCTGGCCTTGGGGTGGGTCCTGGTAGAACACCGAGATCGGAATCGTCGCCACGCCATGCTCGCGGGTCATCCACACCGCCATGTCGACGTCATTGAGGTCCGGGCGAATCAGCGAATAATCCACCAACTGGAAATAAGTGCCGGTCACGCGCTTGAAGCTGAACCGTGACGGGGCCAGCAGATCGCAGAACAGGTCGCGCTTGGCCTGGTAGAAGTCCGGCAGTTCGTCGACGTGCTCCGGATGTTCGGCCATGTAGTCGGCCAGGGCGTACTGCAACGGCGTCACGCCGCAGAAACTGACGTACTGGTGCACCTTGCGCAGCTCTGCCGTCAGGGCCGCTGGGGCCACCACGTAGCCGGTTTTCCAGCCAGTGACGTGGTAGGTCTTGCCGAACGAGCTGACCACGAAGGCGCGGCGGTACAGTTCTTCGTGGGCCAGGACACTGGCGTGGGCGACGCCGTCGAACACCAGGTGTTCGTAGACCTCATCGCTGACCAGGTAGATGTCACGGTCGCGAATCAGCGTCGCCAATTGATCGAGTTCGGCGCGGCTGATCAGGGCGCCGCTGGGGTTGTGCGGCGAGTTGAGGATGATCATGCGCGTGCGCGGGCTCAGGGCTTCGCCGAGCTTCTCGAAGTCGATGGCGAAGTCATCCAGGCCCAATGGCACGTGTATGCAGCGCCCACCGGCCAATAGAACGGAAGGCTCGTAGCTGTCATAGCTAGGGTCGAAAACGATCACTTCGTCACCGCTGTGGACCACCGCCGCGATGGCACAGAAAATCGCCTGGGTCGCGCCAGGGGTCACGGTGACCTCTTGATCGGCATCGACGTTGGCGCCGTAGCTGCGGGCGATCTTCGCCGCGATCTGCTGGCGCAGCGCCGGCAGGCCGGTCATCGGTGAGTACTGGTTATGGCCTTGAGCAATATGCCGGCCAACCGCATCGCGCAGGGCCTGCGGGCCATCGAAATCGGGAAAGCCCTGGGACAGGTTCAGCGCACCCGTCTGCGCGGCGAGCTGGGACATCTGGGTGAAAATCGTGATGCCGACGTTCGGCAACTTGCTGGTGATCATGGAGGGGTCCCTGCTCTGCACCCGGCTCTGGTACGGCGCGGGAGAGCTCGAGGATAGCCCAATCGCCGGGCATGAAAAAGGGTGCCACAAAGGGCACCCTTCTCACACTGAAACAACTCATACCCTGTGGGAGCGAGCTTGCTCGCGATGGCGGTGGATCAGCCTGCATCCCTGTTGATGTACTGCCGCTATCGCGAGCAAGCTCGCTCCCACAGTGGATCTGCGGTGACTATCGATCAACGCTTGTCGCGGCGCTTCTTGTCGGCTTTCTTGTGGTGCGACATCAAGCGGCGCTTCTTGTTGACCTGGCGGTCGGTGAGCGTGTTCTTGTTGCCTTCGTACGGGTTCTCGCCACCCTTGAACTCGATGCGGATCGGCGTGCCGACCAGCTTCAGGACGCGGCGATAGGTGTTTTCCAGGTAACGGACGTACGACTTGGGCACCTTCTCGATCTGGTTACCGTGGATCACGATAATCGGCGGGTTGGCACCACCCAAGTGGGCATAGCGCAGCTTGATCCGACGGTTGTTGACCATCGGTGGCGCGTGCTCGCCTACCGCATCTTCGAGGATCTGGGTCAGGCGGTTGGTTGGCCAGCGGGTGACCGCCGACTTGAACGAGTTCTGCACCGAAGCGTAGAGGTTGCCCACGCCCGTGCCGTGCAAGGCCGAGATGAAGTGGATGTCGGCGAAGTCGACGAAGAACAGCCGGCGCTGCAATTCGACCTTGACGAAATCCCGCTCGCTCGGCGTCATGCCGTCCCACTTGTTGATCGCGATGACCAGCGCACGCCCGGCTTCCAGGGCGAAGCCCAGCAGGTTCAGGTCGTGATCGACCACGCCTTCGCGGGCGTCCATCACGAAGATCACCACGTTGGCGTCTTTGATCGCCTGCAAGGTCTTGACCACGGAGAACTTTTCAACTTCTTCGTGGATCTTGCCGCGCTTGCGCACACCAGCGGTGTCGATCAGCGTGTACTTCTCTTCGTTACGTTCGAAGGGAATGTAGATGCTGTCACGGGTGGTGCCAGGCTGGTCGTAGACGATGACCCGGTCTTCACCGAGCATGCGGTTGACCAGCGTCGACTTGCCCACGTTGGGACGGCCGATGATCGCGATCTTGATCCCGTCTTTTTCGCTCGGGCCCGGAATGCGCTTGGCTTCCTCGCCCTCGGCAACGATCTCTTCCTCGCCCTCTTCCGGCTCTTCCGCGTCGTCCTTGGGGAAACTCTCCAGGGCGATTTCCAGCATCTGGGTGATGCCACGACCGTGGGCGCCGGCGATCGGGATCGCCTGGCCCATGCCCAACGGTGCGAACTCGGCGCGGGCCATGTCCGGGTCGATGTTGTCGACCTTGTTGGCGACCACGTAGGAACGCTTGTTACGCTTGCGCAAATGCTCGGCGATCATCTGGTCGGCGGCGGTAAAACCAGCCTTGGCGTCTACCAGGAACAGCACCACATCGGCTTCTTCAATGGCGAGCAGCGACTGCTCGGCCATTTTTTCGTCCATGCCGTGTTCATCACCGGAGATGCCGCCGGTGTCGACCAGAATATAGGTACGCCCTTGCCACTTGGCCTCACCGTATTGGCGATCACGGGTCAGACCGGACAAGTCGCCGACAATGGCGTCGCGAGTCCTGGTCAGGCGGTTGAACAAGGTGGACTTGCCGACGTTCGGTCGGCCCACCAGGGCGATTACGGGAACCATGCGGCTCTCCACTTCGTTATTTCAGAAAATACAAAAGCCGCTGCGAGGCAGCGGCTGGTGCTCGGAGGCAGTCCTGTAGGAGCGGGCTTGCTCGCGAAAGCGGTGTGTCAGTTAACAAATTTTCTTCTGATACACCGTATTCGCGAGCAAGCCCGCTCCCACAAAGGACGGGCCGCTTGAGATCTAGCCCCAAGCATAGTCTTACTTGATGGTCAGGGCTTCCAGTTTGCCGCTGTTGCCATACACATAGATCATGTTGCCCACCACCAGCGGACGGGCACGCAGGCCGTCGCTGTCGATGCGCTCACGGCCGACGAAACGACCGTCCACCTGGCTGAGCAGGTGCAGGTAACCTTCCAGGTCACCCACTGCGACGTAGCTGGAGAACACTTCCGGGGCCGACAGCTGACGACGGGCCAGGGAGTCGTTGCTCCACAAGGCGGTGGTGGAACGCTCGTCAACGCCTTCGACGGTGCCCGAGGACAGGCTCACGTAGACGCTGCCAAAGCCCTGGGCGACACCGGCGTAGCTGGACGCATCGCGCTGCCACAACGGACGACCGCTTTCCAGGTCCAGTGCCGCCACGCGGCCCTGGTAGCTGGCGACGTACAACGTACCGCCGGACAGCAGCAAGCCGCCGTCGATGTCGACCACACGCTCCAGTTCCGAACGACCTTGTGGGATCGCCACGCGCTGTTCCCAGACCGGCACGCCGTTGGAAACATCCAGGGCCACCACTTTACCGGTCGACAAGCCAGCCACCGCCAGGCGGTTGGTGACGATCGGCGCGCTGGTGCCGCGCAGGGTCAGTACCGCCGGGGTGCTGTCATACAACCAGCGCTGGTTGCCGGTGGCGGCATCCAGGCCGATCAGGCGGTCGTCCTGGGTCTGGATCACCACCACGTCACCGTTGGTGGCTGGCGGTGCGAGCACTTCGCTGGTCACGCGGGCGCGCCATTTCTCTTCACCGCTGCTCGCGTCCAGGGCGACGATCTCGCCCTTGAGCGTGCCGATCATGACCAGGCCGTAACCCACGCCAACGGCACCGGAAACGGGCAGTTCAAGATCTTTCTCCCATTTGACGTCGCCATTGCTGCGGTCCATGGCCATGACCACGCCCGTGACGTCGCCGGCATAGATGGTGTCGCCATCGATGGCCGGCACCAGCATGTTGTAGGTTTCACCCTGGCCATCGCCGATGGAGCGGCTCCACTGCTTCTGCAGCACGACTTCTTCTTTGAAGTCGGTCAGTTCGGCTGGCGGCAGTTCTTTCTTGCTGTTGCTGCTGCAACCCGCGGCCAGAATGGCCAGGGCCAGCAATGCTGCATGTTTCCACTGGATCACGTCACGCATCCCCTTTGGCCAGGTCGTCCAGCTTGATTTGCAGGCCACCGACTGCGGCTTCATCCGACAGCGCAGCCTTGGCTTTTTGGTAGGCCGCATGGGCCTCATCGGCACGGCCCAGCTGTACCAGCAGGTCGCCCTTGAGTTCTTCGCGGGTCGCCAGGAACGCCTTGTCGGCATCGCCGTCGAGCAGCTTCAAGGCGTCTTCGGCCTTGTTCTGGGCCGCCAGCACCTGCGCCAGGCGCTGACGCGCCACTTCGCCCAGGGTCGGGTTGGCCGGTTTGTCGACGATACCTTTGAGCTCGGTGGCCGCGTCGTCCAACTTGCCGCTGTCCACCGCCACCTTGGCCACGAACAGGCGACCGTACTGCGCGTAGGCAGTGCCGCCGAACTCCTTGTCCAGCTTGCCGGCCAGGTCCGCCACGCGGGCCGCGTCAGGCTTGCCATCCGGGGTCAGGGTGGTTTCCAGCAATTGCTGGTAGAGCACCGAGGCGCCTTGCGACTGGTTGCTCTGGTATTTCTGGTAGGCCTGCCAGCCGAACACGATGACCAGCGCCAACAGGCCGCCAGTGACCAGCGGCTTGCCATTGCGCGTCCACCAGTCCTTCAAATCCGCCAGCTGTTCATCTTCGGTACTCGACACCCCAATACTCCTTAATCGCTAAATCGGCTGTTTGACAGCTTCAACCCTGCACGACGCAGGTGGCCAGGTGTGCAGCAAGCGCATCCCAGGCAATGCTTTGTTGTTCGCCCTGGCCACGCAGGGGTTTGAAACCTACCACTTGTTGGGCCAGTTCGTCGTCACCGAGGATCAGTGCATACAGCGCACCGCTCTTGTCGGCCTTCTTGAATTGGCTCTTGAAGCTGCCGGCGCCGGCGTTGATCTGCAAGCGCAGGTTGGGCAACTGGTCGCGGATCCGCTCGCTCAACGACAAGGCGGCCAGTTCGGCGGCCTCGCCAAAGGCGCACAGGTAGACGTCGACCTGACGGGACAGTTCTTCGGGTACCTTGTCCAAGGCTTCCAGCATCAGCACCAGGCGCTCGATGCCCATGGCAAAGCCCACGCCCGGGGTCGGCTTGCCGCCCATCTGCTCCACCAGCCCGTCGTAGCGGCCGCCGGCACATACAGTGCCTTGGGCGCCGAGTTTGTCGGTGACCCACTCGAAGACCGTCTTGCTGTAGTAATCCAGGCCGCGAACCAACTTGGGGTTGATCACGTAGGGAATGCCCACGGCGTCCAGGCGCGCCTTCAGCCCTTCGAAGTGCGCACGGGATTCGTCGTCGAGGTAGTCGGCCATTTTCGGCGCGTCGACCAGGACCGCCTGGGTGTCGGCATTCTTGGTGTCCAGCACACGCAGTGGATTGGTCTTCAGACGGCGCTGGCTGTCTTCATCGAGCTTGTCCAGGTGCGCGGAAAGAAACTCCACCAACGCTTCACGGTAGCGGCCACGGGACTCACTGGTGCCCAGGCTGTTGAGCTCGAGCTTGACCGCATCACGCAGCCCCAGCTCGCCCCACAGGCGCCAGGTCATGACGATCAGCTCGGCATCGATGTCCGGACCTTCGAGATTGAACACTTCCAGGCCAATCTGGTGGAACTGGCGATAACGGCCTTTCTGCGGACGCTCGTGACGGAACATCGGGCCGACGTACCAGAGCTTCTGCACCTGGCCGCCGCCGGTGATGCCGTGTTCGAGCACCGCACGCACGCACGCCGCCGTGCCTTCGGGGCGCAGGGTCAGGGAATCGCCGTTGCGGTCGTCGAAGGTGTACATCTCTTTTTCGACGATGTCGGTCACTTCACCGATGGAGCGCTTGAACAGCTCGGTGAACTCGACGATCGGCATGCGGATCTGCCGGTAACCGTAGTTATCCAGCAGGCGCGCCACGGTGCCCTCGAAATAGCGCCACAGGGGCGTCTGCTCGGGCAGGATGTCGTTCATGCCACGAATGGCTTGCAGAGACTTGCTCACAGGTAATCCTTAAATTCGTTCGACTCAACCACGCGCAATCACTGCAGCGTCGGCTTCGACCTTTTCGGCCGCTTTCTGGCGAATCAGCCGTTCCAGCTCATCCACCAGATTGTCATTCGTCAGTTTCTGCGACGGCTTGCCGTCGATGTAAATCAGGTTCGGTGTACCGCCAGTCAGGCCGATATGGGCCTCCTTGGCTTCGCCCGGCCCGTTGACCACGCAACCGATCACCGCGACATCCAGCGGCACCAGCAGGTCTTCGAGGCGCCCTTCCAGTTCGTTCATGGTCTTGACCACATCGAAGTTCTGCCGCGAGCAGCTCGGGCAGGCGATGAAGTTGATGCCACGGGAACGCAGGTGCAGGGACTTGAGAATGTCGTAGCCGACTTTCACTTCCTCGACCGGGTCAGCCGCCAACGAGATGCGGATGGTATCGCCAATCCCTTCGGCGAGCAGCATACCGAGGCCGACGGCGGATTTCACCGTGCCCGAACGCAACCCACCGGCTTCGGTGATGCCCAGGTGCAGCGGCTGGACGATTTCCTTGGCCAGCAGGCGGTAGGCTTCGACGGCCATGAACACGTCGGACGCCTTCACGCTGACCTTGAAGTCCTGGAAGTTCAGGCGCTCAAGGTGCTCGACATGGCGCAGGGCGGATTCCACCAGCGCCGCTGGGGTCGGTTCGCCGTATTTCTTTTGCAGGTCTTTTTCCAGGGAACCGGCGTTCACACCGATACGGATCGGGATGCCCCGGTCGCGGGCCGCATCCACCACGGCACGTACACGGTCTTCGCGACCGATGTTGCCCGGGTTGATACGCAGGCAATCGACGCCCAACTCGGCCACGCGCAGGGCGATGCGGTAGTCGAAGTGAATGTCGGCGACCAAAGGCACCTTGACCAGTTGCTTGATCTTGCCGAACGCCTCGGCGGCGTCCATGTCCGGCACGGAAACGCGCACGATGTCGACACCGGCGGCTTCCAGGCGGTTGATCTGCGCGACCGTGGCGGCCACATCATTGGTGTCGCTGTTGGTCATGCTCTGCACAGCGATAGGCGCATCGCCGCCCACGGGCACGTTACCGACCCAGATCTTTCGGGATTCGCGACGCTTGATTGGAGATTCGCCGTGCATGACTTATTGACCCAACTTCAGGCGAGCGGTCTCGCCACTGGTGAACGGAGCGATGTCGACCGGCTGGCCGTTATAGCTGACCTGTGCGCCACGGGCATAACCCAGGCGTACGGCAAACGGCGGCTTGCCATTGACGGCGGTGCTGTCGCCCTTGCGCTTGAGGCCACTGAACAGCACCTTGCCGTTGCCGTCGGTGATCTGCGTCCAGCAGTCGGCGACAAACTGGA
This sequence comes from Pseudomonas fluorescens, assembly GCF_001307275.1. NCBI lineage: Bacteria > Pseudomonadati > Pseudomonadota > Gammaproteobacteria > Pseudomonadales > Pseudomonadaceae > Pseudomonas > Pseudomonas fluorescens. The sequence continues at coordinate 1,461,380 of NZ_CP012831.1, forward strand.
TCTGCACCTGGCCTTCACCCGCGACTGGCGCCGGGGTCGGAGCCGCTGGAGCTGCCGGGGCGACTGGAGCGGTAGGCGCGGCGTGGGTCGCAGGCGCAGCCGGTGCTGGCGTACTCGGCGCGGCCGGGGCCGTGGCAATCGGTGCGCTGCCGGTGTTCGGGGCAGCCGGTGCAGTCGGCGTGGTCGGTGCTGGAACAGCCGGCTCGGCACCGGCCTGGGCATCGGCGTCGTCCTGGCTTTGTGGCAACGCCAGGGCGGTTTCGCCTTCGGTCTGGCCTTCGATGACAGCCTGGTCTTCCGGCTCGTCCAGCGGATGGATCTGGGTGGTGCCGTCAGCGCCCTCGACCTCGACGTGCTCGGGGTTCATGGCGACGGGCTCCTTGTTGCGCAAGGACGCCTGGTCCTGCCACCAGACAAAACCGCCACCGATCACCGCGATCAGCAGCAACAGGCTGACGATTCGCAAAATGGTGTGGGAAACGCGAACCGGCTCCTCGATGCGCCCCAGGCTGTGCACATTGCTGCCCTGGGCATCGGAACCGGTGTATTGATCGAATTGCTGGACCAGCACGGTCTGGTCCATGCCGAGCAACTTGGCATAGGCGCGGATGTAGCCCCGGGCGAAGGTGTGCCCGGGCAGCTTGTCGAACGCGCCCGCTTCCAGATTGCCGAGGGAAGCCACGGTAAGATTGAGCTTGAGGGCCACTTCGGCCAGCGACCAACCATTGCTTTCGCGGGCTTGACGCAGGGTCTCACCGGGATTTACGCGAGTCGCTGCTACAACTTCGGGATGCGCCGCTTTCATCATTGCTCCGACAGGTATTGCTGATATTCCGGCGTACCGGGATAGAGTCTTTTGAGTTGCAAGCCGTAACTTGCAGCTTTGTCGCGATCTTCAAACACATGTGCCAGCCGAACGCCGAGCAATAGACTACGTGCATTTTGCTCGCTCAGCAGGCTAAAACGCTCGTAGTAGTCACGGGCGGGCACATAATGCCTGTCTTCGTAAGACAACTCAGCCATTTCCAGCAGCGCCCGCGGTTGCTGGCGGTTGAGCCGCAGCGCCTTTTCGAGCTGCTGGCGGGCCAGGTCACGCTGTCCCAACTGCGCGGCCGTCATGCCGAGGTTCTCGAACACCCGCGAACGCTCAGGGTAAAGGGTATCGGCGGCAGCCTGCTCGAAGCGCTCGTAGGCTTCCTTGTAGCGTTTCTGCTCGAAAAGAAAGCTGCCGTAGTTGTTCAGGATCCGTGCATCCTGGGGGCGGCCGGCCAACGCCTTGCGAAAATGCTGGTCGGCCAGTTCCGACTCCATCTCGGCCTGGAACACCAGGGCCAGGGCCGCGTTGGCATCCGGGTCGGAATCGTCCAGCTCCAGGGCCTTCTTGAGCGGCACCTTGGCCCGTTCGGTCATGCCCTGCTGCAGGTAGCCGATGCCCAGTTGCACATAGGCCACACGTGCCTCGTCACGCCCTTTGCTGGTCTTCATCGGGTTGTAGTCACCCGACAGGACACAACCGGAACAAAGGCCGGCCAACAGCAAAACGAGCGCGAAGCGCAGGGACATAGAGTTCCTCTCTTAGTGACTGTTCGCAGCGTTTTGCACCGCATCATCCGCGGCGTTCAACTCACGCACGGCAATGTAGCGTTCGCTGCGACGGGTGCGATCCAGCACCTGTCCTACCAATTGGCCACAGGCGGCGTCGATGTCTTCGCCGCGGGTGGTGCGCACGGTGACGTTGAAGCCAGCGTGGTGAAGCTGATCCTGGAAGCGACGAATCGCGTTGTTGCTCGGACGCTCATAACCGGAATGCGGGAACGGGTTGAACGGGATCAGGTTGATCTTGCACGGGATGTTCTTGAGCAGCTCGATCATCTCGACCGCGTGCTCGACCTTGTCGTTCACATCCTTGAGCAGCGTGTACTCGATGGTCAGCACGCGTTTTTCGCCCAGGGACGACATGTAGCGCTGGCACGACTCGAGCAGCATCTTAAGCGGATACTTCTTGTTGATCGGCACCAATTGGTTACGCAATGCGTCATTGGGTGCGTGCAGCGACAACGCCAGGGAGACGTCGATGTGCTTGGCCAGCTCATCGATCATCGGCACCACGCCAGAGGTGGACAGGGTCACGCGGCGCTTGGAGATGCCGTAGCCCAGGTCGTCCATCATCAGGTGCATGGCGGAAACGACGTTGTCGAAGTTCAGCAGCGGCTCACCCATGCCCATCATCACCACGTTGGTGATGGCACGGTCGACGGTCGCCGGGACGCTGCCAAAGGATTTGTTGGCAATCCACACCTGGCCGATCACTTCGGCGGCGGTGAGGTTGCTATTGAAGCCTTGCTTGCCGGTGGAGCAGAAACTGCAATCCAGGGCACAGCCTGCCTGGGACGAAACGCACAAGGTGCCGCGCTTGCCCTGGGGAATGTAGACGGTCTCGACGCAGCTGCCGGACGCCACGCGCACCACCCACTTGCGGGTGCCGTCGCTGGAAATGTCCTGGCTGACCACTTCGGGGCCGCGAATCTCGGCAACAGCCTTGAGCTTTTCACGCAGGGCCTTGCCGACATTCGTCATGGCGTCGAAGTCGTCGACGCCAAAGTGGTGAATCCATTTCATCACCTGGCCGGCACGGAAACGCTTCTCCCCGATCGAGTCGAAGAATTTCTCCATTTCCGGCTGGGTCAGGCCCAACAGGTTGGTTTTGCCGTTCGATGTAGTCATGGATTCACCTTCACTCAAAAGCCTGGGCTTAGCGAGTGGTTACTTCAGTAGCGGAGAAAAAGTAAGCGATTTCGCGAGCGGCAGCGGCTTCGGAGTCCGAACCGTGGACGGCGTTGGCGTCGATGGACTCGGCGAAGTCAGCACGGATGGTGCCGGCAGCAGCTTCTTTAGGGTTGGTGGCGCCCATCAGCTCACGGTTGCGAGCGATGGCGTTTTCGCCTTCCAGCACCTGAACGACAACCGGACCGGAAGTCATGAAGGCAACCAGCTCACCGAAGAAACCGCGCTCGCTGTGCTCGGCGTAGAAGCCTTCGGCTTCGGCTTTGGACAGTTGCTTCATTTTCGAAGCTACAACGCGCAGGCCAGCGTCTTCGAAGCGGGTAACGATCTTGCCGATCACGTTTTTAGCAACGGCGTCAGGCTTGATGATGGAGAAAGTACGTTGAACAGCCATGGTGTAACTCCAGAAACGGTAATTTGCGAAAAATTAAACCCGCGAATTATACGCGGGTTCAGGGGTATTGCCTAACCTGCCAGGTCGATCAGTCGATTTCTTCGATCCAGAGCGTCTGGACCGCTTCCAAGACCTTCTCGCCACAACGGCCAGAGGTATTGTCGAAATCGGGTAGCTCCATGATCCAGCGCTGCAAATCGACAAAATTCACAGCCAGCGGATCCACGTCCGGCTTGGCTTCGGCCAGTTCTTCTGCGATGCGTTGAACATCATTCCAACCATAGCTCATGACAGTGTCACCATCAGTGCGGCGCTTCGGCCGCATGGTTAAGCGAATATTTCGGGATTTCGACCACCAGGTCCTCGGTGCCGACCTTGGCCTGACAGGTCAGGCGCGACGTCGGCTCCAGGCCCCAGGCCCGATCAAGATAGTCCTCTTCCAGCTCATCGGCCTCATTCAGCGAGTCGAAACCCTCGCGAATGATGCAATGGCACGTGGTGCAGGCACAAACGCCGCCGCAGGCGCTCTCGATCTCGATGTGGTTGTCATGGGCCACTTCAAGCAGGGACTTGCCGGTTTCGGCCTCTACCACCATACCGTCCGGGCAATGCTCGGCGTGTGGCAGAAAAATGATCTGCGGCATCAGTTATTCCTCGATTTCATTCAGGTTGCGCCCCGCCAGGGCGGCTTTCACCGTCGAGTCCAGGCGGCGGGCAGCAAAGGCATCGGTGACTTGCGACAGACGCTTGGTCTGCTGCTCAATGGCATAACCATCGGTGCCTTTGATCAATTCGGACAGTTCCTGCATCTGCAGCTCGATGACCATGCGCTCTTCAGCGTCGAGCAAGCGATCGCCGTCAGCTTCCAAGGCACCTTGCACGGCTTCGATCAGGCGCTGGGCGTCGACCTGTTGCTCGCGCAGCACTCGCGCCACCTTGTCGTCGCTGGCGTGCTGGAAGGAATCCTTGAGCATCTTGGCGATTTCGCCGTCGGTCAGGCCATAGGACGGCTTGACCTGGATGCTCGCTTCCACGCCCGAAGCCAGTTCGCGGGCGGAGACGTTGAGCAAACCATCGGCATCGACCTGGAAGGTCACGCGGATCTTCGCCGCACCGGCCACCATCGGCGGGATGCCGCGCAGTTCGAAACGGGCCAGGGAACGGCAGTCGCTGATCAGTTCACGCTCGCCTTGCAGCACGTGGACCATCATGGCCGACTGGCCGTCTTTATAGGTGGTGAAGTCCTGGGCGCGGGCAACCGGGATGGTGGTGTTGCGTGGAATCACCTTCTCCATCAGGCCGCCCATGGTTTCCAGCCCCAGGGACAACGGAATCACGTCGAGCAGCAACAGTTCGCCGCCGTCGCGCTTGTTGCCGGCCAGGGTATCGGCCTGGATCGCGGCGCCGATGGCGACCACCTGGTCCGGGTCGATTTCGGTCAGCGGCTGGCGGCCAAAGGCCTCGGCAACGGCTTCGCGAACCCGAGGCACGCGGGTCGAACCACCGACCATGACCACGGCTTTCACATCTTCAAGCTCGACACCGGAATCGCGCACGGCACGGCGGCAGGCCTTGAGGCTGCGGGCGACCATGGGCTCGATCAGGGCATCGAAGGCTTCGCGGGTCAGCGCCGCTTTCCAGTCGCCATAAGCGACTTCAACGGTGGCGGCGTCGGTCAAGGCTTCCTTGGCGGCGCAGGCGGTTTGCAGCAGGTGGCGTTGCGCACCCGGGTCGAGGTCGGCGGACAAGCCGGCTTGCTCGATGATCCAGCCGGCGATGGCGTGGTCGAAGTCATCGCCGCCCAGGGCGCTGTCGCCACCGGTGGCCAGGACTTCGAAAACACCGCCGGTCAGGCGCAGGATCGAAATATCGAATGTACCGCCGCCCAGGTCGTAGATCGCGACCAGGCCTTCGGCATGCTGGTCCAGGCCATACGCCACGGCAGCGGCAGTCGGCTCGTTGAGCAGGCGCAGCACGTTCAGGCCGGCCAGCTTGGCGGCGTCCTTGGTGGCTTGGCGCTGGGCATCGTCGAAATAGGCCGGGACGGTAATGACCGCGCCCACCAGTTCACCACCCAACGCCGCTTCGGCACGCTGGCGCAGGACCTTGAGGATGTCGGCGGAAACCTCGACCGGGCTTTTCGGGCCCTGCACGGTTTCGATGAACGGCATGTGGGATTCGCCGCCGACGAAGCGGTACGGCAGCTGGTCGCCCAATTGCTTGACGTCGGACAGACCACGACCCATCAAGCGCTTGACCGAGACAATGGTGTTCAGCGGGTCGGTGGCGGCGGCCAGCTTGGCGGACTCGCCCACTTCCACGCGGTCGGCGTGATAACGCACGGCGGACGGCAGGATCACCTGCCCTTGCTCATCGGCCAGCGGCTCGGAAAGACCGCTGCGCAAGGCAGCGACCAGGGAATTGGTGGTACCCAAGTCGATCCCGACAGCCAGGCGACGCTGGTGCGGTTGTGGACTTTGGCCGGGTTCGGCGATCTGCAGTAGGGCCATCGTAATCAGGACTTATCTGTAATCAGGCGTGCGACCGGAGCGGCACTGGGTTAATCGTCGAGGCGCTCTTCTAGCTGGCGCACTTCGTAGGTGAGCTTGTCGAGGAACTGCATGCGCCGCATCAGGCGTTCGGCCTGTTCGCGTTGCGCGGCATCGTTCCAGCAAGCTGCGAAGCTTTCGTTCAGTGTTTGCTGGGCGTCTTTCAAGCGCCGCTTGAATACCGCGACACCGGCCAGGTCGGCGCTGTCCTGCAGGTCCTCGAGCTCTTCGCGCCACTGCATCTGCTGCAAAAGAAACTCGGGATCGTGGACCGTGACCTCCAACGGCAACTCATGGCCGCTGATGGCGAGCAGGTAACGCGCGCGCTTGGCCGGGTGCTTGAGCGTCTGGTAAGCCTCGTTGAGGTTCGCCGACTGCTCGAGCGCCCGCCGCTGCTCCGCCTCGGAGGCATCGGCAAAGCGGTCGGGATGGACGCCACGGGCCAATTCAAGATAACGCGCGGACAACTGCTCGAGATCCAGCTGGAACGCAGGCTGCATCTGGAACAACGCAAAATGACAAGGAGTACCCACAAGCCGCCTCAGATGTTGAAGCTTTCGCCGCAGCCACATTCACCGCGCACGTTGGGGTTGTTGAACTTGAAGCCTTCGTTCAACCCTTCCTTGACGAAATCCAGTTCGGTACCGTCCAGGTACGTCAGGCTTTTCGGGTCGATGATCACTTTCTGACCATGACTTTCGAACACCTGATCGTCTTCGCCCACTTCGTCGACGAATTCCAGTACATAGGCGAGACCAGAACAGCCCGTGGTGCGCACACCCAGGCGGATACCCTCACCCTTGCCGCGCCCCGCAAGTGAGCGCTGGATATGGTTAGCTGCCGCTTCTGTCATCTGGATAGCCATGGAAAACTCCTTACCGTACGCGGATCAGATCAAGCCTTTCTTCTGCTTGTAATCGCGAACGGCGGCCTTGATGGCGTCTTCGGCGAGTACCGAGCAGTGGATCTTCACTGGCGGCAGGGCCAGTTCTTCGGCCAGCTGGGTGTTCTTGATGGTTTCGGCTTCATCAAGGGTCTTGCCCTTCATCCACTCGGTGGCCAGGGAGCTGGACGCGATGGCCGAACCGCAGCCATAGGTCTTGAACTTGGCATCTTCGATGATGCCCTGCTCGTTGACCTTGATCTGCAGGCGCATGACGTCGCCGCACGCCGGAGCGCCGACCATGCCGGTGCCGACATCAGGATCCTGCGCGTCCATCTTGCCGACGTTGCGCGGGTTCTCGTAGTGGTCGATGACCTTTTCGCTATATGCCATTTGCTTCAATCCTCATCAGTGAGTCGCTCTGGTGGCGACTTCTTCAGTGCGCCGCCCACTCGATTTTCGAAATGTCGACGCCGTCTTTGTACATGTCCCACAGCGGCGACAGAGCGCGCAGCTTGGTAACGGCCTCGCAGACTTTCTGCGCGGCGTAATCGATTTCTTCTTCGGTGGTGAAACGGCCGAAGGTAAAGCGAATGGAGCTGTGGGCCAGTTCGTCGTTGCGGCCCAGGGCGCGCAGTACGTACGAAGGCTCCAGGGACGCCGAGGTGCACGCCGAACCGGACGACACGGCCAGATCCTTGAGCGCCATGATCAGCGACTCGCCTTCAACGTAGTTGAAGCTCAGGTTCAGGTTGTGCGGTACGCGGGCGGTCAGGCTGCCGTTGACGTAGAGTTCTTCGAGGTGCTCGACCTGCTTGAAGAAACGGTCGCTCAGGGCCTTGATGCGTACATTCTCGGCCGCCATGTCTTCCTTGGCGACGCGGAAGGCTTCGCCCATGCCGACGATCTGGTGGGTCGCCAGGGTACCGGAACGCATGCCACGCTCGTGACCGCCGCCATGCATGGTCGCTTCGAGGCGAACACGCGGCTTGCGGCTGACGTACAGCGCGCCGATGCCTTTAGGGCCGTAGGTCTTGTGGGCCGAGAACGACATCAGGTCGACTTTCAGCTTGGACAGGTCGATGTCGACCTTGCCAGTGGACTGCGCGCCGTCGACGTGGAACAGAACGCCCTTGGAGCGGGTCAGTTCGCCGATGGCCGCGATGTCGTTGACGGTGCCGATTTCGTTGTTCACGTGCATGATCGAAACCAGGATGGTGTCGTCGCGCAGGGCGGCTTCAACCATGGCCGGGGTGATGATGCCGTCTTCACCGGGCTCGATGTAGGTAACTTCGAAGCCTTCACGCTCCAGTTGGCGCATGGTGTCCAGGACAGCCTTGTGCTCGATCTTGGAGGTGATCAGGTGCTTGCCCTTGGTGTGGTAGAAATGCGCGACACCCTTGATTGCCAGGTTGTCGGATTCGGTGGCACCGGAGGTCCAGACGATTTCACGCGGGTCGGCGTTGACCAGGTCGGCGACCTGGCGACGGGCGTTTTCGACCGACTCTTCGGCCTTCCAGCCAAACACGTGGGAACGGGACGCCGGGTTACCGAAGTTTCCGTCGACCAGCAGGCATTCACTCATTTTTTGCGCAACACGCGGATCAACCGGGGTGGTCGCAGAGTAATCAAGGTAAATCGGCAATTTCATGGACTTTCTCCTAAATCAGGCTGGCTGGCGTTCCGCGTGCTCTGCGGCAGTCATTCGACGGCGGACGCTTCAATCTTGTCCAGGTGCGGCGCCTTGCTGTTGCAACGGCGCTGGTCCTGACGCTGGGCTACTTCTTGCACCTCACGGCGAGTTACAAGGTCAGCCAAGCTGATACCGCTTAGAAATTCGTGAATCTGCAGGCTGAGGTCGCACCACAAGTGGTGGGTCAGGCAAGTATCGCCGCCATGGCAGTCGCCTAGGCCCTGGCATTTGGTCGCATCGACCGATTCGTTCACCGCATCGATCACCTGGGCGACCTGGATGCCTTGCATGTCCCGCGACAGCTGGTAGCCACCGCCAGGGCCGCGAACGCTGGAGACCAGGTTGCTGCGGCGCAGCTTGGCGAACAGTTGCTCAAGGTAAGACAGGGAAATGCCCTGGCGCTCGGAGATATCGGCCAGGGACACCGGCCCGTGCTGCGCATGCAATGCCAGATCGAGCATTGCGGTCACGGCGTATCGGCCTTTTGTAGTCAGTCGCATGGACAATTACCACGGAGTTCGGAATGGGGGCGAGTATGCAATTCCCGAGTATTTAAGTCAAGTATAAGACCTAGTGCTTTACTCAGGTTTACCCGCGAAAGAGCGCGCGCATGATAGCAAAGGCTGGCTGGCGGCGGCCAGTGATACCGCGTTATCGTTCATCGCGGGCAAGCCTTGCTCCCACAGCCTGCTCCCACAGCCTGCCCCCAAAGCCTGCTCCCACAGCCTGCTCCCACAGCCTGCTCCCACAGCCTGCCCCCAAAGCCTGCTCCCACAGCCTGCTCCCACAGCCTGCCCCCAAAGCCTTGCGCTTAAAGGAGCCCCCTGTGGGAGCAAGGCTTGCCCGCGATGCAGACACCTCGGTCAGCCGGCCTGACTTTGATCCTTATCCTTCACACACGCAAAGTCTTCCTCGCGCAGTTCAGGCAGGTCCTTGGCACAGTAATTACTGCCCAGGTCCTTCAGGGCGCCGCACATCCCCTCCAGGCGCCCATCGACGGCCTGCAGGTGATCGAGCAACTGGTTGATGGCCCGGGCGACCGGGTCGGGCATGTCTTCGCCGACACCGTAGGCGTCGAAGCCGATCTTCTCGGCCATGGCCTTGCGGCGAGCATCCTGCTCCTCATCGGACTTGACGATGATCCGCCCCGGAATCCCCACCACGGTCGCACCCGGCGGCACGGCCTTGGTCACCACGGCGTTGGAGCCGACTTTCGCCCCCGCCCCCACCGTGAACGGCCCGAGCACCTTGGCACCGGCACCGACCACCACGCCGTCTTCCAGGGTTGGGTGACGCTTGCCTTTGTTCCAGCTGGTGCCGCCGAGGGTCACGCCCTGGTACAAGGTCACGTCGTCGCCGATCTCGGCGGTTTCACCGATGACGATGCCCATGCCGTGGTCGATGAAGAACCGGCGACCGACCTTGGCGCCCGGGTGGATCTCGATCCCGGTCAGCCAGCGGCCGAAGTTCGAGACCAGCCGCGCCAGCCACTTCCAGCCCATGTTCCACAAGGCGCCGGACAGGCGATGGATCCAGATGGCGTGCATCCCCGGGTAGCAGGTCAGCACTTCAAAGGCATTGCGCGCCGCCGGGTCACGATGGAAAACACTTTGGATATCTTCACGCAAACGTTCGAACATTTTATTTCTTCCGCTTAATCAGCTCGCCACGGGCCGCCTTCTGGGTTTCCGTGAGGATGCCGCGCAATATATTCATCTCCGCCCGGCTGACCGAGCTTCGTCCGTACAACCGACGCAGGCGCGCCATCAAGTGCCGCGGCTTTTCCGGGTCGAGGAACTCGATGTCCACCAGGGTCTGCTCCAGGTGCTCATAGAATCGTTCCAGCTCGTCCATGGTCGCCAGTGTCTCACTGCGCGGCGACGTGACCTCGGTTTTTTCGACTTTGCTGGGCTTGCCTTCGGCCGCCAGCCAAGCCATGCGCACTTCATAACTCAACACCTGCACCGCCGCCCCCAGGTTCAAGGAACTGAACTCGGGGTCGGAAGGGATATGCACGTGAAAGTGACATCGCTGCAGCTCGTCATTGGTCAGGCCGGAGTCTTCACGGCCGAACACCAGGGCGATTTCAAAGCCTTGCGCGGCCTCTTCGACCACTTTGGTGCCGCATTCCCGGGGGTCGAGCAGCGGCCAGGGAATACGCCGGTCGCGGGCGCTGGTACCAAGCACCAGGTTGCAACCCACCAGGGCATCTTCGAGGGTGGCGACGACTTGCGCGTTGGCCAGGATGTCACCGGCACCAGAAGCGCGGGCGTCGGCTTCGTGATGAGGAAACAAGCGCGGCTCGACCAGCACCAGCCGCGACAGGCCCATGTTCTTCATGGCCCGCGCAGCTCCGCCGATGTTACCCGGATGGCTGGTATTGACCAGGACGACACGAATGTTCTGCAACAAGGGGGGCGCTCTCGAACACGATAAAGGGAGCAAATCTTACAGAAGCACCTACCGTTAAGCTATGAAAGCGAACACCAACCTTCTCCTGAGAAAACTTTCTGATAGAATGCGCGGCTTTCTTTAACAACCTTAGGTGACACATCCATGCAGCCCATGCTGAATATCGCGCTGCGCGCCGCCCGCAGCGCCAGTGAACTGATCTTCCGCTCCATCGAGCGCCTGGATACCATCAAGGTCGATGAAAAAGACGCCAAGGACTACGTGTCCGAGGTCGATCGCGCCGCCGAGCAAAAGATCGTCGACGCCCTGCGCAAGGCTTATCCGAACCACTCCATCCTCGGTGAAGAGACCGGCATGCACGCCGGCACTGGCATCGAAGGCGAAGAGTACCTGTGGATCATCGATCCGCTGGACGGCACCACCAACTTCTTGCGCGGCATTCCTCATTTCGCTGTCAGCATCGCCTGCAAATACCGTGGCCGCCTGGAACACGCTGTCGTGCTGGACCCGGTTCGCCAGGAAGAATTCACCGCCAGCCGCGGCCGTGGCGCCCAACTGAACGGTCGTCGCCTGCGCGTCAGCGGCCGCACCAGCCTGGACGGCGCCCTGCTGGGTACCGGCTTCCCGTTCCGTGATGACCAGATGGACAACCTGGACAACTACCTGGGCATGTTCCGCGCCCTGGTCGGCCAGACCGCCGGCATCCGCCGCGCTGGCGCCGCGAGCCTGGACCTGGCTTATGTGGCTGCCGGTCGTTTCGATGCATTCTGGGAGTCGGGCCTGTCCGAGTGGGACATGGCAGCGGGTGCCCTGCTGATCCAGGAAGCGGGTGGTTTGGTGAGCGACTTCACCGGCGGCCACGACTTCCTTGAAAAAGGCCACATCGTTGCCGGCAACACCAAATGCTTCAAGGCTGTGCTCACTGCTATCCAGCCGCATTTGCCGGCTTCGCTGAAACGCTAAGCGACACAGCTACAGAAAAAGCACCTTTCGGGGTGCTTTTTTATGCCTGGATTTTGCACACCCGAACCACTGTGGGAGCAAAGCTTGCTCGCGATACAGTGGCACACTCAACAGAGAGGCCACCTGACCCACCGCTATCGCGAGCAAGCTTTGCTCCCACAGTCATCCCACAGGATATTTGAGGAATGGGCCACAAAATGCGGGCGAAAAAAAAGCACCCCGAAGGGTGCTTTTTTCATAGCGGCTGGATCACTGGGCTGGTTCGTTCTGGCCCAGGATCAGTTGGCCTTCCTTGCTCACCGGGATCTGGTTGCCCGGGTCGCGATCCATGCGGACTTTGCCTTCTTTGCCGTCGAGCATGTAGCGAACGTCGTAGCCTACCACCTTGTCGCTGATGTCATTGACCGTGTTGCAACGCGTCTGGGTGGTGGTGTAGGTGTCGCGCTCCTGCATGCCTTCCTGAATCTTGTTACCGGCATAACCACCACCGGCCGCACCCGCCACAGTGGCGATTTTCTTGCCGGTGCCACCGCCGATCTGGTTACCCAGCAGGCCACCGGCTACGGCGCCCAGCACGGTGCCGGCGATCTGGTGCTGGTCCTGGACTGGCTTCTGCCGAGTCACGGTGACGTCCTTGCACACTTCACGCGGGGTCTTGATTTGGGTCTTGACCGGTTCCACGGCCAGTACTTGCGCATACTCAGGGCCACTCTTTACCAAGCTGTAGGTGGCGACCGCGCCACCGGCTGTTACACCGACAGCACCCAATACCGCACCAACCAGCATCGATTTGTTCACTTGAACCTCCTGACCATCACAAGCGGATTAATCCGCGCTTCTCCCAGCCTTGGAGCACAAAAAAAGGCGCGAGTTCAACTCGCGCCTTTTCAGCGGTGACCGGCGGAGCGACGAGCCTTATGGGCGGTCGTCCACTTCCGTTTCGGTGGCCGCAGGAGGAATCAGGTCCTCGGAGTTCAGGTTCAGCCAGATCAGCACCACGTTAGCGATGTAGATCGACGAGTAGGTACCCGCCATCACACCGATGAACAGCGCGATGGAGAAACCGAACAGGTTGTCGCCACCAAAAAACAGCAGCGCAGCAATCGCCAGCAAGGTAGAGATCGACGTCGCCATGGTCCGCAGCAGCGTCTGGGTGGTCGAAATGTTGATGTTCTCGACCAACGATGCCTTGCGCAGCACACGGAAGTTTTCACGCACCCGGTCGAACACCACGATAGTGTCGTTGAGGGAGTAACCGATGATCGCCAACACCGCCGCCAGCACCGTCAAGTCGAAGGTGATCTGGAAGAACGACAGGATACCCACGGTCACGATCACGTCGTGGATCAGCGAGGCAATCGCACCCACCGCGAACTTCCACTGGAAGCGGAAAGCCAGGTAGAGCATCACGCCGCCCAACGCCAACAGCATGCCGAGGCCGCCCTGGTCGCGCAGTTCTTCACCCACTTGCGGGCCGACGAACTCGACGCGCTTGACCTGCGCCGGGTTGTCGCCTCCAGCCTTCTGCAAGGCTTCGGCTACCTGGTGGCCCAGTTGCGGGTCTTCACCCGGCATGCGCACCAGCAGGTCGGTGGTCGCACCGAAGCTCTGCACGATGGCATCGCTGTAGCCCGAGGTCGCCAGTTGCTCACGCACCTTGGTGACATCAGCCGGACGCTCGTAGGTCAGCTCGATGAGCGTACCGCCGGTGAAGTCCAGGCCGTAGTTCAATCCCTTGGTGGCCCAGCTGAACAACGCCAGTACGGTAAGGAACAATGTGACGCCGAACGCAATGTTGCGAACGCCCATGAAGTTGATTGTACGTAACATGGCAGCCCCTTAAATCCACAACTTCTTGAAGTCACGACCGCCAAAGATCAGGTTGACCATTGCGCGGGTCACCATGATGGCTGTGAACATCGAGGTAAAGATCCCGAGGGACATGGTCACTGCGAAGCCCTTGACCGGGCCGGTGCCCATGGCAAAGAGAATCCCGCCGACCAGCAACGTGGTCAGGTTGGAGTCGAGAATCGCGGTGAATGCCCGGCCGAAGCCTTCGTTGATTGCCCGCTGGATCGTCATGCCCGCGGCGATCTCTTCACGTATCCGCGAGAAGATCAGCACGTTGGCGTCCACCGCCATGCCCATGGTCAACACGATACCGGCGATACCCGGCAGGGTCAGCGTAGCACCCAGCAGCGACATCAGGGCCAGCAGCAGCACCATGTTCACCGCCAGCGCGACGGTGGCGATGATGCCGAAGAAACGGTAGATGGCGATGATGAACAGCGAGACGAACAGCATGCCCCACAGCGATGCATCGATACCCTTGGTGATGTTGTCGGCACCCAGGCTCGGGCCGATGGTGCGTTCTTCAGCGAAGTACATCGGCGCGGCCAGGCCACCGGCACGCAGCAGCAGGGCCAGTTCCGAGGATTCACCCTGGCCGTTCAGGCCGGTGATGCGGAACTGGCTGCCCAGTGGCGACTGGATGGTCGCCAGGCTGATGATCTTCTTCTCTTCCTTGAAGGTCTGCACCGCGACGTCTTTCTCGACACCGTCGACCACTTGCTTGGTGTAGGTGGTGGTCGGTTTCTGCTCGATGAAGATCACCGCCATGCTGCGACCGACGTTGCTGCGCGTGGCGCGGCTCATCAGTTCGCCACCGTGGCCGTCGAGACGGATGTTCACCTGCGGACGACCCTGCTCGTCGAAGCCCGCCTGGGCGTCGGTCACCTGGTCACCGGTGATGATCAGGCCACGCTCGATCTGCGCCGCCGGACGACCGCCTTCACGGAACTCGAAGCTCTCTGTGGTGGCCTTGGACGCCCCCGGTTCAGCGCCGAGGCGGAATTCCAGGTTGGCTGTTTTACCAAGGATACGCTTGGCTTCGGCGGTGTCCTGCACGCCTGGCAGCTCAACCACGATGCGGTTGGCGCCCTGGCGCTGCACGATCGGCTCGGCCACACCCAGTTCGTTGACGCGGTTACGTACCGTGGTCAAGTTCTGCTTGATGGAGTATTCGCGGATTTCCGCCAGCTTGGCCGGGGTCATCGCCAGACGCAGCACCGCCTGACCATTGAGGTCGGCCGGCACAATGTCGAAATCGTTGAAGTTCTTGCGGATCAGCGCACGGGCCTGCTCGCGGGTATCTTCATCGCTGAAGCCCAGCTGAATGGCACCGTTGAGTTGCGGCAGGCTGCGATAGCGCAGGCGCTCTTTACGCAGCAGGCTCTTGACGTCGCCTTCGTAGACTTTCATCCGCGCGTCGAGGGCTTTTTCCATGTCCACTTCCAGCAGGAAGTGCACACCACCGGACAAGTCCAGGCCCAGCTTCATCGGATGCGCGCCAAGCTTGCGCAGCCATTGCGGGGTGGTCTGGGCCAGGTTCAGGGCTACAACGTAATCGTCGCCCAACGCCTTGCGCACCACGTCCTTGGCTGGCAACTGGTCTTCCGACTTGACCAGGCGCAGCAGGCCGCCCTTGCCGTTTTCGGCAATGGACGCAGCCTTGACCTCGATATTGGACGCCTTGAGCGCAGCGCTCGCACGGTCCAGATCGGCCTGGGTGACCTGCAGCGCAGTGCTTGCGCCACTGACCTGAATGGCCGGGTCATCCGGGTATAGATTGGGAGCGGAATAAATCAGACCGACCGCCAGCACCGCCAGGATCAGTACATATTTCCACAGAGGGTATTTGTTCAGCATCACGCCGCCCGCTTATGACGCGGGGCGCCTTGCGCGCCCCGTCGATTGAATAGAAGTTGTTACTTAGATCGCTTTCAGTGTGCCTTTTGGCAACGTGGCCGCGATAGCGCCCTTCTGGAACTTCATTTCAACAGTGTCGGACACTTCCAGTACCACGAAGTCGTCGGCCACTTTGGTGATCTTGCCAGCGATACCGCCGGTGGTGACCACTTCATCGCCCTTTTGCAGGCTGCTCAGCAGGTTCTTCTGCTCTTTGGCGCGCTTGGCCTGTGGACGCCAGATCATCAGGTAGAAGATGACCAGGAAGCCGACCAGGAAAATCCACTCGAAACCACCGCCCATAGGGCCGGCAGCAGCAGGTGCAGCCGCGTCAGCCATGGCATTAGAGATAAAAAAGCTCATTTAGCACTCCAGTTGCAAGTATTGAATCTAGGGATCGGAAAACTCAGTCCAAAGGCGGTACAGGCAACCCGCGCTTGGCATAGAAGGCCTCGACAAAGGCGGCCAATGTACCCTGTTGGATAGCCTCGCGCAAACCAGCCATAAGCACCTGATAATGGCGCAAATTGTGGATGGTATTGAGCATACTGCCGAGCATTTCGCCGCACTTGTCCAAATGATGCAGATAAGCGCGGGAGAAGTTCTGGCAGGTGTAGCAATCGCACGTCGGATCCAGCGGCGAATCATCATGGCGATGGAACGCGTTACGAATCTTCAGCACACCCGTGTCGATGAACAGATGCCCATTGCGGGCATTACGGGTTGGCATCACGCAATCGAACATGTCCACCCCGCGACGCACACCCTCAACCAGATCTTCCGGTTTGCCAACGCCCATAAGGTAACGAGGTTTGTCAGCAGGCATTTCCCCTGGCAGGTAATCGAGCACCTTGATCATCTCGTGCTTGGGCTCGCCCACCGACAGCCCGCCAATCGCCAGGCCGTCGAAGCCGATCTTGTCCAGGCCTTCGAGGGAGCGCATGCGCAGGTCGCGGTGCATGCCGCCCTGGACGATACCGAACAACGCCGCGGTGTTTTCGCCATGGGCATTCTTCGAACGCTGGGCCCAGCGCAACGACAGCTCCATGGACACCCGCGCCACGTCTTCATCGGCCGGGTACGGCGTGCATTCGTCGAAGATCATCACGATGTCCGAGCCCAGGTCGCGCTGCACCTGCATCGACTCTTCCGGGCCCATGAACACCTTGGAACCGTCCACCGGAGAAGCGAAGGTCACGCCCTCCTCCTTGATCTTGCGCATCGCGCCCAGGCTGAACACCTGGAAACCGCCGGAGTCGGTCAGGATCGGGCCCTTCCACTGCATGAAATCGTGCAGGTCGCCGTGGGCCTTGATCACTTCCATGCCCGGGCGCAGCCACAGGTGGAAGGTATTGCCGAGGATGATCTCCGCGCCAATCGCCTCGATGTCCCGTGGCAGCATGCCCTTGACCGTGCCGTAGGTGCCCACCGGCATGAACGCCGGGGTTTCCACGGTTCCGCGGGGGAAGGTCAGACGACCGCGACGAGCCTTGCCATCGGTGGCGAGCAACTCGAAGGACATGCGACAGGTGCGACTCATACTGTTTCCTCGGGTCCGCGTGGCGCGGGGTTACGGGTGATGAACATCGCATCACCGTAGCTGAAAAAGCGGTATCCATGCTCGACGGCGGCCTTGTAGGCGGCCATGGCTTCGGGATAACCGGCGAACGCCGAAACCAGCATCAACAGCGTGGATTCGGGCAAATGAAAGTTGGTGACCAGGGCATCGACCACATGGAACGGTCGGCCCGGGTAAATGAAGATATCGGTGTCGCCACTGAACGGCTTGAGCACGCCATCGCGGGCAGCGCTTTCCAGGGAACGCACGCTGGTGGTCCCCACCGCCACCACCCGACCACCTCGAGCGCGACAGGCCGCCACGGCATCGACCACGTCCTGGCTCACTTCGAGCCATTCGTTGTGCATGTGGTGGTCTTCGATACGCTCGACCCGCACCGGCTGGAACGTGCCAGCGCCCACGTGCAGCGTCACGAACGCGGTCTCCACGCCCTTGGCGGCAATCGCCTCCAGCAACGGCTGGTCGAAATGCAACCCCGCCGTCGGCGCCGCCACCGCCCCCAAGCGCTCGGCGTACACGGTCTGATAACGCTCGCGGTCCGAACCTTCGTCCGGGCGGTCTATATAAGGAGGCAACGGCATGTGCCCGACACGGTCGAGCAGCGGCAACACCTCTTCGGCAAATTCCAGCTCGAACAACGCATCATGCCGCGCCACCATCACCGCCTCGCCGCCACCGTCGATCAAAATCGACGAACCCGGCTTGGGCGACTTGCTGGAGCGCACATGGGCCAGCACACGATGACTGTCCAGCACCCGCTCCACCAGAATCTCCAGCTTGCCGCCGGAGGCCTTCTGGCCAAACAACCGCGCCGGAATCACCCGGGTATTGTTGAACACCATCAAATCGCCCGGGCGCAAATGCTCAAGCAAATCAGTGAATTGACGGTGAGCCATGGCACCGCTGACCCCATCCAGGGTCAACAGTCGACTGGCGCGACGCTCGGCCAGAGGGTGGCGAGCGATCAGCGAATCCGGGAGTTCGAAGGTAAAGTCAGCAACACGCATGATGGGGTTCGTCTAGCAGGGCCGGAAAGTCTAGCGGAAATATCAAAAATTCACCATGAAACGTGATTGACCAACGGTAGGCACCTCTCTATACTTCGCCGCCATTGAGCCCTGATGGCGGAATTGGTAGACGCGGCGGATTCAAAATCCGTTTTCGAAAGGAGTGGGAGTTCGAGTCTCCCTCGGGGCACCATCTTAAAGAAAGACCTTGAAATTCAAGGTCTTTTTTTTCGTCTGCAAAAAAGTGTCTACCGTGCCCACACCCACAAGAACACCGCAACCCCTGTGGCGAGGGAGCTTGCTCCCGCTTGAGCGCGAAGCGCTCACAAAGATCTCACGACCTCCACCAATGCTCCGCCTTGCGACGCCCAATTGACCCAGCTCCACCGCCCCTCCTCACCCGCTGACAAAGGATTTCACCCCATGGAATTGCTGCTGGAAACAGTCGCTCTTTACTCCCTCAAGCTGGCCTATGAGACAGAGGGTCACAGCCCGATCCTGCGGGATGATCCGTTGATGGGCGGGTGTGATCGGGAGGTGTTTGGGTTGTTGGTGCGCAGAGAAAACATCCAAACTATCCAGGCGAAAGTGCAGCACTGCCTGGACTTGGCGCTGGAGGCAATTGGGGGAAGCAATACAGCTTTGGGACGGGAACTCGAGCGGTTAGCGACTGACTTCGGCGCTTCCCGAACGGTAGAAGAGCTTCGGGGCCCGCTTCTAGCCCTTAGGGATTACCTGAAAGATATCCAGTAAACCTGCGGGACCTGGCGCAACCGAACATCTTGGAGAAATACGTTTTGCTGAAATGGATCTCTGCATTTTTTCTTAGCAGTAGCGAAAACGACACGCTGGGCGAGTTAGTGATGGAGAACCGGCGCTGGCGCATGTTCGCCAAGGTCGGCTTCACCATATTGGTGTTCATGCCCATCCTCACCTACTGCTCCTGGATAGCCCCACGGTTTGAGGACTCGGGGCTTACCAATCCCGCAGTGCTTGAGGTGATCAATAGCGAAGAGTATCAACGGGCATCCCGGGAGGTCTTTGCTCTGCTCGACCTGTATAACCGCGGGGAGATCGACCTGGATTCGCTGCATGGTTTACAGGGCGTACATCGAATTGGCGGGGTGATGGTCACTTTCAACCTGAAACTGGTGCCACGAGACGAGCCCAGGCAGGGAGGAGGCAGCAAATACAAGCTTGATGGCCAGTACAAAGTGACCGTCTCCATAGGCTATCTTGTTTTGTTTTTGACCATCGAGTTGGTTCTGATCGGGCTAACAGCCTGCGCAATTTTCCAAGGGCCACCAAAAGCGCAGCGCAGGTTTGAGGAACAGATACTCCAAGAGCATTTCTCCTTTGATATGCCCGTGCTCCCCGCCCCCCAAGAGCGAGCCGACCAGATCATCGAGCGCATGCTGCTGCGTTTTCACCGTTTTGCGAAAGACCTGGAACACCGCCCACGCGGCCGAAAGGGAATCCAGCTTGACGATGAATACGACGTCCAGTTTCTGGTCAACGCGTTGCTAAGATTGCAGTTCGATAACGTAAAGCCTGAAGAGCCGTCCCCGAGCATGGCAGCAGGCGGCACCCGCGCAGACTTCCTCCTGCCTGAACATGGGCTCTTTATTGAACTCAAGATGACGCGCGACGGTATGACCGCAAGGTCGCTAGCCGACGAGCTGATCCTGGATATCGCACGCTATCGTGCCCATCCCGAATGCCATGCAATCATTTTCTTCGTTTACGACCCTCGCGGCCTTGTTAAGAACACCATGGCATTGCGAACGGAGTTATCGGAGATTGCGGGTGAACTCCCTGTGAGCCTGATCGTTTCGCCTAGCCATTGAGGAAAGGGCGGCTCGTGAAGATTGCCCTAAATGCTCAAATACACAGGTACGGCGTCACCGCCAGCTCAAGCATGTCCACCAGCTCAGGATCCATGAAGCGATAGTCATCGGGAATATCCAGAACATGCAGCTGCTTGTGCTCAAGCAGCCGAGCGTACCCTGCCCGTAGACGATGCTCGTGCTTGCGCTCCATCACAAAAATGACATCGGCCCAACGGATATCCGCTGGGCCGCCTCGGATAGACTCACCCATAATCTGGCCGTTTTTCCCGCTCTCCTCCACGTAACCACGGAATGGCAAAAAAATTGAAGGACTCAGATTGATGTCAATTTCAATAGGGGATTTTTTCTACCCTTACGTAAAGTTCCTCCACGGCGCGGCCTACAACCTACACCAGATCCTGGAAGGCCTTGGCGTCGTATCATCGACCTTCACCGGGCGTAACGACGCCGGGCAAATCATCGGAACTTACTGGTCGCCTGATGAAGCCATGGTGATCACGCTGGGCTATCTGATGATGCTGTCATTGCTGCTGATTCCCCTGCTGGCAGCAACGGCCTTTACCGTGAGCAAGAAGCGAGGCGTGTTCATCTTCTTCGCGCTCCTGTTCCTACCTGGCGTGTTGAACTGCCTGGGCCTTTTCCCAACCATCAATTACCTGCCCATCCGCTACACCATCAACGGCGTTGGGAAGCTGGGCAGCGAAGTCGGGCTGATTCCCCTGTTGATGCTTTGCGCCCTCACTGGATGGGGTGTCATGGTCCTTATTTATGACAACCTCAACCTCACCGAACGCTTCCGCCAAATATATGATCACTTCTGGTTTCCGCTGGCATTGGTCGCAGCGGTGTTCTTCGTGGCGGACAACGGTGCCAATGAAGACGCCGCACTGCTGAAGGAGGCGACAGCAAGCATCCAGGACGCCAGCGCGTTCCTGTTGAGCCAAATCAGGCGCTACGACGATTACTGTAAGGCCAATGACTTGGGTAGCCTGAAGTCGTGCCAGTGGAGCAGCGATTCGCAGTGGACCTTTACTCATATCAAGGAAGGTGAAGCCAGCTACTTCATGGATTACGCACCGGACGACTCCAAAGGGTTCTACGCCGCGAATAGAAGAACCCTAAGCGATGAGGACGTGATCGCCATTCGCACAGAGATCAACGACTACAACCAACGGTTGTGCCCCGTGAAGCACTTTTCCAATGGCATGTCGCGCTCATCGCCGCTCTCCAGCACCTGTGAGTACGTCCCCCGTGGTTATTGCTCGGTCAATCCTGATGGTCCGCCGGGACTTGTAGACAAAAATATCAGCAGCCACACCGTAGCCTTAGCCAGCGAATGCATTATTCCCTGGCTCGCCGGTGCCAAGCCTTCCTTGAAGCAGTTGTCGGCGCTAGTCAGCCAACATGACAAGGCCAAGAATCACCGTTGGCTGTATTTCCTTGCTGTCGCCGTAGCGGTCGGAGCGAAAGTGGCCTTGGCGACTACCAAGCTGTGTTTGATCGATGCACGGCCTGCGGCTGATAGGCGTCGTGTTTTTAGGGCTGCACGGTATCGGCTGGGCCAGTGTCTGCGTGTACTGAAGCGTCTGCTGGTCGGTTTTGGCCAATTTGCATGGGTTGCTGCGACCCGCGTATCCAAGCTGCTTAGCCGTCTCCTTTTTGCACAGTCCCCTTTTTGCACAGATCATCAGCTCTGACCTTGTAAGCGACTTCAGGCCAGCTCGCGAACCTGGAATCATGGGTCCTTCCTAGGGGTCGCCCCCTACGGGTTATCAGATTCGCAGCTTTCCTCTAGCTGAGAAATCTGCTGGGACGTCCGTCTTTGTTGCTGAGTACAGTGACCTAACCGCTAGAAACTAGACCCGTCAAAACCATTGCTCGAAGCTCAATGACGTCTCAAACCGGTCCTGACGCATATTTTAACCGAATTCACCGACTGGATGCTCAGATCCTGCTCGTGTGCCGCTCGAGCACTGCTGTATATTTGTGCTAAGGATCGTGATTCCATCAAGACTGCTGAGTGACGTCCAAATGCTTTCTCATCTTGAAGGCTACGCAAAATGGAATTTTGCGAATAAAAACCTTGTAGACATCACAGCTTTAAATATTTATCTACCCAAAACCATACACAGAAACACACCAGATTCATGATGAGGAACAAATGGAAGGCTTTGCGGAATACAATACAAAACTCGAGCAAGTCTTCCATCTATGGAGAAAAGACTCTAATTCGGAGTACTCCAATCACAGTAATGTCACTGCAGCAAAAGTAAGAGAACTGATAGACATAGCGACTCTACGCGAGTCCGGCGTATTCTTTACCAGCGAAAACTTGGCGGAGAAAGCGATTAACGCTTTCAACGCACCTATAGACGATAGCGCTTTGGTCGTAGATCCAACATGTGGATCGGGAAGTCTTCTTGTTGCCGCCTCAAGAAAGCTCGCTATAATGCCATTAGCTAGTGATACTTTAAAAAAGTGGGGAAAACAGCTCTGTGGAATTGACCTATTCCCGGAGTTTGTTTACTGCACCAAGCTAAGACTAATACTAGAAACCCTAGTGAGAGGAGCGGAGGCAGATAAGAGCCTTCCAGAACTTCTAAATCTACTAACCAACATTCATGTTGGCAACTGCCTAGATCAATTACCCTTAATAACTAAGGCCACACATCTAGCACTTAACCCGCCTTACAACAACTCAAAGACGCCAGCAAACTATAGCTGGGCCAATGGAAAAATTAATAACGCAGCGATCTATTATTATGAATTGTCACTCATCTTAAAAGACGGCTGTTCAGTTTCGGCTATTCTTCCCGATGTTCTTAGAAGCGGAAGTAGGTTCGAAGCATGGCGTAGAACCGTCGAGCCCGCACTGGCCATGTCCAACGTCGTAGTCGAAGGTAGATTCGACAAACAAACTGATATTGACATATTCATCCTCAACGGCTTAGTTGACCGACAAAGCTACAACACCGTAGAGTGGCAGACGGTGGAAACTTTAGGTACGGAGGGCGCTCCCAAAATTCGAGATTTTTTTGAAGTTGCGGTCGGAGCGGTAGTTCCCTACCGGGATCCTCATGAAGGGAAGCTGTACTCATACATTCATCCAAAAACACTTCCTCGCTGGGGAGAAATAAGCAAGATCCCGGAAAGCCGTAGGTTTTTAGGAAGGGTTTTCCAGCCGCCCTTCGTTGCTATCCGAAGGACATCGGGGCCTAGAGATAGGCATAGAGCCGTACCGACACTGGTGCTAGGAAAGAGATTAGTCGCAGTCGAGAACCACCTTATCGTACTAACTCCACGGAACGGAAGTTTAGAAAAATGCCGCGAACTTTCAGAGTTACTCAAAGAGAACCACATCAATGAGTTTCTGAACAATAGAATTCGATGCCGTCACCTCACCGTATCGGCAATATCCGAAATACCATGGAGGTTTGAATGAAAGAATTGCTAGATGAGCTGCCTTTTGAGATTGCTGCTCGCTTACCCATTCAGCTCGGACGGCAAAGCATATCAAGCTCTATGGTTGCTATTTCCGAGCTTATTAAAAACTCTTACGACGCCGACTCGAAAAATGTGCAACTCAAATTCACCCTTTCAGAAGAAGGCCTTCCAACCCTCATAATTGAAGACGATGGGGAAGGCATGTCTCATGATGATGTTAAAGAAAATTGGTTAATTATAGGCACAAGCCATAAGACGCATCAGGACATCTCGGAAAAAGAAAGAATATACACTGGCGCAAAAGGTCTTGGCCGGCTTGGCGCGGATAGACTTTGCAAGACTTTAATCCTGCAGACAAAGCGCGAAAGCGAACAAATTGCACTGGAGCTTCAAATACAATGGGAGGCATACGAAAATTCAGAAAAGCCCCTATCCCAAATCAAGCACAAACTATATAAATACTCCACCCAAATTCAAGATGAATACGGAAAATTCCCGACTAACAAGAAGAACTCTGGCACAAGGATTATTCTGAAAGGATTAAAAGACGACTGGAATCTTAGTCTTTTAACCGACCTAAAAAAAGAGCTTTCACTTTTAATATCACCTTTTGATGAAGCTAATGACTTTTCAATTTCGATTAAATCGGACTACCCGGAAGTAAACGGAAACGTCTCTAGTTCATCCGCTGTTGAGTACGCACGTTGGGTTGTCGATGCGGAGCTTGATGGCGAAATCATTAATGCTAAATTTAAATACTCTGACGGTCGTGAATTTACAATCGATGCAGAAGAATGGAAAAACTGGATTAAAGATCGCCCTCCGCTGCCTAGCTCTGGTCCGTTAAAGCTCAAAATGTACTTTATTCCGTGGGATGCCCCTGGCCTAAAGAACGTAGACTTCACCAAGCGTAACTGGCGGGAGTTCATGAACGCAAACCAGGGTATACGTATTTATCGAGATCGATTCAGGGTGCGTCCTTATGGTGAACCCACAGGCAAGGGGGATTGGCTAGACCTTGGCATTCGCCGCGCACGTAGCCCTGGAGGGGTAAAACAAGGTGGCTGGAAAGTCGGGCCACACCAAGTTATTGGCGCAGTATTTATAGGTAGACAAACTAACCCCCTCTTAGAAGATCAAACAAATCGTGAGGGCATCGTTGAGTCAGAAGCATATTACGACATGCGCGCTTTCTGTGTAAAAATTATCGATCGCTTTGAACTTTACGCTCATCAAATTGCGCGAGAGGAAGATGACGACTCTGATACAGAAGAAAAGAAGCTGCTAGCCAAAAGAGCTATATCCGACACTACAAAAGTAGTCAAAGAGCTAAAAGAATCAATTTCGAAAAACATTCAACATCACGCTGACTCTGGTGAGCACAAAAACATCAGCGTTGATGAACCTGACATTTTGATGAATAGAATCGCCGAGGTTGAATCTAGGTTGGCAGAGGCGGCAGCCCGAGCAAGCGAGCTGGAAACCCATCTAGAGAAAAAGGCCGAAGAACTAGAGCATGAGAAAGACACGTTAGCTAACCTAGCATCATTAGGCATACTAACTGTCTGTTTCGGTCATGAAGCAAAAGAATTCACAAATCTATCACTAGTTAATGCAAAAAATTTAAGAGATAGTTTCGAAAGCGGTATATTTATGCTCACACCTCCTTATGACGAGGAGTTCGCAAACTGCTTAAAAACAATAATTTCAAGCACAGGCTTTGTAAGAAACTTTGCTTCATTTGCCTTGGGAAATATCAAACCAGACAAAAGAAGGCGTAAAGCAGTTCATATTGGCGACGTAGCTTCAGGCGTATTTAAAGCTTTAAGTGCATCCTTGGAAAGACAGAATATCGAAACAAGCGTCACATGCGAAACCAAAAGAAAGATCGTTGCCTTTGAAATAGATCTGGAAAGCATCTTTGTAAACCTAATATCCAACTCTATATGGGCGCTCAAAAAAACAGCAATAGGCGAACGGTTTATATCAGTTCACATTCATGAAACGAATGATTACATGACTATTAGCTTTGCTGATAGTGGATTTGGGTTAGAGTCAGGAACAGAAGATCAAATCTTCCAACCTATGTATAGTACTCGACTCGACAGGAAAGGATCGGTAGAAGGCACAGGCATGGGTCTTTCCATTGTTAAAAGCTTCGTGGATAATCATACAGGTGGAAACATTTCCTCGATAGCGAAGGGTAGACTTGGCGGAGCAGAGTTTACAATTAATATACCATTAAATACAAATCTCAAGGCGTAACCTCATGGAAAAGAATGTTGTGCTTTATATTGATGAGGAACAAAGCGCTCTAGACTCTTACGGTCGAGAATTAAGGAAAAACCTGCCGCCAGAGCTAGAGATCATTTGCTCACTACCTCAACCCACTCTCCCTGAGATGCTGAAGTTTATCTGCAGCATGCGCCCTAGAATCGCGTCCATTGTAGTTGATGAGCACCTTGAGGTGGCAGGAACTGCTGACTACATAGGAAGCCAATTAGCAGATGCATATAGACAGCTTGACAGCAAAATCCCTATTTACATCCTCAGCAACCATCCAGACGAGATTGATGACAATTTAGAAAGTGTTGAGTACATATTAAGCAAAGACGACTTCGCGGATGGAGGGGTCGCCTTGGACAGCGCTATTAAAAGGATGGTTCGCCACATCAACGCTTACGAACAGATCGTAGATGAGCGAGAACAGCGCTTTGTTAATTTATTGAAAAAATATGTATTATCTGAGATATCGACAGAAGAAGCATTGGAGCTAAGTGAGCTAAAATTTTGGAGAGAAGCTCCCGCAGCCATTGAAGAGTCAACCATGACCATGGAGCTTAAAAGAAAACTAGATGAACAGGAGGACACATTAAACAATATAGAAAAATTACTTTCGGGTGAAAAATAAGATGTTCTATCCCACCCTCACTCGCCGCACCAACTACTCGAAAAAACCTGACAATACATATTACGCAGACTACCACCATTACTTCACAGAAATAAAAGAAGACTGCCAAGAGCGCTGCGTCTATTGTGACGCGCTTCTGTCAGAACACGGAGACGAAGGTTTTCACATCGACCACTTTAGACCGTTTGTGCATTTTTCAAGCTTGAAGAGCGATCCTAACAACTTAGTTTTAGCCTGTTCCAAATGCAACATATGGAAATCTAAAAACTGGCCCACCAACATGTACTTTCATGTACATGCGTCCCACGATGGCACCGTTGGCTTTATTGATCCTTTCTTAGAACCGTTATCAGACTATTTTGAAGTTGAACCATCAGGAAGACTCTTAACGAAAGGAACCGTAGCAAAATACATGCTTGAACTTCTTCATCTCAATAGAGAATCAAGAATACAACTGAGAAGAAAGCGAACCATTTTATACAAGGCGATGCAGCTCAACGAGATAGTGGACCAAAAACTAAAAGTAATCGTTGAATACATG
The DNA here is from genome assembly GCF_001307275.1 of Pseudomonas fluorescens. Classification (NCBI taxonomy): domain Bacteria; kingdom Pseudomonadati; phylum Pseudomonadota; class Gammaproteobacteria; order Pseudomonadales; family Pseudomonadaceae; genus Pseudomonas; species Pseudomonas fluorescens. Next base: position 1,488,137 of record NZ_CP012831.1, read on the forward strand.
CAGAGCGAGGACTTCGACAGAAACATCGCACGCGAAATGGTCAACTCGCTACGTGAGGCGAAAAATTTGTTAACTGATGCCCTAAATATGCTTCATAAAAAAATTTCGTAAAATTGACCTACGTATCGATAATTTATTCATGAGGCTACTTGCTGCGTTACTAGTCTTGTAGGAAGGCATATTTTTTAACCTTACTGTCAACTACTACCGGTGATTATGAATGAAATCGACACCCCAGAAACGAGCATTTCGTACACCTGAAAGTATTCAAGCAGAGACGTCCACTCGTGAAATGCTCAAACCTTTCCTGGAAAGCAGAGGATTCACAGACATCAGCGATGTTCGTATAGGACACTCACAGCTACTTTCCGCCAGAAGCCCTGAGGGCCGATGGTTTAGGGCACGAGTGCGACTGTGCTGGCGGTGGGAGGATCGTAAAGAAAAATATTCTGCAGCGCAGCTACGTGCTCGTTTGAGCCATGGAGATTGGGATAAAACCATTGTTCAAATCGTAGATCGCGAAGGCCCGCGAGGGATTACACATGCTCTCTTGGTGCAGCGCTTTGGCAGCGATATTGTTTTTGCTGCATTGATTCCAGTTTCCGCCATTGCTGGAATTATTAATGAACAAAAAAAGATAAGCGCTGAGCTGATAGCAGCGGGCAGATTAGGACGCCTTAAGAAGAATCATGCCGTCAATGGGGGCAGCCCTACAATGTGGCTGATGGATGACAGGTTTGAGGAAGCGCACAAAGTGGCAGATGCCCTCTGGAAGTGGGATGGAGTAGAAGATCTCTCCAAGCGGCCACTTTTAAAAAATCTCATTGAACGCGTTGACGATACAGTCAACGATCTGCCGGGAATCGATTTATCGCTCCTCGGCCGCGATGAAGCGTCTCGTTTTCTAGCAACGGTGTCTAGGGTAGCTAGAGATCCGAATGTGCGGAAAGCTGTGATCAGGCGGTGCCAAGGTCGATGCGAACGTCCTGGATGCGGAGCGAGCCGTCCTTACACTGGCTTTCTTGATGTACACCATATTTTTGGAGTGGAGGTTAGTGATCGCGTTTCTAACTGCGTCGCGCTCTGTCCAAATTGTCATCGAGATGCACACTTCTCGATTGACCGGGAGACGTTGAATCAGTCTTTTTCGTTGATAGCTCAGAATCACGTTCGAGACATATGATGCGGCATTGGATGCCCAGCGGGGTTAGAGCTGTATCCCCGCTTGTATCCCTTAGCCAGAAATAGCTCTGAAGACCTCGAATTATATAGCCTAGTCGAGTCTCCCTCGGCTCATAAAAAGGCCTTGCTGGGCAAGACCTTTTTTAGTCCGGGCGGCACGTAGCACTGCCGCCCTACCTCACCTCAACAATATCCAACGCCCGATTAGCCAACAGCTCACTCACCTCAATCACCTGCAAAATCCCCAACGCCACATGCCGCCGTGATCCTTCAAGATCAAACGCCAAATCACTGATCATGGCATTCGCCGAAGCCAGATTCTCACTGAGATTCGCAAGCAAACACTCAGAATCAACATCCGGATCAATCCGAAAAATGGAGTCCGACTTGTCAGACGTTTCGCTCTTAGGCTTGGGCTTCAGGTAGTAATCCAACGCTCGCGTAGCAGCGTCGTCGATTTTCTTGTTGCGGGCAGATTGGGCGCGGGACGTAGGTTCGTCTGCCGCAGGAGGGTTCGGAGTAACTTTTACCATCGTCTTGCTTCCTGTAGTAGGAGCCATCACCCGCTCGCTGCTAAACGATGGGAGGCAGCTGTACGCAGGTTAGCAGACCGGGGAAACAAGAAACCGGCGCGTCCGGGGACGCCCTGCGCACAGCCACCATCAAGTGCAGGATGGGGAATCCTGACTGGATGACGCCTTGCACAACCTGTTTCACCGCGAGCTGCTAAACCCGATCACTGACCATCAGTGACAGGTCCAAAACTACCGACGCAACCCCAGGCGCACAAGCCGGCGGATTCTGGCGTAGTTGTAGGCAAAGGCGCAAGGCGCTGTGGCTTGGCGAGGCGTTGTCGCTGGTGTCTGTCGGTCTTTACTGACAGACGCCGCTCGACTGGTCCGGGCAGGTGCTCGATGCCGTTCAGTTGAGGCTGTCGGAAGGTCTGTGGCGAGGCGCTTATAGGAGGGGGCTGCTGCGCAGCCCAGCGGGAGCAAGCTCCCTCGCCACGTTGGTTACCTGCGATTGGAGCTGTTAGGCGCCCTCGCCCTTCTCCGCCGACTCATCGCTATGCACCACCACCAGCAACTGCGCCTGGACGTCGCCCACCGAACGCAGCCGATGGGGTTTCTGCGCATTGAAATGCAGGGCATCGCCACGGTTCAGCAGCACGCGCTCGTTCATGAAGTCCACTTCCACCTGGCCCTCGTGCACGAACAGGAACTCCTCTCCGGTGTGTTCCTTGAACGCGTGATGGGCCGTGAATTCAGCCGCCGGGTAGAGGATGAAGGGCAGCAGGCTGCGCTCGGACACTTGATGGGCCAGTACCGCGTATTCGGAGCTGCCGCTGCTCGCCGCGAGGGATTGGCGGTCTTCGCTGCGCACCAGGCTGTAGCTGTCGAGGGAGACGTTTTCTTCGGAGAACAGCTCCTCGACTTTCACGCTCAGGGCCTTGGCGAGCTTGAGTGCCGTGGCGATGGAGGGCGTGCTCAAGCCCCGCTCCACCTTGGACAGGTAGCTCTTGGTCATCCCGGTTTTTTCGGCCAGGACGTCCAGTGTCATACCGAGTTTTTTCCTGAGCAATTTTAAGCGAATGGACATAGGTAACCAACATTTCCAGAGAAACGGACAATCTGCGATTGCTAATGACACTTTGTGTCATATAGTCTATTTAGTGTCATTAGCACCTTCCTTTCACAGCTTCCATGACGCGGATCAAGAACGGTCAAAGAACGAATCAGGAGAACGGATATGAGCAAGACACTGGCGACGCCCAAGGACCAACTGGTCCAGCATGCTGTTAACCAGATGCAGAAAACACTGCCGGATAATACGTGGACTGTACGACAAAAGCTGGCCCTGACCTGCCGCATCCTGTTCGAGAACGGCCACGACTCAGGGCTGGCGGGGCAGATTACCGCGCGCGGGCCGCAACCGGGCACCTATTACACCCAGCAATTGGGCCTGGGCTTCGATGAAATCACCGCCGGCAACCTGTTGCTGGTCAATGAAGACCTCGAGGTGCTGGAGGGCCATGGCATGCCCAACCCGGCCAACCGCTTTCACACTTGGGTCTACCGCGCCCGGCCGGATGTGAATTGCATCATCCACACCCACCCGACCCACATCGCCGCGTTGTCGATGCTGGAAGTGCCGCTGCAGATTTCTCACATGGACCTCTGTCCACTGTACGACGACTGCGCCTTTCTGGAGGGTTGGCCGGGGGTGCCGGTGGGCAACGAGGAAGGCGAGTTGATCGCCGGAGCCTTGGGTGACAAGCGCGCCATTCTGCTTTCCCACCACGGCCAGTTGTCCACCGGTGCCACCGTGGAAGAAGCCTGCAACATCGCCCAACTGATCGAACGCGCCGCGAAGCTGCAATTGCTGGCCATGGCCGCCGGCGAGGTGAAACCGATCCTGCCTCACCTGGGCCGCGAAGCCCACGACTGGATCGCCCGCCCCAAGCGCCATGCGGCCGCCTTCAACTACTACGCCCGGCAGAACCTGCGCCAACACGCCGATTGCTTGAACTGAACCCACCAGGAGCGAAGCCATGTCTACCCCCAACATCCACGGCATCATCGGCTACACCATCACGCCCTTCTCCACCGACGGCCAGGGCTTGGACCTGGACGCACTGGGCCGGTCCATCGACCGTCTGATCGACAGCGGCGTGCATGCCATCGCGCCCCTGGGCAGCACCGGCGAAGGCGCCTACCTGAGCGACGCCGAGTGGGACCAGGTCAGCGAGTTCAGCATCGCCCGCGTCGCCGGTCGGGTGCCGACCGTGGTCAGCGTGTCTGACTTGACCACCGCCAAGGCGGTACGCCGCGCACGTTTTGCCCAGGCGAAGGGCGCCGATGTGGTGATGGTGTTGCCGGCCTCGTACTGGAAACTGAGCGAGGCGGAAATCCTCGCGCACTACCAGGCCATCGGCGCCAGCATCGACCTGCCCATCATGCTCTACAACAACCCCGCCACCAGCGGCATCGACATGTCGGTGGAGCTGATCCTGCGGATTTTCAACACGGTGGATAACGTCACCATGGTCAAGGAAAGCACTGGCGACATTCAGCGCATGCACAAGCTGCAGTTGCTGGGCGAAGGCCAGGTGCCGTTCTACAACGGTTGCAACCCGCTGGTGCTGGAAGCCTTCGCCGCCGGGGCCAAGGGCTGGTGCACTGCCGCGCCGAACCTGATCCCGCAGCTCAACCTCGACCTGTACGCCGCTGTCCTGGCCAACGACCTGAGCCAGGCCCGGGCGTTGTTCTATCGTCAATTGCCGCTGCTGGACTTCATCCTCAAGGGCGGTTTGCCCGCCACCATCAAGGCCGGTTTGCGTACTCTTGGCCTGGAAGTCGGCGACCCACGGCTGCCGGTTTTTCCACTGGATGACGCCCGTAACGAGCAACTGCAGGCGATGTTGAAACAACTGCTCTGATTCACGAAGGGCGCTGAGTTCTAATATTGCGACGGACAGGTGGCGCCCTAACCTGTCCGCTCGCTCCATTGGGGGTCACTTGAGATGAAGACCTATCAACCGTTGAACTGCGACCTGCATGATTACCTGGAGATCGCCTGCCTGTACGGCTACACCCTGGACATCGAACTGACTGACGGCCAACGCCTGACCGCCCGTGCGATCACCACGCGCACCGCCCCCACGCGGGAGGAGTTTCTTGATGTGGAAACTGCGGAAGGTCGCCGAGAGATTCGCCTTGATCAGTTGCTGGCGATTACGCCGCAGGATGACAACGCCCGGTTTGGTCGGGTTGTGCTAGCGTAGCGGAGTCTGCCGGGCTGGGAGGTTTTGGGGCTGCTGCGCAGCCCTGCGGGAGCAAGCTCCCTCGCCACGGGAAAACTGCCTGCCGTCCCCTTTCGATAAGTGCCGGGGGTGCTTTGGTGGTCAGGACGGGGGATAGGCCTCGTTAAAGGCCCCGGCAAAATCTTCCGCCTTCGAAAAGAGCAGCATCTCCACGTCACCGATCTCCACATCCAGTTTTCGGGAGACGTTCACCAGCAACTCGATGTAGGTCGGGTAGACATCGGTCGTTGCAATTCGAATCCAGCGCTGTTCACGCGCCTGAGTTTTCAAGCGGGGCCAACAGGCGTTGAGGTGGGTGTTTCGACCCGCCAAGTGCGGAAACCACCAGCGTTGCTCATCGCAGTGAAGCACCTGTAGAACGTTCAGGGAAAATGCAACCCGCGCATCGAAGATGGCGTGCTCGGTTGGATTCGAGAATGCCGCCACCTTCGACCATGAGGCGATGCCCTTGTGCTTGTCCGGCACCCGCCCCTCTGACACGGTCTGAACGTAGCCTTGCATCGTCGCGAGCTTATTTCCCCCAATACCGCCCCACACGCGCACCGCGTAGTCTGCGAGGGCCATTCGTTGCTCGGGCGACGTGGTCCACTCCTGGGCGACATGTCGCTTCAGGGCGCGCGCTTTTTCGTACCAGTTCGAGCCGTCGATCTCCCATTTGAATGAATGGTGGACGAGAGCGGTATCGAACGTCCAGGTATAGGTATGGGGAAGTGATGGCAAGTGCTGTGTGGCGTAGGAAAGCAGCGCATTTTCGAGAGACTGCATGGACGAGACCACGTATTGGACGAGGTCGAGATATTAAATGACTCCCGGTCGAGCAGCGAGTATTCCTGCTTCGCGTGTAGAGAGAAGCCACGGCACTAAAGAGCAAGGGGGACAAAATGCTGGGAGTGGCAACGCGCCGAACGGGCTAGAGAGTGTTATCTTTTTTTGGTAGCACTCAGATGCATGCTGATTGCCGCCCAATGACTGACATCCCCCGCTGACGCTTCAGCTTATTCCGCCCCTCACAGCCAGCCCTACCTGTATTGAGGAAACCGGAACAACCACTTCAAGAAACCTCCTACATCACCCCCCTCTCTTCCCGCGTTAGCGTCTTTCCTGCATTTAGCGGACGAGACTCACTACGTGGCGACACGCGAAAAAGACATCCCCCAGGTTCGCAACCCGCCCGGCGGTGACGGGCATCACCTCACTTATCGGGACATGAGCGCCAGCGAACTGGCCGAGCGCGACGCCCTGCAGCAGGCTCATGAAGCCATGCTTGCCCGCCAGGCAGCCTACGAACAAATGCGCTGGGCCACGGTGGATAGCAAGCCGTTATCCAGCATGACCGGAAGCGTGTTTGCCAAGAGCTGCAAGCTCCCCAACGGCATCATCGACTACAACAACCCCAGCGGCTACGTCCCGGCGGATCTGGTCAAGCAGTACGGCGATCTCATGTGGCTCGGGGGCAGGAGCGCCGACCCGTCCGGCACGATCCCCCTCAAGCGGATCGGCGCTGGCACGGTACCCGCTACCTTGGGCAGGCTCGCGCTGGGCGGTTCGGCAACTTCTACGGCTGCCGCTGCCGGCGGTACCGTAGGCGCAGCTCTGCTGACAGGTATCGTCGCCCTACTCTGGCCGTCCAATCTGGGCGACAGCGCGCTTTACAGCGAAGATCAGTTACGCGACCTCAAGCAGGCCCGTAGCCGCATGCGCCTGAGCATCGAGCAGCAGGCCGACGGCAGTCTCAAGGGCTATGGCTTCTACACCGGCCAGAACTCCGACTGGGAAATGGTCGATGTTGTCCAATTCACCCCACGGGCCGATCAATTCGTCGCCGACCTGGGTGATGGCATCGAGCTGATCTGGACCCCGGCCACCGCCCCGTCCGACACCCTCGGCATTCCTGCCCTGGAAGCGGCGCCACAGGCACCTAACATCTGGATCTATCCGCCGACACCGGTGGCCGACAGCATTATTGTCGATCCGATCTATCCGCCGGAGTATAGGGATTTCATTCTGGTGTTTCCGGCGGATTCGGGGGTTCGGCCGGTTTATGTTGTGGTGAGTACGGCTCATCATGACTACCACCCGAAACCAGATTCTTTACCTGCTTTTCCAAGTGCGAAGTGGACGCCACCCAAAACCCGCATGAAAGGAGGAGGATTACGTCCTCGCTGGAAAGATAATGACAAAATAATATATGAATGGGATTTTCAGCATGGCGCAGTAGAAAAATATAACAAACGAGGGAAGCACTTGGGCGAATTCGACCATATTACGGGGGCCCAAACCAAACCAGCCGACCCAACGAGGTGGATAGAACCATGAAACACAAAATAATGGGGGTAATTGACGGCGACGATTTCGCCTCATACGAAAAAACGCTCTGCATTGACACTCAAGTTCTAGCAAAAATAATGAACTGGACCAAAGAAGAAGACTATTTTTACGATTACGAACTGAATACATCTCAACTTAAAGCGTTGGAATCTGAGTGTTCTATAGAACTGCCCCGAAACCTGTTGTTTTTTTTAACTAGCAGCAACTAATTGAAAAGCAGAGGCAAGTTTTTCAGGACGAGAAAGGCCTAGCTGCAAGACCTTTCTTGTCCTGAGAGCAAGCGCCTCGGCTACCTCACCTCAACAATATCCAACGCCCGATTCGCCAACAACTCACTCACCTCGATCACCTGCAAAATCCCCAACGCCACATGACGCCGGGACCCATCCAGATCAAACGCCAAATCGTTGATCATGGCATTCGCCGAAGCGAGGTTCTCACTGAGATTCGCAAGCAAACACTCAGAATCAACCCCAGGGTCGATCCGTAAAATGGAGTCGGACTTGTCAGACGTTTCGCCCTTAGGCTTGGGCTTCAGGTAGTAATCCAGGGCACGAGTGGCCGCTTCGTCGAGCTTTTTGTTGCGAGCCGATTGGGCCCGTGATGTGGGTTCGTCTGTATCTGTAACTGGAGGATTCGGTGTAATTTTGACCATAGCCTTAGCTCTCTTGGTTGGGCTACGTCCCGCTCGCGACTAAACGATTGGGAGGCAGCTGTACGCAGGTTAGTCGACCGACGAGCTAAGGAATCGGCGCGCCCGAGGGCGCCCTGCGCACAGCCACCATCGAGTGCAGGGATGGGGATACCTGACTGATGGACGCTTGAGCGACTTAGCAACGACGGGCGACTAAACCCGATCACTGATGAGCAGTGACAGGTCCCAAACTACCGATGCAGCCCAAGGCGAACAAGCCGGCGGATTCTGGCGTAGTTGTAGGCAAAGGCGCAAGGCGACGTCGGCTGGCGAGGCCCGTCTGCCCAACGACTGACAGCCCCGCCTGACATTCCTACATCCCAGGCAAAAAATCTTTCCACTCCATCCCCTTGCGCAAAGCTCCCATCCGCTCCAGCAAACTCCCCCGCCAATCCCCGCCTCGATAATGCCTTCTTCACTCACCCCCTACCGCTGCAGCCGAGCAACGTGTACTCCCATGAACCTACACACCTTCATCCGGAGCTATTGCCTCAACTCCAGGCTCGCCACGAATGCCCTGACCCGCCTGCACCGGGCGCTGTCATCCCTGGCCGGCTATCTGGCGCAGCAAGGCTTCGACTCCGAAACATGGCCAGCCACCCGTGACGAAGCCGCTCTGGACCGTCGCCTCAACACCGTGTGCCCAGAGCTGGCCGCCACCGTGTTCAGCCATGCCCGCGAAGGCATCATCCTGGTCGATCCATTCGGCCGGGTCATCGCCGTGAACGAGGCGTTCACCCGCCTGACCGGTTACGGCCAAGACGAGGTAAGGGGCCGGGAGTTGAACTCCCATCGCATGGTGCGTCGGCTCGCGGCGTTTTATGCGCCGATGAAGAACGCATTGGATTTCCACGGGCATTGGTCCGGTGAGATTCAAAGCAACCATAAGGATGGCCGGGAGATGACGTCGCGCATCAGCATCAGTGCCGTGCATGACCGTCACGGTAACGTGCAGCACTATGTGGCGCTGCTCAGCGACATGACGCAGGTGAAGCAACGCCTTCAGTTACTGGAGCGCGATGCCCGTTATGACGCCCTCACGCAACTGCCCAATCGCTTGCTGTTGGCCGAGCGGATGCGCCAGGCGCTGGGCAAGGCGCGGATTCACCAGCACAAGGTGGCCATTGCGTTCATTGATCTGGATGGGTTCAAGGCACTGAACGACAGTTATGGCCATGACTGGGGGGATCGGGTGTTGCAGATTGTCGCGGCGCGGATCAATGCGACGTTGCGTGAAGGCGATACGTTGGCGCGGCTCGGTGGCGATGAGTTCGTGGCGGGGCTGGTGGGTTTGCAGGCGGTGGAGGACAGCGAGCCGTTGCTCAAGCGGATGCTGGCGGCGGCCAATGCGCCGATCGTGATCGGTGCGCAAACGGTGGAGATTGCCGCCAGTATCGGCGTGGCGTTTTTTCCTGAGCATGGGCAGGAGGTCGATGGGCTGATCAGCAAGGCGGACAAGGCGATGTACCTGTCGAAAAAGGCCGGCGGCAATCGTCTGGCGTTTTGTCCGACGCGGTTTATTTCGCTCAATAGCGAAGCCTGACGGTGGTGCCGAGGGTTCGTTCGCTGCCGGTCATGACACCATAGTCACCGGCGCCGAGCAGTGAATAGACGGCGGTGATGTAGTTGCGGTCGAAGACGTTGCGCACCCAGCCTTCCACTTCCCAGGCGCGGTCCTGGCTGCGCAGGCCCAGGCGCAAATTGGTCAGGCCGTAGCTGGGTTGATAGCTGCCTTCGCCGCCTTCGAGGGTGCCGGAGTAGCCGGTGCGAAAGCTGTAGTCGATGCCGCTGTAGGCTTCCAGCCCATAGGGTAGCGGATGGGTGTGGTCGAGGCCGCTGCTGAGGTTCCATTCCGGCGCGTTGTAAAGGCGGTCGCCGCTGAGGTCACAGGTCCATTGGCCCGAGGCCGGCGGACACGGGGCGTTGGGGAAGCTGCGGTAGCGCGCGTCGCTCCAGGCCAGGCCCAGGCGCCCGGTGAGTCGGGGGGTGAGTTGCCAGGCGGAATCCAGCTCGATGCCGCGCAGGCGGACCTTGCCGACGTTGATCAGATTGTCCCGCAGCGGTGGCGCGAACATGGACGTCGGCGGGCTGTAGGTGAGCGCCTGGTAGTTGTCGACGTCGGTCTGGTAGACGGCGAGGTCGAGCAATGCGCGCTCATCCCAGAAACGCGTCTTCATGCCCAGCTCCAGGGACGTGGCCCGCTCCGGCTCGAAGGTGGGTGCGGTGAACGGGCCGACCACGTCGAAGTTGATGCCCCCGGCCTTGTAGCCCCGCGACCAACTGACGTAGCCCATCACTCCATCGCTGAAGCGGTAGCTGGCGCTGAGGAGGCTGGAGACGTTGTTTTCTTTTATCGAATCCTCGCGGTAATAAGCACCACCGAGGGCAATGTCGCGCAGCAACTGTCCACCGGCCTGGAACACCGGCGGCAAACCTGTCAGCGGGGCGAGGTTGCTGACGTCGCGGGAGACCCAGCCATCCTTGCGCTCCTGGCTGTAGCGCAGGCCGCCGGTGAGCTCCAGCGGGTCGATCGGGCGCCAGGAGAGCTGGCCGAAAAGGGCTCGGCTGTCGCCCTTCTGCTCGCCGTCATAGCGTTGCCGGGCGCCGTCCAGCAGCATCGCCGGCACCTGCTTCGGATCGGTGAACGTGATGCCGTAGAGCTTTTGCAATTGCTCCAATTGATCGCCGACGAACCAGGGCGCGGCGTCCTTGCCGAATTCGGCGTCGATCTCCCGATCGAGTTGTTGACGCAGGTAATAGAGCCCGGCCACATAGTCGACGGAAGAACCGACCGTGCCGGACAGGCGCCATTCCTGGCTGAACTGCCGGTGGCCCAGCTCGGTTTCGGACTGGGCCACCGACAGCGCGGTGCTGTCGCTGTCGCGGGTGGCGCGGTAGTCCCAGTCGCGGTAGGCGGTGATGCTGGTCAAGCGCATCGCCTCGTCGAGGTCCCAGTTCAGTTCCAGTGAGACACCGTTCTGCAAGGTTTGCGGATGACCCGGCGCGTCGATACGTGTCTCGCGCTTGTAAGGGTCGGGCTCCGACAATGGGTAGCCGAGGAACTGGGCGCGCTTGCGGGTCTGCTGGCTGTAGTGATTGACCAGCAGGACGTTGCCGGCTTCGTTTTGCTCGGCATAGTCGGCGATCAGGCGGGCGCTGAAGTCGGCGGTCGGCGTCCACAGCAACTGGCCGCGCAGGCCATGGCTGTCGGCGTCGCCGAGGCGGGCGCCGTCTTCGAGGTTCTCCACGGCGCCATCGGTGGAACTGTCGAAGACATTGAGTCGGCCGGCGAGCACGTCGTCCTGCAACGGCCCGGAAACCGTCCCGCGATATTCCCGCAGGCCGCGCTCGCCGTAGCTGGCTTCGAGGTTGGCTTCGGGCTGAAACGTTGGTTGGCGAGTGATGATGTTCAGCGCGCCCGCCGTGGTGTTCTTGCCGAACAAGGTACCTTGCGGCCCGCGCAGCACTTCGATGCGCTCGATGTCCATCAACTCGGTGAAGGCCATGCCCTGGCGCGCCTGGTAAACGCCATCGACGTAGGTGCCGACGCTGCCTTCCAGGCCATCGTTGTAGGCGGTCGCGCCGAAGCCGCGCAGGCCGAAGCCGGCATAACGGGCGTCGTGACCGGACACCACCAGGCCGGGCACGCGCTGTTGGATGTCTTGCAGGCGGTGCAGGCCGGCCTCGTCCAGTTGCTCGCCGTAGAGGACGTTGATCGGGATCGGCACCTGTTGCGGGTCTTCCTCGCGACGGCGAGCGGTGACGGTGGTGGCGTCGAGCGTGAGGGCGCTGGGCGCCACTTGTTCGGCCTGGACCGACGGCCAGGGCAACATCGAGAGGCCGCCGAGCAGGAACAACCGGTAACCCAAACCCGGCATCCTAGTGCTCCCGTACCAACGCGCGACGCGTGGTGTCCGGGCAGGCCAGAGCCTTCACCCACGCCAGCAATTCGCGGCTGTCAGCAGGCTTGAGCAGGACCGCGTCGAAGGCCAGGTCCTCTGGATAGTCCTGCGGCCTGCGGGGCGGCACCGCCGAATAGAGCATCACCGGCAGATGGCGCCAACGCTCGCGCACTTGGCGCAGCAGTTCCCAGCCGTCCATGCCGGGCATCATCTGGTCGCTGATCAGCAGGTCGATTGGCTGCTGCGCCAGGCAGGCCAAGGCGTCTTCGCCGTTCGCCGCCATGCTCACGTCAAACCCGTAGCCGGCCAGCAAGTCGTAGAGCCATTCGCTGTTCTGCTCGACGTCGTCCACCAGCAGAACGTGTTTGCCCTGGCCGTCGAACGGCGTGGCGTTGTTGTCGACGATACCGTTTTCCAGGTCATGTTCTTGGGCGCCATTCAATTGCAGGCGAAAGCTGAAGTGGCTGCCCTGCCCGGTGGCTTGGGGTTCGAGGCGGCTGTCCATGCGTTCCAGCAGTTGGGTGACGATGGACAGGCCCAGCCCGCTGCCTTCGTAGCGCTGGGCATTGCGACCGCGGCGGAACGGTTGCAGCAGTTGTTCGAACTCTTGCGGGTCGATGCCGATGCCGGTGTCGGTCACGCTGAAGCGCAGTTCCACGGTGTCGGCGGTGGCCCCTGGACCTGCGCTCACTTCGAAGCGGATCTGGCCGTTGCGGGTGAATTTCGCCGCGTTCGCCAGAAGGTTCATGAGCACCTGGCGAAGGCGTTTGAAGTCGGCCTCCACCAGTGGCGGCAAGTCATCCGCCAGCACCGCTTCGAAGGTGTTGCCCTGGCGTGCGGCGAGAAAGCCCGCTTCGTCTGCGATCTCTTTGAGGAAGCCGTAGAGGTAGCCCGGCGCGAGGGTCAGTTGCATCTGCTCCAGCTCGCCACGGGAAAACTCGAGCATCTCGTCGATCAGCTCCAGTTGCTGGCGGGCGTTGCGCTCGATCGTGGCTTGATAGTCGCGGTTCGGTCCGGCGTGCAGCAGACGCGCATAGTCGATGATGCGCACCAGCGGCGAGCGCAAGTCGTGGCTGATCCGCGCCATCAACGCGCTGCGGGCCGCCAGGGAGTCGCGCAACTGCGACGTACGCAGGGCCACGGTGCTTTCCAGGCGTTCGTGCTCGGCCTGGCGTTGTTGTTCGAGGGTGGCCAGGGCGTTTTTTTCGCGGTTGCGGCTGCGGGCCACTTCCATGATCAACGTGCACACCAGCAACGCCACGCCCGGGAGTGTGGACGATAAGCTGTATTTGCTCTGGGGCGACTGCCAGGGCAATTGTTCCTGGGGGAAAAGCATCCGCATCAGCAATTGTGCAAGCAAGAGCCCTGACACCAGCCAGGCCAGCCAGCTGTAGCTCAGCCGTCTGCGCCAGGCCATGAACAGCGTGACGAGCAGCACCCCGTAGAAACTCAGGAGGGATATCTGGACGATCTGCGCGCCCTGGACCGGATCGACTTTTAGCCACCAGAGTCGGCCGAGCACACACCCCGACAGCGGCAGCCAATAGCTCCAGCCAATGACTTTGGGCAGGACGGACACCTGTAACAGCACGCGGAAGTAGGCGAGGAACAGGACGAACGAGAGGGCGCTGGCGCAGGTCAGCAACTCCCGGGTCCAGCCCAGCGCGGTGGGCCAGTAAATCAGGTAGCCGTTGAGGATGCAGGTCAGCAGGATGTAGCTCAGGACCGCGCCCGCATTCACGCTCAGCAACCGGGAGCGCAGGATCCAGCCGACGATGAAGCCGAATGGCACGACCAGCAGGACAATGCCGAGGGTGAGTCCGTCGCTCAAGTAGGTCTGTTGCTGACTGCGCAGCAGCGCCGGCTCGGACCACAGCTCCGGCTCCAGCAACATTTGGAAGTTGCTGGTCACGCGGACGAACACCGTGACGCGCTCCCCCGCCGCCAGCGAGACCGGGAACGCCGGCTGACGCGCCGCCGGTTGGGGCCATTCGGCCAAGGGATAGGCGGCTCCGGCGTGGGCGTCATGTCCCGACTGGTACACACGGATGTCTTCCAAGCGCGGCGCCCCGATCACCAGCAGGCGCGAACACGACACAGCGCTTGAGTTGGTGAGCTGCACTGTCAACCAGAAGGCGGAGCGGCTATAGCCTTGGGTCGGCCAGCCAGGGGTTGCGGCGTTGAAACGCGTTTCGGGCAGTCGGGCGACGTCTTCCAGGCTCAAGCTGGCTTGGGTGTCTTCGAAAATCTGTATCGCGGGCATCAGCTCCAGATGGTCCGCCCGGCAGATATCCACAGGCGTGGCGTGCAGCAAGCCTGTGGATAACAACGCTGTCGCCAGCAATAACAACTGTAGGAGGCGCATCAGGCACGCCCGGCCGACTCGGTTTCGGTGATGCCCAGGGCTTGCTGGCGAAACTGGCTGGGCGTCATGCCGATTCGCTGGCGGAAGGCCGTGGTGAAGTTGCAGGCGTTGCGAAAACCCACCAGTTCGGCGACGTCCTGCACGCTCATGGCGCTTTCGGAGAGCAAATCCTGGCCGCGCCGCAATCGGGCGTCGCGAATGTAGGCGAACACCGTCAGCCCCAGGTGCTCGCGAAAGATCCGCGAGAGGCGCTTCTCGTGAGTGCCGACTTTCTGCGCCAGCTGGACCAGGGAAGGCATGTCATCGAGGTGTTCTTCGATCAATCGCATCGCGGCGCGCAGGACGATCTCATCGCCCTCTGGCTCCGGGGCGGCCGGGCTGGCTTGAGCGGTGGGCGGCGCGCGCCAAGTCAATTGCAGGTGGATCTTGATACGCGCCAGCACTTCCTCGGGCGCGCAGGATTTGGGGATGTAATCCACCCCGCCGACGGTCAGCCCTTCCAGACGTTCGATGGAGCTGTTGGCCGAAGACAGGAACAGAATCGGCGTGTGCCGGGTCGCCGGCGCCTCGCGCAACAGCCTGCACAGACTGAAACCGTTCATGTGCGGCATGTGCACGTCCAGCACAATCAGGTCCGGGCGCAAGGCCAAGGCCCGCTGATAACCCTGGTGGGCATCGCTGGCCAGGGAAATGCGCCAGGGTTGCGCCTTGAGCAGGACGAGCGTTGCGCGAATATCCTCCGGGACGTCGTCGATCAGCAGGATATGCGGCTCGGACCACGCCGCCGCGCTTGCCTCCATAGCCGTCCGCCTTTCGTATCGTCCGTCGTCCATTCGCTACGTTCTCTTATCGTGCGTTTGCCAATTAATTGCCGGAAAGCAACGGTATTGCAAAGCCAATCGATGGATCGGTAAAAATCGTTATACCGATAGCGGCAGCTCTGGCGAAGACTTGAAGGTGCCGAGAATACCTGTGGGAGCGAGCTTGCTCGCGATAGCGGTATACCAGCCGCCATCGATGTGCCTGACCTGACCCTATCGCGAGCAAGCTCGCTCCCACAGTGGACTGTGCCCATCGATTTGGGGCTACTGCGCAGCCCAGCGGGAGCAAGCTCCCTCGCCACGGGTTTATTGGATTGCTCAAGGTCGGCGGTGTGCGGCTAAGATGGCGCGCAGAGAAACCACAAGGAAGACAGGCGTGATGCAATCGCAATTCGATCCGTTGGTTCATATCGATTGGAAAACACCGGGCAGCGACTTGCTCGGGCTGTTGCAGCATTACTATCCCGACATCGGTGTGTTTGCCGGCCCGGGGTTCGAGGCGCTGTTGGATGAGCTGTCCAACGAGATGCCCGAAGTCTGTTTCGAGGCGCTGGCGCCGCTGTTGGCGGGTCAGGGTTATGACTTGTGGAACCTGGACGCCGGTGGCGATGATTATCGGCCGGTGATTGTTCCGGTCGCTCAGCGCGAGGCCTTCGCCCGGCACTGGCAGGGCCAGCGCGGCGAGCCGAGGTTCACGGCGAGTTTGATCGAGCCGCCCAAGCCTGCCGCCGTCGAGCGAAAACCGGCCAAACCCAAGCGCAGCAAGGTGAAGTGGCTGCAGGAAGTCCATGACTATCCCGGTGCCACCTATGTGCATGAATACAACTACCGCAACGGTTGGGCCGCCATCACCGAGCAGGACGAAGACCAGTGGTTGTGCTTTCTGATCGATTACAACCAATGGCCGCCCGCCGAGCAGGACATGCTCGAACACCGGGCCGATGGCGTGGACGGCGCGGACCTTCAGCTCGTCGATGCCGATGCCCGGCGCAGCCTGTGGAAACGTCGGGTCATACGCGGCGATTACAGTGCGGACGACCGCTACCAATACGAAACTCGTCAAGGCGATGCGATCGCGGCGTTCGGACCTGCCGGGGTGCAATGGCCGGAGTTTGAACAGCCCTGCGTGGTGGTGGGCTGGGAGATATTCGAACGTCAACGCATCTACGAACCCGAGCATTTGACGCGGATCTGGCGGATCACGGCGGACAGCAGCGAGGTGATTTTCGAGTATGCGGATGAACTGACGATCCTGCCCATCGGCCCTCGCCGTTTGCTGTTCATGCAACACAACGGGGCGAAGTGCTGGGTCTGGAATCAAGACCCTCCGCACCAAGCCATCGTCGCCCGAGCAATGCCTGCCGAGGGCTATAAACTCAGGGCGTCAACGGCTTACCTGGGGGGTGACGAGGTTCTGCTGTTCAGCGAAGGCGCGCGGCAGAACCTTGAGCATTCGGGTTATCAGGAGACGGTGCTGTTGGCGTGGCGCTTCAACTTCGTGACCGGCGCTACGACGAAGGCGCTGTTGGACGGTTTCGGCAGTGAACTGCGCCAGGACACGCGTTTGCTCGTCACCCAGCCCAAGCAGGTCATTACGTTGCGCACCTTTCATGGGCAGCTTCATGTTGCCCGGGGGCATGGGAATTGGTGGGTGTGGAGTTATCGCGCCAATACGTTTGGGTCGCAGACGCTGGCGTGGTTCTGGAATCAGGACAGTAACGAGGTGGTGAAGCTGTCGACCAAGGACATCCCGCGGATCAAGCCAGATGTTCGTTATGTACCGGCGCAGGATCGCTACCTGGCGTTCGAGACGGCGTTTGTGGCGCGGCTGCCGGAATTCAGCGAGATGGTTGAGGCCAAGGGGGGTGAGGTTTTGGTTTTTGGGTGAGGGGCTTCTGCCGCATTTCCTTCGACCGTACGCTATCACCGTGGCGAGGGAGCTTGCTCCCTCACCACGGGGTTAGCGGTGATGTTGAGGGCTCAAACCCGCAGCAACCCGCGAAACCCTCGCGCCGCGTAATACGACTGCACACCATTGTGGTAAACGAACACCCGGCCATAACGAAAGTCACCGAAAATCGCTCCTCCGAGGGCGCGAAGCTCTGGAGGGGTTGCCAGCCAGCTGGACGTCTTGGCGTCGAACTCACCGAGGGTTTGCAGGGCTCGGTATTGGTCTTCCGTCAGTAGGGCGATGCCCATCCTTTCGGCCATTTCGATGGCACTGCCTTTGGGCTTGTTCTCCTTGCGCGCTTCCAGCGCCGCGCGGTCGTAGCAAAGGCTCCGGCGTCCGGTCGGACTTTCTTTGGCGCAATCGCAGAAGGTGACGAGGCCCGTCTCTTTGTCTTGGCCAATCACGTCTGGCTCGCCGCCGGTGGCTTCCATGGCTTGGAGGGATTTCAGGGCGTTGGGGTTGTTTTCAAGCCGGCTCTGGACGCCGGCCCAAGGGATGTCTGGGTGACGATTCAGGTTTTGTTCGAAGCGGGTTTTCAGGGTTTGGATGAGGTTGTCTTGTTCTTGTTTTTTCATGGTGTGGAAGTCCGTGGGTGATCGGTTGCCGATTCCGCGCCTGGTTCAAGACTACCTAGGATAGACGTGCTGCAGATTTCCCACAGACGTCATCGTTTTTTGTGGGAGCGAGCTTGCTCGCGATGGCGGTGTAACAGCCAGCAGATTGGTTGACTGTGAATCCGCTATCGCGAGCAAGCTCGCTCCCACAGGGGGTCAGGCGTTGAACTGCTTGATCCAATCAAGGCCTGCCACGGTAGAGCTGATGGGGCGGTACTCACAGCCGATCCACCCTTGGTAGCCACGCCGCTCCAAGTCTGCGAACAAAGCCGCAAAATCCATATTCCCCGTCCCTGGTTCATGACGCCCCGGGCAGTCGGCAATTTGCACATGGACGGTTCGGTCATAGAAGCGAGCCAGGACATCCGCCGCATCCCCGGTCAACCGTTGGGCGTGGTAAAGATCGAGGATCAGCCCGACACTCGGGAAAGTCTCCAGCACTTGTTGCGCCTTGGTGAAGTCGGACATGTAATAGTCCGGCATCTCCTGCACACAGATGACTTCAATCAGCGGCCGCAAACCCTGGTCCTCAAGGTATTTGACGGCGTACTCCAGGTTGCGCCCATAGATAAGCGCGGCGTCTTCCTGAATCGTAACGCCCGACATGATGTGGACATCCAAACACGCCAGCGCCTTCGCATAGCGAGCAGCCTGGAGCAAGCCGCTGCGAAACTCCTCGTCCTTGCCGTGCAAGGCTGCGATGCCTTTGGTCACGCCAGCCGGTGCGGCGAACTGGATCAACGGCAGGTTGTGTTGAGTCAGATGATCGGCCAGAAGACTGGCATCGAATTCGTAGGGCGAAGGGAACTCCACCGCGCGAAAACCCGCAGCAGCGGCGGCTTCGATGCGTTGTAGAAAAGGCACCTCATTGAATTGAAAACCGAGGTGAGCGTTGAACTTGGGCATTGGGTCAATCATCCATCCTGGGAAGAAACGAAATCATCCGTTCAGAGCAACTTGTGCAGCGCCAGCACCGCACTGTCGGGCGTCGTCAATACTGGCAGACCGGAGCGGGCCTGAGCTTGCCCGGCAGCGCTGGTCATCGAAAACTGGGCGAAACATATCAGGTCGCAGCCCTCGACCCGGGCGGCCATTTCCACGATGGCGGCATCGTGGGCTTGCGGGTTGCCGTCTTTCAACGCCTGCAATGCACCCGGAACGAAATAGGGCACCACTTCGACCACGCGACCACTGCGCTCTGCCGCTTGCTTGAACTCGGGCATCATCGAGGTAATGGTGGGTTCGAACGTTGCCAGCACCGCAATGCGCGATGCCTGGCTCAGTGCCTGCTCGATCATGGCTTCGTTCGGCTTGAGCACGGGAATGGCCACCTCGGGTTTAATCAGGTCGATGGCATCGCCAAACGCCGAGCAGGTAAACAGAATGGCATCCGCCGCGCTTTGTACGGCGTACTGGGAAAGCGTAAGGAAGCGAGCTTTCATGCTCGTGGTCAACTCGCCCTCTTCCACCCGGTCCTGGGGCAGCGAGTCCTCAAGCAGATTGATGATCCGTGCCTGCGGCCAATGCCGGGCAAAAGCAGCGGTGATGGGCTCGATCGCCAAAGGGGTTGCATGGATCATAAAAATTCGTGGAGCCTTCATGCTTATGCCATTCTCCAGATCATGTTTTTTGCACGGTATCAGAAGCCCCGATAGCGTGTGGAATTCCTGTGGCAATAAACAATGCGGTACTGAGCACATGAGGCCCGTATGAAGAACTTCACGATTCAACGCATCGACCACATCGTCCTGCGCGTAAAGAACCTCGAGCGCAGCCTCGCTTTCTACACATCGGTGCTCGGTTGCGAGCTGAAGAAACGCCGGGACGATCTAGGCATGCTTCATCTGGGCACCGGTGTTTCGATGATTGACCTGGTTGCTGTCGACGGGCCTCTCGGTCGCCAAGGTGGGCCGGCAGCGGGAAAGCAGGGGCACAATGTCGATCACCTGTGCCTGCGGATCGAGCCGTTTGATGAACCCGCCCTTCTCGCGCATTTGGCTTCGGCAGGCCTGACCGTTGAGAAGGCGCAGATGCGCTATGGCGCGGAGGGCAAGGGCTGGTCGATTTACTGCTTCGACCCGGACGGCAACCAGATCGAGTTGAAGGGGCCGGCATTGGAACCCTGAGCTTCAACTGGCGAGCAATCCCCTGTGCGGACTTGCTCGCGAAAGCGGTCTATCTGGATCGGTGATGTTGACTGTGCCGGCGTCATCGCGAGCAAGCTCGCTCCCACAGGAGGTCGGCGGTGGACGCAATAGTGGCACATCAGTAGCATTCACCCACTTTATCGATCCTTCAAGGATGCCTCATGCTCGCCCTGCCTCGCCGTCTTGTCCCGCTGTCAGCATTGTCCGCGTTGTTCGTATTGCTCGGCGGTTGCAGCGTCAACGGCAGTTACCCCGACGCCACCGAACCGGACGCTGCCAAGTTGCGGTTCGTCGCCAATACCAGCAACGCCACGCTGGACTATTTCGATGCCGCCCATTGCGACGGGCAAACCACGGGCATTCTCAACAATCTGCTGCTGAGCGATACCGCGCGGCGGGTGGGGATGAGCGTTCCGGCGCCCAAGGATGCCAAGGGCTATCTGGAGGTCAAGTTCAAGCCCGGTGAGCAGATTTACCTGCGCACCAACATGAACAGCGGTTATGCCGTGTGCGGCAAGGGCTTCAACTTTACCCCCGAGGCCAATGCCGAATACGAGGTGACCTTCAAGTCCGAGAAGAACCTCTGCCTGACTCAGTTGCAACGCCTGCAACGGGTCGACGGCAAGGACGTGCGCACACCGATCTCGATCCTGAAAAAAGATTTTCCCGCCTGCGCCGGTCGCAACGCGCTGTTTCCCAAGACCTACCCGGACACGCCCCATCGCCTGGAGCTGATGAACCGGGTCATCGATAAAAGCCTGGTCGTCACTGTGAAAACCGATCCGGCCAAGGAAAAAGTCGAGAGTTACTCGCCAGAGAAACTCGACACGTTGATCAGCGAACGCAAGGCCAAGCTCGGCTTCGACCTGCCGCCTGACTACTGGACGCTGTACCGGGAAAACCTGAAGACATTTGGCGATGACATGGCGCAGAACAAGGCGCGCTCGCTGGAACGCTTCAAGGATGAATACCAGACGCGCCTGCGGCAGGTGAAGGATGAGCAGTTGGAACAATGGGCGTTGCCCAAAACCGCCAATGCCAAGCCGGAGAAAGCCGAGATCGATCTGGACATCGCGATGATGGTGGAGTACTTCCGGATCGGGAATGGGGTGACGGTCGAAGCGGTAGGTCATCACCTGGAAAGGATGGCGCAGATGGATGAGCGCTACGGGGTTTGTGCACGGTTTGCGGAGTGCTGGAAGCGCAACTAGCAGCCATGGCTGTAGCGCCGTCATCGCGAGCAAGTTCGCTCCCACAGGGGGGCGGTGGTGGATACAGCATTTGCACACACCCGAGATCAAAAACTGTGGGAGCGAGCTTGCTCGCGATGGCGGTGTGTCAGCCACATCAATGTTGACTGATCCGCCGCTATCGCGAGCAAGCTCGCTCCCACAATGTTCTGCGGTGGAGGTTATTGCGCCGTCAATTCCACCACACCCCGAACCCGCTGCTGCATATTGATCAAATGCAACCGCATCGACGCCCGCGCCGCTTGCGCATCATGCCGCGCCAACGCCGCGTAGATCTGCTCGCGCTCACGCACCACCAACGCCCGATTTTCATCCGTCACCGCCGGTCCGGCCTGTTGCACCACGGCGATCAACGTATTGCCCACATGGGCCATGGCGTCGATGAAAAAGCTGTTGCCGGTGCACTGGGCGATCTGCAGATGAAATTCGAAATCGACCCGGGCGCTTTCGTCAGCCGTTGAGTCAAAAGCATTCGCCGCGTCGAGCGCCTCACGCATCGCCTGCAACTGCTCCGGTGTGGCCCGTTGTGCGGCGATGCCGGCGGCTTCCACTTCCAGGCTCAGGCGCAGTTCGATCACGGCGAGCGCATCGTAGGCACCGCCCTTGACGTGTTTGCTGCCCTGGAAATCCCCCGGGCGGGCGGTGTCCACCACGAAGGTACCGATGCCGTGACGGGTTTCCACCAACCCTTCGGCCTGGAGCCGCGACATGGCTTCGCGGACCACCGTCCGGCTGACGCCGCGTTCCTTGATGATGACTTGTTCGGTGGGTAACTTGCTGCCCGCAGGCAGTTCGCCGGCCAGTATCTGCTGCGTCAGGTCGACCACCAGTTGTTGAGTCATGCTCAGGCGTCGATCGGGTGTGACACGGTCCATTGCACCTATCCATTAAAGCCAGACGATCGCGGCATTATAGCCGCGACCTTGCGCTAAAACTCACTATAATGCCCGCTGATCACCCAAGAGCAAGCCGATGACGGATCAAGCGTTATCTCCACTGAACAAGCCACGCCGCCTCGCCGAAACACTGGTCGACCGCTTTGCCCAGCGCATGCGCGACGGCACCCTCAAGTGTGGCGAAAAGCTTCCCACCGAAGTGCATATCATGGAGGCCGAGGGGGTCAGTCGTTCAGTGGTGCGCGAAGCGCTGTCGCGCTTGCAGGCGGCGGGGCTGGTGGAGACGCGCCATGGCGTCGGCACCTTTGTCCTCGACATGCCGGCGCCGGAGGGCTTCACCTTGGGGCCGGCGACGATTGCCACGTTGTCGGACGTGCTCAACCTGTTGGAGTTTCGCCTGAGCCTGGAAGTCCAGGCCGCCGGCATGGCCGCGCAACGCGCAACCCCCGAAGCCCTGGCCGAACTGGCCCAGGCGCTGGAGGCGTTGCTGCAAGGGCCGGAAAAGTCCGGTACCACCATCAATGCCGATTTCCAGTTCCATCTGAAAATCGCCAAGGCGGCCGGCAATTACTACCTGATCGATATCATGAAGCACCTGGGCACGAAGCTGATCCCCCGTACCCGCATGAACTCCGCCTACTCCGGGCAAAGTGATCGCAGCGCTTACCTGCAGGGGATCAACGCCGAACACCAGCAGATCTTCGACGCCATCGCCAGCGGCAATGTCGATGCGGCGCGGGCGGCCATGTACCTGCATTTGAGCAACAGCCGCATGCGCCTGTGTGAAACGCAACAGCGCCAGGCGTTCTACAACGAGTAAGCCCTGCCCCTGTGGGAGCGAGCTTGCTCGCGATGGCGGTGTGTCAGCCACATCAATGTTGACTGATCCGCCGCTATCGCGAGCAAGCTCGCTCCCACAGGTTGATCCCGCGCTTCAACAACTTAGAAAAAGTTGTATTGAATACCGACCCGCAGACGCAGTTGACGATCACTGTCGACGGAGTTGACCTTGATATCACCCACTTCAAAGAACGGCGCCCAGCGCTTGTCCCACTTGTACTTGACCACGGCATTCTGCTCATAGTCGTCGGTGCCGCCGTTATAACGGATGTAGTTGGCATCGAAGTACGTCAGTTGATATTCATACGCCCACGGCCCCTGGTTCGCGTAGTTGATGTACACGTCGTAACGATGGATCTTCTGGTCGTCCTGGCCGTTGTCCGGCACGTCATGGTCGACCTTGTCACGGTCGAGCTTGGAGGAGTCGTAGCGGTAGCGTCCGGCGATGCTCAGCTCCTTGGTGAGCTTGTAGCCCAGGCGCATGCCCATCTTGTAGGTGGTGGATTCTTCGTCGCTTTCCATGGCGAACGAAGGCGTGAGCGTCCAGCGATCATTGAGCTTGTGCTGGTAGTTGACGGTGAATTCATGGCCGCTGCCGACGGTGTTGTCGAAGGCAACGTCTTCGCGATCACCGGCGGTCTTGTATTTGAGTTCCCCTTCCAGCCCCACGCCGTTGTCCAACCGCATGCCGAACTTGGCGCGGTCGGCGTGCATGCGGGTTTGTTCCGCATATTGGTGGCGTACGTTGATATAGCCGGTATCGGCCATGGCAACGACTGAAGTGAACAAGGAAGCGAGGGACAGCGCGACAAGTGTCTTTTTCATGTTTTTTTATTCTTGTTAGTTGAGTTATTAGTTGGGTTGAACGCCAAATCACAGGCGAGCGCGTGCGCGGCATTGAAACCTGCGGTTCAACGTCTTCTGCGGGTTAAAACACGTGCAACGAACGAGTCAGCTCAAACAGCGATAGGTATTCGCTGTATGTCCCGACTGGCTTGCACCAGCAAACGGGTGTACGCATGGGTGGCGCCATCGCTCGCCAGCAGATGGCTGTCGAGCGTCTCCACCACCCGGCCCTGCTGCATCACCGCCAGCCGATCACACAAATGCGCCACCACCGCCAGATCGTGGGTGACCATCAGGTAGGTCAACCCTTCCTGGCGACGCAAGTCGGCCAGCAGGTTGAGGATTTCCGCCTGCACCGAGACATCCAGCGCCGAGGTCGGCTCGTCCAGCAACAGCACCCGGGGCCGCAGGATCAGCGCCCGGGCAATCGCCACGCGTTGGCGCTGCCCTCCGGACAACTGGTGCGGATAGCGGAAGCGAAAGCTGTCGTTCAAGCCAACCTTGCGCAGGATCTCGCTGACCTTCTGCCCACGCCCATCGATGCCATGGATGCGCAGCGGTTCCTGCAACGCGGCGTCGATGGTGTAGCGCGGATGCAACGAGGCATACGGGTCCTGGAACACCATCTGCACCGTGCGGTAGTGGTTCAGCGGCAGGTTGCGCGTCACGGCCTGGCCGGCGACCCGCAGTTGTCCGCTCCAATGCTGGTACTGCCCGGCCAGGCAGCGCAGCACGGTGGTCTTGCCCGAACCGGACTCCCCCACCAGGCCGAATGCCTCGCCTTCGCCCACGCTCAAATCGACGTCGTGCAGTACCGCGTTCAATGCCGCGCCGGTGCCGAAACTGAGGTTCAGGCCGGCGATTTCAATCATGCTCATGACAGGCTCCTCAAGCGTTCAACCAGAGTGGGTCGCGCTGCAGCACTGGCAGCGTGGCACGCGGATGGTCCAGGCTCGGCAACGCGGCCAACAGGCCTTGGGTGTAGGGATGGGTGGCGTGATCCAGGTCGGCGGCGGCAATCGACTCGACCACGCGGCCGGCGTACATCACCAGCACGCGGTCACAGAAACTCCGCACCAGGTTCAGGTCGTGACTGATGAAGATCAGCCCCAGGTCACGCTCGCTGACCAACTCTTCCAGCACGTTGAGCACCTGTCGGCGCACCGACACGTCCAACGCCGAAGTGGGTTCGTCGGCGATGATCACCTGGGGATCGGTGATCACCATCATGGCGATCATGATCCGCTGGCCCATGCCGCCCGAGACCTCGTGGGGGTAGAGGTCGTAGACCCGCCGGGGATCGCGAATGTGCACCTTGGCGAGCATGTCCAGGGCCCGTTCGCGCGCTTCGCGATGGGGCACCTTGTGATGGGCCAGGTACGCCTCGGCGATCTGTTCGCCAACCCGCACCACCGGGTTCAGCGAGTATTTCGGGTCTTGCATGATCATCGACATGCGTGCGCCACGAATCGCCTGGATCTGCTTTTCGCTGGCGGCCAACAGGTCGATATCGGCGAAGCGCAAGGTCTTGGCGGTGACCCGCGCCGTCGGTGGATGCAAGCGTAAAAGGCTGCGGCCGACGGTGGATTTACCCGAGCCGGACTCGCCGACGATGGCGAGCTTTTCTCGCCCCAACGTGAACGACACATCACGCACCGCCAGCGAGGTTTTGCCGGCATTGCGAAACTCCACACACAAGTCCTGCACGGCAAGTTTTATCTCAGTCATGGGCTGTTCCTCAGGATTGGCTGCGTGGGTCGAGGACGTCGCGCAAGCCGTCACCCAACAGATTGAAGGCCAGACTGACCAGCATGATCGCCGCACCCGGCGCCGCCACCAGCCACCAGCTTTCGAGCATGTAGCGCCGCCCGGTGGAGATCATCGCGCCCCACTCCGGCAGCGGTGCCTGGGCGCCAAGGCCGAGAAAGCCCAGGGCAGCGGCGGTGAGGATGATGCTCGCCATGTTCATGGTCAGGCGGATGATCACCGACGACAGGCACATCGGGATGATGTGGCGCAGGATGATGCGGGTGCTCGACGCGCCCTGAAGCTGCACCGCGACGACGAAGTCCGCGTTGCGCAGCGGCAGTGTTTCGGCGCGGGCGAGCCGGGCAATCGGCGGCCAGGCCGTGAGTGCGATGGCGATTACCGCATGCTCCAATCCCGGGCCGAGAGCGGCGATGAAGGCCAGCGCCAGGACCAGGCTGGGGAACGAGATGAAGATGTCGGTGATGCGCATGAACAGGCTGTCGACCCAACCGCCGAAGTAGCCGGAAACCGTACCGACCAACAGGCCGATGGGGCCGACGATCACCGTCACGAGCAAGACGATGTACAAGGTGATGCGCGAGCCATACACCAGTCGGGCGAAGACATCGCGACCGTATTCGTCGGTGCCGAACCAGTGCACGCCGCTGGGTGCCTGCAAGGCCCCGGCGAGGTTCTGCAACAGCGGATCGTGGCCGGCGATCCAGGGCGCGAAGACCGCGACCAGCATCAGGGTCGCGACGACGATCAGGCCGGCGAAGGTCATCGGGTTGCGCAGCAAAAATCGCAGCAGGCGCACGGTGCTGGCGACCAGCGCTGCCGTACTCGAAGCGGGCAACGTGGCGCTGCCGGCTGCGCTGGAAGCAAGGGGCAGGTTCATTAGCGAGTCCTCGGGTCGAAGATCTTGTACAGCGCATCGCTGATCAGGTTCAGCGTCACGAAGATGAGGCCGATCAGCAGCACGCAGGCCATCACCGCGTTCATGTCGCCGAGCAGCAAACTGCTGGTCAGGTACTGGCCGAAGCCCGGCCAGGCGAACACGGTTTCGATCAGCACCGCACCTTCCAGCAGGCCGCCATAAGCCAGGGCGACGATGGTCAACAACTGCACGCGAATGTTGCCGAAGGCATGACCCCAGACGATCCGCCGTTGGGACAATCCCTTGACCCGCGCCGTGATGATGTATTCCTGGGACAGTTGCTCGAGCATGAAGCTGCGAGTCATGCGGCTGATGTAGGCGACCGAGTTGAAGCTGAGGATCACCGCCGGCAACAGGATGTGCCGCAGGGCGCTGCGAAAGGCCTCCCAGTCGCCGGACCAGGCGGTATCGATCAACAACAATCCGGTGTGTTTCGGGATCAGCCCGTCATAGGCCAGACCGATGCGCCCGACGCCGCCAGCCCATCCCAGCCAGGCGTAGAACACCAGGAAGGCCATCATGCCGATCCAGAAAATCGGCGTGGAGTAACCGAACAGCGTGATCAGCCGCGCGACATGGTCACCAGCACGGCCCTGATGCGTCGCCGCGTAGACACCCAGCGGCAAGCCCGCCACCACGCCGAACAGGATGGCCAGGGTCGCCAGTTCCAACGTCGCCGGGAAGACCCGGGCGATGTCGGTGATGACCGGGTTGCCGGTCAACAAGGCCATGCCGAAGTCACCGTGCAGCAAGTCGCCGAGGTAGATCGCGAACTGGGTCCACAACGGCTTGTCCAGGCCCAGTTCTTTGTACACCTGGGCGTAGGCCGAGGCGTCGGCGTCCGGGCCGACGATGGCCAGCACCGGATCCAGGGGCATCACTCGCCCGATGAAAAAGGTCAGCAGCAGCAACCCCAGCAGCGTCACCGCCACCGAGCCGCCGCGCCGGGTCGCCGAAGCGGCCCGGGTGGTCCAGATTGAAAAGGATGCAGTCGACATGTTCATTCCTGCCTTGGCCCTGTGGCCGTCGATTTCAGCGCTGCTTGTAGACGTCCCGAAGACGCGTGGTGGCGGCGGTGTGGCCGATGTAGTTGCGCACGTCGGCGTGGATCACCACTTCGTCCACCATCTGTGAGACCGGCATGATCGCCCCGGCCTGTTGGTCGTAGAGGGTCTGGATCTGCCCATAGATTTCGCGCTGGCGCTCGGGGTCACGTTCGCGCTCGGCTTGCTCGATCAGTTGATTGAGCTGCGGGTCGAAGAACGAGGTGCGCCAGCCCTGGAAGTTGCTCAGCTTGGCTTCGGTGCGGTTGTCCGGGTTGTACACCAGGGCCCGCAGGCTCGAATGCGGATGACGCTCCGCCCCGCCACCGCCACGCCCGACGAGGATGTCGAACTGACGGTCGCGCATCGCGCCATAGATCTGGTTGCCGGTGCCGGTGATGATCGTCGCCTGGATCCCCGCCTGGGCCAGCGTCGCTTGCAGGCTGGTGGCGATGTTGATGAACGGCGGATCGGTCAGCGAACGGATAGTCACCTTGAAGCCTTCGGCATGCCCGGCCGCCGCCAACAGGCGCTTGGCTTCGGCCACGTCCAGGCGATAACCCGGATCGTCCAGGCGTGCCGGCAGCCCCAACTGCAAAGGCCGCTGATTGATCACACCGTAGTGCGGCATGACCACATCGTTGATGCCCTGGTAATCGATCAGCAGGCGGATGGCCTGGCGTACGCGGATGTCTTGGAACAACGGCTGCTGCATGCTCATCGCCACGTAGTACAGCGTGCCGCGGGCGATGCTCTGGATGCGCACTTCATCGACCTTGCCCAACGCCTTGATGTCGGTGGCGGCCATGCCGCGGGCGACGTCCAGGTCACCGCGCTCGACCATCAGGCGCAGGGCCTGGGACTCGGTCATGTTGCGCATGATCACCCGGCGCAACTTCGCCGCGCCGCGCCAATAGTCGTCATTGCGACTCATCAGGATCACGTCGTTGGCCCGCCAGATGTCGAGCTTGAACGCGCCGGAGCCGGCCGTGTGCGTCGCCAGCCACGCCGCGCCTTGGTCGTCGCCGACCTGATGTTGCAAGGCGACCGAGCGATCGATGATGAAAGCACTGGGAGAGGTGGCCAGGGTGTTGAGCACCAGCATCGGGTCAGTGACGCGTGGCAACTCCATGACAAAGGTGTGCGGCCCTTCGGCGCGCATCAGTTTGACGACGTTGTCGGCGGTGAAGCCGTAGGCTTTCCAGGTGGAAGCCAGGGCGCGGTTGAGGGTGACAACGCGCTGCAACGACCAGGCGACGTCTTGGGCGGTGAGCGGCGCGCCGGAGTGAAAACGCACGTCGTCGCGCAATTGGAAGGTCAGCCGCATGCGGTCGGGGCTGATGTCCCAGGTTTTCGCCAGGGCCGGAATCAGCGTGTCCGGCTGCGCCGCGTCCTGCTCCAGGAGCATGTCGTAGACGTTGGCGTTGACCTCGGCGACCTCCAGCCCCGTCGCCGCGGCAGGGTCCAGGGACAGCAGGTTGATCATGCTCATGCCCACCACCAATTGGTCGGGGGGCGTTTCGCCTTGGGCCAGGCTGACGGGCACCTGCACTGCGCACAGGGCCACGGTGACACACAGCAGCCTGGTCAGGCGCTTGGGCCAGAGATTCATGGTTCAGTCCTTTCTTATATTTATAAAGACTTGTCGCCCGGGCAGCCATCGACCTCAGGCGTGGAACAGGATCAATGTCGGGACAGGGTGTTGGCCTCGATATACGCGAAGTTGATGTCCTCGCCCAACCCCGGCCGGTCGGACAGGTGGACAAAACCGTCGGCGTCCATG
Source organism: Pseudomonas fluorescens (assembly GCF_001307275.1). Classification (NCBI taxonomy): domain Bacteria; kingdom Pseudomonadati; phylum Pseudomonadota; class Gammaproteobacteria; order Pseudomonadales; family Pseudomonadaceae; genus Pseudomonas; species Pseudomonas fluorescens. The sequence goes on from NZ_CP012831.1 coordinate 1,517,308, forward strand.
GGGTCGACGATGCTGTTGAGGTGCGCCGGGACGTCTTCATAGTCGAGGAACGGGTGCAGCAGGCCGCGCTCGTACCAGCGGCAATTGCTGATCGCCCCGACCACCGCCAGGTTCGCCGCGCCATTGCCGTGGACCTCGCAGTCCATGCCGAACGACTCGGCCAGGTGCGCCACCTTCAGGCACGGCCCGATGCCCCCGACCCCGGCCACGCCGGCACGCAGGATGTCACAGGACTTCTGGGTGACCCAACTGGCGCGGCTATGGAACTTGCCGGCGATGCTCTCCGGGCCCAGCACCGGGATGTCCAGGTTGGCGGCCAGCCAGGCATAGGACTCCGCCGAGTCTTCCATCATCGGCTCTTCGAACCAGGCGAAATTCAGCTTTTGCAGGGCCTTGCCAATGGTCAGCGCATCCATGCGACTGTACCAGTGGTAACCGTCGAGCATCAGCGCGATGTCCGGCCCCACCGCCTCACGCACGGCGGCGCAGGCCTGGATGTCCATTTGTGGATTTGGCGCGAAGGAAATCGGCGGCATCCAGGTGTGCAACTTGATGGCCTTGTAGCCGCGCTGCACCAGTTTCTCGGCAAATTGGCCGTACTCGTCCGGCGTCGACAACCCACCCGGCAAATCGTCGCCGCACATCGTCGAGCCGTACGCCGGGACCTTGTCGCGATAACCGCCAATCAGTTTATGCACCGGCAATTTGAGCTTGCGTCCGGCCAGATCCCACAAAGCCTGCTCCACCAGCGCCAGCGCCCGGTCGGTGAACTGCCCGGCGCTACCGCGCTGCCAGTGCGCCAGGTCTTGCCAGATGCTTTCACGGTCCATCGGATCGCGGCCCACCAGCACTTTGCGCACGAAGGATTCGATGATGTGCGGACGAATCAACTCAGGCGGGCCAAAGGCATAACCCTCACTACCATCGTCGCAGCCGATTCGCAGCAAGGCCATCTTGATCATGACCTCATCGCCCGGATGGGCGTGACCGGCGCTGTCCTGGGCACGGCGCGAAGGTGTGGAAAAGACTTCGACGTGAACGCCTGTGATTCTCATAGAAGGGAGCACCCTGTTGTTATTGTTTATTTGTATGTCGTCATACAACGTAGCGGATTATTCTGACGTTTCACACGGACTGTCAACCCACAAAATCAATAAAAATTAATGAAACCTGGGATGAAAGAGAGAAATGAGATTATTTTTCTTGAGAGAAATCTAAAATGTCGTCATACCACACAACAAAAACAATACGACTCGCCCCGGGAGGGCCACGATGACGGGAGGACTGGAAACCGAGGCGGGAGAATAAAGATTTGTGGGAGCGAGCTTGCTCGCGATAGCGGTGTACCTGGGCCGATGATGTTGGAGGTGCCGCCATCATCGCGAGCAAGCTCGCTCCCACAAGGGGGCCGTGAACACCCGCTCCCACCTGGCAGAAGCCCGATGGTTTGCCCGCCGGAACACCTCACCCGGCAGTGGATGGTTTTTCTCCTAGACTGGACGTTGTCTGCTGTACGCCGGGTTCCGAAGAGGCCCGTACGATGAATGTAAAGGCAAAGGGAATTTCGCAATGCTCAAACCTGTATGGAAAGCGCTCGCCTGCACCCTGGCTTTCGGCGCGTGGGGCACGGCCATGGCGGCTGAGCCGATCGTCATCAAGTTCTCCCACGTGGTAGGCGACCAAACGCCCAAGGGCCAGGGCGCGTTGATGTTCAAGAAGCTGACGGAAGAGCGGCTGCCGGGCAAAGTGAAGGTCGAGGTCTACCCCAACTCCACGCTGTACGGCGATGACAAGGAGATGGAAGCCCTGCTCCTGGGGGAGGTGCAGATCATTGCGCGGTCACTGGCCAAGTTCGATCAGTACACCAAGACCGTGCAGCTGTTCGACTTACCCTTTCTATTCGACGACATCGCCGCAGTAGACCGTTTCCAGCAAAGCCCCGAGGGCCAGAAACTGCTCAAGTCCATGGAAAGCAAGAACGTCATCGGCCTGGCCTATTGGCACAACGGCATGAAGCAGTTGTCGGCCAGCAAGCCATTGCGCACCCCTGAGGATGCCCGTGGCCTGACGTTCCGGATACAGACCTCTGCGGTGCTGGAGGAGCAGTTCAAGGCGGTGGATGCCAAGGCCAAACCGATGATTTTCTCGGTGGTGTACCAGGGGCTGCGCACCGGCCTGGTCAACGGCACGGAAAATACCTATTCGAACTTCTACAACCAGAAGCTCAATGAGGTGCAGAAATACGTCACCGAATCCAACCACGGCATACTCGACTACATGTTGATCACCACGTCGGACTTCTGGAACGGCCTGCCGCCGGATATCCGCAGCGAGCTGGACCAGATCGTGGTCGAATCCACCGCCCATGCCAACCAGGAAGCGGAGAAATTCAACCAACAGGACAAGCAGCACGTCCTGGACGCCAAGACCACCGAGATCATCACCCTCACACCGCAAGAGCGCAGTGTCTGGCGCGAACGAATGAAACCGGTATGGGCGAAGTTCGAGAAAGAGATCGGTCCGGACCTGATCAAGGCGGCCGAGGCTTCCAACAGCGCCCAGTGACATCACCAGGCTTGACACGTTCCTGTGGCGAGGAAGCTTGCTCCTTCGCCACAAAAGCGCCCACTCCCCCATCCCCAGCGGCATAGCACATTGCGTTATGATCCCCGCCTCTCCCTGAACAGAGCTTTTTTCGCGAATGCTGTCGTCCACTCCAGACATGACCTCTACCCTGCCCCCTGTTCTGGTCGGCCCGCTGTTACGGCGCCTGGAGCCTGCGCGCCTGGTGATGTGGTTGGTGGGCACGCGAGCGTTGGCGTTGACGCTGCGCATTGACGGTGTCGGCGACCTGGCACTCGATGCATCACGTTGCACCGTGGTGCCGGTGGGGCAACGGGCGTTTGTGCACTTGATCGATGTGACGCTCGACGCGCCCCTGCCCCAGGACGTGGCGATTGACTACGACCTGCTGGTGGACGGTGCCCCCATCGCCGAGTGGGCGCCGCATCTGTTGTATGACGGCGCACAGTGCCCGAACTTCATGTTGCACTCGCGTATCGAGCAATTGGTCCACGGTTCCTGCCGCAAACCCCACTACCCGGCCAACGACGGCCTGCTCTGTGTCGACCGTCTGCTCGCGCAAGACCCGGCGCAACGCCCGGCTCTGTTGATGATGAGTGGCGACCAGGTCTATGCCGACGATGTCGCCGGGCCCATGCTGCGGGCGATTCATGGGCTGATCGAACGCTTGGGGCTGTTCGAGGAATGCCTGGACGGCGCCGTCGTGGAAGACAGCGCCAAGCTCTACCAACACCCGGCCAGTTATTACCATCGCGCCGATTTGCTACCGGCATTGGAGAGCAACGAAACCCTGCGCGAGCGTTTTTTCGGCGGGGCGCGCAAGCCGATCTTCACCAGCAGCAGCGCCGATAATCACTTGGTGACGTTCGCCGAAGTCATGGCGATGTACCTGCTGGTGTGGTCGCCGGTGCCCTGGACACTGATCGCTGTGCAGCCCCCCGAACTGACCGTCGAGCGGCGCCAGCGCTACGACCTGGAACAGCGACGCATCGACGCGTTCAAGACCGGGCTGGACGGCGTGGCGCGGGTATTTGCGCACTTGTCATGCCTGATGATTTTCGACGACCACGACATTACCGATGACTGGAATCTGTCCGCGCAGTGGGAGGAAACGGCCTACGGCCATCCGTTCTCCAAGCGCATCATCGGCAACGCCTTGATCGCCTACATGCTCTGCCAAGGCTGGGGCAACAACCCGGATGCCTTTGCGGACGTGCTCCCGCAAACCCTGGCCTTGAGCGACACCGCTCGCGACCGCTACCTCGACAGCGAACCACAGGACCAATTGATCGACACCCTGCTGGGTTTCCAGCAGTGGCATTACGTGCTGCCGAGCACCCCGGCCCTGGTGGTGCTCGACACCCGCACCCGCCGCTGGCGCAGTGAGAACACCCTCAAGCAACCTTCCGGCCTGCTGGATTGGGAAGCCCTGAGCGAGTTGCAGCAAGAGTTGTTGGATCACCCCTCGGCCATCATCGTCTCACCGGCACCGATCTTCGGCGTAAAGCTGATCGAGACCGTGCAGCGGGTGTTCAGTTGGTGCGGTTATCCGTTGCTGGTGGACGCGGAAAACTGGATGGCCCATCGCGGCGCGGCCCAGGTGATCCTGAACATTTTCCGACACTCACGCACACCGGGTAATTACGTGGTGCTGTCAGGGGATGTGCATTATTCCTTCGTCTACGAGGTGCTGATCCCACACCGCAAGGGCGGCCCGCGTATCTGGCAGATCACCAGCAGCGGCATCAAGAATGAATTCCCGCCCGTACTGCTGGAATGGTTCGACCGCCTGAACCGTTGGCTCTACTCCCCGCGCTCGCCCCTGAACTGGTTCACCAAGCGCCGCAGCATGCGCATCGTCCCCCACACCCCGGAACACGCCGAAGCGGGCGAACGGCTGTGGAACAGCGCCGGCATTGGCCAGGTGTTCTTCAATGAACAGGGCCAGCCCACGAAGATCTACCAGCACAACGCCAACGGCCAACCACCGACACGCATGCTGCCCCCCAAATCCCCACCGACCTGAAAGCGCTGGCACATCCAGCACCTACGCAAACTGACAATCCGCTATCGCGAGCAAGCTCGCTCCCACAGGGGATTGGGGATGGATGCAAAATCTACAGTCACACCAAAACAACTGTGGGAGCGAGCTTGCTCGCGATGACGGCGGCACAGCCAACACCTAGGCAAGCTGACACTCCGCTTTCGCGAGCAAGCTTGCTCCCACAGGGGATTGAGGATGGATGCAAAATCCACAGTCCTACAGGGAAGTGGCAGTCAGAACGCCAACTGCAGGGTCTGTTGGCCTTCGAGGCTGAGCAGCAATTGTTTGGCCGCCAAACCGCCAGCGAAGCCGGTGAGGCTGCCGGAGCTGCCGATGACGCGGTGGCACGGGGCGATGATCGAGATGGGGTTGCGACCGTTGGCGGCGCCGACCGCCCGGACCGCTGTCGGTTGGCCGATCTGGACGGCGATGTCGCGGTAGCTGCGGGTTTCACCGAAGGGGATGGTCAGCAGTGCGTGCCACACTCGGACCTGGAAATCAGTGCCGGCAAAGTCCAGCTCCAATTCGAAACGGCGGCGCTGACCGGCGAAATACTCCAGCAACTGACGTTCGGTTTCCTTGAGGACCGGATGCTGGGTGTCTTCTTCCAAAGGCCCCAGGCGCACCCGGTTGAGCCGCTCGTTTTCCCACAGGATGGCCGCCAATCTTGTCTCCCGGGCGACGAGGATCAACTGGCCGACGGGGGATGGGATGGTTTTGTACAGAGGCAACATCGAGGGATTCCTTGTCAAAGCCTTTGTGGCAAGAAAGCTTACTCCCTAGCCACAGTTTTTTCTCACCGCCCCCAAAACCTTGCTCAGCCCAACAACCCCAACGCCTTCGCCCGCGCCACCGCCTGGGTGCGGCGCTCGACGCCGAGTTTGCTGTTGATGTGGCTGGCGTGGGTCTTGACGGTGTGCAGCGAGATGAACAATTGCTCGCTGATCTCCTGGTTCGAACAACCTTGGGCAATCAGCTGCAACACCGCCCGCTCGCGACTGCTGAGGGTTTCGACAGGTGCCGCCGGGTCGACAGGCTGGGCCACCGTCGAGGGCAGGCGTTCGAGCAGATGTTCGCGCAACGTGCTGGGCGGTGCATGCAGCAGTTGTTCGCGAAACCATTCACAGTGTTTGCCAAACAACCACTCGAAGGGCTGCAACACCCCGCCGCTGGCGGCTTCGAAAGCTTGGGCCAGGGTACGGCGTGCTTCGGGCTCACGGCCGACGCTCAACAGCAAGGCGACCTTCTGGTTGAGCGCCATCACGCTGAGCATTTGCCGGCCGGTTTGCTGGCCGTGTTCAAGCAGGGCATCGAGTCGCCCTTCGGCAAGCATCGGTTGACCCCGGATGGATTCCAGCACCGCCTGCTGCAATTCGACATGCAGCGGCAGTTGCGGGTGGAACTCCGGCGGCGCGGCGGCCCGTTCGCCCGTGTAGGTCTGGCCCAAGCGGGCCAGCCAGGCTTCGGCCAGATCGGTGCGACCCTGGGCCAGCCAGAGCTCGCATTTGACCAGGGTAATCATCGCCAGGTAGTAGATCGGCGGAACGTCCCAGATGTGCATCAGACGCTCGGCTTCAGCCAGTTCGGCAAAGGCCCGGGCGAACTCGCCGCCATAGCCTTCGATACGGGCGATCACGCAATGACCGATCAGCACGCTGATGTCGCGGCAGGCGCGGGCTTCGGTGAGGCCTGCCTGCAACCGCGCCAGGCCGACCTGGGGTTGCATGCGCAAGGTCAGCAGGAACCCCTCGTACATGATCAACCGCGCCCGCACCGCATAAAGCCGCTGGGGCGATAATTTATGCAAACGTTGCAAACCCTGGTGCACTTCGTCCAGCGCCCGCAGGATTTCCCCCCGTGCCTGCAAGACCCGGGCACGGTCGTAATGGGCCAGGGCCTCGAACAATGGGTTGCCAACCCGCTGCGCCAGCTCCAGGGAATCGCGGTTCAGGTTCCGGGCGCGCCACAGGTCGCCGTCGGCAATCGCCAGGTTCGACAAGGTGGACAGGCACATCAGCCGCTGGCCGTAGCGTTTTTGCGGCAGGCTCTCCAGGGCTTCGCTGCAATAACGCAGGGTGGCCTCGCGATCACCGCGGCCACGGGCGACGATGCCGCTCAGGGCCAGCCATTGGGCGAGCATGGACTTTTGCGCGGTGGCGGAAGGGGCCGGCAGGAAACGACTCAAGTGCGCGGCCAGCTCTTCGGCGGCGTCCAATTGGCAGGCCAGGCCCAATGCCCAACTGTAGAGCACGATCAGCCGCGGCGTGCTGATGAGCAGGCTGTCGGGCAAATCCATTTTCCAGCGCAGCAACATGCCGACGTTCTGCTCGGCCAGCAGTTGCTCCTCCGAAAGGTTCTGCACCAGGTTCGCCGCCACATCCAGGTGCCCGGCCCGCAACGCCTGTTCCACGGCTTCGTCGATCAGGCCCTGGGCGTTGAACCAGCGACAGGCCCGCAGGTGCAGGGTCGCGGCCGGGACCATGGCCGGCGCGCTGGGGCGACTGCGCAGCAGGTCGGAAAACAAGTGGTGATAACGGTACCAATGGCCGTGCTCGTCCAGCGGTACCAGGAAGACCTGGTGGGCCGCCAGGTAACGCAGGATTTCGCCACTGTCATGGGCTTCGCGCACGGCATCGCACAGCGCGCTGCAAAAACGCTCCTGAGGGGCCGTGTCGTAGAGAAACGCCTGCACCTCGGCGGGCAGGCAATCGATGACTTCTTCGAGCAGATAATCGCGGATCAGTCCCTCCCCACCGTGCAAGGCCTGGGGCAGCAGGCCTTCGTTGCCGGCCTCGGAGGCGGCCAGCAACCAGAACCGCAGCCCGGCCACCCAGCCTTCACTGCGCTGGATGAGGTTTTCCAGCGCCTCGCCGCGCAACGAGCTGCTGTGATGCTGGAGCAGGGTCAAGGCTTCGTCATGGGTCAGGCGCAGGTCTTGCTCGTTGAGTTCGAGCAATTGCCGCGACAGGCGCAGGCGCGCCAGGTGCCAGTCCGGCCGCTGGCGGCTGGTGACGAGTACCAGCAAACCGTCGGGCAGGTGATTGAGGAAAAATTGCAGGCAGCGATCCAGCACCGGGCTTTGGGCCAGGTGGTAATCGTCGAGGACCAGCAACAAGGGATTGCGGGGCGATAAGTGCGCGGACAACTCGTCCAGCAAGCCATCGAGCCATTCTTCGAAGGCAAAGGGCTGATGGCGCTGGCGCATTTTCAGCAGCCCCAGCGCCCGGCCGCCCAGTTGCGGGAAAAATGCCTGGAGCCCGTCGAGCAAGCGTTCCAGGAAACGCCCCGGATCGTTGTCCCGGGCACTGAGCCCCAGCCAGAGGCTTTGCCAATGGGCCGGCAGGCTCTGGCAGAACTCCACCGCCAGGGAGCTTTTACCGAACCCCGCCGGGGCACTGACCAACAGCAACCGCCCGCCGAGCCCGGCGCTCAAACGTTCGCACAACCGCGGCCGCGCGACATGGCCGTCGGGCAAGGGCGGGCGGTAGAAACGCCCGTCCTGTACCGCGATGGCTGCGCGGGCAGAATCCGGAAGTGAAGACAAATCAGTCATGGCCGGCTCTTGTAGGAATGCGGGTGGCGGCGTTGCAGATGTCCGCAGACTAGCGGTAAACGAGAAGGTATTGAAGGGAGTGCTACAAATGGCTACAAAAAGACTACAAGCCGACCGACTTGAAAAAACTCAGGCAGCCAACGCTCTTGTGGCGAGGGAGCTTGCTCCCGCTGGGTTGCGAAGCAACCCGCAAGGCAGCGACTGCGTTGTACCTGACACAATGAGTCGGCTGGTTTGGGGCTGCTGCGCAGCCCAGCGGGAGCAAGCTCCCTCGCCACAGGGTTTTGTGTTGACTGATCGAACAAAAAAAACGCCCCGAACCAGTCGGGGCGTTGTTTCGAGGATGCGGCCTCGGGTGAAGCGGTTTAGCGGATGCCGTCCTGACGCAGTGCGTTCGGGGTGAAGTCGGCGGTGGTGGCGGTGAAGCCGAAGTCGTAGGCCGATTTCTCCTCGTTCTTCATGCCCAGCGCCAGGTAGCGGCCGGACTGCAGGTCGTAGAGGGTTTCCAGGGCGTACCACGGCACTTGCTTGTCGTAGTAGTTCTCGGCATGGGCCTCGGCCACACGCCACAGTTGGCCACGACCGTCGTAGTGGTCGATCACCGCGGCTTGCCAGGTGTCTTCATCGATGTAGAAGTCACGCTTGGCGTAGATGTGGCGCTGGCCTTCCTTCAGGGTCGCAGTCACATGCCAGACGCGACGCAGCTCGTAGCGGGTCAGGTCCTGGTTGATGTGGCCGGCCTTGATGATGTCGGCGTACTTGAGTTGCGGCGAATCGATCCGGTAGCTGTTGGCGGCGATGTACAGCTCTTTCTTGCCTTCCAGTTTCCAGTCGTAGCGGTCCGGTGCGCCGTTGTACATGTCCAGGTTGTCGGAGGTACGCAGGCCGTCGGCGGCAGTACCCGGGCCGTCATAGGACACTTGCGGGGCACGGCGCACACGGCGCTGGCCAGCGTTGTAGACCCACGCCGAACGCGGCTCCTTCACTTGGTCGAGGGTCTCGTGCACCAGCAGCACGCCACCGGCCAGGCGCGCCGGCGCGGTCACTTGTTGCTTGAAGTAGAACAGGATGTTGCCAGGGTTGGCCGGATCGAAATCCTTCATCTTGTCGCGGAACACGAACTGGTCGCGGAAGTACACCAGGCTGTACGAACCGTTGGGCTGCGGGGTGGCCTGGGTGACCAGGCGCGTCACGCTGCCGCCGCGATAGCGGGTGATGTGGTTCCAGATGACTTCGACGCCGCTCTGGGGAATCGGGAACGGCACGGCCGTCTCGAAGTTCTCCAGACCGTTGCCGCCGGAAACCAGCTTGGTGTTGACCGCATTCTTCTTGATGGAGGCGAACACCTCGTCCGGCACGGTGGCGCCGCGATGGGTCGGGTAGACCGGCATCTTGAAGGTTTCCGGGTAGCGCTTGAACATCGCGTACTGGCCCGGGGCGAGCTTGGCCTTGTATTGCTCGACGTTCTGCGCAGTGATGGTGAACAGCGGTTTTTCAGTCGGGAACGGGTCGGCCAGGAAGCCCTTGCTGTCCACGGCACCGGCGTTCTTGGCCATGGGTTTCCAGGCCGAGATCGAGCCATCGGCATTGCCGGCCATCTCGGCGCCCATCGGCGTCAGGCTCTTGCCCAGCTTGTCGGCCTCGGCCGCGGGTACTGCCGCCATGACACTGGCGGCCAGCAGGGACAGCCCCAAGACACCGGCCTGCAACAGATTCTTTGTTACTTTCATAGTGTGTCGTCCTGAAATACGGTGCTTAGAAGGTCACGCCGACGCTGAGCGCCAGGAAGTCACGATCGTCCACAGTGCTGAAGTCGCCACCAAAGAAGTTGGTGTAGGCCAGGCTGGCGTTGTAGGTGTTCTGGTACTCGGCATCCAGCCCGAGGCTGACGGCTTTGCGGCCTTCTTCGAAGTTGCCGCCAGGGCCTGGCGAGTAGCCTTTGACGTCATGGGACCAGGCCACGTTGGGCTTGAGGTTCACGCCAGCGAACACGTCCGGGTATTCCCAGATGGCGCGAGCACGGTAGCCCCAGGACGTGGAGGTGGTGAAGCCGTCGTTGTTGCAGTTGCTGTTCACGTCGTTGATGGTCTGGCCGCCCCCCGTCGCAGTAGACGTATTGAGCGAGTTACAGAAACCGTTGGGCAGTTCGCCCGGACCGAACACCGGATCACGGCCATAGCGAGCGTCGGATTTGCTTTCCAGGCCGCCGACATGGGTCACCCCGATTTCACCCACCAGGGTCAGGCGGCTGGCGCCCATGACTTGATCGAGGAAGTGCGTGAATGTGGTCTGGAACTGAGTGATCTCTTTACGGCGATAGCCATGCAGGTCTTGGCCCGGCGTGCCCTGGAGCACCGATGCATCACCAAATCCGGGAAGTGGCGTCACACCGGCGAAGAGGATATCAGTGGTGCTCAGTTGCACAGGTGCATTCGGGCGGTAGCTGATCTCACCGCTCCATGCCGTGCCGGTAGGCAGTGTCGTGGAGAAACTCAGGCCATAGAGACGGATATCTTCCGGGTATTCGACGAAGTAGTTGGAGTTACCCGCCACGATCAGAGGACGCAGTGCCGCGATTGGCCCCGCGGTGTAGAACTGCTGCGCAGCCCCTTGGGCACTGAAAATCGGCGCACGGCTGTGGTAGTTCATGAAGTAGGCACCGAACTCGGTGTCCAGTGGTTCGAACATGTACTTCAACGATGCGCCCCACTGGCCGCTGTCGCGGGCATCGCGGTCCGGGCCACGGCGTACCAGCACGCCTTCTTCGTTGATATCGACACCCTGGCCTTCCAATATTGGAAGAATGACGCCCGGCAGCGGAATGGTCGAACGCTTGTTCAGCACCCGCAGGTTATCGGTGCAACCGTCGGCAATCACATCCGGCTGGGAGAAGAACGTACCGCAGTTATCCACCACGGTCTGGTCCCATTCAATCTGGTAGAACGCCTCGGCCGACAGGTTGTCGGTCAGGCTCTGGGACACGTAGAACATGTTGACCGGGATCAGGCCTTCCTTGATCTCGGCGCCAGGACGACGGAACGCGGACACGTCGACCGGGTTGATGGAGTTGATGCCGCCCTGGATGAACGTGCTTTCACCCCAACTGACCACCTGCTTGCCCAGGCGCACAGAGCCTGGCTGATCGGCAATGGAATAGTTGTGGTAGACGAACGCATCGAGGATCTGCCCGCCGGAGGACTTGGCGCCTTCCTTGCGGTTGCTGTCGCTGATGTCCTTGTACAGGCGGTGTTCGTCCTTGAGTTCGAAGTCGTACCAGTACTTGCCACGCACGAACACGCCAGTATCGCCGTATTTCAGTTCCAGGTCATGGATGCCCTTGAAGATCTTCGAGAAGGTTTCCCCTCGCTTGAAGTTCAAGTGGCCGTCATCGGAGGTCTGCGACAAGCCCTTGCCGCCATTGTTGACGCCGATCAGGTCCTTGTTGGCGTTGGCCGTGGACCAGCTCGCGCCGACCGACAGGGACGAGTCGAACTGGCCTTCGATTTCACCGATGTTGAAACTGACGCCGAATGCTGGCCCGGCGAGCGAAGAGGCGAGACTGACCGCCAGAGGCAGTTTTGCCCGGCGCCAGAACGTGGTTGCTGAGGTCATCGACGCTACTCCATGTGCATTATTGTTATGGCAATGGACATTTCAAAAACACCTCGGCGGCAGGGAGCGGCAGCGTCCCGATATCCGTCGAAGTCGCATCGCCCTTTCGTGCGTGCGCCCCGTTCTTGAGAATCCGTGAGCGGACTATAGCCAGCAGGTAGTACGGCTTGATCCCTCTAAAGTGTGATTTGCAGCCCGCGACCACTCTGGAACAGTCCTTTCGCCAGTCCGACAGATGTCGGCACGGCAAGGATGGCTGAAATTTGCGGTTTGACAAGGCAAGCGCTTGCTTGGTGGGGCTGCCGTGCCCTTTCGGGCACGGCAAAAAGACCTAAAGCGTGGACAGGAAGGTGCTGTTGTTGCTCTGCCATTCGGTGATGTCGACGCGGATACGCTTCTTGTCGAGCTTGCCGACGCTGGTCTTGGGAATTTCCGTAACAAGGGCGATCTGGCTCGGGATCGCCCACTTGCTCAAGTGCCCCAGCTCGACGAACGGCTTGAGGTGTTCCTTGAGTTCGCGAGCCCCGATCTCATGCCCTTCCCGAACCACCAGCAAGGCAAACGGCCGCTCGCCCCACTGCGGATCGGGAATGCCGACCACTGCTACTTCGCGTACCGCCACATGACGGCTGATGAGGTCTTCCAGGTCCAGGGAGGAGATCCATTCGCCACCGGTCTTGATCACGTCCTTGATACGGTCGCGGATGTCGATGAAGCCCATGTTGTCCAGCGTGGCGACGTCACCGGTGTGCAGCCAGCCGCCGGCCCAGAGCTCGGCGCCCTTCTGCGGCTCGTTGAAATAGCCCTCGGTGAGCCACGGCGCGCGCAGCACCAGTTCGCCCTGGGTCTCGCCGTCGGCGGGCAGGAACCGTCCCTCGGTGTCGACGATCGCCGCCTCCACCAGCGGCCCCGGCACGCCGGCCTTGATCCGGTAGGTGGTGCGCTCGTCCTCGCTGCCGGCCATCAATTCGTCGTTGAGGTGGGCGCAGGACACCAGCGGGCCAGTTTCCGACATGCCGTAGGCGGCGGTGAGCTGGATGCCCCGCGCCTTCGCCGCTTCGTACAGGCTGCGATTCAGCGCGCTGCCGCCGATGACGATCTTCCAGCCGCCGAAGTCGGTGTCCTGGGCGCCCTTGGCATTGAGGACCATTTGCAGGATGGTTGGCACGCAATGGGAAAAGGTGACATTTTCCTTGCGCCACAGCTGGACCAGGAATTCGGGGTCGTAGCGCCCCGGGTAGACCTGCTTGAGCCCGAGCATGGTCGCCACGTAGGGCAAGCCCCAGGCATGGACGTGGAACATCGGTGTGATCGGCATGTACACGTCGTTGGTGCCCAGCAGCCGCACGCTGTCGATGGCCCCCATGATGGTCGCCACGCCCATGGTGTGCAGCACCAGTTGCCGATGGGTGAAGTAAACGCCCTTGGGGTTGCCCGTGGTGCCGGTGGTGTAGAACGTGGTGGCGACGGAGTTTTCGTCGAAATCCTGGAAGTCGTAGGCGGGCGCCGCGGCGGCCAGCAATTGCTCGTATTCACCCACCAGGTTCGGCAGGTCGGCGGTTTTTTCCGGCAGGTCGGTCAGCAGCAGGGTCTTGTCCACCGTGGTCAGGTGCCCGGCTATCGCCTGGTACAGGCCGACGAACTCGCTGTTGACCAGCACGAAGCGGTCCTCGGCGTGGTTCATGGTGTAGACGATCTGCTCCGGTGACAGGCGCACGTTGATGGTGTGGATCACCGCGCCGATCATCGGGATCGCGAACATGCATTCCAGGTAGCGATGGCTGTCCCAGTCCATCACCGCCACGGTATCGCCGGCCTTGACCCCCGCCTCGGTCAACACGTTGGCCAGGCGCGCGACCCGTTCGATCAGCGTCGGATAGCTGTAGCGCAACTGGTCACGGTAGACGATCTCGCGGGTTTTCTCGTAACGCGTGCCGGACATCAGCAGCCGCTTGATCAGCAGCGGGTATTGATAGGCGCCTTCGGCTGGAGGAATAACGCGAGTCTGCAACATAAGAATCCCTTTTCTGACTGCACGGTCTTGGCTGGAAGCAAGCACTCTAGAGCGCTTATACACGGATCAAATCAGCCAAAGGAATGATTTGATCCGCGCGCAAATACTAGCCTAGAGCCATCCCCCCCCAGGTTTCGCAAGCATTGCGCAACCAAACCTTGTCAGATCGGGATCCAACAGCGAGCATAGGTGTCACGCTTGTTACAAAAGCCTGTGGGGAAAATGCCCTGGCAGGTCTCCAGCATGCCACCACTTTTTGACAGAAAATAATGAACACCGAACTGACCTCTTCTCAGGCCACCGCGCCTCAAGGTGCGCCGCTTGTGTCGATCGTGGCCCCTTGCTACAACGCCGGGAAGTACCTGGAAGAAGCGATCCACAGCCTCTTTGCCCAGGATTACCGGAACATCGAGGTCATCGTGGTTGACGACGGCTCCACCGACGACAGCCTCGCCATGCTCCGGCAGTTGCAGCAAACCTACGATTTCCAGCTCTACTCCCAGGAGAACCAGGGGGTGAGCGCGGCACTCAACCACGGGCTGCAGTATGCCAAGGGCACGTATGTCGCCACCCCGGACCTTGACGATGTGATGTTGCCCCATTCGATCGGGGTCCGTGCCCAATACCTGGACGAGCACCCGCAGGTGGGCTGTGTCGGCGCGCTGATCATCTACATGGACAGCGAGGGCCGGACCATCAAGGAGCAACAACGCGACCACATCCAGGTGCATACCTTCGATGACCTGCTGCGTAACGCCGCGGTCATCGGCGCGCCCACGGCCCTGTATCGCATGAGTGCCCTGCGGGACGCCGGTTTTTATGATCCGCAGCTAAGGGTCCAGGATTTCCAGATCACCCTGCGGATCGCCCGCCAGGGTTACGAAATCCATGAGTTGCCGATCTGCGTCACGCGCTATCGGCGCCACCCCAATAACCTCTCGAGAAAGTACCGCTTGATGCTCAAGACGGACCTGCAGGCCATCGAGCCCTATCGGGATCACCCCGCCTACCCGTCGGCCCGTACGGTGCTGGTGCACAAAGCGCTGAAGTACGCCGTGGTCGAAGACCGGAAAGAAGCCTGGCAACTGTTGCGCAGCATCCCCTGGCGCCATTGGAACAAAACCAGTTTCAAACGCCTCAAGCGGCTGGCCTTGCGACTGCCGATGACAAGGTCCCAACCATGAAGTTCTTGCAGAAACTCAAGGAGCGAAAGGAGCGAAAGCACCTCAAGCGCCTGGAAAAACTCGAACGCTCACCGGAAAAAATCCGTCTGCGCTATCCGAGGTACCAGGTCGGGGTGGGCACGTATGGCATTCCCGAGGTGATGGAGTTCGGCGACGACACGGTCCTCAAGGTCGGTTCCTATACGTCGATCGCCGAAGGCGTGAAGATCCTGCTGGGCGGTGGGCATCGCACCGACTGGGTCAGCACGTTTCCATTCCCGCGGATGATCGATGAAGCCCGGGACATTCCCGGCAGTAACCCGACCAAGGGCGACGTGGTGGTTGGCAGCGACTGCTGGGCGGTGGGCATCGCACCGACTGGGTCAGCACGTTTCCATTCCCGCGGATGATCGATGAAGCCCGGGACATTCCCGGCAGTAACCCGACCAAGGGCGACGTGGTGGTTGGCAGCGACTGCTGGATCTGCGCTGACGCGATGATCCTGTCGGGCGTGACCATCGGCCATGGCGCCGTGGTCGCCGCCGGCGCGGTGGTGACACGCGATGTCGAGCCTTACGCCATGGTGGGCGGCAACCCGTGCCGGTTCATTCGCTGGCGCTTCGAGGAGCCGGTGCGTCAGGCCCTGCTGGAGTCGGCCTGGTGGGAATGGCCGATGGAAGAGGTCAAGGCGGTGTCACCCCTGCTGTGCAGTGACAACATCGACGCTTTTCTGGATTACGCCCGCCAACGGCATTGATCGCCCCACACCCGCATGGAAGCGATCAGAGGAAAGATCAGAGCGGTCAGTGCGCCTCGGTAAACGCCAGCTTCACCCCAATGGCGACGAGCACCGCGCCCATGGTCCGGTCGAACCAATGACCCATGCGCGCGAAACCGGCACGCACCCGTTGCTGGCTGAACAACAGCGCCACCAGGCAGAACCAGACGGCCGTCGCCACCGCCAGGTACACGCCGTAACCGGCCTGGATCGCCAACGGCGTATGCGGGTTGATCACCACGGTGAACAGCGACAGGAAAAACAGCGTCGCCTTGGGGTTCAAGCCATTGGTGACAAAGCCCGAAATGAATGCGCCACGGGCGGTCCGCTCACCGACTTCCTTGTGCAGGTTTTCCTCGGCCGGCTTGGCCGGTTGCGCCCGCAGTGCCTTGAAGCCGATGTACAGCAGGTACGCGGCAGCGGCCCACTTCAGCGCGTTGAACAGCACGATCGATTGCGACACGATCAGGCCGATGCCCAGCAACGAATAGCCCACGTGCAGGAAAATCGCCGTGCCGACGCCCAGCGCCGTCCAGGTCCCGGCGCGTCGGCCATGGGTCACGCTTTCGCGCACCACCACGGCAAAATCCGGCCCGGGGCTGGCAACAGCCAGCAGGTGGATCAGGGCGACGGTGAGGAATTCGGTGAGGTACATGGAAGCTCCTTACGACAATCTTTTGTTGGATGAAGTCCCGTGTCGAGGGGGCTTGCTCCCTCGCCACGGTGTTCGGCGCCAGGGCCGCATTCATCTGATAGGCTCGCCACATTACGCCTTCGGTTCTTGACATAAAAGGTACAGCTGATGATGAACACCGCCCGCGCCGTTTTCCTCGACCACCCTTCCCTGGACCTCGGCGACCTGGACCTGAACCCGTTGCGCAGTTGCTTCGGCGAACTGCAACTGTTCGCCCGGACCACGCCGGACCAGGTCATCGAGCGGCTCAAGGGCGCCACTGTGGCAATCACCAACAAAATCGTGATCGATGCCCAGGCCATGGCGGCCAGCCCTGAACTGAAGCTGATCCTGATCAGTGCCACCGGTACCAACAATGTCGACCTGGCGGCCGCCCGTCACCACGGCATCACGGTGTGCAATTGCCAGGGCTACGGCACGCCGTCGGTGGCCCAGCACACCCTCATGCTGTTGCTGAACCTGGCGACGCGCCTGGCCGATTATCAAAACGCGGTGGGGGAAGGTCGCTGGCAGCAGGCTTCGCAGTTCTGCCTGCTGGACTATCCGATTGTCGAGCTGGAAGGCAAGACCCTGGGCTTGCTCGGCCATGGCGAATTGGGCAGCGCCGTCGGGCGGCTGGCCGAAGCCTTTGGCATGCGCGTGCTGCTGGGGCAGATCCCTGGGCGCCCGGCCCGTCCCGACCGCTTGCCACTGGAGCAATTGTTACCGCAAGTCGATGCCCTGACCCTGCACTGCCCGCTCAACGAGCACACCCGGAACTTCATCGGCGCCCGCGAGCTGGCGCTGCTCAAGCCCGGCGCATTCGTGGTCAATACCGCCCGTGGTGGGTTGATCGACGAACAGGCCCTGGCCGAAGCACTGCGCAGCGGTCACTTGGGAGGCGCCGCCACCGACGTGCTCAGCGTGGAGCCGCCGACCCAAGGCAACCCGCTGCTGGCCGGCGATATCCCACGGTTGATCGTCACCCCACACAACGCCTGGGGCAGCCGCGAAGCGCGGCAGCGGATCGTCGGCCAAATGAGCGAAAACGCCCAGGGCTTTTTCAGCGGTACAGCGCGGCGTGTCGTCAGTTGATAAACTGCCGCACTTTTTTTTACCCGCTTTATCAAGGAGCAGACCATGGATCCGCGCAGTGAAGTACTGCTTCGTCAGGCCGAGTTATTCCAGGGTTCGGTGTTGTTGGCCGGCCTGCCCGCCGACGATTTGCTCGGCCGTTTGCCAGAAGCCCATGGCTGGTGCTGGCATGCCGGCGATCAGGCGGCGCTGGATGCTCGTTTTCCCGAGCGCAGCCACTTTGGCGTGACCGTGCCCGAGCGCGCGTTCGACACCGCCGTGGTGTTCCTGCCCAAGGCCAAGGACCTGACCGACTACCTCCTCAATGCCGTGGCGGCGCGCCTGGCCGGGCGCGAGGTGTACCTGGTGGGGGAAAAACGCAGCGGCATCGAAGGCGCATCCAAGCAGCTCAACCCGTTCGGCAAGCCACGCAAGCTCGACAGCGCGCGGCACTGCCAACTGTGGCAGGTCACTGTCGCCAACGCGCCCGAGGCCAAGCCCCTGGAAAGCCTGGCCCAGACCTACGAACTGCCCCTGGCCGAAGGCCCGCTGAAGGTTATCAGCCTGCCGGGTGTGTTCAGCCACGGTCGCCTGGATCGCGGCAGTGCGCTGCTGTTGGAACACCTGGATAAACTGCCCAGCGGGCATTTGCTCGACTTCGGCTGCGGCGCCGGGGTGCTGGGGGCGGCGGTCAAGCGGCGCTATCCGCACAACACCGTCACCCTGTTGGACGTAGACGCTTTCGCAGCCGCCAGCAGTCGCCTGACCCTGGCCGCCAATGGCCTGGAAGCCGAAGTGCTGACCGGTGATGGCATCGACGCCGCACCGATGGGTTTGAGCGCGATCCTGAGCAACCCGCCGTTCCATGTCGGCGTGCACACCGATTACCACGCCACGGAAAACCTGCTGCGAAAAGCAGCCAAACATCTGAAAAACGGTGGCGAACTTCGGCTGGTTGCCAATAGCTTCCTCAAGTACCAGCCGCTGATCGAGGAGCATTTGGGCGTTTGCGCGATCAAGGCCGAAGGCCAAGGCTTTCGCATCTACCGGGCCAAGCGCGGTTGAAGTTTTTTAGGAAACAGTACTTGCTCAATCGGGTTTGCCTAGGCAGAATCCGCTCCGTCCTAGGGGAGTAGTCTCCCGCGAGCGCCATGCTCGCCCGGCATACGTCAACATACTTGGTCAGCAGGCCATGGCGTATGCGGCCCAAGCGTCCACGCAGATGGTCGCTGGGTTTGACAAGACCTATGACACGCACACCTTACCCGGGGCGGGAAGGCTGTACGTGTCATAGCCGTGTCGACCCGCCCCTTTAGGAAATCCCTGATGCTGGACTCACTCCTCGTACCTACGGCGATCGTTGCGCTGGCCGAAATCGGCGACAAGACGCAATTGCTCGCGCTCATCCTGGCGGCTCGCTTTCGCAAACCCTGGCCGATCATCGCCGGCATCGTTGCCGCGACCCTGGCCAACCATGCGGCAGCCGGCGCGGTCGGCGCCTGGGTCAGCGGCTTTTTCTCCAACGCGGTCCTGCACTGGATATTGGCGGCCAGCTTCGCGGCCACGGCACTGTGGACCCTGGTCCCGGACAAACTGGACGATGAAGAAGCCAACACGGCCCGCCGGTTCGGCCCGTTCCTGACCACACTGATTGCGTTCTTCCTAGCGGAAATCGGCGACAAGACCCAGATCGCAACGGTGATGCTCGCCGCGCAATACCCGGAGCTGTGGCTGGTGATCATCGGCACCACCGTGGGCATGTTGATTGCCAACGTGCCGGTGGTCCTGGCGGGCAATTTCGCCGCCGAGAAGCTGCCCCTGACCCTGATCCGCCGCCTGGCCGCCTCGGCGTTCTTCGTCCTGGCGATCGTGGCGGTGTACAAGGCGATGCAGAGTAGTGGGTGGGTTTGACCCTTTGTCACCCCTTGGGCAGAGGATAACTGTGGGAGCATAGCTTGCTCGCGATAAACGATGACGCGGTCTGATTGACGTCTGCGTCGCCCCTGTCGCGAGCAAGCTTTGCTCCCACAACGATGCTTACTTCTTGGCCTGCTGATACAGCGGCATCACCTTCGGAATCGCCGCTTGCAACGAAGCGATACGACTGCTCGACGACGGGTGGGTGCTCATGAATTCCGGCGGCGCGCCTTCGGAAGCCTTGGCCATCTTGTTCCACAAGGTGATCGCCGCATTCGGGTCGTAGCCGGCGCGGGCGGCCAGTTCGAGGCCGATCAGGTCGGCTTCGTTCTCGTTGCCACGGCTGTTGGGCAAGGTCATGCCGTAGTTGGCGACGGTGTCGGCCAAGGCCAGGCTGTCCTGGCCGAGGCCGAACAAGGCACCGGCGCCCTGCTTGGCCATCTCGATGCCATAGGCCTTGGACATCGCTTCGCGCCCGTGCTCGCGCAGGGCGTGGGCAATTTCGTGGCCCATGATCGCGGCGATTTCAGCGTCGGTCAGCTTCAACTGGTCGATCAGGCCGGTATAGAACATGATCTTGCCGCCAGGACCGCAATTGGCGTTGAGTTCATCGCTCTTGATCAGGTTCACTTCCCAGTTCCACTGGGCCGAATCCGGGCGGAACACCGGCGCCTGGGCAATCAAGCGATCGGCAATGACCTGGATGCGCTTGGCATCGTTGCTGGTCTTGTCCAGCGCACCCTGGGCCTTGGCCTCACCCATCGTCTTTTGATAGGACTGGGCGTACATCTGGTTGACCTCGTCGGTCGACAGCATGCTGAACATGTACTGCTTGCGCTCCACACCCACGGCTCCGCCGCTGGTGGTGTTGACCGACTGGCAACCGGCGAGCAGCAGCGCCGCGCTCAGAGCACTCACCATCAATGTCTTGTTCATGTAAAAGAAGCTCCCTGGAAACGTGGGCGTATCCTAGGCCTTGATTTGTATCGGCGCCAGATACACAACGAGGGATTAGCGTTTTTTCGGACAGATCCCACCGCATCCATTTGCGACACCCACGCAGCTATTAGAGTCACCCGACGAACAGCGACTCATGCCGCGCCACAGAAACGCCGATAAAGAGCCCAGACGTCATTTCCGCGTCCGGAGCCTTTATGAAATTCAAATCGATCCAGTTTTCCGTGGCCGCCCTGGCCGGTGCCATCGTGCTCAGTGTGGTTGCCGCCCTTGTGCTGTACGCGCTGTTTGCCGGTGCCCGCACCCAGGAGATGGTGCAACAGCGCACCAAGGCACAGTTCGAGCAACTCATCGAACAACGCCTCAGTGCCCTGGCGCGCACCCAGGCCAGCCTGATCCAACGGGAACTGGAAGCCCCGCTGCTGCTCGCCCGTGGCCTGGCCACCACGAACGCCTTGATGGGCATCAACGGCGCGGACGGCAACCCGCAACTGAAGGTGCCCCGTGAGCAAATGATCAGCCTGCTGCGGGAAACCGTGGTGCGCAACCCGAAGATCCTCGGCGCCTACATCGCCTGGGAGCCGAACGCCATCGACCACGACGACGCCAACTATGTGAACAGCCCGGTGGTGGGCATGGAAACCAGCGGGCGTTTCCTGCCGTGGTGGTTTCGCAACCAGGACGGCTCCCTGGGCCTGGAAAAACTCGCCGACGTGACCGACCAGAAACTGCTCTCCACCGGCATCCGCGCCAGTGAGTACTACCTGTGCTCCCAGGACAGCAAGAAAGCCTGCGTGATCGACCCGGCGCCCTATCGCGTCGGCAGCACGATGACCATGCTCGCCTCGTTCATCGAACCGATCATGATCGATGGCAAGTTCCAGGGCATCGTTGGCGCCGACCTGTCGGTGAACTTCATCCAGGACATGCTCGTGGCCGCCGATGGCAAGCTGTACGACGGCGCCGGGGAAATGGCCCTGCTCTCGAGCAACAACCGGCTGGTAGCCTTCACCAAGGACCCGAGCAAACTCGGGGAAAAAGCCAGCGACCTGCTGGATGCCAGCGAATTGGACAACCTGGCCAAGCTGGGCGTCGGCGAGGTGCGCTACGACATCGACGAAGAACACGGGCATATCGAGGTGTACATGCCGTTCGGCATCGGCGAGACCAACGCCCGCTGGACGTTGATGCTGCAGTTGCCGCTGAATGCGGTCATGGCCGACCTGCAAGCCTTGCAGCAAGACCTCGACCATCAGCGCCAGGCCGATATCTTCGGCATGGCGATGGTGGGCCTGGTGATTGCCGGCATCGGTCTGCTGGTGATCTGGCTGGTGGGCCATGGCATTGCCCGGCCGCTCAAGCAAATGGTGGCGATGCTCGATGACATCGCCCAGGGCGAAGGCGACCTGACCCGTCGCCTGGTGAGCGACCGCGCCGATGAGCTAGGGGCGATCGCCAGGGGCTTCAACACTTTCCTGAGCAAGTTGCAGGGCATGATCACCCAAGTGGTGACCTCGGTGCAGAGCGTCAGCGATTCATCGGAGCACACGGCCGATATTGCGATCCGCACCAACCAGGGTGTGCACAAGCAAATGTCCGAGATCGATCAGGTCGCCACTGCGGTGCACGAAATGACCGCCACCGCCCAGGACGTGGCCCGCAACGCGACCCAGGCGGCCCAGGCCGCCAGTCATGCGGACCAGGCCGCCAGCCAGGGCATGCAGATCGTCCGGGACACTTCCACCTCCATTGGCGCCCTGGCCGTGGAAATCGGCAAGGCGGTGGGTGTGGTGCAGACCCTGGCCAAGGACAGCGAGAACATCAACGCGATCCTCACCGCCATCCGCGGGATCGCCGAGCAGACCAACCTGCTGGCCCTCAACGCAGCCATCGAAGCGGCCCGGGCCGGCGAACAGGGCCGTGGTTTCGCGGTGGTCGCCGATGAAGTGCGCAACCTGGCGCAGAAGACGCAGCAGGCGACCGAAGAAATCCAGGCGATGATCCAGCAACTGCAGCAAGGCACCCGGGATGTGGTGCGGGTGATGGAAGACAGCCAGCACCGTACCGATGAAAGCGTGCAGCATGCGGCGAAAGCGGCCCAGGCCCTGGAAACGATCACCCAGGCCGTGTCGGTGATCAACGACATGAACACCCAGATCGCCAGCGCTGCCGAGGAACAAAGCGCCGTGGCCGACGACATCAACCGCAACGTGATCAACATCGGGCAAGTGGCGAACGAAGTGGCCAGCGGCGCCGACGAATCCAGCGCGGCCAGCGCCGGGCTGACCAAATTGGCGGAGCAGCAGCGGCGGTTGATCAATCAGTTCA
This sequence comes from Pseudomonas fluorescens, assembly GCF_001307275.1. Classification (NCBI taxonomy): domain Bacteria; kingdom Pseudomonadati; phylum Pseudomonadota; class Gammaproteobacteria; order Pseudomonadales; family Pseudomonadaceae; genus Pseudomonas; species Pseudomonas fluorescens. The sequence continues at coordinate 1,540,004 of NZ_CP012831.1, forward strand.
GGGTCTGATCCGAAGGCCCCATCGCGAGCAAGCTCGCTCCCACAAGGGATTGGCGCTGGAACGCCGACAGTGCGAACACCCCAAAACAACTGTGGGAGCGAGCTTGCTCGCGATAGCGTCAGTTCAGCCACCATGAAGCGGCTGACACTACGCCTTCGCGAGCAAGCTCGCTCCCACAAGGGATTGGCGTTGGAACGCCGATATTGCGAACACCCCAAACAACTGTGGGAGCGAGCTTGCTCGCGATGGCGCCAGTTCAGCCAACATTGAAGTGACTGACACTACGCCTTCGCGAGCAAGTCCGCTCCCACAAGGGATTGGCGTTGGAATGCCGACAGTGCGAACACCCTAAAACAACTGTGGGAGCGAGCCTGCTCGCGATAGCGTCAGTTCAGCCACCATGAAGTGACTGACACTACACCTTCGCGAGCAAGCCCGCTCCCACAGGGTCAATGCAGGGTTTCAGAGTTCGCCGAGGGCTTCGATCAGGGCCTGGTTCTGCTCCGGTGTGCCAATGCTGATCCGCAGGAACTGGGCAATCCGCTCCTGTTTGAAGTGCCGCACGATCACCCCCTGCTCCCGCAGTTTCGCCGCCAACCCTGCCGCATCGTGCCGGGGGTGGCGGGCGAAGATGAAGTTGGCCGCCGAGGGCAGCACTTCAAAGCCCTTGGCTTCCAATTGGGTCACGACCCATTCACGGTGCTCGATGACTAACCGGCAGGTCCGGTCGAAATGCTCGCGATCATCGAACGCCGCCGCGCCGCCGACGTTCGCCAGGCGATCCAGCGGGTAGGAGTTGAAGCTGTTCTTGATCCGCTCCAGCGCTTCGATCAGGTCCGGATGCCCCACCGCCAGGCCCACGCGCAGCCCCGCCAGCGAGCGGGATTTGGACAATGTCTGGGTCACCAGCAGGTTCGGATAACGATCCACCAGGCTGATGGCCGTCTCGCCGCCGAAGTCGATGTAGGCCTCGTCGACCACCACCACCGAATCCGGGCTGGCCTTGAGGATCCGCTCGACCGCGTCCAGCGCCAGCAGGCAGCCGGTGGGCGCGTTCGGGTTGGGGAAAATGATCCCGCCGTTGGGCTTGGCATAGTCCGCCGGATCGATCCGGAATTGTTCATCCAGCGGCACGGCGTCGAACTGGATGCCGTACAACCCGCAATACACCGGATAGAAGCTGTAGCTGATGTCCGGGAACAACAGCGGCTGGTCATGTTGCAACAAGCCGTGAAAAATGTGCGCCAGCACTTCATCCGAGCCATTACCCAGGAACACCTGGTTGCTCTGCACGCCGTAGTAGCGGGCCACGGCGCCTTTGAGCAGGTCACTGTTGGGGTCCGGATACAGGCGCAGGTTGTCGTTCAGTTCGGTCTGCATCGCCGCCAGGGCCTTGGGCGATGGGCCGTAGGGGTTCTCGTTGGTGTTGAGCTTGACCAACCGGGTCAGCTTCGGTTGCTCGCCCGGCACGTAGGGCACCAGGTTCTTGACGAACGGGCTCCAGAATTTACTCATTTCAGTTCCCCTGCCCTTCAACGGATTGCTCATCAAGAATACGGTACTCGGCGCTGCGGGCGTGGGCGCTCAGCGATTCGCCACGGGCCAGCACCGAGGCGGTCTTGCCCAGTTCGGAAGCCCCCTGCTCGGAGCAGAAGATGATCGACGAACGCTTCTGGAAGTCATACACCCCCAGCGGCGACGAAAAGCGGGCGGTGCCGGAAGTCGGCAACACGTGGTTGGGCCCCGCGCAATAATCGCCCAGTGCCTCGCTGGTGTGGCGGCCCATGAAGATCGCGCCGGCGTGGCGGATCTGTGGCAGCCAGGCTTGCGGATCGGCAACGGACAATTCCAGGTGTTCCGGCGCGATGCGGTTGGCGACCTCGATGGCCTGCGCCATGTCATCGACCTTGATCAGCGCCCCACGGCCGTTGATCGAGGTGTTGATGATCTCGGCGCGGTCCATGGTCGGCAGCAGCTTGTCGATGCTGGCGGCGACCTTGTCGAGGAACTCGGCGTCCGGGCTGACCAGGATCGCCTGGGCGTCTTCGTCGTGCTCGGCCTGGGAAAACAGGTCCATGGCGATCCAGTCCGGATCGGTCTGGCCGTCGCACACCACGAGGATTTCCGAAGGGCCCGCGATCATGTCGATGCCGACCTGGCCAAACACGTGGCGCTTGGCGGTGGCGACATAGATATTGCCCGGCCCGACCACCTTGTCCACCCGTGGCACGCTTTCGGTGCCATAGGCCAGCGCAGCCACGGCCTGGGCGCCGCCGATGGTGAATACCCGGTCCACCCCGGCAATGCAGGCCGCGGCCAGCACCAGCTCGTTGATTTCACCCCGCGGGGTCGGGACGACCATGACCACTTCGGTCACGCCGGCGACCTTGGCCGGGATGGCGTTCATCAGCACCGAGGACGGATAGGATGCCTTGCCGCCCGGCACGTACAGGCCGGCGCGGTCCAGCGGCGTGACTTTCTGGCCCAGCACCGTGCCGTCGGCTTCGGTGTAGCTCCAGGAGTCCTGTTTCTGCCTTTCGTGATAATCACGCACCCGCGACGCGGCTTTTTCCAGGGCTTCGCGCTGGGGCACGGTGATCCGGGTCAGGGCCAGTTCCAGGCGCTCGCGCGGCAGGATCAGGTCGGCCATGGACGCCACTTGCAGGCCGTCGAATTTCTGGGTGAATTCCACCAGTGCCGCATCGCCACGCTCGCGCACCGCCTTGATGATGTCCAGCACCCGCTGATTGACCGAGTCGTCAGACACGCTTTCCCAGCTCAGCAGATGATCCAGATGATGTGCGAAATCCGGATCGGCAGCGTTGAGTCGGCGAATCGAAGTGGGAGCGGTCATAGCGAGGGCCTCATTAATGGCAAATGCTCAGGCGCCCTAAGCTACCAGTCCATTCGCGTGGGCACCTGAGAAAATTGGCTATGACACGGATAGACGGGCGCGACTCAAGGTCGCGCAGGTGAATCAGCCGCGGTGTCGCGATTCCACTGCCTTGCGCAGGGTATCGATCAGAGCCTGGATACGAGCATGCTGCATTTTCATCGACGCCTTGTTGACGATCAGCCGGGAAGTGATGTCAGCAATGAAATCCTGGGGTTCCAGACCGTTGGCCCGCAGGGTGTTGCCGGTGTCGACCACGTCGATGATCTTGTCCGCCAGGCCGATCAGCGGCGCCAGCTCCATCGAACCGTACAGCTTGATGATGTCGACCTGACGGCCCTGCTCGGCGTAATAACGCTTGGCAATGTTGACGAACTTGGTCGCCACGCGCAAACGCCCCTTGGGCTCCGGCGCGCCGACTTTACCGGCGGTCATCAGCTTGCAACGGGCGATCCGCAGGTCCAGGGGCTCGTACAGGCCCTGGCCGCCGTACTCCATCAGCACGTCCTTGCCGGCAACGCCCAGGTCGGCGGCACCGTGTTCCACATAGGTCGGCACATCGGTGGCACGCACGATCAGCAAGCGCACATCGGCCTGGGTCGTGGGGATGATCAGCTTGCGGCTCTTGTCCGGATTCTCGGTCGGCACGATGCCCGCTTCAGCCAGAAGCGGCAGGGTGTCGTCAAGGATGCGGCCCTTGGACAGTGCGATGGTCAACATGGGAAACGTCAGTCCTTATCAAGGTACTCATGCCCGGTCGCAAACGGCGCCGGACACACATCGAGGGTGCAAACACCCTCGATAAAACGAAATCAACGGACGCGTCCCTGCGCCCATGCAGCCGGAATTAGCCCGGCACGCGTCGGATCTTGGCGCCGAGCATCTGCAGTTTTTCTTCGATGCACTCGTAGCCACGGTCGATGTGGTAGATGCGGTCGATCAGGGTATCGCCTTCGGCAACCAGGGCCGAAATGACCAGGCTGGCCGACGCCCGCAGGTCGGTGGCCATGACTGGCGCGCCCTTGAGCTTCTCGGTGCCAGTGACGATGGCCGTGTTGCCTTCGACCTGGATCTTGGCGCCCATGCGGTGCAGCTCGTAGACGTGCATGAAGCGGTTTTCGAAGATCGTCTCGATGACCGCGCCCGTGCCTTCGGCAATGGCGTTGAGGGAGATGAACTGCGCCTGCATGTCGGTCGGGAACGCCGGGTATGGAGCGGTCCGCACGTTGACAGCCTTGGGCCGCTTGCCGTGCATGTTCACTTCGATCCAGTCTTCGCCGCAGGTGACTTCGGCACCGGCTTCCTTGAGCTTCTCCAGGACGGCTTCGAGGATGGTCGGATCGGTGTCCTTGACCTTGACGCGGCCACCGGTGACGGCAGCGGCCACCAGGTAGGTGCCGGTTTCGATCCGATCCGGCATCACCTTGTAGGTGGCCGAATGCAGGCGCTCGACGCCATCGATGGTGATGGTGTCAGTACCGGCACCGCTGATCTTGGCGCCCATGGCGATCAGGAAGTTCGCCAGGTCGACCACTTCAGGCTCGCGGGCAGCGTTTTGCAGCACGCTGCGGCCCTTGGCCAGTGCGGCGGCCATCATGATGTTCTCGGTACCGGTCACGCTGACGGTATCGAAGAAGAAGTGCGCGCCGCGCAAGCCGCCTTCCGGCGCCTTGGCCTTGATGTAGCCACCTTCGACGTCGATCACCGCGCCCATGGCTTCCAGGCCGCGGATGTGCAGGTCCACCGGACGCGAGCCGATGGCGCAACCGCCAGGCAAGGCGACTTCGGCTTCACCGAAACGGGCGACCATCGGGCCCAGTACCAGGATCGACGCACGCATGGTCTTCACCAGCTCGTACGGGGCGATCAGGGTCTTGATGGTACGTGGGTCGATCTCGACGCTGAGCTTCTCGTCGATCACCGGCTCGATGCCCATGCGGCCGAACAGCTCGATCATCGTGGTGATGTCGTGCAGGTGCGGCAGGTTGGCCACGGTCACAGGACCATCGCACAGCAGGGTTGCGGCCAGGATTGGCAGGGCGGAGTTCTTTGCCCCGGAGATACGGATTTCGCCATCAAGACGAACGCCGCCGGTAATAATCAGTTTATCCATAAGAATCTCGAGGCCCTTGGGCTCAGGTGCGCTCGGCCCAGGCCGCGCTGCTGAAAAATTTCATCGTGACCGCGTGGATGCTGCCATCGGCAATCCATGGGTTCAAATGGGCATAGATGCTCTGCTGACGCTTCACTGGGCTCAATGCCGCCAGTTCATCGCTGATCACGTTCAGCTGGAAGTTGCAGCCTTCGCCTTCAACTTCCACCTGCGTACCAGGCAGCTTTCCTTCAAGGAAGCTCTTCACTTCTACAGCCTGCATGCTCAACCTCAATCGGCGCCCTGTGCGCGCGGGTCGCACATCATACAAAAAAGCCCCGCGCCTGCGAACCCCGCGAAGCAGGACTCTGACGGGGGGACTTTTCCAACAATGTGGTCAGGAGTGCGCCAACAGCTCGGTCAGCTCGCTGACCTGGGCTATTTCGCGCATGTCTTCGGGCATCCCACGGATGCTCCACGTTTTGCCGGCCGCCTTGGCGTCCCGCATGAAGCACAGCAGCAGCGACAAGCCGACACTGCTGGACTTCTGCACCGCCGAGCAGTCAACGACCACCTCGGCGGCACCGACGGACTTGATCAGCGCCTGGCCCTGCTTGCGCAAGGCCGTGCCGGTGCGGTAGTCCAGCACGCCACTGAGCAGCAGCTCACCGGCGCCGCCCAGACGAACGGCCGACTCACTCACCGACTCGATCATTGTTCCTGCTTCTCTTTGGCTTCTTCGGTCACTTCCTTGGCCTTGGCGACTTCACCGGCCCAGCCGTCGATGGTCTTGTCCAGGTCGTTGCCATTGCGCTGCATCGCGTCAGCGAACTGATCGCGGAACAGCTTGCCAATGTTGATGCCGTTGATGATCACGTTGCGCACTTTCCACTCGCTGTTGATCTTCTCCAGCGTGTAGGACACAGGGTAGACCGCGCCATTGTTGCCCTTGACCTGCATGTCGACGCTGGTGCGGGTGCCGCTTTCGTCCTTGGCCGGGGAAACGGTGATGCCCTGGTTGTTGTATTCCAGCAAGGCGTTGCCATAGAACTGCATCAGGCTGCGCTTGAAGTTCTCCTGGAAGCGGGTCATCTGCGCCGGGGTTGCCTTGCGCGAGTACTTGACGGTCATGATGCTCTTGGAGATGCCATCGGCGTCCACCACAGGGCCGACGATGCCATTCAGCGCGTCATAGAACGCGCTGGGGTCCTGCTTGTATTTCTCTTTATTGGCGGCAAGGTCCGCCAACAACCGGGTGGTCGTGTCCTGGATGATGTCATGGGCCGAAGGCGCGGCCACTGCGTTGGCCATCAACGGCAGCGCCGCGAGCAGCACCAACAGGCTACGTCGCAAGATAGAGATCATTCAAAAGCTCCTCATTTGGCGTCTTTGCTAACGGTATTGAGCAGGAATTTACCGATCAGGTCCTCGAGCACCAGGGACGACTGCGTGTCATGGATGACGCCGCCGTCCTTGAGCACGGTGTCTTCCCCTCCCACGCTGATGCCAATGTATTTCTCGCCCAGCAGCCCGGCCGTGAGGATAGATGCAGTGGAGTCAGTCGGCAGGTTGTCCACGCGCTTTTCCAGCTGCAGCGTCACCCGACCGGTGAAATCCTCGCGGTTCAGATCGATTGCCGTGACCTTGCCGATGGTCACACCGGCCATGGTCACCTTGGCTCTGACCGTCAAACCGGCGATATTGTCGAAGTTGGCATAAAGTTTATAAGTATCGGTGCTTGCCGTCGGCGCCAGGCCACTGACCCGCAAGGCCAGCAGCAGCAAAGCCAGGATGCCAGCCAGCAAGAAAAGGCCGACACCGATTTCCAGGGTGCGGTTTTGCATCAGAAATCTCCAAACATCAAGGCGGTCAGAATAAAGTCAAGGCCCAGGACCGCCAGCGAGGCGTACACCACGGTCTTGGTTGTGGCACGGCTGATCCCCTCTGAAGTGGGCTCACAGTCATAGCCTTGAAACACGGCGATCCAGGTCACGACGAACGCGAACACGGCACTTTTGATCACGCCATTGAGGACATCGTCGAGGAAGTCGACGCTGTTTTGCATGTTCGACCAGTAGGACCCTTCATAGACCCCCAGCCAGTCGACGGCCACCCAGGAGCCGCCCCAGATCCCCACGACGCTAAAAATCATCGCCAGCACCGGCAGGGAAATGAAACCGGCCCACAGGCGCGGGGCAATGATGTACTTGAGTGGGTCGACACCGATCATTTCCAGGCTGGACAACTGCTCGGTGGACTTCATGTTACCGATTTCAGCCGTCAGCGCCGAACCGGCTCGCCCAGCGAACAGCAGCGCCGTCACCACGGGGCCCAGCTCGCGCAGCAGCGTCAGGGCGACCATCTGCCCGACCGCCTGCTCCGAACCGTAGCTGGACAAAATGCTGAAGCCCTGCAGCGCCAACACCATGCCAATGAAGATCCCGGAGACCACGATGATCACCAGGGACATCACGCCCACCGAGTGCAACTGCTTGACCAGCAGGCCAAAGCCGCCGCCTGTCGCGTTGCGACCGAGCAGGGCGTGCATCAGGAACAGCGAGGAACGGCCCAGCACCGCCACCACATCGATGCCGGAGCGACCAAACAGACGAACTCTTTCCAACAGTGACTTCTTGCGCATCAGCGCTTCCCCAGCAGATCGGTACGGTAATCCGTGGCCGGAAAATGGAATTCCACCGGGCCGTCCGGATCACCCTTCATGAATTGGCGAATACGCGGGTTGTCCGAATCCGCCAGTTCCTGCGGTGTGCCCTGCCCCAGCACCTGGCCATCGCCGACCACATAGATGTAGTCGGCAATGCTGGCGGTTTCGGCCAGGTCATGGGAGACCACGATACTGGTGATGCCCAGTGCATCGTTGAGCAGGCGGATCAGGCGCACGAGTACACCCATGGCGATCGGGTCCTGGCCGACGAAGGGTTCGTCGTACATGAGGATCTTCGGATCGAGGGCAATCGCCCGCGCCAGCGCGACCCGCCGCTTCATGCCGCCGGACAGCTCGTCCGGCATCAGGTCGATGGCGCCACGCAGCCCGACGGCCTGCAACTTGAGCAGGACGATGTCGCGGATCATTTCTTCCGGCAGGTCGGTATGGACCCGCAGCGGAAACGCCACGTTCTCGAACACATCGAGGTCGGTGAACAGCGCGCCGCTCTGGAACAGCACGCCCATGTGCTTGCGTGCATCGAACAGGTCGCTGCGAGACAACTGGGGAAGATTCTGGCCATTGACCCAGACTTCGCCGGCGCTGGGACGCAACTGCGCGCCTATCAGCCGCAGCAGCGTGGTCTTGCCACACCCGGAGGGCCCCATGATGCCGGTGACCTTGCCCCGTGGTATGCGAATATCGATGTCATTGAAAATGCTGCGCGTCCCTCGCTTGAAGGACAGTCCCTTCAGCTCGACCGCGTAGGCGTTGTCGGCACTCATCTAAACTCCTTGCGATGCAGCCTCACATTCGAATGCCCTGGGCAGCCGACAAGCGCCGGCACCGCCGGGCACGCGAACCGGCGGCGAACTATATCACTGCAACAGCCAAGCGCCCAAGGCCAACGCCCCGCCCGTTAAGCCTGGCTTAAGGTAAAAGCCACATTTTATGTCAAACGTTGCGGCCCCTTGAACAAAGCATGACGAACTTACGTGAGGGAATTGTTCATTACCGCTATAATCGCCGCCTTTTCATCGGGCTATACGATTTCAGACATGAGCCAATCCAGCGACCTGATTCAATCGGCACAACGTACCATCCGCCTCGAGCTCGAAGCCGTGCAAGGCTTGCTGCCCCATATCGACGCTGATTTCGTACGCGCCTGCGAGATGATTCTGGCCAGCAAGGGCCGCGTCGTCGTGGTCGGCATGGGCAAGTCCGGGCACATCGGCAACAAGATCGCCGCCACCCTCGCCAGCACCGGCACCACGGCCTTTTTCGTCCATCCGGCCGAAGCCAGTCATGGCGACATGGGCATGATCACCCGGGACGACATCATCCTGGCCCTGTCCAACTCCGGCTCCACCAACGAGATCATCACCCTGCTGCCGCTGATCAAGCGCCTGGGCATCCAGTTGATCAGCGTGACCGGCAACCCCGACTCGCCGCTGGCCAAGGCCGCCGAAGTGAACCTCAATGTGCATGTCGAGCACGAGGCCTGCCCATTGAACCTGGCGCCAACCTCCTCCACCACCGCGGCCCTGGTCATGGGCGACGCCCTGGCCGTGGCGCTGCTGGAAGCCCGGGGCTTCACCGCGGAAGACTTCGCCTTTTCCCATCCCGGTGGCGCCCTCGGCCGTCGCCTGCTGCTGAAAGTCGAAAACGTGATGCACGCCGGCCAGGAACTGCCACAGGTCGTGCGCGGCACGCTGCTCAAGGACGCACTCATGGAGATGACCCGCAAGGGCCTGGGCATGACGGTTATTCTCGAAGCCGACGGCAAGCTCGCCGGGATCTTCACCGACGGCGACCTGCGTCGCACCCTGGACCGCACCATCGACATCCACAGTGCGACCATCGAGCAAGTCATGACCCCCCACGGCAAGACCGCCCGCGCCGAGATGCTCGCCGCCGAGGCCCTGAAAATCATGGAAGACCACAAGATCAGCGCCCTGGTGGTCGTCGATGACGAAGACCGTCCGGTGGGCGCCCTGAACATGCACGATCTGCTGCGTGCGGGAGTCATGTAAATGAACACAGACCTGTTGCAACGTGGCAAAGCCATCAAGCTGGCCGTGTTCGATGTGGACGGCGTGCTGACCGACGGCCGCCTGTACTTCCTCGAAGACGGCAGCGAATTCAAGACTTTCAACACCCTCGACGGCCAAGGCATCAAGATGTTGATGGCCGCCGGCGTACAGACCGCTATCATCAGCGGCCGCAAGACCCCGGTGGTCGAACGGCGTGCGAAGAACCTCGGCATCCCGCACCTTTACCAGGGACGCGAAGACAAACTGGTGGTGCTGGACGAGCTTCTGGGTCAACTCAACCTAAGCTATGAACAGGTGGCCTACCTCGGTGACGACCTGCCAGACCTGCCGGTGATTCGCCGGGTCGGCCTGGGCATGGCGGTCGCCAACGCGGCCAGCTTCGTGCGCGAGCATGCCCACGGCATCACCACGGCGCGAGGTGGCGAAGGTGCTGCCCGCGAATTCTGTGAACTGATCCTGCGCGCCCAGGGCCGCCTCGAAGCGGCCAACGCCGCGTACCTGTGAGCCATTTATGCTGAGCAAAAAGATTCGCACCATTGTGGTGTTTGCCTGTATCGCGGCGATTTTCGCCGCGGTGGGCTATTGGAACATCAGCCCCGAACGGTTTCTCGACCAGCCTGCGGCCCAGGTCGAGGAACGGATCGACTGGTACGCGACCAACACCCATACCCTGCAGTACCTGCCCGACGGCAAAGTGCAGTATGAGATGACGTCCGACAAGGTTGACCACGTAAAGGCCACTGACATTACGCTGGTCACCAAGCCGGACCTGAACATGTTCCGCGGCACCGAATTCCCGTGGCACGTGCAGAGCGAGCACGCCGAAGTCAATTCCGGCGGCACCGAAGTGGAGCTGATCGACTCGGTACGCGTCGCCCGAACCGACGAGAAAAACCGCACGACCATCATCACCAGCACACGCATGACCGTGTTCCCACAGCAAGAATATGCGCAGACCGAGCAACCCGTTAGAATCGACGGCGCCGGGGGTGTATCGACCGGCACGGGCATGAAAGCGTATTTGAAGGAAAGCAGGATACACCTGCTATCGAACGTAAGAGGACAGTATGAAGCTCGCTAAAACCCTCCCTATTTTGCTCAGTCTGGGCGCAGCACTGGGAAGCGCGAGCGCCTGGGCTCTTCCCAACGACCGCGACCAGCCTATCCGCATCCAGGCCGACGACGCCCAACTCGACGACAAGAATGGCGTCGCCACCTATAAAGGCGACGTGATCATCACCCAGGGCTCGATGAAGGTCACCGGCAACACCGTGACCATCACCCGCACCCCGACCGGCGATATCGATGTGGTGACCTCGGTGGGCAACCTGGCCTATTTCGAGCAACTGCAAACCGCGGGCGATACCAAGCCGGTACAGGGCTACGGGGTCACCATCCAATACCACGCCTCCCAGGATCGCGTGGTCCTGATCGACCGTGCCAAGGTCGTCGACAAGGACAACAACGTCACCCAGGGCGAGAAAATCGTCTACGACACCGTCAAGAAACTGGCCAGCGCCGGCCGCGCCACCGGCAGCAAGGTGACCGAGCAGCGTCCGCGGATCGACATGGTGATCCAGCCTAAAAAGAAAACCGAGCAGAAGGCCCAGTAATGGCAACTCTGAAAGCCCAGCACTTGGCCAAGAGCTACAAGGGCCGGCAAGTCGTGCGTGATGTCAGCCTGTCCATCGACAGCGGCCAGATCGTCGGCCTGCTCGGCCCCAATGGCGCGGGCAAGACCACCTGCTTCTATATGATCGTCGGCCTGGTCCAGGCCGATCAGGGTCGCGTGCTGATCGACGACCTGGATGTCAGCCACCAGCCGATGCACGGCCGGGCGAAGGCCGGTATCGGCTATTTGCCGCAAGAAGCGTCGATCTTCCGCAAACTGTCGGTTGCCGACAACATCATGGCGATCCTCGAGACCCGCAAGGAGCTCGACAAGGCCGGCCGTCGCCAGGAGCTGGAAAGCCTGCTGCAGGAATTCCACATCAACCACATTCGCGACAACCTGGGCATGAGCCTGTCGGGCGGCGAACGGCGCCGTGTGGAAATCGCCCGCGCCCTGGCCACCGCACCGAAGTTCATCCTGCTCGACGAACCGTTCGCCGGCGTGGACCCGATCTCGGTGGGCGACATCAAGCAGATCATCCATCACCTCAAGGCCAAGGGCATCGGCGTGCTGATCACCGACCACAACGTGCGCGAGACCCTGGACATCTGCGAAACCGCCTACATTGTCAATGACGGCCAATTGATCGCCGAAGGTGACTCCGCCGCGATCCTGGCCAACGACCTGGTCAAGGAAGTGTACCTGGGCCATGAGTTCCGCCTGTAAGCACACATGTCTGGCGAATTGCCCGGGCGTCGTTTAATTTTATTATGGCGACGCTCTAGGCAAACACTTCGGTTTCAGGCATATAATTTGCTTAAGTTTGGCGCTCCGGCGCCCTGTAGTGGATGGCGCATGTGCGCCGGCGAATAAGGTGTTAAGCCCCTGCCATGAAACCATCGCTAGTCTTGAGAATGGGCCAGCAGCTGACGATGACACCGCAGCTGCAACAGGCCATCCGCCTGCTCCAATTGTCGACCCTGGACCTGCAACAGGAAATCCAGGAGGCCCTGGAGTCCAATCCGATGCTCGAACGCCAGGAAGAAGGCGACGACTTCGATAACACCGACCCGCTGGCCGACAACGTCGAGCAGAAGACCAATACCGAGATCCCGGAACCGTCCTACCAGGAAACCGCCCCGACGGTGGATAACCTCGAGGATGGCGAATGGAACGAGCGCATCCCCAACGAGCTGCCCGTGGACACGGCCTGGGAAGATGTCTACCAGACCAGCGCCAGCAACCTGCCCAGCAGCGATGACGACGAGTGGGACTTCACCACCCGTACCTCGGCCGGCGAAAGCCTGCAAAGCCACCTGCTGTGGCAACTGAACCTGGCACCGATGTCCGACACCGATCGCCTGATCGCCGTGACCCTGATCGATTGCATCAACAACCAGGGCTACCTGGACGAGACCCTCGAAGAAATCCTCGAAGCCTTCGACCCCGAGCTCGACATCGAGCTGGACGAGATCGAAGCCGTCCTCCATCGCATCCAGCAATTCGAACCGGCCGGCATCGGCGCCCGCAACCTGGGCGAGTGCCTGCTGCTGCAACTGCGCCAGTTGCCTGCCAAGACGCCATGGCTGGCCGAAGCCAAGCGGTTGGTCACCGATTACATCGACCTGTTGGGCGGTCGCGACTACAGCCAGTTGATGCGACGCATGAAGCTCAAGGAAGATGAGCTGCGCCAGGTCATCGAGCTGGTACAGAGCCTCAACCCGCGCCCCGGCTCACAGATCGAATCCACTGAACCTGAGTACGTGGTCCCCGATGTGATCGTGCGCAAGCACAACGATCGCTGGCTGGTGGAGCTCAACCAGGAGTCGGTGCCCAAGCTGCGGGTCAACGCCCAGTACGCCGGCTTCGTCAAGCGCGCCGACACCAGCGCCGACAACACCTTCATGCGCAACCAGTTGCAGGAGGCCCGCTGGTTCATCAAGAGCCTGCAGAGCCGCAACGAAACCCTGATGAAAGTGGCCACCCAGATCGTCGAGCATCAGCGCGGCTTCCTGGAGTACGGCGATGAGGCGATGAAACCGTTGGTCCTGCATGACATTGCCGAGGCAGTGGGCATGCACGAGTCGACGATTTCCCGGGTGACCACCCAGAAATTCATGCATACCCCCCGAGGCATCTATGAATTGAAATACTTTTTCTCCAGCCATGTCAGCACCTCCGAAGGCGGCGAATGCTCGTCCACGGCCATCCGCGCGATCATCAAAAAACTGGTGGCCGCGGAAAATCAGAAAAAGCCGTTGAGTGACAGCAAGATCGCTGGTTTACTGGAGGCACAAGGCATTCAGGTGGCCCGCCGTACCGTCGCCAAATACCGCGAATCCCTCGGGATCGCGCCTTCGAGCGAACGCAAGCGGTTGATGTAACAGGCCACGCCACAGCGTTCCAGTGGCAGGCATTTCTGCCTGCCGCTTTATGCACTGGCAACGAAGGAGAAGCTGTATGCAAGTCAACATCAGTGGACACCAACTGGAAGTGACCGAACCCCTGCGCACCTACATCGGCGAAAAACTCGACCGGTTGGAGAGGCATTTCGACAAGATCACCAACGTGCAAGTCACGATGAACGTCGAGAAGCTGCTGCAGAAAATCGAAGCCACGCTGCATATCCCCGGCGGAGAAGTGGTCGCCAACGCAGAGCACACAGACATGTATGCCGCGATTGACCTGCTGACCGACAAGCTGGATCGCCAACTCAAAAAGCATAAGGAAAAGACCCAGAGCCTCCTCCAGGGCGCGACCGGTCGTTAACCCCCCCAATCCATGATCCGACTAGAAAAGATCCTGACCCCCGGCCGTTCCCTAGTGAACGCGCCGGGCGGCAGTAAAAAGAAAGCCCTCGAACAAACTGCCAACCTGATCCACCGCGAGGTACCGGATCTGGGAATGCAGGACGTCTTCGAGGCGCTGGTTGCCCGTGAAAAACTCGGTTCCACCGGTTTTGGCAACGGCATCGCCATTCCCCATTGCCGCCTCAAGGGTTGTACCGCGCCCATCAGCGCACTGTTGCACCTTGAAGCTCCCATAGATTTCGACGCCATCGACGGCGCCCCGGTCGACCTGCTGTTCGTATTGCTGGTTCCGGAAGCGGCGACCGATGCGCACCTCGAGCTGCTGCGCCAGATCGCCAGCATGCTGGACCGCAAGGAAGTGCGCGAAAAACTGCGCAGCGCGCCAAGTAACGAAGCTCTGTACCAGGTGGTCCTGGACGAGCAGAACGGTCATTAAACATGCGCATGATCATCGTCAGTGGCCGCTCCGGCTCCGGTAAAAGCACGGCCCTCAACGTGCTTGAGGACAGCGGCTACTATTGCATCGACAACCTGCCCGCCGGCCTGCTGCCGGAACTGGCCGAGCGCGCCCTGATCCACACCGAGCTGGCGCAGCCGCTGGTGGCGGTGTCCATCGATGCGCGCAACCTGCCGAGCCACCTGTCGCGCTTTCCCGAACTGCTCGAGGAAGTGCGCAGCCGGCATATTCAATGCGATGTGTTGTACCTGGATGCCGATGAGGAGACGCTGCTCAAGCGTTTTTCCGAAACCCGCCGGCGTCACCCGTTGAGCAACGCCAACCGCTCCCTGGCCGAAGCCATCGAGGATGAAAGCCAGCTGTTGGGGCCGATCGCCGACCTGGCGGACCTGAAGGTCAACACCACGCACCTGAACCTGTATCAGTTGCGCGACACGATCAAGCTGCGCCTGCTGAACCAACCGGAGCCGGGCACGGCGTTCCTGGTGGAGTCGTTCGGCTTCAAGCGTGGCATGCCGGTAGACGCCGACCTGGTGTTCGATGTGCGTTGCCTGCCCAACCCTTATTGGAAACCGGAACTGCGCGAGCAGTCCGGGCTCGATCAGCCGGTGATCGACTACCTGGCCGCACAGCCGGACGTCGAGGAAATGTACCAGGACATCTCCAGCTACCTGCTCAAATGGCTACCCCGCTTTGCCGCCAGCAACCGCGCCTATGTCACGATCGCCATCGGCTGTACCGGCGGTCACCACCGCTCCGTCTACCTGACCGAACGCCTGGGTCAGCTCCTGCAACAATCCCTGAAGAATGTCCAGGTTCGCCACCGCGACCTCAGCTAAAGGATTCACACCGCGATGCCTGCTCAGGAAATTGAAATCATCAACAAGCTGGGTTTGCATGCCCGAGCGTCGGCCAAGTTTGTCGGAGTCGCGGGACAGTTCAAGGACACCACCATCAGGGTCGGCCGCACGCCGGAGTCCACGGTCGATGGCAAAAGCATCATGGCAATGATGATGCTCGCCGCCGGCAAGGGCACCAAGATCCACCTGAGCACTGAAGGGGATCAGGCGCAGGAAGCGATGAATGCCTTGGTAGACCTGATCAACCGATACTTCGACGAAGGCGAATAACGGCCCCAGGACTCGAATCGAGCTTGTTGTGGCAACGGGATTTTTTGTGGGAGCAAAGCTTGCTCGCGATGGAGGCGACTCGGCAACTCCGAAACCGAGGCGCCTGTATCGCGAGCAAGCTTTGCTCCCACTGATCCCCTCGCCACAGATAATAAATCCCTTCTCCGCAGGTGTCGGTGTTCTCAACGCCTTCGCTGTCACGCCAACGCCGTATCCAGCACCATCATCAGGCAAAACCCCACCAACAACCCCAGGCTCGCCAGTTTCTCGTGACCATTGCGGCGGGATTCGGGAATGACTTCGTGGGTCACCACCAGCAGCATCGCCCCAGCCGCCAACGCCAGGCCCAGGGGCAAGAGCATCTCGGCCAGGCTCACCAACCAGGCGCACAGCAGCGCGAACACGGGCTCGACCAACCCTGACGCCGCGCCAATCAGGAACGCCCTGACCCGCGACATGCCCGCCGTGGCCAGCACCAGTGCGATCACCAGCCCTTCAGGGACATCCTGCAAGGCGATGCCCATCGCCAGGCTGTCGGCATCCGGCATGCCGCCGCCCGCCGACACGCCCACCGCCATGCCTTCTGGAATGTTGTGGGCGATGATGGCGAACACGAACAACCAGATCCGCGGCGCAATGATCGGGCGTCCCGGTGCCGCCACCAGCCTTTCGGGGCTGGCCGAAACCTTGCGGTCCACCAGGTACAGCCCGAACGCCCCCGACAGAATGCCAAAGCAGATAAGGCCGCTGGCCGCCCAAGGCGTGAATCCCAACTGCTCGGCCGCGGCAATGCCCGGCACGATCAGCGAAAACGCCGTGGCCGCGAGCATCACTCCGGCACCGAAGCCCAGCAGCGAATCGCTCACGGCCTGGGGCATGCGCCGAATGACCAGCACCGGCACGGCCCCCAGCGCGGTGCCCAAGGCACAAAGTCCGCCGCCCTGAAGGGCTCGCAACAGCCTGGGCTCCAGGTCCAGCCACGCCAGGCCCTGGGCCGCCAACAACGTCATCCCGGCCAACAGCAGCAATGACCCCAAGGCATAGCGGAACATCCGCCCGCTTCCAATCGCCAGTGTTTGAGTATCCATAGTCAGCCTTGGAGGGTGTTCATGAAGGACTCGACGCCAGCGCCGCCTGATAGCGTCGGGCGACTTCAGGCCAATTGATCACGTTGTAGAAGGCGCTGATGTATTCCGGACGACGGTTCTGATAGCGCAGGTAATAGGCATGCTCCCAGACGTCCAGGCCAAGAATCGGCGTGTTGCCATTCATCAGCGGACTGTCCTGGTTGCCGCTGCTTTCCACCACCAGGGTCTTTTGCGGGGTCACGCTCAACCACGCCCAGCCGCTGCCGAAACGAGTCAGTGCCGCTTTGGTGAACGCTTCCTTGAAACGCTCGATACCACCCAGTTGCGCATCGATCGCGGCCGCCAGGGCGCCCTCGGGCAGGCCGCCGCCCTGGGGCGTCATCACCTCCCAGAACAACGAATGATTGGCATGGCCACCGCCCTGGTTGATCACCGCCGCCTTCAGGCTGGGCGGCAACTGCTCCACGCTGGACACCAGTTTTTCGACGGGCCATCCGGCGTATTCGGTGCCGTCCACCGCCGCGTTGAGGTTATTGATGTAGGTCTGGTGGTGCTTGGTGTAGTGGATCTCCATGGTTTGCGCATCGATGTGCGGTTCCAGGGCGTCGTAGGCGTAGGGCAATGCAGGCAAGGTAAAAGCCATGTTCAATGAACTCCATGATGAAGAGGGGCATTGCGCTGCCGGGGCGTAGCGGCATTGCAATGCAGCAGGCGCTGGGTGCGTGGGTACTCACCGTGCTCGCTGATGAAATTCAGCAGTTCGACGTAGGTCTTGTGGCTCTGGCGCTGAGCGGCGGCGCGCAGGGCCGGAGCCAGGCGTTCGTCCTGCATCGTCTGCAACAACCGTTGGTGGATCGCACACAAGTATTCGGCGCTCTCCTCCGGCTGGTTCAGGCGCAAGTGCAGGTCCGCCAGGTTGTGATGGGAGACGACGCAAGCAGCGACCGCTTCGTCGGCATCCGCCCAGCGCTCGAACAACACTTGGGCCAGCGCCAGGGCTTGCAGGTAGGCTTCGCGGGCATCCACCAGCTCGCCCAGCATGAAACAGCGATTGGCCCGTTCGATCGTACGTTTCCAGTGTTCCATGGTGAGTCCTCCACACAGGTGTCGGGGTTACACGCCGCCAGCGGTGAGCTTCTCCGGGTCCAGCAGGACTTCGAGTTCGCTGCGAGACAGGTCGGTGTGTTCCAGGGCGACATCGATGACTGGTCGGCCTTGCTGATAAGCCTTCTTGGCGATTTCAGCGGCCTTCTGGTAACCGATGATCGGATTCAGCGCGGTCACCAGGATCGGATTGCGCGACAACGCCTCCTTGAGCCTGGCTTCGTTGACCTTGAACGTGGCGATGGCCTTGTCCGCGAGCAAGCGGCTGGCGGTGGACATCAGGGCGATGCTGCTCAGCAGGTTCTGGGCGATGATCGGCAACATCACGTTCAATTCGAAGTTGCCCGATTGACCGGCAATGGTGATCACCGTGTCATTACCGATCACCTGGGCCGCGACCATCGCAGTGGCTTCAGGAATGACCGGGTTGACCTTGCCGGGCATGATCGAGGAGCCCGGCTGTAGGCCTTCGAGTTCGATCTCGCCCAGGCCCGCCAGCGGCCCGGAGTTCATCCAGCGCAGGTCGTTGGCGATTTTCATCAGCGACACGGCCGTGGTCTTGAGCTGCCCGGAAACCGCCACGGCGGTGTCCTGGGAGCCGATCAGCGCGAACAGGTTCTTGCCCGGGGTGAATTGCACCTGGGTCAATTGCGTCAGTTGCTGGCTGAACAACTCGGCGAAGCGTGGATGGGCATTGACCCCAGTGCCGACCGCCGTACCGCCCTGGGCCAGGGATTGCAGGCTCGGCAGCAGGTCCTGCAAGTGGCCGATATTGGCCTTGAGCTGTTGCGCCCAACCGTCGAGCACCTGGCTCAGGCGCACCGGCATGGCGTCCATCAGGTGGGTGCGGCCCGTCTTGATAAACGGGTGGACTTCTTCGGCCTTGCGCTCGATCACCTGCACCAGGTGCAACAACGCCGGCAGCAGTTGCTCATGCAAGGCCAGCGCGGCGCTGACATGAATGCTGGTGGGGATGATGTCGTTGCTGCTCTGGCCGCAGTTGACATGGTCGTTCGGGTTGATCGCCTCTCCCAGCAGGCCGCTGGCGAGGGTGGCGATCACTTCGTTGGCGTTCATGTTGGAGCTGGTGCCGGAGCCGGTCTGGAAGATATCCACCGGAAAATGATCCATGAAACGGCCTTCGAGCAGCCCCAGGGCGGCATCGACGATGGCCTTGCCCTGGGCCGCACTGATCTGTTCCAGCTCCACGTTGGCCCGGGCGGCCGCAGCCTTGGCCAGGATCAGGGCGCGGATGAACTGCGCCGGCATGCGCTGGCCGCTGACCGGGAAGTTATCCACGGCACGCTGGGTCTGGGCGCCATAGAGGGCGTCCACCGGGACCTGCAGCTCGCCCATGCTGTCGCGTTCGATACGGGTATTACTCATCGGGAGATCCTTGCACCAGTTCAATAAGGGGAATCGATGGCGCCAGGGCGCAGGTCGCCAGCGCCCAGGCATGGCTCTGCCAGCGCTTGAGGCGGCAGCGGCACAGTGATTGGCGTTCGAGGTCACGCAGGGGGCGCCAGGCCTGGTCGAGGCAGAGGCTGCGCCAATGCCAGGGCAGCGCGACATCCGAGGCGGTGTCGAGCAACAGGCGGAAGGCGGTTTCGGAGATCATCCACGGCGAGGTGGCGGTGCAGCAGGCCAGATAGCGGCCCTCGGCCAGGTAGTGCTCGATCAACCGCGGCTCGTCCGGGTTCATCGCGCAACGGATCTGACGGCTCATCCAGCGCCAGCTTTCAAGGTAGGGTTGTTCGTGCAGGGCAGAACTCATGACCGGGGCTCACTCGGCGAATGAGATTCATTATTAGATGATAATAAGAAGCAACACAACTGTAAGTCGGTACAAAATTCACCGTGGTGAGGGAGCTTGCTCCCGCTGGTCTGCGAAGCAGACCCTGTCTACCAGGGCCTTCACGTCTTTCGCTGCTGTTGAGATTTTTGCGGCTGCTGCGCAGCCGAGCGGGAGCAAGCTCCCTCGCCACAGGGGTCTGCGAACATAAAAAAAGGCGCGTCACCCCATGGATGACACGCCTTTTTTCTGCGATTGAGGGTCAGCTACCCGCCACCGTCATCCGCTCGATCAGTACCGAGCCGGTGCGGATGTTGCTGCGCAGTTCCAGGTCATTCCCCACGGCCACGATCTGCTTGAACATGTCGCGCATGTTCCCGGCGATGGTGACTTCCTGGACCGGGAACTGGATCTCGCCGTTCTCGACCCAGAAACCCGCCGCGCCACGGGAATAGTCGCCGGTGACCATGTTCAGGCCGTGGCCCATCAGTTCCGTCACCAGCAGGCCCCGGCCCATGCGCCGCAGCAGGGCGGCCTGGTCTTCTTCGCCATGGGTCACGAACAGGTTATGCACGCCACCGGCATTGGCGGTGCTCGGCATGCCGAGTTTGCGCCCCGAATAGGTGCCGAGGATGTAGGACACCAGCTCGCCTTTTTCCACGAACGGCTTGGCATAGGTGGCCAGGCCATCGCCATCGAACGCCGAGCTGCCCATGGCCTGCATCAGGTGCGGACGCTCGTCGATGGTCATCCATTCCGGGAACAGTTTCTGGCCCAGTGCGCCTTCGAGGAACGACGATTTGCGGTACAGGTTGCCGCCAGACACCGCCGACAGGAAGCTGCCGAACAGGCCACCGGCCAGCTCGGCAGAAAACAGCACTGGCACTTCGCAGGTCGGCACCGGCCGTGCACCCAGGCGGCTGGCCGCCCGTTGCGCGGCTTTCTGGCCGATGCTCACCGGATCCGCCAACAAGGTGCCCTGACGGTTGACGTCGTACCAGTAATCACGCTGCATCTGGCCGTTGGCTTCGGCGATCATGACGCAACTGAGGCTGTGGCGGGTCGATGCATAACCGCCGATGAAACCGTGGCTGTTGCCGTAGACGCGGCAGCCCTGGTGGGTATTTAGCGTCGTACCGTCGGCATTCTTGATCCGCGAGTCGGCATCGAACGCCGCCGCTTCGCAACGCAGTGCCTGTTCGATGGCCTGTTCAGGGGTGATGTCCCAGGCGTGAAACAGGTCGAAGTCCCGCAGTTCCTTGCACATCAGCGCGGCATCGGCCAGGCCCGAGGCTTCGTCTTCGGAGGTGTGCTGGGCAATCGCCAGTGCCGCGGCGACGGTTTCGCGAATAGCGTCCGGGCCACTGGCCGACGTGCTGGCCGAGCCTTTGCGCTGGCCCACGTACAAGGTGATGCCAAAGCCCTGGTCGCGATTGAATTCGACGGTTTCCACCTCGCGCTGGCGTACCGACGTCGACAGGCCCTGCTCCAGGGACACCGCCACCTCGCACGCACTGGCGCCTTGTCGCTTGGCCTCGGCGAGGATCTGCTCGACTTGTTCCTGCAGTGCCGGCAATGCTTGCGGGCCGACGCTTTGAACTGCACTCATGGTGTTCTCCACTCAAATTCTGTTTTCGGTGATGGCCATCGAGCGACCGGGCCGGACAAGCGGCCCCCGACTGGTTATCATGGCGGCGTTTCTTTGCGGACTGCCACCATGGTTGATTCTTACGACGACTCCCTCTACGAGGGTGAAAAAAGCAAATCCCAGGTCAAACGCGAGCTGCATGCTCTGGTTGACCTCGGCGAGCGCCTGACAACACTCAAGCCTGACTTGCTGGCCAAATTGCCTTTGACCGACGCCTTGCGTCGGGCCCTGGCCGATGCGCCCAAGCACACCGCGAATATCGCGCGTAAACGGCACCTGCAATTCATCGGCAAACTGATGCGCGATCAGGACACTGACGCCATCCTGGTGCTGCTCGATCAACTCGATGCCTCCACCCGGCAGTACAACGAACGCTTCCACAACCTGGAGCGCTGGCGCGATCGCTTGATCGCAGGCGACGACGGCGTGCTGGAAAAATTCGTCATCGACTACCCGGAGGCCGATCGCCAGCAATTGCGCTCCCTGATCCGTCAGGCCCAGCACGAACTGGCGCAGAACAAGCCACCGGCTTCGAGCCGTAAAATCTTCAAGTACATCCGTGAGCTGGACGAGACTCAACGCGGCTTGCGCTGATCGCTCACTGGCTCACCAAACCCTTGCCGGGGTAGCAATTACCGTGGCGAGGGAGCTTGCTCCCGCTCGGTTGCGTAGCGACCGCATTGGGGCTACTGCGTAGCCCAGCGGGAGCAAGCTCCCTCGCCACGGTGATTCACGCAAGCCCCTGAATATTTTCATGCGCCCGTGCCACCCACGGTAATCGCATCGATCTTCAGGGTCGGCTGGCCGACGCCCACCGGCACCGATTGCCCGTCCTTGCCACACGTCCCCACCCCGCTGTCCAGCGCCAGGTCGTTACCGACCATCGACACCTTGCTCATCGCCTCCGGCCCGTTGCCGATCAGGGTCGCACCCTTGACCGGCGCGGTGATCTTGCCGTCTTCGATCAGGTAGGCCTCGCTGGTGGAGAACACGAACTTGCCGCTGGTGATGTCCACTTGGCCGCCGCCGAGGTTGGCGCAATAGATGCCTTTTTTCACCGAGGCGATGATTTCCGCCGGGTCGCTTTGGCCACCCAACATGTAGGTGTTGGTCATGCGTGGCATCGGCAGGTGCGCGTAGGACTCACGACGGCCGTTGCCGGTGCGGGCCACGCCCATCAACCGGGCGTTGAGCTTGTCCTGCATGTACCCCTTGAGCACCCCGTTTTCGATCAGCGTGGTGCATTCGGTTGGCGTGCCTTCATCGTCGACACTCAGGGAGCCACGACGCCCGGCCAGGGTGCCGTCATCAACGATGGTGCAGAGTTTCGAAGCGACCATTTCCCCCATGCGCCCGCTGTAGGCCGAACTGCCCTTGCGGTTGAAATCGCCTTCCAGACCGTGGCCCACCGCTTCGTGCAGCAGCACACCGGACCAGCCGGAGCCGAGCACCACCGGCAATGTGCCGGCCGGGGCCGGGATGGCTTCCAGGTTGACCAGGGCCTGGCGCAGCGCCTCACGGGCGTAGCCCATGGCGCGGTCTTCACTGAGGAAATAACGGTAATCGGTGCGCCCGCCACCGCCATGGCCGCCACGCTCGCGACGACCGTTCTGTTCGACGATCACGCTGACGTTAAAGCGCACCAGCGGCCGTACGTCCGCCGCCAGGCCGCCGTCGGTGGAAGCCACCAGGATCCGCTCCCAGACCCCGGCCATGCTGACCGACACCTGCTGGATGCGCGGGTCGAGGGCGCGGGTGGCGACGTCGATGCGCTTGAGCAATTCGACTTTCTCGGCGCGGCTCATGACTTCCAGCGGGTTGTCCGGGGCATAGAGCTGCGCAACGTCCTGGCTGGTGAACGCCTGGACCGTGCCATTCTGCCCGGCGCGGGAGATCGAGCGGGCCGCACGGGCCGCAGCGCCGAGGGCTTCGAGGGTGATGGCGTTGCTGTAGGCAAAACCAGTCTTTTCCCCGGACTGGGCGCGCACGCCCACACCCTGGTCGAGGTTGAAACTGCCTTCCTTGACGATGCCGTCTTCCAGCGACCAGGACTCGGAAATCTGGCCTTGGAAATACAGGTCGGCGGCATCGATGCCCGGGCCGGCCAGGTCGCCCAGCACGCCTTGCAGGCTTTCAAGCGTCACGCCGCCAGGGGCTAAAAGGTGTTCACTGACTGAGGATAACAACCCGCTCATATGTTTTACGCCTTGAATTCGTCGTCTTGGACAGGCCGCTGTCGAGCGCCCTGCGAGAAAAAGCGCCGATGGCTGGCCACCGGCATGCGCGCCCGGATGGACGCTTGTTCGCTGCTGTCGCGCTCGGCCACCAGCACGGCCTCGCCTTGATCCTGTTGTGCCAGCACGCGGCCCCATGGGTCGACAATCGCGGCATGGCCAAAGGTTTCCCGAGGCCCCGGATGCACGCCACCCTGGGCGGCCGCCAGCACGTAGCACTGGGTCTCGATGGCCCGGGCGCGGATCAGCACGTCCCAATGGGCCGCGCCGGTCACCGCGGTAAACGCCGACGGTGCCGTGATCAACTCGGCCCCGGCCGCCCGCAGCTCGCTGTAGAGCTCCGGGAACCGCAAGTCATAACAAACCGTCAGGCCCACCCGGCCGACGGGAGTATCGGCAACCACCACGTTGGCACCATAAGCATAGTCATCCGACTCGCGATAGCGCCCGCGATTGTCCGCCACATCCACATCGAACAGGTGCAGCTTGTCGTAGCGCGCCACAATCTGGCCCTGGTCGTCGACCAGCAACGAACAGGCATGGGACCTGGCCTCGGGCTGGTCCACCGGCGGCAACGGCAGCGTGCCGGCCACAATCCATAACTTGAGGTCACGGGCGACCTGTTTCAACCACGGCAGGATCGGTCCCTGACCAAAGGCTTCGGCACGACCGATATCGGCAATGTCCCGTCGCCCCATCGCCGCGAAATTCTCCGGCAGCACCGCCAGCCTCGCGCCGCCGGCGGCAGCCTGCTCCAGCAGCACCCGGGCACGGGCCAGGTTGGCGAGCACGTCGCTTTGGCTGACCATTTGAATCACGGCGACTGGCATGGAGCTTCCCTCATTTTTTGCATCATTCCCCTGTGGGAGCGAGCTTGCTCGCGATAGCGCAGGATCAGCAAAGGAAATGTGACTGATACACCGCTATCGCGAGCAAGCTCGCTCCCACAGGGGTTATCCCATCGTCTGTCAGAACGGCTTGTCGAAGGTGATCTTCGGCTCTTTCCACGGCCCCTTGACGTCGTATCTTACGCTGGCAAAACGCGCCACGCGGTCGCCAATCAGCTTGTCGATCAGAAACAACGCCCCACCCACCGCCGGTGCACCGACGATCAGCGCGGCGATCGGCAGGTTGTTGGTCACCGGCAACGTCACCAGCAGCTTGGCGTCGACGCGGTCGGCCACCATGTCCAGCGTGCCATTGAGCTCCAGGTTGCTCGACGGCCCGGTCAGGGTAATGGGCTCGCGGGTCACGTACACCCCGTCGCTCGCCACCAGCAGTCCCTTGACCCGGTCGTAGCTCAAGCCCTTGCCGAACAGGTCGGAGAAGTCCAGGCGCAAGCGTCGGCCGATGGAGTTGAAGTTCAACAGGCCAAATACCCGCAACGCCTGGGCGCTGCCTTCGACTTCGACGAACTGGCCCTTGGTCAACGACGCGTCGAGGCTGCCGGAGAAGCGCTTGGTGGCGACCCACGCCGGCGAACCGGGCCAGCGACCATCGACATCCAGGCGGAAGGCCTGGCTGGTCACGCTCGGTGCGAACCCCCAGCCCTTGAGCACATCGCCCAGGTTCTTGCCGCCGATCCGTCCCTTGTACCAACTGCTGGTGGCGCCAGGGGTACCTTCCCAGCCGCCGCTGCCGTTCAACACCATGCCCTTGAGGCCCATGTCCAGGTTGTTCAGCGCGATGCCCTTGGCGGTCGGTCGCACTTGCAACGACCACGCGCCGATGAGGTCAGGGCCCTGGAACAATTGGTCGATGGCGATATCCATCGCCGGGATCTTGCCGGGATCGACCGACGCCAACGGGTCCGGAGCGTTTTCATCGGCCTGGACCGTCGGGTCTGGGGCCGGCAGGCGAACGTAGTCAAGCTTGATGCCAATCGGAGCGGCCTTGGCGTCCGGCAGGCTGACATTGCCTTTGGCCTGCTGGCTGTCGAGCCGCAAGGCCCAGGCGTTCGGCTTGCGATCCAGTTGCACCGACGCCTGGTCCAGGGTGGTGCCCATGGCCGTGAGCTTGCCGACGGTCAGATCGACGCTGCTGAGCAGTTGCTTGGCACTGCCACCCGGATCCTGGCCGGCGTACTTGTTCACCAGGTCCTGCCAGGGACTTACGTCCAGCTCCGACAATGTGCCGCGCAGTCGCAGCCCCTTGGCCCCAGGCAGCACCGCATCGCCGGCGCCCAGCAGCAACTCGCCGCGACCGTCAGCGACTTTCCCGCTGGGTGCGGCGTAAGTGAAGCTGGCCAGGTCACCATAATCGACCCAATAACGCCGCTCCGGCCCCTGCAGGGTCATGCGAAACACCGTGTCACGCCCGACATCGGCGGCCATGCCGAAGGGGGCCGGCAGGTCGACGGCCACGCCCTTGAGGCTGGAGCTGACCGACAACTGGCTGTCGGCGCCGTCGAGGATCACTTGCAACTGGTAGGGCACGACGCCCGATACCGGCAACGGTTGGGTGACGTTCAGCCAACTGGTGAGCTTCTTGATCTCCACCTGCCCGGACGCGGCGACCCGCGTGTTGAGCGCACCGGCACGGCCCTCGGCGAAAATCTGCGCGGTCACGGGCCGGTCGAATGCCCGGGCGCTGATGCCCTTGCCGCTCAGGCCCTTGTTGCTGTCGAAGCGGAAATCGCCCTTGAGCTGGGTCAGTTCCAGCGCCGGCTCGCTGAGCTTGAGACGAGCCTGGTCAGTGGCAAAGTCCACCAGGATCTTCGGTTGCTCGCCTTTGACCAGCGGGATATCCAGCTTCACGCTGCCTTTCAGGTCGCCCTCGCCTTCCCAGCCGGCAAACGTCTCGGCGGTCCCGATCGGTGCGCTCTGGAGGATTTTCAAACCATCGCCCAGCCCACCGGCGAACCCGCCGTCCAGCAGCAGATGAGAGCTCTGGCCGGTCGGTACATGGGGAATGTTCACCGAAACATCCTTGACCTGGGTATCGAGCAACTGCCCCTGGCTGGCATAGATGCGCACGCCGCTGTCTTCGACGAAGACATCGCCGCTGACCTTGCTGACCGAAGGCCAGCCCGGCTGGAACGCCAGTTCGGCGTCGTGCACCTTGAAAAACAGGCTGATGCTGCGCGCCGCGTCCCCGGCACCGTGATTGAGCGAGCCTTGATACTGGAAAAAACCCTCGTCCACCGCGCCCTTGACGATGGCCGTGCGCAACCACTCATCCAGCGCCGGACTGAGGACCGCCGGCAGGTACTTGGCGGTGTAGCGCCCGTCACCGTCCACCAGGCCGACCCGCAGGTCCATGTAGTCTTCCTGGCTGTGGTCCAAATGCAGGCGAATCAGGAAGTCGCCGGCAATCCGGCCTTCCTCGCCCAGCACCTTCAGGTAGGGCGCGATCAGGGTGAAGCTTTGCTTGTCGAGCTTCCAGGTCAGCCGGGCATTGGCCTGCAAGTACTGCCAGGGCTTGGCGAAGATCGGGTCCAGGTGCAGGGAAAAGTCCTTGCTGTCCATGCGCAGTTCGCCGCCGCCCAGGTCGCCGCTCAGGCTCCCGGAGACGTTGCGCGCCGCCGGAGCGCCGCGATAGGCATCAAAGCCGACGGTGTCCAGGTTGGTGGCGAAGCTGACTTTCTGGTCACCGGTGTTCTGCGGCCGGTAGTCCAGCAGCACGTTGCGCAGGCCACCGGTCACCTTGAGCCGATCAATCGTCGTGGCCAGGCCTTCGGGCAACGGCGCCAGGGCATTGAGCAAAGGCGTGAGCGGGGTCAGGTCGAGGCGATCGGCCTGCAGGTGCCAACGCTCCTCGGCCTGCTCGGTGGCGGCGGTTTGTTGCAGTTGCAGGTGCGATTCCCAGCGGGTCTCGCCCAGGTTCATCGCCAGGGAATCGAAGGTCGCGGTGAACCCTTGGCTACCGCGCTGGAAATAAGCGTTGAGGGCCAGGTTGTGAATCTGTACCGGCTTGCGTTCGCCGTAGGCGCCCTGGAGCTGCGGCGCGTTCAGGCGCATGGCCGCGCTTTGCACCGTGCCCTCGCCCCAACTGAGCCAGAACTCACCACCGGCCTGGATCCGGGAGAAATTCCATTGCTGGGTCAGGCGTTTGGGCAGCCATTTGGACCAGTCGCTTTGCGGCAGGCTCAAATAGGCATCGGCCTGGCCGTTCTTCCAGTCGCTGGCGCGCAGGCGGGTGCGCAGGTTGATCGCCACCGGCTGCCCGTCAGGCAGGGTCAGGCGTGCGTCCAGGCGCTGGCGGGTGGTGCCGGTACGCAGGCTCAAGCCGACGTAGGTCAGGGTCAGCGGCGGTTGCTCGACGGGTTGCAAGGTCACCTGGCTATCGAGCACCGAGAACTTGGAGACCACTTGCATGCGTTCGAGCAGTTGCTGCGGATCGAGGGGCTGCTCGTCCTTCACCGGCAGGCCTTCCAGCGCCCACTTGCCGTCGGCGCCCTCCTTGAGGCTGATCTTCAGGCCACTGACTTCCAGGTGGGCGATGCGCACCTGACGCGCCAGCAGGCTGCCCCACAGGTCAGGCACGGCCCGCACCTGGTCCAGGTGCAAGGCATTGGGGCCCTCGCCGACCACCACGTCGCGCGCCGCCAGGATCGGTGCCAAAGCGTCCCAACTGCCGTCCAGGCTACCGATGTGCACAGGCATGCCCAAGGCGGCACCCGCGCGGGTCTCGACCTCGGCGCGGTATTCGGCCACCAGCGGGACCAGCTCGCGACCGAGGCTGACGTACAACGCCAGCAACACCAGCAACAGGGCGCAAAGCCCCAGCCCCCAACGGGTCAGCGTCGCGATCAAGCGTGTCAGACGCTCCATGTCAGTGGGCTCCCCTGGCAAAGATAATCAAATCCGCGGGCCCGCCGCTTCCCAAGCTCTTCAGAGCAACACCACGTCGTATTGTTCCTGGGAATACATGGTTTCGACCTGGAAACGAATCGTGCGTCCGATAAACGCTTCCAACTCCGCGACATTGCCTGACTCCTCGTCGAGCAGGCGATCCACCACTTTCTGGTTGGCCAACACTCTATAGCCGGTCGCCTGGTAGGCGCGCGCCTCCCGGAGGATTTCCCGGAAGATTTCGTAACACACGGTTTCCGGGGTCTTGAGCTTGCCGCGCCCCTGGCAACTGCTGCACGGCTCGCACAGCACCTGCTCGAGGCTTTCGCGGGTGCGCTTGCGGGTCATCTGCACCAGGCCCAGTTCGGTGATCCCGATGATGTTGGTCTTGGCGTGATCGCGTTCGAGTTGTTTTTCCAGGGTCCGCAGCACCTGGCGCTGGTGCTCTTCATCTTCCATGTCGATGAAGTCGATGATGATGATCCCGCCCAGGTTGCGCAGGCGCAGTTGGCGGGCAATCGCCGTGGCGGCTTCCAGGTTGGTCTTGAAGATGGTTTCTTCCAGGTTGCGATGGCCGACGAACGCTCCGGTGTTGACGTCGATGGTGCTCATGGCTTCGGCCGGATCGACCACCAGGTAACCGCCGGACTTGAGCGGCACCTTGCGCTCCAGGGCTTTCTGGATTTCATCCTCGACCCCGTACAGGTCGAAAATCGGCCGCTCGCCAGGGTAATGTTCCAGGCGATCGGCGATTTCCGGCATCAGTTCGGCGACGAACTGCGTGGTTTTCTGGAAGGTTTCCCGGGAGTCGATACGGATTTTCTCGATCTTGGGGCTGACCAGGTCGCGCAAGGTCCGCAGTGCCAGGCCCAGGTCTTCGTAGATCACGCTGGGGGTGGCGATGGTCTTGATCTGCGCGGCGATCTGGTCCCAGAGCCTTCGCAGGTAGCGGATGTCCATGAGGATCTCATCGGCCCCGGCCCCTTCGGCGGCGGTGCGCAGGATGAACCCACCGGCTTCCTTGATGCCTTCTTTTTCCACGCAGTCGCTGACCACCTGCTTGAGGCGCTCGCGCTCGGCTTCGTCTTCGATCTTCAGGGAAATGCCGACGTGGGCGGTGCGCGGCATGTACACCAGGTAGCGAGACGGAATCGACAACTGCGTAGTCAGGCGGGCGCCCTTGGAACCGATGGGATCCTTGGTGACCTGCACCACCAGGCTCTGGCCTTCGTGCACCAGCGCGCTGATGCTCTCCACGGCCGGCCCTTCACGCATGGAGATTTCCGACGCATGGATGAACGCCGCGCGGTCCAGGCCGATGTCGACGAAGGCCGCCTGCATGCCCGGCAGCACTCGCACCACCTTGCCCTTGTAGATATTGCCAACGATGCCACGCTTTTGCGTGCGCTCGACGTGGACCTCTTGCAGCACACCGTTTTCAACCACCGCCACGCGCGATTCCATCGGCGTGATGTTGATCAGGATCTCTTCACTCATGGCAGGGTCTCGTTCAGGCATGTTCACGATAATGGCCGCATCAAGTCAGACGGCGCTCAGCGCGCGCTCAAGGTTTGCCAACAGGGTATGCCGAAATGGCCCAGCAGTTCTGCGGTTTCGCACAGGGGCAGGCCAACCACGGCCGAATAGCTGCCTTCGAGCCCGGCGACGAACACCGCGCCCAGCCCTTGGATACCATAGCTGCCGGCCTTGTCCCGAGGTTCGCCGCTGGCCCAATAGGCCAGCGCTTCCTGTTCGGTGATGGGGCGAAAACGCACCCGACTGCGCACCACCCGTGATTCGCAGCTCGAGCCGTCCAGCACGGCAATGGCGGTCAGCACTTCATGGTCGCGACCAGACAGGCTCAGCAGCATGGACAAGGCGTCGGCCTGGTCCACTGGCTTGCCGAGAATCCGCCCCTCCAGCACCACGGCGGTGTCCGCACCGAGCACGCAGCCATCCACATCGGCGTCCAGGGCTCGCCGCCCAGCCTCGGCCTTGCCGCGCGCCAGGCGCTCGACATAGGCCGAGGGGGGTTCGTGATCCAGGGGTGTTTCATCGATGTCGGCGCCAATGGCGGTAAAGGGCACGCCGATCTGCGTGAGCAGCTCACGCCGACGCGGTGAGCCTGAGGCGAGGTAAAGCGGTTTCATCAAGACATCTCCCTCTCAAAGCACAGCCATCCAGACAAAAACAGCTTTTGTGGCGAGGGCGCTTGCTCCCGCTGGGCCGGCCCGACGCTTCGGGCGTAGCGGCCCCAACTTTTACGGTCGCTACGCAACCGAGCGGGAGCAAGCTCCCTCGCCACAGGGATGTAAGTCATCAGAAAAAGTGTAGATATCCTGACCGAATCAGTTGATTTTGAAACGCAGGCGCAGGCCACGCAAACCGAAGCTGACCCATGGCCAGAGCAAGGCACTGACCAGGGCTGGCAAGACCAGCGCCAGGGTTGGCTGGCGATTGCCGGTCAGCGCGCTGAGCCACAGCTGCACCAGTTGCGCCAGACCGAAGATCACCAGAATCACCAGGCACTGCTGCCACATGGGGAACATCCGCAGGCGTTGTTGCAGCGACAGCACCAGGAAGGTAATCAGCGTCAGGATCAACGCGTTCTGCCCCAGCAGCGTGCCGTAAAGCACATCCTCGGCCAGGCCGAGGCACCAGGCGGTGACCATGCCGACCTTGTGGGGCAACGCCAGCGCCCAGAAGGCCAGCAACAGGGCCAGCCACAGGGGGCGCAGGATTTCCATGAATTGCGGCAGCGGCGAAACACTGAGCAACAGGCCGATGGCGAAGGTCAACCAGACCATCCAGCCGTTACCGGATTGGGTACTGCTCATTCTTCTCGTGCTCCCCTGGTGGCTGGCGCAGTGGCCGGCGTGGAGGCTGGCGGTTTGGCGGCGGGCCGGGCTGGCTGAGCTGGCTGCGCGGCGGGCGCGTGGGTAGCCGAGCGGGTCGGTTTCGCAGCAGGTGCGGCCGGAGCAGCGGCCGGCGTCGTTGCCGTAGCCGGTGCAGGCACGGGTGGTTTTGGCACGATGGCTGGGACTGGCGCCGGCACAGCCGTAGCCGGGGCGGCCGACTCGCCGCCCTGCCGGTCCTGGGCTTCCTGGGCCACGGCGGCGTCGTTGGCGCGCTCTTCGGGCGTGCGGTTGTCGCTGAAGACCAGCAGCAGGTAGCGGCTGCGATTCAGCGCCGCCGTCGGCACCGCGCGCACAATGGCGAACGGCTGGCCGGAGTCATGGATGACTTCCTTGACCGTTGCCACCGGATACCCGGCCGGGAAACGCTGGCCGAGGCCGGAGCTGACCAGCAGGTCGCCTTCCTTGATATCGGCGGTATCGGCCACGTGCCGCAGCTCCAGGCGCTCCGGGTTGCCGGTGCCGCTGGCAATCGCCCGCAGGCCGTTGCGGTTGACCTGCACCGGAATGCTGTGGGTGGTATCGGTCAGCAACAGCACGCGAGATGTGTAAGGCATCAACTCCACCACCTGGCCCATCAGGCCCCGGGCATCGAGCACCGGTTGACCAAGGACCACACCGTCGCGCTCGCCCTTGTTGATCAGGATGCGGTGGGTGAAGGGGTTGGGGTCCATGCCGATCAACTCGGCCACTTCGACCTTCTCGTTGACCAGTGCGGAGGAGTTGAGCAACTCGCGCAGTCGCACGTTCTGCTCGGTGAGGGCCGCCAGCTTCTGCATGCGCCCCTGCAACAGCAGGTTTTCGGTCTTGAGTTTTTCGTTTTCGGCGACCAGTTCGGTCCGGCTGCCAAATTGGCTGGCGACACCTTGCCACAAGCGCTGCGGCAGGTCGGTGATCCAATAGGATTCCATCAACACCAGCGACATCTGGCTGCGTACAGGCTTGAGCAGCGTGAAGCGGGCATCGACCACCATCAGCGCGACCGATAGCACGGTCAGCACCAGCAGGCGCACACCCAATGAGGGGCCTTTGGCGAAAAGCGGTTTAATAGGCCGCTCCTCCCAGGCAAATGTTTTCTTTATTCATACGGCATCAGACCGGCCTGGATACGAATGACAGAAGATAAACGCCAACGGGCAGCACTGCAAAGTGCTGCCCGAGAGCGAACAACATAGACCACTGCGCCAGACTTATTCGCTGGAGAGCAGGTCCATGGTGTGCTTGTCCATCATTTCCAATGCACGGCCACCGCCGCGGGCAACACAGGTCAACGGGTCTTCGGCAACGATCACCGGCAGGCCGGTTTCCTGGGCCAACAACTTGTCGAGGTCACGCAACAGCGCGCCACCACCGGTCAGCACCAGGCCGCGCTCGGCGATGTCCGACGCCAGTTCCGGCGGCGACTGCTCCAGGGCGCTCTTGACGGCCTGGACGATGGTCGCCAGCGACTCTTGCAGCGCTTCGAGCACCTCGTTGGAGTTGAGGGTAAAGGCCCGTGGAACGCCTTCGGCCAGGTTGCGACCGCGCACGTCGACTTCACGTACTTCACCGCCCGGGTAGGCCGTGCCGATTTCCTGCTTGATACGCTCGGCGGTGGATTCGCCGATCAGGCTGCCGTAGTTGCGACGCACATAAGTGATGATCGCTTCGTCGAAACGGTCGCCGCCCACACGTACGGATTCGGCGTAGACCACACCGTTGAGGGAGATCAGCGCGATTTCAGTGGTACCGCCACCGATGTCGACGACCATCGAGCCGCGGGCTTCTTCCACCGGCAGGCCGGCACCGATGGCAGCGGCCATGGGTTCTTCGATCAGGAACACTTCACGGGCACCGGCACCGAGGGCCGATTCACGGATAGCGCGACGCTCTACCTGGGTGGACTTGCATGGAACGCAGATCAGCACACGAGGGCTGGGCTGCAGAAAGCTGTTTTCGTGAACCTTGTTGATGAAGTACTGCAGCATCTTTTCGCAGACGCTGAAGTCGGCGATCACGCCGTCCTTCATTGGGCGAATGGCCGCGATGTTGCCCGGTGTACGGCCCAGCATGCGCTTGGCTTCCGTACCGACAGCCACGACACTTTTCTGGTTACCGTGGGTGCGGATGGCCACGACCGAGGGTTCATTCAGGACGATACCGCGCTCGCGCACGTAAATAAGGGTGTTGGCAGTGCCCAGGTCGATGGAAAGATCGCTGGAAAACATGCCACGCAGTTTCTTGAACATGGGAAAGGGACCCTAGGCAACGCGTGGGTAAAAAAGTGCGGCAAACTCTAACAACGACAGGGATTTTGGGCAAGGCGCCAATATGTTAAATTGACCGCTTTTCTGCGCACCAAACCCCACAATCGCGGCCGTAGGGCCGTAGAAATGCGGTAGTGTTCCGACAATCTAACACACGGACAGACTGCGTCCGTTTTGTTTTCCACTGGAGAATCCCATGGCGCTTGAACGCTCCGACGTGGAAAAAATCGCTCATCTGGCCTGTCTGGGCCTCAATGAAGCCGATCTTCCACACATCACTTCTGCCCTGAACAGCATTCTGGGGCTGGTCGACGAGATGCAGGCGGTCGACACCGACGGTATCGAACCGCTGGCCCACCCACTGGAAGCCAGCCAGCGCCTGCGCGCCGACGTCGTGACCGAGTCCAATCATCGCGAGGCCTACCAGTCCATCGCACCAGCGGTCGAAAACGGCCTGTACCTGGTTCCGAAAGTCATCGACTAAAGGGAAAGAGCCTCTCATGCATCACATGACCCTGGCCGAGATCGCCCGCGGACTCGCCGACAAAAAGTTTTCTTCCGAAGAGCTGACCCAGGTCCTGCTGGCGCGCATCGCCCAGCTCGACCCGCAGCTCAACAGCTTCATCAGCCTCACCCAGGAGCTGGCCCTGAGCCAGGCCAAGGCCGCCGACGCGCGCCGCGCCAACGGTGAAACCGGCGCCCTGCTCGGTGCGCCGATTGCCCACAAGGACTTGTTCTGCACCCAGGGCATCCGCACCAGCTGCGGCTCGAAGATGCTCGACAACTTCAAGGCCCCGTACGATGCCACCGTGGTCGCCAAGCTGGCCGCCGCCGGCACCGTGACCCTGGGCAAGACCAACATGGACGAATTCGCCATGGGCTCGGCCAACGAGTCGAGCTACTACGGCGCGGTGAAAAACCCCTGGAACCTGGAACACGTACCGGGCGGCTCGTCCGGCGGTTCCGCCGCCGCCGTGGCCGCGCGCCTGTTGCCGGCCGCCACCGCCACCGACACCGGCGGCTCGATTCGCCAGCCAGCGGCGTTCACCAACCTCACCGGCCTCAAGCCGACCTACGGTCGTGTCTCGCGCTGGGGCATGATCGCCTACGCCTCCAGCCTCGACCAGGGCGGCCCGCTGGCACGCACCGCCGAAGACTGCGCGATCCTGCTGCAAGGCATGGCCGGCTTCGACCCGAACGATTCCACCAGCATCGATGAGCCCGTGCCGGACTACAGCGCCAGCCTCAACGGCTCGCTGCAAGGCCTGCGCATCGGCGTGCCGAAGGAATACTTCAGCGCCGGCCTCGACCCGCGCATCGCCGAGTTGGTCCACAACAGTGTCAAAGCGCTGGAGAAGCTCGGCGCGGTCATCAAGGAAATCAGCCTGCCGAACATGCAGCACGCGATTCCGGCGTACTACGTGATCGCCCCGGCGGAAGCGTCCTCGAACCTGTCGCGCTTCGACGGTGTGCGCTTCGGCTATCGCTGCGAGAACCCGGAAAACCTGATCGACCTGTACAAGCGCTCCCGTGGCGAAGGCTTCGGTGCCGAAGTGCAGCGCCGGATCATGGTCGGTGCCTATGCGCTGTCCGCCGGCTACTACGATGCCTATTACCTCAAGGCGCAGAAAATCCGCCGCCTGGTGAAGAACGACTTCATGGCCGCCTTCAACGAAGTCGACATCATCCTCGGCCCGACCACGCCGAACCCGGCCTGGAAGCTCGGCGCCAAGAACAGTGACCCGGTCGCCGAGTACCTGGAAGACGTCTACACCATCACCGCCAACCTCGCCGGCTTGCCGGGCCTGTCCATGCCGGCCGGTTTCGTCGATGGCCTGCCGGTGGGCGTGCAACTGCTCGCGCCGTATTTCCAGGAAGGCCGCCTGCTCAACGTGGCTCACCAGTATCAGTTGAACACTGACTGGCACACCCGCACCCCAACCGGCTTCTGAGGAGAAACACATGCAATGGGAAGTCGTGATCGGGCTGGAGATTCATACCCAGCTCACCACCCGGTCGAAAATCTTTTCCGGTAGCTCCACCACGTTCGGCTCCGAGCCCAACACCCAGGCCAGCCTGGTCGACCTGGGCATGCCCGGCGTGCTGCCGGTGCTCAACGCCGAAGCCGTGCGCATGGCGGTGATGTTCGGCCTGGCGATTGACGCCGAGATCGGCCAGCACAACGTGTTCGCCCGCAAGAACTACTTCTACCCGGACCTGCCCAAGGGCTACCAGATCAGCCAGATGGAACTGCCGATCGTCGGCAAGGGCCACCTGGACATCGCCCTGGAAGACGGCACGGTCAAGCGCGTCGGCATCACCCGGGCGCACCTGGAAGAAGATGCCGGCAAGAGCCTGCACGAAGAATTCAACGGCGCCACCGGCATCGACCTGAACCGTGCCGGCACGCCGCTGCTGGAGATCGTCTCCGAGCCGGACATGCGCAGCGCCAAGGAAGCCGTGGCCTACGTCAAGGCGATCCACGCGCTGGTGCGCTACCTGGGCATCTGCGATGGCAACATGGCCGAAGGCTCGCTGCGCTGCGACTGCAACGTGTCGATCCGGCCCAAGGGCCAGGTCGAGTTCGGCACCCGCTGCGAGATCAAGAACGTCAACTCGTTCCGCTTCATCGAGAAGGCGATCAACAGCGAGATCCAGCGCCAGATCGAACTGATCGAGGACGGCGGCAAAGTCATCCAGCAAACCCGCCTGTATGACCCGAACAAGGACGAGACCCGTCCGATGCGCAGCAAGGAAGAAGCCAACGACTACCGTTACTTCCCCGACCCGGACCTGCTGCCGGTGGTCATCGAGGACTCGTTCCTCAATGACGTGCGCGCCACCCTGCCGGAACTGCCGCCGCAGAAACGCGAGCGCTTCCAGGCGCAGTTCGGCCTGTCGAGCTATGACGCCAACGTCCTGGCCACCAGCCGCGAACAGGCCGATTACTTCGAAAAAGTCGTGAGCATCGGCGGCGACGCCAAGCTGGCGGCCAACTGGGTGATGGTCGAGTTGGGCAGCCTGTTGAACAAGCAGGGCCTGGAAATCGATGAGTCGCCGGTCTCGGCCGAGCAACTGGGCGGCATGCTGCTGCGGATCAAGGACAACACCATTTCCGGCAAGATCGCCAAGATGGTGTTCGAAGCCATGGCCAATGGTGAAGGCAGCGCCGACGAGATCATCGAGAAGCGCGGCTTGAAACAGGTCACCGACACCGGGGCGATCAGCGCCGTGCTCGATGAGATGCTCGCGGCCAACGCCGAGCAGGTCGAACAATACCGCGCGGCAGACGAAGCCAAGCGCGGCAAGATGTTCGGCTTCTTCGTCGGCCAGGCCATGAAAGCCTCCAAGGGCAAGGCCAACCCGCAGCAGGTCAACGAACTGCTGAAAAGCAAGCTCGAGGGCTGATGGACATGGAGCCAGTCTTGCTGTCTGGCTCAATTCCCTGTGGGAGCGAGCCTGTGGGAGCAAAGCTTGCTCGCGATGAAGACACCTCGATCTATCAGTGGACCGAGTTATCGTTCGTCGCGAGCAAGCTTTGCTCCCACTGGCTCGCTCCCACATTTGTATTTGGAAACTTTCGAATGAAGCGTCTCCTCGGCGCCTGCGCCCTGCTGTCCCTGCTGGCCGGTTGCGCCAGCCAGAGCGGGACGGTCGATCCACACGGCTACGACCAGACCGGCGTCGCCTCTTATTACGGTGCCAGGCACCATGGCAAGCGCACCGCCAGTGGCGAGCGTTTCAACCAGCACGGCCTGACCGCCGCCCATCGCCAGTTGCCGTTCGGCACTCGGGTGAAAATCACCAACCTGGGCAACAGTAACAGCGTGGTGGTGCGCATCAACGACCGTGGCCCATACTCCCGAGGCCGTTTGATCGACGTGTCCCGCGAAGCCGCCGAGCAACTGGGCATGCTGCGCAGCGGCACCGCACGAGTGCGCGTGCAAGCCCTCGACGATTGATAGACGGAGCCCGGCCATTTCCCTACTCACCGCCCTACCGCTGCTCAGCCTGATCGAATTGTTCGGCGCCCTGCTGTTGCTGATCGGCGGCGCCGAACTGCTGGTGCGCGCCGCCGTGGGCCTGGCGGCACGCTTGCAGGTACGACCGCTGATCATCGGCCTGACCGTCGTCGCCTTCGGCAGCAGCGCGCCGCAAATGGCCGTCAGCCTGCAAGCGACCCTGGCACAGAACGCCGACATCGCCGTGGGCAGCGTGATCGGCAGCGGCATCTTCAACATCCTCGTCACCCTCGGGTTGTCGGCGCTGATCATTCCGTTGCGCGTCTCGCGCCAACTGGTACGCCTGGACATCCCGCTGATGATCGGCGCCAGCCTGTTGGTGTTCGTGCTGGCCTGGAATGAAGAACTGACCCGGTTGGACGGCGTCTGGCTTCTGCTGGCCCTGGCGGTGTACCTCGGGCTGTTGCTGCGCCAGTCACGGCATTCGGGGCGACCGCACCCGGTGGGGGGCAACGTGGCCCAGCTGTCCTGGGTCAAAAGTGTGTTGATGATCGCGTCGGGCCTGGCGATGCTGGTTTTCGCCGGACACCTGTTGCTGGGGGCGGCGGTGGAAGTGGCGACGGACCTCGGCCTCTCGGAACGCATCATCGGCCTGACCATCGTCGCCGTCAGCACCTCGCTGCCGGAACTCGCCACTTCGCTGATCGCCGCCTTGCGGGGCCAGCGGGACATTGCGGTGGGCAACGTGATCGGCAGCAACCTGTTCAACCTGCTGGGCGTGCTGGGAGTCACCGCCCTCGCCGCGCCCACGCCACTGTCGGTCTCGCCGAACGCCCTGGATTTCGACCTGCCGGTGATGCTCGGCGTGGCGGTGCTGTGCCTGCCGGTGTTCTATTCCGGTTATCGCGTTACCCGCGCCGAAGGCCTGTTGTTCCTGGGCTTGTACCTGGCCTACGGGCTGCACGTGGTGTCGTTCACCACCGGCATGCCCCTGGCCGGTCAACTGGAACGGCTGATGCTGTTCTATGTGCTGCCGGCCCTGCTCGCGTTTTTGCTGTTCACCTCCCTGCGCGCCTGGCGCCGCCAACACCACAAGAGGGATTTGCCATGACCGACACTCCAAAGACCGGCCTGGACATGCGTCGCCAGGTCATGGGCGACGCGTTCGTCGACCGCGCCCTGGGCAACGCCACCGAGTTCACCCAGCCGTTGCAGGACTTCGTCAACGAACATGCCTGGGGCAGTGTCTGGCAACGCGAGGGGCTGCCGCTGAAGACCCGCAGCCTGATCACCCTGGCCGCCCTCACCGCCCTCAAGTGCCCGCAGGAACTCAAAGGCCACGTGCGCGGCGCGCTGAACAACGGTTGCACGGTGGAAGAAATTCGCGAGGCGTTGCTGCATTGCGCGGTGTACGCGGGCGTGCCGGCGGCGATCGATGCGTTTCGGGCGGCGCAGGAAGTGATCGATAGTTACCAGAAGCCGGAGTGATCGTTAGATCGCTATCGCGAGCAAGCTCGCTCCCACAGTTGACCGGCGCTGAACACAAAATTTGTGTACGCCACGAACCTCCTGTGGGAGCGAGCTTGCTCGCGATTGGACCTCCAGAACACCGCAAGCCCAAGCCTAGATCCACCCACCCCACTGCAACACAAAGATCCCCAGGTTGGTGGTAATCGCCGCCATCAAGGTGGTGATCACGATGATCGCCGCCGCCAGTTCATGGTTGCCATCGGCCGCCCGGGCCATGACGAAGCTGGCGGCGGCGGTGGGGCTGCCGAAGTACAGGAACAGGATCCCCAGTTCCGCCCCACGAAAGCCCCAGAGCCAGGCACCGAGGGTGGCCACCAGCGGCAGGCCGACCATTTTCACCAGGCTCGAACTCAGGGCCATCTTGCCACTCTTGCGCAGGGCCGCCAGCGACAGCGTACCGCCGATGCAGATCAGCGCCAGGGGCAAGGTCATTTGCGACAGGTATTTGGCCGAGGTCTCGAACCAGTTGGGCACGCCGATCT
The DNA here is from genome assembly GCF_001307275.1 of Pseudomonas fluorescens. Lineage (NCBI taxonomy): Bacteria > Pseudomonadati > Pseudomonadota > Gammaproteobacteria > Pseudomonadales > Pseudomonadaceae > Pseudomonas > Pseudomonas fluorescens. The sequence continues at coordinate 1,579,511 of NZ_CP012831.1, forward strand.
GCCAGTAGGCGAACGGCGCGGCGACGATCACGCTGATGATCAGCGGATTGCTGATCACGCTTTTGCAGATGCTCCACGGATCGGACTTGATCACCGGGCTGTAGACCGCCAGCACGATGGTCGACAAGGTGTTGTAGAACAGGATCACCAGCGCCGCGAGAATCGCCCCCAGGGAAATCCCGTAGTCGCCATACATGCTCGCCGCCAGCGCCAGGCCGATGACCCCGTTGTTGCCGCGAAACGCACCTTGGGTATAGATGCCGCGATCTTCCCGCGGGCAACGCCAGATCGCCCAGCCCCAGGCCATCGCAAAGCTCACCAGGGTGGCGATGGAAAAATAGATCAACAGAGCCGGCTGCAACGCCGCGTGCAGGTCCGCGTGCAGGATGCCGAGGAACAACAGCGCCGGCATGGTGACGTTGAACACCAGGGACGAGGCGATGTGGATGAAGTTGTCGTTGATCCAGTCGATGCGCTTGAGCAACACCCCCAGAAACAGCATGGCAAACACCGGCGCGGTGACGTTCAGGGTTTCGAGGAAAATTGCCAGCATGCCGGGGACCTTGAGAGGGGTGTCGTTAGGTGGCTAATGATAAGCCACTCACGGCACTGGCGTCTGGTGAAGTGCTATCGCGAGCAGGCTCGCTCCCACATTGGTTCTTTGGTAAACACAGAATCCACATTCACCGCAGCCCCCTGTGGGAGCGAGCTTGCTCGCGAAGACGGCGGCACATCCAACATCAATGCGAGCTGAACCACCGCCATCGCGAGCAAGCTCGCTCCCACACTGGGTCTCCAGCGATCACGACATCATCAAGTTATCGGCGCCGGGTTGAACAAGGTGATGTCGTTGTACAGCTTGTGCCGCTCGGCCCAGGTCTGCTTCTTGCCGCTGGCCACGTCCAGGTAGTAGTGGAACAGTTCCCAACCCAACTCTTCGATGGTCGCCCGTCCGGTGGCGATCCGGCCGGCGTCGATGTCGATCAGGTCCGGCCAGCGCTGGGCCAGTTCGGTGCGGGTCGAGACCTTCACCACTGGGGCCATGGCCAAGCCGTACGGCGTGCCCCGGCCGGTGGTGAACACATGCAGGTTCATCCCCGCCGCCAGTTGCAAGGTGCCGCAGACAAAATCACTGGCCGGCGTGGCACAGAAGATCAGGCCCTTTTGCTTGAAGCGTTCGCCCGGGCCGAGCACGCCGTTGATCGCGCTGCTGCCAGACTTGACGATCGAGCCCAGGGATTTTTCGACAATGTTCGACAGCCCGCCCTTCTTGTTGCCCGGCGTGGTGTTGGCACTGCGATCGGCCTCGCCCTTGGCCAGGTAGCGGTCGTACCAGTCCATTTCCCGCACCAGCTCCTGGGCGACTTCCTGGGTTTGCGCCCGGGAGGTCAGCAGGTAGATCGCATCGCGCACTTCGGTGACTTCGGAAAACATCACCGTCGCCCCGGCGCGCAGCAACAGATCCGAGGCATACCCCAGCGCCGGGTTGGCGGTGATGCCGGAAAACGCATCGCTGCCACCGCACTGCATGCCCAGGATCAGCTCCGAGGCCGGCACGGTTTCGCGACGACGCAGGTCGAGTTTCTTCAGGCGTGTCTCGGCCAATTCCATGATCTGCTCGATCATTTCGGTGAACCCGTGACTCGAATCCTGCAAGCGATACAACCACGGCTCGCTGAGGTCCACCGAACTGTCGCCCTCATGCATCACCTGCCCGGCCTGCAATTTCTCGCAGCCCAGGCTGATCACCAGCGCTTCGCCACCCAGGTTCGGGTTGCGTGCCAGGTTACGCACGGTACGAATCGGGATGTACGCATCGGTGGCGGTGATCGCCACCCCACAGCCGTAGCTGTGGGTCAGCGCCACCACGTCATCGACGTTCGGGTACTTGGGCAGCAGCTCATCCTTGATGCGCTTGACCGCATGGTCCAGCACCCCGGTCACGCACTGCACCGTGGTGGTGATGCCCAGGATGTTGCGCGTACCGACGGTGCCGTCGGCGTTGCGATAACCCTCGAAGGTGTAGCCCTCCAGCGGCGCATCGGCCGCCGGCACGTCGGTGGACAGCGGCAAGCTGTCCAGCGGCGGCGCGGTGGGCATACGCAACTGGTCTTCCTTGACCCAACTGCCACGGGGGATCGGTTGCAGCGCGTAGCCGATGACCTGGCCATAGCGAATCACCTCGCCGCCCTCGGGAACATCCTGCAGCGTGACCTTGTGGCTCTGGGGCACAAAGTCCACGGTGACCAGGCCGTCCGGGAACTCGGTCCCGGCCGGTACGCCCTGGTCGTTGACGACGATCACCACGTTGTCCCGCTCATGCAAGCGGATGTAACGGGGCGAGTCGGCATGTTCAATCAATTGCATTGCTGCCGCTCCTTCAGGATTTCGCTTCGGACAGGCTGGAGATGCCGGCATCCTTGGCCGTTGGTTCCTTGAGCACGACACGCTTGATCGGCCCCACGATGACCAGGTAGCTGAACACCGCCATCAGCGCGTTGCAACCGACGAACACCAGTGCCCACTTGAACGAACCGGTGGAGCTGATGATGTAGCCGATGACAATCGGCGTAGTGATCGACGCCAGGTTACCAAAGGTGTTGAACAGGCCACCGCTCAAACCGGCGATCTGTTTTGGCGACGTGTCGGAAACCACGGCCCAGCCCAATGCGCCCACGCCTTTACCGAAGAAGGCCAGGGCCATGAAGCCCACCACCATCCATTCGATGTCCACGTAGTTGCACGCCACGATGCTGCTGGACACCAGCAGGCCGGCGATGATCGGCGCTTTGCGGGCGAAGGTCAGCGAGTGGCCCTTGCGCAGCAGGTAGTCGGAAATCACCCCGCCCAGCACGCCACCGATGAAACCGCAGATGGCCGGCAAGGACGCGATGAAACCGGCCTTAAGGATGGTCATGCCGCGCTCCTGCACCAGGTACACCGGGAACCAGGTCAGGAAGAAGTACGTGATGCCGTTGATGCAGTACTGGCCCAGGTAAACGCCGAGCATCATGCGATTGGTCAGCAGTTGACGGATGTAATCCCACTTCGGACCGTCGGCTTTCTTTTCCTTGCCCTTGTCCTGGTCCATGTCGACCATCGCGCCGTTGGCGGCGATGTGATTGAACTCGGCCTCGTTGATCATCGGGTGCTGACGAGGGCTGTAGATCACTTTCAGCCAGATCAGCGAGAACACGATGCCGATCACGCCCATCACGATGAACACGTGCTGCCAGCCGAAACGGTAGACGATCCAGCCCATCAGCGGTGCGAACAACACGGTGGCGAAATACTGCGCCGAGTTGAAGATCGCCGAGGCGGTGCCGCGTTCTGCGGTGGGGAACCAGGCGGCGACGATCCGTGCGTTGCCCGGGAAGGACGGCGCTTCGGCCAGCCCAACCAGGAAGCGCAGCATGAACAGCGCAACCACGGCCGTGGACATGCCGAATTCACCCACATAGCCTTGCAGCACGGTGAACAGCGACCAGGTGAAAATGCTCAAGGCATAGATTTTTTTCGACCCGAAACGGTCGAGCAGCCAGCCGCCAGGGATCTGCCCGGCCACATAGGCCCAGCCGAAAGCGGAGAAGATGTAACCGAGGGTGACGGCATCGATGCCGAGGTCTTTTTGCAGGCTGGAGCCTGCGATGGCGATGGTGGCACGGTCGGCATAGTTGATCGTCGTCACCAGGAACAGCATGAGCAGGATCAAATAGCGGACGTGTGTCGGCTTGGTCGCTTGCATGTAGATGTACTCCCACTATTTATTTTTATGCGGGTCAGCAGATTGTGACGCCAGGACGGGATCACCCGCCCTGGCGGTGTCGCACTTACGATCCGATGTAAGAAGTTTTAACCACGGTGTAGAACTCTTGCGCGTAGCGACCTTGCTCACGCGAACCATAGGACGAACCTTTGCGCCCGCCGAACGGCACGTGGTAATCCACGCCGGCGGTCGGCAGGTTGACCATCACCATGCCCGCCTGGGAATGGCGCTTGAAGTGGTTGGCATACTTCAGCGAGGTGGTGGCGATACCGGCGGACAGACCGAACTCGGTGTCGTTGGCCATCGCCAGCGCCGCCTCGTAGTCGGCCACGCGCACGACGTTGGCCACCGGGCCGAAGATCTCTTCGCGGCTGATGCGCATCGAGGCTTCGCTGTCGGCGAACAGGGTCGGCGCCAGGAAGTAACCTTCGGTGTCGCACGTCACCAAACCACCACCGCTCACCAGCCGCGCGCCTTCGCTCTGGCCGATGTCGATGTACTTCAAGTCCTGGCTGAGCTGGGCTTCGGAAACCACCGGGCCGATGTCGGTGCCGGCCTTCAACGCATGACCGACCTTGATCGACTGCATGCGCTCGGCCATGGCCGCAACGAACTTGTCGTGGATGCCGGCGGTGACGATCAGGCGACTGGAGGCCGTGCAACGTTGGCCGGTGGAGTAGAACGCGCTCTGCACCGCCAGTTCGACGGCTTGCTTGAGGTCGGCGTCGTCGAGGATGATCTGCGGGTTCTTGCCGCCCATCTCCAGCTGCACCTTGGCCTGGCGTGACACGCAGTTGACCGCGATCTGCCGGCCCACGCCCACGGAACCGGTGAAGCTGATGCCGTCGACTTTCGGGCTGTTGACCAGGACTTCACCGACCACGCGGCCGCTGCCCATCACCAGGTTGAACGCACCGGCCGGGAAACCGGCGCGGGAAATGATCTCGGCCAGGGCCCAGGCACAGCCCGGCACCAGCTCGGCGGGCTTGATCACCACGCAGTTGCCGTAGGCCAGGGCTGGGGCGATCTTCCATGCGGGGATGGCGATCGGGAAGTTCCACGGGGTGATCAGGCCGACCACACCGAGGGCTTCACGGGTGACTTCGACGTTGACGCCTGGGCGCACTGACGGCACGTAATCGCCCGACAGGCGCAGGCATTCACCGGCGAAGAATTTGAAGATGTTGCCGGCGCGGGTCACTTCGCCGATGGCTTCAGGCAGGGTCTTGCCCTCTTCCCGGGCCAGCAGTTGGCCGAGTTCTTCGCGGCGGGCGAGGATCTCGCTGCCGACTTTGTCCAGGGCATCGTGACGGGCCTGGATGCCCGAGGTCGACCAGGCCGGGAAGGCGGCGCGGGCGGCTTCGATGGCGGCATTGACTTGCGCTGCGTCAGCCTTGGCGTATTCACCGATGACATCGGACAAGTCAGACGGGTTGATGTTGGTGCAATAGTCGGCACCGGCCACCCACTGACCGTTGATGTAGTTATCGAAACGCTTTGAATCTGCCACGGATGCTCCTCCTAACAAAAAGCCTGTCTGGTCTTGAGGCGTTCCCCCGCAGCGCGTGGGAACGATCAAGCCTTACGCAAAAAGCCGCTGATTACTCAGCGGCCTTGTCGGGTCTGTTATTGCTTGCCTTGCTTGTCGATCAGCGCGGCCAGGGCTTCGTATTCTTCTGGCAGCAGATCGGTCAGCGGCGTGCGCACAGGACCTGCGTCGTAGCCAACGATTTTCGCGCCGGCCTTGACGATGCTCACGGCGTAACCGGCCTTGCGGTTACGGATGTCCAGGTAAGGCAGGAAGAAGTCGTCGATGATCTTGCCGACGGTCTCGTGATCGTCGCGGGCAATGGCGTGGTAGAAGTCCATCGCGGTTTTCGGGATGAAGTTGAACACCGCCGAGGAGTAGACCGGAACGCCCAGGGCCTTGTAGGCCGCGGCGTAGACTTCAGCGGTCGGCAGGCCGCCCAGGTAGCTGAAACGATCGCCGAGGCGACGACGGATCGACACCATCAGTTCGATATCGCCCAGGCCATCCTTGTAGCCGATCAGGTTCGGGCAGCGCTCGGCCAGTTGTTCCAGCTGAGTGGCGTTCAGGCGGCAGACGTTGCGGTTGTACACCACCACGCCGATCTTTACCGATTTGCACACGGCTTCAACGTGGGCGGCAACGCCGTCCTGGCTGGCTTCGGTCAGGTAGTGCGGCAGCAGCAGCAGGCCCTTGGCACCCAGGCGCTCGGCTTCTTGAGCGTATTCGATGGCCTGGCGGGTGGCACCGCCAACACCGGCAAGGATTGGCACGCTGGTGGCGCAGGTATCGACGGCGGTCTTGATGACCTGCGAATACTCGCTGGCGGCCAGGGAGAAGAATTCACCAGTGCCGCCCGCTGCGAACAATGCAGAGGCGCCATACGGGGCCAGCCACTCGAGGCGCTTGACGTAGCTGTCGCGATTGAAATCGCCTTGGGCAGTGAAATCGGTGACCGGGAACGACAGCAGGCCAGACGAGAGGATGGACTTCAGTTCTTGTGGATTCATTATTCGAACACCCTGGGACGCAAATGATTGTGTGAGATGGTTAAGCTTCGGCCAGAAGTTGTAGGTCATCGTACAACTTAAATAATCTGCGTCAACTGCATTTCGTCATCGAAGGGTAAAAAAGGCCGACGGACCGTTCGTCAGCACTGTCGACTCTGCCAGTAGGCGTGACGGTGTGTTGCAGGCATAACGCAGCAGTGGCCGTGCGACCGCCCGGCCGGTGTTTTCTGGCTAGCTATCTAACAGTGAGTCACCGTATGCGACGTGCACGGTCGCCTCACAGGGAGAGACACCATGGCTAATTTTGCACTGCCCATCCTCACCCAGTTCTCAGGCAACAAACCCGCCGAGAAGGTCACGATCAACCTGTCGAAGCTGGGGGCCAATCTGGAAGTCCAGATTCCTGACTCGAATGAAATCTCCGCCGATTGGTCGGTCTACCCGATTCTCGGCGCCAACAAGGATCATCCCGACTGGTCCGGCCAGCAGGTGGCGGCCGGCACCTGGGACGATGCCAACGACGGCATGGTGAAACTGACGGGGCTGAAAGTCACCGTGCCCAAGGCGGAACTGCAAAAGTATCTGGGCCGGCAGGTTGAACTGCGCTACCGGTTTGCCAATGAGTCGGGGTATGACTTGTATTCCGACCCGTCAGTGAAGTTGAAGATCGAGCCCTAGGCGCCCAGGCACGGCGGCGGCTGACCCGACGCCATCGCGAGCAGGCTCGCTCCCACAGGGGGATTGTGGCGGACCTGAATCCAGAGACCACAGGAGATCAATTGTGGGAGCGAGCTTGCTCGCGAATAGGCCACTCATCCAGCCTATCTATAAGCTGCCCCTCCGCCATCGCGAGCAAGCTCGCTCCCACAGGGGGATTTTGTGGCGGACTTTAATCCAGTGATCACAAGAAATCACTGTGGGAGCGAGCCTGCTCGCGATAGCGGTGGCTCGACTGGTCAGATCAACCCTGGGCCTGGGCCTCTTCATGAGCCTGGCGCAGCCGCTCGCGGCTATTGGTCAGATGCAGGCGCATGGCCGCACGGGCCGCGTCGGAGTCCTGGCGGGCGATGGCTTCGTAGATTTCCTCGTGCTCGCGGCTCAGGCGATCCATGTAGTGCTGGTGGTCGTCGTGGGCCAGGCGCGCCGAGTTCAGCCGGGTACGCGGGATGATGCTGGTGCCCAGGTGGGTCATGATGTCGGTGAAGTAGCGGTTGCCGGTGGACAGGGCGATTTCCAGGTGGAAGGCGAAGTCCGAGGCCACCGCGTCGCTGGCGTGGGCAGCGCTTTCCTTCAAGGCGTCGAGGGCGGCGCGCATGGTCGCCAGTTGTTCGTCGCTGCGGCGCTGCGCCGCGAGCCCGGCGGATTCCACTTCCAGGCTGATGCGCAGCTCCAGGATCGCCAGCACGTCCCGCAAGGTGACGACCGTGGCCGGGTCGATGCGAAAACCGCTCGGGCTGGGCGTGTCCAGCACGAAGGTGCCGATGCCATGGCGGGTTTCCACCTGGCCGGCGGCCTGCAACCGGGAAATCGCCTCGCGCACCACGGTGCGGCTGACGCCATGGGCTTCCATGATCGCCGACTCGGTGGGCAATTTATCGCCACGCTTGAGCAGGCCATCGCGAATCTGCTCGGTCAGCACCGTCACCAGCTCCTGCGCCAGGCTGCGGCGCTTGCGGGGAAGGCGGGGTATGTCGATCGGGTTTTCCATTGTGTCTGTGTCTCGGCAAGCGGCTGAATGACAACATCATAGCGCAACGTGGTTGTACGATCACCGTGGGTGCAGTGGCGAGTCGAGGGCTGACACCGAGTCGCCTTCATCGCGAGCAGGCTCGCTCCCACATCGGATCGGTTATAGACATGAACATCCGATTCACCACAAACCCTTGTGGGAGCGAGCTTGCTCGCGATGGCGGAGGGTCAGCCACATCAACATCAACTGATACACCGCTATCGCGAGCAAGCTCGCTCCCACAGGTCTTGGGTGTTTATGCTGTCACGGTGCGCTCCACCAGTTGGCCATTTTCGATACGCACATGTCGCGGATGGAAACGTTTCAAACTGCTTCGGTGGCCGACGCTGACGATGCTCAGGCCCGGCAACTGGTCGATCAGCGCCTGGTACAGCGTCGCCTCGTCTTCTTCGTCCATCGCCGACGTGGCTTCGTCCATGTACAACCATTGCGGTGCATAAAGCAATGCACGGGCAAAGGCCAGGCGTTGTTGCTCGCCAGGCGAGAGCATGCGCTGCCAGTGGTTGCTTTCATCCAGTCGCGGGATCAGGTGCGGCAGGCGGCAGGTTTCCAGCACCTGTGCATAACGTTCGTTGGGGTAGACGTCGCCAGCCTGTGGATAACTCAACACTTCCCGCAGGCTGCCAATGGGCAGATAGGGCTTTTGCGGCAGGAACAGGTAACGCGCCGCCGGAAGCCGGATCGTCCCGTGCCCCGCGGGCCACAAATGTCCCATCGCGCGAAACAGGGTCGACTTGCCACTGCCGGAACGACCGCTGAGCATGACCCGCTCGCCCGGTGCCACGCTCATATCGGCGTTGTCGAGCAGATGACGACCGTCGGCCAGATCCAAGCCGAGGTTATGAACCGCCAACGCACTCCCCTGGTTCTGCACATCGATGGCCGGCACGCGGTCTTCGTTGTCGCTCATGGCCTGGCGGAAGCTCAACAGACGATCACAGGTGGCGCGCCACGCGGCAAGGTCGGCGTAGGCGCTGATGAACCAACTGAAGTTCTCCTGCACATTGCCGAAGGCCGAGTTGATCTGCATGAGCTCGCCCAGCTGGATCTTGCCGGCGAAGTAGCGCGGCGCGGCAACGATGAACGGGAAGATGATCGCGATCTGGCCGTAGCCGGAGGTGAAGAACGTCAGGCGCTTGGACACCCGCATGATGTCCCAGAAGTTATGCCAGACCAGGCCGAAGCGCCCGCTCAGGCGGCGGTTCTCGTTCGGTTCGCCGTTGTACAGCGCAATGCTTTCGGCGTTTTCACGCACCCGGACCATGGAGAAACGCAGGTCGGCTTCGAAGCGTTGCTGGTTGTTGTTCAGCCCGATCAGGCGTCGGCCGATCAGGTGCGTCAACCAACTGCCCACCGCCGCATATACCAGGGCGCACCAGAACATGTAGCCGGGGATGGTGTAGCCGAACACTTCGATGCTGCCGGACACGCCCCACAAGATGATCGAGAACGACACCAGGCTGACCACGGTGCGCAGCAATCCCAGCCCCAGGCCCAGGGTATTGGTGGTGAAACTGTTGAGGTCTTCGGAAATCCGCTGGTCCGGGTTGTCGGTATAGCCGCCCTGCTCCAGCCGGTAGTAATTCTTGTTGCCCAGCCAGCGGGCGAAATGCTGCTCGGTGAGCCAGGCCCGCCAACGAATGGTGAGCATCTGCGTGAGGTACAAGCGATAGACGGCGCCGAGGATCGCCACCGCCGCGATGCCGCAGAAATACAGGATCAACTGCCAGAACGCCGCGCTGTCCTTCTCTTGCAGGGCGTTGTAGAAATCCTTGTACCAACTGTTGATCCACACCGAGATCGCCACGCTGAACAACGACAGCGCGATGACCGCGATCAACAGCGTCCAGGCCTTGCCCTTCTCCTCACTGCGCCAGTACGGCGTGGTCATTTGCCAGACACGGCGGAAAAACTGCCCGCGCACCGCGTCATTGACCGCGGAATATTCAGCGTTCTGATTCATGGTTAAGGCTCAATAGGGAAAAGAACTAGTGTCATGTTTCGCAAATACGTTTCTTTTTGACGAGTGGCTGTTGTCGTCAGGCAAGGCGCCGCGACGAGTCATAGCCCGCTATGGCGAGGAGCGGCAACGCAGCATGACGGCAACAGACGCCGTCAAAAAGGAACAGTATTTGTGATACATGACGCTGGGGCCGATCATAAAGCAACGGCCCGATGTGTCGCGAGGGTGGACAACACCTGTTCAGCGCAGGTTCAGCGACGCACGGGACGCTTTTGCAGTTTGCGCTGCAAGGTCCGCCGGTGCATGCCCAGGGCGCGGGCCGTGGCGGAGATATTGCCCTCGTGCTCGGTCAGCACCCTCTGGATGTGTTCCCATTGCAGGCGATCCACCGACATGGGGTTTTCCGGCACCAGGGTGTCGAGGTCGGCGTGCTCGGACAACAGCGCCGCCAATACGTCATCGGCATCCGCCGGCTTGCACAGGTAATTGCAGGCGCCGCGCTTGATGGCTTCGACCGCGGTGGCGATGCTCGAATAACCGGTGAGGATCACCACACGCATTTCCGGGTCCAGCTCCAGCAACTTGGGCAGCAGCACCAGGCCGGAATCGCCGTCCATTTTCAGGTCCAGGGCGGCGTAGTCCGGCAGGTCGGCCTGGGCGATGGTCAGGCCCTCTTCGGCGGAACCGGCGGTGCTGACGCGAAAACCGCGGCGGGACATGGCCCGGGCCATGACGCGGGTGAAGGTGGCGTCGTCATCCACCAGCAACAGGTGCGGCAGTTCTTCGCCGTCGACTTGGATCTCGTCACTCATGTTTCGTCTCCTCGGTCGGCATGGGGCAGGCGCAGCTCGGTGAGCGTGCCGCCTTCCTCATGGGGGTAGAGTTTCACCGAGCCGCCGGCGCGTGTCACGCTGGCTTTGCTCAAGAACAGGCCCAGGCCGAAGCCTTTGCCCTTGGTGGTGTAGAACGGCTTGCCGATCTGCTCGGCAATCGCCAGCGGCACACCGGCACCGTGGTCGCGAATGCAGATGGTCAGTTCATAAGCGTTCCAGTCCAACGCCACTTCCAGGTTGTCGGGACAGGCATCGGCGGCATTGTTCAGCAGGTTCAACAGTGCTTGGGTCAGGTCTGGCGGCGGCGCCATGCGCGGCACCACGCCCTTGCCCAGGCACTGGAAGCGATAACTGGCTTCCGGGCGCATCAGGTGCCAGCGGTTCAGCGCATCGTCGAGCCAGAAGGTGACCGCCTGCATGTCGATGTCCAGCCGGCGATTGGCCTCGGCGGCACGCACCAGGTATTGCAGGGTTTCCTTGCAGAGCTTGACCTGGTCCTGGAGCACGCTGAGATCGTCCTGCAGTGCCGGGTCGTGATGGTCCTGGCGCATTTCCTTGAGCAGCACGCTCATGGTCGCCAGCGGTGTACCCAATTCATGGGCGGCACCGGCAGCCTGGGTTGCCACGGCCAGCAATTGCTCGTCCCGCAGGCCCTCCTCACGACGGATGGCCCGCAGCTCTTCCTGGCGGCGCAGCTCCTCGGCCATGCGCGCGGCAAAAAACGTGATGACCGCCGCCGCCAGGGCGAAACTCAGCCACATGCCGTAGATCTGCAGGTTCTCCCGGGCGATGGGAAAGGTTTCCAGCGGGTAGAAGCGCGCCAGCAGCAAGGTGTACAGCGCCAGGGCGATGCCGGAAAGGATCAGCGAAAACCGCCACGGCAACGTCACCGCGGCGATGGTCAGCGGCACCAGGTAATAAGAGACGAAGGGGTTGGTGGAGCCGCCGGAGAAATACAGCAACGCGCTGTGGATAAACAAGTCGCCGGCCAGCTGCACGGCATATTCCAGCTCGGTCACCGGCCACGAGGCACGCAGGCGAATCGCCGTCAGCGCGCACAGCACGCTGGAACAGACCAGGGTGATCGCCAGCTGCAGCCAGGGCAGCGGCAGCAGGTCGAACCAATAGGCGAGCCCCACGGAGCCGGCCTGGGCCGCCAGGACCAGAATACGGATAAACGTCAGGCGCCAGAGGTTCTGGCGGGAAGCGGAAGTCATTTGCAAAGGGGCGAGCATGAGCTCTCCTGATGAGCGCTCCAGGCGGATCGCACGGAGTATAACCAAGGCGGGGGTTGCAGCGGCAGATATGCGGCAAAGCGCCACAGCTCTCAATGCTGCATATACCCCTTGTGGCGAGGGAGCTTGCTCCCGCTGGCCTGCGCAGCAGGCCCAACCCCGGCGCCGCGTTGTGTCAGATGAATGGAGCCGCTGCTTTTAGGGCCGCTTCGCGCCCCAGCGGGAGCAAGCTCCCTCGCCACGGGGCTCTTCATTGGCTTCAGGTATCTGTATAGAAGTTGTAACTGTGCGAACCCACCCATAAAAGCTAGAGTCTTATCCTTCACGCAGGCCCGGACCTTACCCCTGCGCCTCATCCCAAGGAGCTTTCATGCACACGTTCAGTCGCCACGTCGCCCTGCTCGCCTTCAGCCTCGGCACCGTCGCCAGCCTGCCGGCCCTGGCCGCCGACGAGCTTCACTACAACCAGATTTCCCTGCGCGCCGAAGTCAGCCAGGAAGTGGCCCGCGACCTGATGATCGTCACTCTCTATACCGAAGAACAGAATACCGATCCGGCCAAACTCGCCGCCACTGTCAGCACCACGGTGAACAAAGCCATCGGCCAGGCCAAAGAGGTCAAGGACATCACCCTGCGCCAGGGCAGCCGCAACAGCTACCCGATCTACGACAACAAAGGCCAGAAAATTACCGGCTGGCGCGAGCGCGCCGAACTGCGCCTGGAAAGCGCCGACTTCGCCGCCCTGTCCAAACTCACCGGCGAGCTGCTGGGCGACATGAAGATGGGCGGCATGGACTTCGCCATCGCCACCGCCACCCGCCAGAGCAGCGAAGACGCCCTGCTCAAAGACGCCGTCAACGCCTTCAAGGCCCGCGCTCAACTGGCCACCGAAGCCCTGGGCGGCAAGGGTTACAAGATCGTCAACCTGAACTTCAATACCAACGGTTATCCACAACCCTTCATGCGCGCGCCAACGATGATGATGAAAAGTGGTTCCATGGATGCTGAATCCGTGACGCCTGACGTGGAAGCCGGTACCAGTAAAGTGATCATGACGGCGGATGGGGTGGTTGAGGTGTTGAAGGAGTAACGGATGCCTGATCGTTCCCCCGCTCCGGCGGGGGAACGATCGAACCGCCTTTACTTCAGCAAAGGCACAGCCGCCTGTGCGAGTTGGGTGAGCAACTCAATATCTCGCTCGTCGCATGCGCCATCTTCGTTTAAATCGGTTTTTATACCCACCTTGTCGTAGCGCCCATCCTTCAGGGAAGAAGCGACAAAGGTGAGCAAGTAACTCTTGTTGTCACGAAAAAACTCGAGCCGAACCTCCGGGCTTTCGTCTTTATCGAAGTCTTTAAGAGATATACGGATTTCTTCGGCGGCCATCGCTACACCTCCTCCATGGATTAGCTCAATACGGCATCGCCGCTTAGCAGCGCGCCTGTTGCTACCTTATAACCATGCCTCCAAAAATCTACTGTCAGAAGTATCAGGTGTACGTCCGCACAGTAGAGCCTACGGAGAATCGAGCATGCTTTGTGGCAAGGGGATTTATCCCCGCTGGGCCGCGAAGCGGCCCCAACAGCAGCGACTCAATCTGTCTGACGCACCGAGGTGTCAGGTTTGGGTCTGCTGCGCAGCCCAGCGGGAGCAAGCTCCCTCGCCACAGGACGGTGCCCGACCTCAAGCGGGCGGGCAGGCCGAGCTGGCCGGTGTCTCGACCTGATCCAACGCCTTGTCCACCAGCAACTGGCACAGCTCCACCAACTGATGAATCCCCAACGCCACGCTCCGACGCGTGCCCTCCACTTCGAAAGCCAGGTCTTCGGCCATGGCTTTTATCGAGGCCAGGGTTTCCGAGGTGCTGGTGAGCAGCGTATCGGTGTCGGCTTTGGCGGTGACTGAAAACAGGCTATCGATGCGCTGATCGGTGCTTGGCTCTGGTTTTTTTGGATTCAGGTAATGATCGAGGGCGCGCTCGGCGGCGGCGCGGTCTTTTAGGAGGTCTTCGATGGCGTCGAAGCCGGAAAGGGGATTGGTTTTGTTGAAGGGTGGGTCTGGGACTGACTTATCCATAGTTAAATTCTCCTGCTTAAAAATTGGAGCCATCCCTGTGTCGTTTCCACGCGACAGTTAGGTGGCAGCGGTACGCGGGGTGGAAATACCGGTTAGCAGGACCCGGCCAGACCGAAGTCTGCCCACGCACAGCCGCCAAGACGCAGTTTGCAGACGAAACGAGACGTCGGCAACACGATGTTCAGCCATGCCACTGCTAAAAGGTTCAGGTTTCCACACCCGGTCGCTGATTAGGCAGCGACGTTCAAAGGTTAGAGAGCCCACTTCCGAGGGACAACCTTAAAAACTTGTCGGATGTTTCGTTCTGGAAAGCGGATCCTTCCGACGCACCTGAATGATTTATGCAGCCTTCCGACCCACCGCAAACCCGTGGCGAGGGAGCTTGCTCCCGCTGGGGCGCGAAGCGGCCCTAAAAGCAGCGACTCCATCCAACAGACACAACGCGGCGCTTGGGTTGGGTCTGCTGCGCAGCCCAGCGGGAGCAAGCTCCCTCGCCACGGGGTTAGGTGCTCGACGAGACGGAAGCGTATTGCTTCAACCAGTGAATCGGGTACACCCAAGGGAACCAGGCCGGCTGTCAGGCCGCCTTCGCGGGCAAGCCCGCTCCCACAATTGAATCGGAGTACGACTGTGAGAGCCAGGTCGGCTATCAGGCCGCCTCGCGAGCAAGCTTTGCTCCCACAGATCTGACCGGAGTAGGACCGTGAGAACCAGGTCGGCTATCAGGCCGCCTCGCGAGCAAGCTTTGCTCCCACAGATCTGACCGGAGTAGGACCGTGAGAACCAGGTCGGCTATCAGGCCGCCTCGCGAGCAAGCTTTGCTCCCACAGATCTGACCGGAGTAGGACCGTGAGAATCAGGTCGGCTATCAGGCCGCCTCGCGAGCAAGCTTTGCTCCCACAGATCTGACCGGAGTAAGACCGTGAGAACCAGGTCGGCTATCAGGCCGCCTCGCGAGCAAGCTTTTCTCCCACAGATCTGACCGGAGTAGGACCGTGAGAACCAGGTCGGCTATCAGGCCGCCTCGCGAGCAAGCTTTGCTCTCACAGATCTGACGGGTGTATGACCGAGAGAGCCAGGTCGGCTATAAGGCCGCCTCGCGGTGGACGTTGATCTCGGCGCCCCGTTAACCACGCTGGCCGAACGCAGGCATTGTGGAGTGGGCATCCCGGCATGGATGCCGGGATAGCCGCGCTGGGCCATGGATGGCCCTTCGCGGCGGGCCCACGGAGCAATGCCGGAGTGAGGGCATGCCGAGCCCTAGCGAGGCACCAAGTGGTGGGGCAAAAAGCGTTTTGCTTACTTTTGCGCTTCTCAAAAGTGAGCCGCTGTAAGAGCGGAACCCTAAGTAGCCGTTACCGCAGCAATGGATATGTACGCGGTCAACAAAATCCTGGCCGGCTGTCAGGCCGCCATCGCGAGCAAGCTCGCTCCCACAGTTTGATCGAAGTATGCCTGGGAGACAGGCCGGCTATCAGGCCGCCTCGTCCAAAAGCGCTATACCCAAACCCAACGGTCCCCCTCACTTTTCGATATTTCCAACACCCCCACCCGCAACGCTACTCTCCTGAAAACCTCACCACCCCCCAAGGGATTTCATGGACAGAACCACCTTCAAGCCCCTCCTGCTCACCCTGGCCCTGATCAGCAGCGCCCCAATGGCCCAAGCCGCCACCACCCTGGTCTACTGCTCCGAAGCCAGCCCCGCCGGGTTCGACCCCAGCCAATACACCAGCGGCACCGACTTCGACGCCTCGGCCGAAACCGTCTTCAACCGCCTCACCCAGTTCAAGCGCGGCGGCACCGAGGTCGAACCCGGACTAGCCACAAACTGGGACGTATCCGCCGACGGCTTGGCCTACACCTTCCACCTGCGCAACGGCGTGAAATTCCACACCACCGACTACTTCACCCCCACCCGCGACTTCAACGCCGACGACGTGCTATTCACCTTCCAGCGCCTGCTCGACCCACAGCACCCGTTCCGCCAGGCCTACCCCACCGAATCGCCGTACTTCACCGACATGGGCCTGAACACCACGATCAAAAGCGTCGAAAAAGTCGACGAACACACCGTGCGCTTCAACCTGAACAACGTCGACGCCGCCTTCGTGCAGAACCTGGCGATGAGTTTCGCCTCCGTGCAGTCCGCCGAATACGCAGCGCAGTTGTTGAAGGAAGGCAAGGCCGGCGACCTCAACCAGAAACCCGTTGGCACCGGGCCGTTCGTGTTCAAGCGCTACCAGAAGGACTCGCAGATCCGCTACGCCGCCAACACGGCGTACTGGAAACCCGAGGACGTGAAACTCGACAACCTGATTTTCTCCATCACCCCGGACGCCGCCGTGCGCCTGCAAAAGCTCAAGCGCGGTGAATGCCAGGTCAGTGGCTACCCACGCCCGGCCGACATCGAGGTGATCGAACAGGATCCAAACCTGCAGGTGCTCAAGCAGCCCGGCTTCAACCTGGGTTTCCTGGCCTACAACGTGACACACCCGCCCCTGGACCAGCTCAAGGTCCGCCAGGCGCTGGACATGGCCATCGACAAGCCGGCGATCATCAAGGCCGTGTACCAGAGCGCCGGCCAACTGGCGCAGAACGCCTTGCCACCGGCCCAGTGGTCGTTCGACCCGAGCATCCAGGACGCGCCCCACGACGTGACCAAGGCCAAGGCGCTACTCAAGGAAGCCGGGGTTGCGCCGGGTACCACCCTCAATTTATGGGCGATGACGGTGCAACGCGCGTCCAACCCCAATGCGCGAATGTCGGCACAGATGATCCAGCAGGATTGGGCCAAGATCGGCATCAAGGCCAACATCGTCAGTTATGAATGGGGCGAGTACATCAAGCGTGCAAAAAATGGCGAACATGACGCAATGATCTACGGCTGGACCGGCGATAACGGCGACCCCGACAACTGGCTGGGGGTGCTGTACAGCTGCGCGGCGGTCAAGGGCAGCAACTACGCCAAGTGGTGCGACCCGGCCTACGACCGCTTGATCCAGCAGGCCAAGGTGTCCACCGACCGCCAGAAACGGATCGATTTGTACCAACAAGCGCAGAAAATCCTCAAGCAACAGGTGCCGATCACGCCCATCGCCAACTCCACGGTCTTCCAGCCAATAAACAGGAAAGTGGTGGATTTCAAACTCAGTCCATTCGGACTGACACCCTTCTACGGCGTGGGTTTGACGAAGTAACACCCGAGCCAAACCGGTGCGTCACGGCCGCGCAACGCACCGGCAAGGGGCGCTTTTGGCGTCAAAAAAACACCCGCAAACGGTCAACTGCGTCAGAAGTTACACGAATGCGACATTAAGGTACGTTCGTGCCACTGTTTCAGACTTGCAACCGCTCTGGATCTTGCATTGGGTATGGGGCCTGCATAAGTATCCGCAGGACGACTCACGAGGTCGCCCTCAAATCCAAAAATGACAACAAATCATGAGGCCAACATGCTTAAACAAGCGGTCATTCCGTTTTTAGTCGGTGCAAGCTTATTAGCCAGCGCACCTTTCGCCCAAGCCGCGACTAACCTGGTGTTCTGCTCCGAAGGGAGCCCGGCCGGTTTTGACCCGGGTCAGTACACCACCGGAACCGACTTCGACGCCTCTGCAGAGACCGTATTCAACCGGCTGACCCAGTTTGAACGCGGCGGCACCGCCGTGATTCCTGGCCTGGCGACCAAGTGGGATATTTCCGAAGACGGCCTGACCTACACCTTCCACCTGCGTGAAGGCGTCAAGTTCCACACCACCCCGTACTTCAAGCCGACCCGCGAGTTCAACGCCGACGACGTGCTGTTCACCTTCAATCGCATGATCAGCAAGGATGACCCGTTCCGTAAGGCGTACCCGACTGAATTCCCGTACTTCACCGACATGGGCATGGACACCAACATTGCCAAGGTCGAGAAGCTCGACGACAAGACCGTCAAGTTCACCCTCAACGCCGTAGACGCCGCGTTCATCCAGAACATGGCCATGCACTTCGCCTCCATCCAGTCCGCCGAGTACGCCGCCCAGTTGCTCAAGGAAGGCAAGCCTTCCGACATCAACCAGAAGCCGATCGGTACTGGCCCGTTCGTGTTCAAGAGCTACCAGAAAGACTCGAACATCCGCTTCACCGGCAACAAGGAATACTGGCTTCCGGAAGACGTGAAGATCGACAACCTGATCTTCGCCATCACCACCGACCCGTCGGTGCGTATCCAGAAGCTGAAAAAGAATGAATGCCAGGTCACGCTCTTCCCACGCCCGGCCGACCTCAAGGCGATCAAGGAAGACAAGAACCTGAAGATGCCGGACCAACCGGGCTTCAACCTGGGCTACATCGCCTACAACGTGATGGACAAGATCAAGGGCAGCGACCAGCCCAACCCGATGGCCCAGCTGAAAGTACGCCAGGCACTGGACATGGCCGTCAACAAGCAGCAGATCATCGACTCGGTGTACCAGGGCGCCGGCCAACTGGCCGTCAATGCCATGCCTCCGACCCAATGGTCCTACGACACCACCATCAAGGACGCGGCGTACAACCCGGAGAAAGCCAAGGAACTGCTCAAGGAAGCCGGTATCAAGGAAGGCACCGAGATCACCCTGTGGGCCATGCCGGTCCAGCGTCCCTACAACCCGAACGCCAAGCTGATGGCCGAAATGCTGCAATCGGACTGGGCCAAGATCGGGATCAAGGCCAAGATCGTCACTTACGAGTGGGGCGAGTACATCAAGCGTTCCAAAGGTGGTGAAAACGGCGCCATGCTGATCGGCTGGAGCGGCGACAACGGTGACCCGGACAACTGGCTCAACGTGTTGTTTGGCTGCGACTCGCTGCAAGGCAACAACTTCTCGAAATGGTGCGACAAGAAGTTTGACGACATCGTCAAGCAAGCCAAGCGCACTTCGGATCAATCCAAGCGCACCGAGCTGTACAAACAGGCGCAGCACATCCTCAAAGATGCTGTTCCGATGACACCCATCGCTCACTCGACGGTGTTCCAACCCATGCGCGCCAACGTGCAGGACTTCAAGATCAGCCCCTTTGGCTTGAACTCCTTCTACGGCGTCAGCGTCAGCAACTAAGGTGACCTGTGGCGAGGGAGCTTGCTCCCGCTGGGCCGGTCCGACGCTTCGTGCGTCGCGGCCCCTCTTTTGAGCGTGATGGCGGAGCGGTAAGCAACGCCATCGCGAGCAGGGTTCGCTCCCACGGCATACCGTTGCTTTACGCCAAGACCTAGGAAAACGCCTACATCCAAAAGCACTGCGTACCACAGCAGTTGGTTTGGGATGTATTGCCTTTTCCCACAAGTCTTTCAGGCATTACGCATTTACCGCCCGGCCCACGGCTCATACCGTCGGCACTTGGACGACTTGCCAGCCCTGCGGCATCGCTACGCAATGGAATGAACTCAGTGCCCCGACCTGTCCCCGGAAGGACGCCGGTTCACTGTTAAAACACCCCGAACGAGAGAGGGAGCGTCATGCGCCATACCTTGGTTTTATCCGCATTGCTGGGCACCGGCCTGCTGGCCGCGACATCCGCGGCCCAGGCCGCCGGCGGTAGCCTGGTGTTCTGTTCCGAAGGCAGCCCCGCCGGTTTCGACACCGCGCAATACACTACGGCCACCGACAACGATGCCGCCGAACCGCTGTACAACCGCCTGGCCGAGTTCGAAAAAGGCGCGACCAACGTCGTCCCAGGCCTGGCAACCCGCTGGGACATTTCCGAAGACGGTTTGAAGTACACCTTCCACCTGCGCGAAGGGGTGAAATTTCACACCACCGACTACTTCACGCCGACCCGGGATTTCAACGCCGACGACGTACTGTTCACCTTCAACCGCATGCTTGATCCGCAGCATCCGTTCCGCAAGGCCTACCCCACCGAGTTCCCCTACTTCAACGGCATGAGCCTGAACAAGAACATCGCCAAGGTGGAAGCGACCGGGCCATTGACCGTGGTCATGACCCTCAACAGCGTGGACGCCGCGTTCATCCAGAACATCGCCATGAGCTTCGCCGCGATCCTGTCGGCCGAATACGCCGACCAGTTACTCAAGAGCGGCAAGCCGAGCGACATCAACCAGAAGCCGATCGGCACCGGGCCGTTCGAGTTCAAGAGCTACCAGAAAGACTCCAACATCCGCTACGTCGCCAACCAGCAGTACTGGGCGCCGGAGCGGGTCAAGCTGAACAACCTGATCTTCTCCATCAACACCGATGCCTCGGTACGGGTGCAGAAGCTCAAGGCCAACGAGTGCCAGGTCACCCTGCATCCACGTCCCGCCGACGTACCGGCCTTGAAGAACGACCCCAAGCTGCAACTGATCGAAAAACCGGGCTTCAACCTCGGCTACATCGCCTACAACACCCGCCACAAGCCGTTCGACCAGGTCGAAGTGCGCCGTGCGCTGGACATGGCGGTGAACAAGCAAGGCATTCTCAATGCCGTGTACCAGGGCGCAGGGCAACTGGCGGTCAACGCCATGCCACCGACGCAGTGGTCCTACGACGACACCATCAAGGACGTCGCCTACAACCCGGAAAAAGCCAAGGAGTTGCTCAAGGCCGCCGGGGTCAAGGAAGGCACCGAAATCACCCTCTGGGCCATGCCCGTGCAACGTCCGTACAACCCCAACGCCAAGCTGATGGCCGAGATGCTCCAGGCCGACTGGGCGAAGATCGGCTTGAAAGTGAAGATCGTCAGCTACGAATGGGGCGAGTACATCAAGCGCACCAAGAACGGCGAGCACGACGTCAGCCTGATCGGTTGGACCGGTGACAACGGGGACCCGGACAACTGGCTCGGCACGCTGTACAGCTGCGACGCCATTGGTGGCAACAACTACTCCATGTGGTGCGACCAGGACTACGACAAGCTGATCAAGCAGGCCAAGGTCGTCACCGACCGCGACCAGCGCACCGTGCTCTACAAACAGGCCCAGCAGTTGCTCAAGCAGCAAGTGCCGATCACCCCTGTTGCCCACTCGACGGTCAACCAGCCGCTGAGTGCCAAAGTCGAAGGGTTCAAAGTCAGCCCCTTCGGTCGCAATGTCTTTTCGGGCGTCAGCCTGAACCCATAACCGTTAGCCACACAGCGCGGGCTTCCTATGGAAGCCCCACGCCGACGTCTTGCCGTAATTCGCCAATCAGGCACCAGGCAAACGTTTGCAAGCTGTGAATGAGTTGTAAAACCGATAGCCGTATCACCAAAAAAGAACGGCATGAAAAAGAAAGAAAAGGAGCGTTACCGATGAAACTGAGCAACACAGCGATACTGGCCTTGGCCATCAGCAGCATCAGCGCAACAGCGTTTGCAGAATCCCAGAGCCAGGCGGTCACCCCGGTGACCCTCAAGACCACCAGTGAGCAAAGCGAAGCCAAGGGTTTCATCGACGGCCAGTCCATCACGGGCACCACGCGCAACTGGTACGCCAACGAGCAATTCAAGCGCGGCACGAAACTCACCTATCGCAAGAACGGTGAAGCACGCGAGACCGACCGCCGGATCAACTGGCTGCAAGGCACCATCATCAAGTACAACTCGGGCTTCACCGAAGGCACCGTGGGCTTCAGCACTGAACTGGCCGCCTACAACGCCATCGCCCTGGACCAGGACCGCAAGGACCTGGCATCCAACAACGGCGGCGCGCCGACCACCCGTCCGGGCGCCGGCAACAACCGTACCCTGACCCGCGAAGGCGGCGACGCCGTGGGCCAGTGGAGCAAGCTGGGCCTGGCGAACGTCAAGGCCCGCGTTTCCAACACCACCCTGACCGCCGGCCGCCAGAACTTCAGCAGCCCGATGGTCGACGTCATCGGCAACCGTGCCCTGCCCTCCAGCTTCCAGGGTGTGAGCCTGCACAGCGAAGAATTCGAAAACCTGGGCTTCGACATCGCCACCTTCGACCGCAACTCGCCGCGTACCGAAGAGAGCCTGCGCAAGTTCCGCTCCGAGTACGGTGACAGCAGCGTCGAGACCGATCACGTCAACACTGCCGGTATCACTTACCAGCCACTGGCCAGCCTGAAGACCAGCCTCTGGGCGACCCAGGCCGAGGACATGTGGAACCAGTACTACTTCGGCGCCACCCATGAGCTGGGCGACAGCTCGGTGCTGAGCCTGACCACCGGCCTGAACTACTACAAGACCGTGGACTCGGGCAAAAGCAAGCTGGGCGAAATCGACAACGACACCTACTCCCTGTCGTTCGGCCTGACGCATCAGGCCCACAGCCTGACGTTCTCGTACCAGGAAGTGAACGGTAACGAGTACTTCGACTACCTGCACGAAACCAACGGCATCTACCTGGCCAACTCCCTGCTGTCGGACTTCAACGGCCCGAACGAGAAATCCTTCCAGATCGCCTACGGCC
Source organism: Pseudomonas fluorescens (assembly GCF_001307275.1). Classification (NCBI taxonomy): domain Bacteria; kingdom Pseudomonadati; phylum Pseudomonadota; class Gammaproteobacteria; order Pseudomonadales; family Pseudomonadaceae; genus Pseudomonas; species Pseudomonas fluorescens. Next base: position 1,602,046 of record NZ_CP012831.1, read on the forward strand.
TGAACATGGCTGAATACGGCGTGCCAGGCCTGAAGTTCAACATCTACCAGGCGCGCGGCTGGGGTATCGACGGTACGCACTACAACAGCACCGGTTACAGCGATGTACGGGCGATGGACGGCGAGCACCACTACGAATACGGCGTCGGTGCGTCCTATGCCGTACAGAGCGGCCCGCTGAAAGCCACCGCGATCCGTGCCACCTACACCGCACACCGCGCCAGCGAAAACCAGGCCGACGGCAGCCTCAACGAGTTCCGCCTGGTCACCACCATCCCGTTCAACATTCTCTAAACTGCCACCGGGCGGTCGACTCACGAGGTCGTCCGCCTGGTCTTTTGCCATTGACCCGATTGCAGAGGATTGACGATGAACATGATTCCCCTACGCGCCGCCATCGCCGCCGCATTGCTGAGCGTCGCCGTTGGCGCCACCGCCAAACCCCTGGTGGTTTGCACAGAAGCCAGCCCGGAAGGCTTCGACATGGTCCAGTACACGACTGCAGTCACTGCCGACGCCGTGGCGGAAACCATTTTCAATCGCCTGGCCGATTTCAAGCCCGGCACCACCGAGGTGATTCCGGCCTTGGCCGAATCCTGGGACATCAGTGACGATGGCCTGACGTACACCTTCCACTTGCGCAAGGGCGTCAAGTTCCACACCACCGAATACTTCAAGCCGACCCGCGACATGAACGCCGACGACGTGGTCTGGAGCTTCCAGCGCCAGCTGGACCCGAACCACCCATGGCACAAACTGTCGAGCGTGGGCTTCCCCTACTTTGAAAGCATGGGCTTCAAGGAACTGCTCAAAAGCGTCGAGAAAGTCGACGAGCACACGGTCAAGTTCAGCCTGACCCGCCGCGAAGCGCCCTTTCTGGCCGACATCGCCATGGCCTTCTCCTCGATCTACCCGGCCGAATACGCCGACCAGTTGCTCAAGGCCAATAAGGCCGGCGATCTCAACAGCAAACCAGTGGGCACCGGGCCGTTCGTCTTCCAGCGCTACAACAAGGACGCCCAGGTTCGCTTCAAGGCCAACCCGGACTACTTCCGTGGCAAGCCACCGGCCGATGCGCTGGTATTGGCCATCGCCACCGACAACAACGTGCGCATGCAGAAGCTCAAGACCAACGAGTGCCAGATCGCGCTGTACCCCAAACCCGATGACATCCCCAGCATCAAGAAAGACCCGAACCTGAAGGTCGCTGAACTGGACGCGATGACGGTTTCCTACACGGCCCTGAACACCAGCCACAAATACATGAGCGACGTGCGGGTGCGCAAAGCCATCGACCTGGCCTTCGACAAGGAAGCCTACGTCAACGCGCTGTTCGGCAAGGGTAACGCCACCGTGGCGGTCAACCCGTACCCGCCAACCCTGCTGGGCTTCAACCACGACCTGAAGAACCCGCCCCGCAACCTCGACAAGGCCCGCGAGCTGCTCAAGGAAGCCGGCGTGCCGGAAGGCACCGTGTTCACCCTGTTCACCCGCAACGGCGGCGGCCCGACCAACCCCAACCCGATGCTCGGCGCGCAGATGATGCAGGCGGACCTGGCGAAGGTCGGGATCAAGGTCGACATCCGCGTGATGGAATGGGGCGAAATGCTCAAGCGCGCGAAAAACGGCGAGCACGACATGGTCTCCGCCGGATGGGCGGGTGATAACGGCGACCCGGATAACTTCCTGACGCCTATGCTCAGTTGCGAGGCGGCCAAGAACGGCGAAAACTACGCGCGCTGGTGCAACGAGAAATTCCAGGCACTGATCGACCAGGCTCGCGCCACAGTGAACCCCGAGGAGCGTATCAAGCTCTATGAGCAGGCCCAGGTGCTTTTCAACCAGGACCTGCCTTGGATCAGCATGGCCCACACCCGCATGTTCACGGCCATGCGCAACAACGTAGAGGGTTATGTGATTAGCCCGCTCACCACCAACAACTTCGCCACCACCCAGGTGAAGTAGATAAGAAGACGCCCGGCAACCCTAACCCAGGGATTGCCGGGCACGCCTAACCGGCTGATGAGGTACACCTGAAGATGTTTAGTTTTATTGCCCGCCGACTGGGATTATTGATCCCCACGTTCTTCGGCATCACCTTGCTGACCTTCGCGTTGATTCGCATGATCCCCGGCGACCCCGTGGAAGTGATGATGGGCGAACGTCGGGTCGATCCCGAAATGCATGCACAGGCAATGGAACGCCTTGGCCTCAATAAACCGCTGTATGCCCAGTACCTGGACTACATCGGCAAACTGGCCCACGGCGACCTCGGCGAATCGCTGCGTACCCGTGAAAGCGTATGGACCGAGTTCAGCTCCCTGTTTCCCGCGACCCTGGAACTGTCCATGGCCGCCCTGTTGTTCGCCGGTATCCTGGGCCTGCTGGCCGGGGTGATCGCGGCACTCAAGCGAGGATCCCTGTTCGACCATGGGGTGATGGGCATCTCCCTGGCGGGGTATTCGATGCCGATCTTCTGGTGGGGCCTGATCCTGATCATGTTCTTCTCGGTGTCCCTGGGCTGGACGCCGGTGTCGGGGCGGATCGACCTGCTCTACGACATCGAGCCGAAAACCGGCTTCATGCTGATCGACACGCTGTTGGCCGACGAGCCAGGCGCGTTCCTCGATGCCCTGCACCACCTGATCCTGCCGGCCATCGTGCTGGGCACCATTCCGCTGGCGGTGATCGCCCGCATGACCCGCTCTTCGATGCTCGAAGTGCTGCGTGAAGACTACATCCGCACCGCCAAGGCCAAGGGCCTGTCGCCGTCGCGCGTGGTGTTCGTGCATGGCCTGCGCAACGCACTGATCCCGGTGCTGACCGTGGTCGGCCTGCAAGTCGGCACGCTGCTGGCCGGTGCGGTCCTGACCGAAACGATCTTCTCCTGGCCGGGCATCGGCAAGTGGCTGATCGAAGCCATCGGCGCCCGGGACTACCCCGTGGTGCAGAACGGCATCCTGTTAATCGCCTGCCTGGTGATTCTGGTCAACTTCGTCGTGGACATCCTCTACGGCTTTGCCAACCCACGCATCCGTCACCAGCGCTGAGATCAAAACCATGAGTACTCCAACTACCGCGGTAGCAGTCGATCAAAGCCTGCTGTACCCGTCCCCGTACAAAGAATTCTGGCACGCGTTTTCCCGCAACAAGGGCGCCGTGGCCGGGCTGCTGTTCATGATCCTGGTGGTGTTCTGCGCGCTCTTCGCGCCATGGGTCGCGCCTCACGACCCGAGCGAGCAGTACCGCGACTTCCTGCTGACGCCGCCGGCGTGGCTTGAAGGCGGGCAGATCCAGTTCCTGCTGGGCACCGACGAACTGGGCCGCGATTTGCTGTCACGCCTGATCCAGGGTTCGCGCCTGTCGCTGCTGATCGGTTTGTCGTCGGTGGTGATGTCGCTGATCCCGGGCATCCTGCTGGGGCTGTTCGCCGGGTTCTTCCCGCGCATCCTCGGCCCGACCATCATGCGCCTGATGGACATCATGCTGGCCCTGCCTTCGCTGCTGCTGGCCGTGGCGATTGTCGCCATCCTCGGCCCAGGCCTGATCAACACCGTGATCGCCATCGCCATCGTCTCGCTGCCGTCCTACGTGCGCCTGACCCGCGCCGCCGTGATGGGCGAACTGAACCGTGACTACGTGACCGCCGCCCGCCTGGCCGGTGCCGGCCTGCCGCGCCTGATGTTCATCACCGTGCTGCCCAACTGCATGGCACCGCTGATCGTCCAGGCGACGCTGAGCTTTTCCTCGGCGATCCTCGACGCCGCCGCCCTGGGCTTCCTCGGCCTCGGCGTGCAACCGCCAACCCCGGAGTGGGGCACCATGCTGGCCTCGGCCCGGGACTACATCGAACGCGCCTGGTGGGTCGTGAGCCTGCCTGGCTTGACCATTTTGCTCAGCGTGCTGGCAATCAACCTGATGGGCGACGGTCTGCGCGATGCGCTGGACCCGAAACTCAAGAATGCCGCCTGAGGAGATTCCCATGTCACTGCTAGAAATCAAGAATCTCAACGTTCGCTTCGGCGACGCCACCGCCGTGCCAGTGGTCGATGGCCTGGACCTGAGCGTGGAAAAAGGCGAAGTCCTGGCGATCGTCGGCGAATCGGGCTCGGGTAAATCCGTGACCATGATGGCGCTGATGGGCCTGATCGAGCACCCCGGCATCGTCACCGCCGATGCGCTGAACTTCGACGGCAAGAACATGCTCAAGCTGAGCAACCGCCAGCGCCGGCAGATCGTCGGCAAAGACCTGGCGATGGTCTTCCAGGACCCGATGACCGCGCTCAACCCCAGCTACACCGTGGGTTTCCAGATCGAAGAAGTGTTGCGCCTGCACCTGAAGATGTCCGGCAAGGCCGCCCGCAAGCGCGCCATCGAACTGCTGGAAAAAGTCGAGATCCCGGGCGCTGCCAGCCGCATGGACGCCTACCCCCATCAGTTGTCCGGTGGCATGAGCCAGCGCGTGGCGATTGCCATGGCCATTGCCGGCGAGCCGAAGTTGCTGATCGCCGACGAACCGACCACCGCCCTCGACGTGACCATCCAGGCCCAGATCATGGACCTGCTGCTGGCCCTGCAAAAAGAACAGGACATGGGCCTGGTGCTGATCACCCATGACCTGGCCGTGGTGGCTGAAACCGCCCAGCGCGTGTGCGTGATGTACGCCGGCCAGGCCGTGGAAGTGGGCCAGGTGCCGCAACTGTTCGACATTCCGGCCCACCCGTACAGCGAAGCGCTGCTGGCGGCGATTCCGGAGCACAGCATGGGCGCCGAGCGCCTGGCGACCCTGCCGGGCATCGTGCCCGGCCGCTACGACCGTCCGCAAGGCTGCCTGCTGTCGCCGCGCTGCCCGTACGTGCAGGACAACTGCCGGCAACAACGCCCGGCCCTCGATGCGAAATCCAACAGCCTCGCCCGCTGCTTCTACCCGTTGAACCAGGAGGTGGCGTGATGGCCGTCGTACTTACCGCCCGTGACCTGACCCGTCATTACGAAGTGTCCCGTGGCATGTTCAAGGGCCATGCGACCGTGCGCGCCCTCAACGGTGTGTCGTTCGAACTGGAAGCCGGCAAGACCCTGGCCGTGGTGGGTGAATCCGGTTGCGGCAAATCCACCCTGGCCCGGGCCCTGACGCTGATCGAAGAACCGTCCTCCGGCTCCTTGAAAATCGCCGGGCAGGAAGTGACCGGCGCCAACAAGGCCGAACGCAAGCAATTGCGCAAAGACGTGCAGATGGTGTTCCAGAGCCCCTATGCGTCCCTCAACCCGCGACAGAAAATCGGTGATCAGCTGGCCGAACCGTTGCTGATCAACACCAACCTGTCGGCCACCGAACGGCGGGAAAAAGTCCAGGCGATGATGAAGCAGGTGGGCTTGCGCCCCGAGCATTACCAGCGCTACCCGCACATGTTCTCCGGCGGCCAGCGCCAGCGCATCGCCCTGGCCCGTGCCATGATGCTGCAACCCAAGGTGCTGGTGGCGGACGAACCGACGTCGGCGCTGGACGTATCGATCCAGGCCCAAGTGCTCAACCTGTTCATGGACTTGCAGCAGGAGTTCAACACCGCCTACGTGTTCATTTCCCACAACCTGGCGGTGGTGCAACACGTGGCCGACGACGTGATGGTGATGTACCTCGGTCGCCCGGTGGAGATGGGCCCCAACGAGTCCATCTACAGCCGCCCGCTGCACCCGTACACCCAGGCGCTGCTGTCGGCCACGCCGACCATCCACCCGGACCCGAACAAGCCGAAGATCAAGATCGTCGGCGAGCTGCCCAACCCGCTCAACCCACCGTCCGGCTGCGCCTTCCACAAGCGCTGCCCGTACGCCACCGAACGTTGCAAGACCGAAGAACCGGCGCTTCGCCCGCTCGATAACCGGCTGGTGGCCTGTCACTACGCCGAGCGGTTCCTCGAAGGCGCGGCATAAGGCAAAAGGCAGATAGAGCACGTGTGGCGAGGGAGCTTGCTCCCGCTGGGCCGCGAAGCGGACCTTCCTTTTGGGCCTGCTGCGCAGTCCAGCGGGAGCAAGCTCCCTCGCCACGGGTGATGCATCAGGCTGAGTACATGAAAAACCCTCCGCCCGACGAAGCAACAGTCGGGCAGGAGGGTTTTTTATTGGCCTCGATTCTACGTCTGGCTATCGCCTTCGTCGGCATCGTCGCCCTCACCACCATCACCACTATCCCCGCCGTCGTCAGGATCCTGGTCGATGGGCGAGTCATCATCCTGATCACCCGACTCCTGTGTGGTGGTCGCGGCAAGCATCATCTCGCCTTGCGCCATTTGCCCATTCGACGCGTGCTGCTCATGCTCATCGCATTCGGCCCATACGGCGGTAGAGCCCAGGGACAGCATCACCAACACCTTCAGCAAAAACATCATGCGTAGCAGCTTGTTCATAGCCAACTCCTTCTTTTCCGGATGAAGCCGGGGCCTGACGGCGCTCAAGAAATCTAGTTCTGAACAGGCCGGTTCACCAGATAGGACGCTGCATAACAGCCAGAAATGCCGCTGCTCGACAGATTGGTTTCGAATAAGGGTTATCTCCAATCCAACTAACCGCCAAAACCCAGTGTGGGAGCGAGCTTGCTCGCGATGACGGCAACACATCCAACATCCAGGCAAGCTGACCCACCGCTATCGCGAGCAAGCTCGCACCCACAGGGGGTCATGAGTGATCGAGAGATTGAGGATTGGCACAAAACCAATGTGGGAGCGAGCTTGCTCGCGATGACGGCAGCACATCCCACATCCAGGCAAGCTGACCCACTGCTATCGCGAGCAAGCTCGCTCCCACAATGGGTCACTCTTGATGCTTAGTGATGCTCACGGGTCGCGCGGAATTTCACATCCGGCCAGCGCTCTTCCATCAGCGCCAGGTTGACCCGGGTCGGGGCCAGGTAGGTCAGGTGACCGCCGCCATCCAAGGCGAGGTTTTCCACAGCCTTGTTGGAGAATTCCTCGAGCTTTTTCTTGTCGCCGCATTCGACCCAACGGGCGGAGTACACGGTGATTGGCTCGTAGGAGCATTCAACCTTGTATTCCTCTTTCAAGCGGCTGGCGACCACATCGAACTGCAGCACACCGACGGCGCCGAGGATGATGTCGTTGCTGCGCTCCGGGAAGAACACCTGGGTGGCGCCCTCTTCGGCCAATTGCTGCAGGCCCTGGCGCAGTTGCTTGGACTTGAGCGGGTCCTTCAGGCGTACGCGGCGGAACAGTTCCGGGGCGAAGTGCGGGATGCCGGTGAAACCCAGGGCTTCGCCTTCGGTGAAGGTGTCGCCGATCTGGATGGTGCCGTGGTTGTGCAGGCCGATGATGTCACCGGCGAAGGCTTCTTCCAGTTGCTCGCGTTCCGAGGAGAAGAAGGTCAAGGCGTCGCCGATGCGCACGTCCTTGCCAGTGCGCACGTGGCGCATCTTCATGCCCTTGTCGTATTTGCCGGAGCAGATGCGCATGAAGGCGATACGGTCGCGGTGCTTGGGGTCCATGTTCGCCTGGATCTTGAACACGAAGCCCGAGAACTTCTCTTCCACCGGCTCCACGGTGCGCTCGTTGGCAACGCGCGGCAGCGGGCGCGGGGCCCAGTCCACCACGGCGTCGAGCACATGGTCCACGCCGAAGTTGCCCAGGGCCGTACCGAAGAACACCGGGGTCAGTTGGCCGTCGAGGAATTCCTGCTGGTTGAACTCGTGGCAGGCGCCCTGCACCAGCTCCAGTTGCTCGACGAAACGCTCGTATTCATCGCCCAAGTGCGCGCGAGCCTCGTCGGAGTCGAGTTTCTCGATGATCTTCACCTCGGTGCGCTCGTGCCCGTGCCCGGCGGTGTAGACGATGATGTAGTCGTCGGCCAGGTGGTACACGCCCTTGAAGTCGCGGTAGCAACCGATCGGCCAGGTGATCGGCGCCGCCTTGATCTTCAGGACCGCTTCGATCTCGTCGAGCAGTTCAATCGGGTCACGGATGTCGCGGTCGAGTTTGTTGATGAAACTGACGATCGGCGTGTCCCGCAGGCGGCAGACGTCCATCAGCGCGATGGTCCGTGGTTCGACGCCTTTACCGCCGTCGAGGACCATCAAGGCCGAGTCCACTGCCGTCAGGGTGCGGTAGGTGTCTTCGGAGAAGTCTTCGTGGCCCGGAGTATCGAGCAGGTTGATCATGTGATCGCGATACGGGAACTGCATGACCGACGTGGTAATGGAGATACCCCGTTGCTTTTCCATTTCCATCCAGTCGGAGGTGGCATGGCGATCGGACTTGCGAGACTTCACCGTGCCGGCGACCGCAATCGCCTTGCCCATCAGCAAGAGCTTTTCGGTGATGGTGGTCTTACCGGCATCGGGGTGGGAAATAATGGCGAAAGTGCGGCGTTTCGCGACTTCGGCGGCCTGTTTGGTCATGGGAAATCGCCTGGCAGGTGATTCAAAAAAGGGCGGCGATTATAGCTCAACTTGTGCCAGGAACCGAACCGTTGAGCACATCCAGGGTGGCCAGATCATTCCTCGCATGGGAACCTTTTGCCGCGTGGAGGCGTCCACCCCCCTGATACGAGCAACCGTCAGGGGCTGAAAAATCAGCAAGTTAGCCTGACGAGGCTGCGCTCATGGCTCACTTCGACGGCCGTTTACCGACCTCGAAAAGAGCTGCTTCTCGCGAACGTTTTCCCGGCAACCAGTGATGGTTTGCCGCCCGGGAAAGCGTGCGCCGACTGAAAGACAAAGGAGTCCGCCTGTGGCTATCCGCTATGGCAAAGGGCTTATCGGGGGTGCGGTCGTCGTCGCGCTCCTGGCCCTGTTGATCCACTGGATCGGCATCGATACGATCCAACGCTACCGCGACGATCTGCTGTTTTACCTGCAAGCGCACCTGATGCTTGTATTGGCCTCCATGCTGGCGGCCCTCATTGTCGGCATCCCCGCTGGCATCGCCCTCAGCCGCCCCGGCCTGGTCGGGCGCGCCGAACGCTTCATGCAAGTGTTCAACATCGGCAATACGGTACCGCCCCTGGCCGTGCTGGCCATCGCCCTGGGCATCCTGGGCATCGGCAGCGGACCTGCCATCTTCGCCCTGTTCCTCGCCTCGCTGCTGCCCATCGTGCGCAACACCTATGAAGGCCTGAAGAATGTCCAGGGTTCCCTCAAGGAAGCCGCCGTCGGCATCGGCATGACCCCACGCCAGGTGCTGTGGAAAGTCGAGTTGCCCAACGCCGTGCCGATCATCGTCGGTGGCGTGCGCGTGGCCCTGGCGATCAACGTCGGCACCGCGCCCCTGGCGTTCCTGATCGGCGCCAACAGCCTCGGCAGCCTGATCTTCCCCGGCATCGCCTTGAACAACCAGCCGCAGCTGTTGCTCGGCGCGGCCTGCACCGCCCTGCTGGCGCTGCTGCTCGACGGCCTGGTGACACTGGCCAGCCGCCTCTGGCTGGAACGCGGTCTGCGACCGTCATAAGCCGGCTGGAAAAAGGAAATCGTTTATGAAGAAGTTGAGCTTGATACTGGGCTGTGTCCTGCTGTTCGCAGGGTTCGCCCAAGCCGCTGAAAAACCGCTGATCCGCCTCGGCGCCCGGGTATTCACCGAGCAGACACTGCTGGCGGAAATCACCGCGCAATACCTGCGCAGCAAAGGCTACGACGCGCAGATCACCGGCGGCCTGGGCAGCAACCTGGCCCGCAGCGCCCATGAAACCGGACAATTGGACCTGCTGTGGGAATACACCGGCGTGTCGCTGGTGGCCTACAACCACGTCACGGAAAAACTCGACAGCGCCCAGTCCTACGCCCGGGTGAAAGAACTCGACGCCAAAAAAGGCCTGGCCTGGCTGGCACCGTCGAAATTCAGCAACACCTACGCCTTGGCGCTGCCGGAAAAAGTCGCGCAGCAATATCCGCAAATCAATTCCATCAGCCAATTGAACACGGTGTTGCGGGCCGAAGCCGATGACAATCATCTGGTGGCCCTGGACACCGAGTTCGCCAACCGTTCCGACGGCCTGGCGGGCATGGTGGAGCAGTACGGCATGAACCTGACCCGCAAGAATATCCGGCAGATGGACGCGGGCCTGGTCTACACCGCCCTGCGCAACAGCCAGGTGTTCGCCGGTCTGGTGTACACCACCGACGGCCGGCTGAACGCGTTCAAGCTGAAGTTGCTGGAAGACGACAAGCATTACTTCCCCGACTACACCGCCGCGCCGGTGGTGCGCCAGGCGTTCCTCGACGCGCACCCGCAACTGGCCGCGCAACTCAAGCCCCTGGCCGAGTTGTTCGACGATGAAACCATGCGCCAGCTCAACGCCCGCGTGGACGTCAACCATGAAAGCCCCTCCGCCGTTGCCGCCGATTTCCTGCGCCAACATTCGCTGCTCTCAACCCAATGACCTGGAGGAAAAGCCATGGATTTTCTTGACGCCTTTTCCCATCTGGACTGGCCGCTGGTGCTGCACCTGACCTGGCAGCACATCACCCTGGTGGGCATCGCCGTGACCCTGGCGATTGTCGTCGGCGTGCCCCTGGGCATCTTCATGACCCGCTTCCCGGCGCTCGCCGGCCCCTTGCAGGCCAGCGCCACGGTGCTGCTGACGATTCCGTCGATCGCGCTGTTCGGCCTGTTGTTGCCGTTCTATTCCAAGTTCGGCCAGGGCCTGGGGCCGATGCCGGCGATCACCGCGGTGTTTCTCTATTCGTTGTTGCCGATCATGCGCAACACCTACCTGGCCTTGACCGGCGTCGAACCGGGCATCCGTGAAGCCGCCCGCGGCATCGGCATGACCTTCGCCCAGCGCCTGCGCATGGTCGAACTGCCCATCGCCGTGCCGGTGATCCTGGCCGGCGTGCGCACCGCCGTGGTCATGAACATCGGCGTCATGACCATCGCCGCCACCATCGGCGCCGGTGGCCTGGGCGTGCTCATCCTCGCTTCCATCAGCCGCAGCGACATGTCGATGCTGATCGTCGGCGCCGTGCTGGTCAGTCTCCTGGCCATCTTCGCCGACCTGCTTCTGCAATGGCTGCAACGCTCGCTGACCCCAAAAGGACTATTGAAATGATCGAACTTCAAAACCTCAGCAAAACCTTCAAGAGCAACGGCAAGGACGTCAAGGCCGTCGACTCGGTGAACCTGATCGTCAACGAAGGCGAGATCTGCGTGTTCCTCGGGCCGTCGGGCTGTGGCAAAAGCACCACGCTGAAGATGATCAATCGCCTGATCCCGCCCACCTCGGGCAAGGTATTGATCAACGGCGAAGACACCACCGACCTGGACGAAGTGACCTTGCGCCGCAACATCGGCTACGTGATCCAGCAGATCGGCCTGTTCCCGAACATGACCATCGAGGAAAACATCACCGTGGTCCCGCGCCTGCTGGGCTGGGACAAGCAGAAGTGCCACGACCGTGCCCGCGAACTGATGAGCATGATCAAGCTCGAGCCCAAGCAGTACCTGCATCGCTACCCTCGCGAGCTGTCGGGTGGCCAGCAGCAACGGATCGGCGTGATCCGGGCCCTGGCGGCCGATGCGCCACTGTTGCTGATGGACGAACCGTTCGGCGCGGTGGACCCGATCAACCGCGAGATGATCCAGAACGAGTTCTTCGAGATGCAACGGGCGTTGAACAAGACCGTGATCATGGTCAGCCACGACATCGACGAGGCGATCAAGCTGGGGGACAAGATTGCGATCTTCCGCGCCGGCAAGCTGGTCCAGTGCGATCACCCGGACACGTTGCTGGCGCATCCGGCCGACGAGTTCGTCAGCAGTTTCGTCGGCCAGGACAGCACGCTCAAGCGCCTGTTGCTGGTCAAGGCCGAAGACGCCGCCGACAACGCGCCGTCGGTCAGCCCGGAAACGCCGGTGAATGAGGCGCTGGAGCTGATGGACGAACATGACCGTCGCTACGTGGTGGTGACCTGTGCCGAGAACAAGGCCCTGGGCTATGTGCGACGGCGCGACCTGTACCGTCAGACCGGCACGTGCGGACAATACCTGCGGGAATTCAACGCCACCGCGGCCTACGACGAACACCTGCGGATCCTGCTGTCGCGCATGTACGAGTTCAACCGCTCGTGGCTGCCGGTGATGGACGCCGAGCGGGTGTTCCTCGGGGAAGTGACCCAGGAATCCATCGCCGAGTACCTGAGTTCCGGGAAATCCCGTGGGGGCAAGACCAGCATCGTTTCGCCGGCGGAGATTGCGCAGGCCTGATCGCCCCAACGAACCCTGTGGGAGCCGAGCTTGCTCGCGATAGCGGTGGGTCAGTTGGCGGTAGTGCTGGCTGTGCCGCCGCTATCGCGAGCAAGCTCGGCTCCCACAGTTTCCGGGGCGGTCACCAAAATGGTGTTTCTCCCCGAAACGCCCCGATTATCCATCCAGCGGGAACATCAATCTGTCACGCAGGTCGGTTACATCATGAGCTGTCGCGGGCCGCACGACGGATGTGTGCAAAAACGCGACATTTTTAGTTGATCTCAGGCCCCTCACGCCCTAAAGTTCGCGCCGAACGTCCATGCTGGAAACGATCCATCCGGCTCAAGTACTGACGACGAGACAGCAAGGCCAAGGGAATCATGTATCCCATGGCCTTTTTGCTTTCGGCGACATGCCTTGGGAAGTAGGCGAACCAAAGTGGGGATACGGAGGACGTTCACGAGGGCTGCTTGCCCTCACACCCATTGATCCTGATGTTTGCCAGTAGGAGTCCCAAGTATGTCGATCCAGGTCGAAGATTATTTCGCGCGCGAAACTTTCCAGAAAATGAAAGCGTTCGCCGACAAGCAGGAAACCCCGTTCGTGGTGATCGACACCGCGATGATCTCCCAGGCCTATGACGACCTGCGCGCCGGTTTCGAATTCGCCAAGGTCTACTACGCCGTCAAGGCCAACCCGGCGGTGGAAATCATCGACCTGCTCAAGGACAAAGGCTCGAACTTCGACATCGCCTCGATCTACGAGCTGGATAAAGTCATGAGCCGTGGCGTGGGCCCGGACCAGATCAGCTACGGCAACACCATCAAGAAATCCCGCGACATTCGCTACTTCTACGAGAAGGGCGTGCGCCTGTACGCCACCGACTCCGAAGCCGACCTGCGCAACATCGCCAAGGCCGCGCCGGGTTCGAAGGTTTATGTGCGGATCCTCACCGAAGGCTCGACCACCGCTGACTGGCCGTTGTCGCGCAAGTTCGGCTGCCAGACCGACATGGCCATGGACCTGCTGATCCTGGCCCGCGACCTGGGCCTGGTGCCGTACGGCATTTCGTTCCACGTCGGCTCGCAACAGCGCGACATCAGCGTCTGGGACGCGGCCATCGCCAAGGTCAAGGTGATCTTCGAGCGTCTGAAGGAAGAAGACGGCATCGTCTTGAAGCTGATCAACATGGGTGGCGGCTTCCCGGCCAACTACATCACCCGCACCAACAGCCTGGACACCTACGCCGAGGAAATCATCCGCTTCCTCAAGGAAGACTTCGGCGACGACCTGCCGGAAATCATCCTGGAGCCGGGCCGTTCGTTGATCGCCAACGCCGGTATCCTGGTCAGCGAAGTGGTGTTGGTGGCGCGTAAGTCCCGTACCGCTGTCGAGCGTTGGGTGTACACGGATGTGGGCAAGTTCTCTGGCCTGATCGAAACCATGGACGAAGCCATCAAGTTCCCGATCTGGACCGAGAAGAAAGGCGAGATGGAAGAAGTGGTCATCGCCGGGCCGACCTGCGACAGCGCCGACATCATGTATGAAAACTACAAGTACGGTCTGCCGTTGAACCTGGCCATTGGCGATCGCCTGTACTGGTTGTCGACCGGGGCCTATACCACCAGCTATAGCGCGGTGGAATTCAACGGCTTTCCGCCGCTGAAATCGTTTTACGTGTAATGCGTCCGGGCGCTTGAACGTCCATCGTTCCAGCCCTGTCGCGTAATAGAAAACGGCGTTTTTCCAGAAATGGAAAGCGCCGTTTTTTTGTTTTTGTTCTCGATGAAACCGCGTTTCCCCTGTGGGAGCGAGCTTGCTCGCGATAGCAGTGAATCAGCCGACAGTGATGTGGCTGACAGGCCGCTATCGCGAGCAAGCTCGCTCCCACAGGATTTTGTCGCTCACCTCATCACTGATCGGCACCTTTTAGGTGTGTTTATGAATGCTTCTCGATAACACACGGCATAATGCGCACCGTGATGAACAGTAATAGATGAACAAGGCGGGCGACGTGTTGAAGAAAACCCTGTTCCAGTTGCACTGGTTTTTCGGCATCAGTGCCGGGCTGGTCCTGGCGTTGATGGGCGTTACCGGGGCAGTGGTGTCGTTTCAGGATGAAATCCTGCGGGCCTTGAACCCGCAGGTGCTGACGGTCGAGAAGCAACCGGCCGGTGTGTTGCCGCCCGCCGAACTGGTGGAGCAGATCGAAGCCGCCTCCGGCAAGACCGTCGCCCTGCTCTGGGTCGAGACCGACAGCGGCAACGCCGCGCGGGTGATCTTCGCGGCGCCGCCCGGGGAAAAACGTGATGCCATGCGCTATTTCGACCCCTACACCGCACAGTTCATGGGTGAGGTGACCGGCCAGGATTTCTTTGGCCTGATGCTCAGGCTGCACCGCGTCTTGACCCTGGATGACGTGGGCCGGCAAATCACCGGGGCCTGCACGCTGATCCTGGTGTTCTTTTGTCTGTCCGGGCTGTACCTGCGTTGGCCGCGCCAATGGAAAAGCTGGCGCGCCTGGCTGACCCTCGACTGGGGGAAAAAAGGTCGCAGCTTCAATTGGGACCTGCACTCGGTGGCGGGTACCTGGTGCCTGGTGTTCTATCTGCTGGCGGCACTGACCGGCCTGACCTGGTCCTACGACTGGTACAACAAAGGCGTGACCCGCCTGCTTTCCGACGCGCCGGAAGAGGAACGGGTGCGCAATCGTGGCCCGGCACCCAGCGGCCCACTGCCCGTGGCCGATTACCGGGCCATGTGGAGCAGCATCTACAGCGCCGCAGGCCCCGGCCTGTCCGCCTACAACGTGCGCATGCCGCCCGTGGCCGGGCAGCCGGCGACCGTGTTCTACCTGCTGAAAAACTCACCTCACGACCGGGCGCTGAACCAGCTCATCCTCGACCCGGCCACCGGCGTCATCAGCCGGCATAGCCGCTACAGCGACAAGAGCCTCAAGGCGCAGTTGCTGACCAGTGTCTATGCCCTGCATATCGGCAGCTACTTCGGCCTGGTCGGGCGGATCCTGGTGACCGTCGCCGCGCTGACCATGCCGCTGTTCTTCATCACCGGCTGGTTGCTGTACCTGGACCGCCGCCGCAAGAAACGCCAGGCCAGAAACGCCCGTCAGGCCCTGAGCGCCAACCCGACCGATGCGCCGGCCTGGCTGATCGGTTTCGCCAGCCAAAGCGGTTTCGCCGAGCGACTGGCCTGGCAGACTGCCGGCCAACTCCAGGCCGCCGGCTTGCCGGTGAAGGTCCAGCCATTGGCCGGTGTTAGCGAGCAGGACCTGAACATCGCCACCCACGCGCTGTTTGTGGTCAGCACTTTTGGCGACGGCGAAGGACCGGACAGTGCCCGCGGCTTCGAACGCAAGGTGCTGGGCCAGGCCTTGAGCCTGGAGCGCTTGCAGTATTCGGTGCTCGGCCTGGGCGACCGGCAATATGAACACTTCTGCGGTTTCGCCCGGCGCCTGCACGCCTGGCTGGCGGAGCACGGCGGCAAGACCCTGTTCGCGCCGGTGGAAGTCGACAGCGGCGACCCTTACGCCCTGCGTCACTGGCAACAACAACTGGCCGAACTGACCGGACAGGCGCCTGCCGACACCTGGCAGGCCCCCAGTTTTGAAAACTGGACCCTCAGCCAACGCACCCTGCTCAACCCCGACAGTAGCGGCTCGGGCGTGTACCTGCTGGGCCTCACCGCCCCCGGGCCGAGCAGTTGGCTGGCCGGTGACCTGGTGGAAATCCTGCCGCGCAATGACCTCTGGGCCATCGAGCATTTCCTCGATGGTCTCGGCCTGTCCGGCCAGGCGCGCGTGCAAGTCGACGGCCTGTCCCAGAGCCTCAATCAGGCCCTGGCGACCCGCCAGTTGCCGGAAAACCGCGCCCACCTGGTCGGCCTGCATGCCCAGGCGCTGGTGGAGGCACTGGCACCGCTGGCGATGCGCGAATACTCCATCGCCTCGATCCCGGCCGACGGCGTGCTGGAGCTGATCGTGCGCCAGGAACGTCACATCGACGGCAGCCTCGGCGTCGGCTCCGGCTGGCTGACCGAACACGCACCACTGGGCAGCGCCATCAGCCTGCGGCTGCGCCGCAACAGCAGCTTCCATCTGCCGCCCCAGGGCGTGCCGATGATCCTGCTGGGCAACGGCACCGGCCTGGCGGGCCTGCGCAGCCTGCTCAAGGCACGCGTCACCGAGGGCATGCAGCGCAACTGGCTGCTGTTTGGCGAGCGCAACCGCGAACACGATTTCCACTGCCGCGATGAGTTGCAGGAATGGGTGACCTCCGGCGACCTGGAACGCCTGGACCTGGCCTTCTCCCGGGATCAGAAGCAGAAAATCTACGTCCAGGACCGTCTGCTGGAATCGGCCGCGCTGCTCAAGCAATGGGTGGCCGACGGCGCGGCGATCTATGTCTGCGGCAGCTTGCAGGGCATGGCATCCGGGGTGGATCACGTGCTCAACAACGTGCTGGGGCGCGAGGAAGTGGAGCGACTGATCGAGCAGGGGCGGTATCGGCGGGATGTCTACTGATCCTGACCGCAACATCAACCCTGTGGGAGCGAGCTTGCTCGCGATAGCGGATCTTCAGTCAACACTTCATTGACTGACACACTGCTATCGCGAGCAAGCTCGCTCCCACATTGGTTTTGTGGCGGACTTTAGATTCACACGGGCTGCAACTTCTTCTCGAACACCGCCACCCCTTCCAGATCCCGCAACACCACGCTCATCTCCCCGCTCGGCCCATCGATGTTCACCTCGCCAAAGAATTGATACCCGGCGAACGGCGAGGTGTTCTGGGCCGGGGGCGCTTTCTGGAACACCACCTCCGGGCCGAAGGTCTTGTCCAGGGCGTTGGGCCCGAAGCTGCCGGCGTTCAATGGCCCGGCGACGAACTCCCAGAACGGTTCGAAATCCTGGAACGCGGCGTATTCGGGGTGGTAGTGATGGGCGGCGCAATAGTGGACGTCGGCGGTGAGCCAGACGTAGTTGCGCACCTGATGCTTGCGCAGGTAACCCAACAGTTCGGCGATTTCCAGTTCACGCCCCTGGGCCGCGCCCGGGTCACCGTTGGCGACCGCTTCCCAACGCGGCACGCCGGGGCTGACCTCGCCATCCGGCACACCCAGGCCAATGGGCATGTCGGCGGCGATGACTTTCCACTGGGCGCGGGATTGCTTCAACTCGCGCTTGAGCCAATTCAATTGCTCACGCCCCAGGAACGGTTTGGCCGCGCCGAGGTTGGCGTCGTTGGCTTCGCGGTAACTGCGCATGTCCAGCACGAACACATCCAGCAGCGGCCCGTAACCGAGCTTGCGGTAGATCCGCCCGCCGCCGTCGGCCTTTTGCCGGCGCATCGGTGCGTATTCCAGCCAGGCCTGTCGCGCGCGCCCCACCAGGCTGTGGATATCCTTGGTCTGGTAACGCTCGTCCAGTTGCTTGCCCGGCGACCAGTTGTTGACCACCTCATGGTCGTCCCACTGCCAGATCTGTGGCACTTCGGCATTGAAGCGGCGTACGTTTTCGTCCATCAGGTTGTAGCGATAGTTGCCGCGATACTCATCCAGGGTTTCGGCGACCTTGCTCTTGGCGTCGGTGGTGAGATTACGCCAGATGCGCCCACCCTCGGCAGTGATTTGCGCCGGCACCGGGCCGTCGGCGTAGATGGTGTCGCCGCTGTGGATAAAGAAATCCGGCAGGCGCAGGCGCATGGCTTCGTAGATGCGCATGCCGCCGATGTCCGGGTTGATCCCGAAACCCTGGCCAACGGTGTCGCCACTCCAGACAAAACGGATGTTGCGCTTGAACTGCGGCACGCTGCGCAGGTGGCCGAGCCAGGGTTCGCTGGCAACCCCGCTTTGGGCGTCTTCGAAGTGCACACGGTAGAAAATCGCCTGGTCACGGGGCAGCCCGGTGAGTTCGACCCGGGCGGTGAAATCACTGCGGGCGTCGGCCATGGGCGAGACGAAGCGACGGGGATTGGCTAACTTGCTGCGGGTGTCCCACTCCACCACCATCCGCGCCGGACGGTCGCTGCGGCTCCAGATCATCGCCCGGTCGCCCTGCAAGTCGCCAGACTGCACACCGTCGGTGAGCACCGGACGATCCTTGACCGAAGCCATCACCGCCGGCGCCAGCCCCGGCAACAACAACCCCGCCCCCACGGCTTGCATCACCCGACGACGGCCCAGGTCGAATTCGCTCATGGTGTTCTCCCTTGAAATGGGAAAACTTAAGCATGGCTGTGTGAAGTGGGTGTGACAGGAATTTCATGCACGCCCAAAACCACTGTGGGAGCGAGCTTGCTCGCGATGGCGGAGTGTCAGGCAACCCAGTTGTCGACTGATACACCGCTATCGCGAGCAAGCTCGCTCCCACAGAGGGATTTCATTGCTTCAAAGAAGCGATCAGGCCTTGGCCGGCTCCAACGCCATCTCCACCACCTCAGGCCGCTTGAGCAGCGCGTACGCCACCGCCGTCAGCAGGCTCCCCGCCACGATCGCCAGCAAGTACAACAACGCATGGTTGATGGCGTTGGGGATCAGCATCACGAACAGGCCGCCGTGGGGGGCCATGAGCTTGCAGCCGAAGTACATCGACAGCGCACCGGTCAGCGCACCGCCGGCGATACTCGCCGGGATCACCCGCAGCGGATCCTTGGCCGCGAACGGGATCGCGCCTTCGGAGATGAAGCACAGTCCCAGCACCAGTGCCGCTTTACCGGCCTCGCGCTCGGTCTGGGCAAATTTGCGCCGGGCGATGAACGTGGCGATGCCCAGGCCAATGGGCGGCACCATGCCGGCAGCCATGGCCGCGGCCATCGGTGCATAACTCTGCGAAGCCAGCAGCCCCACCGAAAACGCATAGGCGGCCTTGTTGATCGGTCCGCCGAGGTCGACGCACATCATCGCCCCCAGCAGCACCCCCAACAGGATCGCGTTGGTGGTGCCCATGCTGTCGAGGAAGTGGGTCAAGGCTTCGAGCATGCCCGCCACCGGTTTGCCGACGATGTAGATCATCACCAGGCCGGTGAACAGGCTCGCCAGCAGCGGGATGATCAGGATCGGCTTGAGCGCTTCCAGGCTCTGGGGCAAACGCGCGTAGCGGCTGATCGCCTTGGCCGCGTAACCGGCCAGGAAACCGGCGATGATCCCGCCAATGAAACCGGCGCCCAGGGTACTCGCCAGCATCCCGCCGATCATGCCGGGCGCCAGGCCTGGCCGGTCGGCGATGGAATAGGCGATGTAGCCGGCCAGCAACGGCACCATCAACTTGAACGCGGTCTCGCCGCCGATCTGCATCAGCGCGGCCGCCAGGGTTCCAGGCTCCTTGAAGGCCTCGATGCCGAACACGAACGACAAGGCGATCATCAAACCACCGGCCACCACCATCGGCAGCATGAACGACACGCCCGTCAGCAGGTGCTTGTAGGCGCCGGTCTTCTCCGACTTGGCCGGGGCGCTCGCGCCGCTCGACGCACTTTCCTGGCGAGCTTCGACCAGCGCTTTGTTCAGCGTCGCTTCGGCCTGTTTCAAGGCGATGCCCGTGCCGCAACGGTAGATCTTCTTGCCGGCAAACCGCTCGGTGGCGACTTCAATGTCGGTCGCCAGCAGCACCACGTCCGCTTCGGCGATGGCCTCGGCGCTCAACGGGTTGCGCGCCCCCACCGAACCCTGGGTTTCCACTTGCAGGTCATAGCCAAGCTTCGTCGCCGCCTGCTGCAAGGCCTCGGCGGCCATGAAGGTATGGGCAACGCCTGTTGGGCATGCGGTGATGGCGACCAGCCGCGGGGCACGCTCGGCCGACGCCGCCGGCACTTGCGCGGACGCGTCTGCCTCGCCCAGAACCTCAGCCTCTACGGCGCCACGACGCAGCACCGCATCAACGTCCTGGAGGGCCAGGGCCGGTGTGCTGCGGAACACCCGCTTGCCGACGAACCGCGACAGGTCCACCGGGCCGCTGGCGACCAGCAACACCCACTCCGCCGCTTCAAGAGTCGCCGCCGACAACTGGCGTTCCGGATGGGCCGCGTCATGGACCTCGACGCTGGTGCTCCAACCCTGGCGCTGCGCCGCGGCGTCCAGCAGGCGGGCGCACAACACACTGGTAACCATGCCGTTCGGGCAGGCCGTCACAATGGCTAGTTTCATTCTTGCGAACCCTCTTATTGTTCTGTCAGGGGGCGCACGCGCACGCCCTGTTCAAGCGACGCCAGCAACGCGGTGTCGTGGATGCCAAAACCGATCTGCGTGACCGCCATGGCGGCGATGGCCGTGGCAGTGCGCAGTGTCTGTTCCGGGGTGTCGGCGCTGAGCAGGCCATGGAGCATGCCCGCCAGCAGCGAGTCCCCGGCCCCGACGGTGCTGGCGACGCTGACCTTGGGCGGCGAGGCATGCAGCGCCGCACCGACACTGAACCAGTTCACGCCATCGGCACCGTGGGAAATCACCACATGCTCGATACCCTGGGCATGCAGGCGCTGCGCCGCTTGCGCCTGAGCCGTTTCGCTCACCACCTCGCACCCCAGCGCATCGGCCAGTTCTTCGGTGTTCGGCTTGATCAGCCACGGCCCCGCCGCCAGGGCAACGCGCAAGGCTTCGCCACTGGTGTCGAGGGCCACGTTAAGACCGAGTGCCTTCATGCGTGCGATCAATGCCTGCAACCACTGCGGGCTGACGCCCCGGGGCAAGCTGCCCGCCACCACGACCACGTCGTGGCCGGGGGCGATCTGCTCCAATCGCGCCAGCAAGGCCTGCTGTGCGGCGGCATCGACCATCGGGCCCGGCCCGTTGAGGTCAGTGATGCGACCGTCCTGCTCGGCCAGCTTGATATTGCTGCGGGTCTCGCCGGGGACACGGATAAAGGCGTCGACAAAACCCCGTTGGGCGAACAGCGTCTCGAACACCTGGGCATTGTCTTCACCCAGAAAGCCACTGACCGTCAGCGTATGACCCAGATCGGCCAACACCTGGGCCACGTTCACGCCCTTGCCTGCGGCGTGGGCATGCATGGCGTCGCTGCGGTTGACCTGGCCCGGCTCCAGGCGCGCCAACTCTACCGTGAGGTCGAGCGCCGGGTTGAGGGTCAGGGTTAGAATCTTCGCCATTACAGCGCCTCCACTAATGCGCGCACGTCATCGGCGCTGCCCACGGCCAAGGCCGCTTGGGCCAGGGTTTGTACTTGCGCCAGGCTCAGTTCGCGAACCCGCGCCTTGACCTCGGCAATGCTACGGGCCGAGACACTCAGCTCGTCCACGCCCAGGCCCACCAGCACCGGCACCGCCAGCGGATCGGCCGCCAATTCGCCACACACACCGACCCATTTGCCATGGGCATGGGCGGCGCGCACGGTGATGTCGATCAGTTGCAGCACCGCCGGGTGCAAGCCATCGGCCTGGGCCGAAAGGGTCGGATGCCCCCGGTCGATGGCCAGGGTGTATTGCGTCAGGTCATTGGTGCCGACGCTGAAGAAGTCGACTTCCTTGGCCAGCACGGGCGCGAGCAACGCGGCGGACGGCACTTCGATCATGATCCCCAGTTGCAGGTCCGCCACCGGGATTTCCAGGCGCAGACGCTCGGTCATGGCCCGGGCCTGGCGCCACTCATCGACGCTGCCCACCATCGGGAACATGATCCGCAGTGGACGGCTGTCCGCCGAGCGCAGCAAGGCCCGCAATTGCGCTTCCATGACTTGCGGGCGCTGCAAAGTCAGGCGAATGCCCCGCACGCCGAGGAACGGGTTTTCTTCTTTCGCGATCGGCCAGTACGGCAGCGGCTTGTCGCCGCCCACATCGAGGGTACGCACCACCAGCGGCCGCCCGGCCAGGCCATCGAGCACCTTGCGGTATTCGGCTTCCTGGGTCGCTTCGTCCGGCGCCTGGCTGTGGGCCATGAAAATCAGTTCGGTGCGCAACAGGCCAATGCCTTCGGCGCCCTGCTCCACCGCGCTGGCGACGCCGGCGCTTTCACCAATATTGGCGAACACTTCCACGGCATGCCCGTCACGGGTCAGCGCCGGTTCGTGGCGCTGCTCGGCCGCGACCTTGAGACGCTGTTCGCGGGTATCGCGCTCTTCCTTGGCGCGCTGCAACGTAGCGGCGTCAGGGTCGACGTGCAGGCGACCGCGCTGGCCATCCAGCAGCAAGGACGTACCCGGCGCCAGCAACAATACCGCCGCACCAGCGCCCACCAGCGCCGGAATGCCCAGGGCGCGGGCGACGATGGCGCTGTGGGCGGTGGCGCCGCCACGGGCGGTGAGAATCCCCGCCACACGGGTCGGGTCCAGGCGGGCCACGTCGGACGGGCCGACTTCGTCCATCACCAGGATGTAGGGTTGATCGGGCTCGTTAGGGGTTTCGACGCCACACAGTTGCGCCAGCACCCGACGGCCGACGTCTCGCAGATCGGCGGCCCGTTCGGCCAGCAAGGCATCCTGCAAGGCTTCCTGCTCTTTGGCGGCGGCTTCGATCACCCCCATCCACGCCGCTTGCGCACTCTCGCCCAGCTTCAAGCGGGTATCGACTTCGTCGGTCAGTTCCGGGTCGTCGAGCATTTCCTGGTGGGTGATGAAGATTTCGCGGATGGCCTTGGCCTTGGCGCGTTCGATCAGGCCTTGGATATCACTGCGCACCTGGTTCAAGGCGTTCTGCAGGCGCTCGCGCTCGATGGCCGCCGATTCACCGCGCAGCGGATAGTCGATGGCCTGCAATACCTGGATGTGAGCCGGGCCGATGGCGATGCCCGGGGCGGCGGCGACGGCCTGGATCAGGCTGCCGGATTCGGGCGCCAGCATGACGGTCGCGACCTCGGCCATCACGGTTTCCCGTGGTGCACTCGGTGGCGGCAGCGGTTCGACCTCTTCGCCCAGGCCTTCTTCGATGGCGGCCAGCAGTGCCGGCAACGCGTCGTTGGCAATGCTCGGTTCGGCGATGAACTCCAAGACCTGGCCGCGACGGGCGCCCAGGCTCAGCAGTTTGCTCAAGCTCTTGGCCGACACGGCGCTGTCCTGGCCGTCGACAATGCGCACACGGATTTCGCCGTCGAAGCTTTTCGCCAACTGGGCGAGGATCTTCGCCGGGCGTGCATGCAGGCCATGGGCGTTGGCCAGGCCGATGCGCGCGCTGGGCCAGTCGGCGGGCAATTCGCCGCCGAGCACTTCCAACACCTTGCGGCTGCTGGTGGCGCGGCCCAATTCGTGGCCGCGGCCCTCGATCAGCAAGGCACAGAGCCTTTCCAGCAAGGCCTGGTGGGCCTCGCCGAGGCTGGCGAGGCAGAACAGTCCGCTCAGCGGTTGGCCCAGGTAACGGATGGGTTTGTCCGGGGTGACGAACGCCAGGCCCGGGCGCTTGACGGTCTGCTCGCTGTGCAACCACCACAAGCCATCGCCCAGGGGCAGCGCATCGACTTGCTGCAACACACCGGCAAAGCCGTTGCTCACGCAGTCGGCCTGGCGCAACAGGCGGGCGCCACGCCATACCAACTCTTCAAAATCGTCAGCCGACACACCGAGGCCGATCATCTGGGCATCCAGGGCCAGTTCCTGCGGCGCGCCTTGCAGCAGCTTCAGCAGCGCTTCGGCAGAACCGGCGCGGCGCAAGGCCTGGCCCAGGTCCGTCTCGCCGAGGGCGCGGGTCAGCAGTTGCAGCAGGCGCAGGTGTTCGTCGGACTTGGCGGCGATGCCGATGGCCAGGTAGACAATCTGACCATCGCCCCAGTCCACGCCTTCGGGGAATTGCAGCAGGCGCACGCCGGTGGAGTAGACCAGGTCGCGGGTCTGCGGGGTGCCGTGGGGGATGGCAATACCTTGGCCAAGAAAGGTCGAACCCTGGGCTTCACGGGCCTGCAAGCCAGCGAGGTAACCCTCGGCTACCAGGCCATCGGCCACCAGTTTGTCGGCGAGCAGTTGCAGTGCAGCGTCTTTATCCACAGCCGTCTGCGCCATGGATATCTGCTCTAGAGTGAGCTCGAGCATGCTTTCTCCTTTTTGGCGTCCGGTTGGCGCCAGGTATTGTTTTGAATGAATCAGCTTAGCGTTACAGGACGGCTTTTGGCGGTATCGCGGCAGCACCGCCAAAAATCCTGCTAGCCTTGAAAATACGCTTGCTGAAACGTTTAATCTAGAAAGATTGGCACGTTACTCGATAATCTCTCATCGTTGAAGTGCAACTTGTCGTAAGCGCTTGGGCGGTAACCGTCAGCTTGAATCGGGTAGGATGGCCCTTATCCTCGGGGCTAACTCGAAAAAACAAGGAAAACCGGGTTGAAACTCAGTGATATTGCTCAATTGGCCGGTGTGTCTGTAACCACCGCCAGCTATGTCATCAATGGCAAGGCCGAACAGCAACGCATCAGCAGCGCCACCGTCGAACGGGTGCGGGCGGTGGTCGAGGAACACGGCTTCACGCCCAACCCCCAGGCCGCCGGGCTGCGCAGCCGGCACACCCGCACCCTGGGCTTCATCCTGCCAGACCTGGAAAACCCCAGTTACGCACGCATCGCCAAGTTGCTGGAACAAGGCGCACGGGCACGGGGCTATCAGTTGCTGATCGCCAGCTCCGACGATGCACCCGACAGTGAGCGGCAACTGTTGCAACTGTTCCGCGCCCGGCGCTGCGATGCGCTGATCGTCGCCAGCTGCCTGCCGGCCGGCGACGACAGCTACCAGCAGTTGCAGGCCAAGGGCATACCGATCATCGCCATCGACCGGGTGATGGAACCGGCGCATTTCTGCTCGGTAATCAGCGACGACCGCCAGGCCAGCCTGCACCTGACGCGCAGCCTGCTGGAGACCCACCCTCGGCAAATCGCCTTGATCGGCGCCCGTCCCGAATTGAGCATCAGCCAGGAACGGGCCGCAGGTTTTCGCGAAGCCTTGGCCGGGTTCGAGGGCCAGGTGTTGATCGAGCATGGCGAGTCGTTCAGCCGTGAATGCGGCCGGCAGTTGATGGATGAAATGCTCGCGCGCCTGGGGCATCTGCCTGATGCATTGATCACGACGTCCTATGTGCTGCTGCAAGGGGTGTTCGACGCCCTGCATGATTTCCCGCTCAAGTCGCGGCCATTACGCCTGGGCACGTTTGGTGACACGCAGTTGCTGGATTTCCTGCCGCTGCCGGTCAATGCCATGTCCCAACAACATCAGTTGATCGCCGACAAGGCCCTGGAACTGGCCCTGGCGGCCATCGAAAACGATGACTACCAGCCTGGCGTGCAGGCCATCGCGCGGACGTTCAAGCAGCGGATCCACCAGGGCTGACGTTTTCTCAGGATTGATGCATGGAGTTGATCGACACCCACACCCACCTGGACTTCCCGGACTTTGACGCGGACCGCCCGGCGCTGCTGGCCGAAAGCCGCGCCTTGGGCGTGCGGCAAATGGTGGTGCTGGGCGTGTACCGGGACAACTGGCAGCGGGTCTGGGACCTGGTGCAAAGCGACCCGGACCTGCATGCCGCCCTGGGCCTGCACCCGGTGTACCTCGACCAGCATCGACCCGACGACGTGGCGTTGTTGCGCGACTGGCTGAGCCGCCTGGCCGGGCACCGGCAATTGTGTGCAGTGGGCGAGATCGGCCTGGACTATTACATCGAGACCCTGGACCGTGACCGCCAGCAAGCGCTGTTCGAAACGCAGTTGGAACTGGCCGTGGAGTTCGAACTGCCGGCACTGATCCACGTGCGCCGCAGCCATGCCGCCGTGATCGCGACCCTCAAGCGCATCAGCCCCACCCGGGCGGGGATCATCCATGCCTTCGCCGGCAGTTTTGAAGAGGCCCGCGAATACCTCAAGCTCGGCTTCAAACTCGGCCTCGGCGGTGCGGCGACCTGGCCTCAGGCCCTGCGCATGCACCGGGTGCTGGCGAAACTGCCGCTGGATGCGGTGGTGCTGGAAACCGACTCACCGGACATGGCCCCGGCGATGTTCCCGGGGCAGCGCAACAGCCCGGCGCACTTGCCGGCGATTTGCGAGGCACTGGCCGGGATCATGGCGGTGACGCCCGAGCGACTGGCCGAGGCCAGCACCGCCAACGCCCGCGATTTGTTCAACTGGTAAAAACCCTGTGGGAGCGAGCTTGCTCGCGATAGCGGTGTATCAGTCGAAAAACAGCTTGCCTGACACTCCGCTATCGCGAGCAAGCTCGCTCCCACAATGGTCTACACCCGAAACGCATTGATCAGTTGCTTGAGCTGCACCACCTGGGCAGACAGCTCACGGCTGGCGTTTTCGGTCTGGTGCGCGCCTTCGGCCGTGCGTTCGCCGGCGCGGTTGATCTCGACGATGTTCTGGTCGATGTCATGGGCCACGGCCGTCTGCTGCTCCACGGCGGCGGCGATCTGCTGGTTCTGGTCGACGATCATGCCGACCGCACCGAGGATATTTTCCAGGGCCTGTTGGACCTGTTCCGATTGACCGACCGTGCCGCTGGCCATCTCATGACTGGTGCCCATCGCCTTGACGGCGGCACCAACACCGCCGTGCAGGCGGGTGATCATCGCTTCGATTTCTTCGGTCGATTGCTGGGTCCGCTTGGCCAGGGTCCGCACTTCATCGGCCACCACCGCAAACCCCCGACCCTGTTCACCGGCACGGGCGGCTTCGATGGCGGCATTGAGGGCCAGCAGATTGGTCTGCTCGGCGATGCTCTTGATCACATCCAGCACGCGGCTGATGGCCTGGCTGTCGGTCGCCAGTTGGTTGATCACCTGCACCGACTGATCGATCTCACTGGCCAAGCGGGCGATGCTGCCCTGCTGCGACTCCACCAGCCCGCGCCCGCTGAGGGTCTCGTCGTTCACGCTGTGGGCACTGCTCACGGCAGCGGCGGCACTGCGAGCCACTTCCTGGGCCGTGGCCGACATCTGGTTCATCGCCGTGGCCACCAGTTCGATCTGGCTGCGCTGGCCGGCGACGGCCTGGTTGCTCTGGGCCGATACCGTTTCCACCTGCCCGGCCTGGCGTTCGACTTCCGCGACGGTGCGGCCGACCTGTTCGATCAGGTCATGGATCTTCGCCACCGTACCGTTGAACACTTCACCCAATTCGCCCAGTTCATCCTTGCTGCGCGCCACGAAATTGACCGTCATGTCCCCCGCCGCCACTTTGTCCATCATCTGGCCCAAGTGCTGGAGGGTGGTGCGGGTCGACGCGTAGAAGCCGGCGTACAGGTAAAAAATCAACAGGAACACCGCCACCAGCGCCACGGCTTGCAGCACCATATGGCTACGATTCTGCTCAAGCCGCTGCTGCAACTGCACACCGAGAAAACCCTGGGTCGCTTCGTTCAGCCGATACGTCTGCTCCATCAGGCCGCTGACCTGCTCGAAGAACGCCGGCCACGGTGCATCGAGGGTGTCGGCCATCACCACTTGCTCCTCGATCAGCTCCGACGCTTTCTTGAGGCTGCTCTTGCTACCGTCGGCCTGAGCGCCAAGGGTTTGCCCGGCGGCCACGCTGGAGCCGAGGGCGTCCTGCAGTTTCAGGTCGTACTCGCCCTGGAGCTTTTCGATCTGCGCCAGCAACTCGTCGAAGCGGGTGCTCGATGCCGAATTGAGAAACCCCAGCCCCAACGAGGACGCGCCCAGCGCCCGGCCATCGCCAAGGATCTGGGTGACCTTGGGGGTGGTACCGATGATCAGTTCGCTGAGTTGGCGGATGTCGCTCTGGTTGTCGCGGCTCAGCCCCGCCTGGCTGGCGATGATCTGGCTGAACATCTGGGCGCTGTTGAGCAACTTGCCGATCAGCGCACTTTTGCTCTGCAGGGAGTTTTCCGCCTGCTGGGCCTTGAAAGCAGCGATCATCTCATCGCGCTTGGCCTCGAAGGCACTGACCTGCTCGGGCTCGATGGCCATGGCGGTCATGCCTTGCAGGCGCGTGAGGACCTGTTGTTCCAGGCTGCCGATCTTCGCTTCGACATCACCAGCCTTGCCGGACTGGCCCAGGCTGGCGTTGATCTGCACCAGGTTGTTGAGGGTTTCCAGGTCCCGGCGCAGGGCCAGGCTGCTGCCCAGCAGGTCGAGGCTTTGCAGCTCCACTTGGGTGCCCTGGAATTCCCGATAGGAATCACGCACCAGAAAGAAGTTGGTCACCAGCATGGGTAGCAGGAACAGCACGCTGATCAGGCTGAACTTCATGCCGAAGCTCAGGCGGTTCATCAGCGCGACGGCGGGCCAGAGCAAACTCTTCACAAGGAAGCCTCCCGGTAGTGTTCTTATTGTTATGAGCTCGCGCACGGAGACAGCAGAAAGCCACTATTCGGGCGCTGTCCCTGTATAGCCTAAATCGGCGGGGAGATTTGTAACTTAAGGTTAACGAGAAGGCCTGACACGGTTCAGCTGTGGTGAGGGGATTTATCTGTAGGAGCAGGGCTTTGTGGGCAAGGCTTTGTGGGAGCAAGGCTTGCCCGCGATAAGCGATGCGGTCTTTCCGAAATCACGGCGCCCGCATCGCGGGCAAGCCTTGCTCCCACAGAATCCCTCGCCACAAGGAAATGTGTTGGTTGTTCTCAGGCCAACACCGTCCACAACGCAAACCCGGCATACCAGAGCACCGCCGCACGCAGCAGCAATTCCCACAGGCGATCCAAGCTATTGATGCCATCCGGCCCGGCGACGGGCCTGGGGATTTCTCCAGCCACCAGGCCGACCTTGTCGATGAGATCGGCGGCGCTGATGTTCCAGTTCAACAACTCATGCAGCATGACCCGGCTGACCGCGACAAAATTGCCCACCAGGGCGAAGCTTGCCGCCAGCAACCGCACCGGCACCCAGTCGAAGGCATGGCGCATTTGCGCGGCCCGCTCGGCCACGCCGGGGTTCTGGCTGTGCTCGGCGGCCAGCGCCAGCAGTCGATAGCTCAAGGCCGCGACCGGGCCCAACAGGAAGTACCAGAAAATCACCGCGAAAAAGCTCTGGTAGGCCTGCCACAACAAATGCCCCTGGACCCGCTCCAGCAATTGCTCACCGTCATCGGCCTCAATGTCCAGGTCGCGCTTGGCCACATGGGCTGCCGCTTGCAGGTCCTCACGACGCCAGGCGTCACGAAACGGCCCGAGGGCAGCCAGCAGATCGCCGCGCCCCAGGCTGTAAATCACCACCAGCAAATGCACCGGCAGCGCCAGCAGACCATAGGCCACTGGCTCCAGCACCCACAAAAGCAGCGCCAGCAGGGCCACCGGCAGCAGGACCATTACCGTCAGCACCAGCCAAGGTCGGTTGACCCACCGTGGGCTCGCCTCGAGCTTGTTCAGCTCGAGCAGCCAACCACCGTCGCGCTGGACCCGCTGGCGCAAGGCCGAGAATTTCTCGATCCAGACGGCCAGCAGCAACACCAGAAAACTCATTGTCCTTCCCCTTCTGTCAGGGCCGCGCGATAGCGCACCCAGTCGAATGCCGGTCCCGGATCGGTCTTGCGCCCCGGTGCGATGTCGCTGTGCCCGCAGATACGCTGCACAGTGATCGCCCTGAACGCCGCTTGCAACTGCCGGGTCAGGTCCACCAATGCGACATATTGCGCGTCGGTGAACGGCAGATCATCCGTGCCCTCAAGCTCGATGCCCAGGGAAAAATCGTTACAGGTCTCGCGCCCCTCGAAGCACGAGACGCCCGCATGCCACGCACGGTCCAGACAAGAGACAAATTGGGTCACGGCGCCGTCACGCTCGATCAGAAAATGCGCAGAAACCCGCAGGTCGGCGATACCGGCAAAGTAGGGATGTTCCGTGACATCCAGACGATTCTGGAAGAATTCCTGCACCTTGCCGGTGGCGAATTGTGCCGGGGGCAGACTGATGTTGTGGATCACCAGCAGGGAGATTTCGCCCTCGGGGCGCCCATTGAAGTTGGGCGATGGGCAATGACGCACCCCCTCGCACCAACCGCTCGCGGAGTCCAACTGCATACAGGTTCCTTCGGTGACGACGGTGAATGCCGTCAGTATGCCGTGATCGGACCGGACTGCGCGATCACTTGCCGCGATTGAGCTGGCGCAGATTGCCCAGCACCGACTCCAGCGCCCGGTCGAACAACAGGGTGTCGTCCAACAGCCGCGCCGCGCCGCGACGAAACTCCAGGGCCAGGCTGGTGCGGCTGTGCTCCAGCACCTTGAGGCCGGTGCGATTGACGAAAACGTATTTGCCGGTGGCCTCGATGATCGCCGCCAGCTTGCAACGCAGGGTATTGTCATCGTCCTCCTGGAACTCGACCCAGCTCCCCAGGTGCAACTGATCGACTTGCAGCAGGCCGACATCATCCGCCGGCAAATGCACCGCCACGCTCTCCACCGCCGTTTTTTGCGGAGGGCGCAGGACGATTTTTTCCAGCACCTCGACCATCGCCGGCGAATCGAACGGCGGGGCCTGTTCCGTTGCCTGGCCCGTGCGTTCGAGCGCCTGCACATGCAGGACTTCCAGCTCACTGAAAAACTCGCTGGTGGCGAACGGATCGAACGCCGAACGGCTCAGGCCGTCACGCAGGGCCTTGAGCAGCTCGGGCACCATTGCCAGCAAACGCAGGCCGGCGTCGGGCTCGTCGTGAGGCTGGACGCTCCAGATCAATTGCTCCAGGGTCAGGACGTCGGCCTGCCACTCGGCGGAATACTTGCCATGCTTGAAGCAGGTCAGCAGCAACACCTGGCTCCAGGCGTGTTGCACGAACTCCACCACCGCTTGCGGCAAGACTTTGCCCAGCATCACCTGGTTCAGCGCCCCTTCGACGCGCTGTCGCGCCAGTTCGGCCTTGGCCCGGCCCTCTTCGGCGTCACGGATACGCTGCTCAAGCAACTCGCTGCGGCGCCGCTCGTCACTGGTGAAGGCCAGGAAATCGGCCAGCAGCTCGGAGAAAATCGCCGGGTCATCGACGAAATCATTCAACAAGCGCTGCACGACTTGTTCGATGCGCAGATACAGGCTGTCGCGCTGATGGTCGTCGCAATCGCCCCAGCCCATGGCAGCGGCGGCGATTTCGTTCAGCAGCCGCCGGGCCGGATGATTGCCGCGGCTGAAGAAGCTCTTGTCCTGCACCGCGACCTTGAGCATCGGGATCTGCAGGCGACCGATCAGGGCCTTGAAGGAGTCCGGGAGGTTATGGTCGTCGAGGATGAATTCGAACATCATCGAGATCAGGTTGATCACGTCTTCATCGGCGCCTTCGACCACCCGGGACTTGCCACTCCTGACGCTGACCCGGGTCAACAGTTGTTCGAGCTGGCTACGCAGGTCGAATTCATCCTGCACGGCAGGCGCTGGGACGTACTGCTGCAAATGCGAGAGCAACCGCAGCAGGTCACGGGTCGAGATCGGCTGGGGCGACGCGCTGGCTTCCAGGGTCGGCGCCACACTGCCACGCACTTGCATCAACAGCTTCTGCAAGGCGGCGAACACTTCCTGCACGCTGTCATCGACCTCGGCATCGCTGGGCTTGGCAGCGATTTCGGCGCTGGGCCTGGGGTTATCCTCGGAACGATCCGACGCCCGGCGCGCCGGGGTCACCTTGAGCTCCGGCAAGATGCCCGTGGCGGCCAGCAACTGATTGGCCTCGGTATAGAGCTGGTCGCACTCGCTGAGCACATAACGCTCGAAGAGCTTGAGCAGGATCAGCTTGACCTTGATGCCCACGCCCAGGTTACGCCCGGCCTGCAGGAACTTCTCGCACAGCAGTGCCGGGCTCAGGGGGTTGTACTGGTTGGCCAGCGGTCGGTCCAACAGCACACCGAGCCGGGCCGTCAGTTGCTCCAGCGACACGCCATCGCGCCTGAGCACCCGAGTGACCATGGCCTCGACCGCCAGATGACGTTCCAGCTCATCGTGGGAGCGCTGGGTCTGGCCGTCCGGCGCCAGGGCGGGCGCCAAGCTGGCGTGGGTCAGGTCGTACTGGGCCAGGCTGACGAAGGTCTCGAAAAACTGCTCGATGAATTCCCGCTCGATGCTTTTGCGCTTCAGGCGCAGGTCCCGCATGGCCTCGAAGTACAGGTTCTGCTCGACGTCGTCGCGCGCCCGGTCGGCCATTTCAAACAAGGTGTCGTCGGCGTTATCGAACAGCCCCTGCAAGCCCAGGCGCAACTGTTGGGCGGCCTTGTCGCGAACCTGAAGCAGAATCACAGGCAGGCGGGCGAGCGGCGAGCGATTCGCCTGATCGGTAGGCACCTTGTGTAAAGGCACTACATTCCCGTCGTTGTGCATCCTGGCCTCCTGAAACGGTTTTCGGTTCGCAACGTCAAAGCTATGACGTCAATCGAAAGGCGGATTATCAGGTAAAACAACCCTGTCGTACCAGCAGACTCTGTGATCCAGCTCGAAATACGGCGCAATAAGTGACCGGGAAAATGAGGAAATGTTGCGAGGACGCGACCAAATGCAGGTTTCGACACCCTATAATCGGGCCACTTTGTTTGTGGAGCCCGTTATGCCGAATCTACGCCTCGCCGATCTGACCGCCGAAATCGAAGCCAACGTGCGCCGTGCGTTGCTTGAAGACATCGGCAGCGGCGACATCACCGCGCAACTGATCCCCGCCGAACGCCTGGCCAAGGCCACCATCATCACCCGCGACGCGGCGATCATCAGCGGCACGGCCTGGGTCGATGCCGTGTTCCGGCAACTGGATCCGCGTGTCGCGGTGCATTGGCAAGTGCACGACGGCGACCGGGTCAGCCCCGATCAGGCGCTGTTCCACCTGGAGGGCCCGGCCCGCTCGCTGCTGACCGGCGAACGCAGCGCCCTGAACTTCCTGCAAATGCTCTCGGGCGTCGCCACGCGGGCCCGTTACCTGGCCGACTTTGTCGCCGGGACCCAGGTCAAGCTGCTGGACACCCGCAAGACCCTGCCCGGCCTGCGCCTGGCCCAGAAGTACGCGGTCACCTGCGGTGGCTGCCATAACCACCGCATCGGCCTGTACGACGCTTTCCTGATCAAGGAAAACCACATCGCCGCCTGCGGCGGGATCGCCCAGGCCATCGCGGCCGCCCACAAGATCGCACCGGGCAAACCGGTGGAAATCGAAGTGGAAAGCCTGGCGGAGTTGAACGAAGCGCTGGCGGCCAACGCCGACATCATCATGCTCGACGAACTGAGCCTGGACGACATGCGTGAGGCTGTGCGCCTCAATGGCGGCAAGGCGAAGCTGGAAGCCAGCGGCGGGATCAACGAAAGCACGTTGCGCCCGATTGCCGAGACCGGGGTGGACTACATCTCGATCGGCGCGATGACCAAGGATGTGAAGGCAGTGGATCTGTCGATGCGCTTGAGCCTCTGACAACGAAAAACGCCAGCCTTGAAAGGCTGGCGTTTTTTTCAGACCACCAGATTGTTCATCTCGCAGTACTCATCCCATTCCACACCCAGCACCTCGGCCGCTTCCTTGTGCAACGCAAGGCGCTGCACCTCGAACTCCTCAGGCGTGCTGGTGTACTTGAGCGTCAACTCCCAGGGTTGCAGCCCCTGGGCTTCAGCCTCGTCCTCGAACGCCCATTGGATCTGGTCCTTTTGATCGTCGGCAGACAAGTCCTTGATCTCTTCCAGCAACTGGGGCGCATCCAGCACGTACTTCTTCAGCGCTTCTTCGTGCCTGGCTTCCTGGGTCAATTCTTTAACAGTCATGGCGTTCTCGTTGATCGGGGGAATGGAAGATGGATCTGGATCATCAAGGATCTCTCTGACGCAAAAAACCGTGTGAAGCCCGGTTTATCTGGCCTTCAGAACCATTCGGGGATCATCTGAAAACTGCTGGGCGATGCACATGCAGGCAACGAATATAGGATGTTTTGCCGACGATTTACACGGTTCTTTACATCTATCCCACAAAAAAACCATGCGCCCGAGAAACCAGGGGAGCTTGGGAACATCTGTCAAAATAACCAGTCATAGCCATGTGCCATGCCGGCATTTCACAAGGAACCCCAGTGATGCGCAGCTTTTCGAAACGCTCGTCGATCCAACTTGTCACCGCGACTTTGCTGCTTGGTAGCCTGACCTTGACTGACGTGACTCAAGCGGCGGTTGAAGTCTCCTCCGATGGGCCGTCTGACAACGATGCCATTCCCGCCCTTCACTATGACCAGTTCGATAAGTACAAGCTCGTCAAGACCGATGTCAGCGCCAGCGTCCTGGAAAGCCTGCCGAAAACCGTGAAAAGTAATGCTGACGAACTGGAAAACCAAAAGCGCACCCTCAGCGAGCAAGCCCGTCAGATCGAAGAACTCAAGCGCAACAGCGGCTCCAGCTCCACCTCCAGCAGCAAGGAGATTGACGAGCTCAAGCGCACCGTCAAGGAACAGGAACGCGACCTGAACGACCTTGGCAAGCAAGTGGAAGAACTCAAGCGCAATAGCGGCTCCAGTTCGAGTTCGAGCAACAGCGAGATTTCGTCCCTGAAACGGGAACTCAGCGATCAGGATCGAGAGATGGACCAGCTCAAACGCACGGTCGAGGAACTGAGCAGGAAGGTGAAATAACGAGGGGGAAATCTTGCCCGAGACAGGAATCGAACCTGCGACCTTCGCGTTACGAGTGCGCTGCTCTACCGACTGAGCTACACGGGCGGTGGCTAAAACTAGCACCGTCTCCCGTGGCCAGGCAACCTGCCTGGCAGGGATTTTCGTCACACAGCAAAACGCCCCGAACCAGTCGGGGCGTTTGCTTGTTCAGCGGTCAGGCGATGGGGCGATTAAACGCCCGATGCCTTGGCTGCTGCGACGTCCTTGATGGACAGCTTGATACGGCCGCGGTTGTCCACGTCCAGTACCAGCACTTCCACTTCCTGGCCTTCTTTCAGGATGTCGGTCACTTTCTCGACGCGAGCATCGCTCAGCATGGAGATGTGAACCAGGCCGTCCTTGCCCGGCAGGATGTTGACGAACGCGCCGAAGTCGACGATGCGTTCAACCTTGCCGACGTAGATCTTGCCGATCTCGGCTTCCGCGGTGATCCCCAGGACGCGCTGGCGTGCTGCTTCTGCCGCTTCCTTGGTTTCGCCGAAGATCTTGATCGAACCGTCGTCTTCGATGTCGATCGAAGCCTTGGTTTCTTCACAGATCGCACGGATGGTCGCGCCGCCTTTACCGATGACATCACGGATTTTGTCGGTGTCGATTTTCATCGCGATCATGGTCGGAGCATTTTCCGACAGCTCGGTACGGGACTGACCGATGATCTGGTTCATCTGGCCGAGGATGTTCAGGCGCGCTTCCAGGGCTTGGCCCAGGGCGATTTCCATGATCTCTTCGGTGATGCCCTTGATCTTGATGTCCATCTGCAGTGCGGTGACGCCCTTGGCGGTACCGGCCACTTTGAAGTCCATGTCGCCCAGGTGGTCTTCGTCACCCAGGATGTCGGTCAGGACGGCGAATTTCTCGCCTTCTTTCACCAGACCCATGGCGATACCGGCAACCGGTGCCTTCATCGGCACACCAGCGTCCATCAGGGCCAGGGAAGCGCCGCAGACCGAAGCCATGGAGCTCGAGCCGTTGGACTCGGTGATTTCCGATACCACACGAATGGTGTACGGGAACACGTCAGCGGCTGGCAGCATGGCCTGGACCGAACGACGGGCCAGACGGCCGTGACCGATTTCGCGGCGACCGGCGCCACCCATGCGACCACACTCGCCCACCGAGAACGGCGGGAAGTTGTAGTGCAGCATGAACGGGTCTTTCTTTTCGCCTTCCAGGGTGTCCAGCAGTTGCGCGTCACGGGCGGTGCCCAGCGTGGCAACGACCAGGGCCTGGGTTTCGCCACGGGTGAACAGTGCCGAACCGTGGGTCTTTGGCAGGACGCCGACTTCGATGTTCAGCGGACGTACGGTGCGGGTGTCGCGACCGTCGATACGCGGCTTGCCGTTAACGATGTTTTCGCGAACGGTGCGGTATTCGATTTCACCGAAAGCCGCTTTCACTTCAGCGGAAGACGGCTGGCCTTCTTCACCGGACAGCTTGGCAACGACCTGGTCTTTCAGCTCGCCCAGGCGTGCATAACGGTCGGCCTTGACGGTGATGGTGTAGGCCTGGGAGATCGCCTCGCCGAACTCGGCACGGATCGCGCCCAGCAGCTCGGTGGCTTCGGCTTGCGGAGCCCAGGTCCAGGTTGGCTTGGCGGCTTCGGCAGCCAGTTCCTTGACGGCGTTGATCACCACCTGGAACTCGTCGTGGGCGAACAGCACGGCGCCCAGCATCTGGTCTTCGGTCAGCTCTTTGGCTTCGGATTCAACCATCAGCACCGCTTCGGAAGTACCGGCCACGACCATGTCCAGGCTCGAAGCCTTCAACTGCTCGTAGGTCGGGTTCAGCAGGTAGCCGGTGCTTTCGTGGAACGCGACGCGGGCAGCGCCGATCGGGCCATCGAAAGGAATGCCGGAGATGGCCAGGGCAGCCGAGGTACCGATCATCGCAGCGATGTCCGGATCGGTTTTCTTGCTGGTGGACACGACGGTGCAGACAACCTGCACTTCGTTCATGAAGCCTTCTGGAAACAGCGGACGGATCGGACGGTCGATCAGTCGGGAAGTCAGGGTTTCTTTCTCGGAAGGACGGCCTTCGCGCTTGAAGAAACCGCCAGGGATCTTACCGGCAGCGTAAGTCTTTTCCTGGTAGTGGACAGACAGAGGGAAAAAGCCCTTGCCTGGATCGGCTTGCTTGGCACCGACAACGGTCACCAATACGCTGACGTCGTCGTCAACGGTGACCAGCACTGCGCCGGAGGCCTGACGGGCGATACGGCCAGTCTCGAGGGTAACGGTCGACTGACCGAACTGGAATTTTTTGATTACCGGGTTCACGGTGTCCTACCTTCTTTGTGGCTCTTGGGGAACTTGTCTTCTTGCGAAATTCTTGGGCAATGACGGGAATCGGCCCGACGCCTGTCCAGGGTAAAACGTGTATCCAGATAAAACTTGAGGCTGGGAGCCTGCCATGCGCCAGCGGGAAACCCACTGACGCACGACAGACCACCAACCTCTAGCGCAATCGCTTATTAGCGACGCAGACCCAGGCGAGCGATCAGAGCGCTGTAACGGCTCACGTCCTTGCCTTTCAGGTAGTCCAGCAGCTTACGACGCTGGTTTACCATGCGGATCAGACCACGACGGGAGTGGTGATCCTTACCGTTGGCCTTGAAGTGACCTTGCAGTTTGTTGATGTTGGCGGTCAGCAGTGCAACTTGCACTTCTGGCGAACCAGTGTCACCAACAGCTTGCTGGTAGTCAGCTACGATTTGAGCTTTTTCTTGAACGTCGAGAGCCATGAGGCAATCCTTTTAGTCAGGAAACTGTTCCGAGGAAACAGCTTCAACAGGCCAGGGACAAATCCCTGTATCTATAAATGAGTAGTGACCGTGCCTGTTAACAGCCACACTCGCCAACCTGCTGTTACGCAGGCTGGTTCCGGTCATTCCGACCGAATCAGTCGACGCGGCGCAATGCGCCCGTCTTCGCTCACTTCACCGATACCGATGAAACGACCGTTGTGATCCTGTACCCGGACCATGCCGAACTTCGGCGCATCCGGGGCGCGTACCGGCTGGCCGTTGAGCCAGTAGAACGCACTGTGTTCCGAGAACTGCAAGAGCGGCCAATCCAGCAACCCGCTGTCCGATGGCATCAGGAAACGGTCGACCGCTTCGTTGCCGCCTTCGGCATGCACCGCTTCGAGCTCTTCCAGCGTGACCGTCTGGGCCAACGTGAAAGGCCCGGCCTGGGTCCGTCGCAATTCTGCCACGTACGCGCCACAGCCGAGCTGCTCGCCGATATCCTCCACCAGGGTCCGGATATAGGTGCCCTTGCTGCAATCCACGGCCAGCCGCGCAGTATTACCGTCAAAGGCCAGCAATTCCAAGCGCGCAATAGTAACAGAACGCGGTTCGCGCTCCACTACTTCGCCTGCACGGGCCAGTTTATACAACGGCTGCCCATCACGCTTCAAAGCGGAGTACATCGGCGGTATCTGGCTGATTTGCCCGCGAAAACCCGGCAAGACCGCTTCGATATCCGCCTGACCAACGGTCACCGGGCGCTCCAGCAAAACCTCACCTTCGGCATCCGCCGTGGTGGTGGTCTTGCCCAGTTGCGCCAGGGTTTCATAACCCTTGTCGGAATCGAGCAGGTACTGGGAGAACTTGGTCGCCTCGCCAAAGCACAGCGGCAGCACGCCGGTGGCCAGCGGATCGAGGCTACCGGTGTGCCCGGCCTTTTCAGCATTGAGCAGCCAGCGAACCTTCTGCAACGCCGCGTTGGAGGTGAACCCCAGCGGCTTGTCGAGCAGGATGATACCGCTGACGTTACGACGGATACGTTTGACCTGAGCCACCGATTACTCCTTGGTGTCTTCGGGGTCAGCCGCAACCGGGTGCTGGCTGTCTTGCGCCACGGCGCGCTCGATCAGTGCCGACAGATGCGCACCCCGTGCGACGCTTTCGTCGTAGTGGAAGTGCAACTGTGGGACGCTGCGCAGCTTCATCTCCCGGGCCAGCTGCATACGCAGGAAGCCGGCGGCCGAGTTGAGCACCTTGATGCTCTGGGCGATTTCTTCGGCGCTGTCCTGCCCCATCACGGTGATGAAGATCTTGGCGTGACCGACGTCACGGCTGACTTCCACTGCGGTGATGGTGACCAGGCCGACGCGCGGGTCTTTGACTTCGCGACGGATCAGCTGGGCCAGCTCGCGCTGCATCTGATCGCCGATTCGTTGGGTACGGCTGTATTCTTTTGCCATGTCTTGTTACCTGTTACTGCCCCACGGTGAAACCCGCGAGGTCTGAAAGCGGCAAACGCCCGGCCTGGCAAAAGCCAGACCGGGCGTTGCGTTTAGAGTCCGCCAGCCAGGCAGTGCATGTTCATGCGGCTGCCCGGTGCGGCTCTTGAAGTGCGCGAGTTAGAGGCTGCGAGCAACCTGGACCTTCTCGAAGACTTCGATCTTGTCGCCGACCTTGACGTCGTTGTAGCTCTTGACGCCAATACCGCATTCCATGCCGGCACGTACTTCGGAAGCGTCATCCTTGAAGCGGCGCAGGGATTCCAGCTCGCCTTCGAAGATCACGATGTCTTCACGCAGTACACGGATCGGACGGTTACGGTGAACGACACCCTCGATCACCATGCAACCGGCGATGGCGCCAAACTTCGGCGAACGGAACACGTCGCGAACTTCGGCCACGCCCAGGATGTTCTCCCGCACGTCGCTGCCCAACATACCGGTCAACGCTTTCTTGACGTCTTCGATGATGTCGTAGATCACGTTGTAGTAACGCATATCCAGGCCTTCCTGCTCGACGATCTTGCGAGCGCCGGCATCGGCACGCACGTTGAAGCCGAACAGTACAGCGTTGGAAGCCAGTGCCAGGTTGGCGTCGGACTCGGTGATACCACCGACACCGCCGCCGACCACACGCACTTGCACTTCGTCGTTACCCAGGCCATTCAAGGCGCCGTTCAACGCTTCGAGCGAACCACGGACGTCGGATTTGAGGACGATGTTGAGCGTCTTCTTCTCTTCCTGGCCCATGTTCTCGAAGATGTTTTCCAGCTTGCCGGCGTGAGCACGAGCCAGTTTGACTTCGCGGAACTTGCCTTGACGGAACAGAGCCACTTCACGGGCTTTCTTCTCGTCAGCCACAACGCTCATCTCGTCGCCAGCATCCGGGGTGCCGTCCAGGCCGAGGATCTCGACCGGGATAGCCGGACCGGCTTCCTTGATGGACTTGCCGTTCTCGTCGAGCATGGCACGCACGCGGCCATAGTTCGAGCCGACCAGCACCATGTCGCCTTGACGCAAGGTACCGTCCTGGACCAGGACGGTCGCAACCGGGCCACGGCCCTTGTCGA
Source organism: Pseudomonas fluorescens (assembly GCF_001307275.1). Lineage (NCBI taxonomy): Bacteria > Pseudomonadati > Pseudomonadota > Gammaproteobacteria > Pseudomonadales > Pseudomonadaceae > Pseudomonas > Pseudomonas fluorescens. Next base: position 1,642,039 of record NZ_CP012831.1, read on the forward strand.
GACGGGATTCAACAACCACACCACGGCCAGGAGCCGAAGGTGTAGCGGTGAGTTCCAGAACCTCGGCTTGCAACAGAACGGCTTCGAGCAGTTCGTCAACGCCGGTACCCATCTTCGCCGAGACCGGAACGAATGGAGTGTCGCCACCCCACTCTTCGGAGGTCACGCCGTGGACCGACAGTTCGCTGCGGATGCGATCGAGATCGGCGCCCGGCTTGTCGATCTTGTTCACTGCAACCACCAGCGGCACACCAGCTGCCTGGGCATGCTGAACGGCTTCGATGGTTTGCGGCATGACGCCGTCGTCCGCCGCAACCACCAGGATCACGATGTCGGTCGCCTTGGCACCACGGGCACGCATCGCGGTAAACGCGGCGTGACCCGGGGTGTCGAGGAACGTCACCATGCCGCGGTCGGTTTCAACGTGGTAGGCGCCGATGTGCTGGGTAATACCGCCAGCCTCACCTGCTGCTACCTTCGCACGACGGATATAGTCGAGCAGGGAGGTTTTACCGTGGTCAACGTGGCCCATTACGGTCACGACCGGTGCACGGGAAACCGCCTCACCTTCAAACTTCAGCGACTCGGCCAGGGAATCTTCCAGGGCGGTGTCGCTGACCAGGGTCACTTTGTGGCCCAGCTCTTCAGCAACCAGTTGGGCAGTTTCCTGGTCCAGTACCTGGTTGATGGTGGCTGGCGTACCCAGCTTGAACATGAACTTGATGATTTCAGCAGCCTTGACCGACATCTGCTGGGCCAGATCGCCCACAGTGATGGTCTCGCCGATCTTCACTTCACGCACGACTGGGCCGGTAGGGCTCTGGAAACCGTGGGCGTTGCGTTTCTTCAGCTTGGCCTTGCCGCGACCGCCGCGACGGAAGCCATCGCTTTCCTCGTCGGTGGTACGTGGCGCAACACGAGGTGCTGGTGCCTTTTCCTTGACCGACGCACGGTGAGGCGCGTTCTTGCGCTCGCCATCGCCACTGCCACGACGGTTGTCGTCGGCACGTGGTTTGTCCGGACGACGCTGTTCATCGCGCTTGCGAGTATCGGCTGGAGCCGGCGCCGGTGCCACGACTGGTGCGGCTTCGCGCACAGGTTCGGCGACCGGGGCAACAGCCTCGACGGCTTCTACCGGAGCGGTTTGCGCAGCAGCAGGCTGGCGGCGCGCTTCTTCTTCGGCGCGACGCTTGGCTTCTTCTTCAGCCTTCTGACGAGCAGCATTTTCTACTGCGCGACGTTCTTCCTGTTCGCGTTTGCGCTCGGCTTCGATTTCTTCCGGGCTGCGTTGTACGAAGACTTTCTTCTTGCGTACTTCAACGCTGATGCTTTTGCTACCGGCAACACGCAGGGTGCTGGTGGTTTTACGCTGCAGAGTGATCTTGCGCGGTTCTTCCACTTTAGCCTTGTGACTGCTCTTCAAGTGAGTCAGCAGGGACTGCTTCTCACTGTCGGTCACATGTTCCTCGGCGGCGGTGTGCGGCAGACCTGCCTCACGCATCTGCTGCAACAGGCGCTCTACCGGTGTTTTGACCTCATCGGCCAGTTGTTTCACCGTGACTTGCGTCATGCACTTCTCTCCTCAGGCCGCGCCTAATTACTCGAACCAGTGGGCTCGGGCGGCCATGATCAACTTGCCGGCACGATCATCGTCAATGCCGTCGATGTCGAGCAGATCGTCAATAGACTGCTCGGCCAGGTCTTCGCGGGTAATTACGCCGCGCACCGCCAGTTCCATCGCCAAATCCTTGTCCATGCCCTCAAGCGAGAGCAGGTCTTCGGCCGGATGGGCGTCTGCCAGCTTTTCCTCAGTAGCGATGGCTTTGGTCAACAAACGATCCTTGGCCCGAGCGCGAAGCTCGTTGACGATTTCCTCGTCAAAGCCGTCGATGTTGAGCATTTCCTCCACCGGTACGTAGGCAATCTCTTCCAGGCTGGTAAAGCCTTCATCCACCAGCACCTGCGCCAGCTCTTCATCGACTTCAAGCTCTTCGATGAAGTTGCGCAGGATGTCGCCGGTTTCAGCTTGCTGTTTAGCCTGGATGTCCGATTCGGTCATCACGTTCAGGGTCCAGCCAGTCAATTGGCTGGCCAGACGCACGTTCTGACCACCGCGACCGATGGCCTGAGCCAGATTGTCTGCGCCAACGGCGATGTCCATGGCGTGGGCATCTTCGTCGACGATAATTGCCGCCACTTCAGCAGGCGACATGGCATTGATCACGAACTGAGCCGGGTTGTCGTCCCACAGGACGATGTCCACGCGCTCGCCGCCCAACTCGCCGGATACGGCCTGGACACGCGAACCACGCATGCCGATGCAGGCACCTTGCGGGTCGATGCGCTTGTCCTTGGAGCGGACCGCGATCTTGGCACGCGAACCCGGATCACGGGAGGCGGCCATGACTTCGATCAGGCCTTCAGCAATTTCCGGCACTTCGATGCGGAACAACTCGATCAGCATTTCCGGCGCTGTACGCGACAGGATCAGCTGCGGGCCCCGGTTCTCGGTGCGGATTTCCTTGAGCAGCGCACGCAAACGCACGCCAACCCGGAAAGTTTCGCGAGAGATGATGTCTTCGCGAGCCAGCAACGCTTCGGCGTTGTTGCCCAGGTCGACGATCACGTTGTCGCGGGTCACTTTTTTCACGGTGCCGGAGATGATTTCCCCCAGGCGCTCGCGATAAGCGTCGACCACTTGCGCACGCTCGGCTTCGCGAACTTTCTGCACGATGACCTGCTTGGCAGTCTGTGCAGCGATGCGACCGAACTCAATGGATTCGATTTTTTCTTCGACGACATCACCAACCTTGGCGCCCGGGTGCGTTTCTGCAACCTTGCTTGGCCAGGTTTCGATAGCCGGATCGTCCAGGTCGGCTTCCTCGACGACCGTCCAGCGACGGAAAGTCTCGTAGGCACCCGTGTGGCGATTGATCTCCACACGCAAATCAACTTCGTCTTCGAACCGCTTCTTGGTAGCAGTGGCCAGAGCCAGCTCCAGCGCTTCAAAAATAACGTTAGCCGGTACGCCCTTTTCATTGGATACCGACTCAACAACCAGCAGTACTTCTTTGCTCATCGTACGCCTCGCCTTTCGCAAGCCATTGGATCCGCGGGATCCGCAGTATCTGGCACGTATCAGTCAAAACTGGGAATAATGTTGGCCTTGTCGATCATATCGATCGGCAACAGGAACTCATGGTCATCTACCTGCACCACGACGTCCTGCTCTTCTACACCGCGCAGAAGGCCTTGGAAGTTGCGTCGACCCTCGAAAGGCGAGCGCAGCTTGATCTTCACTTGTTCACCGGCAAACAAAGCGAACTGTTCAAGTGTGAACAGGGGGCGCTCCATGCCAGGCGAGGAAACTTCAAGGGTGTATTCGGAGGTGATTGGATCTTCGACATCCAGTACACCGCTGATCTGACGGCTGACGATGGCGCAATCATCCACCAACACGCCGCCTTCCTTATCGATATAAACGCGCAACAGTGAGTGGCGACCTTGAGCCGAAAACTCAATACCCCAGCATTCATAGCCAAGGGCCACGACCACCGGGGCCAACAAGGCCTGCAACTGTTCTAGCTTGCTCGACACCTGAACCCCCTCGTGCATGTTTGTGCATGCTGTGCAAATAAAAAAAAATGGGCGAATCGCCCATCCCTGAAACGCCGTCGAATAGCGGCGTTATAAAGTGTCCAGCTAACAAAAAGCCCCTTGGAAGGGGCCCCTGAAACTGGTTGCGGGAGCCGGATTTGAACCGACGACCTTCGGGTTATGAGCCCGACGAGCTACCAGACTGCTCCATCCCGCGACAAAGCTGGGGCGGAAGTATACGACCGATCCCTTACAGGGTCAATGTAACCCTTCCACCTACAAGAAAGCCCGCAATCGCGGGCTCTCCTGATAATTGGTACCGAGAAGGGGACTCGAACCCCTACACCCTATGGGCACAACCACCTCAAGGTTGCGTGTCTACCAATTCCACCACCTCGGCAATACAGCGTTTGAAACCTTCTTACTTCTGCTCTTGAGCTGGAGGCACGTCAGTCGCCGGGTTGGCCGACTTTTGCTCTTGAAGCACCGGGACATCATCAGAAGCCGGTTGTTGCTTAGGCGCTTCCAGTACCGCTGGGTTTGGCAAACCTACTTGAGTCAGCTCGTGAGCTTTCTCTTTAGCAAAGTAACCTAACCCTAAGCTGGTCATGAAGAAACCGGCGGCAAGTATAGCAGTAAACTTACTAAGAAAGGTAGAGGAACCTTGGCTTCCGAACACAGTATTTGAAGCACCTGCACCGAAAGACGCACCAGCATCCGCACCTTTACCCTGCTGCAGCAATACGAGAGCAACTACGCCCAGTGCACCCAGCAGATGAAAAACGACTACGACTGTTTCCAGCATTTTTTCAGTTTCCCGCGGCGCGACAGATCGCACCGAACTCATCTGCATTCAGGGACGCTCCACCAATGAGCCCCCCATCGATATCCGGCATGCCGAACAGTTCGGCCGCATTGGCCGCCTTCACGCTGCCGCCGTATAGAAGCCGCACACCTCGTGCCACTTCAGAATTCTCTTCCGCCAACTGCGCGCGGATGGCTGCGTGCACATCCTGCGCCTGTTGCGGCGAAGCCGTCAGCCCGGTACCAATGGCCCAGACCGGCTCGTAGGCAATGACTGCCTTTGCAAAAGCACCAACACCCAGGTCTTCGATGATGCTGCCGAGCTGACGCCCGACAACTTCAAGGGTCTTGCCGGCTTCACGCTGCGCGAGGGTTTCCCCTACGCACAACACCGGAATCAGACCACAGGCCTGGGCCGCAGCAAACTTGCGGATCAAGGTCTTGTCCTGCTCGCCCATGATCTGGCGACGCTCGGAATGTCCAACCAGGACCAGGGAGCAACCTGCATCCACCAACTGACTCGGTGCAATCTCACCGGTCAACGCACCTTGCATGGATTCCACCGCAGAGTTCTGCGCGCCGACCGAAATCGACTTGCCTTTCAAGCCATCAATCACTTGATTGATATACAAGCAAGGCGGGAATACCGCGACATCAACACCGCTTGGCAAGGCCAGATGACGAAGGCCATTGATCAGCTCAGCGACGCTGGCGCGGGTACCGTGCATCTTCCAGTTACCAGCTACCATAGGGCGACGCATGCTGTACCTCGTCGGTCAAAGTGGGCGCAGATGTTACCCAACCGATTCATGACTGGCAAGCCGAATTCAGGCAGAAACTTCAGTAACCAGTTTTGCCAGCTCTTCGGCATAACCGCGAACTTGCGCTTCGTCCTCGCCTTCGACCATGACACGCACCAAAGGCTCTGTACCGGACTTGCGCAACAACACGCGACCACGCCCCGCCATCGCCTCTGTCACACGCTCGCTGGCCTGCTTGACCTTCGCATGTTCGAGAGGGTTCACACCGCCACCAAAACGCACGTTGATCAACACTTGCGGGCATTTACGCAATGCCTGGCGAGACTGTGCAAGCCCTTCGTTGCGCGCCTTGAGCGCCATCAGCACCTGCAGGGCCGCAATGATCGCATCACCGGTGGTGGTATGGTCGAAGCACACGATGTGGCCGGAGTTCTCGCCCCCGATCACCCAGTTGCGCTCCAGCAACTCCGAGATCACGTAGCGGTCGCCCACGTTGGCACGCACGAACGGGATATCCAGGTCCGCCAGGGCCAGTTCAAGCCCGAGGTTGCTCATCAACGTGCCGACCACGCCGCCCTGCAGCTTGCCGCGCCCATGCAGGTCACGAGCGATGATGAACAGCAATTCGTCACCATCGACGACCGTACCGGTGTGATCGACCATCAGCACCCGATCACCGTCGCCATCGAAGGCGATGCCGAGATCGGCCTGCTCGGCCAGCACTGCAGCCTGCAACGCCTCGGTATGGGTGGAACCACAGTTGTGGTTGATGTTCAGGCCATTGGGCTGGGCGGAAAGCACCACCACGTCGGCACCCAACTCGCGAAAGACGCTCGGCGCGACTTTATAGGTGGCGCCGTGAGCACAATCGACAACAATTTTCAGGCCAGAAAAGCTCGTACCGGTCGGCACGCTGCCTTTGCAGAATTCGATGTAGCGACCCGATGCATCGTTGATCCGCGACACCTTGCCGATCTTGCTCGACTCGACCACGGTCATCGGCGTGTCCAGCAGCTCCTCGATCATCAGCTCGATATCATCCGGCAACTTGGTACCCTGGCCGGAGAAGAACTTGATGCCGTTGTCATCATGGGGGTTGTGCGAGGCACTGATCACGATGCCTGCCTGGGCCTGGAACGTACGGGTCAGGTAGGCAATGGCCGGCGTCGGCATCGGGCCCAGCAGCATCACATCGGCACCCGCCGACGTCAGGCCGGCCTCGAGCGCCGATTCGAACATGTAGCCGGAAATTCGCGTGTCCTTGCCGACCAGCACCTTGCAGGCGCCCATCTTGCGGAACGCCATGCCTGCCGCCCAGCCGAGCTTGAGCATGAAATCAGGGGTAATAGGGTATTCGCCGACCCGACCACGAATACCGTCGGTGCCAAAGTATTTCTTGCTCATAAGTGCTCCGTCATTCTTATTCGGCTGAATCCACAGCTGCGATCATCCGCACGACATCCATCGTTTCGGCTACATCGTGCACGCGCAATATGCGTGCACCTTTGGCAAGGGCCAAGGCCGCAAGGGCGAGACCACCATACAGGCGCTCTCCCACCGGCCGCCCCAGGGCATTGCCTATCATGCTCTTTCGCGAAACCCCAACCAACAGGGGCCGCCCCAGGGCGTGCAAGGCTTCCATATGTTTGAACAGGCTCAGGTTGTGCGCCAATGTCTTGGCAAAGCCGAACCCGGGATCAAGGATGATCCGCTCGGCGGGAATGCCCACGGCAGCACATTGGTCCAGACGCGCCACCAGGAACTCACCCACCTCCCTGGTCACATCATCATAGTGCGGGTCGTTCTGCATGGTCCCCGGCTCGCCGAGCATATGCATCAGGCATACTGGCAATCCGGTGGCCGCCGCGGCATCCAGGGCACCATCGCGTTGCAAGGACCGAACATCATTGATCAGGCCCGCCCCCAGTCGCGCAGTCTCGCGCATGACCGCAGGCGTGGACGTATCGACCGAGATAATGACATCGAGTTCGCGATGGATGCGCTCGACAATCGGCGCCACCCGCTCCAGCTCTTCGGTGGGCGAGACCGACCGCGCACCTGGCCGGGTCGATTCCCCCCCCACATCAATCAGCGTTGCGCCAGCGGCCACCATGGCCTCGGCATGCCGCAGCGCGGCATCGAGCTGGCTGAATCGACCACCATCGGAAAAGGAATCAGGCGTGACATTGAGAATACCCATGACATGTGCATGGGCCAAATCAAGAACCCGGTTGCCGCAAGGCAACCGGGTCGAGGACTGAACAGAAGTCATTTCAAGCCTTAGACATCAGCGGCCGGACCGCCAATCGGTGTTTCCGGACGCTCACCCTGTACCGCCGGAGGTGTACCGGAAGTACCGGTACCACCGCCCGACCAGTCACGAGGCTCGCGAGGTTCGCGACCTGCCATGATGTCGTCGATCTGCTCGGCATCGATGGTTTCGTACTTCATCAGGGCATCGGCCATGGCATCGAGCTTGTCACGGTTGTCCGTGAGGATCTGCCGGGCAGTGCCGTAGCACTGGTCGATGATGCTGCGCACCTCGGAATCGATCAGCTTGGCCGTCTCGCCGGAGAAGCTTGCATGCTGGCCACCGCCACCACGACCGAGGAACACTTCCCCTTCTTCTTCGGCATACATCAGCGGCCCCAGCTTCTCGGACAGGCCCCACTTGGTGACCATGTTCCGAGCGATCTGACTGGCACGCATGATGTCGTTGGATGCCCCAGTGGTCACACCGTCGAAGCCCAACGTCATCTCTTCAGCGATACGACCGCCGTACAACGAACAGATCTGACTGATCAATGCACGCTTGGACAGGCTGTAGCGATCCTCTTCCGGCAGGAACATGGTCACGCCCAGGGCACGACCGCGCGGGATGATCGAGACCTTGTAGACCGGATCATGCTCGGGCACGACACGACCAACGATCGCGTGACCCGCCTCGTGATACGCGGTGTTCTGCTTTTCTTTCTCCGACATGACCATGGATTTGCGCTCCGCGCCCATCATGATCTTGTCCTTGGCCAGCTCGAATTCCTTCATTTCCACGACGCGCTTGCCGGTACGAGCGGCGAACAACGACGCTTCGTTGACCAGGTTCGCCAGGTCGGCACCGGAAAAGCCCGGCGTGCCACGCGCGATGACGGCCGGAGCGACGTCGTCACCCATCGGCACCTTGCGCATATGGACCTTGAGGATCTGCTCGCGACCACGAATGTCCGGCAGCCCCACCACGACCTGGCGGTCGAAACGACCTGGACGCAACAGCGCAGGGTCGAGCACGTCAGGACGGTTGGTGGCGGCGATCACGATGATGCCGTCGTTCATTTCGAAACCGTCCATCTCGACCAGCAACTGGTTGAGGGTCTGTTCGCGCTCGTCGTGACCGCCACCCATGCCGGCGCCACGATGGCGACCAACGGCGTCGATTTCGTCGATGAAGATGATGCACGGCGCGTGTTTCTTGGCCTGTTCGAACATGTCGCGGACACGACTGGCGCCCACGCCGACGAACATTTCGACGAAGTCGGAACCGGAAATCGTGAAGAACGGCACCTTGGCTTCACCGGCAATCGCCTTGGCCAGCAAGGTTTTACCGGTACCTGGCGGGCCGACCATCAGCACGCCGCGTGGAATACGACCGCCCAGGCGCTGGAACTTGCCCGGATCGCGCAGGAACTCGACCAGTTCGCCCACTTCTTCCTTGGCTTCGTCGCAACCTGCGACGTCGGCCAGGGTGGTTTTCACCTGGTCCTCGGAAAGTAGCCGGGCCTTGCTCTTGCCAAAGCTCATCGGCCCGCCCTTGCCACCGCCGCCGCCCTGCATCTGGCGCATGAAGAACATGAACACGGCGATGATCACCAGGATCGGGAAGCTGGCCACCAGGAGCTGGGTCCAGATGCTTTGCTGCTCAGGCTGCTTGCCTTCGACCACGACGTGGTTGTCCACCAGGTCGCCAATCAGGCCATTGTCCTGGATTGCCGGACGAATGGTCTTGAAGCTGTCGCCGTCGGTGCGCTTGCCGGTAATCACATAGCCATCAACGGCTACGCGCTCGACCTTGCCATCCTTGACCTGCTGGATGAAGTCGGAATAGTTGAGGGTCTGCGGCTCGTTAGGACTGGAGAAGTTGTTCATCACGGTCACCAGGACAGCGGCGATGATCAACCACAGGATCAGATTCTTTGCCATATCGTTCAATTAACTACCCTCTGAAGCAAGCTCCGCTACTGGCGCGCGCTTCGCATGATATTCACCGGCCTAACTTACTACATTACCTACGACTCTGGCAGGCGCCGTCTGTAACCCTTTGTGAAACTTTGACCGCATAATTTTGGTTACGCGGCTTTTTCAATGCGAGACAAAAAAAACTATCGCCCTGCTCAAAGACGCTCATCACTGGCCGCGCCTTCAACACCGCGAAACCCCCGCGCCAGCAGATACTGCTCGCGAGAACGGTCACGGGACGACAATGGCTTGCGCATCTGCACCTTGTCGAACAGCTTGCGGATGCCCTTGTGGTATTCGTCGAAGCCTTCACCCTGGAAGACCTTGATCAGAAAATCACCGCCTGGACGCAGAACCCGCCCCGCAAGATCCAGGGCCAGCTCGCTGAGGAACATGGCACGAGGCATGTCGACAGCCGCTAATCCACTCATATTGGGGGCCATATCGGAAATCACAAGGTCAACTTGTGTATTTCCGACGGCTTCCAGGATTTTCGCCAGTACGGCGTCTTCCGTGAAATCGCCCTGGATAAAGGTCACATCAGGGATGCTGTCCATTTCCAGGATGTCGGAAGCGATCAAGCGGCCCTGACCACCAATCAGACGACTGGTAACCTGGGACCAGCCGCCCGGCGCCGCACCGAGGTCGATCACGGTCATGCCTGGACGGATCAGGCGATCCTTTTCCTGGATCTCCAGCAATTTATAGCTGGCACGAGAGCGATAGCCGTCTTTTTGCGCCATTTTGACGTACGGATCGTTGAAATGCTCTCTGAGCCAGTTCTGGCTAGTCTTGGAACGGGCCACGGGCCACCTCTAAAAATAAAACGGGTCGTGATTAAGTGGGCGGTCCCGGACTTGCTCGGGTAAACTGGCCGCCGCTTTTTACAAGATCAGACGCAGGGGTCAGATTATGCCGCTCACTCAAGAGCAGAAGAAACAATACAAATCCATTGGCCACCATCTGAAACCGGTTTTGACTGTGGCTGACAACGGTTTGACTGAAGGTGTACTCGCCGAACTGGAACGCGCCCTGGGCGATCACGAGCTGATCAAGATCAAGCTCAACATCCTCGATCGCGAAGCCCGCCTGGCTGCCGTTGCCGAGCTGTGCAAGACCGGCAAGGCAGACCTGGTGCAGGTCATCGGCAAGATGGCGCTGATTTATCGCAAGAACTTCAGCGTCAACAAGCAACTGTCGAACGTTCACCGCTTCAAGTGATGCCAAAGGGTCAAGGGTGTGCTTCGCACACCCTGCCGCTCCACCCCGGAACCGGCTGCAAGACCAGTACCAGACCGGAAAAACCCAGCACCAGGTAACTGAATACCTGCCACTGGCTCGCATCCGGCCAGCCGAAATGCACGGCAAAGAACATCCCGCACGCATACAACGACATGAGCAGCAATTGCCCACGAATGTCGCGCCATAGACTGGCAAGGCCTTCGGCCTGAACCAGCACCAAAGCCTGAAACATCACGCACGCCGCGGAAAAACCCACCAGCAGCGCCGTCAGCATGCCTGCGATTTCATCGATGAGCAGCGGTGCCAGGCCCACTCGACCCAGCACCGGCAGCAAACCGATGTGCAGCAACCAGACGCCGCCCACCCACAACATCTGGGTGAGCTGCCAGATCATGGCACCCGCTCGCAGCGGGCGCCTTCGTTCAGATGTGACGGACTTCGACAATCTCATACTCGATGACACCACCCGGTGTCTTCACCGCCACCACATCGCCCTCTTCCTTGGCAATCAAGGCACGAGCAATGGGTGAACCGACGGAAATCTTGCCGAGCTTGATGTCTGCCTCGTCCTCGCCAACGATCTGGTAAGTCACGCTTTCATCAGTCTCGACGTTGGCGATTTCCACCGTGGTGCCGAAAATCACTTTGCCGGTATGTGGAATCGTCGTGACATCGATGATCACCGCATTCTGCATGCGGCCTTCGATGTCACGGACACGCGCCTCGACCATCCCCTGCTCCTCTCGGGCAGCGTGGTATTCGGCGTTTTCCTTGAGATCGCCCAGCTCACGCGCTTCACCGATAGCCTGGCTCAAGCGCGGGCGCTCGACCTTGGTCAGGAAAGCGTGTTCTTCTTCCAGGGCCTTCGCGCCCTGAACAGTCATCGGGTACTTGGTTATGCTCATGCCTTCAATCCTGCATGTAGATCCTGCAAGCGACGTACGGTCTTCTCGGGACCGAACTTGAGCGCTTCGCAGATCGCTTCGCCTGCCGCAATGGTCGTGGTGCAGTAGATCTTGTGCTGCAGCGCATTGCGACGAATGGAGTAGGAATCGGCGATCGATTGACGACCTTCGGTGGTGTTGATGATCAGCGTGACTTCGTCATTCTTGATCATGTCGACCACGTGCGGACGCCCCTCGGTCACCTTGTTCACGCGGCGCACTTTCAGGCCAGCGGCTTCGATCAGCCTGGCCGTACCGGCAGTGGCGACCACTTCGAAGCCCAAGTTGATCAGATCACGGGCCACGCCTGCAACCAGTGGCTTGTCGTCATCACGCACGCTGATGAACGCCGTGCCGCCAGTCGGCAACACTTCGCTGGCGCCCATCTGGGCCTTGGCGAATGCCTCACCGAAGGTATCGCCCACGCCCATCACTTCACCGGTGGACTTCATTTCCGGGCCGAGGATCGGGTCCACGCCAGGGAACTTGGCGAACGGGAACACCGCCTCTTTCACGCTGTAGAAGTTCGGAATGATTTCTTTGGTGAAGTTCAGCTCTTTCAGGGTCTTGCCGGCCATGACTCGCGCCGCGATCATCGCCAGGGAAACGCCGATGCACTTGGAGACGAACGGCACGGTCCGGGAAGCGCGCGGGTTGACTTCGATGACGTAGATGTCTTCGCCCTGCAGGGCCAATTGCACGTTCATCAGGCCGATGACGCCCAGCTCCAGGGCCATTTTCTTGACCTGCTCGCGCATCTCGTCCTGGATGTGCGCCGGCAACGAGTAAGGCGGCAGCGAACAGGCGGAGTCACCGGAGTGAACACCGGCCTGCTCGATGTGCTGCATGATCGCGCCGATCACCACATCCTTGCCGTCGCTGACCGCATCCACGTCCATTTCGATGGCGCAGTTGAGGAAGTGATCCAGCAGCACCGGGCTGTCGTTGGACACCTGGACCGCTTCGCGCAGGTAGCGCTTGAGTTCGTCTTCCTGATAGACGATTTCCATCGCACGGCCGCCCAGAACATAGGACGGACGCACCACCAGCGGGTAACCGATCTTGGCGGCGGCACGAATCGCTTCGTCTTCGCTGCGCACGGTGGCGTTTGGCGGCTGACGCAGGTTCAGGCGCTCGACCATCTGCTGGAAGCGCTCACGGTCTTCAGCGCGGTCGATCGCATCCGGGCTGGTACCGATGATCGGCACGCCAGCGGCTTCCAGGGCACGGGCCAGTTTCAACGGGGTCTGGCCGCCGTACTGGACGATCACGCCTTTTGGCTTCTCGACGCGGACGATTTCCAGCACGTCTTCCAGGGTCACTGGCTCGAAGTACAGGCGATCGGAGGTGTCGTAGTCGGTGGACACGGTTTCCGGGTTGCAGTTGACCATGATGGTCTCGTAACCGTCGTCGCGCAGGGCCAGTGCCGCGTGTACGCAGCAGTAGTCGAACTCGATGCCCTGGCCGATCCGGTTAGGACCGCCGCCCAGGATCATGATCTTGTCCCGGGTCGATGGCGCGGCTTCGCACTCTTCTTCGTACGTGGAGTACAGGTAGGCGGTATCGGTGGCGAACTCGGCCGCGCAGGTGTCGACGCGCTTGTAGACCGGGAACACTTCCAGCTTGTGGCGGTGGGCGCGCAGGCTCTTCTCGGTCACACCCAGCAGCTTGGCCAGGCGCATGTCGGAGAAACCTTTGCGCTTGAGGCGGAACATCGTGTCGCGATCGATGCTGGACATGCCCAGCGTCTTGACCTTCTCTTCTTCCTTGATCAGATCTTCGATCTGTACCAGGAACCAAGGGTCGATCATGTTCATGCCGAAGATCTGCTCGACGGTCAGGCCGGCGCGGAAGGCATCGGCCACGTACCAGATGCGCTCGGCACCCGGCACGGTCAGCTCGCGCTTGAGCACGCTCATGCTTTCCGGGTCGTTCAGATCCAGCTTCGGATCGAGGCCACAGACGCCCACTTCCAGGCCGCGCAGGGCTTTCTGCAGGGACTCCTGGAAGGTGCGGCCGATGGCCATGACTTCACCGACCGACTTCATCTGGGTGGTCAGGCGGGCATCGGCCTTGGCGAACTTCTCGAAGGCGAAGCGTGGCAGCTTGGTCACGACGTAGTCGATGGACGGTTCGAAGGACGCCGGGGTCTTGCCGCCGGTGATGTCGTTCGACAGCTCGTCCAGGGTGTAGCCCACGGCCAGCTTGGCCGCGACCTTGGCAATCGGGAAACCGGTGGCCTTGGACGCCAGGGCCGACGAACGGGAGACCCGCGGGTTCATCTCGATGACCACCATGCGACCGGTGTTCGGGCAGATGCCGAACTGGACGTTGGAGCCGCCGGTTTCCACGCCGATCTCGCGCAGTACCGCCAGGGAGGCGTTACGCAGGATCTGGTATTCCTTGTCGGTCAGGGTCTGGGCCGGTGCGACGGTGATCGAGTCGCCGGTGTGCACGCCCATCGGGTCGAAGTTCTCGATGGAGCAGACGATGATGCAGTTGTCCTTTTTGTCGCGGACAACTTCCATTTCGTATTCTTTCCAGCCGATCAGGGATTCGTCGATCAGCAGTTCCTTGGTCGGCGACAAGTCGAGACCACGGGCGCAGATTTCTTCGAATTCTTCACGGTTGTAGGCGATGCCACCACCGGTGCCGCCCATGGTGAAGGACGGACGGATGATGCATGGGAAGCCGAGGCGTTCCAGGACGGCGTTGGCCTCTTCCATGCTGTGGGCGATGCCCGAGCGCGGGCAGTCCAGGCCGATGGATTTCATCGCCTTGTCGAAGCGCGAACGGTCTTCGGCCTTGTCGATGGTATCGGCGTTGGCGCCGATCATTTCCACACCGAACTTCTCCAGGACGCCTTCGCGTTCCAGGTCCAGGGCGCAGTTCAGCGCGGTCTGGCCGCCCATGGTCGGCAGCAGCGCGTCCGGGCGCTCCTTCTCGATGATCTTGGCAACGGTCTGCCACTTGATCGGCTCGATGTAGGTGGCGTCGGCCATGGCCGGGTCGGTCATGATGGTGGCCGGGTTGGAGTTCACCAGGATGACGCGGTAGCCCTCTTCGCGCAGGGCCTTACAGGCCTGGGCGCCGGAGTAGTCGAATTCGCAGGCCTGGCCGATCACGATCGGGCCAGCGCCGAGAATCAGGATGCTTTTTATGTCTGTACGTTTTGGCATGGGTTTGTCACTCAAATCCGCAGGTCAGTCGGCTAGGCCGTCGAACAATCTTTGAAGCGCCCGAAGGGGCCGCCGCATTCGGGGCCGCCCTCGGGCTTCACGCGGTCAGCGTCGCTTGGCCATCTCGTTGATGAAGCGATCGAACAGCGGCGCCACATCGTTCGGGCCCGGGCTCGCTTCAGGGTGGCCCTGGAAGCTGAACGCGCTCTTGTCGGTACGCTCGATACCTTGCAGCGTGCCGTCGAACAGCGACTTGTGAATCGCACGCACGTTGGCCGGCAGGGTCGCCTCATCCACCGCAAAACCGTGGTTCTGGCTGGTGATCATCACCACGCCGGTATCCAGGTCCTGCACCGGGTGGTTGGCACCGTGGTGGCCGTGGCCCATTTTCAAGGTCTTGGCGCCAGAAGCGAGGGCCAGCAACTGGTGACCGAGGCAGATACCGAACACCGGGATCTCGGTTTCCAGCACGTCCTTGATCGCCTGGATCGCGTAGTCGCAAGGCTCCGGGTCACCCGGGCCGTTGGACAGGAACACGCCATCAGGCTTGAGGGCCAGGACATCGGCGGCCGGGGTCTGGGCCGGTACCACGGTGACGCGGCAGCCACGCTCGACCAGCATGCGCAGGATGTTCAGCTTGACGCCGTAGTCGTACGCCACCACGTGGTAGGGCAGCTCGGAAGCCTCGATCGTCGCGTGACTGTCGGTCTTCAGGTCCCAGACCGTGGAGCGCCATTCGTACTGTTTCTGGGTGCTGACGACTTTCGCCAGGTCCATGCCCTTGAGGCCAGGGAAGCCCTGGGCCGCGGCAATGGCGGCTTCTTCGGAAATGTTATCGCCAGCCATGATGCAGCCGTTCTGCGCGCCTTTTTCCCGAAGGATGCGGGTCAGGCGGCGCGTGTCGATACCGGCGATCGCCACGACGTTGTTGGCTTTCAGGTAATCGGACAAGGACATCGTGTTACGCCAGTTGCTCGCTACCAGCGGCAAGTCACGGATGACCAGGCCGGCGGACCAGACACGATCGGACTCGGCGTCTTCCGGCGTGGTGCCGGTGTTGCCGATGTGCGGGTAAGTCAGGGTAACGATTTGCTGGGCGTAGGAAGGATCGGTAAGAATTTCCTGATAGCCGGTCATTGCGGTGTTAAACACCACCTCACCAACGGTCTGACCGTCGGCTCCAATGGCTTCGCCGCGAAAAATGCTGCCATCAGCAAGGGCGAGTATGGCTGGCTTAGTCAAGAAGACCTCCCGTAAATAAAGCCTGAAAGGGCGATCGCAGGTTGTAAAAAAGCGGAGTGACGTATGGACACGTCACCCCGCTTGTTCACTGAATTATTCTGCGCGCTTTTAGTGGACACACTAAAGCTGTAGCTTACAGAAAAAGGCTTTTTTGGTCCACCGCTAATGAGCCTTAAAGGCAGGGGAATGCGACAGGCCGTCGCGAAGCGGTGTAAAACGGGGCGCAGTATAACCTGAACCCCGCCTTCAATGGCATCAACGCAGGTCGAGAACGTCCTGCATGTCGTACAAGCCAGGCTCGCGGCCATCCAGCCACAGCGCGGCACGTACAGCGCCCTTGGCGAAGGTCATCCGGCTGGATGCCTTGTGGGTGATCTCCAGGCGCTCGCCTTCAGTGGCGAACAATACCGTGTGATCACCTACCACATCACCACCGCGCACAGTGGCGAAACCGATGGTGTCGCGCTCGCGAGCACCGGTATGCCCTTCACGCCCATATACGGCGACTTTCTGCAGATCACGCCCCAGCGCATCGGCAATCACTTCACCCATGCGCAAGGCCGTTCCCGAAGGTGCGTCGATCTTGTGCCGGTGATGCGCCTCGATGATTTCGATATCGGCATCATCACCCAAGACCCGGGCCGCCATGTCCAGCAGCTTCAGCGACAGGTTCACGCCCACGCTGAAGTTCGCCGCGAACACGATTGCGATGTCGTTGCCCGCCTCGGCCAGCAGTTGCTTTTGCGCAGCATCCAGCCCCGTGGTGCCAATCACCATGGCCTTGCCATGCTTGCGGCAGATCGCGAGGTTTTTCAACATCACGTCCGGCAGGGTGAAGTCGATCAGCACATCGAACTCGTCCAGCACCTTCTCCAGGCCGCCGGACATCGGCACACCGATACGCCCCAGCGAAGCCAGCTCGCCAGCATCGGCGCCCACCAGCGTACTGTCGGGCCGCACGATGGCCGCTGTCAGGCCGGAGAGCGGCGAGCGCTGCTGCACCGCCTCGACCAGTGCCTTGCCCATGCGCCCCGCAGCGCCCATCACAGCTATACGTCGCATGCGAACTCCTTACAGGTCGCCGAAGAAGCGCTTGACGCCTTCGAACCAACCGGTGGTTTTCGGCGAGTGACTGTTGTCATCCGCCAGCGTGCCGCGGAACTCTTCCAACAATTCACGCTGACGCCGACTCAGGTTGACCGGCGTCTCCACCGCCACACGGCACATCAGGTCACCCGCACCACCGCCGCGCACCGGCGCGACGCCTTTGCCACGAATCCGGAACTGCTTGCCGGTCTGCGTGCCCTCGGGAATTTTCAGCTTGACGCGACCGTCGAGGGTCGGGATCTCGAGCTCGCCACCCAAGGCCGCGTCGACGAAGCTGATCGGCACTTCGCAGAACAGGTGCTTGCCGTCGCGCTGGAAAATCGCATGCTCGCGCACGTTGATGACCACATACAGGTCGCCAGTCGGACCACCCTGGGCACCCGCCTCGCCTTCGCCGGACAGGCGAATGCGGTCACCGGTGTCGACACCGGCCGGCACTTTGACCGACAGCGTCTTGTACTCTTCGACACGCCCTTCGCCATGGCAGGAGTCGCACGGGTCGGAAATGATCTTGCCTTGGCCATGGCAACGCGGGCAGGTCTGCTGGACCGAGAAGAAGCCCTGCTGCATGCGAACCTGGCCGATGCCGCCGCAAGTCGGGCAGGTCACGGGCGAGGAGCCCTTCTTTGCACCCGAGCCATCGCACGGCTTGCAGTTGACCAATGTCGGCACACGGATATTGACGGTGGTACCGCGTACCGCTTCTTCCAGGTTCAGCTCCAAGGTGTAGCGCAAGTCGCTGCCGCGCTGGGCGCCACCACGGGCACCGCCACGTCCACCACCGAAGAAATCGCTGAACACGTCGCCGAAAATATCGGAGAAGTTCTGGCCGCCAAAACCGGCACCGCCGCCGCCCATGCTCGGGTCGACACCGGCATGCCCGTACTGGTCGTAGGCCGCGCGCTTGCTGGAATCGGACAGAACCTCGTAAGCCTCGTTGGCTTCCTTGAACATCTCTTCCGACGCTTTATCGCCGGGATTACGGTCCGGGTGGTGCTTCATCGCCAGGCGACGGTAGGCCTTTTTCAGCTCTGCCTCGCTGGCCCCCCGCTCGACACCCAATACTTCGTAAAAATCACGCTTCGCCATTAGTCTTTGCACTCTTATAGGACGTCCGGCAAACCTCTCCTGAACCTTGCCAAACTCGTTGAGCCCCAATACAGGCCCGGACCCAACTCACGTCAATTCAACGATCCTGGTCTTTAAATATTTCAGCCAGGGCCCCGGCCAAAACGCAGTGCTCATTGCCGGAAAGCAGGAGCATTCCCGAACGCACCGCCAACATCCGAACACTGTCGCATGCTGTAAAAATTCCCTAGCTCCAGACACGCCAACGCGGGAGCAAGCCCCCGCGCGGCGACATCCTACCAGCCACCGCACAAATGCAGTCAACCGGCCGACCAACAAGCAGTTACTTGTGGTCTTTCACTTCTTCGAACTCGGCGTCCACGACGTCGTCGGCTTTTTCGGCCGATTCGCCCTGGGCAGCCGCGCCTTCAGCGGGCTGAGCCTGCTCGGCGTACATCTTCTGAGCCACTGGCGCGGAGACCTTGGACAGCTCTTCGATCTTCGCCTCGATGGCCGCCTTGTCGTCGCCTTTTACAGCGGCTTCCAGGGCAACCACGGCCGCTTCGATGGCGGTTTTCTCTTCCGCGGTCACTTTCTCGCCAGCATCAGCGATCATCTTGCGGGTCGAGTGCACCAGGGCATCGCCCTGGTTACGGGCACTGGCCAGCTCTTCGAACTTGCGGTCTTCCTCGGCGTTGACTTCAGCATCGCGAACCATCTGCTGAATTTCTTCCTCGGACAGGCCGGAGTTGGCCTTGATCACGATCGACTGAGTCTTGCCAGTGGCCTTGTCTTTCGCGCCGACGTGCAGGATGCCGTTGGCGTCGATGTCGAAGGTCACTTCGATTTGTGGCACGCCACGTGGTGCTGGTGGAATCTCGGCCAAGTCGAACTTGCCCAGGGATTTGTTCTGGGCAGCCTGCTTGCGCTCACCCTGCAGCACGTGGATGGTCACGGCGCCCTGGTTGTCGTCAGCCGTCGAGAACACCTGGGATTTCTTGGTAGGAATCGTGGTGTTTTTCTCGATCAGCGCGGTCATCACGCCGCCCATGGTTTCGATACCCAGGGTCAGCGGGCTGACGTCGAGCAGCAGAACGTCCTTCACGTCACCGGCCAGAACAGCGCCCTGGATGGCAGCGCCCATGGCAACGGCTTCGTCCGGGTTCACGTCCTTGCGGGCTTCTTTGCCGAAGAAGTCGGTCACGAGCTTCTGAACCAGCGGCATACGGGTCTGGCCGCCCACCAGGATCACGTCGTTGATCGAACCAACGTCGATACCGGCGTCTTTCATGGCGATACGGCAAGGTTCGATGGTGCGCTGAACCAGGTCTTCCACCAGCGCTTCGAGCTTGGCGCGGGAGATTTTTACGTTCAGGTGCTTAGGACCGGTGGCGTCTGCGGTGATGTACGGCAGGTTCACGTCGGTCGACTGGCTCGAGGACAGTTCGATCTTGGCTTTTTCAGCGGCTTCTTTCAGGCGCTGCATGGCCAGCGGGTCACCCTTGAGGTTCATGCCGCTTTCTTTCTTGAACTCGTCGACGAGGTAGTCGATCAGGCGGATGTCGAAGTCTTCACCACCGAGGAACGTGTCACCGTTGGTGGCCAGTACTTCGAACTGGTGCTCGCCGTCGACTTCAGCGATCTCGATCACGGAGACGTCGAAGGTACCGCCACCCAGGTCGTAGACGATCACGGTGTGATCGCCCTTGGCCTTGTCCATACCGTAGGCCAGAGCGGCCGCGGTCGGTTCGTTGATGATACGTTTTACGTCCAGGCCCGCGATGCGGCCGGCGTCTTTGGTCGCCTGGCGCTGGCTGTCGTTGAAATAGGCTGGAACCGTGATGACCGCCTCGGTCACCGCTTCGCCGAGGTAGTCTTCGGCGGTTTTCTTCATTTTCTTGAGGATTTCAGCCGAGATCTGTGGCGGTGCCATTTTCTGGCCGTTCACTTCAACCCAGGCGTCGCCGTTGTCAGCCTTGGCGATTTTGTAAGGCACCATCTTGATGTCTTTCTGAACGACTTCTTCGTCGAACTTGCGACCGATCAGACGCTTCACCGCGTACAGGGTGTTATGCGGATTGGTCACTGCCTGACGCTTGGCCGACTGGCCAACCAGAATTTCGCCATCATTGGCGTACGCGATGATCGACGGCGTGGTACGCGCGCCTTCAGCGTTTTCAATAACCTTGGCCTTGCCGTTTTCCAGCACGGAGACGCACGAGTTGGTGGTCCCCAGGTCGATACCGATAATCTTGCCCATGTTAACTCTCCCGGAACTTGGATTTGGTTGCCGCAGCAGTGGTGGCTAACTGCGGTAGCACTTAAACGCTTGACTTATAGATGGGGCCGCTGCGCCCGATTTCAAGCCTGCTCATCAATAGAAGGCGAAACCGGTGCCGGCGCCTTGCTGACCACGACCATGGCCGGGCGCAGCAGACGGCCGTTAAGCAGATAGCCCTTCTGGAAAACCTTCAAGACACTGTTTGGCTCGACGTCGGCACTTTCCTGCATCGCCATGGCCTGGTGATGTTCGGCGTTGAAGGGCTCGCCATGAGGATCAAGGGCTTCGAGCTGATAACGCTTGAGGGTGTCCTGGAACATTTTCAGGGTCAGCTCGATGCCTTCACGCATCGGACGGATGTTTTCGTCGTCCGGGTTGGACAGCTCCAGGCCGCGCTCCAGGCTGTCGATGATCGGCAGCAGGTCGCCGGCAAAACGCTCCAGGGCGAATTTATGGGCCTTTTCTACATCTTGCTCGGCGCGACGGCGGACATTCTGCAGGTCGGCGGCTACACGCAACGCCTGATCCTGCGCACCGGCCAGTTGCTCCTCGAGCACTTGTACACGTGCCGCCAGGTCTTCACCGGAATCCTGGGAAGCCTGATTGGCGTCTAGATTTTGCGTGTCCTGCGTCTGTTCGTCAGCCATAGAGATTTCTCCTTTCAACTTCGTCCGCGAGCTCGACTCGCGCTTCTGCCCCGGTATATGGGGCCGGGTTTTCCAGCTTCAAGGGCCAACTGACGAATTAACCTTACAAAAAGCAGCTGCATAATCATTCCTCGCGGCGCTAAGAAAATCACTTTCCCAAGCAAATCGAGCTAAGCGCGGGCATTGTCAGGCCGAAACAAAACACTGTATAAATAACCAGACCTAAAGCCTGGGAGCGGCCTTATGCTGGTGCACCTGTCCGTACACAACTACGCCATCGTCGAACATCTCGACCTCGAACTCGATCGAGGCATGAGCGTGATCACCGGTGAAACCGGCGCGGGCAAGTCGATCATGCTCGACGCCCTGGGCCTGACGCTGGGTGACCGCGCCGACAGCGGCGTGGTGCGCCCCGGAGCGGACAAGGCCGACATCCTGGCGACGTTCGACCTGGTCGACATCCCCGAGGCCTGCGCCTGGCTGGCCGAACGCGACCTGGACACCGAAGGCCTGTGCATCCTGCGCCGGGTCATCACCGCCGAAGGCCGCTCCCGAGGCTACATCAACGGCACGCCCTGCCCCCTGGGCGATCTCAAGGCCCTCGGCGAACTGCTGATCGACATCCACAGCCAGCATGAACACCAATCCCTGCTCAAGACCGATACCCATCGTCGCCTGCTGGATGAATACGCCGGCGCCACCGACCTGGCCCGGCAAGTCCAACTGGCCGCCCAACGCTGGCGCCAGACTCGGCAGGAACTCGACCGCCTTTCCAACTCCGGCGACGAACAGCGTGCCCGTCACCAGCTATTGAGCTACCAGCTCGAAGAACTGGAGAACCTGTCCCTGGGCGAAAATGAACTGGAAGAACTGGAGCAGGAACACAAGAACCTGACCAACGCCGAAACCCTGCTGGGCATCTGCCGACAGGTGGTCGAACAATGCAGCGAGAGTGATTCGGGCAATGTGCTCAATGCCCTGACAGCGAGCCTGAACCGACTCTCCAGCGTGAACAATTCGGTGGGTTCCCTGAACGAAGCGACCAACCTGCTGACGAGCGCGCAGATCCAGGTCGAGGAAGCCGTTGGGGAACTGAACCGTTTCCTCGATCATTTCGATGCCGACCCGGCGCGCCTGCAGTACCTGGAAGAGCGCCTGGACACCATCTATACGCTGGCACGCAAGCACCGCATCCAGCCAACCGACGTTGCCGAACTCCAGCAGCGCCTGCTGGAAGAACTGGAAACCCTGAACGCCAACGATGAATCCATCGAGCGCCTGGGGGACGAACTGGCTTCTTATGCCCGTCATTACCAGGAAAAGGCCAAGGAGCTCAGTGAACTGCGGCGCCAGGCCGCGACAGGGCTGGCCAGTGCCGTGGAGCAGGAGATCCAGCGCCTGGGCATGCCGGGTGGACGCTTCACCATCGAGTTGCGCCCCAACGCCGGTGACGAGCTCCAACCCAATGGATTGGAACAGGTGGAACTGCTGGTCAGCGCCAACCCCGGGCAACCGCTCAAGGGCCTGGCCAAAGTCGCCTCCGGCGGTGAGTTGTCGCGAATCAGCCTGGCTATCCAGGTCATCACCGCGCAGACCTCTCGGGTGCCAACACTGGTATTCGACGAAGTGGACGTGGGCATCGGTGGTCCAACCGCGGAAATTGTCGGCCAGTTGCTGCGCCGACTGGGGGAACGCGGCCAGGTGCTGACCGTCACTCACCTGCCCCAGGTCGCCGCCCAGGGACACCAGCATTTATTCGTGCACAAAGTGCGTGGCGAGGACGCGACTCGCACCGCCGTGTCCAAACTCAACAAAAACGAGCGAGTGGAGGAGGTGGCGCGAATGCTCGGGGGTATCGACCTCACCAAGGAATCCCTGGCCCACGCGAAAAAAATGGTCGTTACCGCCAAAATCTGAGAGCGACAGAAAGCACGAAGGCGACCCTGGGGTCGCCTTCGTTCGTTTCGCGAACCTCAAGTCCGCGCGACATGCTTACTTTTTCTTGCGTACGTACAGCACAAGATTGTGATCAACCATCTCGAAACCATACTTGTCGACGATTGCTTTCTGCAGCCGCTCGATTTCTTCGTCGAAGAATTCGATGACTTCACTGGTCTCGACGTTGACCATATGGTCGTGATGCTTGCCATCGTCCAGTTCGAAGACCGCATGGCCTCCGTCGAAGTTGTGTCGCACCACAAGGCCAGCTGCCTCGAACTGGGTCAGAACACGGTAAACCGTGGCCAGACCGACGTCCTCGCCAGCCTCCATAAGCGCCTTGTAGACATCCTCGGCACTCATGTGGCGTTGCTCTGCGGAATCGAGCATTTGTAGAATCTTGACCCGTGGCAGGGTCACTTTGAGGCCGGCTTTGCGTAGTTCGCTATTTTCAACCATGGTCAGCTTTCTCGCGATGCTGCTTCGCAGCTTCTCTTAATGCGGGTATGATCGGCGTTTACGTTGTCCCAGCCAAGATAGTGGAAGTCGCCCACCGATGCAAAACACCAAGCTCTTGCTAACCAGTTTCACCTTTGTGGGACTGCTCGCACTCGCCGGTTGTTCATTCCCCGGGGTTTACAAAATCGACATCCAGCAGGGCAATGTCGTCACGCAGGACATGATAGACCAGTTACGCCCGGGAATGACCCGCCGGCAAGTACGGTTTATCATGGGTAACCCTCTGCTGACCGACACGTTCCATGCCGATCGCTGGGATTATCTGTACAGCTTGCAGCCTGGCGGCGGTGAGCGCCAACAGGAACGCATCAGCGTTATCTTCAGTCCTGACGACCAACTTGTCAGCTTGTCGGGCGATTTCATGCCTGGCGTGAGCCGCGACGAGGCCATCATGGGCAAGGACAGCGGCACCACCGTGACCGATCCGACCCAGAACGCCGAACAGCCGAAACCGGAAAAACCGGTCAAGCCAGGTTCGTTGCTGGACCAGATCCAGAAGGACGTGGACAAAGTCGAGACCGTACCGGTCCCGACACCAGAGCCGCTGGACACCTCGCCGCAATAAATTGCGACATGAAAAAACCCGGCATGCCGGGTTTTTTATTGCCTGCCATTCAAGCCAGGTTATTGCTCCGATTGTCGCGCCTGGGCAGCCTTGGCCGCGCGCAGGCGACGAATTTCCTTCGGATCAGCCAACAAAGGTCGATAAATCTCCAATCGATCCGCCGCTTGCACCACTTGATTAGCCGGATCGGCAACCACCTTGCCAAAAATCCCCACCGGGCACGTCGCCAGGTCCAGCTCCGGGAATGCATCGGCAATCCCCGAGCCCAGCAGTGCCGCGCGAACACTGGTGCCTTCCTGCACCATGCACGTGCGCAAGACCTGGCGGTCCACCGCGGCATACACCACTTCTATCTCAATCAACGCTTGAGCTCTGCATTCTGCTTGGCCCGCTGGCAGAACGCGTCAACCAGCGTATTGGCGGCCTGATTGAACAGCGGCCCCAACGTCGCTCGCACCAGCGGGCCGGCGTAGTCGAACGACAGGTCCAGGCTGATCTTGCAGGCCTTCTCACCCAACGGCTTGAACACCCAGACGCCGTGGAGCTGGTTGAAGGGCCCCTCTTCCAGGTTCATTTCGATGGACTGCCCCGGCACCAGCGTATTACGCGTGACGAAGCGCTGGCTCAAGCCACTCTTGGCAATGTTGAGGCTGGCGCGCATCTGGGTTTCGGAGCTTTCCAGCACCTCGGCGGATGAGCACCACGGCAAGAACTCCGGGTAGCTCGCCACGTCGTTGACCAGGTCATACAGCGCCTGCGCCGGGTAGGGCAGCAAGGCCGAGCGTTGAATATGTGTCGTCATGTAAGCGTCACTTCCACAGCTGGGCGGCAAACACTACGAGAATGCCGATGGGCGCCACATAGCGCATCAAGAACAGGCTCAAGGCAAACAATACCGGGCTGCGCAGCGACAGTTCATCACGCACCGCATCGCGCCCCATGACCCATCCTGCAAACACCACGAAACACAAACCACCCAATGGCAGCATGATCCGAGATGTGAAGAAATCAATCACGCCGAAGAAATCCAGCCCTCCGGTCGCCCCCCACTGATAGAGATGGAACAGCCCGCCTTCGTTCACGAAAAACTTCGCTTGCTTCCATATATTGAAGGAAAACACCGTACCCAGGCCGACAAACCAGCAAGTGAAAGCCAGCCAGAACGTCACCCAGGCGCGGCTGATGCGGGTCCGCTCGACCAAGTAAGCCACCATGGGTTCCAACAGGGAAATGGCCGAACTCCAGGCCGCGATGGCCACCAGCACAAAAAACACCACGCCCATCACTTGGCCGAAAGCCATGCTGCCGAAGGCGAAGGGCAGGCTGACAAACATCAACCCCGGCCCCTCACTGGGGTTCAGGCCTGCGGCGAACACAATCGGAAACAATGCCACACCCGCCAGCAGCGACACGAAAGTGTCCAGCAGCGCGACGCCAAAGACGGTTCGGGTCAGGGAGGCGTTCTTGGGCATGTAGGCGCCGTAGATCATGATCGAACCGACCCCGACGCTCAGGGAGAAAAACGCATGTCCCATGGCCGGCAGCAGGCCGTCCAGGACTTTCTCCGGCTGGAAGTCGAACATGAAATGCACGCCTTCCATGAAATGCCCGGTGGTCATGCTGTAGCCCAGCAGCACCAGGATCATCACGAACAGCAACGGCATCATGATCCGCAGGCTGCGCTCGAGTCCGGCCACCACGCCCCGGGCAATCACCACCGCCGAGAGGACCATGAAGATCGTGTGCCAAAGGGTCAGCCTCCAGGGATCGGCGATCACATTGCCGAAGTAGGCGCCCACCTGATCCGGCGTGGCCCCTTGGAAATCCCCACGCCCCATGTCGATGATGTAGTCCAGGGACCAGCCACCGACCACGCTATAGAAAGACAGGATCAACAGCGCCGTGATCATCCCGGCGAAGGCGCCCCACGACCACTTGGTCGAGTGTCCCGCCTCCACCGCCAGTACCTTCAGGGCATTGGCCGGGCTTTGCCGGGCCCGACGCCCGATCAGAGTCTCGGCCAGCATCACCGGTGCGCCGATCAGCGCGATGCACGCCAGGAACATCAATACGAAGGCGCCGCCACCGTAGACGCCGACCATGTACGGAAACTTCCAGATACTACCCAGCCCCACGGCAGAACCGGTCGCCGCGAGTATGAAGACCCAGCGGCTAGCCCAACTGCCGTGGACAGAAACCTTGTCTGTCGACATCGTGATCACGCCCAAGCGTTCAAAAAAGAGGCCGCATTGTCCGGGATTCACTCAACGTGCTCAAGCACGCAGGTTCACCGTAGCCGACACGCCCGCAACTGCCTATAATGCCGCCCCTATGGCTAAACAGAAGAAACACCCCACAGGGACCATCGCGCAAAATAAAAAGGCGCGACACGATTACTTCATCGAACAGCGTTTCGAGGCTGGCATGGTCCTGGCCGGCTGGGAAGTAAAGAGCTTGCGTGCCGGCAAGGCGCAACTGGTCGACAGCTACGTGCTGCTCAAGGACGGCGAGGCCTGGCTGCTGGGCAGTCATATCACGCCGCTGACCACCGCCAGCACCCACGTGATTGCCGACCCGGTGCGCTCGCGCAAGCTGCTGCTCAACAAGCGCGAGCTGGAAAAGCTCTTCGCCTCCGTGCAGCAGAAGGGCTACACCTGCGTCTGCACGTCGTTGTACTGGAGCAAGCACCTGATCAAGTGCGAAATTGCCCTGGGCAAGGGCAAGAAGGAGTACGACAAGCGCGATACCGAACGCGAACGCGACGCCGGCCGCGAGCTGCAGCGTGCGGTGCGCAACAAGGGCAAGGAAGACTGATTCTTTCGTCCTTGGGACCGCTATCGCGAGCAAGCTCGCTCCCACAGGATCACGGCGATACGCAAACCCTGCGTTCACCGAAGATCCAATTGTGGGAGCGAGCTTGCTCGCGATGGCGTCGACTCATTCAACATTGATGGGTCAGACCGACCGCTTTCGCGAGCAAGCTCGCTCCCACAGGATCGCGGCGATACGCAAACCCTGCGTTCACCAAAGATCCAATTGTGGGAGCGAGCTTGCTCGCGATGGCGTCGACTCATTCAACATTGATGGGTCAGACTGACCGCATTCGCGAGCAAGCTCGCTCCCACAGGCTTCGCAAGCACGCTCACATCCCCTTGCGCCGCTCCGCCCGCGCCACCCGCTGCACTTCCTGGCGCACCTCCTCCAAGACTTCCTGCACATACAAGATATGTCGGCTGGACACTTCCCGCGCCTGTTCGGCATGCCCTTCCATAATGGCCTGGTACAACTCCCGATGCTGGCTGATCAGCATGTCGCGGGTTTCACTGCGCTGCTTGTACATGCCGCCGATGTTGGTGACGACGTTGCGCTTGAGCAGGTCGAACAAGCCCCGAATGGTGTGCAGCAAGACTGCGTTATGACTGGCCTCGGCGATCGCCAGATGGAACCGGGCATCTGCCGCGCCCTCCTCCGCCCGGCTGACCTCGTCGTGGCGCGAGTAACAATCCTGCAGCTCGCCGAAGGCTGCCGTCAGCCGCTCGCGATCCACATCCGTGGCCCGTTGTGCCGCGTAGTACGCACAGGACGCCTCCAGGGTGTGACGGAACTCCAGCAAGTCACGTTGCGCTTCGGGATTGCTTTCCAGCAGTTGCAGCAGCGGATCGCTGAATGTCGAGCCCAGTGACTCGACGACATAGTTACCGCCGCCCTGGCGACTGACGAGCAAGCCCTTGGCGGCCAGTTTCTGGATCGCCTCGCGCAACGAAGGACGTGACACGCCGAACTGTTCGGCCAGGGTCCGTTCGGCCGGCAGGCGCTCGCCGGACTTCAGCGTGCCCTCAAGGATCATGCCTTCAAGCCGCTCGACAATATCGTCAGACAAACGGCGCTGACGAATCTGATCAAACCCCATAACTCAATTCTCCACGATCCCGACGGCTCGCCGGGCTCTCTATTCTGGCCCATCCGGGCCGTACCTACACCCACCAAAAGCCATTTGTTCGAACGGATCAGATGCCCTCTGCACCGCTTATTCGACGAAAGTTTCAGGGCGGCAAATTGACACACGACAACCAAGGCTTTTACCCTAGCCAACAGCGCTTGTAAATTGGTATTACCAATTAACCAAATCCGCTGATCAGTGCCTGACCAACAACAATTAGGGGCCCACCCATGATGCAAACCTGGCAACAGCTCTACAGCCCGCTCGGCAGCCTCGGCTTGTCCGCACTCGCGGCCGTTATTCCCATCGTATTTTTCTTCCTGGCCTTGGCGGTGTTTCGCCTCAAGGGCCATGTGGCCGGCAGCATCACCTTGGCCCTGGCGATTGCCGTGGCGATTTTCGCGTTCAACATGCCCGCCGACATGGCCTTCGCCGCCGCCGGCTATGGCTTTGCCTACGGCCTGTGGCCCATCGCCTGGATCATCGTCGCCGCGGTGTTTCTCTACAAACTGACCGTCAAGAGCGGCCAGTTCGAGGTGATTCGCAGCTCGGTGCTGTCGATTACCGATGACCAACGCCTGCAAGTGCTGTTGATCGGTTTCTGCTTCGGCGCATTCCTGGAAGGTGCCGCCGGCTTCGGCGCACCGGTGGCGATCACCGCCGCGCTGCTGGTCGGCCTGGGCTTCAACCCCCTGTACGCCGCGGGCCTGTGCCTGATCGCCAACACGGCCCCGGTGGCGTTCGGCGCCCTGGGCATTCCGATCATCGTGGCCGGCCAGGTCACCGGAATCGATGCCTTCAAGATCGGCGCCATGACCGGTCGCCAACTGCCCCTGTTGTCGCTGTTCGTACCGTTCTGGCTGGTGTTCATGATGGACGGCCTGCGCGGCGTGCGGGAAACCTGGCCAGCAGCGCTGGTGGCCGGCTTGAGTTTCGCCATCACCCAGTACTTCACCTCCAACTTCATCGGCCCGGAACTGCCGGACATCACCTCGGCCCTGGCCAGCCTGATTTCCCTGACCCTGTTCCTGAAAGTCTGGCAGCCCAAGCGCACCGCCGGCGCCCAGATTGCCGGGGCGACGTCCAGCGCAACGGTCACCGCCAGCGTCGGCGGTTTCGGCCAGCCGCGCAGCACCGTGGCTTCGCCCTACAGCCTGGGGGAAATCATCAAGGCCTGGTCGCCGTTCCTGATCCTGACCGTGCTGGTGACGATCTGGACCCTCAAGCCGTTCAAGGCCATGTTCGCCGCGGGCGGCTCGATGTACGGCTGGGTGTTCAACTTCGCCATCCCGCACCTGGACCAGATGGTGATCAAGGTCGCCCCCATCGTGATCAACCCCACCGCCATCCCGGCTGTGTTCAAGCTTGATCCGATTTCCGCCACCGGCACGGCGATTTTCTTCTCCGCACTGATCTCGATGCTGGTACTGAAGATCAACATCAAAACTGGTCTTACCACTTTTAAAGAGACGCTTTTCGAACTGCGCTGGCCGATCCTGTCCATCGGCATGGTGCTGGCCTTCGCCTTCGTCACCAACTACTCGGGCATGTCGTCGACCATGGCCCTGGTGTTGGCCGGCACGGGCGCAGCGTTCCCGTTCTTCTCGCCGTTCCTGGGTTGGCTGGGCGTGTTCCTGACCGGTTCCGATACCTCGTCCAACGCGCTGTTCAGCTCGTTGCAAGCCACCACCGCGCACCAGATCGGCGTCAACGACACCTTGCTGGTAGCGGCGAACACCAGCGGCGGCGTGACCGGCAAGATGATTTCGCCACAATCGATCGCGGTGGCCTGCGCGGCGACCGGGCTGGTGGGCAAGGAATCGGATCTGTTCCGTTTCACCCTCAAACACAGCCTATTCTTTGCAACGATTGTCGGCCTGATCACGTTGGCCCAGGCCTACTGGTTTACCGGCATGCTGGTTCATTAAGTCCTACACGCGATACTGGAAAAACCGACGCCGAACCGTGATTCGGCGTCTGCTATTCACAACCGGGTCTGCAAGGCTGCTGAAAGATTTCCTGGCTATATTCAGCAGCCTCAGCGGACGGATAACCGGGACCACCCGGAGACACGCCTGATGAGCGAGCTTTTTTACAACGCCGTACCGAACGCGACCCGTGTCGCCCCGCCCTTGCCCGAACCTCGGCAATACCCCAGCGAGAAGCCGCGTCGGGTCTACCTGTTCGGCACATGCGTGGTGGACCTGTTCTATCCCGAAGCCGGGATGGATGCGATTCATCTGCTGGAACGCGAAGGGATCCGGGTGGACTACCCGCAAGGGCAAAGTTGCTGCGGACAACCGGCCTACACCTCGGGGTACACCGAGCAGGCGCGGACGGTGGCACGGGCGCAACTGGCCCTGTTTGCCGAAGACTATCCGGTGGTGGTGCCCTCGGGTTCCTGCGCCGGCATGTTGCGCGAGCATTACGCCGACCTGTTCAAGGACGAGCCGGAGACCCTCAAACAGGTGCAGGCCCTGGCGGCCCGGACCTATGAACTGGCCGAGTTCCTGCTGTTGGTCTGCAAGGTGCAGTTGAACGACAGCGGCGAGCCGGTGAAGGTCGCGCTGCATACGTCTTGCTCGGCACGGCGTGAGATGAATACCCACTTGCACGGCCGCGCGTTGTTGGCGCAGTTGCGTAATGTGGAGCGAGTCGAACACAGCCACGAAAGCGAGTGCTGTGGGTTTGGTGGGACGTTCAGTGTTCGCATGCCGGATATTTCCGGCGCGATGGTGGCCGACAAGACCCGGGCGCTGAAGGAATCCGGCGCACATCAGGTCCTCAGCGCCGACTGCGGTTGCTTGATGAACATCAACGGCGCATTGGAAAAACAGCAGGAGGCGTTGCGCGGCAAGCACCTGGCAAGCTTCCTCTGGCAGCGTACCGGAGGTGCCGCATGAGCACGCCGACGCTGATCCCCACCGTTGAAGTACCGGTTGAGGCGCAGGAAGATTTTCGCGCCCGGGCCCACAAGGCCCTGGACGACACGCAACTGCGAAACAACTTTCGCAGCGCGATGGATTCACTGATGACCAAGCGGGCAGCGTCCTTCAGCGATGCCCACGAAAGAGAACACCTGCGGGTGCTGGGCAATGCCGTCCGCGCCCGTGCGCTATCCAAGCTGCCCGACCTGCTCGAGCAACTGGAAACCAACCTGACCCGCAACGGTGTGAACGTGCACTGGGCGGAGACGGTGGACGAAGCCAATGGCATCGTCCTCTCGATCATCCGCGCTCACGAGGCGCGGCAAGTGATCAAGGGCAAATCGATGGTCAGCGAAGAGATGGAGATGAACCATTTCCTCGAGGCTCGGGACATTGAATGTCTCGAATCCGACATGGGGGAATACATCGTCCAGCTCGACCACGAGAAGCCTTCACACATCATTATGCCGGCGATCCACAAGAATGCCGGTCAGGTCGCGTCCTTGTTCCACGACAAACTCGGCGTGGAGTACACCAAGGACGTCGACCAACTCATTCAGATCGGTCGCAAGGTATTGCGGCAGAAATTCTTCGAAGCCGACATCGGCGTCTCCGGCGTCAACTTCGCCGTCGCCGAAACCGGCACGCTGCTGCTGGTGGAAAACGAAGGCAATGGGCGGATGTCCACCACCGTGCCGCCGGTGCACATCGCCGTGACCGGTATTGAAAAGGTGGTGGAGAACCTGCGCGATGTCGTGCCACTGCTCTCGCTGCTGACCCGCTCGGCCCTCGGCCAGCCCATCACGACCTACGTCAACATGATCTCCGGGCCACGCAAGGCCGATGAGCTGGACGGTCCCCAGGAAGTCCACCTGGTCCTGCTCGATAACGGCCGCAGCCAGGCGTTTGCCGACAGCGAACTGCGCCAGACGCTGAACTGCATTCGCTGCGGCGCCTGTATGAATCATTGCCCGGTCTATACCCGAATCGGCGGCCATGCCTACGGCGAGGTGTACCCGGGGCCTATCGGAAAAATCATCACGCCGCACATGGTCGGCCTGGCCAAGGTGCCGGACCACCCGAGCGCCTCTTCGCTGTGCGGCGCCTGCGGTGAAGTGTGTCCGGTGAAGATTCCGATCCCCGCGCTGCTGCGGCGGCTGCGGGAAGAAAACGTCAAGGCGCCGGACAGCCCGAACCAGGTGATGCGCGGCCAGGGCAGCAAATACTCGCCCAAGGAGCGTTTCATCTGGAATGCCTGGGCCTGGCTCAACAGCTCGCCGCGGCTGTACCGACTGTTCGGGTTCCTCGCCACGCGCCTGCGCGCCCTGACACCGAAAAACCTCGGCCCATGGACCCAGAACCACAGCGCCCCCCAACCCGCCGCCCGCTCATTGCATGACCTGGCTCGCGAACACCTGAATCAGCAGGGAGGCCGCCGATGAGCGCCAAGAACAATATCCTCGCCAAGCTGCGTAAAAGCCTGACGGGCACCACGCCGGTTGCCGACAATTTCGATGTCGAACTGGTGACGCAAACCTATCGCTATGCGCCCGAGGAACGTATCCCGCAATTGCGCAAGCTGATGGAGGCGGTACACACGGAAATCCATCTGACTTCCGAGGAAGGCTGGCCGGCCCTGCTCGCGCAATTACTGCGCGACCGTCAATTGCCGAGCCTGCTCATCGCCCCGACCACCGCACACGGGAAAAAAATCGCACAGTTCTGGGTGAACAATCCGGACCTGCCAACTCTCAAGGCTTACGACCGACCGATAGAAGAATGGAAAGCCGAGTTGTTCAACGACACCCCGGCCAGCCTCACGGGAACCCTCGGCGCTATTGCCGCCACCGGCAGCCTGATTCTGTGGCCAACGCGGGAAGAGCCACGGCTGATGAGCCTGGTGCCACCGGTGCATTTCGCCCTGCTCAAGGCCAGCGAGATCCGCGACAACTTTTATGAAGTGCAACAGGAATTCGAGTGGGCCCAAGGCATGCCCACCAATGCCCTGCTGGTGTCCGGCCCGTCGAAAACCGCCGACATCGAACAAGTCCTGGCCTATGGCGCCCATGGTCCGAAGGATCTGGTGGTCTTGATTCTGGAGGACCAATGACCCTTCCGGCCCCTTTCCTGCGCGACGTCCAACAGCTGATCCCACAGAAGCGACGTTTCGACGATCCCTTGTCGACCTTGGCCTTCGGCACCGACGCCAGTTTCTATCGGCTGATTCCGAAACTGGTGGTACGCGTCGAGTCCGAAGATGAAGTGATTGCCCTGCTGAAACTGGCCCAACGGGACCAGGTCCCTGTCACGTTCCGCGCCGCCGGCACCAGCCTGTCCGGCCAAGCCATCAGCGACTCGGTACTGATTGTGCTGGGGGATAACTGGAACGGTCGCGAGATTCGCGAACAAGGCACGCAGATTCGTTTGCAGCCCGGCGTGATCGGCGCCCAGGCCAACGCCTGGCTGGCTCCGTTCGGGCGCAAGATCGGCCCTGATCCGGCGTCGATCAACGCCTGCAAGATCGGCGGCATCGTCGCCAATAACGCCAGCGGCATGTGCTGCGGCACCGCGCAGAACACCTATCACACCCTGGCCGGCATCCGCCTGGTACTGGCCGATGGCACACGCCTGGACACCGAAGACGACAACAGCGTGGCGGCTTTTCGTACAAGCCATGGCGAACTGTTGGAACGCCTAGCCACCCTCGGTCGCGAAACCCGCGCCAACACCGAATTGGCCGCTCGAATTCGCCACAAATACCGTCTGAAAAATACCACCGGCCTGTCACTCAATGCCCTGGTGGATTTCGACGAGCCTGTGGATATCTTGAGCCACCTGTTGGTGGGCTCCGAAGGCACCCTCGGCTTCATCAGTGCGGTGACCTACAACACCGTCATCGACCATCCGAACAAGGCTTCGGCGCTGATCGTATTCCCGGATGTGGAAACCTGCTGCAACGCCGTCACCGTGCTGAAAAGCCAGCCGGTATCGGCCGTGGAACTGCTGGACCGCCGCAGCCTGCGCTCGGTGCAGGACAAACCGGGCATGCCGGACTTCGTACAGCATCTGTCGATAAATGCCTGCGCCCTGCTGATCGAATCCCGCGCGGCTTCATCGTCGTTACTACAGGAACAGCTGGCCCGGATCATGACCTCCCTGGCCGGCTTCCCGGTGGAAAAACAGGTCGACTTTACCGAAGACCCACGGGAAAACGCCCGGCTCTGGGCGATCCGCAAAGACACCTTTCCAGCCGTGGGGGCGGTACGCAAAACCGGGACCACGGTGATCATCGAAGACGTGACCTTTCCGGTGGAGCAACTGGCCCTCGGCGTGAACCGCCTGATCGAGTTGTTCGACAAACATCACTACGACGAAGCGATCCTTTTCGGACACGCGCTGGAAGGCAATCTGCACTTCGTCTTCACCCAGGGCTTCAACAGCGCCGAAGAAGTCGCACGCTACCAGGCGTTCATGGATGACGTGGCGCACTTGGTGGCCGTGGAATTCGGCGGCTCGCTGAAAGCCGAACACGGCACCGGGCGCAACATGGCGCCGTTCGTCGAGCTGGAATGGGGCAGTGATGCCTACCAGTTGATGTGGCAGCTCAAACGACTGCTCGACCCCAATGGCATCCTCAACCCGGACGTGGTGCTCAGCGAAGATCCGCAGATCCACCTCAAGCACCTCAAACCGCTGCCGGCCGCCGATGAGATCGTGGACAAGTGCATCGAATGCGGCTTCTGCGAGCCGGTGTGCCCGTCCAAAGACCTGACCTTGAGCCCGCGCCAGCGCATCGTCATCTGGCGGGACATCCAGGCGAAAAAACGCGCCGGCACGGACACCACCGAACTGGAACGTGCCTACCAATACCAGGGCATCGACACCTGCGCCGCCACGGGCCTGTGTGCGCAACGTTGCCCGGTAGGCATCAATACCGGCGAGCTGGTGAAAAAACTGCGCAGCCGCGACGCGACGAAGACGAAAACCGCCAACTGGATTGAAGGAAATTTCGCCACCACGCTGCAAGGCGCACGCTTTGCCCTGCACGTCGCCAACGGTGCGCGCATGCTGCTGGGCGCCCCCCGCCTGGCGAAACTGTCGGCTTCGTTGACGCGACTGTCCAAAGGCCAGGTCCCACAGTGGACCAACGCCATGCCGCAGCCGGAAAAGGCCATCCGTTTCAGCCCCACCGTGTCGGACGAACGCCCGCGCGTGGTGTACCTGGCGGCTTGCGTGTCGCGGGTCATGGGCCCGACGGCGGCGGACAAGGAGCAGATGTCGCTGTACGACAAAACCCGCAGCCTGCTGGAAAAGGCCGGCTACCAGGTGGTCTTTCCAGACAATGTGGACAGCCTCTGCTGCGGCCAACCCTTTGCTTCCAAAGGCTACACAGAACAGGCCGAGCACAAGCGCCAGGAACTGATCGGTGCCTTGCTGCATGCCAGTCGCGGCGGGCTCGACCCCATCTACTGCGACACCAGCCCCTGCACGCTACGGTTGGTCCAGGACCTTGGTGACGTGCGCCTGGACCTGTACGACCCGGTGCGCTTCATCCGTACCCATTTGATGGAGCGTCTCGACTTCATCCCCCAGGAGGCGCCCATCGCCGTGCACGTCACCTGCAGCACGCAGCACCTCGGCGAAAGCCAGGCGCTGATCGACCTGGCGCGCAAATGCAGTAAAAACGTGGTCATCCCCGAAGGCATACATTGCTGCGGTTTCGCCGGCGACAAGGGCTTCACCACACCCGAGCTGAACGCCCACTCGCTGCGAACCCTCAAGGACGCGGTTCAATACTGCACCGAGGGCATTTCCACCAGCCGTACGTGTGAGATCGGTCTGACGCGTCATAGCGAAATCGACTACCACGGATTGGTGTATCTGGTGGACCGGGTGACACGCTCCAAAACCGCCACCATGGAAGGAGGGTCTCCGGTATCAGTTAAAAAATCGAATTCCTGCGATTCGTTGTAGTCACTTGAATAGGCCCGGTTCCGCTGGGCCATCTACCGACTCGGCCCGGCCGCGACTGTCCAGCGGCACCGAGACCATACGTTTAAGGAGATACACATGAAGCGCACCGCACTTGCTGGCTTGTTCATTTCCGCTGCGATGTTGGCCTCTCCGGTGTTTGCAGGGAGCCAGGATGACCTTTGCAAAATCAATCTGCAAAAGATCAGCGACGCCAAAGTCAGCACCGAGCAAATGAGCGAAGGTCTGAAGACCGACATCGACGCCACCGTTGGACAAGCCAAGGCTGAGCATGCCAAAGGCACCAAAGAAGGCACCGAAAATTGCATCTCGTTGACCAATCAGGCCATCCAGAAGCTACAGAACAACACCAAAGGCGGCCAGTGACACCGCAGTTGGCCAACCTTCGGGTTGGCCTCAGACGCGGATTGGCGTACACTGCACATGCCTGCCGCTCCAACAGCTTCATGGAGCGACAGGTTCGGGGCCGTTTAGGATTCGACGCCGGTTGCGAAACTTTAGGTGCATGCCGAGTTGGTAACAGAACTCGTAAATCCACTGTTGCAACTTCTATAGTTGCCAATGACGAAAACTACGGCCAGGAATTCGCTATCGCTGCGTAAGCAGCCTTAGATCCTGAGCTTCTGGTACCTTCGGGTCCAGCAATCATTAGGGGATGTCCGTAAACCCAAAGTGATTGTCATATAGAACGGAATCGCCGTGCAGTACGTTGTGGACGAAGCGGCTAAAACTTACACAACTCGCCCAAAGCACCCTGCCCGTCGGGTCGCTGAGGGTTAACTTAATAGACACGGCTACGCATGTAGTACCGACAGCAGAGTACTGGCGGACGGGGGTTCAAATCCCCCCGGCTCCACCACTTCAACATCTAAAGACGTCCACGGACGTCTTTTTTTGTGCCTGAAACCCAGTAAATACGGGGCTTTCAGCGCCATCGAGCTCCATAGCACTTCACGCAGATCCATTTTGACATGTATTCCAAGACGTACTTCCAGGCACTGAGATGAGTGACTGCAAAACTCTACTCTGCCAACCGCATCCGCAACCGGCTTCGATGAGATAAGCCTGCTTGCAAGGCAAATGCAACTATCACGGTAGATGGCGCGGAAAAGCTGCTCAGGCCGCCGCCGGAAAACATCAACGCAAGACCCAATGCGGTGGCGCCAAACCAGGCCGTCAAGCCCACCGGGTTAAACGCGGCCACCCGCTCGAGCGCTGCCACGTCACTGCGTCCGTAGACAATCTGCGCCAACGCCACACCCACCCAGGCCACCACGAAAATCCCCTGATAGGCCAATGCCTTGAGGATGTAGGCAAACACGTCCGCGAGCATCAAACCGTAGACGATCACCCCCACCGCCACTGCCCACATCAGGTATGAACCGCGAAGGCCAAATCGACCGAAGAACGCCTGCATGTTCAGGGTCGCCAAGTAATAGTTGGCGGTGTTGATCCGGGTTTGCGTGGCCCAGACAAACAGCAATCCCCACAGGCCCATCAACTGCAAAATCGCCATCACCACCGAGACTTCGTTCAGCGCGCCTTCGTGGGGGATGCTGCTGACCAGATAAATGCCCGCCGCGCCGTTGAGCAGAAACGTCACCGCGTAGAACGGCATGCCGAAGTTCCAGCGACCGTGGTACTCGGCGTCTTCAGGTTTGCCGAAGCGCGCATAGTCGAAGGTGAACAGCATCAACACCCAGACGCCCATGTAGGCGACAAAACAATCCCACCAGCCGAATGCACTAGGCGTTGCCGGGCCGAACTCCAGCCATTGCGGCTGGTAGCCATAACGGCTGATCGATAGGCCCACCGCCACCAGCAAACCACCGAGGTACACCGGCAGCAATACGCCGTTGAGCTTGTCCAGCCAGTGCTGCACGCTGCCCAGGATCATTGGCACGCTGTAGAGCACTACTGCCAATGCCGCCAGCGGATAGACCAGTTCCGGGTACAGGTGATTGAGCGCGACGGCGATCACCGAACCTTCGAACACCGCGTAATAGATCGCGGTCGAGAAGAAAATCAACGTCGCCAGGCTCGCTCCGGTGCTGCCGAACAACAGCCGTGAAAACAACGCCACCGACAAACCGCTGCGAACCGCAAAGCGGCTTAGCACGCTGTTGACCAGTCCATAACTGATCACCGACAGGACCATGCCGATCAGCGCATTGCGCGCACCGAACGACAACGCCAATGAAGCACCCACCACGATGTAAAACATTGCACTGCATACCGCCCACCAGGCCATGGTCAGGGACAGTCGACCCATGCGCGCTTCGGTGGGAACAGGATGATGCGCCGGGTCTTGCCCGGTTTGACTCGATTGCGATAAAGCAGCCATATGCGTGAACTCCAAAACCAATCAAAGGTTGAAGCGCGGGCAGCCGTCACCGCACCGAAGTGCGGCGTTGGCGTACCGTTTGGCATGGCCCGCGCTAGACGGCGGGCAGAATCAGGAAGGGAACAGCTTGCTCAGGCAGCTGAGCTTTTTCTTATAGGAACGTCGCGCTTGCAGCGCCTCTTCGAGGGTTACCGCGACAAAGCGGGCCTTCTGGTTGGGTTGCATCTGGCCGATCAAATCGAGGTCGGCGCTGATCACCGTGCCAATCATCGCGTAGCCGCCACCGGACACCGCATCACGGTGCAGCACGATGGGTTCGAGCCCGGCGGGCACCTGGATCGAGCCAATCGGGTAGCAACTGTCGACGATGTTCGACGGATCGGAACCGGCGCCAAACGGCTGCTCCCGGGGCTGAAAGCTCAGCGCGCTGCCGCCCTTGAAGCGATAGCCGATGCGGTCGGCCTCCGAGCCGACCGTCCACGGCTCGGCGAAAAAGCTCTTCGCCGCCGCTTCGGTCAAGCGGTGGTAGTACAAACCGGGCACCACCCGCAGGGTGATTTCGCCACCCAATGATTGCCGTAACGCCATGGGCAAACTGGCCCCGGCGCGGCTTTTGCCACTGGCGATGCCTATCGGCAATTCGTCGCCTGCAATCAGGCGTCGCCCCTGAAAGCCACCGAGCGCGCCGAGCGCATAGGTGGAGCGACTGCCGAGCACCACCGGCACATCAATGCCGCCGGCTACCGCCACATAAGCGCGGGCACCCGCCTTGGGAAAGTCAAAGCGCAGCACTTGTCCGGCCTTCACGGTGAACGCGGTGTCGTGGTGCATTTCCACGCCATCGACCCGTGGCGTCATGTGCGCGCCGCTGACCGCCACCAATGCATCCTCCTGAAACTCCAACTCAGGCCCGAGCAGCGTGCATTCCAGCGCCGCCAGACCTGCCGGGTTGCCGACCAATTGATTGGCCGCGCTCAAGGCGTATTGATCAAGCGCGCCGGACGGCGGAATGCCCAAGTGGTAATACCCTTCGCGGCCCAGGTCTTGTACCGAAGTGGCGAGGCCGGGTTTGAGGACCTTGATCATGCCAACACCTCCTGCAACGACTTGGGATAGCCAACGGGATCGGCGAGGAACGCGTCCAGCGAAAACTCCACCGGCCGAATCCGCAGATCAAAGCAACCGGCTTCCACGTCAGCCACCGCGTGGTCGTAGGCTTCACGGTCCATCGGTTTGAACTGCACGATGTCGCCTGGACGGAAAAACACCATGTGTTCTTTCAGGTACGCGAGGTTCTGTTGCGGGTCGTAGATCGGCGCGGGGGTGACGCCAAACATCTGATAACCGCCGGCGCCACGCACCGAGTAAATGCAACCAAAGCAACCGCCGTGACCAAGGGTCAATTTCGGTGTGTCGGTACGCGGGCGCAGGTACTTGGGCACCTGCAACTGGCGCTCGTGCTCGACCATCTGGAACATGAACGGCAGCCCGGCAACGAAGCCAACCATCGAGACAAACCACGGCGCGCCACTGTGGGCCGCGATGAATGCATCGACGTCGGCCAGACCGTTGATTCGTGCGGCGTATTCCAGGTCCGTGGCGCTCGGGTCTTGATGGCGATCGCGAAAACGCATCAGGGTTTCGTGGGTCCAGGGATCGTTGTAGAGCACCGGAATCTCGATAATCCGCGTCTGCAACGTGCGTTCGGCAACGGCCCCGGCCTCGGCGATTTTTACCGCTTCGAGCAAGGTATGAGGGGCGATGCGATCCGGGTCGAAACGAATCTGGAATGACGCGTTGGCCAGGCAGATATCGAGCACGCCATCCAGCGCCAGCTGTTCCACGGCGCGGGTGACGGCCAAGCCTTTGAAGAACGCGTCCAGGGACATGCTGTCGCTGACTTCGGCAAACAAGTGCTCATCGGCGCCAAAGCTGTAGCGGATGGGAGTACTCATGCTTCACCTCCGCTGCGGCGCTCGGCCAGCCAGGTTTCCAGAGTGCCGGTGTGAAAGTCGGCGCTGTGCAGCCACGGTTGCTCGAGCAATTCACCGTGCAACGCCAAGGTGTTGGCCATGCCGGTGAGCGTGGTGTGCGCCACCGCCATTCGCGCTCGGGCCAGGGCTTCGGCGCGATCCGCACCGTGAATAATCAGTTTGGCCAGCAGCGAGTCATAGTACGGTGGCACACGGTAGCCTTGATACAGATGCGTATCGACACGAATGCCCGCGCCGTTCGGCCAGATCAGTTCCTCGACCAGGCCTGGACTCGGGAAGAAATCTCGCGCCGGGTCCTCAGCGTTCAGGCGCATTTGCAGGGCGGCGCCGTTGAGTCGGATGTCACTTTGCTTGAAGCCCAGCGGCTCGCCGCCAGCGATGCGCAACATGGACTGGACCAGGTCGATGCCGGTGATCAGTTCGCTGACCGGATGCTCCACCTGAATCCGCGTGTTCATCTCGATAAAGAAGAACTCGCCAGTGGCGTCGTCATACAGGTATTCCAGCGTGCCGGCACCCTTGTAGCCCAACGATTCGGTCAGGCGCACGGCGCTTTCGCAGAGGGTTTTCCGTTGCTGCTGGCTGAGGACTGGCGACGGCGCTTCTTCGAAGATTTTCTGCCGGCGCCGTTGCAGCGAACACTCGCGCTCAAACAAATGCACCGCGTGCTGACCGTCGCCCAACACCTGCACTTCAATATGCCGAGCCCGGCTGATAAATCGCTCCAGGTACACAGCGCCATTGCCAAACGCCGCTTGGGCTTCGCGCTGGGACCGGGGAAATTCTTCGCTCAGTTGCTCAGCGTTTTCCGCCAGCCGAATACCGCGCCCGCCGCCACCGGCCGAAGCTTTGATCAACAACGGGAAGCCAACGGATTGAGCAGCCTGCAGCGCCGACTCGACGTCGAACAGTTCACCCGGCGAACCCGGCACCACCGGCACGCCAGCGGCTTGTGCGGTACGCCGTGCCTCGGCTTTATCACCCATGCGCCGGATCGTCTCCGCGCTCGGGCCGACGAATATGGCGCCGGCAGCCACCACCGCTTCGGCGAAATCGGCGTTCTCCGACAGAAAGCCGTAACCGGGATGCACCGCGTTGGCGCCCGTGGCTTTCAAGGCGCCGAGCAAGGCCTCGACGTTCAGGTAACTTTTGTCGGCACGGGCCGGGCCAAGAATGTGCACCTCATCGGCCATGCGCGCGGCCTGGGAATCGACGTCCGCCTCGCTGCACGCAGCAACGGTGGGAATGCCCAGTTCTTTGGCGGCGCGGATAATCCGCACGGCGATCTCGCCACGGTTGGCGACCAGCAGTTTATGAATGGCTTGGGTCATGATCGCCCCCTCACTCGGCGTCGAGTGTTGCGACGACTTGACCCGGCTCCACCGGATCACCGTCTTCCACCAAGAAGGCACTGAGGCGACCAGCCGTCCCGGCGGTCAGTTCGGAGAACTGCTTCATGACCTCGATCAGGCCAATGACCGTGTCGGCGCTGACCTGCGCGCCGACCTCGACGAAGTTCGCCGATTCCGGAGAGGCTTTACGGTAGAAGGTCCCCGGCAATGGGGTGATTACAGTGTGTTCAGCCATGTCTGTTCCTCTTGGAATAGTTATAGAAAGGCAGGCAAAAAGTGAATCGGTGGGCAAACCCTGGCGTCTGTGGGCCAGGTGTTTTCGTTCGGTCTCAGCGCGGTGCTCGGACCTCTATGCCCGCGCCACCCAGCGCATGACGGGTGGCTTCGACCAACGCCAGGGCGCCCGGCGTGTCGCTGTGCAAACAGATGGAATCGAATTCGATCGCCAGGTCTTCGCCCTCGACGGTGCGCACCACGCCTTGTTGGCAAGCACGCAGTACTCGCTCGGCGACGTGGGCCGGGTCGTAAGCCCGCACGTTACGGGTGAAGACGATGGAGCCGCTGAGGTCGTATTCGCGATCGGCGTAGAACTCGCGGATCACCGGTTGGCCGAGTTCCGTGGCGACCCGCCAGATCACCGATTCGGGCATGCAATACAACAGCAACTCCGGCTCCAGGCGCTGGAGGTTTTCCACCAGTAAACGGGCGGCCTCTTCGTCTCGGGCCAGGTGCATGTAGAGCGCGCCGTGGGGTTTGATGTGTTGCAGGGCCACGCCTTGAACCCGGGCGAGTTCACGCAGGGCGCCCAACTGATAGAGCATGTCGTCGACCAGTTCCTGGGCCGGCGCATTGATGTGCCGACGGCCAAAACCAACCAGGTCGCGAAACCCCGGATGCGCGCCGATAGCCACGCCCAGGCGCTTGGCCTGCTCGACGGTGCGGCGCATGGTGCCAGGGTCGCCGGCATGAAAACCGGTGGCGATGTTGGCCGAACTGATAAAGCCCATCAGCTCATTGTCGACGCCATCGCCGATGGTCCAGGGACCAAAGCCTTCGCCCATGTCCGAGTTGAAGTCTACTGCCTGCATGACGCTTGCTCCCGACGCTTGTGACTTCGTGAAGGCCAAGTTAGATTCCTCCCTACCCCCTTGGGAAGATCTATTATCAGATAGGCCATCTTCTGAAAAACAGATACAGCGTCGCCCGGAGTGCTCATGTCCTTGACCCTGCGCCAAGTCCGCTATTTCGTCGCCACCGCCGAGATCGGGCAAATCTCTCAAGCCGCGATTCATCTGAATATTTCCCAGTCGGCGGTGACCACGGCGATCAAGGAACTGGAAGGCATCCTTGGCACGCTGTTGTTCCAGCGCTCGGCCCAGGGCATGAGCCTGACTGACGCCGGGCGGCACTTTTTGAATCGGGCCTACGTGATTTTGCGCAGCGTCGATGACGCGTTGAACAGCCCGTTGCCGGACATCCGCGCCAGCGGCGTGTTGCGCCTGGCGGCGAGCTACACAGTGATCGGTTATTTCCTCCCGCACCATTTGCAGCGCCTGGAACACTGGCATCCGGACGTGGCCATTGAAGTCCATGAACAGGAACGGCAAGCCATTGAACAAGGCTTGTTGGAAGGTCGTTTCGATATGGCCGTGGTGCTCACCGCCAACCTCACGCACCCGGACATCGTTTCAGAGATTCTCTTCAACTCCGAACGGCGGTTATGGCTGCCCAGCCACCATCCGTTGTGCGAACGCTCGGCGGTCAGCCTCGCCGACGTCGCGAAAGAACCCTACATCCTGCTGACCGTCGACGAAGCCGAACAAAGCGCCATGCGCTATTGGGAACATGCGCATCAACAGCCAAACGTGCGGGTGCGTACCAGTTCAGTCGAAGCGGTGCGCAGCATGGTCGCCAATGGCAGCGGCGTGGCAATCCTCTCGGACTTGGTGCACCGCCCCTGGTCATTGGAAGGAAAGCGCATCGAAACCCTGACAGTCACCGATAAGGTGACGCCGATGAGTGTCGGACTGGCGTGGCATCGCGAGCGCGAATTCAGCCCGGCGATGCAGGCGTTTCGTAACTATTTCCACGATGCATTTTTGGCGCCGCAACAGCTGTCTGCGCGACGCTGAAAACAGCGAAAACCATGCCTTTTTTTATGGGGTTATGATGGGCGTTCAGGGCCATTTCCGGCCCGTTGTGACGGGAGGTTTTTGGTCGTTTTCTGCCCGTCACGAATGATCGGTGTGG
This sequence comes from Pseudomonas fluorescens, assembly GCF_001307275.1. NCBI lineage: Bacteria > Pseudomonadati > Pseudomonadota > Gammaproteobacteria > Pseudomonadales > Pseudomonadaceae > Pseudomonas > Pseudomonas fluorescens. The sequence continues at coordinate 1,685,962 of NZ_CP012831.1, forward strand.
GGGCATCAAAGCTTTTTACTTTGAAGCCAGTGATCAATGGCAACAACGAGTTCTGACTTGCACTCCACTGGCAGCCAATGCACGCCCGCCGACACGCATGATTGTTCACGATAGGTAAAGACGACCTGTTGAAAGGCACCGATCACCCGTGCTTTTTTATAGCTGGACAGTATCAACGCTGGCGCGCCCCACCACCGCTCCTAATGCGACGAAACATAAATGGACGGCCCGGCAGGCGCAGGCAAAGCATAAGTCGCCTTCATCCATTCAATCTCCGCCTGAGGCGTTCGCCCAAACAGGCGCTTGAACTCGCGGCTGAATTGCGAGGCGCTTTCGTAGCCGACGTTGAACGCCGCCGTCGAGGCGCTCATGGTATTGCGCAGCATCAGTAGTCGCGCCTGGTGCAGGCGCGTCGATTTCAAGTACTGCATGGGCGTGGAGTCCGTCACGCTGCGAAAGTGCAGGTGAAAGTTGGGGATGCTCATGTTGGCTTCGTGGGCGAGTGTTTCGACGTCCAGATGCTCGTGGTAGCAGCTGTGGATCTTGCGTATCGCCCGGGTGATCTTGCCAAAGTGCCCCTGGCGGCTGAGCGCGGCGCGCATCGAGCCGCCCTGCTCGCCGGTCAGGATCCGGTAGTAGATTTCCCGTATCAGCGAAGGTCCCAGGATCTGCCCTTCGCCCGGGCGACTCATGGCCTCCAGAAAACGCAGCGTCGAGGTGCGCAGCAAGTCGTCCATGGGCGAGGCGTACATGCCTTTGGGCTGTGCATCGCTGGGGCCCAGGGTTTCGTCCACTTGCAACATCAACTCGCTGGCCAGTTGCAGGTCCAGGCGCATGTAGACCGCCAGCATCGGTTCCGCGGCGCTGGCGTCGGTCTCCATGGTGAAGGGAACCGGGACAGACACCACCAGATAATGCTGGGCGTCATAGACATAAACGTCGTCGCCCAGATAGCCACGCTTGCGCCCCTGGCACAGGATCACGATGCCGGGCTCATACAACACCGGCGTGCGCGTCAGCGGTCGGTTCGAACGCAGAAAACGGATGTCTTCCAGCGCGCTGAGGTTGTAGCCCTCTACCGGTGCGAGCTTTTCCATCAACCGCACCATGCGCGCGGTGCAGGCATCAACCTGGGTCATTGACGTGCCTCTTGCTCGTCCTTCAATCGTCCGTCGAACGGCTCAGCGCTTCCCATTGATCGATCTCCCTGGCGACACGGCTCAGCTTGTCGCGCACCAGGCTGAGGGCATCACTGCCCAGCAGCAAGTGGGCCGGCGGTGTCGGGCTGTCGATCAGTTGCAACATCGCTTGGGCCGCCTTCTGTGGGTTACCCGGCTGCTTGCCGCTTTTTTCTTCCCGCGCCTTGCGTATCGGGTCGAAACTGGCGTCGTAGTCGGCAATGCTTCGCGGGGTGCGTTGCATCGAACGTCCCGCCCAGTCGGTGCGAAACGAGCCCGGTGCCACGGCGGTCACGAAGATGTTGAACGGCAGCAATTCCTTGCTCAGCGTATCGGAGATACCTTCCAGCGCAAACTTGCTCGCGCAGTAGAAGGAAATGCCCGGCATGGTGATGGTGCCGCCCATGGAGGTGATGTTGAGGATATGCCCGGCGCGGCGCTCGCGGAAATAGGGCACGAAGGCCTTGGTCACCGCCACCGCGCCGAACACGTTGACGTCGAACTGGCGACGCATCTCTTGCAACGGTGACTCTTCGAAGATGCCCTCATGGCCATAGCCGGCATTGTTGACCAGTACGTCGACCGGGCCGTGGCTGGCTTGTGTGGCGGCGACCACGCTGTCGATCCGCTCGAAGTCAGTGACATCCAGGAGCACGCCATGAGCCTGATCCGGGGACAGTGCCTCGAAGGCCTGCAACGCCGCGTCACTGCGCACGGTGCCGATCACCCGATGGCCCACCGCAAGCGCTTCCCGCGCCAGGGCATTGCCCAGGCCGCTGCTGACGCCGGTGATGAATAGGGTTTTTCTGCTGCTCATGGCGAGCCTCCAATAAGGTGGGAACGAGGCCATGCTATCGACGCAGAACCTCGGCACCTATGCCGGTTTGCCTTGCAGCATTGCCTATTCCTATCAGGACTCGTATACCAGGGCCCGTCTCGCGCATCGGCTCCCACACATTTGCACTGACGTCAGCCGCCTGAATATAATGCGATTCATTATCAATTATGTATGTTTCCGGGATGCTGATGCGCAGCAACGACACACTGGGCAATGCCGACCTCACCCTGCTCTATCGCAGCCACCATTCCTGGTTGCACAGTTGGCTGAGCCGGCGCATCGGCTGTCACGAAAGCGCGGCGGACCTGGCGCAGGACACGTTTGTCCGTCTGCTCAAATCGCGTCAATTGAGCCCCTTGCGCGAACCCCGGGCTTATCTGAGCAGCATCGCCCGTGGGCTGATGATCGATCGGTATCGCCGTCGCGAACTCGAACGCGCCTACTTCGAGAGCCTCGCGCTGCTCCCTCCACAAGCGGCCCCCTCTGAAGAAGAACGCTTGCTGATTCTTGATAGCCTCGAGCGCATAGACCGCCTGCTCGACCTGCTCAAACCGAGGGTTCGCGAGGCTTTTCTACTCGCCCAGCTCGACGGCCTGACCTGCCTGCAAATAGCCGAAAAATTGTGCGTTTCCCGCTCTACGGTTGAACGCGACCTGGCCAAGGCCCTGCAACACTGCTATCGCTTGCGTTATGCCGAACAGTGAAGCGCAAGCGCTGGATCCGGCGGTGGTCGACCAGGCGATCCACTGGCTGGTGCGTCTGCGCTTCAATCCTGCCGATGAGCAAACCCAGCGCAGTTTCGAGCACTGGCTGCAGCAGCGGGCGGAGCATCGGTTAGCGTGGCAGCGCGTGGAAGCGCTTGGCGATGACTTCGCGGGCGTTCCACCGGATTTGGCTCGGCACACCCTCAAGGGCGCCCGCTCAGGCATCCATCGGCGCCAAAGCCTCAAGCTACTGGGTGCATTGGCCACCTTGGGTGGCGCGGCCTGGCTGGGCCGCGACTACACGCCGCTGCCGGCCATGCTTGCCCAACAGCACAGCAAGACCGGCGAACAAAAGCGCTTCCAACTCGATGACGGCAGCCTTATCCAGCTCAACAGCGACAGTGCAGTCGACAGCTATTTCAACCCACAGCGACGCCTGATCGTTCTGCGGCGCGGCGAAATCATCGTCAATACCGGCCCGGACGCAGGCTCGGCTCAACCGCGCCCGTTCTGGGTACAAACCCGCGACGGCCTCATACGCACCCTGAATGCCCGGTTCCTGGCATACGAGCGGGACGACGGGACGCTCATCGCGGTGCAGGGCGGCGCCGTCACGGTGTTTCCTGGGTCCAGTCAAACCCTTGCGGTCAGCGACACCGTCCAGGCCGGCAACCAGCGGCTGTTCACCTCGGATGGCGTTCGTGAGTTCAAGGATAACGGCCTGGATGTATGGAGCTGGAGTGACGGGGTGATCAGCGCACGCAATATGCGCCTCGGTGATTTCATCGGGGCCTTGTCGCGCTATCGCCCGGGCCTGTTGCGCTGCGCCGAAGAGGTCTCGGGCCTGCGGGTTTCCGGCACCTTTCAGCTCGCCGACACCGATCAGGTGCTGGCATTGGTTGCGCAGTCACTGCACCTGCGGATCGATTATCGAACCCAATACTGGGTGACGTTGAACGCCGCCAGCTAACAGTTTTCCTCGCCATACATCAACCTCAAATAAAAATGAGGTGATTTCTCATTCTCGTTCGGCATGTAAGAAAAGGCCGACCTACAGGCCGATCTGCCGATCCCCTTTTACGGAGCGAGTTAATGAGTGCGTCCCCGTTTCCCCAGCGTCATCTACTGAGTCGTGCCATACACGGTGCGGTCTTCGGCGTCATCGTCAGCAGCTACGCGCTACCCACCCTGGCGCAGCCCTCGACTGTTGAGCAGACCCACCCGGTGCACCAGTGGAACATTCCCGCCGGGCCCCTGGCACCGGCGCTTGACCGCTTTGCCCGCGAAGCGGGTATCAGTCTTTCCTTCGACGCTTCAAGCGTAGCGAACCGCAATACCCGGGGCGTGAGCGGCACACTCGATACACCCGAAGCCCTGTCGTCGTTGTTGCAGGGGAGCGACATGGCGATACAGCAGCAAGGCCCGAACGCTTACTTGCTGACGCCGCAAACCAAAGCAGACAGCGAACTCGAGGACTATCGCCTCGCGCCCATCCTCGTCAACGCCAAGGCCAGGATCGATGGCACCGAAGACGCCAACTCGGTGGTCGCCCAGGAACTCTGGGTCGGCGGTAAGGTGGCCACCAGCATCCTCAATACGCCCGCCTCGGTTTCCGTGGTGACCGACAAGGAAATGAAGCAACGCAGCGTGAGCACGACCGAAGAACTGCTGCAATACACGCCGGGGGTCATTACCGACTATTACGGCACTGACGACCGCAACGATTACTTCCAGATCCGCGGCTTCCAGGCCACGACCTATCGGGACGGCCTGACCCTGGGTTCGATGCGCGGTGTGCGCGAAGAACCTTTCGCCTATGAGCGCGTCGAGGTGATACGCGGCGCCAACTCGACGCTGTTCGGCCCGGCCGACCCGGGCGGCTCGGTGAACTTTGTCAGCAAGAAGCCACGCTTCGACAAGTTCGGCCAGGGCTACGTCACCTACGGTTCTTTCGACCATGTCGAAACCGGCATCGATGTCGGGGACTCGTTGAACGAGGACAAAACCGTGGCCGGTCGCTTTACGGCAAAGATGCAAGACAGCGATCGCGAGTACGACCACTCACGGGATGACAACAAATTCCTGATGGGCGGCCTGACCTGGTCACCCACGGATTTCACCTCGGCCTCGGTGATCGTGGACTATCTGAAAACCCAGAGCTCGCCCAACAGCGGCGGTTACCCGCTGGACAAGGAATACGACCGTGACAAGTTCTACGGCGAGCCCAGCTACAATTTCCACGATGTCGAACGCACCAACATCAGCGGCACCTTCAGCCATGATTTCGACAATGGCTTCGTGTTGCGCAGCAACCTGCGCTACAGCGAACTGACCGATGATTTCGGCTATGTGTTCCTCAGCGACTCCCCTACCCGCACCGGCACCACGGTCCCGCGTTACATCTTTGGCACTGACAGCGACGCCGAGCAACTGAACGGCAACTTGATGCTGCAATACGATGCCCGCTTCGAAAACATCGACAGCAGTACGTTGGTAGGCGTGGAGTACGGCGATTCTTCGACCGAGGAACGCTCCGTGTATGCCACGACAGGCTCCATCGACCTGGCCAACCCCGTGTTCACGGGTGTACCCAGCGGCGTAGCGCCCTATAGCAACGACAAGCTCGACACGAAAACCAAGGCCGTGTTCCTGCAGCAGAACCTGTCCTTCTATGAGCGCTTTATCGTCACCGCCGGTGTGCGCAACGACTCGCTGGATCTGTCCAGTACCGACATCAACAACGTAAAAGCGTCGGATAACTTCTCCGAAACGTCCTATCGCGGCGCGCTGACCTATATCGTCAACGACGAAGTGTCCACCTACGTCAGCATGGTCGAGTCGGTCTCGCCACCCACCGTCGGCGTTGTCCCCAAGACCGGCAGGCAATATGAAGTGGGCGTGAAATATGCGCCCATCGGTATGGACGCGCTGTTCTCGGCGGCCGTCTACGACCTGACCCAGGAAAATGTCAGCATCGCCGTCGTACTGCCCAGCGGTGTCATCGAGCAGCAAACCGTTGGCGAATCACGGGTACGCGGCCTGGACCTGGAAGCCAAGGCTGAGCTGACCCCCAACCTGAGCCTGGTGGGTGGCTACTCCTACATGGAGTCCGAAGTGTTGCGCGGTACTTTGTACGACGGCAGTTCACTCAAAGGAAATGAGTTCGCCACCGCCCCCAAACACTCCGCGTCGCTGTGGAGCTATTACAACATCCCCGACACCGATGTCAGCGTTGGCCTGGGTGCACGTTATGTGGGCTCCTATTACTTCGACGCAGCCAACACCGGCACCAGCGATGGCACGACGCTCTTCGATGCGGCCTTCAACTACAAACTCTTCAAAGGCACTGACCTGGCGATTAACGTCAGTAACCTGCTGGATGAGCAGCACGTGGTGGGCTCGGGGACCGCGAACTACTACAACCCGGGCCGCGAAGTGACCGCGAAGTTAAGTTACAACTGGTGAAGAGCTAGTCGCTCACGATGGGGCTCGGCTTGATGCGAGTCAGTCATCGAACGGCGTAAACCCGTGGGAGCACAACTTGCTCCCACGGGTTTGAATCTACAGAGCAAGACTGCGGCGAGCATCAAATACCCGGGCCGCTGACGCGAGCCGGCAACCTGGCCAGCCGATCCCAACCCTCGGCACTGATCCCGGAACAGTTTAGCAACGCCAATGTGTGCAGCGGCAGTTGCTCCAACACCGGCACTGCGGCTGAGGTAATCCGCGATTCCCCGGGATCTGCCGAGATCGTCAGATCACTCAACGGTAGCCGAGCAAGGTGGGCCACTCCGGCGTCGGTGAGCCAAGGGCTGTCATACAAACCCAGGCGCTGCAACGGCAGATCGCGCAGGCAGGCCAGGTCGGCATCGCGCAGATCCAGGCCGCTTATTTCAAGTTGCTCCAACGGCAAGCCCAACTCGACGAGCTTGCGCAGAACCTTGCCATCCACGCCGCAACAGAAGCTGAGACTCAGCCGCTTCAGTGGCAGGCCAGCGAGTTGCTTCAACGCTTTCCAAGTGATGTCGTTCAATGAAAGGTCCAGGGACTCCAACTCCAAACCACGCAGATCACTCAACGTATCTGCATCGATGCCTTGCACATCGGAGAGCCCCAGACGCTTGAGTGGAAACCCGTGCAGCACATCGAGCCGCTCAATTGTTTGACGTGAAGATTTGAGATTCAGGTCAGCGAGTGGCATGCCTTCCAATATCTCAAGGTCGTCCTCGCAAACATACGAAGAGGGAAGCGAAAGCCGTTCGATGGGCAGACCCGCAAGGGCGTGCAGCGTGGCGTCTGTTGCGTAACATTGATCCAGGCTCAGGGAGCGCAATGCGCTCAGGCCGGAGAGCCATGCAGGGTCCTTCAGGATTGCGCTGCTCCAACCGAGGGACAATTGCTCAAGGGGGTGACTGCCTAAGTGCGCCATCCCACGGGACGTCAGCTCGCCGACGCGTTCCAGCGTGAGTGACCGCAACTTGAGGTTTGACAGCCCGAGAAGGCCATCATCGGTGACGTCATCGCAACGGTTCAACGACAACTCCTGCAGCGGACTATTGCCGAGGTGTTGAAGGAATTTGTCGTCGAAGTCTTCGCCGTAGGTGCTTAACGTCAGCCGGCGCAGCCGTTCGAGGGAAGGCAGGCTGGTGGCGTTATCGTCGCGGGAGAATCCGCTGATTTCCAGGTTCTCGAGAGCGAGGTCTGGGAAGCGTTGCCATACACTTTGATCGCAGCTGAAACGTGGGCTGTTGAGCACCAACGTGCGCAAGGGCAGCCCCGCCAGGGCATCGCACCACGCCGGCTCGGCGTTATCCAACTCCAGATGATCCACCGGCAGGTTGCGAAGCTGCGCCAGCAATGGTCCAGGGCGGTTGGCATGTGCCGTGGTGTTCAACTGAGCAATCACGACGTTAGCGGCCGGATCGCACAGGCCTGCGGCGAGGCGTACGCCGTCCAATGAAACCTCGGCGGTGTCGAGCAGATCGCGGTAAAGCGCGGCACGTGTGACGATGTCATCGGGGTGGGTGGCGAGCTGGGTGGTCAGCGCGTTGCGGGTGGGGTTGTGCACGGTTTGTGAGTCCGAAGTGGGCGAGCGCTGGGCAGGCTGCGAAAGAGAAAAGTGGCCATAAGGGAAGCACAAAAAAGAGCCTTGCTGAAGAGGATGTTGAGACGGAAAACGAGGTACCCCGGCCTTGTTCCGAATTACAGATTTCTAGCAGAAGATCAACGACGGCGCCCCTCAGGACAACTCACCCACCTAAAGGCTGTACAAATCCCCTGTGGCGAGGGAGCTTGCTCCCGCGGGGCTGCGCAGCAGCCCCCCTCTATGAACGCTCCGCCCCCAAACGGAAGCAAACACCTCGCCGCCGCCGACAGCCCAACCCCACGTAACGAATACCACCACAGACAGGCTAAACGTCCTACATCAAGCTCGGAAAGCGGCGTCTTGTAGCACCCGGACAAGGCGGCCTATATTCCGTCGTAGTCCTAATGGCGACTCGGGTTTGGCGACTCGATTAACGAGGTAGCTCCTTTCAATTGAATGAGGTACTACCGATGAAACGATACATGCCCATCACCGGCATCGATTGCATCCCCGCCACCCTGCTCATCGACACCGAAGCCCCGCTCGACGTCCTCTTCGAAACCGCCGACTACCACATCCGCACCGTGACTCAACTGCTGGAAAACATCGCGTTCCGTTCGGAAATCAGCTCCGACACGCTGGTGCTCTCCGACCTTTGCAAAATGCTGACGATATCGCTGCGCGATGGGTGTGATGTGATGGATGTGATTGGGAGGCGGTTGCGGGCGCAGGCGGCTGAGTAAATGAAAACGGGCGACCTTTGGGGTCGCCCGTTTCACGATCCGTTAGAGACACTGCCACTGCTGTCATCGATGATGTGGTGAAGGACTGGAAGCGCTGGGGAGTCAATCTGCTAGGTTGCTCGGTAACCCAATGCCACCCATTTAAGCGGGGTAGCATTGGTTTTATTTGTGGCCATAACGTAGTCCATCTGCTGCGATGAGCTGTGGCGCAGTTCGTCAAGAACTGCGCCAAAATCTCCTCAAACAGCGCCAACACAACCATGCCTTCGCCACGACCGGAATCGATCACGGTTCCCAAGACCTCGGCACCCCGATCAAAAAAAGGGGACACTCTGCATCTCATAAAATAAATCTGTCCCCTTTCCCTTCCTGCATATCGCTTTCGGTTCAAGAGAGCGGGATTTTTCCACTCACAAAAGAGACACGTCTCACAGGTCGTGTCGAAAAAAACAACAAAAACGACGTCTCAGATCCCTCAGGAACAGACCACGGTTCAAAGAAGGGCTGTCACTTCTTCGTGGAAAAACGTGGCCTATCCCTTGTCAGTTTTCAGCTTCTATCTAGGGTCGACGACATCCAGTGCCCGGTTTGCCAATAGCTGACTCAGCTCGATCAACTGTTGCAGCCCTAATGCAACATGCCGTCGAGAATCCTCCAGGTCGAACGCCAAATCGCCAGCCATGGCATTGGCGGAAGCCAAGGTTTCGCTGAGATTTGCCAACAAGCTTTCAGCATCGACGCCCTCCACGACTGTGAACAACTGGTCCGGAGGCAGCTTCTTGTCGGGCTGGGCGGGCTTGGGGTTCAGATAGGAATCGATGACACGTTCGGCGTTGGCGTCGGCGGCGATGTCCAGATGCAGTGGTGGAACGGGTGGGTCTGGGATGAGTTTGTCCATATGGACCTCCTAACGTCAGTCGGATCCGCCACTGTTCGCGACTAAACGAAGTGGGGTGGCGGCTGTGCGCAGGTTAGTCGACCGGGACGTTAGGAAACCGGCGCACCCGAAAGTGCCCTGCGCACAGCTACCATAAAATCAGCGACAACACTGTAGCCTGACTTCAAGGAGAACCTTGCGCCTAACGAATACCGAGCGACTAAACCCGACCGCTGGATTGGCAGCGGTGGACAAAGACTAGGCACCGAAATCAGCAGGCGCAAGGGACTGGAATTTTCTAGGAAATGTCCTGCAAGTCAATGGGGAATATTCGCTCCGTCGATTCCTACGACAAGCCCGTTTGACCATTCCACAGCGAAACAAATTGCGTATAGTCCCGCCCGCCGCCCTTACGGCAATCAGTTTTGGCAGCCCACAATCTCTGAAGGAGCATGAGTTTTGTACAAGAAATTTACAGCGATCGTTTTGCTGCTATTGAGCGGCTGTTCACTGCATCCGCATACCAAGGACGAGCTGCTGAACACTGGAAAAACCGGCCCCGAATACTGTCTGACGCAAGAGCGGGCAGTGGTGGAAGAACGGGTACAAGGCTACCTGAACCACTGCTTTCACCCGCAAGTGACCGAACTCACGACCGGTGGGACACTCGTCAATACCATCCAATTGAAAGTCGACAGCAATGCCGAAAGAAGCGACATGGTGCTATGGGCGCCGACAATCTACGGCAGCCAGTTCTATATGAACGTGATCGTCTCGGAAAAGAACCCCGCCTGCAAAACCACCATGACTGCCGTGGCTTCAGGCTGGGCCTTCGAGCGAAATTTTCCGAAGATCCTGGAAAGCGCGAATGGAGGAGACCCGTGGTGCCCGCTGTAAACTCTTAGTACGCGAACCCGGGACACCCAAGGCACGACAGGAAGAAAAAGAAGCGGACAGCAAAATAAACCTGCCCATGGCGAGCGATCACAGTCCGGCTTTTGTGGCGAGGGGATTTAGCGAAACGTCGCACCGCCCCGCTGGGCTGCGCAGCAGCCCTAGAGCAGTAAACTCAAATCTTCCTGACACACCGAGTTTGATCGTTCCCACGCCCTGCGTGGGAATGCATCCCGTGACGCTCTGCGTCACCTCCCAGAAGCGGAACGCGGAGCGTCCCTGGCGACATTCCCACGCAGGAGCGTGGGAACGATCGAATAAATCCCCCTTTTCGAAATCCCCTCGCCACAATGAAGTTATTGGACCGCCTGCCTGGCTGATTCGGAAGGCGTCGTTGTGACAGCCGGCTCTATAACTTTCGCGGAACGCCCTGTCTCGACATCGCGAACTTCGTAATACCACCACTTCATCGAAGAAACGCCATAAAGCCCATAGGTACGGCCACCAACCAAATCCACGGTCATTTCAATTGGACGTGTGTATTCGGTTCCAATGGCGCGCTTAACGGAAAGTTTATGCCTTCCTGCACCGAGTCGATACTCGGTTTGACGGGCTAGCCAATATAACGATGTATCGTCATCGATTTTGTCTATAGACAAACTCTTGTCGAACTGCCGAATTGTCGCGACCTCGTCCCAGGGCCTCCCTTCTGCGCTTTTATGCTCGTAATGAATGCATCCGGTCAGCGTGAAGCAAAACAACATCACTGCGATAAAACGTAAAACGATATCGTGACGCATCAATGGGCCTCCAAGGCGCGCTTTTATTTCGATCCAGCAAAACAATGGGAAAAGTGTACAGATTTATTTTATAAACCGAGCAAAACCAACAAATCTGCCCCTCTGCGTTTCACAAAATAAATCTGAGAATCATCTGCCCCCTCCACCAAGCAGTTCTTTCGTTTTTCTATCCATAACAATTCTAAAGAAACTCTTTAATGCAACAACACACTTATTTGCTCCGACAAACCAACCGATATAAATCCCCGTTCACCGTCATCAAACTCACCCACCTTCTTAAAAAGCAGACCTTGCTTTTCAGATAGCAAATAATGAAAACTCAAATCTTCCTCTACATCCCCCGACCATCCCCTATCAAGAGCAACTCGAACATCAAACCCCTTAGGGAGCGCTGCCACATATGAACAACGCTCTGTCTCAAGCACACTAGCGACGGTTTCAATAGACAGCTTCGACAGGCGCAACGCACCAAAAAACTTAATTTTTCCTTCCGCCTCGACAATGTACTCTTGCGAGTTACTGCCACCAACAACCTCATACCCCCTAAACTTCAATGCCCCCCACAATTTTCGATGGCGGACAATCCGTGTATCTGGCTGCCATGCCGAACTACCTAAAAAAAACCACAGATCGTAATCAGGAAATTTTTTCTCAATTAGATCATACAAATAACTTAATACTGAGGATACGGAATCGCTTGACGCCCCGGCAGTCAAAAAGCTTGCCACCGAGAGCTCCCCGCCCCCTCGCTTCCCCGCACAGCGAATGTTAAACACCTCATTATTTACTAACAAATCAGGCGCACTCGTAACTTTAATATCAGTAGTCATAATGATTTCCGATTTCATCATTAAAGTGGGAGCCGCGATTTTGAGGATTCCCAACACCAAAGTCATGACCTCCCGCATCATCTCGGACTCTTACCGTTTTGGTACCACAGCAAAAAAGGGGACTAGCAAAAAAGGGGACAGATTTATTTTAGAACACCGAGCAAGCCAATAAACCCACCCCCTCTGACCTCATAAAATAAATCTGTCCCCTTTTCGCACAGATCCGCTGCATCTTGCTGAGCCGGAGTGTTTTTTTCCGCCATACGTAGAACCTGCAATATGTACATCTCCCGGCCCCTCTACAGCAGTAGAGTTTTGGTAGAGGAAAAAAGGGGGATTTATTTTAGAAACCGAGCAAGCCAATGAATCGACTCTCTCTGTACCTTATAAAATAAATCCCCTTTTCGCGACACTGTGCATTTGAACATCAGTAATTAAACTTCGTTTTCACCTCACCCTCACGTCGATAGGATATTGAAAAAGAAAGCCATTCTTCACCTCGCGCCTTGCCCTCTGCCTTCAATTCCTTTATCAACCTATATAGTTTGGAGCTATTAAAATCAGTATCAGCATCGGTTACTTCAACACCATCCTTCTCAACAGTCAGCACCGACTCCATGTACCCTTCACCCACCTCAACCTCATAACAGAAAGAGTCATAACCCAAAACTATTCCAGAATCAATTAAAGAAAATATTTCCTTCACAATTTCTAAATCTTTAGTAACCATTACTCACCTCTGGAATTTTACCAGCTTCATTTTCAAAGGAGACCGTTCGAGTTTTACCATCGATAGTATAGGTCAACTCCATAGTATCCGGCCTTATCGAATCTGAATTTTCACGCTTAAATTTTATAGTCGTAGACCCTATAGTTCTCGACGGATCACTCAACGCCTCACGCATTCTATTCTCATAATAAACTTTATATGCCGAACTGTTAAAGTTTCTATCTTGAGGAAACAAATTATAACCATGGAAAAGGGGACGGATTTATTTATCAAACCAAGCCAGTAAGTCCACATTCTCTGCGCATCACAAAATAAATCCGTCCCCTTTTCGCCTCTTCGCCTCTTGATTTCTTCGACACTTTACCCTTCTACACTCTCAACATAAATCCCGTATGCACTTTTCATATAATGACAATATTCATCTCCAGCGCGAATTAAAACACCCTGCTCCCACCAATGCCCCCCTTCAAGCATAGAGACGCCTGACTGCAGTAAACACTTAAATTTTTCATCAAGGCGGAACACCTCCGAAAAAAGATGTGCTAATTCATCAGCATTGGAGATCCTTGGATCGCTCAGCAATTCCTCTATTAACCCCCTCACCCGAATCTCATTTCTATATTCAGAATAGTCCCAATCATATCCCTCCTGACATTCCTCAATAAAAAACTGCCATTTATTAACCAAAGACATCAAGGTTTCATTACCAAAACCAAGTTTGGTCAAAACTGCTGAGCAAAGCTCAAAAATATTTTCATTTTTCACAACTGATCCTTGAAGTATTTTAGCCGTGCGGCGGCGTCGCCATCAGGTCTAAAGAAAGTATTTATCTTTCCATTTCGCATAACACCAAAATATCCAGTTGATGGTTCAAATCTAAGAACAGAGCCATCTGCTCGAATGCCCTGATGAATGCCGGCCCGGGTAGATGGAGCCCAAAAAGACCGCGCAGCACTGACATACGAATCATACGAAATAAACTCAGGCATATCGGCACCATCTGGCTTCACCACAGCTTTTCCGTTTTTGCCCAATATTACACCTTGCGAATGTTTGGCATAATGTTCAAATGCTTTTCGACTATTTGCGAAATCAGGCAATAGCTGAAGTGCATTAGCCCCCTCATTTTGGATTGCTCCTCCACCTACTGCCGCAGGAGGTACAACTCGTTCTGTTTCTTTTACGCCGATGCTAGTACTGCCCCTTCCCAGGGAGCCGATCTTTGGAATCCCAAGGCTCGCAGCATTCATGGCTCCAACGACGATATTGCCGATGCCATTCCATGTATCACCGTCGTAGACTTGGCCCGCGCCGTGGCCTGCCTGGAGTACACCATTGGCCGCAGCGGCGACCCGAATCGTAGTGCCGAGATTACCGGTGAGAAAATAGAGAGCTGGTGACCCCACGTCACTCATCGCCTGCATTTCGCGATTGATGCGCAGGTAACCTTGAGCATCGCGATACAACATTTCGCTGGAGCTCTGGTCTCTGGACCAAAAGATATTGGCAACCGACACACCATCCTGAGCTCTCAAGCCATCGGCGTAAGCAATTCGCTCCTGTGTAGTACCACCTGCAAACGGGTAATCCCGATAAGGAACCGGTCCGTTCTTAAGCAAGTTGTCGATGCTGGTCTGAGCTGCCTCGTTCCCATACTTGAGGCTTTGCTCATAGCCGTACACCTGAAGGTAGGCGGCCAACTCGGTTTTTTCTGAGGACGACAGTGACTTGGGATCGGTGTGAAAACGCTCCAACAGCCCATCGCTACGTTGGTCTGCGCCTTGGAGCACCATCATTTTTTTGGCGGCATCCAGGCTCTTGGTTTCCTCATACTCCTTGAGAGCTCTGTCTCGCTCTGCTTGGGAGTGATTGCCCAAGAAGTTGTAACGCGTGCCATTTTCAGCCACTTGCGCCGCAACTTCGAGATCCCCATTCGAGGCTGCGGCGCCAAGTACGCCGACGACCTTCGAAAGTGCGACCAGATTCTCTTGAGCCCGAACGTATTCAGCTGTACCAGGTTCCAGATGCGAGGGCAGTAGCGTATCCCCCAGCAAGCCGATCAGAACCTCGTTTGCCCCGCCCGCTATTGCCCCTGTACGGAAGTCTCCTCCCATGACTTCAGCCATCAATCCGCCCAAGGCCGAATGAAGGAGAATTTTCTCCAGGCCACCTTCGGTTAGCGGTAGGTCACCTATTTTTCCTGCGCCGTATGCGCCCCCAATGCTTGCCGCCGTTCCGACCAATGAAGTTGCAAAATTATCTTTGAAGCTGCCCCCGTACACGGCTGTTTTAATCGCAGCATCCGCGGCCACTTTCGTAGCCACCGTCCTCACGCTCTCGGCGTTGAACCCAACCGTGCTAGCGTCATAACCAAGCCCTTGTGTAACCCCGGCCGTAGCCATCGAGACGGCATACCCTTTCAGGCTGTCCTTGGAAGTAACGTCCTTGGCAATCGCGCCGAGATTGCCCCGGTTATCGATGGTGCTGACCGTCGCCTTGGTCGCGACACTGATGGCTCCAGCCTGAAGCATGGTATTCATGCCAGCCATCATCGGCCCCATCACGGCCGCGAGGGCAATGGCAATGATCAACTGCGAAGCCGGCCCCAAGCCCGACGTGTTGTATTTGAAGGACTCGTGGATTTCCTTCACTTGCCGCCAGTCGACGTCACCGCGCCGCTCGGCTTCCTTGATCCAAGCCAGTTGCGGATCGGCTTTTACCATCGCGTCGATGGTCTGGCTAACCGTTTGCTGATCGACGTGCTTGATATCGATCTTCAGGCCTTCGACTGCCTTGATGGTGATATTGCCCGCCGCCACCATCTGCGTCTGACGCAAGGTTTCATCGGTATTACCCTTGCCCTTGGCGGAGTTCCAGAACGCATTGTTATTGGTCTTGGTATGGCTTTCGTCGTGCAGATCCTTTACGCCTTCGAAGACGATGGCGCCGCCACTGTCCAGTATCAGATCCTTTCCACTTTGCAGCTTGGCGACTTGGTAGCGCTGGTCATCGCCACTCTTGAGCACCAGGTTGCCTCCCGTCTGGATCTGGCTGCCGACATGGGTGATTTGTGTCACCTCATCGCGCCGCATCTTCAAACTGCCCCAACCGCCCTTCTTTTTCATGTCATACAGCGAGTAATCACGATTCTGCTCAGCCAGCAGACTCAACTGCTTACCCGCCACCAAGTAGGCTTCATTACCCGCCGCAATCTTGCTCGCAACCATCAACAGATCATTGCGTGCACCAACCCTTACATCACCTCCAGCCGTGAGCGTGGTCGCCTGCTGCGAGACATGGTCTTCTTCCTTGTTGATCTTCTTGCCGCTGCGCTTGTAGCGGTATTCGCTGGAGTCCTGGTTAGCCGCCGAGATCAGGGCGACATCGTTGCCGCTCAGGTTGATGTCGCCTTTGGCCCCGAGATGGCTGGCGACCACGGTCAGGTTGTTGCCAGCAGTGGCATTCAGGTCGCCGCCTGCCTGCACTTCACTGGCATGCTGTACGGTCTGGCTCTGCTCCCAGAAGTGACGTTTGTCCTTACGCATCGAGCCGCTTTCTTCGCGGGCCGCGGAGATGACGATGTCTTTTCCTGCGCGCAAATCAACGTCATTGCCCGCCGTAATGGCGCCGCCCACGTTCAATAGATCGCCGGCTGCCTGAACGCTGACGTTGTTGCCGGCCTCGATGCGCGCCGCATTGTCGACCACCGAGGTTTTCGAACTGAAACCGTTGCCACTGTTCTCGATCGTGGTAATGGTCCGGTCATTGCGGATGTCACCGGTCAACGTCGACAGCTCGACATCCTTGCCCTTGAGGATGCCGCCTTGCATGTTGACCAGGTCTTTGCCGGCGACCAGCTTGAGCCGCTCGCCCGCCTCGGCCAGGCGCGTGTTGAGCAGATTGTTCCCTGCCGCCGCCGAGAGATTCTCGCTGGCACGCAGCGTCCCGGCGTTCTTCAGGTCGGTGCCCGCAATCAGAGTGAGGTTCTTGCCCTGGATCAGCGCACCATCGGCCGTCAGCCGGTTGTTGGCCTGTGCCAGGTAGAGCACCGGCACCAAGACATGTTGACCATTGACGACCTGATCTTCCATCCAGACGATATCGTGGGTCAGTGCGGCGACTTGCTGCGAAGTCAGGGTCACGCCAACGGCCAGGTCCAGAACATCCTTGCTGGCGATGGCGTTGTTCATCAGGTACTTGAACATGCCTTCATCGCTGCTCTGTCCGGCAATGAAACGCTGCCCAGTGCGGGCCAGCACCGCTTGCTGAATCAGGCGTTGCTCGTACAAGCCATCGCCCAGGCGCTTCCAGCTGGTGTCGGGGTCATAACCCAGATTGCCCAACAGGTAGTCCGAGCTCATGAACTGCTTGAGGTCGGTCAGCGCAGGGTTGGTTTCAATCAGATATTTGGGGCCGGTGATAACCCGGCTTGCATCCGAGCCCTGCACAGTGGCCCGGCTCTGGTCGTGGCTGTCTTGCGCTGCGGCCGCGCTGTCGACGACACGGAACAAGCCATTTTCGCCCGTCGGCAGGGTGAACCCGGGCATGGTGGTCGGGTTGACTTGTTGTTGGGCCAGATCAGGCGGCAGCTGCGGGTTGAGCACCACAACCGCTGGCTGTGCGGCGTTGGCAACCTCGGTTGCCGCTGATTTTGCCGTACCCGCCAGGGGTGCCTGGAACTGCACGACACTGCTGTTCGCCAACTGCTGCGTAGCCTGGATGCTGATGTTGCCGCCCGACTGAACAACCGCCGGTGCCAGCGACTCCCCTGGCGTCACGATCGTGATATCACCGACCTGACGGAAGCTGTTGAGCGCGTCGACGGGGACTTGTTTCGGGTTGCCCTGGGCGTTGTAGGGGACGATGAACCTGCCCCGGAAACGCTCGTCGGTTCCGTCGGTGACCCTGCCGGTGTTCCAGGTCCGCGTTCTGACGCTGGTGCCGGAAGCGGCGCCAATGTTGGCAAAATTGTCTGCCGTGATCTGCAGGTCGGCAGCCGAGGCCATCACGCTGTATTGGTTGGTCACCGCAGAGCCATCAACGGTCAGCTTCGCCCCACTCATCAGGGTGGCACTGGCCGAGTCTTCAAGCACTACGCTCTGGTACGTTTCATTGGCTATGTAGTCGACGTTGTGATAATCGCCGCCGCAGTCATAGCATTTGACACTGATGGAGCCTGACACCAGCTCATCGGTGGTGGTAAAGACGTCCTTGCGATTGATCAGGGTGTCGCTGCGCAGCGACATGTCCTTTGCCGACTCCAGGGTGCCGGAGATGTTCTCCAGCAGCACGCTGCGAGCGACGCCATCTCGTGCCGCGACATTAAGTGCCCCCAGGCTGTAGACGTCCGCGCGATAGTTGGTGAAGCGGTTGAAACGCAGGGCCATGTCCGCGCCGCTGAAGATCAGGCCGCGATCGTTACGGGCCTCGTTGGCAACCAGTTCGACGGTGTCGGCGCCACCCAGCGTGCCTGTATTGACCAGGCTCGTGGCGGCGAGGGAGAACTTGCCGCCGCCGGTGATCCGTCCGGCATTGTTCAATGCACCGAGACTGGTGACGGTGGTAGCGCCACCGCCAGCCAGGCGCGAACCGCTGGATAGGTCGAGGCTGGCGGCGCTCAAATCGAATTTATTGACACCACTGACACGGCTGTTTTCGGTACCGACATAAGCGCCGGTCAGTTGCAGATCCAAATCAGCGTCGCTGCTGATGGTACCCGCGTTGTTCCAGGTACCGCCCGTGGCCAGCAAGCTTTGCACCGCGATCAACTTGCCGGTGCTGGTCTGATTGAGCTGGCCCACCTTCAGGTTCAGGACATTGGCTTGGATATCCGAGCTGTTGTCCCAACGCGCTGCGTCGACAGCCAGGGTGCCCGAGGTCATCAGGCTACCGCCGATGTTGCTGAACCTGGCGAGGTCCACAGCTAAAGTGCCGGTGCCCACATGACGAACGTTGCCGCCAGCATTCTTGAATGCTGCCATCTGCAAGGACAGGTCCTGGGTGGCCGCTTCAATGACGCCGCTCTGGTTGTCCAGCAGTTGCTCAACCGTGAGGGTCGCGGCACCCAACTTGCCTACAGAGCGCAACTTGCCGCCCTGGTTGTCAATCGACGCGGCGCCGATCAGCAGGCCATTGGCGCCCTCCACCAAGCCGTCCTGGTTGGTCAGTGCGCCGGTAAGACCGAAATCGATAGTGTCCGCCGCAATCCGTCCGCCGCTGTTATCCAAGTCATGGGCACGTACCGTCAGAGCCTGTTTGGCAAGCACTGCGCCGCTGCGGTTTTCGAGTGTGGCAGTAGTGATTTCAGCGGTCCCGGACAAGGCCGACACCTGCCCGCCATTGTTGAGCACTGCTTGCTCTGCACCGACTTTGACGGACTGCGCCTGGATCAATCCGGCATCGCCGCCTAAGGTGAGCGACTTGCCGTTGTTCAGGACCTTGTCGAGGGTGGTTTTCAGCCAGCCATCGACACTTGCCAAGACCCCACCACGGTTATCGAGGCTGCTCGCCTCGACATCCACATTCCCGGCCTGGGTGATGACACTGCCATCCTGGTTGACGAGATCGCCAGTGATATCGACTATCAGGTCTCCCTGGCTGAGCAGACTGCCATTGGCGTTATCGACAGCACCACCGCCGATCGTCAGTCCCTGCTCGGTGCTGATAATCGCCTTGCCGGTATTGAACAGCTGTTGGTGAGCCGTCAGGCTCATGGCCTTGACCGAGGCGATATAGCCATCGTCGCTGTTGCGGATGCTGTCTGCGGTCAGGGTCAATTGCCCCTGGCTAACCAACTTGCCGTTCTGTTGATTGAAGCTTTTCAGGGTCGCAACGAGATCACCCTGGCTGGTGATTTGACCTCCACTATTTTCAGCATTGCCGCCCCCAAGGGTTAGTGCAGCGTCGGACGCAATTTTGCCGCCGCTGTTATCCAAGGTTTTCGCTTCGAGCTTCAGGAGGTTGTTACTGCTGATGACGCCTGCGCTGTTTTTTAGCGTCCCGGCGACCAGGGTCTGCTCGCCGTCGCTGGCAATGATCCCTTTATCACGGTTATCCAACGTTCCAGTGGCCAGCGCTTGAATTTTGCCTTGGCTAACCAGCGTGCCGGCACGGTTGTCGATGGCCTTGCTGTCGAGCGTCAGGGTCTTGCCGGCGGAAAAAGTGCCGCCGCGATTGTCGAGGGTCTGCGTGGTCGCGGCTTTCAGGTCATGACTGGCGATGACGCTCTGCCCGCGGTTGTCGATATTCGCCGCAGTCAGCACCACGTCGCCAATCTGGTTGCGGGTGTTATCGACGTTGACACCCGCTTCGATGATGCCAAGGTTGTTGAGCTGGCCGTCAGTGGTCAGCGTTACATTCTCGCGCGCGGCGATGGCTTGTCGGTTGCTGAGGGTGCCCTGGGTCGTCGCCTGGACACGGCTACCGGCATAGATCGTCCCTTGGGCGTCCAGGCTCTGAGCCTTGATCTCGACGGCGCCTGCCGCCGTGGTCTGCGCCAAACTCAAATGCCCATTGGCATCCAGCTGAATATCCCCCCCACTGGCGACCATCTTGCCGTCCAGCTTCACCCCGACTCCGGCCTCGGTACCCACCAGCTTGATCGCCCCGGCGTACATACCACCCAAGGCCGAGGAATCGATGGCCAATTCGGGTTTGGCACTGCCGTCGTCGGCCCGGGCAGTGGCATTCAGGGTGCCTGCGTTGACGTCATTGCGCCCGGCCACGATGGTCAGGTTTTTTGCCTGAATCTCAGCGTTGATCCTGGCGCTGCGAGTGATGATTTCGAAGCGGTCGACGTTGTTCGCGTTCAGGCCTGCGCCTTCGATGGCGACGCTGCCCTGGTCCACCTGATAGCGACCCACTTGGCCGTTTTCGATGATCGGCTTGCCCGTGGTCAGGGTCGCCTTTGGGGTATTGATGAAACCGCAGCCATTACAGCTGATGCCGTAGGGGTTGGCGACGATGACGTGGGCCGACTGCCCTGCCACTTCGGTGTAGCCGCGCAATTGGCTGGGGTTGCCGCCGTTGACTTCGTTGAGGATGGTGGTGGCGGCCGTGCCCTGGAGGTTCGGGTTGCCGAGGATGATCCCGCCCAGTTGCGTGGCCTGGGCCGGGTTGGTGGCGTTGTTGAGGATCACGCCGTTGCTGCCGACGTTGTAGTCCTTGAACTGGTTGTGAGACAGCCCGCTGCCGTTGGGCTTGGCGATGTTGACCACCGGCACGCCGTTGCCGGCCTGGCCGAGGCTGGTGCCCGGGGCGCTGACCACGATGCCGTCGGCCTGGGCCCACATCGGTTGCCAGAACATGACGTTGGCCAGCAGGAACGCCAGGCCACGCTTGGGCATGCCCCAGAAGGCGTCGCGGGTTTTCAGGGCAGCAGAAGGCTGGCGGGCCAGGAAGGCGTGTTGGCGGTCGTCCATGATCAGGTCTCGTTACAGCAGCGTTAAATAGATACATCCAAGCGGAAGTAGATCGGCGCTTCGCGCTCGGTCAGGGCATCCGGACGTTCCAGGGAATGGGCGAAGGTGACGCTGGCGTTCAGGTGCTCACCGCGGGCGAACAGCTCCAGCGAGTTGCTCGACATGCGCCCGTGCTCGCTACCGTTGTAGCGATTACCGCGAATCACGCCCTGGTCATAGCCGAGGCTGGTGCCATATTCGGCAAACACCGGGCGCAGCCACTCCATGGTCACCGGGCGGCTCCAGCGCAGGTCGTTGCGCCAGTAGCCGCCGCTGTCCCCGGACAGCGTCTGGTCCTTGTAGCCGCGAACCGACGACAGGCCACCCAGGCTCATACGCTGGGGGCTGAACAGCACGTCCTCGCTGCGCTGGCCGGTCATCAGGCTGCTGAAGCTGAAGGACTCGCCCCCCAGCATGAAAGGCTGCAAATAGCTGAGGGTGGCGGTGTACTTGCGATAACGCGCATCCGGCAGCCCAGGCCCCGGCTCATGATCGCCCTGGGCATCGAGGGCGCCGATACCTTGTTGCAGGCCCAGGTCGAGGTTGACGAAGGCATTGCCGATCCGCCGGCCATGGTTGATGCCGAACTGCGCCTCGCTGATGCGGTTGCTGCTTTCGGCAAGCTTGCTGTCTTCGATGAAGTTGTTGGTGCGCAGGTACGAAAGGCCGGTGTTGAGTGAAGTCTTGCTCACGGCATCGCGATGGACCACTCGCTCCAGGCGCACCTGATGGTTCTGGCTGTCGCCACTCTGCTTGAAATTGAAGCCGTTGGCCTGGCCCAACGCCCGGTACTCGCTCTCGCTGTAGGTGTAGCTCAGGTTCCACCAGCCAAACGGCAGGTTGTAATAGAGCATGCCATTGCGTGAGGTTTTCTGATGGTCGCTGACGGCATCGTGGCCGCCGCGCAAGGCCAGTTGGTCAGCCAGGCCCAATGGGCTGTCCCAATCCAGGGAAGCGCCCCATTGCTGCTCGCCGGTGCTTTTCTGCCCATCGTTATGCCGTGACAGGCCGGCGCGCCAGGGTTTCTGCGGGGTGTTGTTGACCCGCACTTCGCTGCCACCGATGTTTTGCCCGGGGGTCAGCTCCATTTGCGCACGGTTGGACGGCAAACGGTTCAGTTGATCGACCATCTGCTCCATCTCCCGCAGGTTGAGCAGATCGCCGGTTTTGCCGGGAAACGCCATCGCCAACTCACGATCCGACAGCTGGCTGTTCTCGGCACCTTTCAGACCTTCCAGGCGGCCCTCGACGACCAGCACTTGCAGGTGACCACTGGACAGGTCCTGTTGCGGCAAATAGGCGCGACTGGTGACCAGGCCCTTCTCCAGGTAGTGGTCGGTAATGACCTTGAGCAACTGGTTAAGCTGCGGCACGCCCAGGCACTGGTTGAGGAAAGGTTTGAGCAGGCGTTGGCGCTCGCCCTCGGACAACGCATCGGCGCCCTTGAGCTCGATGGTCTTGATCGGGAAGCAACGGGTATCGGCAGGTGCGGTGGGCTGGGCCGGCTTCGCGTCCTTGCCGGGCAGGTCCTTGAGTTCTTCCAGGCGCCGACGCTGCTCTTCGAGCAGACGGTCCTGGCGCTCACGAATCAGGTCCGTGTCACCGGGGGTTGGCGCAGCATAAGCAAGTGTTAGCGGAGACAGGCACAGCAAAGCCAGGCACGACCTCGCCCACAGGGCGGGTGAGAACATGTTCGATCCCTCGATACAGAAAT
This sequence comes from Pseudomonas fluorescens, assembly GCF_001307275.1. Taxonomy (NCBI): domain Bacteria; kingdom Pseudomonadati; phylum Pseudomonadota; class Gammaproteobacteria; order Pseudomonadales; family Pseudomonadaceae; genus Pseudomonas; species Pseudomonas fluorescens. The sequence continues at coordinate 1,708,815 of NZ_CP012831.1, forward strand.
GACAGCAAGCTCGTGAGCGGACGAAGAGCCGAATGCCGGCTTACCCCCATGAAACACCCACGTTGCTGATGCGCAAAACCACGCGCACACCAGACCCTGCATATCGCTTTCGGTTCAAGAGAGCGGGAATTTTCCATTCAAAAAAGAGACGCGTCTCACAGGACGCGTCGAAAAACACAACACAAAACGACAGCTCGGATTGCGCAGACGCCTACAGACACTCATCCAGGAAACTCACCACGGTTCCCATGCAAGCCATCCGCTCCTCGATATGGGGCATATGGCTGGAGTGTTCGAACAACGCCCAGCGAATGTCGGGAACATGATCCACATAGGGTTTGACCACCAACGGCGTCGCTTCATCGTATCGGCCTGAAATCAGCAGGGTCGGCACGCTGATCCGAGGCAAGCGATCGGTGATGGACCAGTCCTTCATGCTGCCGATCACATGGAATTCGGTGGGGCCATTCATGGCGTGGTAAACGGTAGGATCGGCATCGATCTGGGCAAAGGTACGGGCGACTTCATCGGGCCAGGGCGTGACACGGCAGACATGACGGTCGTAGAAAACCCGAGCGGCCTCAAAATACTCGGTAGACGTCAAGGTTCCAGCCCGCTCGTGCTTGAGCAGTGTTTGCTGCACCTCAATGGGTAGAAGCTGGCGCAAGCGATTGACTTCCAGGAGCCACGTGGACATGTCCGCCGGGGAGTTGGCGATAATCAACGCGCGCAAGCCCGCGGGCTGGAGCACCGCATGTTCGCTGGCCAACATGCCGCCCCAGGATTGCCCCAACAGTGCGTAATTGTCGCGAATGCCCAGATGATCCAGCAGGTTCTCCAACTCATCGAGAAAGAGCGCCACGTTCCAGAACGAGGGGTCTTTTTCCGGAAGATGGGTGGAACGCCCATTGCCCAGTTGGTCGTAATGAATCACCGGATAGCCACTGTTGGCAACATCCTTGAAGGCATCGACATAATCGTGTGTACAGCCCGGGCCGCCATGCAGGATCAGCAGCGGCGTACGGCCACTGCTGAAGTCGCCAGTGATGCGATACCAGGTCTGATACGGACCAAAAGGCGCAAAGCCTTCGTGCGTTACGGGAAGATCCATTTCGTGCCGCTCCCTAGAAATACTGCGGAACACGATACCGGGGACTGGACGGCGGAATAACTAGAGAAACAGATAGGTTTTTACCCGATTTCAGCTATCGAGCAACCGATAGTGCACCGCCCTGACCACCGCCTGGACCCGATTCCTGGCGCCGAGCTTGTGCATTGCAGAAGTCAGGTGGAGGGTGATGGTGGCCAAGGAACGATTCAGTTGCCTGGCGATGTCCGCCGCCGTCAACCCTTCAGCGGCTAATCTCAAGCACTCACGCTCGCGTTTGGTCAGGCGAACCGGGCATGCGCGGGCTTCCTTGCCGAGCAGCGGAAAAGCCGCCTCTTGCAGGGCATGGGAAATCAGGCTGAAGTCGCCCAGCGTTTGCCGCACATCCTGCAGGGTGCTCCCCTTCGTATCGGTGCGCAGCCCGGTCAATGTCGCAAAGCCACCTTTGGGCAAATGCATCGGCACCGTCACGCCACAGGTCATGCGCGAATCCTGCAGGTAGCTCACGACCGGTGCATGACTCTGGCCGATGAACGGCTGCAGCACCGTGTCGGCCTCCGGTCGATAGGACCAGACAAAAGGAGATATGGCATTGATTGCCAGATGCTGGACGGGGTCGATCTGGTAATAACCTTCTTCACACCAGAGCGAGTGCCAATCACGGGGGGTATTGCGCAACTTCAGCACAGCCGGGGTAATCAGTGCCCCATCATGATCCAGCGGCACCGGACTGTAGTCGTACACCAAGGCATCAAAGCCTAGCGCCTGGACCATCCCCAGGGTGTTATCCATCTGTTCGTCCAGGCTCCTGCCAGACAAAAGACGGGTATTGAAGTCAGACAGCTTGGCCTGCATCCATTCAGCTCCCTTATTAATTTCAATCCTGAAATCGTGCAAGTAGAATGCCACGCCTGAGCGAGGGAATGCCAGAGATCAAACCTATAAGAATTGCTAGCTTATGGGCGCGTAGCTTCCTCGGTAAGGTTTAGCCAACGGGCGCACCTGAGCAGGAGAGCAATGATGTGGCGTGAGATCGAGCCAGACCAGCGGTACGACGTGGAAGTCGATGGTCATCGTCTGGTGGCCTATGGCTTTGGCGACGGCGACGACGTGCTGTTGTGCCTCAATGGCGGGCCGGGATTGCCTTGCGATTATCTGCGTGACAGCCATGGCTGGCTCAAGGAAAAGGGCTTGCGGGTCATCGCTTTCGATCAGTTGGGGACCGGCGCCTCGGCCAGGCCTACTGACGAATCCCTGTGGGACATCACCCGCTATGTGGCGGAGGTAGAGACCGTCCGCCAAGCCCTCGACCTGGGCAAAGTGCACCTGCTGGGGCACTCCTGGGGTGGCTGGCTGGCGATCGAGTACGCCATTCATCACCCTCAATCGCTGAAAACCCTGATCCTGGAAAATACCGCCGGCGATATTCCTCATCTGTCCCTGGAGCTGGGGCGTCTGCGGGCTGCCCTGGGCAGTGAGACCGTCGCGATGATGCAGCGCCATGAAGCCTTGGGCACCCTGGATCATCCGCAATACCAGGCGGCCATCACCCTGCTCAACTACCGCCATGTCTGCCGTCTGGACGAGTGGCCAGCACCGGTGACACGTTCCCTGGGCGACTGGAACATGGGGCCTTACATGACCATGCAGGGCCCCAACGAATTTCTCTATACCGGCAATCTCAAGGACTGGAATCGCATCGAGCAGATGGCCGGCTTCGAAATGCCTGTGCTGATCACCACCGGTCAACATGATGAACTGACGCCAGCCTGTGCGATGCGCATGAAAATGGCGCTCAAGGATGTACAACTGAATGTGTTCCCCAACAGCAGCCACATGCCGTTCTACGAAGAGCCCCAAGCCTACTTCCCAGTCCTGCTGGACTTTCTGCACCGCCATCGGAACTAGCCCATGAACCTGGCGCGCTACCGTTTCATACTGTCGCGCCCGCTACAGCTATTGCCGGTGCTGTTTGGCATCAGCATGATCACCTTTGTGCTCGTGCGCTCGATCCCCGGGGACCCCGCCAGGGCGCTGCTGGGCTCGCGCAGCACGCCGGAGGCGCTGATCAGGATTCGTGCCCAGTACGGTCTCGACCAGCCCTTGTGGATGCAGTACTTCTACTTTCTCAAGAACCTGCTCAAAGGCGATCTCGGCCAATCGCTGCTCTACAAAGTCGATGCCTTGCAACTGATCAGTACCCGCATTGAACCAACCCTGTTCCTGGTGCTCGGCAGCGTACTGCTGGCGCTGCTGATTGCCGTGCCACTGGCCACGGTAGCGGCACGCAACAAGAGCGGTTGGCAGGATCATCTGATTCGCCTGTTCACCACGGCAGGGCTCGGCATGCCGGCGTTCTGGCTCGGCATCATGTTGATCCTGCTGCTCAGTGTGCAGTTGGGACTGTTCCCGGTCTCAGGCTATGGACGTACAGGGTGGGACAAACTGCATCACATGGTTTTGCCGTGCCTGACCATTGCCTTGGCACTCTCCGCCGTTCTGGTGCGCAACCTGCGCGCGAGCATGCTCATGGAGCTACAAGCCGATCATGCCACCGCCGCACGGGCCCGGGGCTTGTCCGAGCGGGCGATATTTCGCCGGCATGTGCTGCCCAACTCCCTGGTACCGGCGGTCAACCTGCTGGCGGTAAATATCGGCTGGTTGATCAGCGGCACGGTGGTCATCGAAAGTCTGTTTGCCATTCCCGGCATCGGTCAATTGCTGGTACGCGGCATCTTTACCCGCGACTACATGGTGGTCCAAGGCGTGGCCATGGTGCTGGCCCTCGCCACCGTCACGGTCAATTTCCTCGCCGATGTGCTGACCGTGATGATTGATCCGCGGGTGAACATGCGATGAGCGGCCAGACCCTCAGTCCCACCTGGCGTCTTGCGCTGCGCTTCGGCTTGCGCAACGGTCGCCTGGCCACCGTGCTAGGCCTGGCGATCCTGTTTGGCTGGCTGTTGCTCGCCCTCTTGGCACCCTGGGTCGCGCCCTTCGATCCGATTGCCCAGAACACCGATATTCGCCTGCTGGGGCCGAGCCTGGCCCATCCGTTCGGCACGGACAATTTCGGTCGCGACGTTCTTTCCCGAGTGATCTGGGGTGCGCGCATCGACTTGCAGATTTCCGTGATCGGAGTGGTTTTCCCGTTCTTGATCGGCACTTGCGTCGGCGCCTTGGCCGGCTATATCGGTGGCCGCTTCGACACGATCTGCATGCGCCTGATCGATATTATCCTGGCCTTCCCCTTCCTGGTGCTGATGTTGGCAATCATGGCCATCCTCGGCCCCGGCCTGAGCAGCTTTTATATTGCGATGGCCCTGGTGGGCTGGGTGTCCTATGCACGGCTGATCCGTTCGCAGATCCTGGTGCTCAAGCAAAGCGATTTCGCCTTGGCGGCCAAAAGCCTGGGCTTCGGCCATGGACGCATTCTGTTTCGGCACCTGTTGCCCAATGCCATGTTCGGTTCGATCGTGTTTTCCATGTCCGACGCGGTGCTGGTACTGCTCAATGGGGCGGCGGTCAGCTATCTCGGCCTGGGGGTTCAGCCACCCACCGCCGAGTGGGGCACGATGGTCGCCGAAGGCCAGAGCTTTATCACCAACGCCTGGTGGATCTGCACCTTCCCGGGACTGGCGATCGTCACCTTGGCCATGGGCTTCAGTCTGCTGGCCGACGGTGTCGCCGAGCACCTCGGAGAACGCCCATGAGCACACCGGTGTTGCACGTCGAGGACCTCAGCGTGATCGCCGGCCACGGTGAGGACGAGGTCACGCTGGTGGATCGCGTGTCATTTGACTTGGCCGAAGGCGAAATCCTCGGTCTGGTGGGTGAAAGCGGCTCAGGCAAGACGATGGCCTGCCGGGCCTTGATGCGCTTGCTGCCCTCTGCAAACCTGCGGGTCCAAGGCAAGGCCGTGCGCCTTGCCGGCAAGGACCTGCTGACACTGGATGAAGCCGACATGCGGGGCATACGGGGTCGGCGGCTAGGGATGATTTTTCAGAATCCCGGCAGTCATCTTGACCCGTTGATGCGTATTGGCGAACAGATCGGCGAGGGCATACGCCTGCATCAGGGGGCGTCCAAGCGTGAAGCACGGGCGAAGGCCATTGATGTGTTACGCCAGGTGGGCATTCCCGATCCGCTAACGCGGGTCGACAGTTTTCCCCATGAGTTTTCCGGTGGCATGCGTCAACGCGCCATGATCGCCGTGGCATTGGGTTGCAACCCCCAGGTGCTGATCGCCGATGAGCCGACCACTGCCCTGGATGTCACGGTACAGGCACAGATCCTGCGCCTGCTCCTGGATTTGCGCGACCAACGTGGGCTGTCAATCATCATGATCACCCACGACCTGGGGATCGTCGCCCAGACCTGTGATTCCATCGCGGTGATGTACGCCGGTCGGCTCTGCGAACACGGCAACAAGCTTGATCTGCTGGCTCACCCACGACATCCCTATACGGCGGCCCTGATCGACTGCCAACCGGCTACCAGCGCCGGCCATGCCATGCTCAGAACCATCGCCGGCCAGCCGCCTCTGCTGGATGCGCTGCCCACCGGTTGCCGCTTCAATCCTCGCTGCCTTCAACAGGGCAGCCAGTGCACGCGGCTGTTGCCACAGATGCAAGTCACGACAGAGGCACACCGAGTTGCCTGCCATTACCCGCAGCCTGTGGAAGCTTCGTCATGACCCTGTTGCACGTGAAAGATCTGCAGGTGCGCTTTGCCGCCCCTGGCAGTGGTCCGTTCGGAATCAACAGGCAATGGGTGAAAGCCGTCAACGGAGTGTCGCTGAGTCTGGCCGCCGGAGAGGTGCTTGGGTTGGTGGGGGAGTCGGGCAGCGGCAAGAGCACCCTGGGTCGGGCCATCTTGCGCCTCACTGAGGTCAGCGCCGGACAAATCCTGTTCGATGGCGTGGATATGGCTCAAGGCAAGCGTATCGACATCGAGCGACTGCGCCACGAAACCGCGATGATTTTCCAGGATCCTTATACCGCCCTCAATCCACGGATGAGCATTGGCGACACTCTGGCTGAAGTGCTGCGCGTGCGCTGTGCGATCCCTGCATCGCTGATTCGCCAGCGGGTCGATGAACTGCTGAACCTGGTCGGCCTGCGACCGGAGCTGGCCCACCGCAAACCGGGTTCGTTGAGTGGCGGTCAATGCCAACGTGTGGGGATCGCTCGGGCACTGGCCATCGAGCCACGGTTGATCATCGCCGATGAATGCGTGGCCGCGCTGGACGTTTCCATCCAGGGACAGATCATCAACCTGCTGCTGGAGCTGCGACAGCGCATGAACCTGGCGATTCTGTTCATCGCTCACGACCTGGCGATCGTTCGGCGGCTCTGTGATCGGGTCGCCGTGATGTACCTCGGCGAGATCGTCGAGCAAGGGCCCACGGAGACCGTGTTCAGCAGCCCGCGGCATCCTTATACCGTCGCGTTGATCCAGTCCATTCCACACATCGACCCGACTCGACCGTTGCTGAGCGCCCCCCTGCCTGGCGAGCCACCCAGCCCCCTGAACCTTCCATCCGGCTGCGTTTTTCACCCGCGCTGCCGGTATGCACAACCCATCTGCGCGAAAACGCCGCCCCCCAGCCATGACATCAATGGACATCGTTATAGCTGTGTGCTCGGAGAGCCATTGCTCTAAAAAACATTCATCAATAGGGAGTTTGACCATGCGATCGAAACACTTGAAGTTGCTGACCGCCGCGACGTTGACCGTTTGCACACTGGCGGCCGGTGTCGCCCAGGCAGCAGGCGTGCTGACCATCGGTTGCCGTGAAGAAAGTACGACGTTCGACCCGATCAAAAGCGCGCAGAACCGTGATAACTGGGTGTTCTCCAATGTCTACGACGTATTGGTGCGCGTCGACAATACCGGCACCCAGCTGGTACCGGGGCTGGCCGAAAGCTGGCAGGTTTCCGACGATGGCATGACCTATACCTTCAAACTACGCTCGGCCAAGTTCTCCGACGGCTCAGCGATTACCGCCAGCGATGCAGCGTTCAGTCTGTTGCGAATCCGCGACAACAAAGGGTCGTTGTGGAGCGACTCCTACAAGATTATCGACAAGGCCCAGGCAACCGACCCGCAGACACTGGTGGTGACACTCACGAGCCCTTCAGTGCCCTTCCTCGCGCAGCTGGCGTTACCCAACGTCTCCATCCTGTCGCAAAAGGCCATGGAGAAAATGGGTGAGGAAGCCTATGCCCAGGACCCCGTCGCCTCTGGCGCCTTTATCGTCAAGGAGTGGCTACGCGGTGATCGCGTAGTGCTGGAAAAGAACCCCCACTTCTGGCAGGCCGACAAGGTGAGCCTGGATGGCGTGGAATGGATCTCCATCCCGGATGACAATACGCGAATGTTGAAGGTACAGGCCGGTGAACTGGATTCGGCGATCTTCGTGCCCTTCTCGCGCGTCGAAACCCTGAAGAAAGATCCCAACCTGGTCGTACACATGGATCCCTCCACCCGTGAGGATCATCTGCTGATCAACCATGAGCACGGCCTGCTGGGCAAGCCTGAAGTACGTCAGGCCCTGGACCTTGCGATCAACAAGAAATCCCTGGTCGATACCGTGACCTTCGGCCATGGCCAGGTGGCTTATTCCTACATTCCTAAAGGAGCGCTTTATCACAATGCCGATAATCTGCAGCGCCCGTACGACCCGGAAAAAGCCAAAAAAATGCTGGCCGATGCAGGCGCTTCAGGCCTGAAGCTCAACTATGTGGTCAATGCGGGCAATGAAGCCGACGAGCAGATCGCCGTGCTGGTCCAGCAACAGCTCGCAGCAGTCGGCGTGACAGCCACCTTGCAGAAAGTCGACCCAACCCAGAGTTGGCAAATGCTGATCGACGGCGACTACGATCTGTCCGTGATGTACTGGACCAACGACATCCTCGACCCGGACCAGAAGACCACCTTCGTGCTGGGACATGACACCAACATGAATTACATGACCCGCTACAAGAACGACAAGGTCAAGGATCTGGTCGCGGCCGCGCGGGTAGAAGTGGACCCGACCAAGCGCAAGCAGATGTATACCGACCTTCAGGCAATCGCCAAGCAGGACGTCAACTGGATCGATCTCTACTACAGCCCGTACATCAATATTTCGCGCAAGAACATCGAGCACTTCCAACAAAACCCACTGGGACGCTTCTCTCTTGAGGAAACAGTGAAGCGCTAGCGAGCAGTGGCAACGCCTTGATCACGAATCGAGGCTTGCCACTTGATGGCCGAGCAACATCGGCCGCTCCCCGGTCATCTCACACAGCAGCGCTGTGACGGCGTTCCCTTCAACCGTGCCATGCTCTTGCAGAAAGCCCGCCACGGCGCTGACCGCCGGCCAGTAACGGTGCACCAGGCAACTGCAACGAGCGATGGCCTGGGCTTGGGCGTCGAGCAGCTTGCGCGGTGGCAGCAGGCTGATCAGCTCGTGCCCCCGGTCCAGGTCACCCCGGCCGCTGCCCCTGAACAGCCGGTCGGACCTTCGGTGCCGGTAGACCGCTTCGGCCACAGGCCCGGCGAAGCAATGGAGCAGGTCACGCTCGATAGCATCGATCATCGAGGGCAGGTATTCAGCGATCCCCGGCGCGTCGAAGGCCGGGCGCGAAACAAGGTAGTCGGCTTCGACCAAGCCTTCTGCGTACTGCGGGTTGCCGCGCAGGTCGAACAGCGGCCCCGCCCAGGCTTCGACCTTGGTACGCACGGTGATGCGCTTTATCGGTAGGCCATTCCACCAAAAGGCCAGGGCATGACCGGCTTCGTGGAAGGCCGTGCTGCGCGGGCATTTGTTCATGATGGGGTCCGTCACGGCAGGCGCCGTTCATATCATCTGCCTCACCGCCGGGCGCCGATAAAAGATTATCCCTATCGACCGTTAATACTGCGCCTATTAGCTATCTGGCAAAGGAGGACTAGCCTGAATTCAGGCTGGTGTAATCCGGCCCGTGAAACCTGACAAGAGATACGAAGCGTTCAGAAACGTACTGGGCTTGCCGTGGGCCACCGTACTGGCAATTAGATGTTGCCGCGTAGCCAAACATGATCAGTTGAGCGAACTGTGAGCCCTGCGCCCTGTGTCATTTATTTCGCCTGTCGCTATTCGAAGCCCGCCGGGCTGGATAGCTGGATGAATACGACCAAAGGTAGCTTCTCATGGCAAACGAATCGAAATGCCCGTTCAATCACGCCGCTGGCGGTGGCACGACGAACCGCGACTGGTGGCCGAACCAACTGAATCTGAAGATCCTGCACCAGCACTCCTCGCTGTCCGACCCAATGGGCGAGGATTTCAACTATGCCGAAGCGTTCAAGCGCCTGGACTTCCAGGCCTTGAAACAAGACCTGAATGCGCTGATGACCGACTCGCAAGACTGGTGGCCGGCGGACTTCGGCCACTATGGGCCGCTCTTTGTCCGCATGGCTTGGCACAGTGCAGGCACCTACCGCACCGGTGATGGGCGCGGTGGGGCGGGTTCCGGCCAGCAGCGGTTTGCACCGCTCAACAGCTGGCCCGACAACGTCAGCCTCGACAAGGCGCGTCGGCTGCTGTGGCCGATCAAGCAGAAGTATGGTCGCAACATCTCCTGGGCCGACCTGATCGTCCTCACTGGCAACGTCGCGCTGGAGTCCATGGGCTTCAAGACCTTCGGCTTTTCCGGTGGTCGTGCCGATGTCTGGGAGCCGGATGAAGACGTCTACTGGGGTTCCGAAAACAAATGGCTGGGGGGCGATGTCCGCTATGGCAAGCCCGACAAAGCCGCCATGCAGGATCCCGGCGAGGGCCAATTGGTGGCCGAACCTGGCAACGAAGAAAGCCGAACTGACGAAGGACGCAACCTGGAGAACCCACTGGCCGCCGTGCAGATGGGGCTGATCTACGTCAACCCGGAAGGCCCCGAGGGCCAGCCGGACCCGGTCGCCGCCGGGCTGGATATTCGCGAAACCTTCGCCCGCATGGCGATGGACGACGAAGAAACCGTGGCACTGATTGCCGGCGGCCACGCCTTCGGCAAGACCCACGGCGCCGGGCCTGCGGACAATGTCGGTGCCGAGCCCGAAGCCGCTGGCCTGGAGCTGCAAGGCCTGGGCTGGAAGAGCACCTTCGGCACCGGCAAGGGGCCCGACACCATCACCAGTGGCCTGGAAGTCACCTGGACCACCACGCCCACCCGCTGGAGCAACAATTACCTGGAGAACCTGTTCGGCTTCGAATGGGAACTGACCAAGAGCCCGGCAGGCGCGCATCAATGGACACCGAAAAACGGCGCAGGCGCGGGCATCATCCCCGATGCCCACGACCCGGCCAAACGGCGTAACCCAACGATGCTGACCACCGACCTGGCCCTGCGCTTCGACCCGATCTACGAAAAAATCTCCCGGCGTTTCCTGGAAAACCCGGAGCAGTTGTCCGACGCCTTTGCCCGCGCCTGGTTCAAGCTGATCCACCGTGACATGGGCCCGCTCTCACGCTACCTCGGCCCGGAACTGCCCAACGAAGAACTGCTGTGGCAAGACCCTATCCCGGCGGTCGACCATCCGCTGGTCAACGACAGCGACATCGCTGCCCTCAAAGGCAAGCTGCTGGCCGCGGGCCTCACGGTTTCACAGCTGGTGTCCACGGCGTGGGCCGCGGCTTCCACCTTCCGTGGTTCCGACAAACGCGGCGGTGCCAACGGTGGCCGCCTGCGCCTGGCCCCGCAGAAGGATTGGCCAGCCAACCAGCCAGAACAACTGGCCCAAGTGCTGGCGACCCTGGAAAAGGTTCGGAGCGAGTTCAATACGGCCCAAGCCGACGGCAAGAAAATCTCCCTGGCGGACCTGATCGTGCTGGCCGGCAGCGCCGGTATTGAACAGGCCGCGAAAAATGCCGGGCTCAGCGTGACGGTACCCTTCACGCCAGGACGCATGGACGCGAGCCAGGAGCAGACGGACGTCGAGTCGTTCGGTTTTCTCGAGCCCATTGCCGATGGTTTTCGCAACTACCTCAAGGGCCGGTACCGCGTGTCCGCCGAGGCGCTGCTGATCGACAAGGCACAACTGCTGACCCTCAGTGCCCCGCAAATGACGGCACTGATTGGCGGCCTGCGGGTACTGGATACCAACGTCGGCCACACTGCGCACGGTGTCTTTACTCAACGGCCAGGAACGTTGACCAACGACTTTTTCGTCAACCTGCTCGACATGGGCGTGGAATGGAAAGCCCTTTCCGACACCCAGGAAACCTTCGAGGCCCGCGACCGCAAGACCGGCCAGGTCAAATGGACCGGCACGCGCGTCGATCTGGTCTTCGGCTCCAACGCGCAGCTGCGGGCCCTGGCCGAAGTCTATGCCAGCCCGGATGCCCAGGAGCAGTTCGTCAAGGACTTCATCGCGGCGTGGGTCAAGGTGATGAACCTGGATCGGTTCGATCTGCGGTGAGAAGCGTCCAAGCCCATGAGGTCGTGCAAGGACGCGGCCTCATGAACTTTTCTTCACACCACGCCTGCGTGTGATTGGGTAAAGTCCCCTCGCTCATTCAAGAAACTAAGGTTTTAGCCCGCGCTCCCAGCGGGCTTTTTTTTGCCTGGAATTCAGCGAAACCGCGATATCCGGAAAAAATCTTTCAGATCCAGCCCCCGCCGCCGATAAAGCCCTGCACACGTTTTTGCTGGCTCTTAACAACAACAATCTTCCAGCGTACTGACGATCAAGCAGCACAACGTTCCTGGAGGAATTTGATGAATAGCTGGTTTGGCAACATTAGCGTCAACATGAAATTGGGCCTGGGCTTCGGCCTGGTGCTGGTCCTGACCTGCCTGCTGGCCCTGACCAGTTGGACCAGCCTGGGCGGTCTGATCCAGCGCAGCAACTGGATGAGCGACATCACTCAGCTCAACGCCGGCCTGACCAAACTGCGCGTCACCCGCCTGCAATACATGCTGACCAATGGCGACGAAACCGCCGCACAAAATGTGCAGACCACCCTCGATGGTTTCGTGGCGCAACAGAACACTCTGCTCAGCAGCTTCAAGAGCCCGGAAAACGTCAAGCTGCTCAAGGAGCAGAGCGCGGTCATCAGTGCCTATCAGGTCTCCCTGAACAAAATGCGCAGCGCCTACCGCACCGGCAACAGCGCCCGCGACGCCATGGGCGCGAACGCCGAGGTCGCCTACAAGCTGATCGAGGCCATCGACGCCGACGTGCGGCACATGGCCCTCAGCGATGAACGTTTCGCCCAGTTCCAGGCCATCACCGAGGCCAAGCAGGCCTTCATGCTGGCCCGCTATGAAGTGCGCGGCTATACCGCCAACAGCAACGCCGACACCGAACGCAAGGCCATCGCTCAGCTGGACGCCGCCATCGCTTCGCTCAAGCCTTTGAATGAACATTTCTCCAGCAGCCGCCAGGATGAACTGCGGCAATTGGAAAACGCCCTGACCCAATACCGCAGCGCCGTGCAGGCCTTCAAGCTGGCCACCGCCGATGTGGTCCAGGCCCGCAAGGAAATGACCGACCAGGGCACGACCATCGTGACCTTGAGCGAGCAGCTGTACCAGATCCAACTCGACCGCCGCGACGCTGAAAGCGCCCAGGCCCGCACCCTGCAACTGGTCAGCACCTTGCTGGCGTTGCTGATGGGCGTCATTGCCGCCGTGATCATCACGCGCCAGATCACCGGCCCGCTGCGCGATACCCTGGCCGTGGTCGAACGCATTGCCAGTGGCGACCTGTCGCAGAACGTCATCGTCACCCGCCGTGACGAGCTGGGCGTGCTGCAACAAGGCATCGCACGCATGGGCGTGACCCTGCGCGACCTGATCAGCGGCATCCGCGATGGCGTGACCCAGATCGCCAGCGCCGCCGAAGAGTTGTCCGCCGTGACCGAGCAGACCAGCGCCGGGGTCAACAGCCAGAAAGTCGAGACCGACCAGGTCGCGACCGCCATGCACGAGATGACCGCCACGGTCCAGGAAGTCGCGCGCAACGCCGAAGAAGCCTCCCAGGCAGCCGCCGCCGCGGATGGCGAAGCCCGCGCCGGCGACAAGGTGGTCAGCGAAGCCATCGCCCAGATCGAACGCCTGGCCAGCGAAGTGGTGCGTTCCACCGACGCCATGACCGTGCTGCAACAGGAAAGCGACAAGATCGGCAGCGTCATGGACGTGATCAAGGCCGTGGCCGAGCAGACCAACCTGTTGGCGCTCAACGCCGCCATCGAAGCGGCCCGCGCCGGTGAAGCCGGGCGTGGTTTCGCCGTGGTGGCCGACGAAGTCCGCGGCCTGGCCCAGCGCACGCAGAAATCCACCGAGGAAATCGAAGGCCTGGTGGCCGGCCTGCAGAACGGTACCCAGCAAGTGGCCGCCGTGATGAACAACAGCCGCAGCCTCACCGACAGCAGCGTGGCCCTGACGCGCAAGGCTGGGGAATCCCTGGGAAACATCACCCGCACGGTGTCGAACATCCAGTCGATGAACCAGCAGATCGCCGCCGCTGCCGAGCAGCAAAGCGCCGTGGCCGAGGAGATCAGCCGCAGCATCATCAACGTGCGCGACGTGTCAGAACAGACCGCCGCCGCCAGCGAAGAAACCGCCGCTTCCAGCGTGGAACTGGCGCGGCTGGGCAATCAATTGCAGATGATGGTCAGCCACTTCAGGGTTTGATCATGGACAACGCCCGGTTCCGATGGAATACGGGCGTTATGTATGAAGCCCCCTTCAAGCGTTCCAGGGGTTGATGACGTCAACCCCTGGAAACTCGAAGTCCCTGGTATTGCGGGTTGCAATTAGCGCCCCGTGAGTACGGCAAATAGCGGCAATCTGTGCATCAGCCATGCCGGCCGTCCTCCCCTTCGCCTCGCATGACGCAACGAGGGTCGCGTACTCAACCGCCGCATGGGCATCGAAAGGCAGGATCCGGCCAGCAAAATCCTCTTCGAACATTGCCATTGCATGGGCTTCAAGCCTTTGCTTGCGCTTGCCGGAAGGCAGCCGGGCGACACCATGAAGAATTTCCGCCACGGTAACAGCGCAAATGACCAGTTCCATTGCAGGCTGCAAATCAACCCAGGCCAGGACACTGGCGTTCGGCTCTGCACGCATGAACTCTGAAATCACGTTGGTATCGAGCACTATCATTCAGATAAATCCGCCGCATTGGCCTTTTCGTCACGCGCAGGCAGATCCAGTTCCACACCGCCCAGGGCACTGAATCTGTTTCGAATGCGACTCCCCAATCCACCTTCAGGACTCACTCTTGCCAAGGCACGCCCTAAAATCAGCCGGGCCTCTTCCTCCATGGAGTGGCCGTTATGGGCTGCCGCGATACGCAGTTGTTCCTTTATCTGATCGTCCAGGTTTCGAATAGTGAGGCTGGCCATAAAACACCTGCAATCAATGAAATCATTGATTGCAAGCTAGTTTAAAGCGCTCAACTTGTCTAGCGGCCACTCACCCGTCAGCCCCCAGGGACCACCGGGAATCAAAAACCGCCCCACGCATCGCCCTTTCGTACACATCTTCCCCTGACGTCCTACCGTTTTTTTCTGCGTGCTCCTGTACGGTTTTCTCCCGAAACGCACATTCCGTTCGAACAGGAGATAGACCCCACATGGACGTTAGCAACGACTCGCTGTTGCACCGGCTCGTCGCCTTCCCTGCCGGCAAGAAAACTTCAGAAACCAAATTCAGAACAGCCCTACAGCACATGGGTGTGACGTCGGTGTTCGACATCGTGCGCATGGACAAAGCGCAGTTCGCCCTCGAACTCGCCAAGCACAGCGACGCGGATGCCGGGCGGGTGTATGACAGCGCTGTGAGCTATGCCGGACAAATCAGCCGCCTGTACCAGGAGCACCGCGTGTCACCCAGGAAGGACACCCAGCCAAGTTTCCGGTACAGCCTGGATTCGGATACAACGCCAGCGTCCGCCGGCTATCAGGCACTCTTCGAAGAAAACTGGGATCAGTTCTGCGACGAAGGCGACATCGCCGCCATCGACTCACCCGTGGCGTATCTGCGAGCCCTGTATCTGTTCGCCCGGCAATTGGAGCAGCTACCGGCCCCTGTACAAGCGGCCAGGATCACCTTGGAGGAACGGCGCCCGGACCTCGGCAAGCTGATGCTCGATCGACAGAGCGCCTTCGCCACGCGCCCGATGCTCGACATCGTCAACGACACCCTGCGCAGCAACATCGCGGTGCACCTGGCCAGTACCGACAGGGCCAAGACCGTCCAGCAGGTGCTGGCCAGCGAGCACTATCCCTTCTCGCTGCCCTATGACCTGCATCACCACCAATGCCTGCTTGGCTTGGGCGCAGGCAAACCCGTGCTGGGCGAGCTGAACTATCGGATCAGCCTGCAATTGCCATTTTCACGAGGCCCTTCGGCGTACGGTCGCGTCACGACGTCTCATGTCGATGCCCAAAAGCTGTTGTCCGGTCTCAGCCCGGAACAACAGAACCTGCTGCTCGCGCCAAGCGCTTCAAGCGCCAAGCCTGACGCGCTGAAGAAAAGCTATGGCACCCAGGACATCACACGCCTGGATCAGCTCGATTTTTTCCAGGAACGCACCGGGCTGACGACGGACCAGGTGGAACAATTCCTGGCGCAAGGCCGCTACAGCCCTCGCAGCTCGATCAACAACCCGGACGCCATGCAGAGCGTTTATGGCGCCAGCTACATCAACGGGTCGGAGCGGACGGACGCCCTGCGCATCAAAACCCAAGGGGCGTCGCGCGTCTTCCTGCACTATTCCGATGAACGTTTCGATCGTCTCCAGCGCATGATCCGCCTGCATCGCTGGACCGGTATCCCCGTGGCCGAACTGGACACACTGATCATCAATGCCCTGCGATCCGAGGGGAGCGACACACTCAGCGCCAACACGTTGCGCACCCTTGGCGTCTACCGGTACCTGAACCAACGTCATGGCATCGCGCCTGAAGAATTTGCTTCTTTGTTGCACGACATGCCGATTGGAGCCTGCGGGGAACGAGTCCCGTTGTTCGATCAGGTGTTCAATCGCACCCGCTTGCTTGAAAACCCCGTGTGGCAATACCCCAAGAAGCGCTTGGCCGTCACCGACCTGCAAACCTTCAGCTACTTGAGTGCCGGCCTCGGATTGCCCATGACTCAGGACGCGTTGCTATTGCTTGCGCAACAGAGCGAACAATACCTGCTGGGGTTGGAACACGACCTGCCTACGGTTTCATCCCTCTACCGCCAGGCCCGCATCGCCCGGATGCTGGGCCTATCGCCGCTGGCGTGCACCGAGCTGGCCCGGCTACTGGGAGGGGACGATTACGGCAAGGCGCTGGTGACCGGGCGACTGTCTCCCCCGGCATCCTCGGCACCCGACATTCTCGACGTGCTGATGGCCTTGGATTGGGCCGTCGACTGGCTCAGGCAAAACGGGCTCGATGTGCTGCAGTGGTGTCGTCTGTTCGCTGAACCAGAAGCGGGCTTGCCACTGAACCAGAACCAGGAACAACGCCTGGCGAGACTTCGAGAGGACACCGAGCACGTCCCTCAGCACCTGGTTGAAACCCTCCTGCATGACATGGCCGACCTTTCCAGCGAGCTCGTTCCCCACGTGATGCAAATGGCCGGTACCGATGCCGAGGCGCTTGTCGCGGCCATCAAGGCTGCCCCGGGCATCATGCCGCAGGCGCTGGCAAAGGTACTGCGCACCGCCGAGGCTTGCCAACACCTGCACCTGAGCAGCAGCACGCTGAACGCCTTGATGGAAAACCCGACTTGGCTGGCCCCGAACACTTCCAGAGCCCTCACCCCGCAAACGCTGTATCTGCTCGAGCGTTTCAGCCATTGCGCCCGTCACCAGGCGCAATCCGAACAAAACCTGCTGCACTATCTGCACGTCGCCAACCAGGACGGCCAACAGGCGGAAAAAGAAGCCAACAGCCTGCTGGCCAGCCTCCTGAACTGGAACAGCGAAGAAGTGCAACGCCTCACGGCGCAATTGGAACCGCGACGCGCAACGTCAATGGAAGCGCTGGACTGGGTCATCCGCTGCCAGGCGTGCTGCGTCAGCACAGGGCTGTCGGCAGAGCTGCTGCTCAAGGCAACCGCACTGAACCCCCAAAGCCCTGCTTCGGATTGGAAAACCGTCGGCGAAGCGCTGATCGCGGCCAGCCATTGACCACCCCACTTCAATATTCAAGGATCGAATATGACCGTTGCCCTAAACAAGCAGCTCGATGAAAGTCTGCGCGATGCCCTGCTGGCGCTTTACCTGAACAAGGTTGCACCCGAGCAGACCCCGACGAAAACCCGCCAGCTCAAGACAGCTCGTGACCTCTACGAATACTGGCTGCTCGATGTGCTGGTCAGCCAGGACGTACCCACCACGCCCGTGGCCTGCGCCATTGCCAGCCTGCAGCAGTACATCAACCGCATCCTGATGAACCTGGAGCCGGGTTACGACCCGGCCAGTATCGGCGCCGAGCGTTTGAAAACATGGCGCGATGAGATGCACCAGTACCCCACCTGGGCCGCCCATCAAAAATTGCTGTACTTCCCCGCGACTTATCTCGACCCCGCCCTGAGGGCTGATAAAAGCGAGAACTTCCGGCAACTGGAAAACGAGCTCAGCCAGAACCAGATTCAACCCGATGCCGTTCAAACGGCGGTCATGGCCTACCTGACCCGCTTCGAAGAAGTCGCCAACCTGAACATTCTCAACGGCTACATCGACGGCTCGGACTTTGCCAACAGTACCTATTACTTCATCGCCAAATCCCGCTCCGAAAACAGCTACTTCTGGCGCTCGTTGAACATGGCCCAGCGTCCGTTCGACGGCCCCCCTGCGCCACCACCGGCCATCGCACCCAAGCGGGACCAGCCGGATCCGTACGCTTGGTCGGACTGGGAAAAAGCCGACGTGCCGATTCCCGAGAATGCGGCCGAGCACTCGATTCGGCCGGTCTGGTTCAACAATCGGCTGTTCGTGACCTGGGCCGAATGCATCCACCAGGATCCCTCCGCCAACGCCCCTTCGCAGACCAATACCACGCCATCGGGCAAGACTCACCCGCTCTTGCGCTTGAGCTATTGCTTCAAGAAACAGGACGGCAACTGGAGCACTCCGCGGGTGGCCTTGCAAGGCTATTGCGAGGATGGGGCGCTTGGCAGCAAGGACGTGAACGCAATCAAGGCGTTGATACGCACCGTTGCGGTACGGCACAGCAACGGTTCGCAGGACGTCCTGTTTCTGGCCCTGTATGGTTATGAATCCCTGGTAGCGTCGGGCGTCACCACCGACAACAACCTCGTCTTCAACAGAACGACTTGCATCGACAAACACCTCAGCCTTGAATCGGTTCGCTCGGCGGACTCCGCCACCGAGAAAGCATTCCTGGACGCTGCCGTCCAGCGCATCCAAGCCAAAACCTCCACAGACCTCGAACTCGTGGAAGCCATCCCGCCCAGCGACATGCCCCCTACCATGTCGGATTTCGGACGCGCCCATCGCGATCGGATCAAACTCCGCTACACCAGGCACGGGACCAGGATCACGCTGCACATGACGGCAAACATCGGCACCATCAGCGTAGATTCCGGGCAATACCTGCAGCGCGACAGAATGCGCGTGAGGATGAACAACTCCTCCACTTATGAACCTCACCTCCAATTGAGTTTGATACTCCCTGGCAAAAGCCTGCCGCGAACCCCCTATATGAAGCTTCTTGGAGGTTCGAGCTTTTATC
Organism: Pseudomonas fluorescens; assembly: GCF_001307275.1. Classification (NCBI taxonomy): domain Bacteria; kingdom Pseudomonadati; phylum Pseudomonadota; class Gammaproteobacteria; order Pseudomonadales; family Pseudomonadaceae; genus Pseudomonas; species Pseudomonas fluorescens. The sequence continues at coordinate 1,727,648 of NZ_CP012831.1, forward strand.
TCATCTCCCCCCCGGCCTCTCTCGACCGAAGCTTCACGCTGTCCTTCAGGCACACGCCTGACATACTGAGAGACAGTGAACACTCGCCCGCCATCACGCTATCCGGCCATACCAGCCTTGAAGGTAAATTCGTTTCCACGGATGCCGTAAGGCGAATGATCGAGGTGAGCCGACGCAGGAATGGAAGCTCCACCATCACCGGCTCGGAAACCATTACCCTGCAAGCGGAGCACGCCAAACCTTTTGACGTGGGGCTCCTCGCCGTTCTCTGCGATGAACCGCTGGACAGGCAATATGTCGTCTTCCGGCAACCACCCACCTTAGCGGACCGGCCCCTGACCTACGAAGACCTGACCGTCGTGGCCGAGTCCATACCCGCGGAGCACCTGGCGCAGTCCTTTGATTTCGAGTGGCCCGGTAACGATCCCGGTCACGACGGCACCACCCTCCTTCTCGGGGTGGCGTTCGTCCATCCCCTCGAACCGGCAACGAAGCTCTATTCCGTCCTCAAGGCTATTACGCTGAAGCTCCCTTTAAAGCGCCAGCAACCTCCGACTATTACCCACGTCACGACACCCGGCCTGGGAACCACCCAATTCATCGACTTCGCCAAGTCCGCTATCGAAACCAGTGACGCCTCCAGCCGACTTCGCCCACCCATCCGATTGAACACGGTATTCGCCACCGAACTGATCCGCCGTACCGAAAACAGTCTGGATGAACTGTTCGACTGGACGACGCAACACCTGCAGGAACCCGCGATGCCCGGTGACTTGGCCAACGGCATGGATTTCCATGGCGCCTATGGCCGTTACTTCACCGAGTTGTTCCTCTATCTACCCTGGCTGGTCGCCTATCGTTTGAATGCTGAACAGCACCAAGAGGAGGCCGAGCGCTGGCTGCGCTATACCTTCGACCCGGGTCGCGACAGGAAGGCCTTTTGGCGGAGCGTGCCGCTGATCGACAACAGCATGCCATCGTATTCGCATCAGGCGCCCCATGATCCGCACCAGATTGCCCTCAGTCATCCCGTGCACTTTCGCAAGGCCCTGTACTTCCTGTACCTCGATATCCTGATCAACCGAGGCGATGCCGCGTACCGCGAGATGACCCCTGACGGGCTCAGCGAGGCAAAGCTGTGGTACGTGCGCGTGCTGGACCTGCTGGGTCCACGCCCGGTCGTCCAACCGGCGGATCCCTGGACTGCCATCAGCTTGAAAGCGCTGAGCGACACCGCCGATGACAGCCTGCGCACCTTCGAATACGCCGTGACCGGCTTGACCGGTAATCACACACTGGCCCTTCGCGAAGGCAGCTCGCGGCCGACCCTGCCGGCGATCGACAGCCCGTATTTGCATTTGCCATTCAATCCGCAACTGCTCAAGTGCTGGGATCTCGCTGAAAGTCGCCTGTACAACCTGCGGCATAACCTCGACATGGCCGGCAAGCCGCTGCATTTGCCGATCATCGCGGCGCCGCTGGACCCGCGAGCGCTCTCCAGCGCCAACGCCCTGAGTCTCTCGGACAGCCCGTCGACAGGCCTGCCGAGCGTCACCATTCCCCACTATCGTTTCACCGTCATGCACAGCCACGCCCAGAACGCCGTGGAAAGCCTCAGCCAATTCGGCACCCTGCTGCTGTCGCTGATCGAGCGCAAGGAACAGGCCCAGTTGCAGGAGCTGCAACAACAGCAAGCCTGGGACCTGGCAAAAATCTCCGTCGACCTGCAACGCCAGGCCTTGATCATCGATCAGCGCAATCGCCAGGCCTTGCTGGCCAGCAAGGCGATTGTCCAGGGCCGGATCAATCACTACCAGCAATTGCTGGACAACGGTATCAGTGGCGCCGAAACCCTGGCCTGCCAGTTGTACTTGAACAGCGGTGCCTCCGAGCTCTCGGCATCGGACGCCCAGATCACGGCTGGCGGCCTGATGATGGCTCCGAACATCTTTGGTTTCAGCAATGGCGGCATTCGCTGGGAAGGTGCCATGCACGCGGCTACCGCACTCGCCCAAGGCGCCGCCATCGACGATCGTACGGCGGCGGCTCATCTCGATCGCACGGCACAGTTCGATCGTCGCGGGGAGGAATGGACCCTGATTCGTGACCAGGCACAACTGGAACTGGCCCAGATCGACGCACAACTGGCGCAATTCACCGAGCAGGAAACCGCCACTCGCCTGCAACTGCGGCTGGCCGAATCGACCCTGGGCCAAGCCAAGGTCCACTACGACTTCCTCAGCAAACGCTTTACCAAGGTACAACTGTATCAATGGCTGAACAGCCAGTTGGCCGCACTGTATCGCCAGGCCTACGACGCGACATTGAGCCTGTGCCTGGCCGCCGAAGCCTGTTGGCAGTATGAAATCGCCGACTTCGACACACGCTTCATTCAACCTGGCGCCTGGCATGCAACCTATCGCGGGCTTGGCGCTGGCGAGCGGCTGAAGATGAACCTGTTGAAGATGCACGCCGGGTACCTGCAACGTCACGAGCGGGAGCTGGAGATCCGCAAGACAATATCCTTGCGACAACTCAAGGGCAAAACCGCTGCCAGCTCTCTCAACAAGGAGTGGGCGCAGTTGCACGCCGACCTGAAACAGGGCGGATGCGAGTTCGAGCTGACCCATCAATTGTTCGAAGACGACTACAAGGGCCAGCGACATTACCTGCGGCGCATCAAAACCATCAGCGTGACCCTGCCCACCGTCGTCGGGCCCTATGAAAACATTCGAGCCACGCTGACCCAGACCGCCAGCACCGTGTTCCTGTCGCCGGGCGATCAAGGACGGGCCATGGAGAGCTGGCGCGCCAACCAGCAGATCGCCCTGTCGACGGGTGTCGACGACAACGGTCTGTTCACCCTGAACTTCAACGATGATCGCTACCTGCCGTTCGAATACACCGGCGCGATTTCCAAGTGGCAGTTGACCTTCCCGAACCCCGAGGCCCAAAAAGACCTGCTGGAGTCGCTGACCGACGTCATCGTGCACGTGAGCTATACCGCCAGGGTCGGTGGAGGTGTGCAATGAATGAACACGCCCCGCTGCCTGTCACCGCACCGTCCCTGCCCAAGGGGGGCGGTGCCATTCAAAGCATCGGCAAAGGATGGAGCCCCGTCGGCGCCCACGGTACGGCCTCCTATGGGATTGCCCTGCCCATTTCGCCAGGACGCGGCTTTGCGCCACCCTTGACCCTGAGCTATCTCAGCTCGCTCGGTAACGGTGTGTTCGGCATCGGCTGGGGATTGTCGTTACCCAGCGTGGCGCGACGCACCAGCAAGGGTGTACCGGCGTATACCGAAGATGACGAGTTCGTCGGCCCCAGCGAAGTGGCGTGGCTAGCCGAGCGCGATTCACAAGGTGTCATCGCCGCCACCTACATCGACCACTACAACGGTCTGGACCTGGGCACGCGCTATACCGTCACCCAATACTTTCCCAGGATCGAAAGCCACTTCGACCGAATCGAGCATTGGTCCTCGCAAGGCGATGAGGCCGGTTTCTGGCTGGTGCACGGTGCCGACGGCAGCCTCCACCTGTTTGGCAAGCACCCGTCAGCACGGCGCGCCGATCCCCAGGACACGAGCCGTATCGGCGAATGGCTGCTGGAGGAGAGCCTGAACGCTCACGGCGAGCACATCCTCTACCAGTACAAGACAGACACCACGGCCCAACGCTATTTGAGCCAGGTCAGCTATGGCAATTTCGAGGCCGATGCACACCTTTACGGGTGGACAGCGGATCGGCTCGCGAACGTGCAATGGCATTTCGAACTGGTGTTCGACTACGGCGAACGGACCACCGCCTACGCAGGAAAACCGTCTTACGAAGGCCAGCAGTGGCAAGCCCGTGGCGATGCATTTTCCAGCTTCGCCTACGGTTTTGAGTTGCGCACCGAACGGCTGTGTCGCCAGGTCCTGATGTTTCACCGCTTTCCCGAGGAGTTGGGCACCGCCCCCGTCCTGGTGCGGCGCCTGCTGCTGGATTATCACCAGACATCTCTGGGTTACCCGCTCCTTAGCGCCGCCCATGACCAGGCGTTCGGAGAAGGTGAAGCCGCCGAAAGCCGACCGCCCGTCGAATTCAGCTACAGCGCCTTCCAGCTTGCGCCTGAACCCCGTGCCTGGCGGCGTTTCCAGGACATGCCGGGGCTCAACGATGATCGTGCCTATCAACTGGTGGACCTGTACGGCGAGGGACTGCCGGGGGTGCTGCATCGAACCGACAACGGCTGGCATTACCGCGAGCCCGTGCGGGCCAATACCAAAGGCAACGACGTGACCTACGGGCCGTGGCGAACGCTGCCCCACATCCCGGCGACCGACACGGCCACACCAGTACACCAGGCCCTGAGCGACCTCACGGGAGATGGTCGTTTGGATTGGCTCGTCGCCCATCCGCAAGTGAGCGGCTTTTTCGCCCTCGATGCCGAACGAAGCTGGTCGGGCTTTGCCACGTTCAATGCACTTGCGCCAGAGTTTTTCAGCCCCCAAGGGCAGTTGGCCGACCTGATGGGCGCCGGGCTCGGCGATCTGGCGGTGATCGGCCCGCGCAGTGTTCGCCTGTACGCCAACCAGCGGGAACACGGCTTTTCGCCTCCCGTGGAAGTCCCTCGCGAGGAAAACGAAGACGCCCTGCCCCTATTCAGTGCCTCAGCCGGCGAACTGGTGGCTTTCAGCGATGTACTGGGCAGCGGCCAGCAGCATCTGGTGCGCATTCGTCACAACGAAGTGAAGTGCTGGCCCAACCTCGGCCGAGGGCGTTTCGGCAACGCCAGGGTGCTGGACTTCCCCGGGCTGGCCTACGACAGCTTCGACGCCGCGCGTATCCGCCTGGCGGACCTGGATGGCTCCGGCGCTGCGGACCTGATCTATCTGCAAGCGGACCAGGCGTTGATTTTCATGAACCGCAGCGGCCATGGTTTCAGCCCCGCGGTTGCCCTGCCCTGGCCGGAAGGCCTGCGCTACGATCCTCTGTGCCAGGTCAGCATCGCCGACCTGCAAGGGCTCGGTTGTTCCAGCCTGATCCTGAGCGCGCCGCACATGACGCCGCGGCATTGGCGCTACGACTTCGTCAGCGCCAAACCGTACCTGCTCACCGGCATCCACAACAACATGGGCGCCGACCAGCGCATCCGCTACCGCAGCTCGGCCCAGGAGTGGCTGGATGAAAAACTGCAGCGGATGACGGACGGCAAGCCCCTCACCTGTCGCTTGCCCTTGGCCCTGCACCTGGTTTGCGCCCAGACCCAAGTGGATGAAATAACCGGCAATCGACTGACCCAGGCATTCTCCTATCGCCAGGGTTACTACGACGGCATCGAACGTGAGTTTCGGGGCTTTGGCCTGTTACTGCAAACCGACACTGAAGCGAGCCCCGGCGACACAGACGTCCAGGCCTTCACCGCCACCTGCCTGAAAAAGACCTGGTTTCATACCGGGCGAAGGGTGAACCTGCCACGCAATGGCTACAGCCGGGCAGACAAGCAAGCCGTGCCGCTGGGCAAGGCCTTGCTGTGCCACTGTCCGCCCGAGTCTCTGCCGGATCGCATCATCGCCTCGCCAGATGCGGCGACCGAACTGGAAATGTCCCGCGCCCTGTGTGGCCGGGTACTGCGCAGCGAGGTCTTCGGCATCGACAGACAGCTGAAAACCACCCGCCTGTATTCGGTGGAGGAAAACCGTTATGGGCTACGCCTGCTGCAAGCACCCGACAGCGTTCGCCGGCAGGCCCGAATGTTGCCCCTGCTGCTGGAGTCCATCCGCTACCAGTACGAAGGCATTGTCGATGACCCGCAATGCCGGCACACCCTGAACCTGCAACACGACCGGTACGGCGCACTGACCCACAGCGTGGACATCCACTACGCCCGACGAAAAACCGCCAGCGACACACCACTGTTCAGCGACACCGACCCGCAACAGTGGTGGCGCGATGCGCATGACCCGGCGCAGCAGCTCTACTACCTGAACGAAACCCGTGCCGAATTCATCCACTTGCAGGCGCCCCAGCAATGGCGACTCGGCCTGCCTTATCGCCAGCGCACCCAGGCGTTGCAACGCCCCAAGCGCCCTGAAGACGAGGGGTTGAGCCCACGGGACCTGTCGTTCGAAACGCTCAGCGAACTCACGAAACAAACCGCCTGGAAAACCCAAGGCGTGCTGACCGGCCTGTCCGTGCAGCGCTACAGACACGCGTCGAGCGCAGCGACCCTGCCGGACGGCGTCGCCGATTTTCAGGCCCTGGTCGATCATCTGGAAAGCGCCGAGCTGGATGAAACGGCCTTGGGCGCCTTCCAATTACTGCCACAGGACAGCCGCCCCAAAGGAAAACTATTGGAGCGAATGGGTTATCACCGAATGAGCGATTTTCTTCTCGACACCGCGCCGGAGAAAAAACTCTGGTCCGTCAAAAGCGCTTTCACCACCTACGCGCCATTGGCGGGCTTCTACAAAACCAGGACCGTACAACCGAGCGAAAGCCAAGGCGTGTGCGAGATAGGCCATGACCCATACGCTTGTCTTGTCACCACCTTCAAACTGCCCGACGGCTGCACCACCCAGGCGTTCTACGATTACCGTTCACTCCAGCCCCTGCGCATCATCGACCCCAACGGTAACGTACAAGAAGGCCTGTTCGATGCGTTCGGCCAAGTATTGGCGACCTCTTTCCATGGTGACGAGCATCACAAACCCGTGGGTTTCAAGCCGCTCGCACAGTTCAAACGGCCACCGTTCAGCAGCCCCGCGGCCGCCATCAGCCAAAGCGGGGACGCCCTGCAAGACGCCGCCATGACCCTCTATTACGCGCCCTTCAGTTGGATGGGGCGTGTATCGAAGGTTGCCCGGGCGGACACCGACTGGCTGGCACGTTGCGTGGGTAACGGCGACCTGCTGTCCAGCGGCCATATCCGCGCATCGGCCCGAGCCCGCCTGGCGGAGCTTCAGACACCCTCCGCCGACGACCTCAAGCTGAAACACGAAATCGCAGCCGCGCCCCGTGAACCGATACACATCGCCACGCTGGTCGCCGACCGCTTCCCGGATGACCCCCGAAGACAAATCCGCATCGCCGTCAGTGGCTTCGATGGCTTCGGACGAACCCTGCAAAGCAAGCAACTCGTCGAACCGGGCCAGGCTTACGTCGTCGACGCCAAGGGCGACCTGACACTGACGGATGGAAAGCCCAAGGAGCAGATCGCAACCAGGCGCTGGCGTGTCAGTGAACGGGTGGAATACAACAGCAAGGGCCTGGCGGTGCGTATCTACCGTCCATATTTCGCCGACCGGCACAGCCACATCAACGATGCGTCCTTGCGCCAGTCCGGGCATTTCGACCAACACTTCTACGACCCACTCGGACGCCCCAGCTACGTGTTGCTCGCCAGGCAAAATGGCCTCGCCTATCTGCGCCGCCATACACGCCATCCCTGGTACACCGTGGACGAGGACGAGAATGACACGCTGCAGGAAGTCCTGTCCGAACACGCCGCCACGGCCGGAGGTGGCGCATGAACGCACGCCTTCATCACAAGACACCCACGATCAATGCCTTCGACGGTCGTGGCCTGCCCGTGCGGCAAATCGCTTACTACCGGCGCGACGCCCAGGCCCCCTCCCAGGCGCGCATTGCCCAGCAAGACTATGACGCGGCGGGACGAGCGGTGGCGCAGCGTGATCCTCGACTGTTTGCCATGGCGACCGGCGGGGCGAACCTGCGGACGGTCTTCAGTTTGTCCGGCAAGACGCTGTTGCTCGACAGTATCGATGCCGGCTGGCGCGTGTACCTGCCTGGCGATGCCGGGCAGCTATCGCACTGCTGGGATCAGCGGGGCTCCTATTGGCGAACCACCTACGACACGCAACTGCGCATGACGGCCGTCCATGAGCAAGCGGCAGGCGACGTGCCGCGCAGGGTCGAATGCCGGCACTACGGCGACAGTTCGCCGGAGTCCGCGGTGCATAACCGCTGCGGTGCGCTGATCCGTCACGATGACAGCGCCGGCACCCTGCTGATCCACGGCTATGGGCTTTGCGCCAAACCTCTCAGCCAGACCAGGCACCTGCTGGCCACCGCCGAACGCCTGGACTGGCCAGCGCAGGAGGTAGATCGCGATCGCTTGCTGGAACAGGGGAACGGCTACACCACGAACTGGCGCTACGACGCCCTCGCCGAGCTTATCCAGCAGACCGATGCCGCCCAGCACCAGCAGCGCTACTCGTTCGATGTCGCCGGTCAACTCAAGTCCGTGGGCCTGCAGATAAGCAACACGGCGACCGAAAAAGTCATCATGAGCGCTCTGGTCTATAACGCGTCCGGCCAGATCGAGTCCCAGACGGCTGGCAACGGGGTCGTCAGTCGCGCCGTGTACGATCCGGCCAACGGTAGACTGACCGCCCTGCGCACGTCACGGGCGGCCAGCACCTTGCAGGATCTGCGCTACACCTACGACCCGGTGGGCAACGTGACGCATCTCGAGGACAAGGCTCAACCGGTGCAGTTTGGCAGTAACCAGCGGGTCGAAGCCGCCAGCACATTCACCTACGACAGCCTTTACCAATTGATCAGCGCGACGGGCCGCGAGGCCGCCGGATTGACCAGGCCCCCGGACCTTCCAGCCCTCGGCAAAACACCCATCGACCCGAGTCAGCTGTTCAACTTCACCGAACATTACGAGTACGACGCCGGCGGCAATCTGATTGAGTTGCGCCATCGTCGCGACGGCAACCACTACACCCGGACCCTGAACGTGGCCGCCGCGAGCAATCGCCTGCGCGCCTGGAATAAAGGCCAATCGACGCCCGACGTGGCAGTGGACTTCGATGCCAACGGCAACCAGCAGGCGCTTTCCCCAGGCCAGGCGCTGACATGGAACCTGCGCAACCAGCTCGACGGCGTGGTGTTGGTGCGGCGTGAAAACGCTGCCGATGACATCGAGCGCTATCGCTACGACAGCGGCGGTCAACGAGTACGCAAGCTCCAGACAACCCTGGGCGCAACACGGGTTCACACTCGGGAAGTCCGTTATCTGCCGGGCCTCGAGATTCGCACGCGCGATAATGAACGCCTGGAAGTCATCACCCTGCAAGCCGGTCGCTACAACGTGCGCTACCTGCACTGGACCGAAGGCCGACCGTCCGGTATCGCCGCCAACCCGATACGCTATGGCCTTGGCGACCACCTGGGCTCCAGCTCACTGGAACTCGACGACCAGGGCGGCCTGATCAGCCAGGAAAGCTACCTGCCCTATGGAGGAACCGCTTGGCAGGCCTCCCGCTCGGCCGTGGAAGCCGACTACCGGACCCTTCGCTACTGCGGCAAGGAACGCGATGCCAGTGGCCTGTATTATTACGGGCAGCGGTACTACGCGCCGTGGTTGCAACGCTGGATCAGCCCCGACCCGGCAGGGGCGGTCGATGGCTTGAACCTGTATGCCATGGTGGGAAACAACCCCCTCAGGTTTGTCGACCGTCAAGGGTGGATGAAGGAGGATTTCATCCAATGGATGAAAGAGGATGGCCACGCCCGTTCCCTGAAAATGATGCAGCCGCCACCGACGAAACAAGCTAAAAAACGTGCCGGCACTCATCAGGAAGGCCCTCCAGACCCCGACGCCAGCCCCAGTTTCAGCAAAACCAAACGCAAGGAGCTGGTCGTTCACTCCCATGGCTTGGTCGATGGCTTGGGCGTGGGCCTCAACGAGTTCTACAACCTCACCGGGCCTAAATCCGGCCCGGAGGGATACCGCGGCGTAGACAAGGCGTATGACGTTACCGCCGAAAGCGAGAAGTTCTACCTGAACTTCGGAAGCTACAGGATCGGCAATACCCACGATTACCTGGCCGACTTGGCCGAACGATACAGCGCGACGAAAAACGATCCGATCCATAAAATCGAACTGGATCTTGACGAGTTAAAGAGCGAGCCGACGCTGAGCAGGACCGTCGAGGACGTCCATGAACTGCAGCAATACACCCAGAACCTCATTGCCAGGCACATTGAACAATCCAATAGCATCATCCCCATACGCACCGGGGGACCAGGGGCTCATGGAGAAGTCCGCCTGATCAACTCGGTCGTTGCGCTCTACCCGGGTCAAGCTGAAATGAAGCTGTCGAACACGCAACTGTTCACCCACAAAATAACCGGCGTGGACGAACCGAAACCTTTCATTGCCTGCTTCAATTGCAGCGGCATTATCCCGGAAAGCGTCAGTATCCAGACGGGGCGCCACGCTATGGACTATGGGAAATACAACGAGCATGTCTTGGCTATCAATCGTGCTCCGCGCCCTGGTCTCAGTTCCTGACTGCACCTGGCCAACTCAAACCCGCTCGGATCCTGCCAGGCCTGGGGGATCCGAGCGGGGGCGCCTCTCAGACAGTGATCGCATTGGTAAACACCAACCGATTCCCAAACGGATCGACCACCGTCATGTCCTGGCTCCCCCAGGGCATGGCCTGGATCTGGGGGTGGGCGTAGCGATACGCCTTGTCCTGCAATTGCTGTTGGAAGGCTTCCAGCTCATCGGTCTCGATCCGCAGGGCCGAGCCCGGCGTGCAATCGCCATGGTGCTCGCTCAGGTGCAACACGCAGTCGCCACGGGAGACCTGCAAGTACAACGGGAAGTTGTCACCGAAGCGATGTTGCCAGTCGACGGTAAAGCCCAGGAAGTCGACATAAAACGCCAACGCCTTGGTTTCATCGAAGATCCGCAGAATCGGGGTGGTTTTACCGAAGCTCATGGGTTGCTCCCTGGCTGAAAAGACCCAGTTTAGTGGGTTGACCCCAATGCTTCGGCCTTGGGTCCGGCTTCTTTAGTGTCGCAGTGCCATTATTGTGACGCCAATTTACACAATATCAGCCGCTTACACGCCATTCGCCGGACCAAACCCCTGGCGCAAGTCGCCCTCCCGCGCCAGGAATCGCCCTTCCCGGCGCCCGTTTGCCTGCCCATCGCGGTAGCTCAAGACACCATTGACCCACACGCCATCAATCCCTTCGGCAGCCCGTTGCGGCTGGTTGAAATCGGCCACGTCGCGAATGGTGTGTGGGTTGAACAGCACCAGGTCCGCCCAATGGCCTTCAGCGATTTCACCTCGGCCCTTCAAGCCGAAGCGTGCCGCCGACAGACCGGTCATCTTGTGCACGGCGGTGTGCAACGCAAACAGCCCGACGTCACGACTGAAATGGCCCAGCACTCGTGGGAATGCACCCCACAAGCGCGGATGAGGAAACGGGTCTTCGGGCAATCCGTCGGAGCCGACCATGGACAGCGGATGGGCGAGGATTCTACGGACGTCGCCTTCGTCCATGCCGTAGTACACCGCACCGGCCGGTTGCAGGCGCCGCGCCGCTTCCAACAGCGACACCTCCCATTCGCGGGCGATGTCGGTCAGATCACGCCCGCCCATTGACGGGTGCGGTGTCGACCAGGTGATGGTGATGCGATGGGCATCGGTCACTTGCTTGAGATCCAGGGTCGAGGAGCTGGCCGCGTAGGGATAGCAGTCGCAACCGACCGGATGGGTTTTCGCCGCGTGCTCCAACGCCGCGAGCACCTGCGGGCTTCGCCCCCAATTACCGGCCCCGGCACACTTGAGGTGGGAAATGATCACCGGGCTCTGCGCATGACGACCGATCTGGAACGCCTCGTCCATGGCCTCCAACACCGGCTCGAATTCGCTGCGCAGGTGGGTGGTGTAGACCGCGCCGAATGCACTCAACTCCTCGGTCAGTTGCATGACTTCGTCGGTGGACGCCGAAAATGCGTTGGCATAGGCCAGGCCGGTGGACAAACCCAGTGCACCGGCCTCCAGGCTTTCGCGCAATTGCCGACGCATGGCAGCGATTTCTCCCACCGAGGCAGTGCGCAACAAATCATCCATATGATTGCTGCGCAACGCCGTGTGCCCAACCAATGCGGCCACGTTGACCGCCGGTTTAGCCTCCTCTACCGCCCCCCGATAATCCCCGAAGCGTGGGTAGGCGAAGGCCTGGGCCGTGCCGAGCAGGTTCATCGGGTCCGGCGGATCGCCCCGCAGGCTCACCGGCGAAGCGCTGATGCCGCAGTTGCCGACGATCACTGTGGTCACGCCCTGGCTGAGCTTGGGCAGCATCTGCGGTTGGCGAATCACCACCGTGTCGTCGTGGGTGTGCACATCGATGAACCCCGGCGCCAGCACACGGCCGGCGGCGTCGATGTCTTCCAAGGCCCGGGCATCTCCCAGCTCGCCGATGCGTTCGATGCGACCGGCGCGAATGCCGACGTCGGCGTGGTAACCGGGGCTGTCGCTGCCGTCGATGACCAGCGCATTGCGAATAAGCGTGTCGTACAGCATGTCAGTCTCCCAGCGGCAAGTGATCGTCGCCGCCGCGGTAATCGTCCAGGGCGAGTTTGACCCGCCGCAGGCGCTCTTGATTGTCTTCAGGATGGGCCAGCGCCAGCTCGGTGGCGAGCACGTCGATGGCCAGCAGCATGCCGTAGCGCGCCGCCGTGGGTTTGTAGATGAACGAGGTTTCGGCACCTTGCAGAGGCAGCACGCAGTCGGCCAGTTGGGCCAGTGGCGAGTCGGCGCGGGTGACGGCCAGGATCGCCGCGCCGTAGCTGCGGGCCAACTCAACGGCACTCAACAGCTCCGGCGTGATACCGGTCAGTGAACAGGCGATGACCAGATGCTGGTCGCTCAGCGAAGTGGCGGTGATGCGCATCATCACCGGGTCGCGACAGGCGGCAATCGGGTAGCCGAAACGCACCAGCCGCACCTGCAATTCCTCGCCGCACAGTGCCGACCAGCCACCGAGGCCGAACGCATGGATCATCCGTGCCTTGCCGATCATCCGCACGGCATCGCCGAACCGTGACTCTTCGAATGCTGACAGATGCTGGCGCAGAGTCGCTTCGATATCGCCGACGATCTGTCCATAAAATGCCGATTGCTCCGACGCCCCGGGGGGGTCGAGGAAACGGCTGCCGACACCGCTGGCCTGGGCCAGTTGCAGGCGCAAGTCCCGCAGGTCGCGGCAACCGACGGTACGGGCGAAGCGCGACAGGGTAGCGCTGCTGACTTCCGCCCGTTGGGCCAGTTCATCGAGGCTGGCGGAGGCGGCAAAGCCGACGTCTTCGAGCATCAGCCGGGCGACTCTTCCTTCGCCGGCGCTGAAGGAGTCCTGGCGGGAACGGATCTGGTAGAGGATGTCCATGGCGGCTCCTGTTGGGGTGCGTTGCGCTCAAAGCAAGCGCGAAAGCCCGAGGGTCAAGGCGAACGCGACCACGGAAATCAGCGTTTCGAGCACCGTCCAGGTCTTGAAGGTTTGCGTGACGGTCATATTGAAGTATTCCTTGATCAGCCAGAAGCCGCCGTCGTTGACGTGGGAAAAGATAACCGACCCGGCGCCAGTCGCCAGCACCAGCAGTTCGGGGTGGGGATAACCCAGGCCAATCGCCACGGGCGCGACGATGCCCGAGGCCGTGGTCATCGCCACCGTGGCCGATCCGGTGGCAACCCGCATCAGTGCGGCGAACAGCCAACCCATCACCAGCGGCGATAACTGGAACTCCTGGGCCAGGCCGACGATCTGCTGCGTGACCCCGGCGTCCACCAGGATCCGGTTCAAACCACCGCCGGCGCCCACCAGCAAGGTGATGCTGGCGGTCGGTGCCAGGCATTCGTTGGTGAACTTGAGGATCGATTCGCGGTTGAAGCCCTGGGCCAGGCCGAGGGTCCAGAAGCTGAGAACGGTCGCCAGCAACAAGGCGATCACCGAGTTGCCGATGAACAGCAGGAACTGGTTGAAACCGCTGCCCGGGGTGGAGATCAGGTTGGCCCAGCCGCCGATCAACATCAGGATCACCGGCAGCAGAATGGTCCCCAGGGTCACGCCGAAACCCGGCAGCCTGGCACGCGGCTCGCGGTCGAGGAATTGTCGCTCCAGCGGGTTCTCGGCCGGTAGTTGGATGCGCGGCACGATGAATTTGGCGTACAACGGGCCGGCGATGATCGCGGTGGGAATGCCGATCAGGATCGCGTACAGCAAGGTCTGGCCCACCGAGGCCTGGAACGCCTGCACCGCCAGCATCGCCGCCGGATGGGGCGGCACCAGGGCATGGACCACCGAAAGCCCGGCGACCATCGGCAGCCCCACCATCAGGATCGACACACCCACACGCCGGGCGATGGTGAAGGCGATGGGCACCAGCAGCACAAAGCCGACTTCGAAGAACAACGGCAAGCCCACCAGGAAGGCAATGCACACCATTGCCCAGTGGGCGTTACGCTCGCCGAAGCGTTCGATCAGCGTCTGCGCCATCCGCTCCGCCCCACCGGACTCGGCCATCATCTTGCCGAGCATCGTGCCCAAGGCCACCACCAGCGCAATGTGCCCCAGCGTCTTGCCGACACCCGCTTCGTACGCCCCCACCACACTCGACGGCGGCATCCCGGCCAGCAACGCCAGGCCAATGGAGACCAGGGTAATCACGATGAACGGATTGAGCCGATAACGGGCGATCAGAACGATCAGCGCAATGATGGCGATGGCCGCGTAGACCAGTAGCCAATAACCGAAAGCAGGGGCCATGCGTTACTCCTCGAATGGGGTCACGTCGATGTGTTGTGAAACTCATAAATCATTTCGACGATGAATCTTCAAACCCACTGAAAGTAATTTTCGCCCACAGGAAAGAAATGTCGCTGACGGACATCGCGATGCAGCCGCTATGAAAATCCGGCGCCGGACTTTCATACAGAACCATTCTCTTGTGCTGAGGGGATTTATCCCCTCAGCACAGACGGCTGGCCGCCCCGCGCTCAATTCCGTACCATCCGCACCTGTTTTTGCACCACTCCCCGGCAGCCGACGCTCCACCGGCGCCCAGTCAGGTAAATCATGAAATCAGCCCGTCTTCGCGCCGACACCCTCGCCGGCCTCACCACCTCTTTCGCCTTGCTCCCCGAGTGCATCGCCTTCGCCCTGGTGGCCCACCTCAACCCGCTGATGGGGTTGTACGGTGCCTTCATCCTCTGCACCCTCACTGCCCTGTTCGGCGGACGGCCCGGGATGGTTTCGGGCGCGGCGGGGTCGATGGCCGTGGTGATCGTCGCGCTGGTGGTGCAACACGGCGTGCAGTACCTGTTGGCGACCGTGCTGCTGGGCGGGCTGATCATGATGGCGTTCGGGTTGTTGCGCCTGGGCAAGCTGGTGCGCATGGTGCCGCACCCGGTGATGCTCGGCTTCGTCAACGGCCTGGCGATCGTCATTGCCCTGGCCCAGCTGGAACACTTCAAGAATGGCGAGGCCTGGCTGAGCGGCCCGCCGCTGTACCTGATGGCCGGCCTGGTGGCGCTGACCATGGCCATCGTCTACCTGCTGCCGCGCCTGACCCGTAGCGTGCCGCCGGCGCTGGTGGCCATCCTCGGTGTTGGCCTGGCGGTCGACCTGCTCGGCCTGCCGACCCGAACGCTGGGCGATATGGCCCACATCGCCGGCGGCTTGCCGACCTTTGCCCTGCCGGACATTCCCTGGAACCTGGAGACCCTGCAGATCGTCGCACCCTATGCGGTCATCATGGCGATGGTCGGTTTGCTGGAAACCTTGCTGACCTTGAACCTGACCGATGAAATCACCGAGAGCCGCGGCTATCCGGACCGTGAGTGCGTGGCGTTGGGCGCGGCCAACATGGCCTCCGGCTTGCTCGGCGGCATGGGCGGTTGCGCCATGATCGGCCAGACGATGATCAACCTCAGCTCGGGCGGACGCGGACGGTTGTCGGGCGTGGTGGCCGGGGTGATGGTGTTGCTGTTCGTGTTGTTCCTGTCGCCGCTGATCGAGCGCATCCCGCTGGCGGCACTGGTGGGCGTGATGTTCGTGGTGTCCCAGCAGACATTCGCCTGGGCCTCGTTGCGGGTAGTCAACAAAGTGCCGGCCAACGATGTGCTGGTCATCATCGCGGTGACGGTGATCACGGTGTTCACCGACCTGGCCGTGGCCGTGCTCTGCGGGATTATCATCGCGGCGCTCAACTTCGCCTGGCAACAAGCCCGGGAACTGTACGCCGACACCCACGAGGAAGCGGACGGCAGCAAGCTTTATCGCTTGCACGGCACGTTGTTCTTCGCCTCGTCGACGCCGTTCCTCAACCAGTTCGACCCGGCCAACGACCCGGCCCTGGTGACCCTCGATTGCCGTCACTTGCGCTTCGTCGACTACTCGGCCGTCGCCGCACTCAAGACCCTGCGCGAGCGCTACAGCAAAGCGGGCAAGCACCTGCGGGTGTTTCACCTGTCCGAGCGTTGCAAACAAATGCTCAAGCGTGCGGGCGTGCAGCACGACTGAAGCAACACCCAACAAAAACCTGTGGGAGCGAGCTTGCTCGCGATAGCGGTGGGTCAGCCAACTTCAGTACTGACTGACCCGGCGCCATCGCGAGCAAGCTCGCTCCCACAAGGGGGCTTATTCTGCTGGCACTACCGATGTCACTCACACCATCTCATCGAGAATCCACTCCACCACCGACGTCCGCTTCGGCGTCCAGCCCAGCAGCTCACGGGCGTTCGTGCCTCGCACACGGCTGTTGGAGCCCAGGCCATAGTTGGCCATTTCGTAGCCCCATTCGGCCTCGGCTTCGGCCAGCGGCCAATCTTGCGGCTCGCCCAGCTTCAGCGCCCGGGCCATGGCTGTGGTCATGTCGATGAACGAGGCCTCGCCGCTTTCAACGAAATAGAACGTGCCGGGTACGTTACGGGTCAGGGCCAGTTTGTACAGCTCGACCACGTCTTCGATGTGCACGTTGGACCAGATGTTCTGCCCCGGCCCCACATGCCGCACCACCCCACTTTTACGCGCCTGCTTGAGCAGCCGTGGCAACTGCACACTGTCACGCTTGACCCCCAGGCTGTGGCCGTAGATCAAGGTGTTGCAGATCACCGCCGAGTTCACGCCTTGCTGGGCGGCGTCCAGGACAAGATTGTCGATGGCGACACGGGCCGCTTTGTCGACAGTGGGTGGCGGCAGATGGCCTTCCCGGTAGATGTCATCGCTGTGACGACCACCGGACGCATCGCCGACAATGCTCGAACCGCTGGTGTGCAGCAGCACTTTGTTCGAGCCTTCGAGCCCCTTGATCAGGGCTTCGACCGCACCCCGATGATCGCTGCTGGCGGCGTTGATCACGGCGTCGGCGGCACGGGCCTGCTCGGTGAGCAGCGCGCTGTCCTCGAGGGTGCCAATGACCGGCTCGATGCCCAGCGCAGTGAGTTCGCTCGCCTGTTCGGCACTGCGCACCAGACCGCGAACCTGATGCCCGGCGCGTACCAGGCCGGTGGCGATGGAACCGCCGATAAAACCGGCAGCACCGGTGATGAATACGTTCATGGATAACTCCTTGGCAACCTGAGTGATGGGACGAGTATCGAGGACTGGTCCTTGCCGAAACAGTCCACATTGCCCAAATCACTCTTGCCTTGAAGTCACGAATCAGCCCTTGAAATCCCGCGCGGCGTAGTCGGCGAGCTTGCCCTGGATGAAGTCCAGGAAGCACTGGATCCGCAGGGCCAATTGCGAGTTGCGGTAGTACACCGCATTGATCGGCTGGCGGTATCCGCTGTTGGCATCGGCCAGCAGCACCTTCAGCCGACCGGCCTGGATGTCTTCGCGGGTCATGAAGTCTGACAGGCAGGCGATGCCCTGCCCTTGCAGCGCCAGGTGCCGCACGGTCTCGCCGCTGGACGCGCTGATGGCGGGCTGGATCGGCCAGCGATCACCGTGCGGGTGGCGCAGCGGCCATTGATTGAGCCCCTCGTTCTGGGCAAAACCCAGCAACGCATGCTCCGCCAGTTCGGCGACGCTGGTGGGTGTGCCGTGCCGCTTCAAATAGGCCGGGCTGGCGAGGATGTGCAACGGGCTGCAGCCCAGGGCGCGGGCGTGGAGCGTCGAATCGGTGAGGGTGCCGATGCGGATGGCGATGTCGGTGCTTTGCTCCAGCAGGTCGATGATCAGGTCGTTGCTGTTGAGTTCGAGCTGGATATCCGGGTAAAGCCTGCGGAACTCTTCAATGTGCGGGACGATGGCGTGCAGCATGAACGGCGAGGCCGCATTGATCCGCAAGCGTCCCGCGGGATTTTTCTGGCGAGACGACAGGCGCTCTTCCAGTTCATCCATCTGGTCGAGGATGCCTTTGGCTTGTTCGAAGAAATACTTGCCTTCCTCGGTCAGGTCCATGCGCCGCGTGGTGCGGTTGATCAGCGTGGTGTCGAGCTTGGCCTCCAGCCGCGACAGCGTGCGGCTGACCGCCGATGGCGTCTGCCCGACCTGTTCGGCGGCGGCAGAAATCGATCCGCACTCAATCACGCAGACGAAAATCTGCAACTCGTCGGATCTGGCTTTCACGGGTGTCCTCTCATGACATGCAACTCAATGTGACAGGGCTTGCCACAGATGCATGATTGCCTGCAGGTAGGTCCCGATAGTAGCCGGATTACCGCGAAAGGCCGAACACCTCGATCAAATGCCGCTCATACCGCGCCACATCCTCTTCGATGTTCGGACGCTTCATCACGTCCACGCACAGGAAGGTCGGCAGGCCGGTCATGCCGAGGAACTGATTGGCTTTGTGGAACGGGAAGTACACCGCGTCCACGCCCTTGGCTTCGAAGAAGTCGGTCGGGTCGTCGAAGGCTTGCTGCGGGGCGTTCCAGGTCAGGGACAACATGTACTGCTTGCCTTGGATCAGGCCGCCGCTGCCATATTTCTGCGAGGCATCGGAACGGGTCCGACCGTCGCTGGCATAGAGGCTGCCGTGGCCTTCGGTGAAGACTTCGTCGATGTATTTCTTCACGGTCCACGGTGCGCCCATCCACCAGCCTGGCATCTGGTAAATGATCACGTCGGCCCAGAGGAACTTGGCGACTTCCTCCTGGACGTCGTAGCCGCCGTCGATAAAGGTGGTTTTCACATCGAAACCGCCATGGTCCAACACGCTGAGCGCCGTGTCATGGAGGGTGGCGTTGTAGCGACCGTCGGAATGGGCGAATTGTTTGCCGCCGTTGAGCAACAGGACTTTTTTCATGGGGAGCCTCATCGGGTTCCACGGCGTGGGCCGTTGGAGGGCCGCTGCATGGAAAGGTTGAAAATGATGGCGGCAGAGTACCGACGAGCTTCACGCGGAATAAGCACCACAACGGCAAAACTGATTTGACCTATACGCAAGAATGGAAGGCCGATTGTTGCCGTAAGCTCCGACACCTCTTTTACTTCAGGAGCCATCTCGATGAGCGAACTGCACGGTTTCATCCTGCATGCCAAGACCCGCCCGGAAAAAGCCGAAGCCTTCGAAGCGCTGTTTCGCGCCTACGTCGAGCCAAGCCGTGCCGAGCCCGGTTGCATCGAATACCACATGCTGCGGGACCAGCAGGATCCAACGCTGTTTATCTTCTATGAGATCTGGGCCTCCCAGGCGCATCTGGAGGTGCACTCGAACCTGCCGCACATGCGGCAATTCTTCGAGCAACGCATGGACTATCTGGAGCGCGACTTCGACATCCGCCGCGTCGACATGCTCAGCCCGTCCTCGGCTAGCCGCTGATCAGCAAATGGCCGCCGAGCACGCCGAGGCCGATGAAAAATGCCCGTTTGAACAACACGGCGCTGATCCGCTGGCGCAACCATTGCCCCAGCCACATCCCCAGCAGCGCCGGTGCCAGCGCCAGTAACGAAGCGCTCAATTCGCCGCCGCCCAGTTCGCCGCGCCACAACAGGCCGGCGGCCAGGGCCAGAGTAGAAACGGTGAATGACAGGCCCAGGGCTTGCACCAATTCATCCTTGCTCAAGCCCAGCGCTTGCAGATAGGGCACCGCCGGAATGACGAACACACCGGTGGCGGAGGTGATGAGGCCGGTCAGCAGCCCACAAAGCGGAGCGATCCACGATTCGGCACCGGGACCGACCCGCAGCGTCGGCAGCAACAGCCCGCTCAACGCATACAGCAACAACGCCCCGCCCAAGGCCCGCACCACCCAAGCCCCACCCGTCATACCGATCCACAGCGTACCGAGCCCGGTGCCCATGAAAATCGCCAGCAGCAGCGGCCACAGGCGCCGGATCAGGGCTTGCAGATGACCGCCAAACGCCAGTTGCCAGAGATTGGTCAGGGTCGCCGGGATAATCAGCAACGCCGCAGCCTGCGCCGGAGCCATAGCCAGCCCGAGCAAACCCATGGAGATGGTCGGCAGCCCCAGGCCGATCACACCCTTGATGGTGCCGGCCAGCAGGAAGGTGGCGATGACCAGCAGGGAAAGGGCCAGGCCGAGATTTTGATAGAAAGCGATGAGTGTGTTCATGGACGTATCGTGCACCCCGGGACTTGGCTTGAAAATCTGCCATATACTGAGGGTGCCTCTCTTGTGGCAAGAGGCTGTTCATTCGCTGATGCTGCCGACGCTATCGCGAGCAAGCTCGCTCCCACAGGGGGATTGCATTTCAAACTGTGGGAGCGAGCTTGCTCGCGACGGCGATGTACCAGACACCAGACAAACCCGGCACAGGATCACCCGCCCATGCACTTCGACCTCACCGACCTGCGCCTCTACCTGAACATCCTCGACACCGGCAACATCACCGCCGGTGCGGCCCGCAGCCATTTGTCCCTGGCCGCGGCCAGTGCGCGGGTCCGGGCCATGGAAGCCTCCCTGGGCATCGACCTGCTTGAGCGCGGACGGCGTGGCGTAACCCCAACGCCGGCTGGCAGGGCCCTGGCCGAGCACGCCCGAGTCCTGTTGCAACAGGCCGAACGCCTGCAACAGGACCTGGCCGAATACGCCAAGGGCGTCAAAGGCCGGGTGCGATTGTTGTGCAACACCAGCGCCATGACCGAGTACCTGCCCGAACTGCTGGCCGGTTTTCTCAAGACCCATCCCAACCTCGACATCGACCTGCAGGAATTACCCAGCTCACGGATCACCCATGCGCTGCGCCAGGGCGCGGCGGACCTGGGGATCGTTTCCGACGCGGTGGACACCCACGGCCTTCAGGCCTGGCCGTTTCGCGACGATCCACTGGTCTTGATCCTACCGACCGGGCACCCACTGGCTGACGGTCGAGCCGTGCGTTTCAGCGAGACCCTCAGCCACGACTATGTCGGCCTGAACGCCTCCAGTGCCCTGGCGATTCACCTGGAAGAACAGGCCCTGCACATCGGCTCGCGCATGCAAATCCGCATTCGCGCCGATGGTTTCGACGGCATGATTCGCATGGTGGCCCATGGTGCAGGCATTGCCATCGTGCCGAAGGCGGCCATCGACCGGCGCCCGCCCGAGCCTTCGTATCACTGCGTCCCGCTGCAAGAGGCCTGGACCCACCGGGCGCTGCTGCTGTGCGCCCGCCACTTCGACGGTTTGCCGGCCTACGCCACGGCCCTGGCTCGACATCTGGCCGATTGATGCGCGCTTCTGGATAGCTCGATGTCGACCACAGGCATCTATCCGCCCAGGCCACGCGTTAGGGTGCCTGTTCTCTTCCGCCCCTTTCGGAGTTCACATGACCGCCCCCATCACCGTCCTGCGCGACACCCATCCGCTGCCCGTACTCGATGCCTGCAAATGGGAAAAACTCGAAGGCGACCCGCACACCGTCAACCTCAACGCCTACACCAGCGAAGACGGCAGCAAGATCATGGGCACCTGGATCTGCACACCCGGCAAATGGTATGTGGAATACGTGAAGTGGGAGTACTGCCATTTCCAGGAAGGCTACTGCATCATCACCCCAGAGGGCCTGGAGCCGATCCATCTGCGCGCCGGTGACATCTTCGTCATCGAGCCAGGCATGAAAGGCACGTGGGAAGTGGTCGAGACCGTGCGCAAATACTTCGTCTTCGCCTGACGAACGCGCTTGACCGATACGCTGTGCTCAAAGGCGCGCCTGGAGCACAGCGCAGCATGACCGCCCGCTATGCCGTCACGTCGACGGTGCTGATTTTACCGCTGCGATACGCCTCGAATATCTGATGCAGGCTCGATCGGGCATCGCCTTTCGCAGTGAAAATGCCGCCACACCCCCGATTGGCCGCCGCATAACTTTCATCCTCCATCAATATCTGGTGCGCCTGCTTCAGGTTCCAGAACGGCACGCCGGCAAACAGGTGGTGCGTCAGATGATAGTTATCGCCATGCATACCGATAAACAACCGCTCGACCGGCGTGGGGAAACGATTGCGCGTCAACTGCACCTCATCCTGGTACACCCCGAACATGCCGAAGTGCTCGGAAATCTCGGAGAGCCAGCCAATCACCTGGAACACCGTGAAGTAAGGAACCAACCAGAACAGGACATAAGCCCACGGGCCGACAAAGTAATTGAAGAGCAACAACATGGCGCCATGAACCGCCAGAAGCTTCAAGCCCTGTAACGGATTGGCCAGGATGTCCCCCGCCCGGTTCTTGACCAGATAAAGGAAGTACTTGTAGGTGTTGACCAGCGTCACGCTCCTGAACAAATGACGGAACAGGAAGTCCAGACGGTCCTGAGCCTCGTACAAACCCGACTCGATGTAGAAACGATGATCGGGATCCTTCAGCTTGTCGCCCAGATGGTGGTGGTGCATCTGCACATGGGATCGACGATAGGCTTCATAGTCCTGGAAGATGGGGTAGGCCAACAAATACTCACCGACCCATTTGTTAAGCGCCTTGCTTTGAGCCAACGTCATATGCGCCGCTTCGTGCAAAAGCGAGGCAAGTGCCCGCTGCCGAGAGCCAATGAACAACAATGCCAGCGGATAAAGCGCGTTATAGCGATTGGCTAGAAATATCGCCGAGACAATGATCAGAAGATCCGCACCCAGGGCAACCAGCCAGTGCCAATTGTCTTTTTTGTACAAAGGCCGCAGACGCAGCCTGAGTGCAGCAGAAGGATTAAACCTGTTCACATCGTTCATCGGAATTCCCTTTCGTAACTCGAAGTGATGAATACAGGCGCGAAACGCCTGCGCAACCTTGATTACTTCCCCGGACAAAACAATTAATGCAGTACCACTGCCGCAGACGGTCACCTGCCAGGCACACGACGCACATTCCATTGCGACAAACCGCACGATATAGACTTTTTATTTACAGGCTATTGATTGCCTCATTGGTCATTTACAACTCGGTCAGTACCGCGATGAACTCATCCACGTCTTGAGCGTTGTTCCTCCCATTGATGGAAACGCGCACAAAACGCTCATGCCCCTGCGCCAACATGAAGTACGGCGTATGCGATGCATATCCCGGCCAAGCGTTGATACCTCGGGCCCGCAGATAACTGACGAGTTCTGTCGCCGAACGACGCTCATGGGTGAACGCGATGATGCCCTGATGGTGAGTGCCCGGAGCAATCAAGTTGACACCGGGGGTCTCTGCCAGACGCCGGAACAGCACTCGATAGAGCTCGGACTCCGCCCCGTAGGCGCTCGACAGGCGCTCTTTGATCGCCTGGTTCAAACCCACTACGGCCGCGTTGTTACGCTCGGCATATTCAAAACAGCGGGCATCTCCCACCCCTCGCGTGACGACGCCGCTGACATCGACCGTGGCCCGGCCCAGGTCAGTGAAACGAGGCTGCGCGGTGGCCAGGAAACGCTCGGACAGGTAGGCAAACCCTGTTCCCCTTGGCCCACACAGGAACTTTCTGCCGGCAGCCGTCAACACATCGCAGCCGGCGGCGCCCACGTCCAGCGCCAGCATGCCCGCCGATTGACAGGCATCGACAAAGTACCAGGCCGAGTAGTCGCGCAGGATATCGCCCACCGCCTCGATGTCATTCACGATGCCACAGCAAGAAGGGACATGGACGATCGAGACCAACTTGACCTCGGCGCTCATGTGCCGGGCCAGCCATTGCAGGTCGAGGTTGCCATCGGCCAGCAGCGGCATCACTTCAACCACTACCCCATGCAGGCGCTGCAATGTTGCAAGTGCGATCAGGTTGCCCGCGTATTCGTAGGGCGTGACCAGAACACGTGCGCCTTCAGACCAGGTCAATGCCTCCAGTGCGGTCACCCAAGCCTTGGTCGCCCCATCGAAAAGCGCCACGTTACGCGCATCGGTGCCCAGCAGCCGGGCAATGTTTTCATAGACCTCAACGTCCAGCACAGAGGCGTAATTCAATTCGGTTTCATAAGCCCCCGACTCGAACTCGTCCTGCAGATAACGTTGCATCAGCTTCAGCGTCTCGGCAGACATCAGCCCCGAACCCGCCGTATTGAAGTGAATCATCAATCACCTCTCGCGCCTTGAACCCAGGAAATAAAACAGACTGGCCACGACCACGCACATGGATAACAGGTAGAACACCGCCCAAGGTGCAAAGAGCGACAGGGCAACACCGCATAGCACCGGCCCCAGCGCGGCCCCCAGGTTGGACAGGTTTTGCGCACCGTAGTAAACGCCGCGCATATCCTCCGGGGCGATGTAATCGATGAACAGGTATTCCACCGGGATAATGATGATTTCACCCACGGTAAAAACGATCATGGCCAATACCCAGGCCAGCGGAGTCTGTGCGTAACAAAACCCCATCAGGCCCACCACGAAAAACAACATGCCCAGCATCAACATCCGGAACAGATTGTTCTGGTTGATCCTGGAGCCGACCAGGTATTGCAAACCGATCACCACACACGCATTGGTGGTGACCAGATAGTTGATGATCTTGTAGGTGTTCTCCGGCGTGCTGGTCACGATCAGGTATTGCGACAAATAGGCCGTGAACTGACCGAACACGACAGCACTGAGAACGCCTCCGATCGTAAAACACACCAGCTTGTAGTTACGCACCAAATGGACCAGCACGCGGGCAAAATCACGATTTGGCCGCTCTACGCCTTCTCCACGAGGAAGCCGTGCCCCCAGCCCGCTGTACAACACGACAAAAGCCACCCCGATCAAGGCCGAGACCGCAAACGGCAGGCCGGGACTGATTTTCGCGCACAGCACACCCAGGAAAGGGCCGATGGCATAACCGACGTTGGTCAGCGTGTACTTCATGGAAAACACGCTCGCCCGCTTGTCCACCGTCACCAGGAAACCTATGCCTGATTTCACCGCGATGTCGATCACCGCATAGGCGAGGTTGACCACCACGATAGCGATGATGAACGGCACCAGGCTGGCCACCTGATAAGCCACGGCAAACGCCAGGGCAAACAGCGTGGCGGCACCGAGCAGGATCCGGTAGTTGGAAAACCGGTCCACCAGAAAACCGCCGTAGACCCCCAGGATGGAGCTGACGATCAGCGCGCCGCCCACCACAAGACCGATATCGGTGACCCCCAGGCCAAAGGCCTGGGAGAAATAAACCACCAGATAAGGCAAGGCCAGGGCCCGGGCAACGGTCAGGATGAACGTCGCCGACAGCAGCAGAACCACGGGCCGGGTATACACCTTGAATCCACCCTGCACCGCCAGCTCTCCCGACACGTCTTTCATGACAACATTTCCCTGTACACGCCGGGTTCGTCCTCGCGCAGCAACTCGATGCTCTTCTGAATGGCTGCACGGTCACGGTCGAGAATGAACACGTGGCCCGGGCAGTTCTCCAGGGAAACGGTTTCCTTGAGCGCCCCTTCGTCCTGAATCTTGATGCTGTGTACGCCCGGGATCGCTTTCCACCGGGCGAGGTCCGGCGCACGCTTGATGGGCCCGGCCTGTCGAGCGATCAGGAACACGCAGCTGGAATGGAAATAAAGCTTGTTTCTCGGGCGCTGCCGGTAATCGAGAAAGGCCTGGGGGTTGATCAACGAATCGATCCACAGGCTCAACTGGTTATGCCCCAAGGCCCGGGTATAGGCCGACAGGTCGATGCCGCCCGGCATGCGTGCCGCGGTTTCAAGCAACACCGGTTCGTCGTCGACAATCATCAGTTCGCTGTGACCGACACCCTGCTGGATACCCAGTGCATCGAGCACGGAAAAAATGTATTGCGACAGGCGACGGTAGACGTCGACATTGTCCACCGGGCACATCAGCTGGTTGTAGTCGTGCACGGGCGAATCGCCAATCCGAGTGCGGTACACCCGGATGATTTCGCTGACATAGTGCTGGCCGTCGACACTCACGGTATTGACGCAGTATTCGATGTCCACGTCCGTGGATTTGCTCGCCGACAACTCCGAGTTGAAATCCGAATTGTCCAGATACTGCTGGACCAGGATTTCCTCGTTGCTTTCAAGGAACAGGTTCTGGCTCGACTTGATGACCTCGAAGGCCTGTTCGACTTCGCTTTCCTGCGTACAGATATGAATATTGTCGGATCCGGCACTTTTGATCGGCTTCAACACCACCGGCAGGATGCGTTGTTCTTTTACCCACTCCAGAATCGCTGCCAGCGAATCCGACTTGAAATGCTTGATCGAGCGCACACCCGCCCGCTGCAAGGCTTCATGCATTTCGAACTTGTCGCGCCAGCGAACAGCGTGCGCCGGATCATTGTGGCGAGGAACATCGAACAGGCCCGCCAGATGCGCAGCCAACTCAACGCCAAACTCGCAGCCGGCCAGCACGAACTGCACCGAGTAATCGGACAATGCCTGCTGCAGCTCGGCGTCAGAGTGATAGAGAACGTCCTGGATAAAGTCGGCCGGCCGGAGCCAGGACTTGTAGAAGGCGTTGACATTGGCGGTGGAACGCACGTGCACGCATTCGAATCCACGGGAAATAAAGGCGGGCGCGATGAGGCTGCCGATCGAATAGGCATCCACGATCAGCACAATGTTTTTCTTATAGATCACTTGATCGTCTCCGGGGCACGGCTGAGTTCGCGGACGGTAGCCTTGATAATCCCGGCGGCTTTATGAATATCGTCGCGGCTGATGTTGAGATGCGGCATGAAGCGCATTTCCCTGGCGTTATAAGGCAAGCCCCCCACCCCTTTCTGACGCAGAAGAGCGGCGAACTGCACCGGCGCGACACCCAGCGCGGAAATGTCCAGGGTGACCATGTTCGTGCCCTTGTAGCGCGCAGGCGCCTCGTCGATGTCATTGAGCAACTGGTGCAGCAACGCCGCGTGCTCATGGTCGTCGGCCAACCGCTCGACGTGGTTTTGCATCGCATAAAGCCCGGCCGCCGCCATCATGCCGGCCTGGTGCAAATCACCACCGAACCATTTGCGGTATTTTTTGGCACGCAGTATCAGTTCTTGCGACCCCACCATGATCGAACCGATCGGCGCCCCCAATCCCTTGGACAGGCACATGGACAGCAGATCAGCGTTGTCGGTGTATGAAGTCACATCGATGCCGGAGGCAATCGACGCATGGAGAATGCGTGCGCCATCGAGATAACGATAGGCACCGATATCCTTGGCGTAAGCAAAGACATCGTTCATTTGTTGCAGCGGAAAGATGTCCCCGCCTTTGCAGCCGAGGGTGTTTTCGATCACCACCACCCGCGGCAAGGCATAGTTCTGACTCCAGCGGCATTTGGAGGCGTGGAGTTTTTCCAGGTCAGCGACGTCGAACAGGCCGTTGTCGTGGTTGGACAGCGAAAAGTTGACCCCTGAAAAAGCCGACGTCGAGGCCGACTCATAGAAATTGATGTGGTACGAAGCGTCGAGGAATATCTCGTCGCCCGGGTTCGTCAGTGCCTTGATCGCCAACTGGTTGCTCAAGGTGCCGCCCGAGGTGAACAGCGCCGCTTCCTTCTGGAAGTAATTGGCGCAGTACTCCTCCAGTGCCCGCACCGTCGGGTCTTCACCGAAGCAGTCATCACCCACTTCAGCCTGATAAATCGCCTTGCGCATGCCTTCCGTTGGCTTGGTTACCGTGTCGCTTCTCAGATCGATAAACATAAATTGCTCCGTTAGTAACCTGCGCCAAAGACGATGCGAGAGGGATCGTAGAAGTCAGCGAGGGATTCCAGGACGTTTTCAGGCGACTCGGCGAGTCGATGCAGAAAATGCAGGTACCAGCTGTCGCCATAAACCGCCGCGATACGACAGGCCAGCCCGGCCTCCTTGGCTTTACGCAACGTCTCGGGTTGCACACCGTGGAGCATTTCCAGTTCCTGGATCTGCGAGTGGTAACCCTGCTCGAAAATGCGCTTGATCAGGTTGGGGTCCTGCGTCGCGCAACTGACCGCGATGTTGGCCTCGAGAAGTTCGGCGAGTAATGTCAAATAGCGCTCATCCAGTTCTGTACCACGGGGGAGGGCTATTTCACGCGCTTCGTTATATACACCTTTAACCAATCGAATCTTACGACCATACCCAATGATTGCGGGTAAATCATCAAGCGTTCTATGCAAGTGTGCCTGTACTGTTAGACCAATATTGGAATGATCGGGCGCCAGCTGGGAATACACTTCGAGGATCTTATCGACCGCCGAAGAATGCTCCATGCTAATCATCACGGAAATATTATGTTCTGCGGCAGCAGACAGGATAGTGGCGGCGTTGCGATAGGCCGTTTCCTGGGAAATGAGCATGCCCACGGCACTTAGATCAAACCCCAATTGCGGCGTTAGTCCGGCCTTGGCGAACGTCTGGATAGACTTCAGGTATTCATCGACGAAGGCCTGCACCACGCGCGGATCATGGTTCTCCTCGCCGACATACTCCACGCCGAGTCGATAGCCTTTGTCGTGGAGTAATTGGAGTTTTCCAGCGAGCTCTTCTCGATCGGAAGAGACGATATAGCGGTGGGCTGCTTGCTCGAATAATTTGAAGAACAACGAGTCTTTGCTGAAGGCGTCACGACATTCTTGATTGAGCGCCAACTTTTTAAGGGCAGCAGATATAAGTACGCACGTATCCTGCGAAGGCATGGGTATCGCTCCTTGATAATGATTGCTCGTCCTGAGCGCCGAGTATTGTGCAACGATTTTTTTCTGTCAAGGCTCCATAACTATAACAACTCGTTATCACTCACAACGTTTCATATATATGAAACCACAGACACTCAAGACAATTTCATACTAACTATCGTTTATTACAGCTTCACGGCAAATCTCGCCCAGCCAGCTTATTTCCCAGGCCAGCGAGGCGGGCGGCTTGAACAGGAGATTGTGTGGCGAGGGAGCTTGCTCCCTCGCCCATTGCACGCTTATTGCGGCTTGCGATAGCTGTTAACAATCGCCGAAAAATCCTTGCCGCCCTCGCCCCGCTGGCTCATCGCCTGGTACAACTGCTGCGCCACCGCCCCCAGCACCACCGGCTGATGGGCCTGCCGCGCGGCTTCGGTCGCCAGGCCAAGGTCCTTGAGCATCAGGTCGGCGCCAAAGCCACCCGTGTAGCCACGGGACGCCGGCGCCGTTTCGATCACGCCCGGCCACGGGTTGTAGGTGTCCGAACTCCAGCAACGCCCCGTCGAGCTGTTGATGATCCCGGCCAGCACTTGGGTGTCGATCCCCAAGGCATCGCCCAGCGCCATGGCCTCGCTGACGCCCACCATGGAAATGCCCAGCAGCAGGTTGTTGCAGATCTTGGCGATCTGCCCGGTGCCGACTTCGCCACAGTGCACGATGTTACGGCCCATTTGCGCCAACACCGGTTGCAAGGTGGCGAACAACTCAGCCGTGGCGCCGACCATGAAAGTCAACGTACCCGCTGCCGCACCGCCGGTGCCGCCCGAAACGGGCGCATCGGCCATCGCCACCCCTTGTTTCGCAGCGGCAGCCGCTACGTCGCGAGCGGTCTGTGGATCGATGGTGCTGCAATCCACCGCCGGCGTGCCAGCGGCGATACCGGCCAGCACACCGTCCTCACCCAGCCAGACGCTACGCACATGGGCGGCGGCCGGCAGCATGGTGATCACCAGCGCAGCGCCCTGGGCCGCGTCGCGAGGCGAGGCACTGACGGTGCCGCCCAATGCCGCCAGCTCGGCCAGCACCGTCTGGTTCAGGTCGAACAGGTTCAGCGAATGGCCGGCCTTGAGCAGGTTGCGCGCCATGGGGGCGCCCATGTTGCCCAGGCCGATAAATGCGATGTTCATGTCCGGCTCCTTAACGCAAATTGATGGTGGTGTTCACACCGTCATTGACGCTGTCATCATCGAACCAGCGCGCGGTCACGGTCTTGGTCTGAGTGTAGAACTGCACCACTTGTTTGCCGTACGGGCCGAGGTCGCCGAGTTTCGAACCACGGGAACCGGTGAAGCTGAAGAACGGCACCGGCACCGGGATCGGGATGTTGATGCCCACCTGGCCAACGTCGATTTCGCTCTGGAATTTGCGCGCCGCCGCACCGCTCTGGGTGAACAGGCCGGTGCCGTTGCCGAATGGGTTGGCGTTGACCAGGGCAATCGCCTGATCCAGGGTGTCGACTTCCAGCACCACCAGCACTGGGCCGAAGATTTCCTCGGTGTAGATGCGCATCTCGGTGGTCACGCCGGAAAACAGGGTCGGACCGACAAAATTGCCCTGCTCGAAGCCCGGCACGCTGATGCCACGGCCATCGAGCTCCAGCTTCGCGCCTTCCTTCACGCCGCTCTCGATCAACTCGAGAATCCGCGCCTTGGCCCGCTTGGAAATCACCGGACCAACGTCGGTGCCCGGCTCACTGCCGGCGTTGACCTTGAGCTTCTGCGCCAGGGCCTTGAGCTCCGGCAACCATTGTTTGGCCGCGCCCACCAGCACCACCACGGAGGTGGCCATGCAGCGCTGGCCAGCCGCGCCAAAACCGGCGCCGACCAGGGCGTTGAGAGTCTGCTCACGATTGGCATCGGGCAACACCACCGCGTGGTTCTTGGCCCCCATCATCGACTGCACGCGCTTGCCATGGCGACCCGCCAGGTCATACACGTGGGTGCCGACCGCCGTCGAACCGACGAAGGAAACCGCCTTGATGTCCTTGTGGGTGCAGAGCGCATCCACCACGTCCTTGCCGCCGTGCACCACGTTGAGCACACCCGCCGGCACGCCGGCCTCGATGGCCAGTTCCACCAGCAGCATGGTCGACAGCGGATCCTGTTCCGACGGCTTGAGCACAAAGGTGTTGCCGCAGGCGATGGCCATCGGGAACATCCACAGCGGAATCATCGCCGGGAAGTTGAACGGCGTAATGCCCGCGCACACCCCGATCGGTTGGCGCAGCGTGTAGGTGTCCACGCCACCGGCGACGTTCTCGGCAAACTCGCCCATCTGCAGGGTGCCGATGGAACAGGCGTGCTCGACCACTTCCAGGCCGCGGAAAATATCGCCCTCGGCGTCAGCGATGGTCTTGCCCTGTTCGGCGCTGAGCACCGCGGCGATGCGCTTGGAATGTTCGCGGATCAACGCCTGGAGCTTGAGCATGATGCGCATCCGCGCACCGATGGGCGTCAGTTTCCAGGTCTGGAACGCACGCTGGGCAGCGGCGATGGCGGCATCGACTTCCGACGCCGTCGCGAATGGAACCTTCGCCAACACCTGTTGGGTAGCCGGGTTGACGATGTCGTGCCATTCGCTGGATTGGGATTCAACCCATTCGCCATCGATCAACAGTCTGACGGTTTGCAGGGCGGTGTCGCTGGGCGTAAGGGAAACGTTCATGCTGGCCTCCGGGATTGTTCTTATAGAGAGCGCTGGTTCAGCAAAGACCAAGGTGCATGGGGCACGCATGGTGATGAGACGGTTTTTGGAGTATAGATGTGCAAACTTCTAATAAGAATGCACATAAAAGCCGGTCCATCATGCAAAAAAACATCACCTCCCTGGGGTCGCTGAATTGGGACGACCTCAAGTTTTTCCTCGAAGTGGCCCGCACCCGCAAGGCCAGCACGGCCGCCAAGCGCCTGGCCGTCGACTACACCACGGTGTCGCGACGCATCAGCTCGCTGGAAGCCTCGCTGGGCACGCTGCTGTTCGAGAAATCCCGGACCAACGGTTTTGTCCTGACAGCTGAAGGCCAGCGCCTGCTGGGGTACGCCGAATCGATCGAAAGCACCCTGCACATGGCCTGCGAACAGGTCTCAGGCTCTGGCGTGGCGCTGTCCGGTCATGTACGCATGGGCTGCACCGAAGGCTTCGGCAGCTTCTTCATCACCCCGCAACTGAGCCATTTCGTCGACGCCTACCCGGCCATTTCGGTGGACATCCTGCCGCTGCCGCACTTCATCAGTCTTTCCAAGCGCGAAGCCGACATCGTCATCGCCCTCGAACGCCCCGAACATGGCCCCTATGTGTGCTGCAAATTGTGCGACTACCGGCTGCAGCTCTATGCCACCCAGCCCTACCTGGACAATCACCCACCGATCCAGCGCCCGGCCGACCTGGGCAAGCATTCGTTCATCAGCTACGTGGATGACCTGGCGTTCAGTTCCGAATTGCTCTACCTGGCCAACGTCCTGCCCGGTGCCAACGCCCACCTGCGCAGCACCAGCGTGATCGCGCAATTCGTGGCCGCGCAGCAAGGGCGCTCGCTGGCGATCCTGCCCTGCTTCCTCGCCGCCCAGGACCCACGGCTATTGCCGGTGCTGCCGGAGGAAATCACCGTCACCCGGCAGTTCTGGATGTACTGCCGGGAAGACCTGCGCAAGCTCAAACGAATTACGTTGTTGTGGGATTACATCCGCGAGGTGACTGAACAGAATCAACCATTGTTGATGGGTGATAGCCGGGAGATGGTGTTCGCCGATTAACAACCCTTCAAGGAATCGGATAACAGCATCATAACTAGGTCAGACCTTTGCCAATGGTTTCTATCAGCGGTTGGTAGGCAACTTGTAACGTCGAGAGGCACTCACAGACACCGAAACGGACCAACTTTCAGAGGCTTGCGCGGGCGCGATAAGGATCCATGCGGACAAGGCGATAAGTTTCAGATACGAGGGCCTACGGGGGGGGCTACGCACGTATGCGTAAGTGTGAGGTGGTCATTTAGATTTTTTCTGCCAGATTCTCTAAGGCTCCCCGACGCCCTGCATAATTTCGACCATACTCAGACTTTTGTCGCTGAGGGTTCTAATCGTGAGCTGGGACGACGTATTCAGGTTGGTCACTGCCGCAGTTGCATCAGTCGGAACTGCTGGTATTCTTTTTATGGGTCTGTCGTCGTGGTTAGGGAAAATTTGGGCGAGTCGAATACTGGAGAACGAAAAGCACCGACTCGCTACGGCGCTTGAGGCGACCAAACGAGACCTCGACATTATCAAAGAGACCACGCTTCGTTTCCAGAACGACAAGATACTGATTTACCGGACAGTTATCGAAACAGTGGCGCGGCTCCTCGCAGCGCTTGACTCCCATGAAAGCGGAAGATTGGTAACTGCCGAAGCTGGGGCTCGCTACGATGAGTTTAACGAGCAACGGATAAGGATGTATGGGTATCTCGCCATGCTTGCGCCACAATCTGTTATGGACGCTCAAGATGACCTCATCGACCACCTGCTAAAAATCACCAATGGAAAGGCTGAATATGAGTGGGTCAAAATCCGTGAGAAAGCCCTTGTGATGCTCAATGCCGTCCGTGCGGATATTGGAATAAATGACACTCCAATAGCGTATCACGGTGACCTTTGACACTTCTCTGTGCACGGGTCAAGCCACTCTGCTCTTTGATTCAAGACCCGCTAGCATGACTATTGCGGCAGCCGTTAAGTGCAACCCATAAGCGACAATCTCTGGCTCGACAGTCCTAACCGTCTCCCCTTGTCCATGCCCCCCATTCTTATTCCGCAACGTAGGTATGCCGCTGGTGAGTACGTTGACCAAGGCTTGGAGTTGGGCTTCGTTGTACGCGGGCATGAGTTCAGCATCCCTACACGCCAAGATCAACTTCGAAGCAGTATCGCCAGCACCATAGGGTTTTCCGTTGGCGGTCAGTATGATCTTCATGGTGCTTTCAAAGGCCTTGAGCGCATCGACCAATGCCTCTTCGTAGTTGCCATGACGATAGTGCTCATATGCCCCCAGAAACTCATCGCGGGCACCTTCGAACCCCTCAGCATTGAGGAATCCAATGGCAGGCTTCACGACTTCTGAATGAAGAAGCTGTGCGTCTATACGAAGGATCTTTCCGTCGATTAACTCATACCCTAACCCTGCTTCTTTAAATCTTTCGTTCAACTCAGCTAAACATTCATCGACACGCTCATCGGAGTTATGGACCCCCATATAGTCTGGAGATCTCGCCATGCTATTCCCCAGTACACAAGACAATTCGATGGCATCAAGGCATCTTTCGACATCTAGCTCTTGAAGCAGAAAATCATGCAGTTCTGAGAAATAGTCTTGATGATGAATTTTACACAAGCCTCGCTGACCATACTCCCTCCTCAGGACCTTCACGATATCCTCGTATACCTCTCGTGGTCGATAACTCCGATGGTAGTCGTCCATATCGCCCAAAAGCTCTTGAATGATATAAGTCAGCTGAACTCGAAAGGTGCTGGGAAAGCTGTCATACGTGTAGACATCGCTCACCTCACCACGTAACCGCCTTTGACGTTTAGAGTACAAATCGATTACAGCCATAATTCACCCAAGTCGGTTCTGATTAAAATGACAATCATAGCCTCAGCACGATCACCCAGCACAGCCCAAGTAGAATGCAGACTAGCCCATTCACAAAATAGAATAGAAACTTCCAATAATAGGATCAGAGATCCATATCTAGATAACTCAAACCACGGAGACCATCAAGCGGCAGGCATACTTCTTCGGTCCCCATTGAGCGGCGAAAGTCTCAGACACTTCATACCATCTACCGGCAGGATGTCCTGATCCATGATGGGCCCCCATGCAAGAACACTCGCAATGCAATCCTTGGGCATTCCAGCAGGCTGGGGCACATATTTGATGCTCCCGATGGACCTGGATCACATAGACCTTTTTGAACCGACTTATCAGACGCCTCACAGAGTCCTCGAACCAAGCGGTGGGCACCTGCCAAGCTTTGAACTGCGTGCTCCACTCGGGCTTGTTTCGGTTGGTGTTTCGAAGCCAAGCAAAATTATCTAAGGCGTAAGGCATCTTGATAAGAAGCGGAAGCTTTTCCCGTTTCATGACAGTGGGGATCTCATTCTGACGCCATATATCAATGATTCTCGTGTCATTTTTTGTCATCAGATATGCCTGTAAAGAGCCGCCCATAAACTCGCTGGTGGATGCACCTGGGCAACTGGTACTACCTCAACACCTATAAACAGCGTGCCTCGCTCGGTTGACCCACGAGGATATCCAGCTCAATGCCCGTCAAAGGGATGCTACGACAAGCCATCCCTCTCGGACCATTTATGACCCGGTGTAACCATTACGCTGAGCATTCGCAACGCAATCAGTCCGATTCACATAGCCTTGCGACGAAGCCCCAACAATACGACCATTCGGAGCAGTGCGATTCCAACGCCATTCGCCGCTGTTGTCTTTGTAGATGTCCCACTTATCCATAAAACGACTACCTTTCAGGGATGGTTAGAAAGCGCCAACTTCTTCCACATAAGGAGAGACATCATGACCCGCAGCGAAGAGTTCGCTACGAACCCATAAGATGGGATCCAAACTGGTCTTTTTCAAGGGCGATTTGCCACTATCTCAATACCGCTCGTCGGGCTACCGCCCAACGTACAAGTCATCCGCTCTGCCTCCGGCGCAACGCCATATGGCCATACGTGAACGACGCAGACAAATGCCTAAGGTTAGCTCAGCGTTCTTTAAAGACTTAAGGGCCCAGCCGGAAACTCCAGAATCTGAACAGATCAACCATTGTTGATGGGTGATAGCCGGGAGATGGTGTTCGCCGACTAATCGGCGATGACCACGATGGCGACGCGGCGGTTTTCGGTGCGGCCGCTGGGTGTGTCGTTGGAGGCGACCGGGTTGCTGCTGCCCAGGCCGCGCAGCTGGACGTTTTCTTCGCGCATGCCAACGCTTGTCAGCACCTTGCTCACGCTGGCAGCCCGGCGCATCGACAGTTGTTCGTTGTAAGCCTGGGAGCCCGAGGCGTCGGTATGACCATCGACGCGTACGCGCTCGATGCCCGCGCCCAGCAACGCCTTGCCGATGCGCTCGACGATTTCGGTACTGGCCGGGTTGAGATTTTCCATATCGCTGCCGAACAACACCTTGCCCGACAAACCGAAGGCCCAGCCATCGTCGGTCAATTCGAAGCCTTGTTGCTTGAGTACGGCAATTTGCGCCGGGGTCAGGCCTTTCGGCGGTGCCGTCTGGCAACCACTCAGCGCCAGGATGGCAAGCAAGAACAGCGCCGCGAACCAGCGCAGGGAAAATTGAGGGTATGAACGCACGAGTCAGCTCCTGGTTTGAAAATCAGCGACGGAGTGATCCGACCCCGCCGTATGTTGACCGCCTCGAGCGAGGCGTTTGGCTTGGTACATTGCCGCGTCGGCGGCATGGAGCAAGGTGCCCGGTGTGTCACCATGATCCGGGTAGACGGCAATGCCGATACTGAGGGAGGTCAGTACGGAGGCGTTGCCGGGCAATTGAATCGGCATTTCCATGCTGGCGATGATTTTTTCAGCGATCCGCTCGGCATCCTCGGCCTTGTGCAGGGGCGCCAGCAGCACGGCGAATTCATCGCCCCCCAGGCGCGCGACCAAGTCATCCTCGCGCAACTGGGCCCGGACCCGGGTCGCCACGGCCGTCAGCACCGCATCACCGGCGGCGTGACCGAAGTTGTCATTGATGCCCTTGAACCGGTCGCTGTCCAGGTACAGCACGGCCACTTGCTCGTTGAGCTTGCCGGCATTGCGCAAGGCGCGAATCAGTCGGCCTTCGAAAAACGCCCGGTTCGGCAAACCGGTCAGGCTGTCGTGGCTGGCCTGGTGCGCCAGGGTTTCGTTTTCGCTTTGCAGGTGGGTCTGCCAGGACTCCAGTTCATCGAGCAATGCGTTGAAGTCATTGGCCAGGTTATCCAGTTCAGCAATGGCGGCCGGTGGCACGCGTCGGTCCAGGGCTCGCTCGCTGCGTGCCGCGTGGGCCACCTCGGCCAGGCTGCGCAGCGGCCCGATGATCGCACGCAACTGGCGCCGCGCCAGATAAAGCGCCACCCAGGCACTGACCGCCGTGCACAGGATGATCCCCGCCAGGCCGCTGAGCAAAAAGCGCAACAGGCTACCGCCATGCCCTGCCAACACGATACGGCCGATGTTCTGCCCTTGATGAACGATCGGCAGGCTGATGGGTTTTTCCAGGAAGGCCTTGGCAATGTGTACTTCCAGTTCCGACAACAGGCCGGTTTGCGGTCGCTGCCAGCGCGCCAACAGACGGCCATGTTCATTCAACACCTGGGCATCGGCGACTTCCTCGGTGGAGGCGATCAAGGCCAGTGCTTCGGTGGCCGCAGCCGAATCATCGAAGACCACGGCCGCTTCCACGGTGTAATTGATCGAACGGGCGATCAAATGCAGGTTGTGATCGGCGTAGACCCGCAATGCCAGCAGGCCGAGCAAGGTCAAGGAAGCACTGGCCATGGTGATGGCCACCAGCGCGACGATCAGATGGCCACGACCGATGACCGAGCCCAGGGTGGGACGGACCCTTGGTTTGCGCTGTTTCATGGCGTCGCCGGCCTGCGACGGGAAAGCTGCAGCACACTTGGATGGATGCGCACACCACTGCGCGCCACAGAGTCGAGGTTGACCTCGAAAGACACTTGTTCATCGCCGACTCGCAGACAGAACAGGCTCCCCACGGTGCACTGGTCGCCGCCTTCGCTGATGCTCAGCACTGGCTTGCCGATCAAGGACGCAAACAAACGGGTGTGCTCATCGTTGGTCAGCCTGCCGACGTAGACCGCGTTGCAGGCGGTGGCGATATCAGGATGATCGGCCAGCAGCCGCTGCACCGTCACCGGCCGCCCCGTGGCCTGGGTGGTGCCCTTGACCAGATCGTCGGTGTATTGGGTAGGCCCGACGATGCACAGCTGCAGTTGGGTAGGCTCCACGGGCCAACGGGCGTAGCTGAGAATGCCCAATACCACCTGGGTCACCGCTTCGGCCCGCTGCTCGGCCTGGGTCGGGGTGACTTGCTCCTGGGCCATCGCGACAGGCAGCAGCAGACACAAAAGGCCGGCCAGCAGAAAATGCCCCCGCCCCTTGCTGCGCACTGCCTCCCGTACAGGCACTTTCATGGAGAATCTCTTGATCCAGACGATAAGTGCCGGAACGATAGCACAGTGCCCAAAAGCCAGCGAGGCCGCGTGTTACGTAGACTTCGGAGCGAAACAGGCAAAATTGCCGTGGGGCATGAACCATTAAAAGCTGATGATTCAGTCAGCCGGCTCCAACTCCAGCATCAACCCGCTCAAGCGCTTGACCTTGCGCCGGACCGCCTCCTCGAAAATGCCCACTCGCGGTTCGATCAGACTGAACCATTGCTTGCCCCGGGTAATGGCGGTGTATACCAGTTCCTTGGTCAAGACCGGGTTGAGCGCATCCGGAAGGATCAACGCGGTATGGGTGAATTCCGAACCCTGGGATTTGTGCACCGTCATGGCATACACGGTTTCCACGTCATTGAGTCGGCTGGGCAGGACGAAACGCACACCGCCCTGGCCGTCATTACGCGGGAAAGCGACCCGCAGGACCTGTTTGCCGGCATCGGGCCCGTCACGCTCGGGCAGCTTGAGGGCAATGCCGATATCGCCATTCATCAACCCCAGCCCATAGTCATTACGGGTCATCAGTACCGGGCGTCCTTCGTACCACTGGTGATCGCTATCGATAAGGCGAGCCTTGAGCAATGCCGCGGTGATCCGTTGGTTCAACCCTTCAACGCCCCACGGGCCTTTACGCACCGCGCAAAGCAATTGGAATTCGTCGAAGGCCGCCAGTACCTCCCGAGCCCACTCGGCCCAACAACCGTCTTCCAAGGGACGAGAAATGGCCGGGCGACGCTGCCGCAACAGGCTCAGGTAATGCCGATACCCCTGGGGCCCTTCTGGCTTGCCGTCGAGCAGCAGCTTTTCCAGCTTGGTGTCGTGCTCACTCGCCAGTTTCAGGGAGGACAGATCGGCATATTGCCCTTGCTCCAGCAACTGACGGGCTTTTTCAGGCTGTTGCTGGTTGACCCAGCGAGCCAGTTGACCGATCCCACTGCCTTCGCCGAAGCGTCGGGAATGCCTGAGCATCACCACTTGCTGCGCCAGGGGATGAGTGCCGTCGAGGTCTTGCCGCAGGTCACTGGCCGCCAGGTTCTCACCACTGACCGACTCAAGCCAGGCTCGGGTCCGGGGGCTGTACCAACCGTCCTCGGCGTCTCGACACAAATCCCCCAGCACCGCACCGGCCTCTACAGAAGCCAGCTGGTCCTTGTCCCCTAGCAACACCAACCGTGCATGGGCCGGCAGTGCATCCAGCAGATTGGCCATCATCTCCAGGTCGATCATCGACGCCTCATCGACCACCAGCACATCCAGCGGCAAGCGATTGCCGGCATGGTGACGAAAATGCCGGGTGCCGGGACGGCTGCCCAGCAAACGATGGACTGTCGTGACGTCGCACGGAATGCGTTCGCGCACAGCCTCATCCACGTCCAGGGTCCGGACCTGCTGGCTGATGGACTCGGTCAGGCGCGCCGCCGCCTTGCCGGTGGGCGCAGCCAGGCGAATCCGCAGCGGCTTCCCGGCCTCGACAGCCGGAGCCTGCAACAACGCCAGCAGGCGCACAACGGTGGTGGTCTTGCCGGTCCCCGGGCCGCCGGTCACGATACTGAAGGCCCCGCGAGTCGCCAGCGCGCAGGCCAGCTTCTGCCAATCGATCGGGGCGTTGGCATCGGCCGGTCCGAACAGCCCGTCCAAACGCTCGCGCAGGTCACCAGGCGCCGCTTCATGGTCAATCAGCCGTTGGCGCAACGCCTCGTCGATCCGTCGTTCATAACCCCAGTAGCGGCGCAGATAAAGACGCTTGCCAGACAGCACCAACGGACGTTGCTGCGCCTCTTCGCTCTCATCCGCAGCCAGGGCCACCAGACGACTGGCCGCCAGGGCCTTGCACCAATGGGTGCCGTCCAGTGTCTGCAATATTTGCGAGGGCAACAGCATCACGCCTGGCTGAAGGTCGCCCTCGGGGGGCAGCGACAGGGCGAAGTCCGGCTCCTTGAGGGTCTCGAACACATCCAGGCAAACATGCCCGTGGCCCAGTTGGTGACTGGTCAGCGCAGCGGCGAGCAGGACCAAGGGATCATCGTCCGGCGCCAGTTCATGGAGGAACGCCACGAATGCCTTGTCCAGGGCGCGCAACCAGCCGCGCTCGACCCAGCGCGTCAGTAACAACAGCAGGTCCTGGGCACGGCTCAAGGGGGCCAGGTCAACCGGGCTCTCGTCGTCGGACGCCTTGGGCAGCAGGTCGGCAAAGGAACGACTCATAGCAGTTCTCCCTGTACCCACGCCGGCTCGGCCTTGGGTTCGGGCGCGCCCTGGAACAGCCGATCCAGTTGTTCGATCAAGGCCCGTGGCGGCTTGGTGAAATACACGCCCTGGCTGGTCGAGCGGGTGCCGCGAAGGAACAGGTAGAGCGCGCCGCCGACATGCCGGTCGTAGTCGTAATCGGGGAGCCGCGCCTTGAGCTGGCGATGCAGGGCCAACAGGTACAGCACGTATTGCAGGTCGTAGCGATGGTCCAGGATCGACTGTTCCATGGCCTGTACGGTGTAGGCCATGTCATCGACACCCAGCCAGTTGGATTTGTAATCGGCCACGTAATACCGACCGTCGTGCTCGAACGTCAAATCGATGAAGCCCTTGAACATGCCGTTGAGCAGCACCGGTTCCGCCGCGACACGGGCCACACCACCATGGGTGAACCGGCAAACCAGTTGATCAAGCTTTTGCACATCGACCTTGTGGCTGGCGAACCAGAACTCCATCTCGACCTGGAACCGGGTCAGTTGTTCGAGCACCACCGGCGCCTGGTCGTTGCCGACGGGCATGGGCATTTTGATCAGGTGCTGCAGCCAGTCGCTCAATGTGATGATCCAACCTTTCCAGCCTCGGCGATTGCAGCGTCGGGCAATGGCATCCTCGATATCCGTCGGCGCAGATGAAAAACCTTCCCCGGCGGCCCACTCCAAGAGGCCATGAAGGAAAGTGCCGGGACCTGGGCCACGGGGAAAACGGTGGATATCGCCACCGAGGGCGATGGTCTCCCTGGGAGCGTCCGGGTCCAGTCGCTCATCGTCGAACAACTTCTGGGCTTGCGGATTCTCTGGCGCGGTATCGCTGCCTTCGCTCAGGCTTTCGCCGATGCGCAAGGCGCTGTAAGACGCGATCCACCAATTTTCGCTGGCTTTTCGCAAGGGCACCAAGGGTTCGAGCAACACAGCGTCATTGCGCGGCGGCCGGTAGCGCTCGTCGGTGGCTTCGGGCACTGGCTGGCAACTCACCGCGACACTGCCTTGTTGCAGGTCTTCCAGCCAACGCCTCAGCTCCACCGACTCGGCCAACGGCACGCCGCCGCCCAACAGATAACCCAGCGCGGACACATGCAGGATCGAGCTGTTGTTGTTGCCCCGCTTGAGGTCCGCCACACCCAGCCAGCAGGCATGTTGTGCACGGGTCAGTGCCACGTAGAGCAGCCGCAGGTCCTCGGCCAGACGCTCGTCATCGGCCTTGGCGATCAGTTCGGCGGTGGGCTTGAGGCTGATCTGCGCCTTGTTGGCCTCATCGTGGTAATGCAACGGCAATCGACTGCCATCCACCGGTTTCGTCGAACAGATGAAGGGCAAGAAAACCAACGGATATTCAAGCCCCTTGGACTTGTGGATCGTGACCACCTTGACCAACTGCTCATCGCTTTCCAGGCGCAGGATCTGCTCTTCCCCCGCCTGTCCGGACAAAGCCAGGTGCTCGGACAAATGCCGGATCAAGGCTTGTTCGCCATCCAGTTCACCGGCGGCCTGCTGCAACAGTTCGCAAAGGTGCAGCAAGTTGGTCAGCACCCGCTCGCCATCGCTACGTGCCATCAAGGCCTGGGGCAGTTCGAAATCATGCAGCAGGCGGCGCAACATCGGCAGCACGCCCTGGCTGCGCCAGACCGAACGATAACCACGAAACTGCATGACCCGGGCTTCCCAAGCCAGCTCATCCTGATTGAGGCGCTCCAGCTCCGTCAGCGGCAGGTTCAACGTGATGCTGGCCAGCGCTGCCCGTAGCGGTCGCTCCACATCCGGCTCGGCGCAGGCCTTGAGCCAGGTCAGCAAATCCCGCGCCTCTTGCGATGCGAAGACCGAATCCTTATCGGACAGATAGACACTGCGCACGTCCCGCGCGGACAACTCGCCTCGCACGGCCTGCGCTTCTTTACCGTCGCGCACCAGGATGGCGATATCCGCCGGGCGCAACCCGCGCAGCGTTTCGCCATCGACCGTGAAACCGTCGCGTCCCGACTGGCCACCGTTGAGCAATGCCGTGATCTCACTGGCGCAGGCGGCCGCCATGGCTTGCCGGTACATCGCACCGGAAAGCGGCTGCTCCGACGGCAGGTGCCAGATATTCAGCGCCGCAACGGCCTGCCCTGCCACCTGCAAGGACTCCTTGCGCCCCTGGGACTCAACGGACAGGAACGGCACCGGGTTCTCACCCGAAGGTTCACGGAACAGAAAGGCACCGCGGCCCTTCGGACGGGACTCGGCCTTCTGGAAGACATGGTTTACCGCACCCACCATGGCATGGCTGGAACGGAAATTCGTGCCCAGCGTATGCAACCGGCCGGCGGTGGCCTGGCGAGCACGCAGGTAGGTGTAGATGTCGGCACCGCGAAAAGCGTAGATCGCCTGCTTAGGATCGCCGATCAGGAAAAGTCCGGTCTCAGTGTCGTTGTCTTCGATGCGGTAGATGCTTTCGAAGATCCGGTATTGAACCGGGTCGGTGTCCTGGAACTCATCGATCAGCGCCACCGGAAACTGCTCGCGGATCAGGCTCGCCAGACGCTCGCCACCGTCGGCCTGCAGCGCCGCGTCGAGACGCAGCAGCATGTCGTCGAAGCCCATTTCGGCGCGGCGACGTTTCTCGGCTTCGAAACGCGCCCCGACCCATTGCGCGGCATGCTGCAACACGGCGGCATCTGGCGTGGGCAACGCATCCAGGCTGGCCTTGAGACCGGCCATGGCGTCCAGCCCGGGATGGCTGGGCACTTCACCTTTCCAGGCTTCGGCCATGCCTTCGGGGGTCAGGCGCGTGAACCCGGTGCCGATGTCCAACAACTCAAGACTTTCGTCATCGACCCAGGCGGTGATTTTCTGAAACCACGGTTCGAA
Source organism: Pseudomonas fluorescens (assembly GCF_001307275.1). Classification (NCBI taxonomy): domain Bacteria; kingdom Pseudomonadati; phylum Pseudomonadota; class Gammaproteobacteria; order Pseudomonadales; family Pseudomonadaceae; genus Pseudomonas; species Pseudomonas fluorescens. The sequence continues at coordinate 1,770,807 of NZ_CP012831.1, forward strand.
GTAACGCGCCTGCATCTTGCGCCCATCGACGGACTTGCTGGCGACGCCTTGCTGGCAGATCTCCAGCAGTTCCACGGCCCACTGTCGCCATGGCGCCTTGAGATCGAGCAAGGCAGCACTGCGCTCCTGCAGGGAGGCCGCGATGAGTTCGGCAGGCTCAAGCCCGTCACCGTCGTCACGCTCGCTGGAAAACAACCCCCTCACCCGTGGCAACAGCGCAGCCGGCCCTCCCCAATGGGTACGCACCCAATTCAGCGCCTCGCCTTGCATCGAATAGCAGAACAGCCGCCAGTAATCGCGCAAGACCTCGCCCAGCAATTCGCTGTGGTCAGTTTCCAGGGTCTGGGTAAACAGGCTGCCGCTGTCGAAGGCATGCTCACGCAACATGCGCTGGCACCAGCTATGGATGGTCGAGACGGCCGCTTCGTCCATCCACTGGGCGGCGATGTCCAGCCGGTTCGCGCAGCCAGGCCATTGCTCGGCACTGAATTCATCGCGCAATGCAGCGATCAGTGAATCCGGGGCTGGAATCTCGTCGCGAAAGAAGCGTGCGGCTTCGGCCAGACGGGTACGAATTCGTTCACGTAACTCCTTGGTGGCAGCGTCCGTAAAGGTCACCACCAGGATTTGCGGCGGAAGCAGTTCGCGGCCAAAACCGGACACCGAACCGCCATGCCCCAGCACCAGACGCAGGTACAGCGCCGAAATGGTGAAGGTCTTGCCGGTACCGGCGCTGGCCTCGATCAGTTGGCTGCCTCGTAGCGGAAAAGCCAGGGCCAAAGGTGTCTGCCGACTCATGAACGGGCCTCCTCGCCGGCCGATGAACGCCATGGGGCTTCGAGCAAGGGCCGATAAAGCGCATCGCACCAGTCGGGGAATGTTTCATCAGCCATCAAGGCCGTGAAATCCGGAAACTGTCGAGCCAAGGCCGGGTTCTCCCGCCGTTCGCCTTCAAACGTCTGTCCATCGCCCTCATAGGCTTTGCGCGCCGCGGCTTCGGCCTTGAGTGGATCACTCTGGCCCAGCCAGGCGAAAGCCGTCTTCACCGCGATCGGCAGCGGCTGGCGCATACCGGTCTGCCAAGCCTGCAGCATGTCGCCCAACAACCTTCGTGCGACAGGCTCTTCGAAAGGTGCCAACAGCAAGCTGTCATCACTGGCCACCAGCGCTGTCGTCAACGACAAGCCGTTAGCGCAGGCCACGAGATGGTTGACCCAGGGCCGTATCAGGCGATGCCACTTGCGGGTCTTGGTGGAGCCGATGTTATTGGGTATGGCCGTGATGGCGAGGACCGCACCATCGGCGCGCTGGTGCAGGCCACTGAGCCATCCTTCGACACTCACGCCCTGCAAGTGCAGGCTGACAGGCACGGCACTGGTCAGCGGTGTGGGCCATAACGCCAGAAGCTGTTGGTAACGCTGGAGCAGATCCGGCAAGGGCTCGATCAACTCACGCTGCATGCACTCTCCGAACCCGGCCATCGGTAACAGGCCGCTGTTCTGGAGTCTCTGGGCGTGGGCGGCCAGGGCCAGATCTGGCTGGTCCAGGCGTACCAGCGCAGCCTCGAGCAGGCTGTCACTCAGGGTGTAGCGTTGCAGCGCATCGAGCACGAAAGGTTCGTCATCGGCCAGAGGCGCCTCGATGGCTTCGAAGAATACTTTCAGCCGCTGGCTGAAAAAATGGCGGACGGGATTGCGCAGGAAGTCCTGCAACTGACCGAGGCCCAAGGGTTCTTCCTGGACGTAAGGTGCCAGCACCTGGATTTTGTCAGTGTGATCGGAGGTGTCGTGGAGCATTCGCCATTCGCTGGCGTAACTGAACAGCTCGTCACCCTGATGGAAATAACGCGCACTGAACGGTTGCAGCGGATGCTCCTGGGTCAGGGCATCGAGAAGACTCTTGCTGTCATCGGCCAACCGCCAGCCACTGGCGAGATGATCACGCAGTTGGCCGATCAATACCGATGCCGGTCGCTCACTGTTGTCGCGGATGCTGCGCCCCACCCAACTGACGTACAGCTTTTCCCGGGCCGAAAGCAGCGCTTCCAACAACAGGTAGCGGTCATCCTCACGGCGGGAACGATCGCCCGGACGATAATCGCCGCCCATCAGATCGAAGTCCAAGGGTGGCTGGGCTCGCGGGTAATCACCGTCATTCATTCCCAGCAGGCACACCAGCTTGAAGGGGATCGCGCGCATTGGCATCAAGGTACAGAAGTTGACGGCTCCGGCCAGGAAGCGTTGGGACAGTCGCCCCTGATCCAGCCCGGCCAGCCATGCTTCACGTACCACCGTCAGCGGCAATTCATCGTGTAGCCCCACCGACTCACAGGTTTCCAGCCAGGTTTCACGCAAGTCTTCGAGTTGGGCCAGCAAATAGTCGTCATGTTCGTTGCTCGCCTGGAAAAACAGCTGCATCAGGTCGTGCAGGCGCGAACCCCATTGCTGCGGCGATGCCGGCTGGGTGAGTTCCTGATGAGCGACTTCCAGGGCATCCAGCAACGCAACCAGCGGACCGATCAATGCCGCATCCAGGCCGCCGATCTCGTCATAGGGCTCGATGCCGTCATAGGCCTGCGAACTGCCGACAGCGTACCCCAGCAACATGCGACGCAAGCCGAAACGCCAGCTGTTCTGCTCAAGCTCCGCAGGCAGCCCCAGCCCGGCACGGTGTTCGGCGCTCATCCCCCAGCGGATCCCCGCCCCTTCGATCCAGCGGTGCAATGTCGGCAGGTCGGCCTCATCGATGCCAAACCGTTCGCGCAACGCCGGGACATCCAGCAGATCGAGGATTTCGCTGACCGGGAAACGACTGTCCGGCAGCTTGAGCAAATGCTCGACGGCAATCAGCAATGGATCACGTCCACGCTGGCCCTGGTCAGTCAGCGTGAATGGAATGAAACGAGGGTCGCTCCGGTCGAGCTGACCGAACACCGCGCGAATGTGCGGCGCATAACTGTCGATGTCCGGGACCATGACGATGATATCCCGTGGGCGCAGGGTCGGATCCGCACTGAAGTGGGCCAGCAACTGGTCATGGAGAATCTCGACTTCACGCTGGGCGCCGTGGGCCACATGAAAGCGGATCGAGCCATCTCGCTCCGTATCGACGACAGGCCAGTGCTCCCGGGTTTCGTTCAGGGGGCGTAGCTCCAGGATGTCATCCTGCAACTGACTGAGCAGGGTCGTAGGGGTCCCATCCGTAAACAGGTCGATTCGCCCATCGCGAAATACCGCGCGGTAGCTGTTGGGGTCGTCGTAGCTGTCGAGCAGGTTGATATAGTCGCGCCCCTGCTTGCCCCAGGCAGCCAATAACGGATGGGCATGTTGATGCAGGGTTTGCGGATCGAGGACGGCGGGCATGCCGGTCTTGCGAGCCTGACGCTTGTATTGGTGGCGCAGCAGATCCTTGTCGGCGACGATATCCGCCCAATGATGACGACACGGGTTATGCACGCAGAGCAGAACCTGGCTGAACCGGGAAAGACCGGCAAGCGCCTCGAGGACTTGGGCAGGCAACGAAGAAATACCGAATACGATGACCCGCGCCGGCAAGCCTTTCGGAGCGACTTCCAGGTTGTTGATACGCTCGATGTAGCGCTGGTGGACGCCGGCACGGCTTTGCGCCATGCCTTGTTCACCCACATCCAGCAACAAGGCACGCCACAGTTCCGCTTGCCAGCAATTCGCCGGCGAGAGCGGCTTGATTTCGCCTCGGACATTTCGTGTCTGGTGTCGACCTTCAGCCCAATCCTCGAGCCAGTCGGCCCGGTACACTTGGTACTGGTCGAACAGATCGGCAAGGCGCTCGGACAGTTGATAGCGCTTGCGCAGGTCGGTGTCGTGGGTAAGGAATCGTCGCAAAGGTTCGAAATGAGGCTGCTCGATCAACTGCGGCAACAGGCGCATCAGGCGCCAGGTCAGCGGAGCCTTGTCCAATAGGGACTTGGCCGGAATCTCGTCACGTCCCAGGACTGTTCGATACAGCTGCCACATGAAGCTGCCCGGCAATTGCACATCAATGGCCGCCGCAATACCGCAGCCGCCGGAATCATCATCTTCCGGGTCTTCAGCCAGTGCGAGCTTGAGCCATTGGGCAATGCCGTTGCTTTGTACCAGGGCGATTTCATTTTCAAGGGGAGCCAGCGGGTAGCGCCGCATCAAGCTGATCACCAGGCTGCGCAACTCATCAAGGCGATTCCCGTGAACCACCATGAAAGCTGGGCTAAGGGACGTTGCGTCCGGCATGAAAGGCATCCTTGAAAATGCAAAAGCTAGGGCAGAACCTTAGCACTGTCGGGGGGCTGTGACAGCCGGGAGCTGTCCGAGCGTGTCGTAAGAACTTTCCTGCGGGCAAAACAAAACCCCTACCTGCATCAGCAGATAGGGGTTTCGGAATTTAATCTTGACGATGACCTACTCTCACATGGGGAAACCCCACACTACCATCGGCGATGCATCGTTTCACTTCTGAGTTCGGGATGGGATCAGGTGGTTCCAATGCTCTATGGTCGTCAAGAAATTCGGTAGCCAGCGCGTGCCTTGCGGTCACGTTCCAGCGAATGGGTATGCGATAGTTTGTGTGTTGCAATCGAGCGTCGCGAACTTTCGGTTCGTTTCGTCTTCACACACCGCAATCTGGTTCTCGTTCGCCCTGGGGCTTGGAGTTTACAAATTGCTTGGGTGTTATATGGTCAAGCCTCACGGGCAATTAGTACAGGTTAGCTCAACGCCTCACAGCGCTTACACACCCTGCCTATCAACGTCGTAGTCTTCGACGGCCCTTCAGGGGACTCAAGGTCCCAGTGAGATCTCATCTTGAGGCAAGTTTCCCGCTTAGATGCTTTCAGCGGTTATCTTTTCCGAACATAGCTACCCGGCAATGCCACTGGCGTGACAACCGGAACACCAGAGGTTCGTCCACTCCGGTCCTCTCGTACTAGGAGCAGCCCCTCTCAAATCTCAAACGTCCACGGCAGATAGGGACCGAACTGTCTCACGACGTTCTAAACCCAGCTCGCGTACCACTTTAAATGGCGAACAGCCATACCCTTGGGACCGGCTTCAGCCCCAGGATGTGATGAGCCGACATCGAGGTGCCAAACACCGCCGTCGATATGAACTCTTGGGCGGTATCAGCCTGTTATCCCCGGAGTACCTTTTATCCGTTGAGCGATGGCCCTTCCATACAGAACCACCGGATCACTAAGACCTACTTTCGTACCTGCTCGACGTGTCTGTCTCGCAGTCAAGCGCGCTTTTGCCTTTATACTCTACGACCGATTTCCGACCGGTCTGAGCGCACCTTCGTACTCCTCCGTTACTCTTTAGGAGGAGACCGCCCCAGTCAAACTACCCACCATACACTGTCCTCGATCCGGATAACGGACCTGAGTTAGAACCTCAAAGTTGCCAGGGTGGTATTTCAAGGATGGCTCCACGCGAACTGGCGTCCACGCTTCAAAGCCTCCCACCTATCCTACACAAGCAAATTCAAAGTCCAGTGCAAAGCTATAGTAAAGGTTCACGGGGTCTTTCCGTCTAGCCGCGGATACACTGCATCTTCACAGCGATTTCAATTTCACTGAGTCTCGGGTGGAGACAGCGCCGCCATCGTTACGCCATTCGTGCAGGTCGGAACTTACCCGACAAGGAATTTCGCTACCTTAGGACCGTTATAGTTACGGCCGCCGTTTACCGGGGCTTCGATCAAGAGCTTCGCGTTAGCTAACCCCATCAATTAACCTTCCGGCACCGGGCAGGCGTCACACCCTATACGTCCACTTTCGTGTTTGCAGAGTGCTGTGTTTTTAATAAACAGTCGCAGCGGCCTGGTATCTTCGACCGGCGTGGGCTTACGCAGCAAGTGCTTCACCCTCACCGGCGCACCTTCTCCCGAAGTTACGGTGCCATTTTGCCTAGTTCCTTCACCCGAGTTCTCTCAAGCGCCTTGGTATTCTCTACCCAACCACCTGTGTCGGTTTGGGGTACGGTTCCTGGTTACCTGAAGCTTAGAAGCTTTTCTTGGAAGCATGGCATCAACCACTTCGTCACCCAAAGGGTAACTCGTCATCAGCTCTCGGCCTTAGAATCCCGGATTTACCTAAGATTCCAGCCTACCACCTTAAACTTGGACAACCAACGCCAAGCTGGCCTAGCCTTCTCCGTCCCTCCATCGCAATAACCAGAAGTACAGGAATATTAACCTGTTTTCCATCGACTACGCTTTTCAGCCTCGCCTTAGGGACCGACTAACCCTGCGTCGATTAACGTTGCGCAGGAAACCTTGGTCTTTCGGCGTGGGTGTTTTTCACACCCATTGTCGTTACTCATGTCAGCATTCGCACTTCTGATACCTCCAGCAAGCTTCTCAACTCACCTTCACAGGCTTACAGAACGCTCCTCTACCGCATCACTTACGTGATACCCGTAGCTTCGGTGTATGGTTTGAGCCCCGTTACATCTTCCGCGCAGGCCGACTCGACTAGTGAGCTATTACGCTTTCTTTAAAGGGTGGCTGCTTCTAAGCCAACCTCCTAGCTGTCTAAGCCTTCCCACATCGTTTCCCACTTAACCATAACTTTGGGACCTTAGCTGACGGTCTGGGTTGTTTCCCTTTTCACGACGGACGTTAGCACCCGCCGTGTGTCTCCCATGCTCGGCACTTGTAGGTATTCGGAGTTTGCATCGGTTTGGTAAGTCGGGATGACCCCCTAGCCGAAACAGTGCTCTACCCCCTACAGTGATACATGAGGCGCTACCTAAATAGCTTTCGAGGAGAACCAGCTATCTCCGAGCTTGATTAGCCTTTCACTCCGATCCACAGGTCATCCGCTAACTTTTCAACGGTAGTCGGTTCGGTCCTCCAGTCAGTGTTACCTAACCTTCAACCTGCCCATGGATAGATCGCCCGGTTTCGGGTCTATTCCCAGCGACTAGACGCCCTATTAAGACTCGCTTTCGCTACGCCTCCCCTATTCGGTTAAGCTCGCCACTGAAAATAAGTCGCTGACCCATTATACAAAAGGTACGCAGTCACCCAACAAAGTGGGCTCCCACTGCTTGTACGCATACGGTTTCAGGATCTATTTCACTCCCCTCTCCGGGGTTCTTTTCGCCTTTCCCTCACGGTACTAGTTCACTATCGGTCAGTCAGTAGTATTTAGCCTTGGAGGATGGTCCCCCCATATTCAGACAAAGTTTCTCGTGCTCCGTCCTACTCGATTTCACTTCTAAGATCCTTTCGCGTACAGGGCTATCACCCACTATGGCCGCACTTTCCAGAGCGTTCCGCTAAAATCAAAGAAGCTTAAGGGCTAGTCCCCGTTCGCTCGCCACTACTAAGGGAATCTCGGTTGATTTCTTTTCCTCAGGGTACTTAGATGTTTCAGTTCCCCTGGTTCGCCTCTTGCACCTATGTATTCAGTACAAGATAACCATCTTATGATGGCTGGGTTCCCCCATTCAGACATCTCCGGATCACAGTCTGTTTGCCGACTCCCCGAAGCTTTTCGCAGGCTACCACGTCTTTCATCGCCTCTGACTGCCAAGGCATCCACCGTATGCGCTTCTTCACTTGACCATATAACCCCAAGCAATCTGGTTATACTGTGAAGACGACATTCGCCGAAAATTCGATCTTGCTCAAAGAGCAACTCACAAATTTTACCTTAGCCTGATCCGTTACCAGTGAAAGTAACGTTCAGTCTATCTTTCTATCACATACCCAAATTTTTAAAGAACGATCTAATCAAAAGACTAGAAATCAACATTCACCATCACCTTGATGGAATGCTCATTTCTAAGCTTTCAGAAGCAGTTTATGGTGGAGCCAAGCGGGATCGAACCGCTGACCTCCTGCGTGCAAGGCAGGCGCTCTCCCAGCTGAGCTATGGCCCCATTACAAAATTGGTGGGTCTGGGCAGATTCGAACTGCCGACCTCACCCTTATCAGGGGTGCGCTCTAACCAACTGAGCTACAGACCCAATTTCGAGCTTGTAACTGTTAGCTGTGAGCTATCAGCTTGGAGCTTAAAGCTGCTTCTATCGTCTTCTTCAATGAATCAAGCAATTCGTGTGGGAGCTCATGGAGCAGCTGCGGTCGTCGATTAAGGAGGTGATCCAGCCGCAGGTTCCCCTACGGCTACCTTGTTACGACTTCACCCCAGTCATGAATCACACCGTGGTAACCGTCCCCCCGAAGGTTAGACTAGCTACTTCTGGTGCAACCCACTCCCATGGTGTGACGGGCGGTGTGTACAAGGCCCGGGAACGTATTCACCGCGACATTCTGATTCGCGATTACTAGCGATTCCGACTTCACGCAGTCGAGTTGCAGACTGCGATCCGGACTACGATCGGTTTTGTGGGATTAGCTCCACCTCGCGGCTTGGCAACCCTCTGTACCGACCATTGTAGCACGTGTGTAGCCCAGGCCGTAAGGGCCATGATGACTTGACGTCATCCCCACCTTCCTCCGGTTTGTCACCGGCAGTCTCCTTAGAGTGCCCACCATAACGTGCTGGTAACTAAGGACAAGGGTTGCGCTCGTTACGGGACTTAACCCAACATCTCACGACACGAGCTGACGACAGCCATGCAGCACCTGTCTCAATGTTCCCGAAGGCACCAATCCATCTCTGGAAAGTTCATTGGATGTCAAGGCCTGGTAAGGTTCTTCGCGTTGCTTCGAATTAAACCACATGCTCCACCGCTTGTGCGGGCCCCCGTCAATTCATTTGAGTTTTAACCTTGCGGCCGTACTCCCCAGGCGGTCAACTTAATGCGTTAGCTGCGCCACTAAGAGCTCAAGGCTCCCAACGGCTAGTTGACATCGTTTACGGCGTGGACTACCAGGGTATCTAATCCTGTTTGCTCCCCACGCTTTCGCACCTCAGTGTCAGTATCAGTCCAGGTGGTCGCCTTCGCCACTGGTGTTCCTTCCTATATCTACGCATTTCACCGCTACACAGGAAATTCCACCACCCTCTACCATACTCTAGCTCGACAGTTTTGAATGCAGTTCCCAGGTTGAGCCCGGGGCTTTCACATCCAACTTAACGAACCACCTACGCGCGCTTTACGCCCAGTAATTCCGATTAACGCTTGCACCCTCTGTATTACCGCGGCTGCTGGCACAGAGTTAGCCGGTGCTTATTCTGTCGGTAACGTCAAAACACTAACGTATTAGGTTAATGCCCTTCCTCCCAACTTAAAGTGCTTTACAATCCGAAGACCTTCTTCACACACGCGGCATGGCTGGATCAGGCTTTCGCCCATTGTCCAATATTCCCCACTGCTGCCTCCCGTAGGAGTCTGGACCGTGTCTCAGTTCCAGTGTGACTGATCATCCTCTCAGACCAGTTACGGATCGTCGCCTTGGTGAGCCATTACCTCACCAACTAGCTAATCCGACCTAGGCTCATCTGATAGCGCAAGGCCCGAAGGTCCCCTGCTTTCTCCCGTAGGACGTATGCGGTATTAGCGTCCGTTTCCGAGCGTTATCCCCCACTACCAGGCAGATTCCTAGGCATTACTCACCCGTCCGCCGCTCTCAAGAGGTGCAAGCACCTCTCTACCGCTCGACTTGCATGTGTTAGGCCTGCCGCCAGCGTTCAATCTGAGCCATGATCAAACTCTTCAGTTCAAACATCTTTGGGTTTTGAGAAAACCCTAAACTTGGCTCAGCAATCGTTGGTTACATCTTTGATTTCTCGCGGAGTAACTTGTGATGCTGATAATCTGTTGACTAGCAGTCTGACTCCACAAGCACCCACACGAATTGCTTGATTCAGTTGTTAAAGAGCGGTTGGCTGAGTCTTTCGTCTCAACCGAGGCGCGCATTCTACAGCGCCCCGTGTACCTGTCAAGCGGTTATTTTCAGAAGTTTTCAAAGTTTCCTTTTCAACTTCAACCACTTGCGCTTCCGATCTCTCGTTAGCGGGAGGCGAATTCTACAGCGTTACTCGCTGCTGTCAACACCTCTTTTTCACCGCTTTCGACCGAGAAGATCGAACCGCATATAGAGTCAAACAACACCACTCTATCTGCTCCTTCCGAGCCTCGATGAACTGAAGCCCCGCACTTTCGAAACCTACTTAACTCGTTGAATCTCAAGGAGTTTTCCGTTTCGACTGCGCCGGAAGTGGGGCGAATTATAGACTTCCAGAATCTGCCGTCAACACCTATTTTCACAATTCTGTCACATCAGTCAAAAAGCCCCGTAAATACAGAGGCCGGCGCCAAGGGCGCCGGCCTCTTCACTGACTGACTACAAGCTGGGGAACGCGAACTGTGAAGCCTCATGGCTAGCACGCTGCGGCCAGCGCTGGGTAATCGCCTTGCGACGGGTATAGAAACGTACGCCGTCCGGGCCATAGGCGTGCAGGTCGCCGAACAGCGAACGCTTCCAACCGCCAAAGCTGTGATAGGCCACAGGCACGGGCAATGGAACGTTGACGCCCACCATGCCGACTTCGATCTCGTCGCAGAACAACCGCGCCGCTTCGCCATCGCGGGTGAAGATGCAGGTACCGTTGCCATACTCGTGATCATTGATCAGTTGCATCGCCTCTTCCAGGCTGTTGACCCGGACGATACACAGCACCGGCCCAAAGATCTCTTCCTTATAGATGCGCATCTCGGGGGTCACACGATCGAACAGGCAGCCACCGAGGAAGAAGCCCTCCTCATGCCCAGCCACACTCAAGCCGCGACCATCGACAATCAGCGAGGCACCCGCCGTCACACCTTCTTCTATATAGCCACTGACCTTGTCCCGGTGCTGACCGGTCACCAACGGCCCCATGTCCAGCCCGCAAGACGTGCCGGCGCCGATCTTCAGCGCCTTGATCTGCGGCACCAGCTTGGACACCAGTGCATCCGCCACCTGGTCGCCGACACACACCGCCACCGAAATCGCCATGCAACGCTCGCCGCACGAACCGTACGCCGCGCCCATCAGCGCGCTGACGGCATTGTCCAAGTCGGCATCCGGCATCAGCACCGCATGGTTCTTCGCCCCGCCCAGTGCCTGGACGCGTTTGCCACGTCGAGTGCCCTCGGCATAGATGTATTCGGCAATCGGCGTCGAACCGACAAAACTCAGCGCCTTCACTTCCGGCGCTTCGATCAGCGCGTCCACCGCGGCCTTGTCGCCATGGACCACGCTCAAGACGCCCTTGGGCAAACCGGCTTCCAACAGCAACTGGGCGATCAGCAACGTCGAACTCGGGTCGCGCTCGGACGGTTTGAGAATGAAGCAGTTACCGCAGACGATCGCCAGCGGATACATCCACAACGGAACCATCGCCGGGAAGTTGAACGGTGTGATGCCCGCCACCACGCCCAAGGGTTGAAAGTCTGACCAGGCGTCGATGTTCGGTCCTACGTTACGGCTGTATTCGCCTTTCAGGATTTCTGGCGCTGCACAGGCAAACTCGACGTTCTCGATACCGCGCTTGAGTTCACCGGCCGCGTCTTCCAAGGTCTTGCCGTGTTCTTCGCTGATCAACTGGGCGATGCGCGCCTCGTTTTGCTCCAGCAATTGCTTGAAACGGAACATGACCTGCGCACGCTTGGCCGCCGGCGTATTGCGCCAGGCCGGGAAAGCCGCCTTGGCGGCGTCGATAGCCTGCTGGATGGTCGCGCGATCAGCCAACGGCACCTTATGGATGGCCTGGCCAGTGGACGGGTTGAACACATCGGCGGTGCGAGCACTGTCGCTCAGCCGTTCGCCATTGATCAAATGCGGGATGAGGCTCATGGGGGACTCCGGAATTATCCACAGGCGCCCGTGACCGGACGCCCGTTATCGAAAGCTATAGAGAGGGACGCATCAGTCGAGCTTGTTCAGCACTTCACCGACGGCGTCGAACAGGCGATCCAGGTCCTGCGGCTTGCTGTTGAACGTAGGCCCGAATTGCAGGGTGTCGCCGCCGAACCGCACATAGAACCCGGCTTTCCACAACGCCATGCCGGCCTCGAACGGACGCACGATGGCATCGCCATCGCGCCCGGCGATCTGGATCGCGCCGGCCAGGCCATAGTTGCGAATGTCGATGACGTTCTTCGCGCCCTTCAAACCGTGCAGCGCATTCTCGAAATGCGGGGCGATCTCGGCCACGCTCTGCACCAGGTTTTCCTTTTGCAGCAGGTCCAGCGCCGCCAGGCCAGCCGCGCAAGCCACCGGGTGCGCCGAATAGGTGTAGCCGTGGGGGAACTCCACCGCGTACTCAGGCGTCGGCTGGTTCATGAACGTCTGGTAGATCTCGCTGCTGGCAATCACCGCGCCCATGGGGATCGCGCCATTGGTGACTTGCTTGGCGATGCACATCAGGTCCGGGGTTACGCCAAAGCTGTCGGCACCGAACATCGAACCGGTGCGACCGAAACCGGTGATCACTTCGTCGAACACCAAGAGAATGCTGTGCTGGTCGCAGATTTCCCGCAGGCGCTTGAGGTACCCCTCAGGCGGCACCAGCACGCCGGCCGAGCCAGCCATGGGTTCGACGAACACTGCGGCAATGTTGGATGCATCGTGCAGTTCGATCAGTTTCAGCAGCTCATCGGCCAAGGCGATGCCACCCTCTTTCGGCATGCCACGGGAATAGGCGTTGCTGGCCAGCAAGGTGTGGGGCAAGTGATCGACATCCATCATCGCCTGGCCGAACAACTTGCGGTTGCCGCTGACGCCGCCGAGGCTGGTGCCGGCGATGTTCACCCCGTGATAGCCACGGGCACGGCCGATCATCTTGGTCTTGGTCGCCTGGCCCTTGAGACGCCAGTAGGCGCGGACCATCTTCACCGCGGTATCGGCGCACTCGGAGCCGGAATCGGTGAAGAACACGTGATTGAGATTGCCCGGGGTCAGGCTGGTGATTTTCTCCGCCAACTGGAACGACAGCGGATGACCGTACTGGAACCCCGGCGAGTAATCGAGGGTGCCCAGTTGCTTGGCGACCGCCTCCTGGATTTCCTTGCGGGTGTGCCCGGCGCCGCATGTCCACAGCCCCGACAGCGAGTCGTACACCTTGCGCCCCTTGTCATCCACCAACCAACTGCCTTCGGCGGCGACGATCAGGCGCGGATCGCGCTGGAAATTACGGTTGGCGGTGTAAGGCATCCAGTGGGCATCGAGCTTGAGCTGGCTGGCCAGGGAACCGGCAGCGTGTTCGGGCATGTTCATCGACAAAAACCTCGCAGGTCATAAGCGACAGGGAATCGAAAGCGTTCTTGCAGCTAAGTTGCCACGGCGATAAAGTCGATGAAATGCAACTTTTGTAACCTTCAGTCGGCGGATCACTAAACTATGAGCGCGCGTCGTCCCGATCCACTGGCCCAGGTCAGCGACTTTGATATTCGCCTGCTGCGCATTTTCCGCAGCGTCGTGGAATGTGGTGGGTTTTCCGCCGCGGAAACGGTGCTGGGCATCGGCCGCTCGGCCATCAGCCAGCAGATGAGCGATCTCGAACAACGCCTCGGTTTGCGTCTGTGCCAACGCGGGCGCGCAGGGTTTTCCCTGACCGAGGAAGGCCGCGAGGTGTATCAGTCGGCGTTGCAGCTATTGAGCGCACTGGAAAGTTTTCGCACTGAGGTCAACGGCCTGCACCAGCACTTGCGCGGCGAGTTGACCATTGGCCTGACCGACAATCTGGTCACCCTGCCCCACATGCGCATCACCCACGCCCTGGCGCAATTGAAAGAGCGCGGGCCCGACGTGCAGATCCAGATTCGCATGATCGCCCCCAACGAAGTCGAGCAAGGCGTGCTCGACGGGCGCTTGCATGTCGGCGTGGTCCCCCAGGCCAGTGCCCTGTCCGGGCTGGAATATCAACCGCTGTACAGCGAGCGGTCGCTGCTGTACTGCGCGGTCGGGCATCCGCTGTTTTATGTCGATGACCAACAGCTTGAAGACACTCGCCTCAACAGCCAGGACGCCATCGCCCCCACGTTCCGTCTGCCGGCCGAGATCCAGGCCCACTACCAGGCGCTCAATTGCACCGCGAGTGCATCGGACCGCGAAGGCATGGCGTTCCTGATTCTCACCGGGCGCTACATCGGTTACCTGCCTGATCACTACGCCAACCTCTGGGTCCAGCAAGGTCGGTTGCGGGCCTTGAAACCCGCGGCACGGTTCTATGACTTGAGCCTGGCGTCGGTGACGCGCAAAGGTCGCCGGCCTCATCTGGTGCTGGAGAGTTTCCTCGAGAGCCTGGCGGCAACCCGCTGATCCCATTTGCCCCTTGTGGGAGCGAGCTTGCTCGCGATAGCGATAGGTCATCCACATCACCATTGACTGACTAACCGCTATCGCGAGCAAGCTCGCTCCCACATTGGTCGAGGTTGGCCTGGTCATCGGCGGAGGTCTTTTTAGTGTGATGGCACTTGTCGGATTGATGCCGGTGCGCTATCAACGCATTTGCTTGCCCACAGACCAGCCCGGAAACGCCCATGACCTTTGAAGTCCCAGCCCACAGTGGCAAGCCCACCAGTCGCATTCGTCAAAAGAACGAAGAGACGATCCTCAAGGCTGCCGAAGATGAATTCGCTCGCCACGGGTTCAAAGGTACCAGCATGAATGCCATCGCCCTCAAGGCTGGGCTGCCCAAGGCGAACCTGCATTATTACTTCACCAATAAACTCGGCTTGTACGTGGCGGTGTTGAGCAACATCATCGAATTGTGGGATAGCACCTTCAATACCCTCACCGCCGAGGATGATCCGGCCGAAGCCTTGACCCGCTATATCCGCGCCAAAATGGAGTTCTCTCGTCGCCAGCCCCAGGCATCGCGGTTGTTTGCCATGGAAGTGATCAGCGGTGGCGAATGCCTGACCGAGTATTTCAACCAGGATTATCGCGCCTGGTTCAATGGTCGTGCGGCCGTGTTCCAAGCCTGGATCGACGCCGGCAAGATGGACCCGATCGATCCGGTGCACCTTATTTTCCTGTTGTGGGGCAGCACCCAGCATTACGCCGACTTCGCCACCCAGATCTGTCGCGTGACCGGTCGCAGCAAGTTGACCAAGCAGGACATGATCGACGCGGGTGACAACCTGATCCGCATCATTCTCAAGGGCTGCGGCCTGACACCCACTCTTTAAGATCGCCATGCCCTTTACCCTTGCCGGTTTTTGCGAGTACCGCGAAGAAATTCGCAAAAGCCGCTTCATCACCTTCGCCGCGCCCATCACCAGCCCCGCCGATGCCCAAGCGTTCATCGAGCAGCACAGCGACCTGGATGCCACGCACAATTGCTGGGCCTGGAAACTCGGCGACCAGTACCGCAGCAACGACGATGGCGAACCAGGTGGCACCGCCGGGCGGCCGATCCTGGCCGCGATCGAAGCCCAGGCCTGCGATCAAGTCGTGGTGCTGGTGATTCGCTGGTACGGCGGAATTCAACTGGGCACGGGTGGACTCGCCCGGGCTTACGGCGGCGGTGCGAACAAATGCCTGCAAAACGCCGAAAAAATCGAACTGATCAGCCGTGTGCCGCTGCACTGTAGCTGCGGGTTCGCCGAACTGCCCCTGGTGAAACTGCGCGTCGCCGAGTGCGGCGGGCTGGTGAATGAAGAACGCTTCACCGCCAATGGCGTAGACCTGCAATTGGCCGTGGGTGAAGCTCACATCGAAACCTTGCAAGCGCAACTGGCCGGCCTGAGCCGTGGCCGGATCCTGTTGGAGCGTTGAGTTCGCAGGCTTGCAACCTTCCAGGGCATCGCGCAATCGTTCAACTTGCCCACATCCACTGTGCACCCGACTGTGGATAACCTGAGCACATTCCTCTGTAACCCTTCTGTCATGCGGGTTTCAGAGGGTTGCTCATTTTTCGTCCAAAGTCCTGCCCAATCGACAAATCCATCTGCAAAACAAGTGCTTGCAGGGGGTTATCACCTTTAGAAGAAAGCCTCGCAGTGCTTATGCCCGACTGTCCAGCTTGCGCACAATAACTGTGGAGCAACCTGTGGATAACCCGTTCATGGCTCCTCCCGCCCCAAGAAGGTCACGGCTCGCGGTCGTTTGTTCAATTTTTAACCACCCATTTCAGGGCAAACCGATGCCTGCATAAAACGTGCGCGCTCCAACCCGGTGCAGAATTTTCCTGTTGCAGGTCTCCAGCCTTATGCAGAAGGCCTTGGTGACAGGGCCAAGGTATTTTCCTGACCTTATGGCCAGGAAATTGCTTTATCCACAGGCATTCCTGTCCATCGGCCCGAACCTGTCATGTCCAACCCCGACTCCATCGCGCGCCTGCAACTGCGCAAGATCAGCAAACGCTACCCCGGTTGCCTGGCCAACGACGCCATCGACCTGAGCATCCAGCCCGGCGAAATCCACGCCCTGCTCGGCGAAAACGGTGCGGGCAAAAGCACCCTGATGAAGATTATCTACGGTGTCACCCCTGCCGATTCGGGTGAAGTGATCTGGCAAGGCCAGCGCGTCAACCTGCGTAACCCGGCCCAGGCCCGCAGCCTGGGCATCGGCATGGTGTTCCAGCATTTCTCGCTGTTCGAAACCCTCACCGTTGCGCAGAACATTGCCCTGGCAATGGGCGCTACGGCCGGTTCGCCAGCACAGCTGGAACCCCGGATTCGCGAAGTGTCCCGACGCTACGGCATGGCGCTGGAACCGCAGCGGCTGGTTCACAGCCTGTCGATTGGCGAGCGCCAGCGGGTAGAGATCATTCGCTGCCTGATGCAGGACATTCGTTTGTTGATTCTTGATGAGCCGACCTCGGTGCTCACGCCCGTGGAAGCCGAAGAGTTGTTCGTGACCCTGCGTCGCCTGGCGAGCGAGGGCTGCAGCATTTTGTTTATCAGCCACAAGCTCGGAGAAGTGCGAGCCTTGTGCCACAGCGCCACGGTGCTGCGGGGCGGGCGGGTTTCGGGGCATTGCACCCCGGCGCACTGCTCGGACCGGGAGCTGGCACAACTGATGGTCGGCGAAGCGGCCGGGCTGATCACGGACTACCCCAAGGTCAGCGCAGACAAAGCCTTCCTGCAAATCAATAAGCTGTCCTGGCACAACCCGGACCCATTCGGCTGCTCGCTGAGGGACATTGATCTTGAAGTCTGCAGCGGCGAAATCGTCGGCATCGCCGGGGTGGCGGGCAACGGCCAGGACGAATGGCTGGCGTTGCTCAGCGGAGAAACGCAGCTGCCCCGCCAGCATGGCGAAACGATCCGATTCGCCGGGCAACCCGTCGCGCACCTGCGCCCCGATGCCCGTCGTCGACTCGGCCTGGCATTTGTCCCCGCCGAACGCTTGGGCCACGGCGCTGTGCCGCAATTGAGCCTGGCAGATAACGCCTTGCTCAGCGCTTTCCAACAGGGCCTGGTCAGTCATGGGCTGATTCGACGCCGCCAGGTCGAACACCTGGCCGAGGAAATCATCCGTCGCTTTGGCGTAAAGACACCTGACACCCGAACCCCGGCACGCAGCCTTTCGGGAGGCAATTTGCAGAAATTCATTCTTGGCCGGGAAATCCTCCAACAGCCAAAACTGCTGGTGGCCGCGCACCCGACCTGGGGCGTGGACGTCGGGGCCGCGGCGACCATCCATCGCGCCCTGATCGCCCTGCGCGATGCGGGCGCGGCCATTCTGGTGATCTCCGAAGACCTCGACGAACTGTTCCAGATCAGCGACCGCCTCGGCGCCTTGTGCGGCGGGCGCCTGTCAGCCTTGCGCCCCACAGGCGAGACCCGGCTCAGCGACGTCGGCGGCTGGATGGCCGGCCAGTTCGACGCCCCTCAATCCCCTGCCCCCGCACCGGTATAACGGAGTTCCACATGCTGCTTTCTCTCGAACCCCGCGGCCAGCAATCGCGCCCGATGCTCTGGTGCTCGCCGCTACTGGCCGCCGTGTTGACCCTGGGCTGCGGCTCGCTGCTGTTCATCACCCTGGGGCATGACCCGTTGCAAACGCTGTACACCCTGTTGATCGCCCCGATCAGCGACCTGTACGGCGTGTCCGAGTGGCTGGTCAAGACCTTGCCGATCCTGCTCTGCGCCCTCGGTCTGGCAGTGGCCTATCAGGCGCGGATCTGGAACATCGGCGCCGAAGGCCAACTGCTGCTGGGCGCCCTGGCCGGCAGTGCCTTGGCAGTGAACATCATCGGCGTGCAAAGCCGCTGGGCATTGGTGCTGATCCTGCTGACCGGCACCCTGGCAGGGGCGGCTTGGGCCGGACTCACGGCGTGGCTGCGCACGCGTTTCAATGCCAACGAAATCCTGACCAGCATCATGCTCAATTACATCGCCCTGAACCTGCTGCTGTTTTGCGTTCACGGGCCGTTGAAAGACCCGGCGGGTTTCAACTTCCCGGAGTCGGCGATGTTCGGCGAGGCCAGTCGCCTGCCATTGCTGCTGGAGGATGGCCGGGTCCATGCCGGGCTGTACTTCGCCCTGCTGGCCTTGGTGGCGGTGTGGGTCTTGCTGCAGAAAAGCTTCGTCGGTTTTCAGATCAAGGTGCTGGGCCTCGACGCCCGCGCCGCCGGTTTCGCCGGCTTTCGCCAGAAGCCGCTGGTGTGGCTGGCGCTGTTGATCAGCGGTGCGCTGGCCGGGCTGGCCGGCGTCTGCGAAGTGACCGGGCCGATCGGCCAACTGGTGCCGCAGGTGTCGCCGGGCTACGGCTATGCGGCGATTACCGTGGCATTCCTGGGACGGCTCAATCCCATCGGCATTCTGTTTGCCAGCCTGTTGATGGCGTTGCTGTACATCGGCGGCGAGAGCGCGCAGATGTCGTTGAACCTGCCCCAGGCGATTACCCAGTTGTTCCAGGGGATGATGCTGTTTTTCCTGTTGGCCTGCGACGTGCTGATCCTCTACCGGCCACGCCTGAACCTGCGCTGGACCCGGCGCGCCCGAAGCACTGCGGTACAGGCAGGAGCCCTGTGATGGATATCGACCTGTTGAGCAATATTTTCTACGCCATGGTCCGCTGCGGCACACCCCTGCTGCTGGTGGCCCTGGGTGAATTGGTCTGCGAAAAAAGCGGCGTCCTCAACCTGGGCCAGGAAGGCATGATGCTGTTCGGCGCGGTGATCGGTTTTATCGTCGCGTTCAACAGCGGCAACCTCTGGCTCGGCGTGCTGCTGGCGATGGCTGCCGGGATGCTGTTGTCGGCATTGTTCGCGCTGGTGGCACTGGTGTTCAACGCCAATCAGGTGGCCACCGGGCTGGCGCTGACGATTTTCGGGGTGGGCCTGTCGAGTTTTGTCGGCGCGGCCTGGGTCGGCAAACCGCTGGCGGGATTCGAGCCGCTGGCTATTCCCTACCTGAGTGACATCCCCTTGATAGGACGGATGCTGTTTGCCCAGGATCTCCTGGTTTACCTGTCCTTCGCACTGTTTGCGCTGGTGGCGTGGGTGCTCATGAAAAGCCGCACCGGATTGATCATCCAGGCCGTTGGCGAGAACCCCGATGCCGCCAGCGCCATGGGCCTGCCGGTGTTGCGGGTGCGGACCCTGGCGGTATTGTTTGGCGGTGCCATGGCCGGGTTGGCCGGCGCCTATCTGTCGTTGGCCTACACGCCGATGTGGGCCGAGAACATGAGCGCCGGCCGTGGCTGGATCGCCCTGGCCCTGGTGGTATTCGCCAGTTGGCGAGTGTGGCGCCTGCTGTTGGGTGCCTACCTGTTCGGCCTCGCCAGCATCCTGCACCTGGTGGCCCAGGGCTTGGGGCTGGCGATTCCATCGAGTCTGCTGGCGATGCTGCCCTACGCCGCGACCATCGTAGTGCTGGTGCTGCTGTCCCGGGATGCCGTGCGCACCCGGCTGTATGCGCCGGTGTCACTGGGGCAGCCTTGGCAGGCGGGGCATTGAGATAGACCGCGGCGCACCTATCGCGAGCAAGCTCGCTCCCACACTAGCCCAGGTGAACACTGAGCTCAGGTTTGACTCAGGCCCCCTGTGGGAGCGAGCTTGCTCGCGATGAGGCCCGAACAGGCAACACCTGAACCACGCCCCACACCACCTCCAGAAACAGGAAAACCCACAACACCGCACTGGCCCCATGAAGCAGCGCATACAACTGCCAGGCCGCAAACAGAAACCGCCCCGCCGCGTCATACCGTCCGTACAGCGGTTGCGGATCACGAATCCGCAGCACCGCCCACACGCAGACAATCGAGCCCAGCAAATTCACCATCAGCATATGTGCCGGCGCAAACGGCGGCAGTTCTCCAGGCAGGTCAAATAGCTGAGTCAGGCTCATCAACACACCATGCAACGCCGCAAAGCTCCACGGCGTGGCCAGCACGGCCGACACGATAAGGTCGTACCAGGCGCTGCCGCGCACCACCTGGCGATATTGCATCGAACTCCACATACACGTTGCTCCAGATAATTGGGGAGCGAAAAGGCTAAAGCCTGGGGTATGCTCCAAGGTCAAGCCCTCCGGAGTTGTCCATGCGTATCGGTGAATTAGCCCAAGCCTGCGCCGTCAGTCGAGACACGTTGCGCTTCTACGAACAGCGGGGCCTGATCGCGGCAACGCGCAGTGCCAATGGCTATCGCGACTACCCCGCCGACGTGGTCCAACTGGTGCTCTATATCAAGACCGCCCAGCGCCTGGGCTTTACCCTGGGCGAGATCGGCGCCAGCGTCGCCGCCCTGTGGAACGCCCCCGACCCCGACTGCGCGGTAACGCAATTGCTGCAAGACAAACTGAACCTGATCGAAACCCGCATGACCGAACTCGACGCGTTACGCCACGAGCTGAAACAACGGCTCGGGCAACGTTGTCCATTAAACCCGTGACCTTTTTCTTTCAAGGATGCCTCTCATGACTTCGGCAAGAAACGCATTGATCATCGGCGCCTCCCGGGGCCTGGGCCTCGGTCTGGTGAAGACGCTGCTCAGCGATGGCTGGAACGTGACCGCCACCGTGCGCAACCCGCAGAACGCAGAAGCTTTGAAGGCGCTGGGCCCGGTGCGCATTGAAAAACTCGACATGGACGACCAGCAAGCCGTCATCGCACTGAGCCAGCAGCTCAAGGGCGAGACCTTCGACCTGCTGTTCGTCAATGCCGGCGTCAAAGGCCCGGACAACCAGAACCCAGGCGGCGCGACGCTGGCGGAAGTCGGCCAGTTGTTCTTCACCAACGCCGTGGCGCCGATCAACCTGGCCCAGCGCTTCGTCGGCCAGATCCGCGACGGCAGCGGCGTGCTGGCGTTCATGAGTTCGGTGCTGGGCAGCGTGACCATGCCCGACGCGCCGGAACTGGCGCTGTACAAGGCCAGCAAGGCGGCGCTCAATTCCATGACCAACAGCTTCGTCAGCCAACTGGGCGAGCAGGCATTGACCGTGCTGTCGCTGCACCCGGGTTGGGTCAAGACGGACATGGGCGGTGAAGGGGCGGACATCGATGTCGAGACCAGTACCCGCGGGCTGATCGACCAGGTCAATGCCTTCGCCGGCAAGGGTGGGCATCACTTCGTCAACTACAAGGGCGAAACGATTCCCTGGTAACCCCATCTTTCCTCTGTGGGAGCGAGCTTGCTCGCGATGGTGGCCTTACATCCAACATGGATGTCGACTGATCTACCGCTATCGCGAGCAAGCTCGCTCCCACAGGGTTCTCGGCCTGACACTGGATCTGCGCCCGGCAACCTGAGTAAACTCCACCCTCGCCCACCCAACGGGCGACCCTGGATCAGCAGACAGGGCATCACTGAGCTGGCTAACCTGAACCCACTTTCAGAGGAGCCGGCCACCATGCCTGCGACCCGTACCTGGTTAAAAAATCCCCTCGCCATTTTCACCGCCAACGACCTCGATGCCCGTGGCGGTCTCGTCCTGCAGGACGATGTGATCGTCGAACTGCTGAGCGCCGGCCAACAACCCGCCCAGCCCTGCGACCACATCTTCGACGCGCGCGAGCATGTGATCCTGCCGGGGTTGATCAACACCCATCATCACTTCTACCAGACCCTGACCCGCGCCTGGGCGCCAGTGGTGAACCAGCCGTTGTTCCCGTGGCTGAAGACCCTCTATCCGGTGTGGGCGCGGCTGACCCCGGAAAAACTCGCCCTGGCGAGCAAAGTGGCCTTGGCCGAATTGCTGCTGTCGGGCTGCACCACGGCGGCCGACCACCATTACCTGTTCCCCCAAGGCCTGGAACAGGCCATCGACATGCAAGTGCAAAGTGTCCGTGAGCTGGGCATGCGCGCGATGCTGACCCGCGGTTCCATGAGCCTGGGCGAGGCCGACGGAGGCTTGCCGCCGCAGCAGACCGTGCAGCAGGGCGAGGTGATTCTCGCCGACAGCCAGCGCTTGATCGCCGAGTACCACGAGCGCGGTGACGGCGCCCGGATCCAGATTGCCCTGGCGCCCTGCTCACCGTTTTCGGTCACGCCCGAGATCATGCAAGCCAGCGCCGAGCTGGCGGAGCGACTCGATGTACGCCTGCACACGCACCTGGCCGAGACTCTCGATGAAGAGGCCTTCTGCCTGCAACGCTTCGGCCTGCGCACCGTGGATTACCTGGACAGCGTCGGCTGGCTCGGCCCGCGCACCTGGCTGGCCCACGGCATTCATTTCAACCCGGATGAAATCGCTCGTCTCGGTGCCGCTGGCACCGGCATTTGCCATTGCCCCAGTTCCAACATGCGCCTGGCCTCTGGCATCTGCCCGACCCTGGAGCTCACCGCCGCTGGCGCCCCCATAGGCCTGGGGGTAGACGGCTCGGCGTCCAACGATGCCTCGAACATGATCCTCGAAACCCGCCAGGCGTTGTACATCCAGCGTCTGCGCTATGGCGCGCAAGCGATCACGCCAGAACGCGTACTGGGCTGGGCGACCCGTGGCTCGGCGCAACTGCTCGGGCGCAGCGATATCGGCGAACTGGCCGTGGGCAAGCAGGCCGACCTGGCGCTGTTCAAGCTCGATGAACTGCGTTTCTCCGGCAGCCACGACCCGATCTCGGCCCTATTGCTGTGCGGTGCGGACCGGGCGGATCGGGTGATGATCGGTGGGCAATGGCGAGTGATCGACGGGCAGGTCGAGGGGTTGGATTTGAAGGGGCTGATTGCCGATCACAGCCAGGCGGCGCGGGAATTGATCGCCGGCGCCTGATCCAACCCAAATCCCCTGTGGGAGCGAGCTTGCTCGCGATAGCGCCAGATCAGTCAACATTGATGTTGAATGGCTGGCCGCCATCGCGAGCAAGCTCGCTCCCACAATGGATGCTGTATTGGGCCTAGAGGCCCAGCAGGGACAACATGATAAACGTCGCGAACAACACAAAGTGGGTCATGCCTTCGATGGCATTGGTTTCACCATCATTGAGGTTGATCGCGCTAACGATCAGGGTGATGAAGATCATCACCGTCTGCACCGGGGTCATGGCCATCTGGAAGGGCTGGCCGGTGTAGAGGGCCATGGCCTCCATCACCGGTACGGTGAGGATCACGGTGGACAGCGAAGCGCCCAATGCAATGTTCACCACCGACTGCATGCGGTTCGCCAGGGCGGCGCGCAGGGCGGTGAGGATTTCCGGTGCGGCGGAGATCGCGGCCACCAGGATCGCCGTGACCACCGGCGGTGCGCCCGAGCCTTCCAGGCCCAGGTCGAGGGCCTTGGACATGACTTCGGCGAGGGCGCCGATCACCACCACGCCAAACACCAGTGCGCCGATGGAAAGCGTCAGGCTGATGGGTTCCGGCTCGTTTTCCACCGGCTCTTTCTTGCGGCGTTTTTCCGGGTAGCTATAGCTGAAGAAATAACTGTGGGGCCCGACCTGCATGCGCAGGAACAGGGTGTACAGCACGATCATCGCGCCGATGGTGAAGGCCGAATACATTTTCCAGTTCTGCTGGGGAATGAACTCCGGCACCACCATCGACACGCCCATGGCCGTAAGAATCATCACGCTGTAGGTGCGCGCCGAATCGTCGTTGTAGGCCTGCTCGCCATGCTTGATCCCGCCCATCAGCGCCGCCAGCCCGAGGATGCCGTTGATGTCGAGCATCACCGCCGAGTAGATCGTGTCCCGCACCAGGGTCGACGACGCTTCGTTGCTCATCATGATCGCCAGGATCACCACTTCCACCAGCACCGCCGACAGGGTCAGGATCATCGTGCCGTAGGGATCACCGACCTTTTCCGCCAACAGCTCGGCGTGATGGGCCACGCGCATGGAGGCGGCGACAATGAAGCCGATCAGCACCAGGCCGCCGATCAATGCCACCCCTTGCCCGTTGCCCAGCAACCAGTGCTCTAGCGGATAGGCCATACAGGCGGCGACCAGCGCCAGCAACAGCAGTTTTTCTTGCTTGATCAGCGTGAGCATCGCGGGCCTGTCACTGTGAGCGGGGTCATGAGTTACTGACTGTAGGGGGCGGCGAACGTTTCGTTCGGTGTGATGCACCAGAGGGTGGCGTTTGCAGGCAGGGCGCACCTTTATTGTTCTCAAGGGCCTCATCGCGGGCAAGCCTTGCTCCCACAAGTGCGCCCGCGATACCTGTAGGAGCAAGCCTTGCTCCCACAAGTGCGCCGCGATACCTGTGGGAGCAAGGCTTGCCCGCGATGGCGGCATCAAGACGTCGAACATTTGTTGTCTTGTTGGTCAGCATTTTGCATTGATGCTGCACAGCCAACCTCACAACAAAATGGAGTTCGAGTTCATGCACAAACGCCCCTTGAAGCAGTTGCTTTGCGCCGTCGTCGCAGCCGTCGGCCTGGGCGCCGGCCTGAATGCCAGTGCCGCCGACCCGCTGAAGGTCGGCTTCGTCTACATCGGCCCGATCGGCGACCACGGCTGGACCTATCAGCATGAACAAGGACGCAAGGAGCTGGCGGCGAAATTCGGTGAGCGGATCACCACCAACTACGTGGAAAACGTGCCGGAGGGGGCCGACGCCGAGCGGGTGATCCGCAACATGGCCAAGGACCAATACGACCTGATCTTCACCACCTCCTTCGGCTACATGAACCCGACGCTGAAAGTCGCCAAGCAGTTCCCCAAGGTGATCTTCGAACACGCCACCGGCTACAAGCAGGACAAGAACTTGGGCACGTACCTGGCCCGCACCTACGAAGGCCGCTACGTCGGCGGTTTCCTCGCGGCCAAGATGACCAAGACCAAGAAGATCGGCTACGTCGCCTCCTTCCCGATCCCGGAAGTCATCCGCGACATCAACGCCATCCAACTGGCCCTGAACAAATACAACCCCGGTACCGAGATCAAGGTGGTGTGGGTCAACTCCTGGTTCGACCCGGGCAAGGAAGCCGACGCCGCCAACGCGCTGATCGACCAGGGCGTGGACGTGGTCTTCCAGCACACCGACAGCCCGGCGCCGATCCAGGCCGCCGAACGACGCGGCGTCTATGCGGTGGGCTACGCTTCGGACATGGCTCACTTCGGACCCAAGGCGGTGCTGACGTCCATCGTCAACGACTGGGGCCCGCATTACATCCAGGCGACCCAGAGCGTGCTCGACCACAACTGGAAATCCCAGGATTACTGGGGCGGCCTGAAGGAGGGCACGGTGAAGCTGCCAATCAGCGACCTGGTGCCGGCAGCGGTCAAGGGCGAAGCCGAGCAGATCATCGCCGACATCGAGAGCGGCGCCTTCCACCCGTTCACCGGCCCGATCAAGGACCAGGCCGGCGTCGAGAAAATCCCCGCGGGCGCGAGCGCCAGCAACGCGGAACTGGCGTCGATGAATTACTACGTCGAAGGCATGAAGGCCGAGATTCCCAAATAGCTCCCAAACCCACCTCAATACCTTTTGTGGGAGCGAGCTTGCTCGCGATTACGGACCGACATTCAATATCTGTATTGGCTGGCCCACCGCGATCGCGAGCAAGCTCGCTCCCACATGGGGCTCCTATTTCAAGTCAGGACAGCCGCATGAACAGCCTGCCCATCATCGACATCAGCCCGCTCTACGGCGATGAACCCGACGCCTGGCAAGCCGTCGCCGGGCAAATCGACCGCGCCTGCCGCCAGTGGGGCTTTTTCTACATCAAGGGCCACCCCATCAGCCCGGCGCGCATCGCCGAGGTGCTGGGCAATGCTCAACGCTTCTTCGCCCTGCCCGTCGAAGAAAAGCTCAAGATCGACATCACCCAGACCCGTCACCATCGCGGCTACGGCGCCGTCGCCACGGAACAACTGGACCCGACCAAGCCCAGCGACCTGAAGGAAACCTTCGACATGGGCCTGCATTTGCCGGCCGATCACCCCGAGGTGCTGGCGGAAAAACCCCTGCGCGGCCCCAACCGACACCCCGACCTGAGCGGTTGGGCAACCCTGATGGAGCAGCATTACCGTGACATGCAGGCGCTTGCGCAAACCCTGCTGCGGGCAATGACCCTGGCCCTGGGCATCGAACGGGACTTTTTCGATACGCGCTTCAACGAGCCGGTGAGCGTGCTGCGCCTGATCCATTACCCACCCCGCGATGCCGCCAGTTGCGCCGAACAGCAAGGTGCCGGCGCTCATACCGATTACGGTTGCATCACCCTGCTCTACCAGGACGCCGCCGGCGGCCTGCAAGTGCGCAACGTCAACGGCCTGTGGATCGACGCGCCGCCTATCGACGGTACCTTCGTGGTCAACCTCGGCGACATGATGGCGCGCTGGAGTAACGACCGTTACCTGTCCACGCCGCATCGGGTGATCAGCCCGCTGGGAGTGGACCGTTATTCGATGCCATTCTTTGCCGAGCCGCACCCCGATACGCTGATCCAATGCCTGCCCGGTTGCCAGGATGACGCCCACCCGCCAAAGTACCCGACCACCACCTGCGCCGAATTCCTGCTCTCGCGCTTCGCCGACACCTATGCTTACCGACGGGAGCCCCACGCCGTGTAGTGGATCAGCCGGTCAGGTTTTACCCGACAGGGCAGCCAGCCCCCTGTAGAATGCCCGCCATCGCTTCGCTGATGAGAAAAGACCATGTACGACTGGCTGAACGCCCTGCCCAAGGCTGAACTGCACCTGCACCTGGAAGGCTCCCTGGAACCCGAGCTGCTGTTCGCCCTGGCCGAACGCAACAAGATCGCTCTGCCATGGAACGACGTCGACACCCTGCGCAAGGCCTATGCCTTCAACAACCTCCAGGAATTCCTCGACCTGTATTACCAGGGTGCCGATGTGCTGCGCACCTCCCAGGATTTCTACGACCTGACCTGGGCCTACCTGTTGCGCTGCAAGGCGCAGAACGTGATCCACACCGAACCGTTCTTCGACCCGCAAACCCACACAGACCGTGGCATCCCGTTCGAAGTGGTGCTCAACGGCATCGCCGCCGCCCTCAAGGACGGTGAGCAGCAACTGGGCATCACCAGCGGCCTGATCCTGAGTTTCCTGCGCCACCTGAGTGAAGAACAAGCCGAGAAAACCCTCGACCAGGCGCTGCCGTTCCGCGAGGCCTTCGTAGCCGTGGGCCTGGACAGTTCGGAGATGGGCCATCCACCGAGCAAGTTCCAGCGAGTCTTCGACCGCGCGCGCAACGAAGGCTTCCTGACCGTCGCCCACGCCGGCGAAGAGGGCCCGCCCGAGTACATCTGGGAAGCCCTGGACCTGCTGAAGATCCAGCGTATCGACCATGGCGTGCGAGCCATCGAAGATGAGCGACTGATGCAGCGGATCATCGACGAGCAGATTCCATTGACCGTATGCCCACTGTCCAACACCAAGCTGTGCGTGTTCGACGACATGTCGCAGCACAACATCCTCGACATGCTCGAACGCGGAGTGAAGGTGACGGTGAACTCCGATGACCCGGCCTACTTCGGCGGCTACGTCACCGAAAACTTCCATGCCCTGCACACCCACCTGGGCATGACCCAGGACCAGGCCAAGCGCCTGGCACAGAACAGCCTGGATGCGCGGCTAGTAAAACCTTAGGCCAGACAATCAACCCTGTGGGAGCGAGCTTGCTCGCGATGGCGGTACATCAGTCGACATCAATGTTGAATGCCGGACCGCTATCGCGAGCAAGCTCGCTCCCACAGTTTTTTTATCGCCTGCAAATCCACGGTTGGACACAGATCCAATTGTGGGAGCGAGCTTGCTCGCGATGGCGGTGCATCAGTCGACATCGATGTTGCATGCCGGACCGCTATCGCGAGCAAGCTCGCTCCCACAAGGGGGATTGTGTTTAGTCGGCAGCGGTCGCTTCACTCAACTCCTCCAGCGTCTTGCCCCGGGTTTCCATCCCGAACACCCAGACCACCCCCGCCGCCACGGCGAAGCACAACGCACCCAGGGCGAATACGCCACCCTGGCCGGTGATGGGAAACACCAGCCCGGTCACCAGCGGGCCAAGCAGCGAACCGATACGACCCACCGCCGAAGCGAAGCCCGAACCCGTGGCCCGCGCCGAGGTGGGGTACAGCTCCGGCGTGTAGGTGTAGAGCACCGCCCACATACCAAACAGGAAAAACTGCATCAGCAACCCGGTGCCGATCAACAGGCCGACGTTGCCGCCAAACACCGCGCTCTGTCCATACAGAAACGCCATCACCCCGCCGCCCAGCAAGGTGATGATGCACACCGGCTTGCGCCCCCAACGCTCCACCAGCCAGGCCGCCATCAGGAAGCCGGGAATCCCGCCCAGGGAAATCAGCACGGTGTAATACACCGACTGGGTCACGGCGAACCCCGACTGCTGCAACAACGCGCTGAGCCAGGACGTCAGGCCATAAAAACCGAGCAAGGCAAAGAACCAGACGCTCCAGATCATCATCGTGCGCTGGCGATACAGCGGCGACCAGATCTGCGCCAGGGCCGAAAAGAAATTGCCCGGTGTGCTCTCGACCCTCGGCAGGCGGATCGGCTCCGGCAGCTCACGCCGTCCCAGTGAAGCCCGGACCTTGTCTTCGATTCGCTTGAGCACCGCGTCCGCTTCATCGCCCCGTCCGGCCTGCTCCAGCCAGCGCGGCGACTCGGGAATGAAGAAGCGAATCGCCAGGACAAACACCGCCGGCACCGCCAGCACCAGGAAGATGTCGCGCCAGCCGATCACCGGCAGCAGAAAATACGACAGCACCCCCGCCGCCACGAAACCCAGCGGCCAGAAGCCGTCCATCAAGGCGATGTAGCGCCCTCGACGCTTGGCCGGGATCAACTCCGAGAGCATCGACTGGGCAATCGGAAACTCCATGCCCATGCCGATCCCCAGCAGGATACGAAACAGCGTCAAGGTCTCGACGTCCTGGGCGGTGGAGCACAGGTAACTGGCGATGCCCCACAACACGATGCTCCACTGGAACACCGGCTTGCGCCCGAAACGATCGGCCAGCATGCCCGACAGCGACGCACCCAGCACCATGCCGAAAAAGCTGGAGCTGGCGAGCAGACCGGCCTGGGCAGTGCTCAGACCGAACTCGGCTTTGATCGAGCCCAGCAGGAACGTCATCATCGCCAGGTCCATGGAGTCGAAGAAAAACGCCAGGGCGATGATGATGAAAATCACCCGGTGATACCCGCTGATGGGCAACCGCTCCAGGCGTTCCGCCGCGCTGTAACCGTGAGTGTCCATGCTGCCGTCTCCCCAATCCGAAAAATTCCCCGGACCGAGTGTGCGCGAACCTTGCAGGCGGCTATTGCTGAATACGACCTGTCGACAGCCCTGAGCGACGCGCCAGGCGAGTTCCCTAGAGCGCCATCTCTACGGCATCCTGCCGGGCGAACCGGTGGATTTCCTGCTGGCCGAGCGTCGTCACCTGCAAGGCCCGCGAATCGTTGGGCAAAGTCAGCCAACCCGACTGCATGAACAGTTGCAGCACCGCTGCCCCCAGTGCGCCACCCAGATGCGGACGACGCTCGCTCCAGTCCGGGCAAGGGCAGGCGACACGGGCGTTGCGATGGGCCAGGGCCTGGATGAACAGGCCACGCTCGGCCAGTTGATTGGCGCCCTTGTGCGTGACGATCACCCGTTGTTCGAACTGCTCGATCCACCCTGCGTCGAGCAGGCGCTGGTAGAGATCGGCCGCCAGGGTTCCCCCCAAGTGATCGTCGCACAGCCTGGCCCGCATCAACGAAGCGGGGGCCGACGGGGCCTTGGTCGGCATGACCCGGCGCTTGAAGACATCCGGAATCTGCCGGGGCGTACTGACCAGGGTCGCGCTGGCCAGCGCTTCGACGGCCGCGCCGATTTCAGGCGCGGCCAGGCGGAAAAACCGCTTGCGACCCCGGGCTTCGACTTTCAACAGGCCGCCGGCGGACAAGCGCCCCAGATGCGCATTGGCCGAGGACGGCGACAACCCGGCGAGCAACGCCAACTCTTCGGCCTGGCGGGCCGTGCCGTCCATCAAGGCCCACATCATTGCGCTGCGCTTGGGGTCAGCCAGCAGCGTGGCGATCTGGCTGATGCAAGGTGCATGTTCCATGTATTCACTCCCTGTTGAATCATTCGTCTACTGCTCTGGCGCAGGCGGTCGTTAGTATAAGCGCGACAATCGAGCTTTCCTGTCCTCCGGAAACCTTTGGAGGCGATTGTTCATGAGGGAAAAGTCTCTATTTGCGCGCGACTAATGGCCGGCCCCCGTTGGGAGTGGAAATCGAGTCGTCAACTCACCGCAGCGAGCCTGGAGCATGTCCCGCAGAAGATTGATGGGTTTGCTCAATTGCGCCCGGTGGGCACACAGCAGATTGAGGGGCGCGCGTTCGCATTGCAGGTGCGGCAAGAGGATTTTCAAGCGCCCGGCCAGCACGTCGGTGGACACATCCAGCCACGATTTATAGGCGATCCCGGCCCCCGCCACCGCCCAGCGGCGCACCACGTCGGCGTCGTCACTGAAACGGTCGCCACTGACGGTGAGGCTCACCTCCCGCTTGCCGTCATGAAAAGCCCATCGGTCATGGACCCGGCTGCCCAGCATGTACAACAGGCAGTTGTGTTGGGCCAGTTGTTCCAGTTGATGAGGTTCGCCCTGGCGAGCCAGATAATCCGGTGACGCGCACAGCACTCGATGGTTGTCCGGGGCGACAGGCAAGGCCACCAGGCTCGAATCTTCCGGCTCGCCATAACGCAGGGCGATGTCCACCGGCTGCTTGAACAGGTCGGCGATGCGATCGCCCAGTAGCAGTCGCACCGTCAGCCCGGGATGCTCGCGCTGGAACGCATCCAGCCAGGGCAACAGCAGGTTGCGTCCCAGGTCCGACGGCGCGGACAACTGCAACACCCCGCTGACCTGGTCCTGGCCGCTGGTCAACAAGCGCCGGCCTTCGTCAAGGCTGCTCAGTGCGGCCCGGGCATATTCGAGAAAACCCTCGCCTTCGGCCGTCAGGCGCAAGCTGCGGGTAGAGCGGGCCAACAGCCGGGCGCCGAGGTGCTGCTCGATCCGTTTCAACGCGGCACTGGCCACCGCCGCCGACAGGTCCATGACCCTGGCCGCGGCCGAAAGACTGCCCAGGTCCGCTGCCCGGACAAACAATTGCAAGTCATCGAAGCGAAGCATCACGCGCCCATTATCAAAAAAGTATTGAAAGAGCCTGTTGTTTTAGCCGGTTTTATCTCGACTATAAATAGCTAAACATGGACTTCATCGAAACTCACCTCACGGAGCCGCTTCATGAAAGCCATTGCCTACTACCACTCGCTACCCATCACCGACCCACAATCGCTCCAGGACATCGAGCTGCCGGAACCCGTCGCCGGTCCCCGGGACCTGCTGGTGGAGGTCAAGGCCATTTCGGTCAACCCGGTGGACACCAAGGTCCGCCAGAACGTCCAGCCCGAAGATGGCGTCGCCAAGGTGCTGGGCTGGGACGTGGCCGGCGTGGTCAAGGCGGTGGGCAGCGAAGTCACGCTGTTCAAAACCGGGGACAAGGTGTTCTACGCCGGTTCCATCGCCCGGGCCGGTGGCAACAGCGAATTGCACGTAGTGGATGAACGCATTGTCGGCCACATGCCCAAGACCCTCGGTTTCGCCGACTCGGCAGCGCTGCCATTGACGGCCATCACCGCCTGGGAATTGTTGTTCGAGCGCCTGCACATCCAGGAAGGCCAGGACAACCAGGACCAGAGCCTGTTGATCGTCGGTGCCGCCGGCGGCGTGGGGTCGATCCTGACGCAACTGGCCAGCCAACTCACCGGACTGAAGGTGATTGGCACCGCGTCCCGCGCGCAAACCCAGGAATGGGTGCGCAACCTGGGTGCCGACCTGGTGATCGACCACAGCCGCCCCTTGAGCGAAGCATTGAAGGAAGCAGGCCAGCCCCAGGTGACTCACGTCGCCAGCTTGACCCAGACCGACCAGCACCTGGACCAACTGGTCGAAGCCCTCGCCCCCCAGGGCAAACTGGCACTGATCGACGATCCCAAGGCGCTGGACGTGACCAAGCTCAAGCGCAAGAGCCTGTCGTTGCATTGGGAATTCATGTACACCCGCTCGCTGTTCGAAACGGCCGACATGCTTGAACAACACAAACTGCTCAACCGCGTGGCCGCGCTGATCGACGCCGGCACACTGAAGACCACGGTGGGCGAGCATTTCGGCACCATCAACGCCGAGAACCTGCGCCGGGCCCACGCCTTGCTGGAAAGCGGCCAGTCCAAGGGCAAGATTGTGCTTGAAGGCTTCTGACCCAAGACAGACACGATGATGGCCTGGCGCTTGTGGGAGCACAGCTTGCTCGCGATGGAGGCGCCGCGGTTCTCTATAAAACCGCGTCACCCTTTCTCGCGAGCAAGCTTTGCTCCCACAAAACCCATGCCGTCAGTCCGAGAATTGACCGTTGTCACAACTCCGATCGTATTCGGGTCTACACTCGAGGCCTTTGCAACGTAATCTTTTCGTGAGGAGGTCAGCAATGAAGATCCTGATAAAAGAAGTGGCAAAAAACCAATGGCAAGTGCGTCTTGACCGGCACGTCGTCACCTTCCGTACCGAGGCCGAAGCCCAGGCTTTCGCCACAACCTTGCAGGCGCGGATCCTCGCGCCCCATCATTTCCCCGAACAGCAGCAGCGCGCGGCCGGCTGAGTCAGCCCTCGCGACTGGCCTGGGCCAATGCCCGGGCATTTTGCAGGCGACGAGTCAGCATCGCCGCGCTCACCACCAACAGCCCGCAAAGGCTGATGACCAGCGCCATTGGCACGGCGGTGCCGTTATGCAGCGCCGCCACCAACGCGGCTGCCCCGGCGGCGACGGAAAACTGCAGGCATCCCAACATCGCCGAAGCACTGCCGGCCCGGGCGCCCTGCCCGTTCATGGCGCAGGCCGAGGCATTGGGCAGGATGCAACCCAAGCTGGCGATGCAGATAAACAGTGGAACCAGCAGCGGCCACAACTGCGCAGGTTGCAATGAACTGACGGCCAGCAGGCTCAGCCCCGCGCCCAGGTAGACCCATACCGCGCGGCTCAGCAGGAACGCCGGGCCGCGCTTGGACAGCAGCCGGGCGTTGACCTGGGCGACCAGGATGAAGCCCGCCGCGTTGGTGCCGAACAGCCAACCGAAATGTTCAGCCGGTACACCATAGAGCTTGATGAAGACAAAAGGCGAACCGGCGATGTAGGCAAACATCCCGGCGATAGCGATGCCCCCCGTCAGCGCATGGCCGAGGTAGACGGAATCGGTCAATAACCGACCGTACTGGCGCAAGGCGCCCGACAAGGGTTGTCGAGGGACATGATCCGGCAGGCTTTCCGGCAGCCACAGGGCCACGGCCGTCGACGCCAGCGCACTGAACACGGTCAGGGCAATGAAGATCGATTGCCAGCCATGCAGGTTCACCAACAGCCCACCGAGCATCGGCGCGAGAATCGGCGCCAGGCCCATCACCAGCATCAGTTGCGAAAACACCTTGGCCGAACCCACCGCGTCGCATTTGTCGCTGACCACCGCCCGGGAAATCACCATCCCGGCGCATCCGCCCAAGGCCTGGACGAAGCGGGCACCGATCAGCCATTCGAGGTTCGGCGCATAGGCGCAGGCCAGGGACGCCAGGGTGAACAAGCCGACGCCCGTCAGCAGCGGGATGCGCCGCCCGAAGCGATCCGCCACCGGCCCATAGGCCAGTTGCCCGATGGACAAGCCGAGGAAATAGGCCGCCAGGGTCAACTGGATGTGTTTTTCGTCAGTACCGAAGGCGGTGGCCATCGCCGGAAAGGCGGGCAGGTAGAAGTCGATCGCCAAGGGACCGAAAGCGCTCAAGGCGCCAAGAATCAGAATGGTGCGAAAGTTCATCGGGCGTCCAGCTCAGGCGTCGTTCGACAGCCCGACAGTCTAGCCGTGCCGGGCGCTCTTGAACATTCCGATAGGTCGCTAACGATTAAAAAACTTCAGGCGGGGCTGACCTCATAGCCTTCTTCCTTGATGACCGCGAGCACGGCATCGGCCGCCAATGAGCTCTGGACCCGGACGGTCTTGGCACCCAGGTCGACTTGCACGTCCGCCGCCGGATCCTTGGCCTGGACAGCCTGGGTGATGGCCTTGACGCAGTGACCGCAGGACATGCCCTGAACATTGAATGTTTGCATGAGATGACTCCTTGGGATTGAGGTTGCCGCCAGTCTCAAGCTTGCCATCATGGCAAGGTCAAGTTCTGACAAAAACTGCCGGGCTGGCAATCGGCGTCGCCCTCAGCCAAGCTGCACACATCAAGGATTTCACACCGGAGGTTCAGCCATGCGCTGGTCAGCGTTCAGCCTGTTTTGCATGCTCGGTTTTTCAGCGATGGCGCCCCAGGCCTCGGCCGTCGGCGAAGACTATGGCGTGTTGATCATTTCCCGTGAGCGCCTGGAAGTGGCGACCAGTTGCGAAATCGGCATCTACATCCAGGATCAACTCTCGGCCAGGCTGTTCCAGGAGCAGAGCACCTCGTTCAACCTGCCGCCGGGCCAGTTTTCCTTGCGCCTGAAATTGCTGCCGGGACAGGCGCCGGGTTGCAACCCGGGCATGCTCGCGCCAGGGTCGCAGAACATCACCCTCAAGGCCGGTGACATCTTGAAGTTCCGCATCGCCATGAACGAACAAGGTATGTACCTCAAGCAGGCTGGGCTCGGTTACTGACACGCCACTTGCCCCGGTGGGCAAGCTTTGTGGGAGCAAAGCTTGCTCGCGATCCAGGCGCCGCGGTCACTCAAGAGACTGCAGTGCTTTCATCGCGGGCAAGCCTTGCTCCCACAGAGCCAGATCCCATATCAGGGAGCGGCAACCCTTTTTGGATTGGCGCTTGACCTTGCCAGCATGGCAAGGTTGATCCTGTAGTCATTCACTACAGGGAGCGTGACCGATGTCCGAATCCACCACATTCGATCTACCCATTGCCGGCATGACCTGCGCCAGCTGCGCCGGGCGGGTCGAGCGAGCCTTGAGCAAAGTCGCCGGTGCCAGCGCCGTCAGCGTCAACCTGGCGACGGAACTGGCGCGTGTCCAGGCCCCCGAAGGCAGCCTGCCGGCCTTGAAGCAGGCCGTCGAACAGGCAGGCTATAGCGTTCCCGTGCACACCCTGGAACTGAACATCGAAGGCATGACCTGCGCCTCCTGTGTCGGCCGGGTCGAACGGGCCTTGGGCAAGGTCGACGGTGTGAACAGCGTCAGTGTCAACCTGGCCAACGAGCGGGCTCACCTCGAACTGCTCGGCCAGGTGGATGCGCAAACCCTGATCGATGCGCTCAAGCGCGCCGGCTATGACGCCACGGTCTGGCAGGCCGAGCAGGTCGCCGACACGCAGAACAACCGTCTGAACCGTGAACGCCTGGCCCTGGTGCTGGCGATTCTGCTGTCGGTGCCGTTGGTACTGCCCATGGTGCTACAGCCATTCGGTGTGCATTGGATGCTCCCGGCCTGGGTGCAGTTCGCCCTGGCGACGCCGGTGCAGTTCATCTTCGGTGCGCGTTTCTACGTCGCCGCCTTCAAGGCCGTGCGGGCCGGTGCCGGGAACATGGACCTGCTGGTGGCCCTGGGCACCAGCGCTGGCTACGGCTTGAGCCTGTATGAATGGGCGATCGCCCGTCCCGGCAGCATGCCGCACTTGTATTTCGAGGCTTCGGCCGTCGTGATCGCCCTGGTGTTGCTCGGTAAATACCTGGAAAGCCGCGCCAAGCACCAGACCGCCAGCGCCATCCGCGCCCTCGAAGCCTTGCGCCCGGAACGGGCGATCCAGGTGATCGATGGCCAGGAGCGGGACGTTGCCATCAGCGCCCTGCGCTTGAATGACCTGGTGCTGGTCAAGCCCGGCGAACGCTTCCCGGTGGACGGCGAAGTGCTGGAAGGCCAGAGCCACGCCGACGAAGCGCTGATCAGCGGCGAAAGCCTGCCGGTGCCCAAGCAGCCCGGGGACAAGGTCACCGGCGGCGCCATCAATGGCGAAGGCCGGTTGCTGGTCCGCACGCAAGCCCTGGGCACCGAAACCGTCCTGGCGCGCATCATTCGCCTGGTGGAAGACGCCCAGGCCGCCAAGGCACCGATCCAGAAACTGGTGGATAAAGTCAGCCAGGTCTTCGTACCGGTGGTGCTGGTACTGGCCCTGGCGACGCTCATCGGTTGGTGGCTGTACGGTGCGCCACTGGAAACCGCGCTGATCAACGCCGTCGCCGTGCTGGTGATCGCCTGCCCCTGCGCCCTGGGCCTGGCGACGCCCACGGCGATCATGGCTGGCACCGGCGTGGCGGCGCGCCACGGGATTCTGATCAAGGATGCCGAAGCCCTGGAACGCGCCCATGAAGTCACGACCGTGGTGTTCGACAAGACCGGCACCCTGACCTCCGGCACCCCGCGTATCGCCCACTTGACCGCCCTGGACGGGGATGAAGACGCGCTGCTGAAAATGGCCGGCGCACTGCAGCGCGGCAGCGAACACCCGCTCGCCAAAGCCGTACTGGACGCCTGCACCGAGCGCGGCCTGGATGTGCCGGATGTCAGCGACAGCCAGTCCCTGGCCGGACGCGGCATTGCCGGCAGCCTCGCCGGGCAACGCCTGGCCCTGGGCAATCGCCGTCTGCTGGACGAACTGGGCCTGAACCCCGGAACGCTGGCCGAATCCGCACAGGCTTGGGAAGCCGAAGGCCGTACGTTGTCCTGGCTGCTCGAACAAGGCGCGACGCCGCGGGTGCTGGGCCTGTTCGCCTTCGGTGACACCCTCAAGCCCGGCGCTCTCGCCGCCGTACAGGCCTTGAATGAACAGCACATCGCCAGCCATCTGCTCACCGGCGACAACCAAGGCAGCGCCCGGGTGGTGGCCCAGGCGCTGGAGATTTCCAATGTCCATGCCGAGGTACTGCCAGCGGATAAATCCGCCATCGTCCAACAATTGAAGCGCCACTCGGTGGTGGCGATGGTCGGCGACGGCATCAACGACGCCCCGGCCCTGGCCGCCGCCGACATTGGCATCGCCATGGGCGGTGGCACCGACGTGGCGATGCATGCCGCGGGCATCACCCTCATGCGTGGCGATCCGCGACTGGTACCGGCGGCGCTGGACATCAGCCGCAAGACCTACGCCAAGATCCGCCAGAACCTGTTCTGGGCGTTCGTCTATAACTTGATCGGCATCCCCCTGGCGGCGTTCGGCTTGCTCAACCCGGTGCTGGCCGGCGCGGCCATGGCCCTGTCGAGCGTCAGCGTGGTGAGCAATGCGTTACTGTTGAAGTTCTGGACACCCAAGCAGTTGGAGGACAAGCGATGAACATCGGCCAAGCGGCCCGCCAGAGCGGCCTGAGCGCGAAGATGATCCGCTATTACGAATCCATCGGCCTGCTCAAGGCCGCCCATCGCACCGACAGCGGCTACCGGGTCTACGGCGCCGATGACCTGCACACCCTGGCGTTCATCAAGCGCTCCCGCGACTTGGGGTTTTCCCTGGAAGAGGTCGGCAAATTGCTCACTCTCTGGCAAGACCGCCAACGCGCCAGCGCCGACGTCAAGGCCCTCGCCCGGCAACACATCGATGAGCTGAACCAGAAAATCCGCGAACTGGCCGAACTGCGCGACACCTTGCAAGACCTGGTAGAGCACTGCCACGGCGACCACCGTCCGGATTGCCCGATCCTCAAGGAACTGGCGTCGGGGTGCTGCAAGAATTGATGCCCACAAAGACCGGCGGTGGACATCAATGCTGTAAACAGCCGAAGCAAAACGGTGGGAGCGAGCTTGCTCGCGATGACGGCGGCACATTCAACATCGATGCAAGCGGCCCCACCGCTATCGCGAGCAAGCTCGCTCCCACACAGGAGGCCTGCGGTGGATAGAGGATTTTGCAGTGCCCACAAAAAACCCGGCCATAGGCCGGGTTTCTGTTCAGCCGATCATTGCATCCACGGCGGTGGCGGTTCTTCGGTCTTGCCGGGTGGGGCATCGTCGGCGGCGCGAACGGCCTGACGGCGTTCTTCATCCAGGCGGGCGGCCTCGATTTCACGCATGATCCCGCCGACATCCGCCAGTTCTTCCGGTTCGTCGAACTCGCCGGTCAGCACGCTGGCCGGGTGCAGGGTGCCCGCTTCGTACAGCGCCCACATTTCCTTCGCGTACTTGGTGCGCTTGAGTTCCGGGGCAAACCGGCCGAAGTAGGACGCCATGTTGCCCACGTCCCGCTCCAGCATGCTGAAGGCATGGTTGTTACCCGCCGCATCCACGGCTTGCGGCAGGTCAATGATCACCGGCCCCGTCGGCGTCAGCAGCACGTTGAACTCCGACAGGTCACCGTGCACCAGGCCGGTACACAGCATCAACACGATCTGGGAAATCAGATAGGCGTGATACTCACGGGCCTGGTCCGGCTCCAGCACCACATCGTTCAGGCGCGGCGCCGCATCCCCGTACTCGTCGGCCACCAGCTCCATCAGCAGCACGCCTTCAAGGAAGTCGTACGGCTTGGGCACGCGCACACCCGCGCTTGCCAGGCGGAACAATGCCGCCACTTCGGCATTCTGCCAGGCGTCCTCGGTTTCCTTGCGCCCGAACTTCGAGCCCTTGGCCATGGCCCGGGCCTGACGGCTGTTGCGCACCTTGCGGCCTTCCTGATACTCGGCCGCCTGACGAAAACTTCGCTTGTTCGCCTCCTTGTAGACCTTCGCGCAACGTAGCTCGTTGCCGCAGCGCACCACATAAACAGCTGCTTCTTTACCACTCATGAGTGGGCGCAGCACCTCGTCGACCAGACCGTCCTCGATCAGGGGTTCAATGCGTTTTGGAGTCTTCATCAGCTTTTATTGTGGGTCCTTTATTACCAAACACGCGAATGACAGTCGTTATACGGCAATCCATCCTCCACGGGGAGGGGTTGCCGACCTATGAACCTGTGATGCACACAATGTGCCGGATCAATCGACGGCGTCGAATCATAGCCGAGACCGGCGCTGGCGTTGGCAACTCAATACCCAGGTATTTGCGACAAGAGCTGACAGTCATGTCCACCGCCAGCCGTAGGCAAGTGCGCCGGCTCAATGCTTGAACAACTCCCCCGGTGTATACCCGAACATCCCCTTGAACGCGGCAATGAATGCGGACGTTGAATCATACCCACACGACAACGCGGCGCTGGTGACGCTGTCCCCTTTCTCCAAGGAGCCCAGGGACGATAACAAGCGCATGCGCTGGCGCCAGGCACGAAAGCTCAGGCCGGTCTCACGCTGGAACAGACGCATCAGGGTTTTTTCCGACGTGCCCAGACGTTCAGACCAGGCTTGCAAGGTGACGTTCTGTTCAGGCTGTTCGATCAATTCGTTACACAGCGCCAGCAAGCGGGCATGTCGCGGCAGCGGCAGGGAAAATCCCACTTCCGGCAACGTCGCCAACTGGTCCAGCAACACCTGCACCAGCCGTTCTTCCTGGGTATCGCCTTGGGGATAATCGACCGGCAACTGACAGAATACCTTGATCAACTCACGGGCCAGTGGCGTGACTTCCAGCACCCGACAGCGCTCATCGGCCCAGGGGCAGGCGTGACGATGGACATACAGGCTGCGCATTTCCGCCCGGGTGGAGGTCACCACCTGATGTTCCAGGTCGGCCGGGATCCAGATGCCCCGTTGTGGTGGGGCGAAGAAACTGCCGGCGGCGGTGTGTACGCCGAGAACGCCGCTGATGGCGTAGGAAAATTGCACCCAGTCATGACGATGGGCTTGCGTCCAGGAACCGGCGTTCAAGCTTTCGACGCGGGCATACAGCGGCCTCGGCAATTGCGCCAGGTCGGGGATACGTCGTTCCAGCTGCTGGTGTCCGTTAGGCGGCATTGATTGGCCTTATGTCGCAAGACGACTGATGAGGACGACGTTAGGCTAAGTCGACTTTTCTTACAACATGCGGTGCCCTATGCATATCTTCAGACACCTCAAACGCATGATGACCGACTGGTTCCTGTGCGGCATGGTGCTCGCCACGCTGCTGGCGTACTTCTTTCCCACCTTCGGCGCCACGGGCGGTGCCATGCATGCCGAATGGGTGGTCAACATCGGCATCTTCGTGGTGTTCTTCCTGCACGGGGTCAACCTGTCCGGCGAGCAGATCCGCCACGGTCTGAAGAACATCCGGCTGCACGTGATGGTGCAGGCTTTCACCTTTGGCGTATTTCCGTTGCTCTGGCTGCTCAGCAACTGGCTGCTGGGCAGCCATGTGCCGGCGCTGCTGATGCTGGGGTTCTTCTACCTGTGCGCCCTGCCCTCGACGATTTCTTCCTCGGTGGCCCTGACTGGCAGTGCAAAAGGTAACGTGCCGGCGGCGATTCTCAACGCGAGCCTGTCCAGCGTGCTGGGCATTTTCCTGACACCGTTGCTGGTCAGTTTCGTGGTCGGCAGCGGCGCCGGTGGCATCGACCTGGGTTCAACCTTGCTTGACCTGTGCATGATGTTGCTGCTGCCGCTGGTGCTGGGGCAGTTCCTGCGACGTTGGCTGGCCGGCTTTTTCGGTCGGTACAAACGCTACACCAGCGTCATCGACAAGCTGGTGATCCTGCTGCTGGTCTACGCGGCCTTCTGCAACTCGATGGTGTCCGGCATCTGGCGCCAGCAAGGCAACGGCGTGTTGCTCAGCGCAGTGGTGGGCAGTGCCGTGCTGCTGGCAATCATCCTGTGGGCGACCACCCGCACCGCCCGCGCCCTGAAATTCAACAACGCCGATGAAGTCGCCGCGGTGTTCTGCGCCAGCAAGAAATCCCTCGCCGCCGGGGTGCCGATGGCGGCGTTGATTTTCGGCAACCATCCCGGCCTGGGGCTGATTCTGTTGCCGATCATGATCTACCACCCGCTGCAGTTGATCGTCTGCTCGATCCTGGCCGAGCACTACGCCAACCAGCACAAGGCACTGGCGTCCCGCCAGGAGGGCGCCGTCGTCAACGCTCGATAATCGCCGTCACACCCTGGCCGGCGGCGGCGCAGATGGAAATCAACCCGCGACCTCGCCCGGCGGCGTCCAGCAACTTGGCGAGGTTGGCGACAATGCGCCCGCCCGTGGCGGCAAACGGATGCCCGGCGGCCAGGGAACTGCCCTTCACGTTCAACCGACCGCGGTCAATGGACCCCAGCGGCGCGTCGAGGCCCAGGCGGGTCTTGCAATAGTCCGGGTCTTCCCAGGCCTTCAGCGTGCACAACACTTGGGCGGCGAACGCTTCGTGGATCTCGAAGTAATCGAAGTCCTGCAAGGTCAGGCCGTTGCGCGCCAGCAACCGCGGCACGGCGTAGACCGGGGCCATCAGCAACCCTTCGGCGCCATTGACGAAATCCACCGCTGCCGTTTCACCGTCGCGCAGGTATGCCAGGATCGGCAGGCCCCGGGCCTTGGCCCATTCTTCGCTGCCCAGCAGCACCAACGAGGCGCCGTCGGTCAGTGGCGTGGAGTTGCCCGCCGTCATCGTGCCCTTGGCACTTTTTTCGAAGGCCGGCTTGAGGGAGGCGAGTTTCTCCAGGGTCAGGTCCGGGCGCAGGTTGTTGTCCCGGGTCAGGCCGAGAAACGGGGTCATCAAGTCGTTCTGCCAACCTTCGGCGTAGGACGCGGCCATTTTCTGATGGCTTTCCAGGGCCAACTGGTCTTGGGCCTCCCGGGGGATCTGCCAGGTCTGGGCCATCAATTCACAGTGCTCGCCCATGCTCAGGCCGGTGCGCGGTTCGTTGATACGCGGCAAGTCCGGCATCAGGTGCTGGGGGCGCAATTGCAGGAATACTTTGATTTTCTCAGCGGTGGTCTTGGCGCGATTGGCTTGCAGCAAGATCCTGCGCAACCCTTCATTGACCGCGATTGGCGCATCCGACGTGGTGTCGACGCCGCCGGCAATGGCGCTGTCGATCTGGCCCAGGGCGATCTTGTTGGCCACCAGCAGCACCGTCTCCAGCCCGGTGCCACAGGCCTGCTGTACGTCATAGGCAGGCGTCATCGGTGACAGCCGCGAACCGAGCACGCATTCGCGGGTCAGGTTCGTATCCCGGGAGTGCTTGAGCACCGCCCCGGCAGCCACTTCGCCGATGTGCAAGCCATGCAGGTTGTAGCGTTCGATCAGCCCCTCGAGGGCGGCCGTCAACATCGCCTGGTTGCTGGCGGTGGCATAGGGCCCGTTGGAGCGGGCGAAGGGAATGCGGTTACCACCGATGATCGCGACGCGGCGTAGTTGTGTCATGAAGAACTCCCCTGTAGGTCTGATGCACTAAGAAAACTCAACCGCCCCCCTGTGGGAGCAAAGCTGAACTGGTCAACTAATTTTGGACACCAGTTACGGTTTCATGCTGCCAGTTTCTCCATAGCTACCGGCGACCGGTAGTCGTTGTAGCTATGGAGTCTGACGTTGTTGTAACGCATCACATAACGCTGCACATCCACGCGGGCTTCATGCTCCGAGCTGTAGCCATCTTCTGGCACCCACTCTGACTTCAGGCTCCCAAAGAAACGCTCCATCGGGGCGTTGTCCCAGCACTCACCTTTGCGACTCATGCTTTGCAGGAGTCCATGCTTGCGCATTTCATTCCTGAATTTGTGGCTGGTGTATTGGCAGCCTTGATCGGAATGAAACAGCACCTCTTTTGGGCAACCTCGCAATTGCACCGCCATTCGCAACGCTTCG
Source organism: Pseudomonas fluorescens (assembly GCF_001307275.1). Taxonomy (NCBI): domain Bacteria; kingdom Pseudomonadati; phylum Pseudomonadota; class Gammaproteobacteria; order Pseudomonadales; family Pseudomonadaceae; genus Pseudomonas; species Pseudomonas fluorescens. Next base: position 1,813,751 of record NZ_CP012831.1, read on the forward strand.
CAGGTCAGCGAGGCATCGGAAATCATTGAAAACGACCAGCCCACGATCCGGCGAGCAAACAGATCCAGCACCGCCGCGAAATACATCCAGCGCTTGCCGACCTTGATGTACGTCACATCGCCACACCACACCTGGTTGATCGCCGTGACATCAAACTTGCGCTTGAGCACGTGCGGCGCCACCAACGCTTCCACGCCGGAAGATTTGTACTTGTGCCGCCGGCGCTGACGACTGGCAACACCGGCTTCGCGCATCAAGCTGCGAGCCATATGCCGCCCGACACGATGTCCCTTTGCTTGCAGCTCCTTGGAAAGGGTGCGAGACCCCGCGGATGCTCTGGACTCCTTGTGATGCTCGACCAGCACGGCTTTAAGTTTCTCCCGCTCGGGCTTCACTTTGCCTTGGCGCTGACGCCAGGCGTAAAAGCTGCTGCGGTTGACTCCAAACGCCCGACAGCAATTGTTAACGCCGTACTGCTCGTCCAGCTCATTGATCAACGAGAATGATCTTTGGAGTCCAAAAGCAGGAGAGCACTGGCCTTTTTTAGGATTTCAATGTCCAGGTCTTTTTGCCTGAGCAACGCTTTGAGCTGCTGAATTTCACGCTGATCAGCGGTAATCGCCTTGGCGCCCACCGGGGTCGAACCCAAGCGTTCCTTGCGAACCTGATCGACCCAGCGGCGAAGCGCCGTGGGCCCAATATCCAGGCTGGCGCAGACTTCGGGAACCGACTGTCCCTCGTCCAGCACCATGCTGGCCGCCTTGAGTTTGAACTCACTGGAGTAAGATTTACGCATAACCAAAACACCTCAGATTTGGGCGCCATCATAGCGCCCGATTGAAGTGTCCAAAATCATTAGGCCAGTTCAAGCTTGCTCGCGATGCAGACACCGCGTTTTTCAGGTAGGTCGCGTCATCGTTCATCGCGAGCAAGCTTTGCTCCCACAGGGGTTCGGTGCCCTGGACAACGCGCTCCCGCTCAAGCTTAGGCTTTATCTCGCCGATCGAACGACTGATTGCCAATCATGGTCCACACTTGGAACCTCATCAGCCGGAGTGTGTTCCATGTCTGACCGTTATATCGACTTCGCCAATTCGCCCATTGGCCGGCGCATGGTCGGGTCCCTCGGCCTGCCATCGCCGGTACGCCTGGAACGCTGGCAGGCCGGGCGGCTACGGCCGATCGAAGGCGCCCTGCTGCTGGGCGGCGGGCCGTTGACCGAACAGATCGGCACGTTCGCCAAGCGCCTGACCGACACCATTTTCATCTACGGCGGCGAACCAACCGTGGCCACCGAGTGGATCCCCGGCCATGGCCCGAAAATCAAGGCAGTGGTGTACGACGCCAGCCATTTGGTGCAGACCGACCAGCTCAAGCAGTTGCGGGAATTTTTCCAGCCGCTGATGAAGAACCTCGACCACAGCGCCCATGTCGTCATCCTCGGGCGCGCGCCGCAAAGCCTTGGCGATCCATTCGCCGCCAGTGCCCAGCGGGCGTTGGAAGGTTTCAGCCGCTCCCTGGCCAAAGAGCTGCGCCACGGCGGGACGCTGCAACTGCTGTATGTCGGCGACGGTGCCGAAACCCAGTTGGAAGGTGCGCTGCGGTTTTTCCTGTCGCCCAAGAGTGCCTTCATTTCCGGGCAGGTCATTCGCCTCGACGCCTGTGGCACCCAGGTCCATGACTGGACGCGACCGCTTACGGGGCTCAAGGCACTGGTCACTGGCGCGGCCCGCGGGATCGGCGCCTCCATCGCCGAAACCCTGGCCCGCGATGGCGCCGACGTGATCCTGCTCGACGTCCCCCAGGCCAAGACCGACCTCGACGCCCTGGCGGCGCGTTTGAGCGGGCGCAGCGTCACGCTGGATATCTGCGCCGAAGATGCCCCCGCCCAGCTGATCGAGCACCTGCCCGACGGCGTCGACATCGTGGTGCACAACGCCGGCATCACCCGGGACAAGACCCTCGCCAACATGACCCCGGAATTCTGGGACGCCGTGTTGGCCGTCAACCTCAACGCCCCGCAAGTGCTGACCAAGGCCCTGCTCGACAGCGGCACTCTGCGCGACAATGGCCGGGTCGTTCTGCTGGCCTCCATCAGCGGCATTGCCGGCAACCGTGGGCAGACCAACTATGCGGCGAGCAAGGCCGGGCTGATCGGCCTGGCCCAGGCCTGGGCGCCGCTGCTGCAATCTCGGGGCATCAGCATCAACGCCGTGGCGCCGGGGTTCATTGAAACCCGCATGACCGCCGAGATCCCCTTCGCCTTGCGCGAGGCCGGGCGGCGCATGAGTTCCCTCGGCCAGGGCGGCTTGCCTCAAGATGTCGCCGAAGCCGTGGCCTGGCTCGCGCAGCCGGGCACGGGCGCCGTGACCGGGCAGGCCCTGCGGGTATGCGGGCAAAGCCTTTTGGGAGCATGACCATGACGATCCAATGGCATGAGGTCAGCAGCCCGCCATCCATGTCCGGGCTCTATTCAAAAGCGGCGACGCGGCGCAAGGTCACCGGAACGACCTTGCCCGAGGAAGGCCTGCGCCAGGTGCTTCAGGTCGACCCGCAACGGCTGGCGGCCTATCGCAAAGTGTGCGGTTTCGTCGATAACGGACTGCTGCCGCCGACTTATCCCCACGTCCTGGCGTTTGCCCTGCAGATGCAATTGCTCACGGGGCGGGACTTTCCCTTTCCGCTATTGGGGCTGATCCACTTGAGCAACCGCATTCGCGTAATGCGGCCCATGGGCGGGGTCGGCCAGGTGCGGGCCAGCGTCCATGTCGAGAACCTGCAAGCCCACCCCAAAGGCGCGGCATTCGACCTGGTGACCGGCCTCGATGATCAGTTGGGGCCCTTGTGGGAGGCCCGGAGCCAGATGCTGTGCAAAGGCGTCCAGCTTGACGGCGCGCTCGTGGACGAATCCCCTCAGGCCAGCCTGCCATTGATTGAAGTCGCGCGCTGGACCGCACCGGCTGACATCGGCCGGCAATACGCCAAGGTTTCCGGCGACTACAACCCGATTCACCTGAGCGGTATCAGCGCCAGGCTGTTCGGCTTCCCCACCGCCATCGCCCATGGCTTGTGGAACAAGGCCAGGACCCTGGCGGCGCTGGATAGCCACCTGCCCGAGGCCAACATCGAGATCGAGGTGACCTTCAAGAAACCGGTGCGCCTGCCCAGCGAAGTGACCCTGCTGTCCAGTGCGGCGGGCTCCAGTGGGCAACTGCAACTGGTGGGGAGCGGGGCGCTGGAACATATGCTGGGAGAGTGGCGGCCGGTCACCTGAGCAGGTCGATGGCATTCACCGCCACCCCCTGTGGGAGCGAGCTTGCTCGCGATGGCGCTGGGTCAGCTTGCATCAAGGTTGAATGTGCCGCCGTCTTCGCGAGCAAGCTCGCTCCCACAGTTTGTTTCGGGGTGTTCATAGATACGATGTCCACCGCCAATCCCTGTGGGAGCGAGCTTGCTCGCGATGGTGGTGGCTCAGCCTCCACCCATCTTGAATTCGCCGTGGTCAGCGCGGCGGGTAGTTGGACAGAATCCGCCCCACCGTCTCGCGCACGGCGGTGTTGCGGTCGGCCGGGTTGGGGGAGTTGCTGAGCAGTTGTTCATCACTGCCACGCCACACCAGCTTGCCGTCCTTGCCGTCGAGCAGGTCGATCTGCACAGTGGCGACTTTGTAGCTGATGTTGCGGGTTTCGTTGTACATCGGCCCACCCCAGTAGCCATTCCACGGGCCACCCCAACCGCCGCCGTAGTGAGTGGTGACCTGCTGCTGGCGATCCTCGACGATCAAATAGGCCTGGACCAGCACATCGCCGCGCACGCCCGCCGCAGCCGGGCGCAAGCCGCGCTGATCGAGTTGATCGGCCACCGCCTGGCGGATCCGCTGCTCGGTCAGGTCGCTCTTGATGCGTGGATCATCGGGGCGATACTGCAGCGCCGGGTCTTTCCAGCTCCAACTGCGATACGCCGCAAAGTCACGGCTGGTGTCGAAGTCATGGTTGACCTGGTTAGAAGCACAAGCCCCCAGCAACAGGGTGAAGGCCAATAGAGCAAGACGGCGAAACATGGTTTTTCTCCGTTGCGTAATCAACTTGGGGGATACGCCGACATGGCTTTTTCCACCGCCTCGCGAATGGCATCGCTGCGTTCGCTCTGGCTGCCCCGCTGGCCCGTCTCGGCGCTGGCGCTCCACACCGGCTGACCGGTGCGGGCATCGAACAGGTCCACCCGGACCACCACGACTTGCTCCTGATACGTGCGCACCATCGGCATCGGATGGTACACGCCATAACCCGGACCGTAGCGGTCATAACGGTTATAGCCGCCGTAATAGCCGGCATCATAATCATCCCGGACCTGGCGCACGCGGGTCTCCAGGCGCAGGTCGGCGCTGACGAACAGGTCGGCGGGCCGGTTGTCATGCAGCGGCCGCAGGCCACGCTGGTCGAGGGCATTGCTCACCGCTTCGGCCACCTGGGCCGAATCCGCCCAGGCAGTGCCCGGCGGCAGGCGCCCGTCGCGCCAGGCCCAGCTGCGATAGCGCCCGTAATCACGGGGCGGCGCCGGGTAGGCGCTGCGGTCGAATACCGTGGCGGCCTCCGGTGGCGCCGGCGGCAACGGATTGGAGGTGGCGACATAGGGGTTGCTGCCCTGGCAGGCCACCAGCCCCAGGCACAGCACCAACAACCCTGAACGACCTTTCATTTCGCGCTCCAATTGCACTTGCGGATCAGAGGGGACGGCAGATCCAGTGCAGATAACGTCCCAACCCGGCAAACGCCGGATGGCGACGGTGGGCCAGTTCCATTTCCAGCAACTGCGCAAGTTCCACGCGGCCCTGGAACTCCACCGGCATGTAGTCATGAAAAACCCGCACGCCACTCTGGCTTTCGACCTGCCAGAGGCCTTCAAGTTGCGCCGCCAAATCTCGCGGATCAAGGGGTTGTTGCGGCGTCAGGCTCTGTTTTTCGCCGGCCATGTCATTTTTGCGCAACTTGCGGAAATGCCCCTTGAGCAGGTTGCGATAGACCAGCGCGTCGCGGTTGTAGAACGCCAGGGACAGCCAACCGCCAGGCGCCGTCAGTTGATGCAGCACCGGCAGGATCGCGTGGGGCTCGGCCAACCATTCCAGCACCGCGTGACACAGCACCAGGTCGTAAGGCTCGGTCAGTTGGCCGAGCAGGTCCTGCCACGGTGCCTGGATGAACGTGGCCTGCTGGCCGGCCTCGGCAAAACGCTGGCGAGCGCCTTCGAGCATGGGCTCGGCCGGCTCGGCCAGGGTCACCTGGTGACCGCGCTCGGCCAACCACAACGACATGTGGCCCAGGCCAGCGCCGATGTCCAGCACACGCAATGGACGCTGCGGCAAGGTTTCCAGCAGATCGGCCTGAAGCACCGCCAGGCGGATCGCCCCCTTGGCCCCGCCGTAGATTTTTTCCGCGAAGCGCGTGGCGAGCTGATCGAAATGACGGTCGCTCATTGGCCGAACCGCCGTTCGCTATCGGCCAGCTTGCTGCGCACCACGGCGTCCATGTCCAGGCCCAGCTCGCTGCAAAGCAGCAACAGGTACAACACGATGTCACCGACTTCCTGCCCGGCGTGGGCCAGTTTGTCCGCCGGCAACTGGCGCGACTGGTCCTCGGTCAGCCACTGGAAAATCTCCACCAGTTCGGCCATTTCCACACTGGCGGCCATGGCGAGGTTTTTCGGGCTGTGGAATTGCCGCCAATCGTTATGGTCACGAATGGCATGCAGGCGTGCGGTCAGTTCAACAAGGTTCATCGGGTTCTCCTGAATGCGCATAGCTTCAGGGGGATGACCGGGGAAGGCAAGAGTCTCGGTACGAAGCGACGGTTTGCCCCATAATCGAACCAACTCGGCCGCCACAGCTCCTACAATCAGGAGCCAACGGCTCAGTTCGGATTCCCTCCCATCAGGATGCACATATGCAGGTAGAAAGCTTTTTCGAATGGCTCGGCCAGGCGCTCGGTTCGGTAATCCGTTTCATCGTCGACCTGCTCAGCGGCCTCTTCAACATCCTGGCCAACGCCGGCGGCAACTTCGTCGATGGGCTGTCACGCACCTTGGGCATGGACACTTCGATCATCAGCATCATCGCGCTGATCCTCGGGCTGATGCTGCTGTACTCGGCCATCCGCGCCTTCATGCGGGCCTCGATCGTCATGGGCATCATCTGGCTGGTGCTGGGGTTGTGGTTGTTGAGTTGGATCATTCACTGACACTGGGACCGCTCCCCACCCTAGCGCTCACACCGGACACCACCCGTGGCGAGGGAGCTTGCTCCCGCTGGGTGGCGAAGCCGCCCCAAATGAGCTGAAGCAATGTTCCAGACAGACCACATCGGCTGGTCTTGCGACTGCTTCGCAGCCGAGCGGGAGCAAGCTCCCTCGCCACGATGAGCCCGAGGTCACTTTAGAGGTCTGCGTGCTCCCTCTCTGCACCGGGCACGATCAATCCAAGAACCCGCTACAATCGCGCTCCATCAAGGAGCCCGCATGTCCAACCTGATCACCGACTGGCGCGACCGCCTGACCCATCGCCGGGTCTGGGCACTGGCTGCGCCAATGATTCTCTCGAACATCTCCGTGCCGCTGGTGGCGTTGGTGGACAGCACCGTCATCGGCCATTTGCCCCATGCCCATCAGTTGGGCGCCGTGGCGGTCGGGGCGAGTTTGTATACGGTGTTGGCGTGGGCCATGGGTTTCCTGCGCATGGGCACCACCGGGTTCGCCGCCCAGGCCGCCGGGCGGGGTGACGGGGCGGCGTTGCGACAAGTGTTGTTGCAAGGACTGCTGTTGGCGATGGGGCTGGCGCTGCTGCTCGGTGCCGTCGGCGTACCGTTGAGCGACGTGGCGTTGCATTTCATGCAGCCATCCGCCGAGCTCAACCAGTTGACCCGCGACTTCTTCCACACCCGGCTCTTCGGCTTGCCGGCGGCGCTGGCCAGCTATGCGCTGGTGGGCTGGTTCCTCGGCGCCCAGAATGCCCGGGCGCCGTTGGCGATCCTGTTGGTGACCAACCTGGTCAACATCGCCCTGAATCTTTGGTTCGTGATCGGCCTGGACTGGGGCGTGACCGGTTCGGCCCGGGCGTCGGTGATTGCCGAGTGGACCGGAGCGCTGGTCGGCCTGGCCCTGGCTCGCAAGACACTGCGGGCCTGGCCCGGGCAGATGGCCTGGGCGGCCCTGGGCGTGTGGCAGAACTGGCGTCCGCTACTGGCGGTGAACCGGGACATCTTCATTCGCAGCCTGGCACTGCAAGCGGTGTTTTTCCTGATCACGGTGCAAGGCGCGCGCCTGGGGGACGCCACCGTGGCGGCCAATGCCTTGCTGCTCAACGGCCTGCTGCTGACCGCCCATGCCCTGGACGGCCTGGCCCACGCCGTGGAAGCCCTGTGCGGCCATGCCATTGGCGCCCGCGACCGCCTGGCCCTGCGTCGCTCGCTGGTGGTGGCCGGCGGTTGGTCACTGATTGCAAGCCTCGGCTTTGCCCTGCTGTTCCTGCTCGCCGGCCACTTGTTCATCGACATGCAAACCGATATCCCCGACGTACGCGCCACCGCTTACGACTACCTGCCCTACCTGGCGACCTTGCCGCTGATCGCGGTCTGGAGCTACTTGCTCGACGGCCTGTTCATCGGTGCCACCCGCGCCCGGGAAATGCGCAACGGCATGCTCTTGACCCTCCTGCTCGTGTCGCCGATCGCCTGGATGCTGCTGGGCTTGGGCAACCATGGACTGTGGATCACCTTCCTGCTGTTCATGGCCCTGCGCAGCCTGACCCTCGGTGCGTTTGCCTGGCACTTGCAGCGGCGCGACCGTTGGCTCGGCGCGCCGCCCCCATAACCTTCAATCCTGGCGACCCTGCCAGCGCCGCCGCAGGTGTTCGAGACGCTCACGCTGCGAACCACCCTCCGGCCCCGGGATGGGCCGGGCATCGGGGTATTGCAGGCGCAGCCACAGCCAGTCATCGAGCACCGTCCGCTCGGTGAATCCCAACGCCAGCCCCTGCTGCAAATCCTCCCAGAGCCGACGGTAATCACGCCCGGTGGAGCGGCACCATTGCCACGCGTGGCGCTCCAACAGGCATCGTTGCAGCTGGCCCTGTTGTCGGTCGCTGAGGCCGTGTTCTTTCTCCAACGCCGCCACCGGCAGTCCCGGGTTGGACAGTTGTTGCCAGCCCTGGCTGCCGATCGCCCGGTCGGCCCACGTGCCGCCGAACCAGCGCGCCAGGCTGATCGGCCCCAGCCAGCAACTGAGCTCATGGGAATCGCAACCGTCGAAGAAATAGCTGGCGGTGTGCGGGTTGTAGTAATTCAACAGGGCTTTGTGATGCAGGCCCAGTGTCACCGTCAGCATGCGCCGCAGATGCGTGAGCAATTGCCCGACGGGCTTTGGGCTGGCCAACAACAACCCTGGCCAGGCGCGCGGGTCCAGGTGACAAAGGCTGACCAGCGCGGGGGATTGGCGCAGCTCCACCAACAACGGGCCGTGCTCGCGAAGCCCATGCAACTCGGTGCCTTCGAACAGGGCAAAACGCCGGGCCTCGGCGAACTGCGCGTGCACCAGCCGCACCGCCTCAGGCGCACTCGGTACGTCCAGCAGCAACCATTGCGGCGTTGATCCAGGCACGACCGCGCTCATCGAACAACGCCCGCGCCGCGTCCCATGAGCATGCGGCAGGTGCACAGCGGTTGGCCGCAGGGGCTGAAAGGCCCGCCTTCGGGCAGCAGGCACAACAAGACCAGCGGCTCGGCCTCCCGCATCGCCGACAACAGCACCGGATCGACAACCGACCGCCCAAGTGTTTCGCCTGAAGATGACTCATCGGCAACCGCTGCCGAGGCAGGCTCGCCCAGAAATGCACTGATCAGCGGCCGATCCGGATCACCTTCGATAAAGCTCACCAGCACCTCGGTGCCGTCACACAGCGCGGCCGCCCCGCCGGCAGCCAGCTCCGGCGCCAAGGGCAGCCAGCAATGACTGGGGCTGGAACCTTCGCCCTGATAGACCCAGTCGAACTCCACCGCGACGCGCCCCGCTCCCAACTCCGACGGCTCGTCCACCGCCACGACCCAGCCGCGTTGCCGGCTCACCATGCGTGGTTTGGCCGGGACGCTGTCCGGCACGAACAGCACGCCCCGGGGAATGGCCTTGAAATGGTTGCCATACACACCCGCCTGGGCGCGATGCTCGACCTTCGTCAACAGCCAGCGCCGGTTCCAACCGGCAAACGGATGGTCCGTCAACGTCAGCACCTGGCCACCCCGCAGGTTCGTCAGTTCGCTGCGCCCCTGGGCGACCTGCTGCCCCGACACATCGGTGTGCACGCTGAAGGTCCGCACCGCGGCAACCGGCCCGTCGTCCACGTAGACCGCCTTACCGGCGGGGGGAAAACTGTGCGGGTTATCGGCGAACACCAGGCAATGCCCGTCCCGCGTGTGTTCGAAATGAAAGTGGATACCCGCCCGGGCGCACACGCGCTGGAGGAACTGCAGGTCCGACTCGCGATACTGGGTACAGAAATCCTGCGGTGGATAATCGCCGCTCAGGTCCAGGCACAGGCGGCGGCCGCTGATGCCATGGGCCTTGAGCACCTGGCGAATGATCTGCGGCACCGAGCGGGCACTGAACACCCGCTGGCTGAAGCGCTGCGCCAGACAGGCCAGCTTCGGCCCGATACGCACCCGGCAACCGGCGCCATGACGGTGTTGGACCAACTCATGGAGCTGCCCATGAATGCCCCGGCCTGGAGCCCCGAAACTCAACCAGACACTGCGATACAGCAGGCTCGCCAAGTCCAGGCTCGCATCGTGCAACAGGAGTTCCACTTCATAGACAAAGGGCTCGCTAATGGCTTCGCTACCCGTGAAGGCCACCACGTCAACAGGCTCGGGCAGACCGGCTATCTCCAGACGAAATGCTGGCTCGCAGGCTGGATCGGACATCGGCGTTTCTCTACAGGAGGGGCGGTCGGGGATTCTCGCCGACCGCCATGGCCGAGTAGAGGGGCCAAGTACAGGTTAGGAAAGGGACTACACGAAATAAGGACATCACCGATTAAATGCACCGGTGGGAAGAAATAGCCGTGACGTAAACAAAAATGCCCTCCGGGACTATCCGAAAAAACCCGCGATGTGCGGTGTGTTTTCTGACAGCCCCGGTGGGCATTGAGGAGACGGCTATTGGCGCGGTCTCTCCATCAGGAAGACAGGTACGACGAACGCGTCAGCCCCAGGCGCAGCGCATCGAGGAACTGGGTGCGCTCGGCGGCGCTGATGCGGGCGCTGGCGCACTTGTCACGGTAGTGAGTCATCAACTCCTCCGGCGACAAGTGCACGTAGCGCAGCATGTCTTCGATGGTGTCGTGGGTTTCGATACCGGCGTGGTACACGCTGCCATCGGCGTTCTGGTAGATGTTCACCGAGTCGGTGTCGCCGAACAGGTTGTGCATGTCACCGAGGATTTCCTGATAGGCACCCACCAGGAAGATCCCCAGCAGGTAGTCTTCACCCGGATTGAGAGCGTGAACCGGCAGGCTGGTCTCGATGCTCTGCTCGTCGACGTATTGCTTGATCTTGCCGTCGGAGTCGCAGGTCAGGTCTTGCAGCACGGCGCGGCGCAGCGGCTCTTCGTCCAGGCGATGCAGCGGCAGGATCGGCAGTACCTGGCCGATGGCCCAGGTGTCCGGCAGGCTCTGGAACACCGAGAAGTTGCAGATGTATTTGTCGGCCAGCTTGTCATTGAGCTCATCCAGCACCTGGCGGTGCGAGCGCTGGCGGGCCTTCAACGAGTTGTGCAAGCGACGGCACACGGCAAAGTAGCACTGCTCGGCCAAGGCTTTTTCCGCCAGGGTCAGCTTGCCGTCGGCATATTGGGTCGCCACGTCGCTCATGTAGTGCGTGGCACGCCAGTAGGTCTCGGTGACCATCTCGATATCGGTCGGGCCCAGCAGGTCAACCAGCCATTGCACGGTTTCCGGCAGTTCCTGCTTGTTGTCGATCACCGGCACGTCGTCGTTGTGCTTCTCGACGTCGGTCACCTGCACCACCAGCATCGCGTGGTGGGCGGTCAGCGAGCGGCCGCTTTCCGAGAAGATGTGCGGATGCGGCAGGCTCTGGGCATCGCAGAACTCCTTGAGCATGCCGACCACGACACCGGCGTAATCGTCCATGTCGTAGTTGATCGAACTGGCGTTGCGCGAGTGCGTGCCGTCGTAGTCCACGCCGAGGCCACCGCCGACGTCGATGTGATCCACCGGCAGGCCGAGATTGCGCAGCTCACCGTAGTAACGGATCGCTTCCTTGAAGCCGTGCTGGTAGTCCGCCAGGTTGGCGATCTGCGAGCCCATATGGAAGTGCAGCAGGCGAATGCCCTGGTCCAGGCCAGCGGCGCGGAAGCGCTCGACCACCGACAGCAGTTGCGCGGCCGACAGGCCGAACTTGGATTTCTCGCCACCGGTATCGGCCCACTTGCTCGACGCCAGGGACGACAGGCGCACGCGCAGGCCGACCTGTGGCTTGACCTTGAGCACTGCGGCCTCTTCGATCACCAGGCCGACTTCGGACTCTTTCTCGATGACGATAAAGACGTTGTGGCCCAGCTTCTGGCCCATCAGCGCCAGGCGGATGAATTCGCGGTCCTTGTAGCCGTTGCAGACAATGGTGCCGCCCTTCGGCGCGAGGGCCAGCACCGCCAGCAGCTCCGGCTTGGAACCGGCTTCCAGGCCGATGGAGACGTTCTGGGTGGCGATGATGTTCTCGATCACCGCTTCCTGCTGGTTGACCTTGATCGGGTAGAGCGCGGTGTACTTGCTCTGGTATTCCAGGCGCGCGATGTTGCTGTCGAACGCACCGGTCAGCTGGCGCACGCGGTCTTGCAGGATGTCGGGAAAGCGCACCAGCAAAGGCAGCGAGAGGCCGCTCTGGCGCAACTGGTCGACTTGCTCGAACAGGTCGATGGGCGAACTGCCGGGACCGTTCGGACGGACTTCGACGCGACCGGCTTCATTGATCGCGAAATACCCGGCCCCCCAATGGCGAATCCCGTAAACGCTGCGGCTGTCCGCAACGGTCCATTGGCTGCCATCGTCTTTGCGTGTGCGTCGTACGGACATCGAAGTCCCCTATAAAGAAGTCAAAATGCACCATCCGGTCGGAGGCTGGGGCAGTCTAGAGAGTGAAAATGACGAATTGCCTGTTAGCAAGGTAGACCCTGCTCCCAGCGATGAGTTTAGAAACCCGTTCAGAACAGGCTCTGTGAAAACCATGCGGGCGACCTCGAACGTCGGGTCCGGGTCAAGCCGAGGGTGGTTTTCACAGAAGCTGCTAGCCGCCGGATTTCTTTGCCTTGAAGCCGTGCTTGACCAGTTCCGCCAGCAGCAGCTCGACGTGATCGCCCTGGATCTCGATGATGCCGTCTTTCAACGCACCACCGGTGCCACAACGTTTCTTCAATGTGGTGGCCAGTTCCTTGAGCGCGTCTTCGGCCAACGGCACGCCGGTGATCGTGGTCACCGTCTTGCCGCCGCGACCTTTGCTTTCACGGCGCACACGGGCAATGCCGTCACCGGCAGGGATGGCGGTCTGTTTGCAGATGCAGGCATCCACCGGTTGACGGCAATCAGGGCAATGACGACCGGCGTCGGTAGAAAATACCAGGCCGCCCAGGGCGGCGAAGGATGCGGCTTTTTTGGCCACCGGCAATCCTCTTGGGAGGACAAAGACTGGTCGAGGGGGGAGAACGGGCCTCGACCGCGAAACCCCACTCAGGCAGGGGCAGCGCTACTGGACCGCAGACGCGGTTCAGCTTGAAAAGTCGCGCAGTGTAACGGCAAAAAGCCGACTTGCTAAGGGCCAATCAGCGCCAATTTATAGCTTCTTTGCGACGTCGCCACCCTGGGCACGCAAATAGCGTTCAAGCGCTGCCAGGGAGTCCGGGCAGTAAGGCATGCGCTGGATTTCATCGAGCACCTGTTCAAGCGGCAGGAAACGCGCTTCGAGGACTTCTTCGGGCTGCAGGACCAACGGACCGTCCCACACCGCCGAGAACGCCGAGCACCACAGGCGGCTGCCGGGGTCTTCGAAATAAAAATGGTCGTGGGCAGTCAGCTCAACACCGCTCACGCCCAGTTCTTCCGCCAGCTCACGGGCGGCCGACTCGGCGTAGGTCTCGTCGGCCTGGACCATGCCGCCCGCCGCCACGTCCCAGAAACCCGGGTAGATGGCCTTGCTCAGGGTGCGCCGGTGAACACACAGTTCACCGGCCGAATTGAACAGCATGATGTAGGTGCCACGCCCGATCAGGCCGCGCTCGCGCAACTGCGAACGCACCAGGCTGCCGAGCAGGTTGTCGTGCTCGTCGACCCACGCGATCAGCTCGGCATCCGAGGCCGCTCGGTGAGCGACCTCCCGGGGGCTTTCGCTCATGGATCAGCCCTGGTTCAGCAGTTGCCGCAAGTCGATGACTGCTGCGTTGGCCCTGGAAATATAGTTGGCCATGACCAGCGAGTGGTTCGCCAGGACACCGAAGCCGCTGCCGTTGAGAATCATCGGGCTCCAGACCGGTTCCTGGGACGCTTCCAGTTCACGAATGATCTGCCGCACGCTGACCGTGGCGTTCTTTTTCGCCAGCACATCGGCGAAGTCCACTTCGATGGCGCGCAGCAGGTGCGACAGTGCCCAAGCCTGGCCGCGGGCTTCATAGAACACGTTGTCGATCTGCAGCCATGGGGTCTCGACCACCTCTTCGTCCACCTGCGGCACTTGGCCCGGGGCCGTGACTTCGGTTTTCAGCGAGGTGTTGAGCTTGACCCGGCCAACGCTGGCCGACAGGCGCTGGGACAACGAACCCAGGCGCGTGCCGACGTCTCCCAGCCAGTTGTTCAGGTTGTCGGCGCGGGCGTAGAACAGCGCGCTTTTCTGGTTCGGATCGGACAGTCGGGCCTGGTAGCGGCTCAGGGAGTTGATGCCCTCCTGATATTCGGATTCGCTGGAAGGCAGCACCCAACTGCGGTTGTCGAAGTTGAAGCGCGGCTCGGCCTTGGCCAGGTCGGCGTCCTCGGCGGACTGGGACTGGGAACGGGCGAAGTCCTTGCGCAGGGCGCGGCTCAGGTCGCGAACCTGCACCAGCACGCCGTATTCCCAGCTCGGCATGTTGTCCATCCACAGGCCTGGCGGGAAACGGTCGTTGGAAATGTAGCCGCCTTGCTTGGTCAGCAGGGTCCCGGCCACGGTCTTGAGCGTCTCGACCGTGGTGTAGCCCACCACCATTTGCCGGCCATCCTTCTCGGCTGCGGCCTGGGCGTTCTGCTGCACGGGGAACAACGCAGGCTCCTGGCTCCAGTACCAGCCGAGGGCAATGGTCACCAGCAGGTAAAGGCCGATCAGCGTGGCCAGTGCGCGGCTGAAAAAAAGCCCACCCAGGTAGCTGCGGGTGTCCGATTTCGGCTCGGCGGCGCGTTCAGGCGCGCTGCCCGCGCGGTTTTTCCAGTCCAGCATGGCGATGTTCCTTCAATCACTTGAGTTCTCGGTTCGACCACAACCCTACGCCATCGTGCCTGATTTGAAACGCGATAATGCGGCGCCAATCATGCCGGGCGCGACAGGGCAATCGAACAGCACTATAAAGGAAGCGTTGCCATCGGCCTATTAGACTGTCCAGTCACAAACTGAATTGGGCGACAGGACAGAATATTGACGTATGACACTCATGCGGAGGAAAAGAGGTGCTAGCATAGAGCCACCAGTCGACCTCAGCATGCACCCTAACTAGTAGTCAGGATATGACCGAGCCAGAAGACCCCAGCCGTGAGCGCCTCAAGCACCACTTTGCCCAGCGGGTAATTCATCAGGCTCGCCAGATCCTGGAGATTTGGCAGCGCCTGCAACGCAGTGAGTGGTCAAGCACCGACCTGTCGGAGCTCAGCGAAGCCAATCTGCGCCTGCTGCGCTTTGCCGAGCGCTTCGAACAGCCCGAGCATTCCCTGCTGGCCCAAGGCATCAGCCAGTCGCTGCAAGCGGTGGACGCCAATCGCGGGCGCCTGAGCAGCCACCTGATCACCGAAATCAACCGTTTGATGCAGCGCTTGTCTCGCACCGGCCTGCGCCACGGCGACCAGCTCGAACAAACCTTCCTGCCGCCGCTGCGCAAACCCATCTACGTGATGCTGCAGGACCATGACCGCGCCGAACGCCTGGCCAAGCAATTGGAGTTCTTCGGCCTCAGCGCCCAGGCGCTGGACAGTGTCGCGGCGTTCCGGGCCTCGATGGTCGAGCGCCTGCCAGCGGCGATTGTCATGGACGTGGACTTCAGCGGCCCGGGCACCGGCCTGAAACTGGCCGCCGAAGCCCAGGAAGGCCTGGAACAACCGTTGCCGCTGCTGTTCTTCAGCTTGCTGGAAACCGACACCCCGACACGCCTGGCCGCGGTACGCGCCGGCGGGCAGGAATTCCTCACCGGCACCCTCGAAGCCTCGAGCCTGCTGGAAAAGATCGAAGTGCTGACCTGCGTCGCCCAGTACGACCCCTACAAAGTGCTGATCATCGATGACTCCCGCGCCCAGGCCTTGCACACCGAGCGCCTGCTCAACAGCGCCGGCATCATCACCCGCACGCTGATCGAGCCGATCCAGGCCATGGCCGAGCTGGCGGATTTCCAGCCCGACCTGATCATCCTCGATATGTACATGCCGGCCTGCACCGGCACGGAACTGGCCAAGGTCATCCGTCACAATGACCGCTATGTCAGCGTGCCGATCATCTACCTGTCCGCCGAAGACGACCTGGACAAGCAACTCGACGCCATGAGCGAAGGTGGCGACGACTTCCTGACCAAACCGATCAAGCCCCGGCACTTGATCACCACCGTGCGCAACCGTGCCGCCCGGGCGCGCAACCTCAAGGCGCGGATGGTGCGCGACAGCCTCACCGGTCTGTACAACCACACCCATATCCTGCAACTGCTCGAGGATTGCAGCTTCCGCGCTCGTCGCGAAGGCAAGCCCCTGAGCTTCGCCATGCTCGACATCGATCACTTCAAACGGGTCAATGACAGCCACGGCCACCCCATGGGCGACCGGGTGATCAAGAGCCTGGCGCTGTTTCTCAAGCAGCGCCTGCGCAAGACCGACTTCATCGGCCGTTACGGCGGCGAAGAGTTCGCCATCGTCATGCCCGACACCGACATCGACGCCGCCTGCAAAGTGCTGGATGAGATTCGCCAGCGCTTCGCCGAAATCCACTATCCGGCCCAGCCCCAGGACTTGTGGTGCACCTTCAGCGCTGGCGTGGTGGAGATGAGCGATGATTCCGACAGCCTGATGATGGCCAGCCAGGCGGACGAAGCGCTGTACCGTGCCAAGCACGCCGGACGCAACCGGGTACAGAGCGCCCGGCAATCAAAGCAAAGTGCCACCTTTTCATCGGAATCGACTGACTCGGTCATAAACCTGTAACGCAAACGCAATAACTTCAGGCACTTACGATTCTGCCCTCGGTAGACCCTTGATGCGCCTGAAGCTGCTGACCAATCTCAACACCGTTCTTTTAGTTGCCGTATGCCTGGGCCTCGGGGTCACCTTGTGGTGGTCGCAGATCGCCCTGGAACGGCCCTACTTGCTGATGGAGCGCTACCTGGGCCTGTCGCGGCAATTCCAGGGCGAAGTGGCGCGCAACATCGAGGACTACCTGGCCAGCGGCGACGCCTTGCGCCTGAGCGCGGCCACCCAGGCCTTGGAGACGCTGCAGAAAGACCTCGACCAGTTTCCCCCGGAGCTGGCCAAGACCCTGCGTCCGAGCCTGTCGAACCTCGACGGCTTCAGCAAGACCGATCTGTTGGCCGCCGGCAAACTGGCTGGCGATCCGCAGGCCTTGTTGTTGCAAGCCGAGCGTGAACTGAGCGCCAGCCTCGATCAACTGGCCCAATACGCCAATGGCGCCCCGACCTACTTGCCCCCGCTGTTTGCCGCTTCGCAGCATCTGGGTCGGTTGTCCCTCACGCGGGACAAACTGGTCAGCAGCGGCCGTAGTGAATTGGCCGCCGATGTCGAACGGGAACTGGCGAGCATCCGTGTCGAGGCCGAACGCCTCGACAGCCTGCCCCTGTTGGGCGTCACCGCCAGCAGCGAATCGGGCAGCGATGATTTCGCCGCGCTGATGGGCCTGGAGACCCAGGAAAAAACCGCCGCCGAAGATGCGGGCATCGCCCTCAAGCGCGAACTCAACAGCCTGCTCGGCCGTTACCCGGCGGAATTGACCCGCACCCGCGAACTGATCCAGAAACGCGCCGAGCTGAGCAATGCCACGCACCTGAAAATCGCCGACGTGCAAACGGCGATCGATACCCTGGAACCGGCGGTACGGGCGCAGCATGGGCAGATCCAGGGGGAGGTTCGCATGATCCAGGGGGTGATGATCGGCCTGATCCTGCTGATCGCGCTGCTCATCGACACCTTGCAGCGGCGCCTGGCCCGCACCTTGACGCACCTGGCTCCAGCCCTGTCGACCTGGGCCGAGGGGGACTTCAGCCGAGACATCCACGTGGGCGCCAGCAACCGCGAAATGCAGGACATCGAGGCTTCGCTCAATCGCCTGCGCGCTTACCTGGTGGACCTGGTGGGCACCATTCGGGTGAACGCTGAACAGGTCGCCGGCAGCAGCCGGGCCCTGGCCGAGCTGAGCGGCGAACTGCACAGTGGGGCGGAGGATCAGGCCGACGATACGGCGCTGATCCGTGATTCCCTCAGCGAGCTGGAAGCGACCATCCAGCAAGTGGCCGGCGATGCCAGCCAAGCCGCAGACGCCAGCCGCAGCGCCGGGCAAGCGGTGGAGCAAGGGCAGAAAGTCATCGGCCTGAGCCTCACGGGCTTGCATGCGTTGGTGGGGGAAGTGCAAGGCAACGCGCAGATGATCGAACAACTGGCCGAGGAATCGGCCACCATCGGCGGCGTGCTGACGGTGATTCGCTCGATTGCCGACCAGACCAACCTGCTGGCGCTCAACGCGGCCATCGAAGCGGCTCGCGCCGGGGAAATGGGCCGGGGC
The DNA here is from genome assembly GCF_001307275.1 of Pseudomonas fluorescens. Taxonomy (NCBI): domain Bacteria; kingdom Pseudomonadati; phylum Pseudomonadota; class Gammaproteobacteria; order Pseudomonadales; family Pseudomonadaceae; genus Pseudomonas; species Pseudomonas fluorescens. The sequence continues at coordinate 1,831,806 of NZ_CP012831.1, forward strand.
TTTGCGGTGGTGGCCGAGGAAGTCCGCTCCCTGGCCCAGCGCACGGCCGGCGCCACTGCCGAAATCCAGACACTGATCGCCCGCCTGCAACTGGCCGCGCGCCAATCGGTGGACGGCATGCGCGCCCAGGTCGAACACGCCGAAGCCACCGCCAACCAGGCGCAAGCGGCCGACGGTGCGCTGGATGAGATCGTCGGTGCCATCCAGACCATCTCCGACACGGCGGTGCGCATCGCCGACGTCACCGCCCAGCAAAGCGGCGCCGTCAGCGAAATCCGCGATCACAGCGAGCGGATTCACCAACTGGGCGCGGACAACCTGTTGCGCATCGGCGAGGGCCGGGAACAGGGCGACAATCTCCTGGTGCTGGGCGGACGCTTGCACACCGCCGTGCAGGCATTTCGGGTTTAGCGCCACAGACTGCATGAATCACTGTGGGAGCGAGCTTGCTCGCGATAGCGGTGGGTCAGCTTGCATCGATGCTGGATGTGCCGCCGTCATCGCGAGCAAGCTCGCTCCCACATTGATTCGGGAGGCCCGGGAATTGATGCTCACCGCAGATCCCCTGTGGGAGCGAGCTTGCTCGCGATAGCGGTGGGTCAGCTTGCATCGAGGTTGGATGTGCCGCCGTCATCGCGAGCAAGCTCGCTCCCACATTGATTCGGGAGGCCCGGGAATTGATGCTCACCGCAGATCCCCTGTGGGAGCGAGCCTGCTCGCGATAGCGGTGGGTCAGCTTGCATCGAGGTTGGATGTGCCACCGTCATCGCGAGCAGGCTCGCTCCCACATTGATTCGGCGGGGCCCCTCCCACAGCGGTGCGATTTGTGACCGCATGACCGGATCAGAGACCCGGGTCACAAATTTCGCGCAAACATCGGTCATCGTGCTGGCTATTGCCGAGAACTGGACAGTCATTAAGGCTTTGCGGCATAGTCGCCGGGTTCTGATAACTGCTCACAGATAACAAGGAACAGCAGATGGCGACCCTATTGGTCCTGCACGGACCCAACCTGAACCTGCTGGGCACCCGTGAACCGGGCGTCTACGGCGCCGTGACACTGGCCCAGATCAACCAGGACCTGGAGCAGCGGGCCCGCAACGCCGGCCACCATTTGCTCTATCTGCAAAGCAACGCCGAATATGAACTGATCGACCGCATCCATGCCGCGCGTGGCGAAGGCGTGGATTTCATTTTGATCAATCCAGCAGCTTTTACACATACAAGTGTCGCATTACGTGACGCGCTGCTGGCGGTGAGCATCCCATTCATCGAAGTGCACTTGTCCAACGTGCACAAACGCGAACCTTTCCGCCATCACTCCTACTTCTCCGATGTAGCAGTGGGAGTGATCTGCGGCCTTGGCGCCGGCGGTTACCGACTGGCCCTGGAGGCCGCCCTAGAGCAGCTTGAACAACAAGCTATACGCCCCTGACCGACCCTTGGGAGTTGATGATTCATGGATATCCGTAAAGTTAAGAAATTGATCGAATTGCTGGAAGAGTCCGGCATCGACGAGCTTGAGATCAAGGAAGGCGAAGAGTCCGTACGCATCAGCCGCCACAGCAAGACCCCGGCCCAGCAGTTCTATGCACCGGCCCCGATGCAGGCTCCGGCCGCCGCGCCTGCTCCAGCAGCCCCGGTTGCCGCCGCAGCGCCAGCCGCACCGGCGGCACCGACGCTGAACGGCACTGTCGCTCGTTCGCCAATGGTGGGCACGTTCTATCGCAAGTCTTCGCCATCCTCGCCGTCCTTCGTTGAAGTCGGCCAGACCGTGAAGAAAGGCGACACCCTGTGCATCGTCGAAGCCATGAAGATGATGAACCACATCGAAGCTGAAACCAGCGGTGTGATCGAATCCATCCTCGTCGAAGACGGCCAGCCGGTTGAGTACGACCAACCGCTGTTCACCATCGTTTGAACCGCGGAGAGCCTTTGATGACTGCGAAGTTGGAAAAAGTTCTGATCGCTAACCGCGGTGAGATCGCCCTGCGGATTCTGCGTGCCTGCAAAGAGATGGGCATCAAGACCGTCGCCGTTTACTCCAAGGCCGACAAAGAACTGATGCACCTGGGCCTGGCGGACGAATCCGTCTGCATCGGTCCGGCGTCGGCTGCGCACTCCTACCTGCACATCCCGGCGATCATCGCCGCTGCCGAAGTGACCGGCGCCACCGCCATTCACCCGGGCTACGGTTTCCTGGCGGAAAACGCCGACTTCGCCGAACAGGTGGAAAACTCCGGTTTTGCCTTCATTGGTCCGAAAGCCGACACCATCCGCCTGATGGGCGACAAGGTTTCGGCCAAGCACGCCATGATCGCGGCGGGTGTACCGACCGTTCCGGGTTCCGACGGCCCGCTGCCTGAAGACGAAGAAACCGCTTTGCGCATCGGTCGCGAAGTCGGTTATCCGGTGATCATCAAGGCCGCTGGCGGCGGCGGTGGTCGCGGCATGCGCGTGGTACACAAGGAAGAAGACCTGATTTCCTCGGCGAAACTGACCCGCTCCGAAGCGGGCGCGGCGTTCGGCAACCCGATGGTCTACCTGGAAAAATTCCTGACCAACCCGCGTCACGTCGAAGTCCAGGTGCTGTCCGACGGCCAGGGCCAGGCCATCCATCTGGGCGACCGCGACTGCTCGCTGCAACGTCGTCACCAGAAGGTCCTCGAAGAAGCGCCGGCACCGGGCATCGACGAGCAGGCTCGCCAGGAAGTCCTGGCGCGTTGCGTCAAGGCGTGTATCGACATCGGCTATCGCGGCGCCGGTACCTTCGAGTTCCTCTACGAGAACGGTCGTTTCTACTTCATCGAAATGAACACCCGTGTTCAGGTGGAGCACCCGGTTTCGGAAATGGTCACCGGTATCGACATCGTCAAGGAGATGCTCAGCATCGCCGCCGGCAACAAGCTGTCGTTCACCCAGGATGACGTGGTCATCCGCGGTCACGCGCTGGAATGCCGGATCAACGCCGAAGACCCGAAAACCTTCATGCCAAGCCCAGGCACGGTCAAGCATTTCCATGCCCCGGGCGGCAATGGCGTTCGCGTCGATTCGCACCTGTACAGCGGTTATGCCGTTCCGCCGAACTACGATTCGCTGATCGGCAAGCTGATCACCTACGGGGCGACCCGTGAAGAAGCCATGGCACGCATGCGCAATGCGCTGGACGAAATCGTGGTAGACGGGATCAAGACCAACATCCCGCTGCACCGCGATCTCGTACGTGACGAAGGCTTCTGCAAAGGCGGCGTCAACATCCATTACCTGGAGCACAAGCTGGGCAACCAGCACTGATGCTTCACGTGATGTAAAAAGACCCCGGTCCATTGGCCGGGGTCTTTTTTTGTGCGCGCCTCAAAAGAGCAAGTGACGGATCACTTCAACTCCACCATGGAGTACGCGTGTGATTCGACCTTCGCAGCATTCGCCCGCCTCCCCTGCTGGGTGAGCACGACGCCGTTGGCATTTTCGACCAGGATGTCGCTGCGCATGCGCGCCATGAATCCGCGAGCTCGCATGGACACCGGGTCAGTGTTGTTCTTCGCTCGCGCCAGGACGGGTATGTAAAAGCGTTCGACCTGGCTGCCGGACGTCTTGAATACCGACGTGACACCCGTGCGCAGATCCAGTGACACGCCATAGTTATTGCCCAGGCAGGAAGAATACGACCAGTGATCCCAGGTCGGTCGCAGCCCGTGCTTCCTCATCACCTGCCTGACCGGCTCGCCGATGTCAGCCCCCGTCAACCAGTCCCCGCCGACCAGGGTGGCACGGACATCCTTGGCCGATCCCCCCAGGCGCCGCATCACGTCCCGGACACTTCGCTCGATCAGCGCGCGGATGTTGTGATCGAAGTGAATGACCGCCCCGACCCGGGTGGTTGGGTTGTACAACGAAGCGATCACGCACGTCTGTGCATTGAGCGAGAACAGGTAGTTGTCCGCCGCCTCGCTGAACCTCGCCACCACGGCCTCGCCCTGCAACGCGCCCCTGGTCACGTCCGGGAAGACATGCCCGGGGAACGCCTCGCGCAAATCGCCTATGCGCCCCAGGTTGCGCACCTCATCATTGCCCCCGCTCAACCCGACTTTGTTATGGGTCCACTTGCCATTCGCCATCCTGCGGATGGGCAATTTGTAAATCGCGCCGGGACGCCGGGCATCCACCAGGCACAGGCCGCCAAAGTAAGGGTCCCTCTTCACCTGGTAGTACCTGCCCCCGCTCGCGATGTAGTAAGTGCTCCGCGGTTGCGAAGCACTGGGCGGGCTGCGATAGGTGCCGAAAAAAATCCCCTCCTCCGTCACCAACTGCAGATTCCCTGGTGTTTTGCCGACCGCCTGCTGCGGCTTGAGGCGAATGGCCGGGACCAGCGGCCCGGACTCTTTGGCGACCACCGATGGCGCACGTCTCAAACGTTGCGCAGACAATGACAAGGGCTTCACGGCGTGCTGCAAGTGCCTGGCCGCGCGCCCCAGTGCCGTGGCCATGCTGGCGGCGCCGAGCGTGGCGAACAGCCCCCCCCAGGTCGCGATCAGCCAGTGACCGAGCGCGCCCTCCGTGTCGCCTTCCACGTGTCTCTGGACGGCCTGCCTGGCGCTGACGGCAATCAGGCCGATGTCCAGCAACAAGGCAAAGGGCGGATAAACCATGCACACCGGAACGGCGGCGAAGACCAGGCCCTGGAATACCTGGTTGCGGATCATTTCGGCACGACTGGTGGTGATGTCCTCCACATCGGTGACAGCGCGCTCGATGCCGGCATCGAACTCGGCACGGATATCAATCAACCGATTGAGTTCACGCAATGTGTCGACACGAGTGGTCCCGGCCGCCAGCGCCATCAGTGTCCGCCCCACGGCGGCACGCGCCACGAGTGCGACCCGCTCCAGTACGTAATCGTGCAGTTGCGCGGCGATGCTCCCGGAAAACGCCAGGTACGGGCGAAACAGGATGCCGTCCGGCGCGTCGGGTGTGTACAACCAGTAAGAAGCCTTCGGATCGAAGTAGGTGAACACGTAGACGCCCAACACCACATGGCCGGCGACGGTCAGCTTGATCACGCCTTCACGCGTCACGGCGACACCGGGGTACGTAGCGCTGCTCGCAGGTCGCCCATCGCTCAATAACGTCACTTGCCGGGTGAGCCACTGGAACGCTTCGGTGCTCAACAGCGACTTGCCGTAGGCCACTCGCAGGTCGCGGTCCATCCTGGCCAACAGCATGTAGCAGTAAGCCTCGCGGCGCCTTGCATACGCGGGTGCCGTGGCGTCGAGGAATCCTGCACGGATGTGCCTGGCATATCGCTCACCCAAGTAGGCCACGCGAATATAGGACGCCAGATCGGCACTGCGAACCTGCGCCAAATCCTGCCCGACAGAAGAACGCACGCCCTTGGCAGGGTCGTCGATGTCCGCGTTGCGCTCGTATCCGTAGATGGCCAAGTGCAGCAGGCTGGCGGTTTTTTTCTCGGCGGCCAGCCCCGGACTGTAGTCGATGAAGACCGTGGCCGGATCGACCGCCTCAAGCACCCCCTTGCTGCGCATGTAGGGCGCGATCATGTCGGCGAAGGTACGCTTGGCGAAGTCCATGAACACTTCATAGCCTACGAACTGCTCATCGAATACTTGCTGCTGAACCAAAAACTCCTGGCTCAAACCGCTGATGTTGCGCCGGGACTCGAGCGGCAATGCCGAGTACCAGCGAGGCGACTCATTCAGCTCCACGTGTGCCAGGTTATTGGCCAGGCCGGTCGAAACAGCATTCTGCAGACAGGTCCTGAAACTTGCCTGCGTGTCCCTGAGGTCTTGTTCCAGATCCCAGGAAACCGGTTTTTCCATCACGCGGGCAAAGTACGCCCGGGCCTGTCCACGATCAGTCGGCGAGAGTTGCTGCAACAGGTATTCGCGACCGGCCTCGTGTTGGGTCCAGGCCCCGACTTCGCCGCTCAGGGCCCGCAGCGAGGGCAATTCGATCCATTCCTGGCCATCGGGTTTGCCGGGGGCAAACAGCAGCAGGCCACTGACAGCACCGCCCACGTCTTCACGATAAAACACCAGGAGATCGGCACACTTCAGGCCATTGGGAAGCATCAGGCTGGCGACACGCAACCCGCCGGCGACTGGCGTTGCAATGTCGCTTTCCCAGAGGGCTGCGAGGTGGTCATGGCTGGTCACCGACAACTGGCCGGCACAACGGGCGACAAACGCACTGTGCTGCAACCGCGCCACAAACCAATCGAGCATGGCGTCCTTCAGGTCCCCCCTCTCATACCGCTCGGCCAAGGCTGGCAAGTACCCGGCAGGCGCGTCGACGCTGGCCAACAACTGCGCAATGAAGGCCGGTGAAAGAGGCTGGTTACGGAGCATGCCGCCGTTCTCCACCAGGAACACCGACACCGCGTCCGGCCGGACCGGGCCTGCCGCCACCAGCTCACTCAGGCTGTAGGTGCGTACGGGCTGACCAACGACCGTTCGCCACTGCACCTGCACACGAATGCTGTCCGGCTCGACCTCCATGTCCAACTCGTGCCTAACATAGTCCCTGGCCAATTGCCGAGCGAAGGCCCGCAGCGAGCCCAGGCCATCGACCCGCTCATCCACCGCCGCCTGCGCCAGCGCGGCCTGGCTCTCGAAAGCCCGCAACAATTCACGATCTGGAGGGCTCAGCACCCGCAGCCAATGCGGCAATTGCAATCGCGCCAACGCGCCAAGGTCCCGGCGCTCGGCCGTGGTTGCCAAGGCGGTCAAGCGACTCGTCCGGCGCCAGGCGTCCTGGAGTGCTTCGATCTGCTCTCGCAACTCGTCGACACCCAGGCCAACCAGACGGTCAGGCCGAAACAGCTCGTCGACCGCGACCCTGTGCCCATCCAGTTTTTGCCTGACCACGTCTTCGAGGGAGGCATCGAGCGCCGTCATTCGCCAATGCCGTCGCAGATAGTCCTTGTAGTGATCGACAAACCTTGAGGCCGCGCCCTCCACCACCTGGACAACGAACGCCCGGCGCTCGGCCGCAAAACCCAAGTCTGGCCCGTCGGGCCAACGGTAGGGCGCGTCTTGCTCCTGGTCATACACCAACGGCGCCTGGTCGATCATGCGCTGCAGCACGGTATCGAGCAGGGTGCCCAGGAAGTGTGGATCGATGTTGCCTTGGTAATGGTAGGTGCGCAGCTCGACCAGCAAGTACTCTTCCAGCACCTCCAGCAGGCTCATCTGGGTGTGCAGTCGCGCCTCGATCGCCTCCTGCCAACGTGTCAGTTTCTCCAGGGTCGCCTGTGCGGTCGCCACCGGCGGGGAATCGACCGACCCCGTGCGCTCCATGTTGCCTTGCCGTCCGGCAATGATGTCCATGCACAATCCTCCCTGCTGTGTGGACCGGCACCTTATCCGCCCTGCGACATGCCCATGGCATACATATATATATCGAAACACCACCCGGACGGCGCGAGACTCGCTTATCCACTTTGGCGGCGACCTGGCGTACACTGCGCGCCTTTGCAGCCCTGCGCTGCCCCCCTGTGGATTTTTTCAAAGGTGCCCGCCATGCCTTGGCTGCAAGTACGCCTGGCCATCAGCCCGGAACAAGCCGAAACCTACGAAGACGCGTTTCTTGAAGTAGGCGCTGTATCGGTAACCTTCATGGACGCCGAAGACCAGCCGATCTTCGAGCCGGAGCTCAATACCACCCCGCTGTGGTCCCACACCCACCTGCTGGCCCTGTTCGAGGGCGGCACCGAGGCCGCCAGCGTGCTGGCCCATCTCGAGCTGCTGACCGGCAGCCCGCTGCCCGAGCATCACAGTGAAGTGATCGAGGATCAGGATTGGGAACGCAGCTGGATGGACAACTTCCAGCCGATGCGTTTCGGCCAGCGCCTGTGGATCGTCCCGAGCTGGCATGCCGCGCCAGAGCCGGACGCGGTCAACCTGCTGCTGGACCCGGGCCTGGCGTTCGGCACCGGCACCCACCCGACCACCGCGCTGTGCCTGGAATGGCTCGACGGCCAGGACCTGAAGGGCTGCAACGTACTCGACTTTGGCTGCGGCTCGGGAATCCTGGCGATTGCCGCGCTCCTGCTGGGCGCCCGGGAAGCGGTCGGCACCGACATCGACGTCCAGGCCCTGGAAGCCTCCCGCGACAATGCCGGGCGCAACAACATCGCCGAAGCCCTGTTCCCGCTGTATTTGCCCCAGGACTTGCCACAAGTCCAGGCCGATGTGCTGGTGGCCAACATCCTGGCCGGCCCGCTGGTATCCCTGGCGCCGCAACTGTCGAGCCTGGTCAAGCCGGGCGGACGCCTGGCGCTGTCGGGCATCCTCGCCGAACAAGGTGAAGAAGTCGCCGCCGCTTATGCCGCGGACTTTGACCTGGACCCGATCGCCAATCGCGATGGCTGGGTGCGCATCACCGGACGTCGGCGCTAGAATGAGCGCCTGTATCCACCGGATTGCCGCATGACTGACAGCTTCGTCACCCAGTGCCCGCATTGCCACACCCGTTTTCGCGTCAGCCATGCTCAATTGAGCGTGGCCCGCGGGGTGGTTCGTTGCGGCTCGTGCCTGCAGGTGTTCAATGCCGCACAACAGTTGCTGGAACAACGCACAGCCAAGCAAGCGGTGCCTGCCGTCGCGCCACCCGCCAAGCCGGCCGCCGAAGCCCCGCCCCGGGCGATCAGCCAGAAACAGTGGAGCGCCGCCGAGCTGGATCTGGATGACCTGGACAAGGAGCTGGCGCGCCTGGAGCGCCGCGACAATCGCGCCCCGGGCAATGCCGGCCGGCGCCGGGAAGACAACCTGAGCGCGCAACGCGATTCGCTCTCCAGCGAACAGCAAACCTGGCCCGACAGCCTGTACAGCGAAACCTCGAACGAGCGCGTCGAAACCGTCCTCGATACCCCCTTCGAACCGTTCGAACCCCACGAACCGGCGCGACCGCCGCGTACCGAGCCGTCCCTGTCCCTGGCCCTCGAACCGCTGGAACCGGACGACGAGCCGGCCGCCCCGCTCCACCTCGCACCGGACGACGAGCCCGACGAACACCTCGAGCGCCTCTCCGCCACCGATGATCACGACCACGACGATGAGCCCGAGCGACCGCTGCCACTGCGCAAGTCACGGGAACGCCAGGAGCCGGGGATACGCGCCGAGGCCCTCCACGACCTCGACGACGACCCGCTGCAACTGGACTGGCGCAAACGCCGTTCGCCCTGGGGCCGACGCCTGTTGTGGACCCTGCTGATCCTGCTCGCCGCCGCAGCCCTGGGTGGCCAGTACATCGCCTACCATTTCGAAGAACTGGCCCGCCAGGACCAGTACCGGCCGTGGTTCCTGCAAATCTGCCCGACCATCGGTTGCGACGTACCGTCCAAGGTCGACATCGCCAAGATCAAAAGCAGCAACCTGGTGGTGCGCAGCCATCCGGAGTTCAGCGGCGCCCTGGTGGTGGACGCGATCATCTACAACCGTGCGCCCTTCTCCCAACCTTTTCCGTTGCTGGAGCTGCGCTTTGCCGACCTCAACGGGCACCTGATCGCCAGCCGTCGCTTCAAGCCCGGGGAGTACCTGGGCGGCGATCTCGAGGGCCGCGGCGAAATGCCGCCGCAAACGCCCATCCACATCGCGCTGGATATCCTGGATCCGGGCCCCAAGGCGGTGAACTACAGTTTGAGCTTTCATTCCCCCGAATGAAACCGGCCAGGGTCGGCCAATTGACGGCAGCTTTCTGACTGACCCCACCCAGACCAAACCGCTGGCGATAACAAAATAGCTGTTCAGATTTTATCCAATTCGATCTTTATCCAGTCATCGAGAGCGGGTATCATGCCAACCCTTTTTCGAAGTCTCATGATCCGGCCCCACTTCAGGGAAGTCCTATGTCGGCGGTACGCATCGGCCCATATACATTGCAGAACGGCCTGGTTCTCGCCCCTATGGCGGGCGTCACCGACCAGCCCTTTCGTCAGTTGTGCAAACGCTTGGGCGCAGGACTGGTGGTATCGGAAATGGTCACCAGCGACATGAGTTTGTGGAACACCCGCAAATCGCGTCTGCGCATGATCCACGAAGGCGATCCCGAGCCCCGCTCGGTACAGATCGCCGGTGGCGACGCCCAGATGCTGGCGGAGGCGGCCCGGGCGAATGTCGAGCTGGGGGCGCAGATCATCGACATCAACATGGGTTGCCCGGCGAAAAAGGTCTGCAACAAGGCCGCAGGCTCGGCACTGTTGAAAGATGAAGCGCTGGTCACCGAGATCCTGCAGGCCGTAGTGGCCGCGGTCGATGTGCCGGTGACCCTGAAGATCCGCACCGGGTGGGACCGGGAGAACAAGAATGGCCTGGTGGTGGCGAAGATCGCCGAACAGGCGGGCATCACGGCGTTGGCGGTCCATGGCCGCACCCGGGCCGACCTGTACACCGGCGAAGCCGAGTACGACACCATCGCCGCGATCAAGCAGGCGGTGTCGATTCCGGTCTTTGCCAACGGCGACATCGATTCGCCCGAGAAGGCCCGGTACGTGCTGGACGCGACCGGTGCCGATGGCCTGTTGATCGGCCGGGCCGCCCAAGGGCGGCCATGGATTTTTCGTGAGATCGAACACTACCTGCGCACTGGCGAAAAGCTGGCGGCGCCGCAGTTGTCCGAGGTGGAACGTATTCTGCTAGAGCATCTGGCCGCGCTACATGCCTTCTACGGAGAAGTCATGGGCGTACGCATCGCTCGCAAGCATGTGGGCTGGTATCTCGCAACCCTGCCGGGCGCCAGGGAGTTTCGCGCCCGTTTCAATCGTTTGGATGGTACGCAAGCACAATGCGCCGACGTTCAGGCGTTCTTCGCTGAGCGTTACAAGAGCCTGACAGGGGACGAAGGGGTGGCCGCATGACGATGATGACCGAGACTTTAGTGAGTGGAACAGCACCCGTGAGCGACAACGTGAATTTGAAACAGCACCTCAATACGCCCAGCGAAGAAGGTCAGACCCTTCGCGGGAGTGTCGAGAAGGCGCTGCACAATTATTTCGCCCACCTTGAGGGCGCTGCCGTCACGGATGTGTACAACCTGGTGCTTTCCGAAGTCGAGGCACCGCTGCTCGAAAGCGTGATGAACTACGTCAAGGGCAACCAGACCAAGGCCAGTGAGCTGCTGGGCCTGAACCGCGGCACCCTGCGCAAGAAACTCAAGCAGTACGATCTGCTGTAAGCATTCAATCAAACCAGAAAGGCGCCCGCATAAAAAACGGTCGCCTTTTTTGCTGACTTCCCTTGCTTTTGATGGAAATTGAAATGACCGACCAGACCACCCGCCTGCCGATCCGCCGCGCCTTGATCAGCGTCTCCGACAAGACCGGGATCCTCGAATTCGCCCGCGAGCTGCAACAGCTGGGCGTCGAGATTCTCTCCACCGGCGGGACCTTCAAGCTGCTGCAGGACAATGGCGTCGCCGCAGTGGAAGTCGCGGACTACACCGGTTTTGCGGAAATGATGGACGGTCGGGTCAAGACCCTGCACCCGAAAATCCACGGCGGCATCCTGGGCCGTCGCGGCATCGACGACGCCATCATGAACGAACACGGCATCAAGCCGATCGACCTGGTGGCGGTCAACCTCTACCCGTTCGAAGCCACCATCAACAAGCCTGGCTGCGACCTGCCGACCGCCATCGAGAACATCGATATCGGCGGCCCGACCATGGTCCGCTCGGCGGCCAAGAACCATAAGGACGTGGCCATCGTGGTCAACGCCAGCGACTACGCCAGCGTGCTGGAGAACCTCAAGGCCGGTGGCCTGACCTACGCCCAGCGTTTCGACCTGATGCTCAAGGCCTTCGAACACACCGCCGCCTACGACGGCATGATCGCCAACTACATGGGCACCGTGAACCAGGCCGCCGAAACCCTGTCGACCGAAGGCCGCAGCGAATTCCCGCGCACCTTCAACACCCAGTTCGTCAAGGCCCAGGAAATGCGCTACGGCGAGAACCCGCACCAGAGCGCGGCGTTCTACGTGGAAGCCAAGCCTGCCGAAGTCGGCATTGCCACCGCCACCCAACTGCAAGGCAAGGAGCTGTCGTTCAACAACGTGGCCGACACCGATGCCGCGCTGGAATGCGTGAAGAGCTTCGTCAAGCCAGCCTGCGTGATCGTCAAGCACGCCAACCCGTGCGGCGTGGCCGTGAGCCCGGACGCCGAGGGCGGCATCCGCCAGGCCTACGAACTGGCCTACGCCACCGACACCGAGTCGGCCTTCGGCGGCATCATCGCCTTCAACCGTGAACTGGACGCCGAGACCGCCAAGGCCATCGTCGAGCGCCAGTTCGTCGAAGTGATCATCGCCCCTTCCGTCAGTGAAGAAGCCCGCGCCATTGTTGCCGCCAAGGCCAACGTACGCCTGCTGGCCTGCGGCCAATGGTCGGCCGATCGTGCGCCGGCCTGGGACTACAAGCGCGTCAATGGCGGCCTGCTGGTCCAGAGCCGTGACATCGGCATGATCGGCAGCGAAGACCTGAAAGTGGTGACCCGCCGCGCCCCGAGCGAGCAGGAAATCAACGACCTGATCTTCGCCTGGAAAGTCGCCAAGTACGTCAAGTCCAATGCCATCGTCTACGCCAAGAACCGCCAGACCATCGGTGTCGGCGCCGGCCAGATGAGCCGCGTGAACTCGGCCCGCATCGCCGCCATCAAGGCTGAACACGCTGGCTTGCAGGTACAGGGCGCGGTCATGGCCTCCGATGCGTTCTTCCCGTTCCGCGACGGCATCGACAACGCGGCCAAGGTCGGCATCACCGCCGTGATCCAGCCGGGTGGCTCGATGCGTGACGCTGAAGTGATCGCTGCGGCTGATGAAGCCGGCATCGCCATGGTATTCACCGGCATGCGCCACTTCCGTCACTGATACACCGATCAACTGTGGGAGCGAGCTTGCTCGCGATAGCGTCGGCTCAGCCAGCATTGAAGTCCGCTGACACACCGCCATCGCGAGCAAGCTCGCTCCCACAGAAAAGCATCTGCGATGCTCAACAGAATCAGCGTCATCCGAGGTTTTTGAAATGAATGTTTTGATCATTGGCAGCGGTGGCCGCGAACACGCCCTGGCCTGGAAAGTGGCCCAGGATCCCCGTGTGCAGAAGGTTTTCGTGGCCCCGGGCAATGCCGGCACCGCCATCGAAGCCAAGTGCGAAAACGTCGCCATCGACGTGCTGGCCCTGGAGCAACTGGCCGACTTCGCCGAGAAGAACGTCTCGCTGACCATCGTCGGCCCGGAAGTGCCGCTGGTCGCCGGCGTGGTCGACCTGTTCCGCGCCCGTGGCCTGGACTGCTTCGGCCCGACCGCTGGCGCCGCGCAGCTGGAAGGCTCGAAAGCGTTCACCAAGGATTTCCTGGCGCGCCACAAGATCCCGACCGCCGACTACCAGAACTTCACCGAAATAGAGCCGGCCCTGGCGTACCTGCGCGAGAAAGGCGCACCGATCGTGATCAAGGCCGACGGCCTGGCCGCCGGTAAAGGCGTGATCGTCGCCATGACCCTGGCCGAAGCCGAAGACGCCGTGCGCGACATGCTCGCTGGCAATGCCTTCGGTGACGCCGGTTCCCGCGTGGTGATCGAAGAGTTCCTCGACGGCGAGGAAGCCAGCTTCATCGTCATGGTCGATGGCAAGAACGTGCTGCCGATGGCCACCAGCCAGGACCACAAGCGTGTCGGCGATGGCGACAGCGGCCCGAATACCGGCGGCATGGGCGCCTACTCCCCAGCCCCGGTGGTGACCGCCCAGGTGCACCAGCGCGTCATGGATCAGGTGATCTGGCCGACCGTGCGCGGCATGGCCGATGAAGGCAACGTCTACACCGGCTTCCTCTACGCGGGCCTGATGATCGACAAGGCTGGTAACCCAAAAGTCATCGAATTCAACTGCCGTTTCGGCGATCCTGAGACCCAGCCGGTCATGCTGCGCCTGCAATCGAGCCTGGTCCTGCTGGTCGAGGCCGCGCTGGCCCAGGCCCTGGACAAGGTCGAAGCCCAATGGGACCCGCGCCCAAGCGTCGGTGTCGTATTGGCGGCCGGCGGTTACCCGGGCGACTACGCCAAAGGTAGCGCAATCCAGGGCCTGGACGCCGCGGCCCGGCTGGAAGGCAAAGTCTTCCACGCGGGCACTGCGTTGAAGGATGGGCAAGTGGTCACCGCCGGCGGTCGTGTGCTTTGCGCCACCGCCATGGGCGCCAGTGTGGACGACGCTCAGCAGCAGGCCTACAAGCTTGCCGCCGAGATCGACTGGGAAGGTTGTTTCTACCGCAAGGACATTGGCTACCGCGCCATTGCCCGTGAGCGTGGCGAAAATCTGGAATAACCCGGCCATTCAGCCAGGCAGGGGTCTGCGGCCCTTGCCTGACTGTTCCGGCGCCGCGCATAGTTATAATCTGGCATCAACCTACGAAGGGATTTCGCCGTGCGCTGGCTCAGGATTGCCATAGGCTTTACCGTCACCCTGCTGACGCTGCTCTGCATGCTCCCGGCCCAGGCCGCGCCAGGCAGTGGCTGGGCGGTATTGCTCGATGAACAGGGCGACCTGACGCTGAGCGACATCCGCTCCGCTCGCTACACCAATCAATTCAGCCCCATCGACCTGGACCGCCTCAGGGCCGCCGAGCCCGGCGGTGCATTGTGGCTGCGCTTTCGCCTGGCCCCGGACAGGCACGAACAAATCCTGCGCATCTTCGCCCCCGACCTGTCACGCCTGAACCTCTATGTGCTGGACGGCGACGCCCTGGTCGAGCAACAGGTCAGCGGCAATGCCACGCCGCATACGGAACCGGCGGTGCCCAGCAGCGACTTCATGTTGCCGCTGCCGCGCAGCGACAAATCATTGGACGTCTACCTGCGACTGGCCTCGCGCCACGAACTGCGCCCCTACGTCACGTTGCAATCGGCCGTCGTGGCGGCCGCCGATCAGAATCAGACGCTGATCTATGGGCTGCTGTTCGGCTGCATCGCCATGCTGATCCTGCACAACCTCACCCGCTACGCCTACACCCGTTCCCGCAGTTGCCTGTGGCTGGCCGCCTGTGAAGGGCTGCTGATGCTCAGCCTGGCGCTGTTGCTGAACCTGGCCGGGCCCTGGCTGCCCGATTGGCCGGCGGTGCAGACGCCCGGCGCTTACCTGGCGTTGCTGCTGACGGCGCCCTGCGGCCTGATGTTCGCCTACCGCTTCTTCGCGCCCCTGGGGCCGCACCCGTTGAACCGGTTGCTGCTGGGGGACATTGTGTTCGTCATGCTGTGCAGCCTGCTGCTGTTGTTCGTCAACACGCTGCCACTCAATATCATGACCTACGCCCTGGTGGCCCTGGCCGGCTTGAGCATGCTGTTCGTCAGCGCCTGGCACTGGCAAAAGGGCTATCGCCCGGCCCGGCTGTTCGTCGCGGCCATGGTGGTCTTCAACCTGGGCACGCTGATCATTCTTCCGGCGCTGCAAGGGCTCACGGAAGTCCCTCCCCAGGGCTTGATCATCACCCTGCTGATCTTCATCTGCATCAGCGGCCTGTTGATGAGTGTCGCCCTGGGCGAGCGCCAGCGCTCGATCAACGAAAGCCGCTTCAGCATCAGCCGCGACCTGGCGGCGAGCAATGCCGAGATCAATGCCAAGGCCGAGTTCCTGGCCAAGATCAGCCATGAGATCCGCACCCCGATGAACGGCGTGCTGGGCATGACCGAGCTGCTGCTGGGCACGCCACTGTCGGTCAAACAACGCGACTACGTGCAGACGATCCACAGCGCCGGCAACGAACTGCTGACCCTGATCAACGAGATCCTCGACATTTCCCGGCTCGAATCCGGGCAGATCGAACTGGACGATGTGCAGTTCGACCTCAATGCGCTGATCGAGGATTGCCTGAGCATCTTCCGCGCCAAGGCCGAACAGCAGAATGTCGAGCTGATCAGCTTCATCCAGCCCCAGGTGCCGCGGGTGATCAGCGGCGACCCGACGCGGCTGCGCCAGGCGTTGCTGAGCCTGCTGGAAAACGCCCTGAAGAAGACCGACGAGGGCGAAGTGCTGATCGTCGTCGCCCTCGACGAGCGCAGCCATCAACCGCGCCTGCGCATCGCCGTGCAGGACAGCGGGACGCCGATGGACGCTGAAGAGCGTGACACGCTGATGCACGCCGAGCTGCACAGCAAGAACTTCCTCTCGGCCACGCGCCTGGGGGGCAACCTGGGGCTGGTCATCGCCCGCCAGCTGATCATCCTGATGCACGGGGAATTCGGCATCAAAAGCGGCAGCAACCAGGGCAGTACCCTGTGGCTGACCTTGCCCCTGGACCCGGATCGCCTCGAACACCCGACATCCGACCTCGATGGCCCGCTGCAAGGGGCACGGGTATTGATCGTCGACGACAACGACACTTGCCGCAAGGTGCTGGTGCAGCAGTGCAGCGCCTGGGGCCTGAACGTCAGTGCGGTGCCCTCGGGCAAGGAAGCCCTGGCGCTGCTGCGCACCAAGGCGCACCTGCGGGATTATTTCGACGTGGTGCTGCTGGACCAGAACATGCCGGGCATGACCGGCATGCAACTGGCGGCCAAGATCAAGGAAGACCCGAGCCTGAACCACGACATCCTGTTGATCATGCTCACCGGTATCAGCAATGCGCCGAGCAAGATCGTGGCGCGCAACAGCGGGGTCAAGCGCATCCTCGCCAAACCGGTGGCCGGCTATACCCTCAAGACCACCCTGGCGGACGAGTTGAACCAGCGCAACCGGGGCCAGGCTACGAACGTGCAGGTGAACGCCGGTCCTCCCATTCCGGTGAAGGTGCCGAGCGATTTCCGCATCCTGGTGGCCGAGGACAACAGCATTTCCACCAAGGTCATCCGCGGCATGCTCGGCAAGCTCAACCTGCAACCCGACACCGCCAGCAACGGCGAGGAAGCCCTCAAGGCCATGAAGGAGCAGCGCTACGACCTGGTCCTGATGGACTGCGAAATGCCGATCCTCGACGGGTTTTCCGCCACCCAGCAGCTACGAGCCTGGGAAATGGGTAACCAGCGCACCCGCACGCCGGTGGTGGCGCTCACCGCGCACATCCTGGCCGAACACAAGGAGCGCGCCCGCCAGGCCGGGATGGACGGGCACATGGCCAAGCCGGTGGAACTGTCGCAACTGCGCGAGTTGATCGAGCACTGGGTGGCCCAGCGCGACCAGCAGAACAAGGCCGTGCACACGCCCTGAACCCGCGAAGAGCATTCGGCGACTCCCCGTAGCGTCGTTCAGATTTCCAGCTCATGCAGGTGACGAGTCGTTTCGGCGATCACCGCGGCCGCGACTTTTTGCCTGAACGTTGCGTAATGCAGCGTGCTGAATGTCACGACGGCCATTTCCTCCACGCTGTTTTCCACCACTTGCTCCATTGGCCAGAACAGAAATCCCGAGACCGTCCTGCGGGTGCGGAACTGCTTGTGATACAACGCGATTTCCACTTTCCCGCGAGATTTGGCCGCGCAGGGGATCACCTGGAAGAATCCCGTATTGCGCTGTAGACTCGTTCGTTCAAACAGCTCGAGCGCAGCAGGGCTTCGTCCAAGCGTTGCTATCGCCTGGCTGGCCTGCCGCGAATAGCCTGCGCCAAAGGAACGGGCGATCTGCTGCGAAACGCTATCGGCCATCAATCCTTGCCCGGCCTGCCCCGCACTGACAGGACGCGCCGAGTCCCACCCCAGGTACCTGAGCTTGTTCTTGTAATAGTCGAACCAGTTACCGACCAGACCGTCCTTGTACGCCGAACGGGTTGCCAACTGCGCGTACAAGTTGCTCAGGTAGATATCCTCGCGATCTTGGAGGGACAAACCCTCGTCGAAGGACACGATACTCCCGCCCACCACCGCTGCCCTCGATGCCTCATCCAGGCGCAACCGCTGCCCGTCGGCCGATCGAAACCCTTGATCCGTCATAACGCCCCCGCTTCCGGTTGCGCTTGCTCGACCGCATCGGAAATATCGATGATGTTCCTGGCGGCCTTATCCCCCAGCTTGTGGACAATCGCATCACGGAAGGGCGCATAGAGCGCCTGGGACAAATTCGCCTTGAAGCAACGCAATTGAATATTGCCCACCACGGGATCGGTGGAAAAAAGTTGTCCAAGAGGGTTGGACGTCACGTGCTCGGGCTCAAACTCCAGGCAGACGCTACTCAATACAGGCCCCTGTTGGGCCAGGATGACTTGCAGCCTGATTCTGTCGGGTGCTTTATGGGGCGCCTCGGACGAATCCGGGCTTTTCGGCCGATGGGCATGTTCACGCAGCAATTCAATAGCGGGCAACGTGCTGGACAACTGGGCGACGCGCTTCAATACATCAGTTACCTGCGTAATCAAAGTTCGCTCAACATATTCTCCCAGCCGCTCTTCGACACATCCCATCAGGTTGGTTTTCGATGAGGCAGCGAGTGTAAAGCTGTCCCAACTCACGGCCTTTTGCATCCAGCCATTATTCAGTACTTCCCGGTACGCTGAGTACCAGTCACTGGACCGGGCAAGAGCGGGGTATCTTTTACTGGCTACCAGCTGGGCAAACAATATCGAATTCAATATATCGAGCCGGTCCTGCCCAATCAGGTCAGTGGGCAGCAGGACAACAGCACCGGCATCAATAAAAACCGAACAATGATCTTTCATGACAATTACCTTATTCCATTAACGGATGGCGACTACCTCGGTAGTCGCCAGGAGATCAATCAATCAGATCTCGTACTCGTCGATTTTTTGTTTCGCGCGTTCACCCAGCTTTGCAACAATCATCTCTCGAGTTGCACTGATAATTGTCGGCACCATGGTCATATGACATTCACCGCGATACAGGTCTACCGAACTGCTATCCCAATCCACGAACAGGACCTTGGTCTGGTTCGTCCGCTTGATGAAGCGCACGGCGCCTAATGCCATGAGGATTTCACCGTGCGCGGTTTCGTGACAGGACGCCACACCAAAGCCCCCGGTGCCGGACTCCTGGATATTCTGGTCAAAGAGCCGCAGCGACTTGTCATTGGTTTGCAATGCGGCGATCGCATCACCGGCCACTTTAAGCATCAGCAATGAGGTTGGGCCAGGAACGGCAGCCGCCGCCACCGCCGAACCGAGGATTTTCAACACCAGTTGATCCATCTTGAAACTCTTGCCGGACGCGGCAACCTTATCGTGGTAATGCCGCAGAATGGTCCAGCCACAACTCTGCATGACATCAAGGAAGGTTTTATACCATTCCTCGCCTTCGTCATCCCGCGGATACTTCTTATTGGCAACCAGCGATGCAAACAGATAGGAATGCTGGATATCCGCTTGATTTTGCGCCGTCATACCTGAAACGAACGACATGATAGCGTCTCCGACAATCGAAGCGCGGTCCGGCTTTTCGATTTCGTTGTCAAACCCTGCCGTTTTATATCTGGCAATCCGAGGGGAAACAATTACATCGTCCGGCGATATATCGTAGGCATTCAGGCGTTCCAGTCGGTCCGCCAAGGTGATAACCGAATCAAATTTAGTATCCATTGAATATGTCCCTTATTTAATTAAAGCCCTCCATGGGCCCGAGCGCCATACTTACCTATCCACCTTAAGGGTAACAAGCACAGAACTGTAACCGCACTTAATCCCAGGACAACAACCAACAACTAACAGAAAAAACAAACCAAGATTTCACTACATTAAAACCCTCAAAGACACCCCGGCGCCTGATAGACTCCACGTCAATTGTCATTCGTTGCGAGTTCCGACCATGCTCCACGTGCTGTTCAGCGTTTACCTGAAGATGCTGGTGCTCTACAGCCCTTTCTTCGTCCTGTCCTGCTTCATCGGCCTGACGCGCGGCTATTCGCGCAAGGAACAACGCCGCCTGGCCTGGAAAGTCGCGACGGCGACGCTGATCTCCAGCGTGTTGCTGTATTTGTTCGGGCGAGTGATTTTCAGCGTGTTCGGCATCACTGTGGATGCGTTCCGGATCGGTGCCGGCAGCGTGCTGTTCATTTCGGCCCTGGGCATGGCCCAGGGCAAGTCGGCCGTGCAGACCGACAACGTGCAGCAGGACGTGACCATCGTCCCGCTGACCATTCCGTTGACCGTCGGCCCCGGCACCATCGGCGCCCTGCTGGTAATGGGCGTGAGCCAGCCGCACTGGGACGACAAACTCATGGCCATCATCAGCATCGCCCTGGCAAGCTTCACCGTCGGCGTCGTGCTCTACCTGTCCAGCCGCATCGAACGGATCCTTGGCGACCAGGGCCTGCAGATCGTCAGCCGCTTGATGGGGCTGTTTGTCTGCGCCTTGGCGGCGCAGATCATTTTTACCGGGGTGAAGGGCTACCTGGTGCCGTAAAAGAAAGACGGCTTATTCTGCGACCGGCGCTGTCGCCAGCAGCGCCTTCAGGGTTGCACTGCCAGTCGCCCCCAGGTCCCTTAACCGCGCCACGAACGTCGACACCTGGCGAGATTGCGCGGCGTTGAAGCCCAGGCATATTTCACCGCGCAAGGCCGGATCGGCGGAACACACATCACGCAAGATCAGGCAGCGTTCACTGTCCGGATCGACAATGACCAGGTGCGCCTGGACGATCTCGAACACGAGTTTTCCAGGCTCATCGAATGCCCAGATCAACGTGCTCGCCGTGACGGGTGTTTCATCCAAGGCATGGCGACAGTCGACAATGACCGACTCCAGCTTCAGCCATACCGGTTTCGTCAAATGGCAAGTCACCGCGCCCTGGCCCATACGCAGGACCAACCGGTTGACCTCATCGGGAATCAGCGGCAACAGATCGCGACCGACCTTCTCCCCTTCGACCACCAGCACCTGGGCGTTGCGCTGGACGTAATCGAACGGCCCGATACTGCGCTTGTCCGGATAGATCAGCACCCGCCCATCCTGGTGCGCGTGCAGCAGCACGTTCAGCGGTGCTTGAGTGCCCAGCAGGGTGAAGTCCCTGGGCAGGTTCTTGCCAGTGACCCGCAACAGCCGGGCACTTTGCACGTCATACCATTGCAGGCTTCCAGGCTCGGACTCCACCGAGACGAATTCGGCATGTTGCGCCGCGTCCAGCAATCGCTGCAGGGCTGCGACCAGGTGCTCGTCCTGGGCCCTCACCCAGGCGTGGTTGACCCCGGTGATGGTCGCCGCCTCCTGATGACGCAGCGCCAGCGACACACCTTCCACGCTGGTCCCGCGCAATCCGCTGCCTTCGGGCGTGACGTCGGCGAACCGCCAGCCCGTCCACTCGCGTCGATAAGCCGGCAGGCTGGCGCCCGGCAACAGTTGCGAGCCGGCGCCGAATGCTTGATCGAGCTGCTGCGGGTCGAAGAATGCCTGGCTCACGACTTCACCGCTCGACCTGTCGAACAGCCAGGCCGACTGATTGTCCGGCGTCACGCCGAGCAAGCGCACTTCTTTGTCGAGTCCCGGATCGCACAACAACAATCGGTGCGTCACGTACCAGGCACACAGGTTGCCGTCACCAGCGGCATTGCGCAGGCCGGCAATGGCGAAATCCTTGTCCGGGTAGCGCTTGGCCAATGGCTCCAGCGCCTGCCACCAGCGGGTACGGCCCTTGAGCCAGTGCTCACTCACACCGGCAAACTGCAGCGCGCCTTGCGCGGTCAGGTTGAAAAACAGCCCATTGTCATCGAGCGCCACGTAGCCCCTTTCGACAGCCAGGACCTGCTTGAGTCCGTCGGGCTGCACCCAGCGGTGCGTCCATTGCGCCTTGCCGTCCTTCACACTGCGTTGCAGCCGGCAGAGCGTTTGGTTGGGGGTGACTCGCTGGTAGATGAAGAACACATCGCTGTCATCGGCCATCGGCAAGAGCATCAGGCCGTCCAGGTGCTTGATCGAATCGTCCCAGCCACGGGCGTGATGCTTGGCCGGTTGTGCAAGGATCAGCTGTCGATCACTGCCGCGTACCCACGCCATGTCTCGGACGTCGGGGGCAATCGCCCAGCAGATCGAAACATACGGCGCCGGCTGCCAATCGACGGTGACAAGCCCATTGCTCGAAGGCCCGGAGGCCAGCCGCAGGAAGTTGCCGAGCAAGGACGACCATTCGGCCAGGGTATCGTTGGCCAACAGCAGCGCTTGCAGCTGCGGCACCGTGTCGTAGGTGACGGAACTCAACAGCAGTTGCCCGTCATGAATCAGGTAGCGGTACTGCCGGACGGTTTTCTTATCAACGACGTATTCCTGCACCACATGAATCACGCCCTGGGCATCCGCCGCAACGCTGCGAATGGTGCTTTGACCGTCCTGGATAAGTAGCAGGTAACAGCGCTTGAGCAGGCCCGTGGCGCAATCCGTTTGCCAGATCTGCAATTGCTCGGGGTCATGGAAATACGCGGAGCCCTCCAGGACCACCGACAACTGCGGCTCGCCGAGCACTTCCAGGTCGTCGCGGATGTAGAGGAAACGGTCTTCGTGGGCGTCATACCAGGCGGTGGTGTAGCGCGGTTGCCGGGGATCCTCGAACGGGATCAGGAAACGCTGGACCGGCGTATACGGCAGTGCCAATCGGTGCTCCCGCGCCAGGCCCTTGTAGTGGTCAAGCAGCGCCTGCTCGTCGAGCCCCTCGGGCGCCGTCTGCTCGACCAGGTCCAGTTGCTGTTTACCCTGGGTGACGCTGAACAACTGATCGGCCGTGCGGATCAGCACTTCCTGGCGACCGACCCGGGTCACATGGACGGTGCCGATGTACAGGTCGCCGGAAGGCTCGACCCGGATGTCACTGTCCTTGGCCCAGTTCGCCTGCAATACCCAGCGGCAATACGTCTGGTTCGGTGCGACCAGCCTGATGTCGGCCCCGGGGTTGAGCATCACCGTACAGCGCCCGCCCGCGCCCCGGAGCCAATAGGCCAACTTTCCTTGCCAGGCATCCGGCAGGACGGGAACCACCAGTGTCCGCTCCAGCGCATCCAGGTTCACCCGGATAACCGTTTCGCCATACACCGGGTTCAGGCGATTGAGGATGTAGTCGGAAGGAAACGAATAGAACGAGAACAGAAACAGCCAGGTGCCGTCCGCTTGCTTTTTTTCCAGGCGCCGGGCCGTGTCGAAGCCGCGGTCATGACGCCAACGAGCGAAGGGCAGCGCCTTGTATTCATAACCGTACGTGGTGTGTGGCGTGCAGGGCAGCACGATGGGTTGGCCGGCGGGCGGCGCGAACCCGACTTGCCCGGGTAGCCCCAGCTCCCGGCGAATGTCGATGGCTCGCGCGTTATCGGGATCGAAGCCCGGCACACCAAAATGATCACGCAGCGGATACAGCTTCGGGCTGTCGAGCAGCACCGTTCCCTCGTTCAGATCGATGCTTTTGACCAGCAGCGAAGGCCGTGCCACCCACGCGGCCAGCGTGTGATCGTAGTGGTAGCCGTCGCCCCGGTAGGCCTGCTCCAGGTCGTCGAAAAACTGACCGACTTGCCGCGCCTCGCGGGCGATGGTGGCAAACCCCTGGGCCAGGGCGGCGACGCCGACGGCCAATCCACCGAGAATCACCCCCGCACCGCCAAGTACCGCCGCCGCGGTCGATGCCCCGGCCAAACCCGCCCCGACACCGCCCGCCGTCAAGGCCAGGCTGGCAGAGTCGAAGGTCAGTTGGGTGCCGAATTGCGCGGTCTCGACGCCGGTTTGCGCGGTCTTCAACTGATAGATATCGAAGCCGACATTGGCCAGCCCCAGCACCGCGCCGACGCCCTCGTTGGCCGCATGCCCCAGCGCCTGGCCGACAATCGGCGCGCACGTGCGGGCGATGAGCCGTTCCTCCGACAGCGCGGTGCGAGCCAACTGCACCAGGCCCGCCACGTCCACGACATTGCCGTGCACCAGTTGCGCGTAGTTGACGTACGCGTGCAGGCGCACGGCGGTGGTCAACGTTCGGTCATCCCCTTCCCGACCGCGCAAGGCATTCATCAAGGCCTGGATGGTGAAACCGGCGTTGAGGGTATGGACACTGGCGGCCTCGGTCGGGTCCAGGACGTTCCCTGTCTGCGCGGGTCTGCGCGCCAGGGTCGAAAACTGTTCCGACAACCAGTTCTTGATCCGCAACAGGCGCTGATCGTCGCTGAGCACCTGAACCGGCTGTTGCGGTTGTGCGGGATCGATCAGGCTCACCCGGTACTTGCCTTCGGGGGTGATTTCCAGCGTTTCGAACAAGGGCACCAGCGGCGTGGCCGAGTCATGCAAATCCTGCAAACCGACCGTTGCCTGGGCGATCTGCTGGCCCCACCAATGACTGTCCAGTTCCAGCAAACTGCTGCCCAGGTGCGAGTTGTCCACCAGGGATCTGCCGTGAGCATTGTTCAGGCGCTGGCGAATCGCAAGCGCCGGTTTTCCAGGCAACGGATCGGCCTTGAGCAGGTGCTCCACAGTGAAGCCGTCAGCCAGTTCCAGGGCGGCGATTTTTTTGCTGTGCAGGTCGATCAGATCGAATTCCGGTCGCGCGTCAGGACCATAAGCGGCGTAATAGCGGGCCATGCCCTCTGTTCGGAAAAACGTCTCCAGTGCCTGTTGCAGCGCTTCCGGCTGGTCGAACTTGCACAGGCCGAAGTTGGGGTCGAAAAAATGGTAGACGGCGCGTTCTCCACTGACGGTCTTGGCCACCAGCATCGAATGGTTGTCAGAATTGAGCATCAGCGTACGGGGGCCGATGTGCTTCTCGAGCCGGGCCCTGACCTGATCCAGGTTCGCCTGTCCCAGACGCGTCCCGACCTCCGTCATCGGTACGTCCCGCAGCGCTTCCAGGGTTTGCACAAAGGCCTGGGAATCGGCTTGCCCGGGTTCGAGCACCGCCAGGAAGAAACGCTCGCGCAAGTGCCCGGAGGACGCATCGCCCTGGGCAAGCGCTGCACTCATCACCAACGCCAAGGGATAGCAGCGCCCGCCAATCGCCTCGCCATCGCCGTTGAGCAGCAAATCCTGAGGGACCATTTGCACACCGTTGCGGCCGAATCCGTCCAGCACCTGCGCGGAGCGTTCGACGACCTGGAGACGGTGCTCCAGGGTCGCCACCTTCTGGATCCGCGCGACATGGCGGCCCCACTGGAACAGCGTCCGCGCCTGTTTCAAGGCGGTTTTCTTCAGCTCCAGCGCGCTGTCGGACGGCAGCGGCGCATCCGCCGGATCGCTCACCAGGCCGTTCATGAACCCTGCCGCCCTGCGCTTGAACAGTTGCCGCTCGATGACCGCGTAACGGCCGGCCACCGCCTGTTCGGCGACGCTGTTGGCCAGGTTCTCAAGTTCACTGGTGGCGGCGTTGAAGCGCGGGTTATCCAAGCTGTCCAAACCGAGCAACACGCCCAGTGACAGCCTTTGCACCGGGCTGACCTCAATGACCCGCCGGGCACCGCTGGCGATCTCGCCCAGCACGTCGTCGATCCCCAGGCTTTGCATCTTTGCATCGCTCAGGAACACCGGAACCAGCGTATCGGGCGCCTGGCGCCGGATACGCTGGCGATCATCGAAACTCAGCGGCAGCGGCTTCTCGAAACGGATTTCACCGTCATGCCCCTGGCTCATCGCCTCGATGAACGGCTCGCCAAGCCCCTCGACCAAGCGCTCCAGGACATCGGTCAGCAGCACGACTCGGCCTTCGATCAGCGGCCAGCCCTGTTGGAATTCAACGGTCGAATGCTTGAGCAACTGGGCGATGTCACCGCTGTAGCGCGTGCGGTACTCGCCTTTACGCCAGCGTGCCTGCTCGTTGGCCAGCCATTTTTCCGGTTGGTTGCCATGCTCTTTCCAGGAGTGATCCTGCTCCTCTTCGGTGGCGCCGTTAACCGTCAGGTGGGGAGCAATGCCCGCCTCCTCGCGCAAGGTCTTGGCAGCTGCCGCACTCAAGTGCGCGTTCGCGTAGTCGGCCATGCCGTCGCGCATGGCGCCAGGGCCCGTCAGATGGACGGTGCCTTCACTCTCGAAGCGGATGCCGTCGCCAAAGTGGGTGGCTACGCCCGATATCCGCGCGATCGCCCTGAGCACCTCGCCCATCGGCAGGCGGCTCAGCGATCCATGTCTTTTTTCGAAGACTTCCTCCACCAGCACCAACATACCGGCGACGTCACTCAATGCAACGCCGCGCTGGGCGGCCAGTTGAACCGATGCTTCAATCAACTCGTAGTTGGAGCGCAGGCGGTCGATCACGCTCTTGAGAATCTCGGCACCCGGATGAGCCATCAGAAAAGCATTGGTTAACGACAGCTCCATGCTCAAGGCCCGCAGCGCGAAAGGTCGGGCCAGCCGCTCCGCCGGCAGTTCGAAGACCTCGCTCAAGCTTGGCCCGCTCCGCGCGAACGCTTCCAGTGCCGACAGATGCTCGGCAGGAATATGCATACGATAACGGGAGGAGGCCTGGCGACCCGGCAGCCATTCGGGGTTCTCGTTCAGCAGCAATTGCAGGGTGCCCAGACGGGCATCATGATCAAAACCGCTGATGTCGACGCCGCCCAGGGTGGCCGATAACGGCGGAAGGTGGTCGATATCGGCATACCTGCCGCCTTCGGCGAACAGGACTTCCGCGCGCACCACATCCGAGGCCGCCGCCATATTGCCGAGCAAGCGCATCTCCCGGTCATAGACCTCCTGCAACTGCAGCGAAACCGCACCAGCGGCAAGATCGCGCAACTTGAAGCCGTCCATGTCCAGGACACTGCGCCGGTTGCGTTCCAACTGTTGGCGCAGCACCTGCGCATCCTGACCGTAGGCACGGGTCAGTAAATCGATCCGGGCCTCATCGGCTGATCCGCCATTCACCACAGCGGCATTGATATGGGCCTGCATCTGTTGTTTCAGAACAAGGGCATGTTCGTTGTACAGGGCCCCCAACTCGACTTCGGTAATACGCTCATCTACGCCGTGTAAAAAAACATTGGCCTTGGCCGCCTCGACAATAAACCTATTGGTTTGCCAGGCCAGTAGTGCATCGCTGTCATACCAGAGATTCAGGGTATAACCCTGCCGGGCCAACACCTGCCGCCATACATTGAGATAATCGCGCTGAATGTCGCCAAGGCCGCCGCCGAGCCAGACGAAGTGCAACATCCTGGGCACTTCCGTGGGCAACTTTTTCATCTGCTCGGCACTGAACTGGAGGCGCGCTTCGTGCTGTTCTACTTTGTCGTATATCTGCGGCAGGTCAATCCCGGCGCCGGCAGGGCTGGAGATATGCGTATCCTGGCTGCGCTTGACCCTGCGCTTGCCCAGCAGCTTGGCGAGCGTCTGTTTCAAGAGCCCCAAGGGCTCGAGCAACCGATGGGAATCCGGCATGCCGATACAGGCAAAGTAATAACGGATGACCGCGTCGTAGTGCTCATTGTTCTTGTGAGGCAACAGTGCCCGTTCGAGATCGGCCAGTTTGAAAAGGCTGATGAAGGCGAGCGCACTGTCGCCCGTCTTGATGTTCGCTTCCTGCATAAAAAAGACACTCCTTGGCCTGTCTGGTTAAAAAACAGGCCTATGACAACGCCGCCGCCAGCACGTGTTCTGGCGACCTATTTATTCAATTTAATATCTTGCAACTTGGCGACACCTGAAACGTCTGCCAAACACTGACAAGCGCACACCGACAACTTATCAGGCAGGCAAACTAACGCTTAGAAACCAACAACTCAAACGGGAAGGCTTTCAATGCATTTCAACGAAGGGTCAAGACTGTAACTTGCGCTTTTATTTATATGAGAAACAAATACAGCGAAAGAATCGAATCCACGGTCCTGAAGGCGATGTTTCTCTTCTGTGGCGAGGGAGCAAGCTCCCTCGCCACAGTTTCAAGTGCCATCCATGAATGAACGGTGTCGCGGTTCAGGCAGGTTTGGCCCCATACCAGCGAGGCGTGTACACCCAGTTTCCGCCGGACGCCCGCGGGAACACGCAGGTGGTGGAGGAACCGATCAGGACCATGGTGCGCATGTCCACCTGCTCGGCCGTGAGCTGCCCCAACGTGGTGACACGCAGGGTCTGGCCCGGACGGCCGATGTCACGCCCCAACACCACCGGCGTCTCCGGCGTGCGGTGCCTGGCGACGATCTCCAGCGCACGCCCCAATTGCCACGGTCGCGCACGGGAAATCGGATTGTAGAAGGCCAGCGCCAGATCGGCTTCGGCAGCCAGGTCCAGACGCTTTTCGATGATCGACCAGGGCTTGAGATTGTCCGACAGCGACATCACGCAGAAGTCATGCCCCAACGGCGCACCGGCCTGGGCGGCGGTCGCGAGGGAGGCGGACACCCCGGGCAGGATCTCCAGGTCCACCTGATGCCAGGCTGGGTCGCTGGATTCGTGCAACGCTTCGAGCACCGCCGCCGCCATGGCGAAGACACCCGGGTCACCGGACGACACCACGATCACCGAACGACCCAGGGCAGCCAGTTCAAAGGCGTGACGAGCGCGCTGCATTTCTTCGCGGTTGTCGGTGCAGTGCAGCACTTGATCGTCGCGAAACGGGCCGGCCATGCGCACATAGGTTTCGTAACCGAGCACATCGGTGGCCCGCGCCAGTTCGGCTTTCACCGCCGGCACCATCAACTCGGCCGCGCCCGGCCCCAGGCCGATCACCGCCAGGCGGCCGCGCGGACGACCGATTCGGCCCACATCCAAGGGCTGCGCGGCGACGGCGATGACCAAGTTGTCCGTTGCCGAAACGAGGGTCTCCGCCGGCATCGAGTTGCGGGCCAAGGTGGCGGCATCGCCTGTCGCCGCCACAAAGCGCAGCGCCACCCCGAGTTCCAGCGCGGCTTCACGCAAGGCCGTGCTGGCCATCAGCGTATCCGCCGCCACCAGGCACGCCAGGCTCGCAATCGCCACGTTGGCTTGCTGCAAAGCTGCACGAACGGCGCTTGGCAGATCAGCCACCTCGGCGCTCACCACCACCGCGACACTGCGCGGATAAATCAACAGCTCATGGGCACTGGCCTCACGCTCGGCATGGCTAACGTGGATCGTGCGCCGGGCTTGCGGGTCTTGGGGCAACTGCGCCTGATCCAGCCACGGTGCTGCACCTTCGATGCGCACCGGTTCGCCGGCCAACAGATCGGAGACGAAGCGCTTGCCTTGCTCCAGGTCGCCGAGGCTGTAGCCGCTGGGTGGATTGAGCAGGCACGTGCCGAAACGCAATTCACCGCTGGTGGTGATCGCCGGCGCGACCTGCAGCATTGCCGCGATGTCCCGGGCCATGCCATTCACCCCGCCCAGGCCGCCCAGCAGCGGCACCACGGCGCTGCCATCCTCGGCCACTGCCAGCACCGGCGGTTCGGCGCCTTTTTCCAGCAACAGCGGCGCCAGGGTACGGATGACAATGCCCGCCGCGCACAGGGCGATGACCGGCGTGTCCTGTTGATAAAGTTCGCGCAACGTCGCGCCGAACTCGAGGTATTGCCGATCACCCTCGACCCGCCCGGCCAGGCCGTAAATCAGGGCGTCCGGGTAACACTGCTGGATCCGTCGGGCTGTTGCCAGGCTGCCGGGGCCGAGGATGACGATGGCCGGGGTCTTGGCGGCCATCAACCCTGCCACCGTTCGCCCGGCACGATGATCAGCGAGAAGTACGGCGAAGACATCGGCTCGACTTCATCCAACGGCACGATTTTCTGGTTGGCCATGGTCGCTCGCTCGACGTACAGCGCCCGCCCGTCCATGCCCAGTTCCTGGAGCACCTGGCGAACCTTGGGGAAATTGCGTCCCAGCTTCATGATCACCGCCGCATCGGCATCGGCCAGGCGACGTTTGAGATCGTCGTGGGGCAAGACACCGGAGAGCACCGACAGGCTCTGGTTGCGATAGACCAGCGGCGCGCCGAGCACCGAGGCGCCGCCCAGCATCGAGCAGACGCCGGGAATGACTTGGGCCTCGTAACGCTCGGCCAGGCGATCGTGCAGGTACATGTAGGAGCCGTAGAAGAACGGGTCGCCCTCACAGATCACCGCCACGTCGCGACCGGCATCCAGGTGCACGGCCAACTGCTCGGCGGCGGTGTCGTAGAAGTCGGCGATCACCTGTTCATAGGAGAGCGGCGCAGGCAGCACCTCGGTGGTGACCGGGTAGACCAATGGCAGCAACGTCTGCGCGTCCTGCAAATGGGCCTCGATGATGCCGAAGGCGTTGCCCTTCTTGCCCTTGGCGACGAAATACGCCACCACGGGCGATTCGCGCAGCAGGCGCAGGGCCTTGACCGTAATCAGTTCCGGGTCACCGGGGCCCACGCCGAGGCCGATCAGACGTCCAGGCTGCTGCATCATTCAATCTCCGTGGCGAGGGCGTTGACGGCGGCGGCGGCCATGGCGCTGCCGCCCAGCCGGCCTTGCATGATCACGAATGGCACGCCACGGCTGTTGGCCGCCAGCATCGCCTTGGACTCGGCGGCGCCGACGAAGCCCACCGGAAAACCGAGGATCAATGCTGGTTTCGGCGCGCCGGCATCGAGCATTTCCAGCAGGTAGAACAGCGCGGTCGGTGCGTTGCCGATGACCACGACACTGCCTTCCAGGTGCGGGCGCCACAACTCCAGCGCTGCCGCCGAACGGGTGTTGCCCAGTTCCTGGGCCAATGCCGGTACGCGCTCGTCGCGCAAGGTGCAGATCACCGGATTGTTGGCTGGCAGGCGAGCCCGGGTCACGCCTTCGGAGACCATCCGCGCATCGCACAGGATCGGCGCACCGGCGGCCAGCGCCTGGCGCCCGGCCGTGCCCGCGCCCTCGGAAAACTGCAGGCCATCGATGGCCTCGACCATGCCGCAGGCGTGGATCACCCGCACGGCGAGTTTCTCCAGGTCGGCCGGAATGCGCGCCAGGTTGGCTTCGGCGCGGATGATCGCGAAGGAGTTGCGATAGATCTCCTGACCGTCGCGGATGTAATCAAGCATCAAGGGGGCTCCGGGGGCGAGCGTCGAGCCAGTGGCCGAGCGCTTCAATAGTCAGATTGTGTGCCTGCAACGCGCCGAAACCCGGCAACGTGGCATCGCGAAAATACAGGTCGTAACGACCGGGGGCGACCGCCAGCAAGGTGGCAGGCGCGACGTGGGCCGCCGCGCAGGAACGCGGGCAGCCGGACAGATGAACCTTCAGGGTTTGGCCCTGGCGTTGCAGTAGCTCGGCCAGTTGGCGGGCGTCGGCCTTGGTGTCGGCCAAGGCTTTGCCGCAGCCACTGGAGCCAGTGCAGGCGATGAGTTGCGCCAGGGGTTGCTCGCTCGAACCTAACAGCCCCAACCCCTCAAGCCGCGCCAGCACTTCGTCGGCATCCGCGCGGCGCACGTTGGGCAGCAGCAGGCTTTGCCAAGGGCTGAAACGCAGGCTCGCGTCGCCCTTCTCCCGCGCCAGTTGCGCGGCCCCCCGCAGCATGACCGCATCGAGCCGGCCCAGGGGCGCCGCCGCGCCGACGTAGACACGGTCGTCGTGCTGGGGATGGACGCCGAGGTGCAGTCCATCGATGGCCCCATCCCGCTGCCAATCCAGGCACGCTTGCACGGGCACGCGGCGGGCCAGCCGGGTCATGAATTCATCCACAGAGACGTCAGCCAGCAAGTGGCGCATGCGGATCTGGTCCGGGCGGGCCAAGTCGAGGAACAACTCCAGCACCGCCACCACCAAGGCATGCCCCTGGGCCAGGGGCACCCTGCCCGCCGGTTTATCCCGCGGGGTGCCGGCCAAGCCGAAGGCCAGCCAGGGCTCGCCGTTACGGACAAGGGCCGAAAGCCACAAGTCGTGGTGATGTTCGAGCATCGCCAACGCTTCTCCGCCGTCCAGTTGCACGGCGAACTTGGCCGACAGTTCATGGAAGCGTTCATGGGTTTGCAGGGTGACGAGGATCTGCTCGGCCAACGGACGGGTGTCGAACAGCATCTGCCGGTCGATCCCGGCCGCGGGGCTGAGCATCAGGTTGCGCACGTCATCACCCGCCGGCTTGCGCGGGCCAAGCCCGGCGGCCAGCAACGGCTCGATCAGCGCGTCATGCCCGGGGCCGATCCCGCGGATTTGCAGGTTGGCCCGGTTGGTCGCCTCGATCACCCCACCGGCGAACCGCTCGGCCACCGCCGCCACGGCCTCGGCCTGATCCGCCTGGATGGCACCGCCATCGAGCTTGATCCGGCAGATCCCCCCGTCCAGCGCCTGGACGACACGCAGCAACCCCGGGCAACCCGAGGGGCGGATGACGTTGGCGGATGGACGTTCGTTCAAGGGCAAACCGGCAGATAAGACACGCCATGACGGCGAAGGACCGCCATTATGCCTGCTTTGCCGGGGGGCATGAAAAGCTTGCTGGTCGGATTGGGGGTGGCGAGATGACAAATATATCCGTCACGGGGTCATTGTGAAGAACATGGGGGCGTAGGTTTTCTGGAGCTTTCCTGTAGGCTTTTTTACCTTTTAAAACAGCTACATACCTTGAAACCAACGCGCATTTGAACAATCCGGCAAACACCGCTTTATTCAAAGAGCAAGCATTCACCTCAACCTCATTCTCGATAAGGAAATCCGGAATGTCACACACACAGAGCTACACCTACACCCCGGCACAGGTCACCGCCGCGTACGATGAAATCATTGCCACGCTGTTGGACGGCGTCACCACCGAGACGATCCCCAAGATGTTGATTACCGCCGGATCGCAAGGCTCGGGCAAGACCTATCTGCTGGAAAAAAGTCTGCTGCCCTCCAAGCGCTACGACAACTACGTACGCCTGTATCTGCCCGAGTACCGGGAAAAACATCCGCAATACGCGCAGATGAGCAAGCACGGCGTGCTGCACGCCTATGAACATACGGAAGCATTTGTCCGGGAAGTCGGCTCGAAAATCTTCGAGAAGGCGTTCAATGACAAGTACAACATCATCATGGAATGTGCGTTCGACAGCTTGGATTTTGCCGCATTTCCACCGACGGCGACGGCCGCCGGGTATCAGTTCGAGACCCACATCATTGCCTGCAAAAAAGAGTTCGCGCATCTGTCGAGTATCAAGCGGGCACTCAAAAGCCTGGAAAACCAGGAAATGGAAAGGTTTGTCTCACTGGCAGCGCTGAATACGAGCTTGAGTAACGCCCAGGCAACCATCCTCGCTTTCGAGACGGCGGCCAAAGCGGTCAGCGGCTCGCAGATTTTCCTGTATGAGCGGGGGTTCGGTCAGTTGAAAGAACGGGTCCTGCGCGCTCAAAGCACCTATACCCTGGATGCGAATGGTACTTCGATCATCACTGGCCCCAAGGTGGTGTATGCCAGTGCTTTCGAGAACATCGTCAATAATCGCCTGCACCTTATTGGCGACCGTGAAGAAATGGTGAAGGCATGTCACCTGGCATTGCATAAAGTCCAGGCTAATGCTGAACATGTGCCGGACTCTGTCGTCAGCGATTTGTATGCGTATATTCTTAAGTATGTTTATCGGTAGGCGTGGTATCGACTGCATGTGGCGGCCTGAGAGCCGGGCTGGGTCTTTTGTACATATCCATTGCTGCGGTAACGGCTACTCAGGGTTCCGCTCTTACAGCGGGTCACTTTTGAAAGGGCGCCTAAAGTAACCAAAAGCGCCTTGCCCCACCACTGGGCACCTCGCTTAGGCTCGATGTGCCCAAGATCAAAATCAAAAGCGAGGCGACCTGACAGCCGGCCTGATGCTCCCGGCTGTACTCCTATCCAATTGTGGGAGCGGGCTTGCTCGCGAAGGCGCCCTGGCAGCCAACCTGTCTGTTCTGGCTTCACCCGATCCAACTGTGGGAGCGAGCCTGCTCGCGATGGCGGTCTGCCCTGCACAGCTGATCTGGATCGGACGCAGCCTTAACCAAACACTCACGGTATGATGACCGCCCGGTTCGCGGGCGTCAGCCTGCTTATCAAACAGATCGAGTCGAGGAACACAGATGACGCCCTGGTTGACCGTAGTGGGCATCGGCGAAGACGGCTTCAAGGGCCTGGGCCGCACCGCCCGACATGCTTTGCTGCGGGCGTCGCGCATTGTTGGCAGCGCTCGGCAGTTGGCGCTGTTGCCACCGTGTATTGGCGGCGAACGGGAGCTGTGGCCCAGTCCGTTTTCCCTGGAGCCGCTGCTGGCCCGTCGGGGCGAGGCGGTGTGCGTGTTGGCGAGCGGCGATCCAATGTTCTACGGCGTCGGCGCCAGTCTCGCTAAACAGATTCCGGGCGGCCAGATGCTGGTTATCCCGGCGCCATCGTCCTGTTCGCTGGCAGCAGCGCGCATGGGTTGGCCGTTGCAGGATGTGATGACCCTGTCGCTGGTGGCGCGCCCCTTGGCCGTACTCAATGCCCACTTATCCACCGGCGTCAGGCTGTTGCTGCTGAGCAATGACCGCCACGGCCCTGCCGCCGTGGCGACGTTGCTGCGCGAGCGGGGGTTCGGCCCAAGCGCCATGACCGTGCTGGAACATCTGGGAGGTGCGGCGGAACGACGGATCGACGGTAGCGCCGCGCAATGGTCCGATGGCACCGTCGCCGACCTGAACCTGATCGCCGTCGAATGCCGGGCCGAACCGTCGACGCCGCGCCTGTCACGCCTGGCCGGTTTGCCGGACAGCGCGTTCGAGCATGACGGCCAGTTGACCAAACGCGACGTGCGCGCCATCACCCTCGCCCGCCTCGCCCCGACCCCCGGCGAGTTGCTCTGGGATGTCGGCGCCGGTAGCGGCTCCATCGGCATCGAATGGATGCGCACACACCCCAGTTGCCGAGCCCTGGCTATCGAAGCCGACGCAGGCCGGCAAGGCTTGATCGAACGCAACCGCGACACCCTCGGCGTGCCCGGCCTGCAACTGATTCGCGGCAGTGCCCCACAGGCGCTGGACAACCTGGAGCGTCCGGACGCAGTGTTCATCGGTGGCGGCGTCACCCGCGAAGGCGTGCTCGACGCCTGCTGGGCCCAACTCAAGCCCGGCGGTCGACTGGTCGCCAACGCCGTGACCCTGCAAAGCGAAATGACCCTGATGCACTGGCGCGAACGTCATGGCGGTGAACTAACCCGCATCCACATCGCCCAGGCCCAGCCGTTGGGCGAATTCGACACCTGGCGCCAGGCCTTGCCGATTACCTTGCTGGACCTGACGAAACCTCTCGATGCGTGACGAAACCGCCGAACAACCCGCCCCCCTGCGCAGCGGCCTGACTACCGGCAGTTGCGCCACGGCCACCAGCCTGGCGGCGGCCCGTTTGCTGCTGCGCGGCACCGAAGCCGACGCCGTGGAAATCGTACTGCCCAAGGGCAAGCAGGTGCAGATGCGTCTGGAGTTCTGTCGCCTGACCGAACAAGGCGCCGAGGCCGGGACGATCAAGGACGCAGGCGATGACCCGGACGTGACCCACGGTGCCCTGCTGTTTTCCCAGGTGCGCCTGATCGCCGAACCCGGCGTGCGTTTCGTCGCCGGTCGCGGCGTAGGCACAGTGACACGACCGGGGTTGGTGCTGGGTGTCGGTGAGCCGGCGATCAACCCGGTGCCACGTAAAATGATCAACGATCACCTGGGCCGCCTGGCCGAGGAAAGCGGTTATGCCGGTGGTTTCGAAGTCACGGTCAATGTCGAGGACGGCGAAGCCCTGGCGCTGAAAACCATGAACCCGCGACTGGGCATCCTCGGCGGCCTGTCGATCCTCGGCACCAGCGGCATCGTCCGGCCATTCTCCTGCGCGGCCTACATCGCCTCGATCCACCAGGGCATCGACGTGGCGAAGACCAACGGTTACCTGCACATCGCCGCGTGCACCGGCAATGCCAGCGAAGACACCATGCGCCGGGTCTACGACCTGCCGGAAATCGCCCTGATCGAAATGGGCGACTTCGTCGGCGCCGTGCTCAAACATGTGCGCAAGGTGCCGGTGGAAAAACTCAGCCTCTGCGGCGGCTTCGGCAAGATCAGCAAACTCGCCGCCGGCCACATGGACCTGCACAGCCGTCACTCGAGCATCGACCTGCCGCAACTGGCCGAATGGGCGGCCGCCATCGGGGCCGATGAGGTTTTGCAGCAGGGCATCCGAGACGCCAACACCAGCCAACAGGCCCTGGCGATGGCCAGCGCCGCCGGCGTCGCCCTCGGCGATGCGGTGTGCGAGCACGCGCTGGCCTTCGCTCGCAGCGTGGTACCGGCCCAGGTCCAGGTCGAAGTCTTCGCCATCGACCGCCAGGGTGGGATCGTCGGTCACGCCGGAGGCTTCCAATGAAACGCATCCTGCTGCTCGGTGGCGTCACCGAAGCCCTGGCCATCGCCCGCACCCTGGGACCCAATCACATCTACAGCCTGGCTGGCATCGGTCGCGTCCCCACCGACCTGACCTGCCAGGTCCGCGTCGGCGGCTACGGCGGCGCCGAAGGCCTGGCGCAATTCATTCGTGACCAAGGCATCGACCTGCTGCTGGACGCCACCCACCCCTACGCCGCGCAAATCAGCCACAACGCCGCCCACGCCGCCCGCGCCTGCGGCATTCCCTGCTGGGCCCTGCGCCGTCCGGCCTGGCAGCCCCAGGCCGGGGATGACTGGCGCGAAGTGGCCGATTGGGCCGAACTGATCCAGGCCCTGCAACCCTTCCGCCGCCCGCTGTTCACCCTCGGCCGCGAACCGCTGCAACACCTGCACGAAATCCCACCGGAGCAATTCTGGACCCTGCGCGCCCTGGACGTTTACCCCGGCAATGAACGCTGCGAAGTCATCGGCGCCCGTGGGCCGTTTCACCTCGAAGACGAGCGCGAACTGTTCGAACGCCGGAAGATCGATGTGCTGATCAGCAAGAACAGCGGGAGCACGGCCACTGAGCCGAAGCTGGAGGTGGCGCGGGAGCGGGGGGTGCCGGTGTTGGTTTTGCGGCGGCCGGTGTTGGCGGGGGTGGATCGGGAGTTTGGAGAGATCAATGAAATGCTGGACGCTTTATTCGTACAAAACGGGTTCTGAATTCAGCGCATTCGCGCGACATTTCTGACAAGTTTTCAAGACGAAGCCGGCTGTTTCGTCCAAGACGTTCAATTCTATAGTTCCGCTCCTTAATACCCACCGCAGCACCTGGCAGTCATTCAGCATGAGCGACCCGTCTCATGCCGAGGAAAGTGCTGCTTGCCAATATGTATCCCAAGGAATACGATCCAAATGATCGAATTTGAACAGTCCCGAGTATTCTCAACCTGGCTTGACGGGTTGAAGGACATTGCTGGGAAAGCTCGCATCATTGCCAGGCTCCGATCGGCAGAGCATGGGAATTTTGGTGATTGCGAGCCGGTGGGTAACGCAGTGTATGAGATGCGTATTCACTCGGGTCCTGGCTACAGAGTGTACTTCTCCCGTCAAGGCTCCGTGCTTTATTTGCTGCTTGTGGGAGGTGACAAATCGACTCAGAAACGGGATATCGCACGCGCTGTTCAAATGGCGCAAACCATGGGTAATGAGGAGTGAATCATGACTGAAGAATTCACACGTTTCGATGCAGCCACCTACCTCAAGACGCCTGAGGAAATGGCCGCTTATCTGGATGCCTGTTTTGAAGAGGATGCGGGTGACGGCGTACTGGTTCGGGCAGCTCTTAACGATATTGCCAGGGCAAAGGGCATGACGCAGATTGCTCGTGATGCAGGCCTGGGACGAGAGAGTCTTTACAAAGCACTGGGAAGTACGGGCAATCCGGAGTTCACAACTATCATGAAAGTCATGAAAGCTTTGGGCTTGAGGTTACATGCGACGGCCATTTGACAGAGGTTCCCTTCCCTCCTGTATTGGAGTGATTGAATACCGATTGATCAAAAACACGCGACGAGGGAACTTGCTCCCTCGCCACAAAAGCACTCACTTGAAGATCTGTTGATACTGTTAACACCAGCCCTGCGACCCTATACCGCACACGCCTTTTTTACTTCTCAACCCCGATCAGGCTAAATACCGCCACCTGATCGCCCAACCGAGCGGATTGCCCCATGTCCCGACAACGGCTTGCATTTGCCTGGATCGCCTGCTTCGCAGTGCTGTTCAACATGCTTGCCATGCCGCTTTCCAACAGCGGTGGCGCGACTGCCAATTCGCCAGCCGAGCAACTGCTGTGGGGCAGTTTCTGCTCGTCCAGCGGCACGAAAATGGTCGCGATTTCCCTGGGCAAGCTCGAACAGGGCGCGCCACAGAAAGACAATCACTCGACGATGCAGCATTGCTGGTGCTGCGCCGGCACCGCGTCGCTGGTGGCACTCACCGGCCATGCCCCGCAACTGTACCTGGATGCCCGGCTCGATCATCGCGGCATCGTCCAATCGAAACTCGATAACCCCACGCCCCGCCAACAATGGCCAAGCCTCAATCCCCGCGCCTCGCCCCTGGTCTGATTCTTTCCGCATACACCTGCGCCCTGAATCGTTCCGGAGAATCGCCATGTTGAACAGACTTATCCTGCTGGCTGCCCTATTGCTTCCCATCGGCTTTGCCCAAGCTCACCAGTACAAGGCAGGCGATCTTGAAATCGCCCACCCGTGGTCTCAAGAGTTGCCGCCCAATGCGCCGACCGTGGCCGCGTATTTCGTCATCCACAACGGCGGCACCAGCGACGACAAGCTGCTCAGCGTCGACTCACCCATCGCCGGCAAGGCCGAGCTCCATGAGCATGTGATGCAAAACGACCTGATGAAAATGCAACCGGTATCCGACGTCGATATCGCCCCGGGTGCGACTGTCACCTTCGCGCCGATGGCGTATCACGTGATGCTGCTGGATTTGAAGGACCGCAGCCTGCTCAGCGACGGCAAGCGCTTCCCCATGACCCTGCATTTCGAAAAAGCCGGCGATGTCACGGTCGAGGTTGCGGTGCAGAAAAAAGCGCCCGACGGCACCAAGACACACATGCACGCCCAGTAGACGTAGCCGCCCGTGCACGCCCTTCGCGCCAGGCCATCCATGCCCCGCCGTCAGCCCATGAGCCAGACACGCGGCAGCTGGATCAGCCTGTTCGCCATGCTGATGATCTTTATCGGTCCGCTGATTTCCCAGTCGATGCCGATGGATCAGCGCATGCCTGCGAGCATGAACATGAGCATGTCGATGGACATGAGCATGGACATGCCGGCGGGAGTCCACGCCGAACATGAGGCCTCAACCGACGAACACTGCCCGCCCCAGCGCGAGCACCACGCACTGTGGGAAAAGTGTGGCTATTGCAGCCTGCTGTTCAACTGTCCGGCGCTGACTGGCGGCCAGGGCTTCGCCACCTTTGAAACACCACTGGCCAACACCTACACCGCCCCCTCCCCGCGCCTGGGCCATGCCCGCACCGCATTCTTCCCGGGTGCCCGCACCCGCGCACCGCCCCTCGACGCGTAAGCCGACACTCCACTCACCCGGTCGTACAAGACAGCCCCAGGCTGCCCGACCGTGTCGTCTACGTTTGTTCGATGGAATCATCATGTCCAGGTTTTCTGCTGGCATCGCGTTGGGCTCTGCCCAGGTTCGCTGCCCCCTGAACGAGCCACGGGTTCGTTTGCGCCAAACCATCGCCGCCCTGTGCGGCCTGCTGCTCACGCCTCTCGCGCTGGCCGACGAGCACGAGCATCACGACCATCAGGTCGACGAACTGAGCCCGACGGTCATCACCGCCATCGCCCCCAGCTCGCCGCTGACCGTCGTCACCAACCCCAAGGACCCGCGCCAACCGGTGCCGGCCAGTGATGGCGGCGACTACCTCAAGACCATTCCGGGCTTTGCCCTGGTGCGCAACGGCGGCACCAATGGCGACCCGGTGCTGCGTGGCATGTTCGGCTCACGGCTGAACATCCTCACCAACGGCAGCATGCTGTTGGGTGCTTGCCCAGGCCGGATGGACGCCCCGACCTCCTATATCTCGCCAGAAACCTACGACAAGCTCACCGTCATCAAAGGCCCGCAAACCGTGCTCTGGGGCCCCGGCGCCTCGGCCGGGACCGTGCTGTTCGAGCGAGAGCCGGAACAGTTCGGCGAGTTGGGCACCCGGGTCAACGCCAGTGTGCTGGCCGGCTCCAATGGCCGTTTCGACAAAGTGGTGGATGCCGCCGCCGGTGGCCCGCTGGGCTATGTACGGGTGATCGGCAACACCGCCCATTCGGACGACTACCGCGACGGCAATAACGACACCGTGCCGTCGCGCTATGACAAGTGGAATGGCGACGTCACCCTTGGCTGGACGCCGGACGCCGACACCTTGCTGGAATTGACGGCCGGCAAGGGCGACGGTGAAGCGCGCTACGCCGGACGCGGCATGGACGGCTCACAGTTCAAGCGCGAAAGCCTCGGGCTGCGTTTCGAGCGCTCGAACATCGGCCAGGTGCTGGACAAGGTCGAGGCCCAGGTCTACTACAACTACGCCGACCACGTGATGGACAACTACACGCTGCGCACGCCGTCCGGCACCGGGATGATGGCCGGGCCCATGGCTTCCAACGTCGACCGCCGCACCCTCGGCGCGCGCATCAAGGCCACCTGGCGCTGGGCCGATGTGCAATTGATCAGCGGCCTGGACGCCCAGACCAACGAGCATCGCCAACGCAGCAGCATGGGCGTCGACACCTACAAGGACCTGCCGTACACCAAGGACGCTGACTTCCACAACTACGGGGTGTTCGGCGAACTGACCTGGTACGCCGCCGACCGCGACCGGGTGATCACCGGTGCCCGGCTCGACCGCGCCGCGGCCAAGGATTACCGCCAGAGCATCGGTTCCGGCATGTCGGCCCGCCCCAACCCCACCGCCGACGACACTCGCGCCGACACGCTGCCCAGCGGTTTTGTCCGCTACGAGCACGACCTGGACGACAGCCCCACCACCCTCTACGCAGGCGTCGGTCACGCCCAGCGCTTCCCGGACTACTGGGAGTTGTTCTCGCCGAACGTCGGCCCCAGCGGTTCGTTGAATGCCTTCGACGCGATCAAGCCGGAGAAAACCACCCAGCTCGACTTCGGCCTGCAGTACAAGACCGAAACCCTCGAAGCCTGGGCGTCGGGTTATGTCGGCCAGGTGCGCGACTACATCCTCTTCGACTACACCCCCGGGATGATGGGCACCACCTCCCGGGCCGAGAACATCGATGCGCGGATCATGGGCGGTGAATTGGGTGCGGCCTACAAGCTGAGCGAGCGCTGGAAAGCCGACGCCACCCTGGCCTACGCCTGGGGCAAGAACAGCAGCGACGGCAGCGCCCTGGCGCAAATGCCGCCGCTGGACGCACGCCTGGGCCTGACCTACAGCGAAGACCGCTGGAGCGCCGGTGCCCTGTGGCGGGTGGTGGCGGCGCAACACCGTGTCGATGAAAACAAGGGCAACGTGGTGGGCAAGGACTACGGCAAAAGCTCGGGCTTCGGCGTGTTCTCG
This sequence comes from Pseudomonas fluorescens, assembly GCF_001307275.1. NCBI lineage: Bacteria > Pseudomonadati > Pseudomonadota > Gammaproteobacteria > Pseudomonadales > Pseudomonadaceae > Pseudomonas > Pseudomonas fluorescens. Next base: position 1,873,091 of record NZ_CP012831.1, read on the forward strand.
CTCAACGGTGCCTATCGCATCAATCAACACTGGAAGGTCAGCAGCGGCGTCGACAACCTGTTCGGCAAAGCCTACGCCGAACACTTGAACCTGGCCGGCAACGCCGGGTTCGGCTACCCGGCGAGCGACCCGCAGGCTATCAACGAACCGGGGCGCACGCTCTGGACCAAGGTGGACATGAGTTTCTAACCGGCACCGGAGATCTGTCAACAAGGACACAAACTGTGGGAGCGAGCTTGCTCGCGATGGCGAAGGCACATTCAACATCGATGCAAGCTGAACCATTGTTATCGCGAGCAAGCTCGCTCCCACAGGGTTCGATTCCACCTTGAATGACGGCACAACATAACAACCCAATTTGCCCTGCGGAGCGCTTTCTGATGAGCCAACCGAAACCGAATTTCTACAACCTGGCCTGGCGCTGGCATTTTTATGCCGGGCTGTTCGTGGCGCCGTTCATGGTGATGCTGGCCCTGACCGGCATCATCTACCTGTTCAAGCCACAACTCGATCCACTGATGTACGGCAGCCTGTTGAACGTGCCGGCCGGGCATCACACCCTGGCGGCGGACGACCTGCTCAATAAGGTCCGCCAGGCCTACCCCGAAGGCCAGGTCAAACAGTACCTGCCACCGGTCAATGCCGAGCGCAGCGCGCAGTTCGTGGTGATCGACCAGGGCCGGGAACTGAACGTGTTCATCGACCCGTACCACGGCGACGTCCTCGGCGAACAGGATGCGAAGAGCAACCTGCAAGCCATGGCCCGGGCGATTCACGGCGAGTTGCTGATCGGCACCGTCGGTGACCGGCTGGTGGAAATGGCCGCCGGCTGGGGCGTGGTGCTGGTGGTCTCCGGCCTGTACCTGTGGTGGCCGCGCGGGCAATCATCGGCCGGTGTGCTGTGGCCGCGCTGGAGCGCCCGCGGGCGGTTGTTCTGGCGTGACCTGCACGTCGTCGTCGGTTTCTGGGGCGCGGCATTCCTGCTGGTGATGCTGCTCAGCGGCATGACCTGGACCGGCTTCTGGGGCAAGCAATACGCAGACCTCTGGAACCGCTTCCCGGCGGCGATGTGGAATGACGTGCCCAAGTCCGACGTCGAGGCCGGCAGCCTCAACAACGCCCACCGCCAGACCGTGCCCTGGGCAGTAGAAAATACGCCGATGCCGATGTCCGGCGACCATGCCGAGCACATGGGCCACGGTGGCATGCACGAAGGCCCCGCCGCCCCGACCGTCAGCCTGCAAGCGGTGCAGGATATCACCACCGCGCGCCAGGTCACGCCCGGCTACAGCATCACGTTGCCCACCACGGCCAGCGGCGTGTTCACCGTCGCCGTGTTCGCCGATGACCCGCGCAACGACGCCACCCTGCACGTGGACCAGTACACCGGCAAGGTCCTGGCCGATGTGCGCTGGGAGCACTACAGCATCGTCGCCCGCGCCACCGAAACCGGGGTGATGCTGCACGAAGGCAAGATGTTCGGCCCGGTGAACCAGATCCTCGTGCTGCTGGTTTGCCTGATGATCCTGCTCAGCGCCGTGAGTGGCCTGGTGATCTGGTGGAAGCGCCGGCCCCAGGGCAAGTTCGGCGTGCCGCCCCTGCGCCACGACCTGCCGACCTGGAAGACCGGAGTGTTCATCATGCTGGCCCTGGCGCTGGTGTTCCCGTTGGTAGGGGCTTCGCTGGTGGTGGTGTGGCTGTTGGACCGGCTGGTTACCCGGTTCAATCGCCAGCCTGAGGCGGCTTCATCTTCAAGCTGAAGGCCATGCGTTAACGGAAGGCGGCGCGAAACCTCCACAATCGCACCCGCTTTCCAAACGATGAACACAGTCCGGAATGTGGGAGCGAGCTTGCTCGCGATAGCGGTAGATCAGTCAGATCGGAGATGACTGACCCATCGCTATCGCGAGCAAGCTCGCTCCCACAAGGGGACTCGCACCCTTGCGCACTAATGTGGCGCACCTCCTCGCACCAGCCCCCGCAATGCGTTCACTCATGGTGCGCTCGCTCCCTTGTGCCCCACGCCAACCCCGCGTTTCAAAGCCTTTCTCCGACCGGGCACACCCCTTGCAAAAGCGCTTTCAGCGTTTGCATCTGCCCTCAAAAAAACTCATAAGTCCATGGAGATCGCACAATGAAGCGTCGTAGCTTGATCAAGGCTTTTACACTCTCGGCAAGCATTGCCGCGATGGGCATGGCCTGGACCGTCCAGGCCGCCGAGACCATCAAGGTCGGTATCTTGCATTCGCTGTCCGGCACCATGGCGATCTCCGAGACGTCCCTCAAGGACATGGCGCTGATGACCATTGACGAGATCAACGCCAAGGGTGGTGTGAACGGCAAGAAGCTTGAAGCGGTGGTCGTGGACCCGGCGTCGAACTGGCCGCTGTTCGCCGAAAAGGGCCGGCAGTTGCTGACCCAGGACAAGGTCGCCGTGGTGTTCGGCTGCTGGACATCGGTGTCACGTAAATCCGTGTTGCCAGTGTTCGAAGAACTCAACGGCCTGCTGTTCTACCCGGTGCAGTATGAAGGCGAAGAGATGTCGCCGAACGTGTTCTACACCGGTGCCGCGCCGAACCAACAGGCGATTCCGGCGGTGGAGTACCTGATGAGCGAAGAAGGCGGCAGCGCCAAGCGCTACTTCCTGCTGGGCACCGACTACGTCTATCCGCGCACCACCAACAAGATCCTGCGTTCGTTCCTGCACTCCAAAGGGGTGGCGGACAAAGACATCGAAGAGGTCTACACCCCGTTCGGCCACAGCGATTACCAGACCATCGTGGCCAACATCAAGAAGTTCTCGGCCGGTGGCAAGACCGCGGTCATCTCCACGGTCAATGGCGACTCCAACGTGCCGTTCTATAAAGAACTGGCCAACCAGGGCCTGAAGGCCACCGACGTACCGGTCGTGGCGTTCTCGGTGGGCGAAGAGGAACTGCGCGGCATCGACACCAAGCCGCTGGTGGGCAACCTGGCGGCGTGGAACTACTTCGAATCCGTGGATAACCCGGCGAACAAGAAATTCGTCGATTCCTGGAAAGCCTACGCCAAGGCCAAGAACCTGCCAGGCGCCGACAAAGCGGTGACCAACGACCCGATGGAAGCCACCTACGTCGGCATCCACATGTGGGCGCAAGCGGTCGAGAAAGCCAAGTCCACCGACGTCGACAAAGTCCGCGAAGCCCTGGCCGGCCAGACCTTCGCCGCACCGTCGGGCTACACCCTGACCATGGACAAGACCAACCACCACCTGCACAAGCCGGTGATGATCGGCGAGATCCAGGCCGACGGTCAGTTCAACGTGGTCTGGCAGACCGAAGGCCCGATCCGCGCGCAACCGTGGAGCCCGTTCATCGCCGGCAACGACAAGAAGCCTGACTATGCGGTGAAGAGCAACTGAGCCCGTGGGTGTCGGCCCCAATCCCCGGGCCGACACACAACCCCTGTGGGAGCGAGCTTGCTCGCGATAGCGATGGATCAGCCAGAAGAACAGTGACTGACACACCGCTATCGCGAGCAAGCTCGCTCCCACAAAAAGCACTGCGCAAGGCCTAGCATATGCCCACCGCCCTTTACCGCCTTATCCTCGCCCTGGTGCTGCTGTTGCCACTGGAGGCCCACGCCGGTGACGCCGAAGACTTCGTCGCCGCCAACCCGACCCAGCAGGCCAAACTCCTGGAAACCTGGGCCGCGCAGCCGGAGCCTGCACGTGTCGAACTGATCAACGCCCTGCAACAAGGCCAGTTGATCGTCGACGGTCAGCCAAAAACCCTGCGCCTGAACAACCGCTTGCGCGGGCTGATCGAAACCGCCCTCGCCAGCCATCAACTGCTCGCCGTCGATGCCCGCGTACGCCTGGCCGCCGCGCAGCAACTGCAAAAAACTGCCCGCCCGGCGCAACTGGCGTTTCTCGACCGGCAATTGGCCGGTGAGCAGGACGAAGACGTACACGCCGCCCTGAGCCTGGCCCTGGCGAACCTGCAACTGGTGGACACCAACCCGAACGTGCGCCTGGCCGCCGTCCGTCTGTTGGGGGAAACCGGCGATCCACTGGCCCGTACCCGCCTGGAAGGCCTGCTCGAACCCGGCGTCGAAACCGATGCCGCCGTGCGCACCGCCGCTGAAACCAGCCTGGGCCAGGTCAAGCGCAAACTCCTGGTGGGCGAGTTGCTGGGCCAGGCCTTCAGCGGTATGTCCCTGGGCTCGATCCTGCTGCTCGCCGCCCTCGGCCTGGCGATTACCTTCGGCCTGCTGGGGGTGATCAACATGGCCCACGGCGAGATGCTCATGCTGGGCGCCTATTCCACTTATGTGGTGCAGTTGCTGTTCCAGCGCTTTGCCCCGAACGCCATCGAGTTCTATCCGCTGATCGCCTTGCCGGTGGCATTTTTCATCACCGCGGCCATCGGCATGGCCCTGGAGCGTACGGTGATTCGCCATCTCTACGGGCGGCCGCTGGAAACCCTGCTCGCCACCTGGGGCATCAGCCTGATGCTGATCCAACTGGTGCGCCTGGTGTTCGGTGCGCAGAACGTCGAAGTCGCCAACCCGGCCTGGCTCTCGGGCGGGATCCAGGTGTTGCCGAACCTGGTGCTGCCGTACAACCGCATCGTGATCATCGCCTTTGCCTTGTTCGTGGTGGTGCTGACCTGGCTGCTGCTGAACAAGACGCGCCTGGGCCTGAACGTGCGCGCGGTGACCCAGAACCGCAACATGGCCGCCTGCTGCGGCGTGCCCACCGGCCGGGTCGACATGCTCGCCTTCGGCCTCGGCTCGGGCATCGCCGGGCTCGGAGGCGTGGCCCTGAGCCAGATCGGCAACGTCGGCCCGGACCTGGGCCAGAGCTACATCATCGACTCGTTCCTGGTGGTGGTGCTCGGTGGTGTCGGCCAGTTGGCCGGCAGTGTGTTCGCCGCGTTCGGCCTGGGTATCGCCAACAAGATCCTCGAACCGCAGATCGGCGCCGTGCTGGGCAAGATCCTGATCCTCGCGCTGATCATTCTGTTCATCCAGAAGCGTCCGCAAGGCCTCTTCGCGCTCAAAGGACGGGTAATCGACTGATGAACCAGCCCCTGATGCTCACGGCCACGCAAAAGGCCGGTCCCAAACTCACCCTCGCCGTCGGCGCGCTGATCCTGGCCGTGCTGCTGAGCCTGCCGTTGCTGTCGCTGCTGGCGGCGGACAATCCGCTGCACGTGTCAGCCTACACCCTGACCCTGGTGGGCAAGATTCTCTGCTACGCCATCGTCGCCCTGGCACTGGACCTGGTCTGGGGCTACGCCGGCTTGCTCTCCCTGGGCCACGGCCTGTTCTTCGCCCTGGGCGGCTACGCCATGGGCATGTACTTGATGCGCCAGGCCGCCGGGGATGGCTTGCCGGCGTTCATGACCTTCCTGTCGTGGACCGAGTTGCCTTGGTACTGGGCCGGCACCGACAGTTTCCTCTGGGCGATGTGCCTGGTGGTGCTGGCGCCGGGGTTGCTGGCCCTGGCGTTCGGCTTCTTCGCCTTCCGTTCGCGGATCAAGGGCGTGTATTTCTCGATCATGACCCAGGCCCTGACCTTCGCCGGGATGCTCCTGTTTTTCCGCAACGAAACCGGATTTGGCGGCAACAACGGCTTCACCAATTTCCGCTCGATCCTGGGCTTCGGCATCACCGAGCCAGGCACCCGGGCGGTGCTGTTTTTCGCCACGGTGTTGCTGCTGGTGGCGAGCCTGTTCATCGGCTGGCGCCTGGCCCGCAGCAAGTTCGGCCGGGTACTGACCGCCCTGCGGGACGCGGAAAACCGCCTGATGTTCTGCGGCTACGATCCCCGTGGTTTCAAGCTGTTCGTCTGGGTATTGAGCGCGGTGCTGTGCGGCCTGGCCGGGGCGTTGTACGTGCCGCAGGTGGGCATCATCAACCCCAGCGAAATGTCGCCGACCAACTCCATCGAGGCCGCCGTTTGGGTCGCCCTTGGCGGGCGCGGCACGTTGATCGGGCCGTTGCTGGGCGCCGGGGTCGTGAACGGCATGAAGAGCTGGTTCACCGTGGCGTTTCCTGAATATTGGCTGTTCTTCCTCGGCGCCCTGTTCATCGTCGTGACCCTGTATCTGCCCAAGGGTGTGATCGGGTTGCTGAAGAAAAGGAGCGAATGATGCGAATCACACCTACGGCGGATTTCATGCTCGAACCCATCCTGGAGCCCAACAAGGACCAAGGCAGCAGTCGCGACGCCATCGGCCTCGGCCAGGCAGCCGGCGTGGGCCTGAACACCCGCCACGGCACCATCCTGACCCTGGAAGACATCAGCGTCAGCTTCGATGGCTTCAAGGCCTTGAACGATTTGAACCTGTACATCGGCGTCGGCGAGTTGCGCTGCATCATCGGCCCCAACGGCGCCGGCAAGACCACGCTGATGGACGTGATCACCGGCAAGACCCGCCCCAGCCACGGCAAGGCCTGGTTCGGCGAGACCCTGGACCTGACGAGCATGAGCGAGGTGCAGATCGCCCAGGCCGGCATCGGGCGCAAGTTCCAGAAGCCCACGGTGTTCGAAGCCCTGAGCGTGTTCGAGAACCTGGAGCTGGCGCTCAAGACCGACAAATCGGTGTGGGCCAGCCTGCGGGCAAGACTCACCGGCGAGCAGCACGACCGTATCGACGAAGTGCTCGAGACCATCCGCCTTACTACGTCGGTCAACCGCGCCGCAGGGTTGCTGTCCCACGGGCAGAAGCAGTTCCTGGAAATCGGCATGCTGCTGGTGCAAGACCCGCAATTGCTGTTGCTCGACGAACCGGTGGCGGGCATGACCGACGCCGAGACCGAGTTCACCGCCGAGCTGTTCAAGTCCCTGGCGGGCAAGCATTCGCTGATGGTGGTGGAACACGACATGGGCTTCGTCGGCGCGATCGCCGACCACGTCACCGTGCTGCACCAGGGCAGCGTGCTGGCCGAAGGGTCGCTGGAACAGGTGCAGGACAATGAGCGGGTGATCGAGGTGTATCTCGGTCGCTAGACCTGCAAACACTTTCCCCCTGTGGGAGCGGGCCTGTGGGAGCAAGGCTTGCCCGCGATGGGGCCGTCGCAATGTTGCCCTGGACCGCGTCATCGTTCATCGCGAGCAAGCTTTGCTCCCACAAGGTTTGTTCTCACAGGGTTTGCTCCCACAGGGGATTAAGGAGAATTCAAGACATGCTGCAAGTCGACAAGCTGCACCAGTACTACGGCGGTAGCCACATCCTGCGCGGCCTGTCGTTCGACGTGAAGGTCGGCGAAGTGACGTGCCTGCTGGGGCGCAACGGCGTGGGCAAGACCACCCTGCTCAAATGCCTGATGGGCCTGTTGCCGGCCAAGGAAGGCGCGGTGAGCTGGGAAGGCAAGGCCATCACCGCGTTCAAGCCGCACCAACGGGTGCATGCCGGCATTGCCTACGTGCCCCAGGGCCGGGAAATTTTCGGACGGCTGACGGTGGAAGAAAACCTGCTGATGGGCCTGTCGCGCTTTCCCGGCGCCGAAGCCAAGGAAGTGCCGGCATTCATCTACGAATTGTTCCCGGTGCTGCTGCAGATGAAACAACGCCGTGGCGGTGACCTGTCCGGCGGCCAGCAACAGCAGCTCGCCATTGGCCGGGCCCTGGCCAGTCGCCCGCGACTGCTGATTCTCGACGAGCCCACCGAAGGCATCCAGCCCTCGGTGATCAAGGAGATCGGTGTGGTGATCAAGAAGCTGGCGGCCCGGGGCGACATGGCGATTTTGCTGGTGGAGCAGTTCTACGACTTCGCCGCCGAGCTGGCCGATCAGTACCTGGTGATGTCCCGGGGCGAGATCGTGCAGCAGGGGCGCGGAGAAAATATGGAAGCCGAGGGTGTGCGCGGGCTGGTTACGATCTAGTCTGTAGCGTCCTGACGATAATCAGAAATCATGAATCTACCTGTCTGTTCATTGGCGCCTTCGGCCCTGTTCACCCCCAGCTGGCACGCCGAGCTGGAATTGGGCTATGCCCGTTTCGGCGAGTGCACACGCCCGGTACAGCGCCGCCACAAAGGCCCGCTGCGGGTGCAGAAGCACTTGTACGCCGAAGGTCCCGAGGTGTGCCAGCACATCATCGTCCACCCTCCCGGCGGGATTGCCGGCGGTGACCGGCTGGACATCTCGGCCCACGTCGGCCCTGGCGCCTGGGCGCAACTGACCAGCCCCGGCGCGGCCAAGTGGTACCGCGCAGCCGGCCCGGCGTACCAACAGTTGAGCCTGAGCGTGGCCCCCGGCGCGACCCTGGAATGGCTGCCCCAGGAAACCATCGTCTTCAGCGCGGCCCAGGCCGAACTCGGCACGAGTATCGACCTGCAGGGCGACGCACGCCTGTTCTACTGGGACATGGTCGCCCTCGGCCGACCGGCCAGCGGCGAACGGTTCGACCTGGGGCACTTTCAATCGCGACTGGACATTCGCCGCGACGGCCAGTTGCTGTGGCATGAGCGCCAGCGCATTGTGGGCGGTGATGGGCTGCTGGACTCGCCCATCGGGCTGGACGGCAATCCGGTGTTTGCCACGTTGCTGGTGACTGGCGAGATCGACAGCGAACAGCTGGAACACTGCCGATCCCTGGGCCATGCCGTGCGCGGCGACCTGACCCAATTGCCCGGCCTGGTCGTGGCGCGGTGCCTGGCGAGCGAGGCGTTGCTGGCGCGGGGGTGGTTGATTGAATTGTGGCGACTTCTGCGCCCGGCGCTGCTCGGTCGGGAGGCCATGCCCCCGAGAATCTGGAGTACATGAATTTGCTTTTCTGTGGGAGCGGGCTTGCTCGCGAAGGCGGTGTGTCAGCCAACTCAACTGTTGAATGTGAGCCCGCATTCGCGAGCAAGCCCGCTCCCACAGAGGTACATGTTTTTAGCCCGATTTTTTTATCTGCCCTTATGGATTGCACATGGACCTGACCCCACGCGAAAAAGACAAGCTGCTGATCTTCACCGCCGGCCTCGTCGCCGAACGACGGTTGGCCCGGGGCCTGAAGCTCAACTACCCGGAGGCCATGGCCTACATTTCCGCCGCGCTGCTGGAAGGCGCCCGTGACGGCCAGACCGTCGCCGAGCTGATGCACTACGGCACCACGCTGTTGAGCCGCGAGCAGGTGATGGAAGGCATCCCGGAAATGATCCCGGAGATCCAGGTCGAAGCGACGTTTCCCGACGGTACCAAACTGGTCACCGTCCACCAACCCATCGCCTGAGGCCACGTCATGACTGCCCAAGTTCGTGACGCCCGTGCCGCAGACCTGCCGGCGATCCGCGAGATCTACAACGACGCCGTCCTCAACACCACGGCGATCTGGAACGAACAAGCCGTGGACCTGGGCAATCGCCAGGCCTGGTTCAGCGCCCGGCAGACCCAGGGCTACCCGGTGCTGGTGGCCGTCGACGCCGAAGACAACGTGCTCGGCTACGCTTCGTTCGGCGACTGGCGGCCGTTCGATGGTTTTCGCCACACCGTGGAGCATTCGGTGTACGTGCGCAGCGATCAACGCGGCAATGGCCTTGGCCCGCTGCTGATGGGCGCGCTGATCGAACGTGCCAGGGCCTGCGATAAACACGTCATGGTCGCGGCCATCGAAAGTGGCAACGCGGCCTCGATTCGCCTGCACGAGCGGGCCGGTTTCGTGATCACCGGGCAGATGCCCGAGGTGGGGACCAAGTTCGGCCGCTGGCTGGACCTGACCTTCATGCAGTTGAACCTCAACCCCGGGGCGCTACCGCCTGCCATCAACAAGGAGTGAAAAGCCAATGAACGCCGCCCAGTTGCGTCGAGTCCACGCCGAGAGCTTTGCGCATTATCGCCAGGGCCTGATCGATCTGTTGCTCGACGCCGTCGGCTACGGGGCCAGCGTGGGGTTCATGGCCGATCTCGATGCCGTCCAGGCCCGCGCCTACTTCGACGAGGTCCAGGCCAGCCTCAACCAGGGCCACCTGCTGCTGTGGGTGGTGGTCAAGGATGAACAGGTACAGGCCAGCGTCCAGCTTGCCCTGTGCCAGAAGCCCAACGGCCTCAACCGTGCCGAAGTGCAGAAGCTGCTGGTCCGCGGTGAGGCTCGCCGCCGCGGGCTGGGCCAGCAATTGATGAGCGCCCTGGAACTTGGCGCCCGCCAGCACAAGCGTGGCCTGTTGTACCTCGACACCGAGGCCGGTTCCGAGGCCGAGGCGTTCTACCGCGCCATGGGCTACACCCGCGTCGGTGAACTGCCCGACTACTGCCAGAGCCCGGACGGGACCTACACCCCGACCGCCATTTACTACAAGATTTTGGGGCAACCGCAATGATTCCAGGGCAATACCAGGTCCAGCCCGGCGACATCGAACTCAACGTCGGTCGCCGCACCCTCACGCTGAACGTCGCCAACAGCGGCGACCGACCGATCCAGGTCGGCTCGCACTATCACTTTTTCGAGACCAACGACGCCTTGACCTTCGACCGCGCCGCCAGCCGTGGCATGCGCCTGAACATCCCGGCCGGCACCGCAGTGCGTTTCGAACCGGGCCAGAGCCGCGAGGTGGAGCTGGTGGACCTGGCCGGGCATCGCCGGGTGTTCGGGTTTGCCGGGCGGGTCATGGGCGACCTGTAAGTCATAGGGTGCCTGCACTGGCCTCATCGCGAACAAGCTCGCTCCCACAGGTTACCTCGATCAAATGTGGGAGCGAGCTTGCTCGCGATGAGTGAGCGCAGCGAACGGTTTCAACATTCAATTGAATTCCAAGGCAAGCACATGAAGATTTCGAGACAAGCCTACGCCGACATGTTCGGCCCCACCGTCGGCGACAAGGTCCGCCTGGCCGACACCGAGTTGTGGATCGAAGTGGAAAAAGACTTCACCACCTATGGCGAAGAAGTGAAATTCGGCGGCGGCAAAGTGATTCGCGACGGCATGGGCCAGAGCCAACTGTTGGCCGCCGAGGTCGTCGACACCTTGATCACCAACGCGCTGATCATCGACCACTGGGGCATCGTCAAGGCCGATGTCGGCCTCAAGGACGGGCGCATCGCCGCCATCGGCAAGGCCGGCAACCCGGACATCCAGCCCGACGTGACCATCGCCATCGGCGCCAGCACCGAAGTGATCGCCGGCGAAGGCATGATCCTTACCGCTGGCGGTATCGACACCCACATCCACTTCATCTGCCCCCAGCAGATCGAAGAAGCGCTGATGAGCGGCGTCACCACCATGATCGGCGGCGGCACGGGCCCGGCCACCGGGACCAACGCCACCACGTGCACCTCCGGGCCGTGGCACCTGGCGCGCATGCTCCAGGCCGCCGATGCCTTCCCGATGAACATCGGCTTCACCGGCAAGGGCAACGCCAGCCTGCCGGAACCGTTGATCGAGCAGGTCAAGGCCGGGGCCATCGGCCTGAAGCTGCACGAAGACTGGGGCACCACGCCGGCGGCCATCGACAACTGCCTGAGCGTGGCCGACCAGTACGATGTGCAGGTGGCGATCCACACCGACACCCTCAACGAGTCGGGCTTCGTGGAAACCACCCTCGCCGCCTTCAAGGGCCGCACCATCCACACCTACCACACCGAAGGTGCCGGTGGCGGCCATGCGCCGGACATCATCAAGGCCTGCGGTTTCCCCAACGTATTGCCCAGTTCCACCAACCCGACCCGGCCGTTCACCCGCAATACCATCGACGAGCACCTGGACATGTTGATGGTCTGCCATCACCTGGACCCGAGCATTGCCGAAGACGTGGCCTTCGCCGAAAGCCGCATCCGCCGCGAGACCATCGCCGCCGAAGACATTCTCCACGACCTCGGTGCGTTCTCGATGATCAGCTCCGACAGCCAGGCCATGGGCCGTGTCGGCGAAGTCATCACGCGCACCTGGCAGACCGCCGACAAGATGAAAAAACAACGCGGCGCCCTGCCCGGCGACGGCGAAGGCAACGACAATTTCCGCATCAAGCGCTACATCGCCAAGTACACCATCAACCCGGCGATCACCCACGGCATCAGTCATGAAGTGGGCTCCATCGAAGTGGGCAAGTGGGCCGACCTGGTGCTGTGGCGCCCGGCGTTCTTCGGCGTCAAGCCAACGCTGATCCTCAAGGGCGGAGCGATTGCCGCCAGCCTGATGGGCGACGCCAACGCCTCGATCCCGACACCACAACCGGTGCACTACCGACCGATGTTCGCCAGCTACGGCGGCTCACGGCATGCCACCAGCCTGACCTTCATCAGCCAGGCCGCCGCCGAGGCCGGGTTACCGGAACAACTGGGGCTGAAGAAAAGAATCGCCGTGGTCAAAGGCTGCCGCGACGTGCAGAAGACCGACCTGATCCACAACGACTACCTGCCGAGCATCGACGTCGATCCGCAGACTTACCAGGTCAAGGCCGACGGCGTGTTGCTGTGGTGCGAACCGGCCGAAGTGCTGCCGATGGCGCAGCGTTATTTCCTGTTTTGAACCGGCGCAGTTCCTGTGGCGAGGGAGCAAGCTCCTTCGCCACAGGTTTTCATTGCCTGAAATGACCGGGCCGGGTCAGCCTACAGGTCGGTACTGCCCGGCAACTGCTCCAGCTCGGTTCGCGTCAACGACTGGACCAGCTCCGCTTCCTTGATCTTGTGTTGCAGGCCCAACGCCTCGGACTGGCTGATGTAGTCGGCTTCCTCCAGGGTCCCGGCGGCCTTCGCTTCATCCAGCTCGATCTGGTTGGCGATAAGGGTGTCGTTCAGCGCCTGGAAGGAGGCCCCATGCGCCTGCTTCAAATAATCGATCCAGAAATCCCGGCCCACCAGCGACTGAAACTGCTGGGGGGAATCGTCCAGCGCCAGCACCTCATTGGCAGCGGCATCGAGCATTCCAGGGGTGACATCTCCCAGCCTGAGAAAAACCCCGCCCGCGGGTTGCCCCGGTAGCCCCAGTCGATCCTTGAGCCCCGCACGGTAAGCCAGACGGACCTCGACTTCTTCTATCAGCGCCAGGTTTTCGCGCGTTTCATCGTTGGTCAGGTCGGTGCGGGCATTGATCGCATCGCGGCGCCGCTGGATATCCTGCAGGGCAATACGCTCTACCTCATCGAGGCGAAACAGCCCCTTGGCCAGATGGACCAGTGTTGCCGCCTCATCCTTTGCAACCGCCAAGGCCCTGGCGTTGTGGATCATCAAGCGGATTTCCAGGTAGCTGAAGGACAAGGCGGCGCGATCTTCACAGGCCGGTCGGCCGGCCAGGTCGAACAGTTCATGACGCAAGTCGGTGGCGTTGCCCATCGCCTCGAGCATCTGCCAGACGCGGGCCTGGAGGTCCGGATAATCTTCCAGCCCCTGATAGGAGGCGGCCAACCGATGCAACAACTCAAAAAACTCTCCCGAGTGCTGCTCATCCGCCAGGCTTTGCCACAAGGCGCTTTTTTCCGCCAGTTGGCCCGCAGGCAGGTCGCGCAGCCATTGCTGCATATTCGCCGGCCCGACCGGCGCTGAAAACCCAAACGCCTCGGGCAAACGCAGGACCGCCCATTCAGGACGCGTCTGCAAGACCGTCGCCCAATAATCACGCATGCGCTGCTGGACCCCCTCGCTCAACGGGTTGCCCTGCAGCAACGTCACGCGATTGAGGCGTGCGGTAGCATGGGCACGATCGGCGGGCGGGTCGAGCAGGTGATCCGGCACCTGGGTCAAGCCGTTGTCGCGCAAGTCGATCAGCTCCAGCGGTTGGTCGCGCAGGCCGGTGGGCCAGGCCGTGATCCCGGTGTTCTTCAGGTGCAATCGTTCCAGGTCAGGTAGCCTGCTGAAGTCCGGCAGGCGCTCCAGCAAGTTATTATCCAGGTCGAGATTTTTCAGCCGGGTAAGGCCTTGCAGGATTTCAATGCTATGAGGTATCAGGCCGATCTGGTTATTTCCCAGGTGAAGCGTCTCCAGACTCCTCATCCCCTCCAGGGCTTCGGGAATATCCCTAAGCCTGTTCCTCGGCATTTCCAAGCGCTTGAGGGAGGAGAACCCGTCGAGGAAGCTGTCGCAGTAGTGCAGCGTCAGGCCCATGTCAGACATCTTGAGCACACCCACATGGCTGAAGTCGGCCGTCAGCTCCGGCAACGCGCCGATGTTCAATCCGCTCAAATCAAGCTCATACCCGAGCCGGCGGCCATCGGCCCCTGCAACGACCCGGGTCTGACGCCTCCAGCAGCGCTCGATTTGTTCGGCCACCGCCTGCCTGATCCCTGCCGGTACTTGCTGATAGCTATTACCCACGTGACGCCATCCGAGGGTAGCGACCCAGCGGTCCAGATCCCGACGCAGCATTTTCAACTCGACTTTACGTCGCTTGAGTTCCCTCACCGCGCCATTGCCCAGTGATCGCAACAGCGCCTCGGTCTGCTCCGCCGTGTAGCTCGGGTACAACTCCTGCACCCGGCTCTCCGGCGACCGGCCCAGGCGCAACCAATCCCGCAGTCCACCCAGGGGGTAGCCGACTTTGCCCGAAGCCAGGCGCATCGGTGATTGGAAGGCGGGCTTGAGCGCGGGCATCTTCAAGCGGCTCGCCAGCACATCCCGGTCCACTGGCGAAGCGCCGATGGCCTCTCTCAACTGATCGCCGTGATGGATCGAGGGCCGAGCCATGGCCCGGCGTTCGGCATCCGGCAGGGCATGCTGCAAGGCATCGAAGACACTGCCCCAATGGCTCAACTCATTGCCGCTGTCGTCAAAGGCCTGGTAGAGATCATCGTCCTTGACCACGACCTTGGTCTGCGGCGCATTTTGCGGCCCGATGCTGTCGATCAAGGCGCCGGACACATCGGCCTCACGCAATTCGATGCGCACCGTGTCGCTCCAGCCAGGCAAGGTTTCCAGGGTCGCCAACACCAATCGAGGCGTGTCCGCCGTGGCCAAGGCGTCCTGATACAGGCCCTCGTAGGCTCGGTTCAAACGCACCACGCGCTGATAATGGCGCAGCTCTTCGGCGATGCGCAGCGGGATGGGTTTGGTCTGGCTGGCCTCGTCGAAATCCCAGGCGGCCATTTGCTGCAACTCTTCGCTACCGGCCAGGGTGATGATCTGCTCGATCGCCTTTGCCGGAACCGAGGGGAACCGGGACTTGATCAGCGTGACATGGGGGTCACCTCTCGTCTCGCCCATGGCGTAGTAGTCGTTGAGCAACTGCACCTTTTCATTTACTGCCGCTTCGGCGAGTGCCTGGCGCAGGTGCCGGAAGCGAGCATCCATGTTGGTTTTCGCAATCGGCGGGCTCGCCGTGGCCAACAGGTCGGCGCCTGCCGCATCCACCGCTTCGATCAGGTTTTTCAACAGCGAAGGCGTGCGGACCTTGGCCTCGGTAAGACTGGCCTCGCGAACCGGGGTCTCGCCTTCCGAGGGGCGGACGTACTCCCAGCGTGTCCAGCCGGCGCCGTCGACGATCTTCAGCTTCAGCCCTCTTGGCCACGGGCCGTATTGGGTCAGCAGGTGCAACATCGGCTCGGCCAGGTCATGGCGCAGCGGCTCCTCGCTTTGCAGTTGCCCGATGAACGTGTCGAGTTGTCGGCAGAGGTCGAAGCGATCGAGGGTGTCGGCCAGCAACGCCGGCACCGGCTCGCCCTCGACATGCACCCGTCGCAGCACGTCGTGCGAGGTCGCGCTGGCGAGGCGGATCTGCTCCAGTTCAGCATCGCTGAAGCCCTTGACGCCATGGCCCAGGCGTCTCATCAGTGTCGGGCCTTCCCAGGTACGCGGTTGTTCCAGTTCGTGGTGCCAGGCACCGTTGCCGTTGTCCGTCAGCTCGGGCTGGTAGGCCTGCGGACGAGAAGGATGACGAATGCGATAGCGAAGGGTCTGCGGGTCCCGTTGCACTTCATAATGTTGGTCACCCAGCGGCAGAACCTGCCGGTCGCCGACCCGATACAGGCCCTGGGTATCCGGACTCGACGCCGGGGGTGGCGCCAGCTCACTCTGGTAAACCCTCAGGTCGGGGCGCCACAGACGCGATTCGCCGTTGGCCAATTGAACCGGCTCCAACTGATCCACCGCGCCCGACCATCGAATGTGCGGCAGCACCGCCGCACCGGTGGCGACGAAGGCGGTGTTGAGGGCCACACTGGAAAAATGCGCCCACATTTCCCGGGTCTCCCCCCGTTCGAACGCTTCGATGCCTTCAAAGGCCTCGTTGAACATCTGCACGGCCCCGACCGTCAACATCAGCGGCCCCAATCCTGGCACGACGAACGCCGCCAGGTTGAACACGTCGACCACCGCGTCCAGGTAACTGTCCAGGCGCGCCAGGCGGGCTTTCTGGTCTTCATCACCGGTAGGCACCGCCACCGCGCGTGCGTCAGCCTGGATCTTCTCGATCTGCCGCAGGCGTAGCGAGCCCCACAGGTCGCCGGGAATCGGCGTCGCGCCCATGGGCAGGTTGCGCAACGACGATTTGAGTGGGTAATCGGCCTGGTCATCGGCCGTCGGGGAGGTTTGATAGAAGTGCTTGAACTGCCGGAAAAACACCCCTTGCTGACGCAGCGGCACGAAACGGCTGAAGAAGCGGCGGTAGGCGCTACCGTGCAGGCGTCGCCGCAGTTCGACCATGAAGTCGGCGCTGGAGGCATAGGCTTTCAGGGGATGCTCGGGATCACCCGGAAGGTAGGCCACGACCGGCACCACCCGGCGACTGTTTTCAAGGTCGGGGCCGATCAACAGCGGGCCGACCAGTTCGATGTCGAACACTTTCAGGGAGGTGAAGGTCACGGCCTGGCCATCGAGGGTGACGTCGCTGGCGCCGTCGATCACCTGCTGCAACATCGCGTAGACCGCCGGGCTGACGTCGGCCTTGGCCCGGGCGATCTCGATGTTCAGCGCCAGGCCCTGCCGGTGATGCTCCTCCAGTGAATGATCCAGCGGGTTGTATGTCTTGCTGTCGTCGAGCCGCAGGACAGCGTTGATGTGTTCCTGATACTGGCGCCCCAGGTCCAGGGTGCGACATAACTGGGCGAAAGCTTCTGGGGCAATCGGCAACGCCCCTGCGCGAACGGCGTCGATGGAAGGCACCACTGCGCCGCCCTGGAACGGACGCACCGTAGTCACGAGGTTGCAATCGGCACAGGCGGGCTTGCGCGCTTCCTCTGGCGCGAAATTGGCCAGCGCCGCCTCCAGCAATGACGTGCCACGATATTCGTAGCGATCGAAGTAGCCGCCCTCGTTGTCCAGGACCAGCGCCCCAAAAAGATCATCGCGGGTCTTGCGCCCGTACTTGCGGACGAAATACACCTCGTTGACGTTCAGCGTGAGGTTGAACTCATCCAGGAGCGCCTGCTCGAGCAAGGGTTCGGCAAAGGCGCGGATGTCCTGGATATTGCCCAGCCGGTTGTCGACCTGGTTCAGGCGCTCGCGGTAGCGGGAATGACTGTCCTTGAGGCTGTTCCAGAGGTCGGTAGAGGCTTTCGCATACCAGTCCGGAAGCGTCAGTTCATGGTCGCTCAGTTCCTGCTGGCGTTGCACGATAGCCCCGCTGTACCAGCCGGGAATACGGGCTTTGAGCAGGTCGAAATGCTCGCCCTGGGGAGTGGCGAGACGAGGGGTGAAGCCTGGCATATCGGGTCATCCTTGACGATGGAAAACCCGAGCCTAACCAGTGTGCCACCGAAGCGTGCGGTAACTATTTATCGCTTTTTCGACGAGACATGACGGATACGAACCGCCACGTCAGTCCACCCAACGGCCCAATTGCTGGCGCAGCCGACGATTCTCGGCACGCAGCTCCTGGACTTCCTCCAGCAGGTCCAGCGCCAGGGCGACGCCTTCCCACTCCAGGTCCAGGTCGTGCCGCAGCTTCGCGGCACGCTTGGCCAGGGCCAGCTCGTAATCGGTAAAACGCCAATCCGTCGGGGCCGCGCCGTGGGGTTCGAGGATGCCGTGGGCGACGATCTCGATCACATGGACATCCGCCAACGCGGCAGCCTCGCAGAATTCCGTCAGGGTCAGTTCAATGATCGGGTTGTTCATGGTCTGCTTCTCCCAATGCTTTAACTGTGTAGGGGTGCATGAACGTAGGAGCTGACGAGTGAAACGAGGCTGCGATCTTTCCACCCCACATTGAGTCTAGAGCGAAAGATCAAGAGATCGCAGCCTCGTTTCACTCGTCAGCTCCTACGCTCCTACCAACAGAGACCGGCCGCTGTCAGAAATTCTCCCGCGGATCGAACGCCGCTTTCTTCGCCAGTTCCGCCCACAACGCCTTGACCGCTTCGTCGCTGGCCTTGGGCATCACCGCCTTGAGCTGCACGAACAGGTAGCCGCGCTCGCCGGCCTTGTTGCGCAGGCCGTGGCCCTTGGCGCGCATGCGCTGGCCGTTCTGGCTGCCGGCCGGGACCTTGAGGTTGATCTTGCCGGTGAGGGTCGGCACCGCCACTTCGGTGCCCAGCGCCAACTCCCACGGCGCCAGTGGCAAGGTGATGATCAGGTCCTGGCCTTCGACGTCGAACTTGGGGTGTGGAGCGAAACGAATGGTCAGGTACAAGTCGCCATTGGCGCCGCCACCGACACCCGGCGCGCCCTGGCCCTTGAGGCGGATGCGTTCGCCATCGGTCACGCCCAGCGGGATCTTCACGTTCAGGCTCTTGCTGGTGTTGCTCACGTGTTGGCCGGCCGCGTTGTATTGCGGCACCTGGAACGTGACCTTCTTCGACTCGCTCGACAGGGTTTCTTCCAGGAAAATCGGTAATTCCATTTCCACGTCTTGCCCCCGACGGCCGGCGCTGCGACCTGACTGTCCGCCACCGAAACCCGACCCACGGTTACCGAAGATCGAACTGAAGAAATCCGAGAAGTCGCCGGCGTCCTGGCCACCGCCAAAACCGCCACGGCTCTGCCAACCCGGCGGGCCCTGGAACGGCTGGCCGTGCTGGCCGTAGCGGCGCAGGTCGTCGTACTCGGCGCGCTTGTCGGCGCTTTTCAGCGCTTCATAGGCTTCGGAGACGTCCTTGAACTTGGTCTCGGCGTCCTTTTCCTTGCTCACATCCGGGTGATACTTGCGCGCCAGCTTGCGGTAGGCAGCCTTGATCGTGCTGTCGTCCGCCGTGGGCTCAACACCCAGGATCTTGTAATAGTCTTTGAAGTCCATCTAGGCATCACCATCCGTTATCGATGTCGCACCGCCACGCACAGCATGCCCGGATAACCGGACAGCGGGTTGACCGACCTCAAGATTGGGACCGGGCGGCACGTCAGAAGTTTATCGGCAGCTGGCGGCGGTTCTTGTACCCGCCTTGCGCTACCTGGCTCATGCCAGCAAGTTTGGGGGTATAAGAGAGTCTTTCAAGGCCCGCGGTCGAGAATTAGCAGATAACCGGCCTTCGAATCCGCGCCGCACTGACATACACTGCGCGGCCGTTTTTTCAACTGGAACCCGAAAGACATGAAAAACGCATCCCCGGCCCGTGCCTGCGGCATCGACTTTGGCACGTCCAACTCCACCGTCGGCTGGCTGCGCCCCGGCATGGAAACGTTGATCGCGCTGGAGGACGACAAGATCACCCTGCCTTCGGTGGTCTTTTTCAATCTCGAGGAACGCCGCCCGGTGTATGGCCGCCTGGCCCTGCACGAATACCTGGAAGGCTACGAAGGCCGGCTGATGCGCTCGCTCAAGAGCCTGCTGGGCTCCAAGCTGATCAAGCACGACACCAGCGTGTTGGGCACGGCGATGCCCTTCAAGGATCTGCTGGGGTTGTTCATCGGCCAGTTGAAGAAACGCGCCGAAGCCACCGCCGGTCGGGAATTCGAAGAAGTGGTACTGGGGCGCCCGGTGTTTTTCGTCGACGACGATGAAATGGCCGACCAGGAAGCGGAAAACACCCTGGTGGACGTCGCCCGCGCCATCGGTTTCAAGGAAGTTTCGTTCCAGTACGAGCCCATCGCGGCGGCCTTCGACTATGAATCGACCATCGAGAAAGAAGAGCTGGTGCTGATCGTCGACATCGGCGGCGGTACTTCGGACTTCTCCCTGGTGCGCCTCTCCCCCGAGCGCCGTACCCACGACAACCGCCACGCCGACATCCTCGCCACCGGTGGCGTGCACATCGGCGGGACCGATTTCGACAAGCAACTCTCCCTGGCCGGCCTGATGCCGCTGTTCGGCTACGGCAGCCGCATGAAAAGCGGCGCCTACATGCCCACCAGCCACCACATGAACCTGGCGACCTGGCACACCATCAACGCGGTGTACTCGCAAAAGTCCACCCTGGCCCTGGGCAGCATGCGCTACGACATCGAAGACACCGGCGGCATCGACCGGCTGTTCAAGCTGATCGAACAGCGCGCCGGGCATTGGCTGGCGATGGAAGTGGAAGAAACCAAGATCGAGCTGACCCACACCGACCAGCGGCATTTGCTCCTGGACCGGATCGAGCCGGGCCTGAGCGTGGAACTGAGTCGGGCGCTGTTCGAGTCGGCCATCGACGGCTTGCTGGAGCGGGTGCGCGGCAGCGTCACGCAGTTGCTGGGCGATGCCGACGTGCGGGTCGATCAGGTCGACACGGTGTTCTTCACCGGCGGTTCCAGCGGCATCCCGGCGCTGCGCAACAGCGTCTCGGCGATGCTGCCCCAGGCGCGGCATGTGGAAGGCAATATCTTCGGCAGTATTGGCAGCGGGCTGGCGATCGAGGCGATGAAGCGCTACGGCACGCAGGGCTGATCCAGGACCGAGGCGCCTGAATCGCGAGCAAGCTCGCTCCCACAGGGATCGCATAGATCTTCTGTGGGAGCGAGCTTGCTCGCGATGGCGCCAGATCAGGCGCCATCGCTACCGGATCAAACCATCCCCACCTGCTTCAGCTCACTCTTGAGATACGCATAATAAATCGGCCCCGCCACCACCCCCGGCAGGCCGAATGCGGCCTCGAACACCAGCATCGCCATGAGCAACTCCCAGGACTTGGCGCTGATCTGCCCGCCGACGATGCGGGCGTTGAGGAAGTATTCGAGCTTGTGGATCACGATCAGGTAACCCAGCGCCGCCACGGCGACCCAGATCGACAGCGACAGGCCGACAATGGTGATCAGCGTGTTGGACATCAGGTTGCCAATGACCGGCAGCAGCCCCAGCAGGAAGGTCATCACGATCAGGGTCTTGGTCAGCGGCAGCTTTATCCCGAACAGCGGCAGCACCACCGCCAGGAAAATCCCGGTGAAGAAGGTGTTGAGCAGGGAAATCTTGATCTGGGCGAAGACGATGTTGCGAAACGCCTTGACCAGCAGGTTCAGGCGATCGAACAGCGCCGCGGCCAGGGGCTTGCGCTTGGTCAGGTCGGGAATGCGCTGCAGGGCAACGATAGCCCCCAGCACCATGCCGATCAGCAACGTCACGAACATGTGGGCCGCGTCCTTGCCCACCAGTTGCAGGTCGCTCAGGTGCTTGCTCACCCAGTCACCGATCGCCACCCGGAACTCGGCGGCGCTGGCCGGCAGGTAGGCGTCGATGAACGGCGGCAATTGCCCACGGGCGCGGTCGACCACCGTCATGAACTTGTCCAGGGAGGCCCCGGGGTTTTCCGCCTCATGGAGCAGGAAACTGAAGGCTCCGGCGAAGATCAGCGTCAGCACACTGACCACCAGCGTGCCCAGCAACGCCACCGCCAGCCAGCGGGCCCGGCGACCCTCGATCAGGCGCTGCAACTGCGGGGTGAGCATGTTGACCAGCTCGAACACCAACAACCCGGCCAGCAGGCTCGGCAACAGGCGCAGTGGCAGCACCAGCAACAACCCACCAAAAATGATCACCCAACTGATCACCAACAATACATGACGCTGAGAAAACGTTGGCATACAGCCTCAGGACAAAACGGCGTGAAAGGATCGGCAGTCTGCCAGCGATCCACCAACAGCACTAGACATTGTATCGGCCGATCCTGGACAGGGTTCAGCTGTTTTTTTGCAGTGTTGTGCCGCCCCCATCGCGAGCAAGCACGCTCCCACCACGAACCGGGCAACACAAATCCACTGTGGGAGCGAGCTTGCTCGCGATAGGGCATCAAAGGTTGAAGAAAAACCGGCCGTTATTTTTTCTTCAGGCACTCACTCATGAACGCCTTGCGGGCATCACCCTTCAGGGCCTGGGTGGTGGCCGTGGCGTTGCAGGTCTTCATACGTTCCTGCGGGGTGCTCGGTGTAGCCTTGAGGCAGGTGCTCATGAACGCCTTGCGCTCGTCGCCCTTGAGCGCCTTGGCGGTGGCGTCGGCGTTGCAGGTGGTCATCTTGGTCTGCTGCGCCGTCGCGGCGAAACCCTGGGAACACAGCAGCAAACCGATCATCAACAAAGGCACACGCAGCATCTTCATGGTGTTTCTCCTGGCTGCCGCACGAGGGTACGGCGATGAGGTGCAGTGTAGACAAAGCCTGTTACACCTTCATCTGTTGGATCTCCTGTGCCGGGTCTATCGCCATCGCGAGCAAGCTCGCTCCCACAGGGGGTTGCAGCGCTAGGCCCATTGTGGGAGCGAGCTTGCTCGCGATGGCGGACAACTCGATCCGAAACCCTACACCCCGGCCGCCTTCAACCGCTGCGCATGCTCGACAAACAACCGGACTGGCTCGGCCCCTTTGCCCACCAGTCCCAGCGACTGGTTGACGATGTCGAAGTGGTCCAGCGGATAGTCATCGCCGATGACCGTGCCCAGGTGTGAGCTGTAGCGGCCGACCAAACCGTCGCACTGTCCCGCTTCCCTGACAAAGGTGCGGGCAAATAAACGGCAAGTGCGGTTGGTGCCGTCGAACAGATTGCGCCCTTTATCGGTCTTGCCCGGCTGCAAGGTGCCGGACCATGAGTAATAGCGCACGCCATTGACCTCTTCCGGCCCATGCCCGCCCCAGGTAACCGGCAGGCCCTGTGGATAACCTTGATTGAACAGCGCCACCCCGGCGGTGGTCAGGGAGGCGTGGGAAGCATGGATGTCCACTGGCAGCTTCGGCCCGCGATAGCCGGTGTCCAGCAGGCTCATGAGGGCGTTGATCAGGCTCAGCACGGCACTGAGCACACGCCCCTTGGCACTGTCGGCCGGGTAGTGGGCCTGCAGGTAATCGGCCAGTTCGGAGCCATGGTTGGGGCCGGCCACCGACGTGACCGACGCCACCAGGTCCGGGCGTTTGGCGGCGGCATAACGGGCGGTGAGACTGCCCTGGCTGTGGCCGATCAGGTTGACCTTCTGCGCACCGGTTTGCCGCAGGATGTCGTCGATCAATGCCAGCAACTGCTCGCCGCGCACCTCGGACGAATGCAACGGCGAAACCTTCACCGCCACCACCACGGCCCCACCGCGACGCAACGCCGAGACGATCCCATACCAGTACGGGTACAGCACCAGGCGTATGAACCCGAACATGCCGGGGACCAGTACCAGCGGATAACGAGTGGCGCAGCGTTGCGACATGGCGACATCCTTGTGATCAAGAAGGGATCAGCATCAGTACCGATGATGACCAGTCTATGACACCCAGATGAATCCGTGGCGAGGGAGCTTGCTCCCGCTGGGCTGCGCCGCAGCCCCCTCTCAGAAAGATCGCGCCAAGGCCAGCAAGCGCTCCTCGGCCTCGGCACAAGACAACGCGAAGCTGCGCTCGGCCGACTCTTCGCCTTCGGCCGCCACCACCGTCACATCGGTGATGCCGAATGGGAATTGCACTGACACATTTCATTAAACTTTTTGCCTCGTTCCTCACTCCACCTAAGAAGTGATCGCGCCAGCAGAGCGTGACGCTCCAACCGGATCAGCCTCCAGGAGAACGAGATGAGCGACATGCACTTATCCGATGTAACCACCCTGCGCGAACGTGCGCGGCAGAACGTGCAGAACGGCGCAGTGACCGAAGGCTATGGCGCCGACCGGCAGGAAGTCATCCGCCTGCTCAACGAAGCGCTGGCCACCGAACTGGTCTGCGTACTGCGCTACAAGCGTCACTACTTCATGGCCTCCGGCCTCAAGGCCAGCGTGGCGGCCAGTGAGTTCCTCGAACACGCGAACCAGGAAGCCGAACACGCCGACAAACTCGCCGAGCGCATCGTGCAGTTGGGCGGCGAGCCGGAGTTCAACCCCGACCTGTTGACCCGCAACTCCCACGCCCAGTACGTCGCGGGCAATACCCTCAAGGAAATGGTGTACGAAGACCTGGTGGCCGAACGAATCGCCATCGACAGCTACCGGGAAATCATCCAGTACATCGGCGAAAAAGACCCGACCACCCGGCGCATCTTCGAAGACATCCTGGCCCAGGAAGAAGAGCATGCCGATGACATGGCCGATATCCTGGCCGATCTGTAATAGCCTTCAGGGCCCCAATCGCGAGCAAGCTCGCTCCCACATTTTGACCGCATTCTTTCAGACGGAATGCGGTCCCCTGTGGGAGCGAGCTTGCTCGCGATGAGGCCAGCCACCTCACCGCACAACCGGGCTACCGGCTAGGCTTGACCGTCACCGGCGCCTTGCCCGCCTTCATCTGCTCCAGCAGCGGCGCGCACTGGTTCGGCTCCCCCCCACTGGGCGCCACCAGCGCCAGCAACCCGGCCGCCGGCGCGGCGATCACGCCCAACGCCACCATCCCGGCACCGCGCAGCATCAGGGGCACGGCCTTGACGCCAGCGGCGGGCTTGGCGAACGGGCCGCGCACGTACAACGGCGAGCGCAGGGAGATCAGACGCCAGCCCTTGGACTCGGGGGTGATGGTCAGGTCCAGTTGTTCGCTCGCCATGTTCGCCGTGCCGTCGATGTAGATGATCGCGTTCTCCGTGTCGAACACGAACAGCCGCGTGGTCGCCAGGCCCGTTTTGATATCGAAGTCCGCCGCCGCACAATTGATCTTCACTTCTTTGTCGCCAAAGATTTTTCCCACCACGTAGTTGCCGACGTTCAGTCCCGCCAACTCCATCAATTCCCGACTGATGGCGCCATCGTTGATGAGCATTTTCAGCGTGCCATTGGCCGTGCCCAGCAGTGCCGCCACCGAATTGCCGCGCCCGGCGATGTCGGCATCGCCGTTCAATTCGCCGAAACTGGTTTTCATCGGTTCAAAACCCGGGAACAGTTGCTTGAGCTTGAACCCCCGCGCCGTCAGCTTCGCCTGGCCTTCAAGGGGCTGGGTGTGCCCGTTGAGGCGGATCTGCGCATCGAGGCGGCCACCGGCCACGCCGAAGCGCAGGGGTTCCAGGCTCAACTGCCCATCATTGAGCACCAGGTGGGTATAAAGATCGCTGAACGGCAACTGCTCGCTGTGAACGATGCGTTTGCCGGTGAACTCCACATCGGCGTCCATCACGCTCCAGCGCTCGGTGCGGAACTCTTCCACGGGCAAGACCTTGTCGGTCGGCTGTTTGCTGGCGCCGCCCCGGGCCTTTTGCTCGGCATTGGAGTCCGCACCGATCAGCGGCGCCAGGTCGCTGAACAGCAGTTGATTGGAGACCAGCGCACCACTGAGTTTCGGCCGCGGCTGGCTGGCGACATAGGCCAGGTCGCCATGGATATCGCTGTCGCCGATCTTGCCGTTGAACGCCTCGTAGCGGAACAGCGCCCCACCCGGCTCATGCAGCTTGGCAATCAAGCGGCCATCGGTGGTGTAAGGCGGCGAATCCGGCAAGGTCACGCCGCTCAGCGGGTAAAGATGAGCGAGGCTTTTGCCGGCCAGCTTCAGGCGCAAGTCCAGGGCCCCGAGGTTCAGCGGGTCGGTGAGGGTGCCAGCCAGTTCGATGCGAGTGTCGCCGATCTTCGCCTGGGCCTGGAGCGGAAAGGGTTGTGACGCATCCTGCAACGCCAGCAAGCCACCGACCTTGCCGGAGCCGGTCAGGTTTTGCCCGTGATACTGCCCGTTGACCTTGAAGGCGAACGCATAGTCCTGCGGCGTCGCGCCTTGGTCCTGGGCTTTTTTGGCGGCCTTGTCGCCAACAATGTCGCTGAACGGAATGGGTTTGCCCAACGGATCGATCAACAGGTCGAGCCGGGTCTTGAGCATCTGGTCGTCGAGGGTGACGTGGCCCTTGTCGAAGCCGATGGCGCCGATGTCCACCACCCAGTTGGACGGCTCGGCGTCCGGGTCCTTCGGGTCGAACTGGAAGCTCCAGTTGGCGCGACCGTCCGCCAGGCGTTGCAGGTTGGCGTTGGGCTCCGTCAGGTCGATGCGCGGAATCGCCACTCTCCGGGCCAGCAAGGCCAAGGGCGAAACGCGTAGCTCGACACGCTTGAGCGTGACCATTTGCGGGGTTTTCGACCAATCCGGGTTACCCAGGCTCAAGTCTTCGGCCACCACATGGGGCCACGGCAACCAGGCGCGCCAGCCACCTTCCCCCGGTTCGCGCTGCCAGACCACCGCCAGGTTGCCGTTGATGGCGAAGGGGCGATGCAACTCCTCGGAAACCTTGGCATTGAGCGGGGGCTTGATGCGGTTCCAGTCGAAGAACGCGATGACCAGGACCAGCACCGCCAGCAGGACAACAAGGCTGGCAAAGCTCCAGACGAGGATTTTCGAGGTGCGCGTCATGCACAAAACTCCTGATGACAAGTCAGCGTCCGCTACCGCGACGCCTTGGGAAACACGAACCTGTAGACGGTTCGCCATGAAGCGTTGGACTGGTAGAACCGCCAACAGGTGCCGATGAACGGCACAAAAAATCCCAGGATCCTGACCGAACAGCCAAAAAACTGTTACCGCAGCCGCCCATTTGCGAGGCAGTGATGGGTACAAAATACCCACTGCGGTGCAAAACAACACCTCGGAAAGGCCCGTTCTAGAGCCTTCGCCCCGAACAATCAATTCTGTTGATTATTACCATTGCGTTTATGAACTTTTATATCGACTTATCGAGAGTAGCATTGCCCTCGTACCCACTTTATCGCCCTCCCAAGGAGCAACGATCATGAAACGCCAATTACTGATGAGCCTGTCCCTTTCACTGCTGGCCTCCACTGCCTTCGCACTGCCAGCCTCCGAACAAGCTACCCCACAGGTCAAGGACAGCCATTCTGTCTACAGCCAGACGGTTGCCGAAGGTGGCCGTGATCGTCTGGAAGAAAAAGGTCTGGCCGAGGACGGTTATGACCGCACCAAGCAAAGCGATACCGTTGCAGCTGATGGCTCCGACCGCACCCCAGGCCAAACCTTGGCAGCCGACGGTTCCGACCGCACCCCAGGCCAAACCTTGGCAGCCGACGGTTCCGACCGCACCCCAGGCCAAACCTTGGCAGCTGACGGCTCCGACCGCACTCCAGGCCAAACCTTGGCAGCCGACGGTTCCGACCGCACCCCAGGCCAGACCCTCGCCGAAGACGGTTCTTCTCGCACTAAAATGGGCGATACCGTGGCCGAAGGCGGTGGTGACCGCGTGATCGAACGCAACGGCACAGTGAGCTGAGCCCATGGTGGCCCAGAAAAAAGCCCGATTCCTGCAATCGGGCTTTTGACTTTTCAAACCCCTCGTTTTCCCCGCCCGATCCCTCTCTACCGTTCGACGTCGGCAAAGCCGATTTGCTAGAGTGCGTCGCTCCCGTGAATCAGAAGTCAGCCTTGCGATGCTGCCCCGCGCCGAACAGAAACAACAGACCCGAATTGCCCTGATGGACGCAGCCCGCCATTTGATGGAGTGCGGCCGGGGCTTCGGCAGCCTGAGCCTGCGGGAGGTCGCCAGGACGGCAGGCATCGTGCCCACCGGGTTCTACCGGCACTTCGAAGACATGGACCAACTGGGCCTGGCATTGGTCAGCGAAGTCGGCCAGACCTTCCGCGAGACCATCCGCCTGGTACGTCACAACGAATTCGTCATGGGCGGCATTATCGATGCGTCGGTGCGGATCTTTCTCGATGTGGTGCAAGCCAACCGATCCCAATTCCTGTTCCTGGCCCGCGAGCAATACGGCGGCTCCCTGCCGGTGCGCCAGGCCATCGCCCAATTGCGCGAAGGCATCAGCTCTGACCTGGCCGCCGACCTGGCCTTGATGCCCAAGCTGCAGCACCTGGACCTGGCCGCCCTGGGCGTGATGGCTGACCTCATCGTCAAGAGCGTGTTCGCCACCCTGCCGGACATCATCGACCCACCGGCCCAAGCCCTCCCCGAACACCTCACGCCCCAAGCGAAGATTACCCAGCAACTGCGGTTCATCTTCATTGGCCTCAAACATTGGCAAGGGTTGGGCAGTACCGAATAACCCCCGAATGTACCCACTGTGGGAGCGAGCTTGCTCGCGATTGCGGTCTGTCAGCGGCATCAATGCTGACTGACCCACCGCTATCGCGAGCAAGCTCGCTCCCACAGCTTTTTGTGCAAGCCGCAAAATGGTGCGCAACACCCCGGAGCGCACCAATATGGCACGCAATCCGCCCCATCCTGAAACGCCATCCCAGCTATTTCCTACACCTTCTTCGATTGGCAAGCCCCTTGCTCTAAACACAGCACTGTTCATTGCTGGAAGCACTCCGATGCTGGTGATCCACCGCAGAATCGACACTCAACCGCGCTGGGACGCCGAGCTGCACCTGACCTTCGACGCCCGTAGCAAAAGCCGCCTGCGCTGTTTCAGTGCCGAAGGTGAAGACGTGGGATTGTTCCTGGAACGAGGCCAGCCGCCGCTGTACGACGGCGAATGCCTGCAGGCCGAAGACGGGCGCATCGTGCGCGTCTGCGCCCGCGCCGAACAATTGCTGCACGTCACCTGCGCCAACGCCTTCGAACTGACCCGCGCCGCCTATCATCTGGGCAATCGCCACGTGGCCCTGCAAGTGGGCGATGGCTGGCTGCGCCTGCTGGACGACTACGTGCTCAAGGCAATGCTCGAGCAACTGGGCGCCAGCGTCGAATCCATCGAAGCCCCGTTCCAGCCAGAACACGGTGCCTATGGCGGCGGCCATCATCATTCCCGGCACGGCGACGAAGACTTCAACTACGCGCCGCGCCTGCATCAGTTTGGCGTGCGCACATGAACCCGGCCTGGGCGCTGCTGCGTCTGGCCAGCCCGCAGCTGCCGATTGGCGGCTACAGCTATTCCCAGGGGCTGGAGATGGCGGTGGACAATGGCCAGGTGAAAAACCCCGACGACGCCCGGCGCTGGATCAGCGATCAATTGCTGCTGAACCTGGCACGCTTCGAAGCGCCCTTGCTGCTGGCGCACTGCACCGCAGCCGCCGCTGACGATTGGGACGCGCTGCTGCAACATTGCGAAGAGCACCGCGCCAGCCGGGAAACCCGCGAGCTGTATCAGGAGAGCCGGCAGATGGGCTACTCGTTGCAGCAATTGCTCGCAGGCCTGCCGGAACTCGACCACGCCGCGCGAGGCTTTCTCGAACAGCGCAGCGAGCCGCATCTGGCGCTGGGCTGGGCCCTGGCCGCCCGCGCCTGGCAGATCGCCCCCCAGGACGCCCTCGCCGCCTGGCTGTGGAGTTGGCTGGAAAACCAACTGGCGGTGCTGATGAAAACCCTGCCCCTGGGCCAGCAAGCGGCCCAGCGCCTGACCAGTGAACTGCTGCCGCTGTTGCAACAGGCCCAGCACAACGCCTCGAACATCGACCCCGATCATTACGGCAGCGCCGCGTTTGGCCTGTCCCTGGCGTGCATGGCCCATGAGCGCCAGTACAGCCGCCTGTTCCGTTCCTAGGAGACACACATGAATACACAACCTCTGCGCGTCGGTATCGGCGGCCCGGTGGGCTCCGGCAAGACCGCCCTGACCCTGGCCCTGTGCCTGGCTCTACGTGAACGCTACAACCTGGCGGTGGTCACCAATGACATCTACACCCGCGAAGACGCCGACTTCCTGGTGCGCAACGAGGCCCTGGCGCCGGAGCGGATCATCGGCGTGGAAACCGGCGGCTGCCCGCACACGGCGATTCGCGAAGATGCCTCGATCAACCTTGAAGCGGTGGACCAGTTGAACCGGCGCTTCCCGGGCCTGGACCTGATCCTGGTGGAGTCGGGCGGCGACAACCTGTCGGCGACCTTCAGCCCGGAGCTGTCGGACCTGACGATCTATGTGATCGACGTCTCGGCCGGCGACAAGCTGCCGCGCAAGGGCGGGCCGGGCATTTGCAAATCCGACCTGCTGGTCATCAACAAAATCGACCTGGCCCCCCTGGTGGGCGCGTCCCTGGAGATGATGGACAGCGACACCCGGCGGATGCGCAACGGCAAGCCTTTCGTGTTCAGCAACCAGAAGACCGGCCAAGGCCTGGACGACATCATCGCCTTCATCGAGCGCCAGGGCCTGCTGAGCGCCGCCTGATTTTTCGACTGACAACAAGGAAGCTTATCCATGACGTTCAAACGCATTCTCGGCGCCCTCGCCCTGCTGCTGACCCCGGCCCTGGCCTTCGCTCACCCCGGCCACGGCGACAACGGCCTGATCGCCGGCCTCGGCCACCCCATCGGCGGGCTCGACCATTTGCTGGCGATGCTGGCGGTCGGTTTGTGGGCTGCGCAACAACAAGGCGCCGCGCGCTGGGCACTGCCATGCACCTTCGTCGGTACGATGCTGCTTGGCGGCCTGCTGGGCTTTGAAGGCCTGGACCTGCCAGCGCTGGAAAGCGGCATCGCCGCCTCGGTACTCGCCCTGGGCCTGGCGGTGGCACTGGCGGTGCGTCCGCCGTTGAGCCTGGCGGTCGGTGCAACCGCCCTGTTTGCGCTGTTCCATGGCGTGGCCCATGGCTTGGAACTGCCGGACATGTCGAGCCCGTGGGCCTATGCGGCAGGCTTCGTCGCGGCCACGGCGGCGCTGCATGGCGCAGGTTTTGCGCTGGTGCGGGTGTTGCCGCAAGCGGCGGCGCCATTGGTCAGGTTGGCCGGGGCGGCTTCGGCGGGGGCTGGGGTTTGGTTGTTGGCGAGCTGATTCTTTAGCGCCTGCCTGGCCGCCATCGCGAGCAAGCTCGCTCCCACAGTTTGTTCGGGCTTCCACACTTTGATCGGTGGCCCTTGTGGGAGCGAGCTTGCTCGCGATGACGGACTTACAAGCGCCATCTCTCTGGAGTCGGTCACTCTGCTACCATGTCGCGCAATCGCCTCCCCCAGCCGTGACGACTTCCGCCGATGCCTGATGCTTCCCGCCCCGCCCCCCAGCCTGAATTGATCGCCCTGTTCGCAACAGTGCATCAGCATTTTCACGACGTGATCGTGCCGATGTGGCAAGGCCCGGGTTGGAATGCCGAACTGGCGCTGCCCTATGAGTCCCTGGATGCCGGACATACGCCGCTGCCGCCCCAGCGCTACCGCGCCATGGCCTGTGCGCGGCAGTTGTATGTGTTCGCCAGCCTGATTGGCGAAGTCCCCCAGGCCGAGGAGCGGGCCAGCGCCCTGTTCCGCTCGCTGCAACGGCATTTCCACGATGCCGAACACGGCGGCTGGTTCTACAGCATCGACCCCCAAGGCGCGCCGCTGGACACCGGCAAAGACCTCTACACCCATGCCTTCATCCTGTTCGCCTGCGCCCATTACTGGGACAAGGTCCGCGAACCGCTGGTGGAGTCGGTGCTCAACGCCAGCCTGGAAGTCATCGCCCAACGTTTTGCCAGCGCAGACGGGCTCTACGAAGCCAGCCTCAAGCGCGATTGGTCAACGACCGGCTCCGGCCCGTTGCAAAACCCCTTGATGCACCTGGCCGAAGCTTTCCTGGCCACGCTCTCGGTCCGCGAAGACGCCAACGTCCGTCAAGCATTGCTGAGCTTGTGCGACGCAATGGCCAAGCATTTCATCGAGCCGCAGCAACGGGTCATGATGGAAAAACCGCTCAAGGCTGTGGATAACTGGTTCGAGCCGGGACACCAGTTCGAATGGTATTACTTGCTGGCCTCATCGCCGCTGTTGCGCAACGGCAAGCTGCACACCGCCCTGGAGCGCAGCTTCGACCATACCGAACAACGCGGCGTCGATCCGGAATCCGGCGCGGTGTGCGCGATGCTGGACCAGGAACCACAAGCAAGCCCGCGCGATGCCACCCAACGCATCTGGGCTCAGGCCGAGTACCTGCGGGCACTGACACTGCGCCCTGGCAACCAGGGAGTGTTACTGCGTCAATTGCAGGCTTTGCAGCAACACTTCCTGCATGCCAAGGGCTGGAACGAATGCCTGGACGCCAACGGCATCGTCAGCCGCCGGGACATGCCGTCCACCACCCCGTACCACCTGCTGACCTGCTATCGCGGGCTGGCCGATTATCTAGGCTGATTGGCAAACCGCTATCGCGGGCAAGCCTTGCTCCCACAGGGATTTGAGCAGCCCTACTTCCCAGGAATGAATCAAGCCTGTGGGAGCAAGGCTTGCCCGCGATGAACGATAACGCAGTCTTATGTTTTGTTGCGCTCGATGGCAAACCCGGCCCAGGTCTGGCTCACCGGCATCAGCTCCAGGCTGTTGATGTTGATGTGTGCCGGGGCGTTGAGCACCCAGAAAATCGTATCGGCGATGTCCTGTGGCTGGATCGGCTCGGCGCCGGCATACGTCGCGTTGTAGCGCTCCTGGTCGCCACCGAAGCGCACCAGGGAGAACTCGCTCTCGCACAGGCCCGGCTCGATGTTGCTCACCCGCACGCCCGTGCCTTGCAGGTCGCAACGCAGGTTCAGGGAGAACTGTTTGACGAACGCCTTGCTCGCGCCATACACGTGGCTGCCCGGATACGGGTAGTTGCCGGCGATGGAGCCCAGGTTGACGATCCCGGCGCCACGGCCGTGGGCGATCAGGCGCGGCAACAGCAGGCGCGTGCTGTAGATCAGCCCTTTGACATTGGTGTCGACCATGGTGTCCCAATCATCGAGGTCGCACTTGGGGGCCGGGTCGACGCCCAGGGCCAGGCCGGCATTGTTGATCAGCCCGCGCAGCTTGGCGAAGGATGGCGGCAGGTTGGCGATGGCTTCTTCCATGGCCTTGCGATCACGCACATCCAGGACCAGGCCATGGACTTCCGTCTGCTTCGACAACTCGGCACACAGGGCATTGAGGCGCTCTTCACGACGACCGGTCAGCACCAGTTTCCAACCGGCCTCGGCAAACCGACGGGCACAGGCTTCACCAAAACCGGACGTCGCGCCGGTGATAAACAGGGTGTCAGACATCGTGTTCTCCTTGTTTGAACTCAAAAGCCATTGAATGGAAATCGGCCCACAGCATGCCCGGCCTGGCACGCCAGGGGCAAGGCTTGCGCATGAGCTTTTGGCCCACGACTGTTCATAAAACAACCAATCCACGCCAGGCCTCGCCCAACAAGGCCCGCAGCCGGTTGCTCGCACCTTATCCACAGGCACGTCCACAGTAATCGGGGGCAAGTGCAAATCCCGCAGGCCGCTGTGCACAAGGCTTTTCGGGGTATTTGGAATTTTTTTTTCGCTTGACCCTGCAAGTGAGGTTGTGCAGCGCAAGTTATCTGCTATAAGCCACTGCGAAATGGGCGATGGCTCCAAGCCAGTAACGACGGCGCTCAGCGCGGTCTTTCCAGAGTTTAGTCACAGACTTATCCACAGGCTTGCCCACTGTCTTTGGCGTCCATTCCGGCGCTCATAAAAGTGTTGACAACAGCCGCTCCCGCTTGACCAAAAACGCCTGATCAAAAAACGATCACAGCCCTGCAAGCCACGGATTATAAGGCTTGCAGCCAGCTACTCCCACGTTACCCACAGCCAGCTCCACAGCAAACGGGGACAAGTCAAAACCGTGACAAAACAACTGTTTGCGGCGACTTTATGTCGCGGTTTCGCAGGGGCTCAGGATTGTTGTCCACAATTGCCTGCATACCCAAATTCCTGTGGGAGCGAGCTTGCTCGCGATAGCGGTGGATCAGTCGATGAACATGTTGAATGTGACGCCCTCATCGCGAGCAAGCTCGCTCCCACAAGGGTGGGTGGTGGTTTGAAGAGATAAAAAAAACCGGCGATCTCTCGCCGGTTTTTCCATTACAGCAGCCGCCTCAATGCCCGCCCAGGTACGCGTTGCGCACCTCCTCGTTGGCGAGCAGTTCCTTGCCAGTGCCGGTCAGGCGGATTTCACCGTTGACCATCACATAGGCCCGGTCCGACAACCTGAGGGCGTGGTTGGCGTTCTGTTCCACCAGGAAGATGGTCATCCCGGTGGACGCCAGTTCACGCAGGGTGGCGAAGATCTGTTTCACCACGATCGGCGCCAGCCCCAGGCTCGGCTCATCGAGCAGCAACAACTTGGGCCGGCTCATCAATGCCCGGGCGATGGCGAGCATTTGCTGCTCGCCACCGGACATGGTCATGGCCCGCTGGTTGCGGCGCTCCTTGAGCCGTGGAAACAGCTCGAACATGCGCTGCATGTCTTCGCTGGCGTATTTGTCACCGATGGGAATGGTGCCCATCAGCAGGTTTTCCTCGACGGTCATGTCCGGGAATACCCGTCGCCCTTCCGGCGACTGCGCGATGCCGTTGGAGGCAATGTAGTGCGACGACTTGTGGGTGATGTCCACGCCCTGGTAGATGATCTGTCCGCCCGCCGCACGGGGCTGGCCGAAGATGGACATCAGCAGCGTGGACTTGCCGGCACCGTTGGAGCCGATCAGGCTCACGGTTTCACCTTCGCCAATGTGCATCGAGACCTTTTTCAGGGCCTGGATCGGCCCGTAGAACACGTCCAATTCCTTGAGTTCGAGGATAGGTCCACTCATACCAGTTCCTCTTCGTCGGCACCCAGGTAGGCCGCGATCACCTTCGGATCGTTGCGAATCGCCTCGGGACCGCCCTCGGCGATCACGTTGCCGTGGTCCAGCACCACGATGTGATCGGAAATGCTCATTACCATGCCCATGTCGTGTTCGATCAGCACCACGGTCAGATCATGCTCATCGCGCAGCAGCCGGATCATCGCGCTCAGCGCTTCGGTTTCCTGAGGGTTGAGGCCCGCGGCCGGTTCGTCGAGGCAGATGATCTGCGGGCGGGTGCACATGGCCCGGGCGATTTCCAGGCGCCGTTGCTGGCCGTAGGAAAGCTCCCCGGCCAGACGGTTGGCGCAATCCACCAGGTCCACCACTTCCAGCCAATAGAACGCATGGTCCAGCGCATCGCTTTCGGCCTTGCGGTAGCCCTTGGTGTTGAGGATGCCCGCCACCATGCTGCGGTTGACCCACATGTGCTGGGCCACCAGCAGGTTTTCCAGCACCGACATTTCCTTGAACAGGCGAATGTTCTGGAAAGTACGGGCCAAACCGGCGCGGTTCACCAAGTGAGTGCCGCCGAACATCTTGTAGTACAGCCGGCTGGCGAAGGACTTCGGCGAGACGAAGTCCGTCGGGCGAAACGCTTCGCCCAACAGCTTGATGACGTTGGTTTGCTCGCCACGCACGTTGAGCTCGATCTTGCCGCCCGTGGCCTTGTAGAAACCGGTCAGGCAGTTGAACACCGTGGTCTTGCCCGCGCCGTTGGGGCCGATCAGGGCAAAGATCGAGTTGCGCTTGACCTGCAGGCTGACATCGCTGAGGGCCTTGATGCCACCGAACTGCATCATCAGGTTTTCGACTTTGAGTACGACTTCGCTCATGGCGCTACCCCCTTGCGCGGCGTCACGCCGGTACGGCTGATACGGATCAGGCCACGCGGGCGCCAGATCATCATCAACACCATCAGTACGCCGAACAGCAGCACCCGGTATTCGGAGAAGCTGCGCAGCAGCTCCGGTGCCACGGTGAGTACGAATGCCGCGATCACCACACCGACCGTCGAGCCCATGCCGCCGAGCACGACGATCGCCAGGATCAGCGCCGATTCGAAGAAGGTGAACGACGAGGGGTTGACGAAGCCTTGGTAACTGGCGAAGAACACCCCGGCCAGGCCAGCCGTGGACGCACCAATGGTGAACGCCGAGAGCTTGACCAGTACATGGTTCAGGCCCATGGAGCGGCAGGCGATTTCATCCTCGCGCAGGGCTTCCCAGGCACGACCGACCGGCATGCGGGTCAGGCGATGCTTGACGTAGAGCACCAGCAGCACAGTGATGAACAACACGATGTAGATGAACAGGAATTTGATGTTGGGGTTGTAGTCGATGCCGAAGAACTCATGGAACGGCACCCCGCCATCCTTCGCCCGCCTGCCGAATTCCAGCCCCAGGAAAGTCGGTGAAGGAACCGGCATGCCATTCGGCCCACCGGTGAACGACAGCCAGTTGTTGAGCACCAGGCGAATGATCTCGCCAAAGCCCAGGGTCACGATGGCCAGGTAGTCACCGTGCATTCGCAACACCGGGAATCCCAATATGCACCCCGCCATCGCCGCCGCGATGGCCGCCAGCGGCAGCACCGTCCAGAAACCCAGCCCCAGGTACTGGTAGCCCAGCGCCAGGCCATAGGCGCCGATGGCATAGAACGCCACGTAACCCAGGTCGAGCAACCCGGCCAGGCCGACCACGATGTTCAGGCCCAGGCCCAACAGCACATAGATCAGCCCGAGAATGACCACCGTGAGCACGTATTTGTTGGCGAAGAACGGAAACACGATGGCAATCACGATCAGTGCCGGGATGATCCAGCGCAGCCGCGATTTGTAGTCCGGCGGCAGCACGTGCACGCCAGAGCCGGTGCTTTCGAAACCCTGGAGAATCTTCAGTCCCTTGGGGGTTTGCAGGAACAGGCTCAAGGCGAAGCGCCCGATCATCACGATCGCCACCAGCCAGCCGACGCGGGCCGGTTGCAGGTTGAAGCTGTAGCCGTCGAGCACCACGCCGACAATGGGCCCGAACACGATCAGCGAGATCAAGCCAGCCAGGATCGCGTCGATGACGCTTTGTTTGATATCAAGCGGTTTATTGGCAGCAGACATACTTATACCTTCGCCACGAGTGGGCGACCCAACAGGCCTTGGGGACGGAAAATCAGAATCAGCACCAGCAGCGAGAAACTGAACACGTCTTTGTAGTCGGAGTTGATCAGACCGGAGAACAGCGACTCGGAAATCCCGAGGATGATCCCGCCGAGCATGGCCCCAGGCAGGGAACCGATGCCGCCGAGTACTGCCGCGGTGAACGCCTTGATGCCGATGATGAAGCCGGCATAGAAGTCGAATGTGCCGTAGTTCATGGTGATCAGCACGC
The DNA here is from genome assembly GCF_001307275.1 of Pseudomonas fluorescens. Lineage (NCBI taxonomy): Bacteria > Pseudomonadati > Pseudomonadota > Gammaproteobacteria > Pseudomonadales > Pseudomonadaceae > Pseudomonas > Pseudomonas fluorescens. Next base: position 1,910,082 of record NZ_CP012831.1, read on the forward strand.
CGGCCAGGGCCGCCATGGCCGCGCCGATGATGAATACGTAGGAAATCACCCGGTCGGTGTTGATCCCCAGGATCGAGGCCATCTTGCGGTCTTGCTGGGTGGCGCGGCACATGCGTCCGAGCTTGGTGTACTTGATGATGTAGGTCAGCACGCCCATCCCCGCGAATGCGGCGATCAGGATGAAGATCTTGGTGTAGGTGAGCTGGACGAAACCGCTGCCGAAATCGAAGCGCATGGCGCCTTCGAGCAATGTCGGCACGCCCTGTTGGCGAGCACCCTGGCTGATCTGCGCATAGTTCTGCAGGATCAGGGAGATACCGATGGCGCTGATCAGCGGTGCCAGCCGGGTCGAGTTGCGCAGGGGTTTATAGGCGACGCGTTCGATGACCCAGCCGTACACCCCGGTGACCACGATCGTGAACACGAGGGTGCCAAGGATCATGAGCGGAAAGGATTCGATACCGAAATAAGCCAGCAGAGCCAGACTGATTGCCGCGAGGTAAGCGGAAATCATGTAAACCTCGCCGTGGGCGAAGTTGATCATGCCGATGATGCCGTAGACCATTGTGTAGCCGATGGCGATCAGACCATAGACCGACCCGAGGGTCAGGCCATTGATCAGTTGCTGCAGGAAAATACCATCCATAACGCAATCTCACGCAGTGAGAACCTGCACACCTTCGGGTGCGCGGTTCTTCTAAGGAAAATACAGATTAACGTCGGAGCAATGCCAGGCACGACCTGCACGCGCCCTTTGGAAACCGGGGTTTGCCCGGTTCCCAAAGGCGGCGTTGACGGTCGCGTCAGCCCTTACTTCTGTTTTTCCAGCTGGTGGTATTTGCCATCCTTGTCCCACTGGTAGACCACGTAGTCGGAGACTTTCAAGTCGCCCTTGGTGTCCCATTCCTTCTTGCCCATCACGGTCTGGACGGGGTTGGCCTTGAGCCACTTGGCCGCGTCTTCGCCTTTATTGGACTTGGCGCCATTGAAACCGGCGGCCAGGGCCTGGACCGAAGCGTAGGCGTACAGGGTGTAGCCTTCAGGCTCGGTGCCATTCTTGCGGAACTCTTCAACCACGGCCTTGCTGTCTGGCAGCAGGCGTGGGTCGGCGCCGAAGGTCATGTACACACCATCGACGTATTGCGCGCCGCCGGCGGTGGTGACCAGTTCGTCGGTCACGATGCCGTCGTCGGACATGAACTTCACGTCCTTGAGACCTTGCTCACGCAACTGGCGAACCAGCGGGCCGGCTTCCGGGTGCAGGCCACCGAAATAGACCACGTCGGCACCGACCGAACGGATCTTGGTGACCACGGCGCTGAAGTCTTTCTCGCCGCGGGTCAGGCCTTCATACAGCACTTCCTTCACGCCACGCTTGGCCAGTTGTGCCTTGGTGGCATCCGCCAGGCCTTGGCCGTAGGTGTCCTTGTCGTGCAGCACAGCCACTTTCTTACCCTTGAGCACGTCGACGATGTAGTCACCTGCCACGATGCCCTGCTGGTCGTCACGACCGCACATGCGGAACATTGCGCTCAGGCCGCGCTCGGTGACCTGTGGGTTGGTGGAGCCCGGGGTGATGGCGATGATGCCGGCTTCGTCGTAGACCTCGGAGGCCGGGATGGTATTGGACGAGCAGAAGTGCCCGACCACGCCGATCACCTTGTCCTGGTCGACCAGGCGGTTGGCCACGGCCACGGCCTGCTTGGGTTCGCAGGCGTCGTCACCCGCGACCAGTACGATTTTCTCGCCGTTGACGCCGCCGGCCTTGTTGATGGCATCGGCTGCCGCCTGGGCACCCTTCATGTACTGCTCGCCGAATGCGGCGTTGGCGCCGGTCATCGGCCCCGCCACACCGAATTTCACATCAGCCTGGGCAAACGCAGAAACACCCAGCGCAGCTGCCACTGCGAGGGCCAGGAAACCTTTCTTGTAAAACGTCTGGGACATGAGGTGGTGCTCCAAGGTTTTTTTTAGTTGGCACTGCGACTTCACTTCACTGAAAAGCTCAGAGCAAGGGCCGTGCCATCGGTTTTTTATTCTGAAAAAAGTCGCTGCTTTATTGTTATTTCGACTGTTTCGGGCCCTTTTTCATGGGGCGTGCAACCGTCTAAACCGCACAAGGTGCAACCTTTTATACAAACGGGTAAAACCCTCCATGAGCCATCATTGCAACCATCGCGCGAAACGGCGTGCAACCACTGTGTAACAACCCACGTCACCGAACTGCACACTGTCGGTGCGCGACTGCTACAACCCGCACCATAACAGGCTAGACGCTACGCCGGAAAACGCGGCTTCCAGCAACAACTTTCAACACTCAAATGACGATCCGCAGGCACTGGCCCGCGTGATACAGCGAAAAGCCCGCCTCATACAGGCAACTGCGCAGCCCCACCCCGGCCAGTGGCTGCATGGGGGCGAACGGGATCGGCAGGGCCTGGGTATTGCCGTGACACAGGTAATCGGCGAACGCCTTGCCGACCACCGTACCGGTGGTCACGCCTCGGCCGTTGTAGCCGGTCACGGCTACCAGCCCGGGAGCGGGTTCGAACAGGCGCATCAAGTGATCGGGAGTGAAGGCGATGCAACCGGTCCAGGTGCACTCCCACTCCACCGGCTTGAGATAAGGGAAGTAGTGTTGCTGCACCCGGTCGGCCCAGGCCTTGAGGAACCAGGTCGGCTTGCGGTTGCCGTTGCCCAGGCTGCCCAGCAGCAAACGACCGTCCTTGTCCCGGCGGATGCTGCTCAGCACCTGGCGGGTATCCCACGAGCCCTGCCCGCCCGGCAGAATGCGTTGGGCGGCCTCGTCGGTCAGCGGGACGGACGCGACCTGATAGTAATACCCCGGGAAGAAATTGCGCCGCAGCTCGGTCCAGTCACCCTCGGTATAGGCATTGGAGGCAATCACCACCTGCTCGGCCAATACCGAACCCTGGGCGGTCTGCACCGACCAGCGCTGGCCTTGACGTTCCAGGCGCGTCACCGGCGAATGGTCGAACAACTGGCCACCCAGGTCCGTGGCGGCCTTGGCCAGCCCGCTGGTGTAGGCCATCGGATTGAGCGTGCCGGCGCGGCGGTCGAGCAAGGCCGCGGCGATTTTCGAGGTGCCGGTGGCCTCGGCACAGGCCTGGCCGGTGAGCAATTCCACCGGGGCGCCACGACGCTTCCATTGAGCTTCGCGACTGCGCAGGTCGGCTTCGCCCCGGGCGTTGTGGGCCATGTGCAAGGTGCCTTCGCGGCGCAACTGGCAATCGATGTTGTATTTATCGATGAGGCTGAACACCAGGGCCGGCGCGCCCCCCAGCATGCGGTTGAGCTGGCTGCCCACCGCCTCGCCGAATCCGGCCTCAATGTCATCCGGCGGGATCCATAGCCCGGCGTTCACCAGGCCGACGTTGCGCCCCGATCCGCCATGCCCGGCCCGATGGGCTTCCAGCACGGCCACGCGCTTGCCTTGTTCGAGCAAGTGCACCGCCGCCGACAGCCCGGTGAACCCTGCGCCGATCACACAGACATCCACCGTGATTTCGCCGGTGAGGGCAGTGTTTTCAGGCCTTTGCGGCGTCAGTTTTTCCCACAGACATTCTTCGCGTAACGGCATTGCCAGACTCCGAAAAAGAAACCCAACCATCACACTGTTCAGTGTGGGAGCGAGCTTGCTCGCCATAGCGGCGGCACATTCAATGACTGTGCGACTGACAGACTGCCATCGCGAGCAAGCTCGCTCCCACAAAGGATCTCCACGAATTGAAGATCCGGCCTCAGTCGAAGGTAATCCCCTGGGCCAACGGCAACTCCAGCGAGTAGTTCACGGTGTTGGTCTGGCGACGCATGTAGCCGCGCCAGGCATCGGAGCCGGATTCGCGACCGCCGCCGGTTTCTTTTTCGCCACCGAATGCACCGCCGATTTCCGCGCCGCTCGGGCCGATGTTGACGTTGGCGATGCCGCAGTCGCTGCCCACGGCCGACATGAACTGCTCGGCTTCACGCACGTCGGTGGTGAAGATGCAGGACGACAGGCCCTGGGGCACGGCATTGTTCAGGTGCAGGGCCTCGGCGAAGTCCTTGTAGCCGACCACGTACAGGATCGGTGCGAAGGTCTCGTGGCGCACCACATCACTCTGCTCGGGCATCTCGACGATGGCCGGCGAGACGTAATAGGCATTCGGGAACTGGTCTTCGAGCTGGCGCTTGCCACCAAACACGCGCCCGCCTTCGCTCAGGGCCTGCTCCAGCGCGTCCTGCATGCCGTCGAAGCTGTGCTTGTCGATCAGTGGCCCGACCAGGTTGCCTTCCAGCGGATGGCCGATGCGCACTTTCGAATAGGCGGCCTTGAGGCGGGTGACGATTTCTTCCTTCACCGACTCGTGGGCGATCAGCCGGCGCAGGGTGGTGCAACGCTGGCCGGCGGTGCCGACGGCGCTGAACAGGATGGCGCGCACGGCCATGTCCAGGTCAGCGCTCGGCGCCAGGATCATGGCGTTGTTACCGCCCAGTTCGAGGATGCTGCGGGCGAAACGCGCGGCGACTTTCGGCGCCACCTCACGGCCCATGCGGGTGCTGCCGGTGGCGCTGATCAAGGCCACGCGCGGGTCGTCCACCAGGGCTTCACCGGCATCGCGACCGCCGATGATCACCTGGCTCAGGTACGGTGGTGCGTCGTTGAAGTTCTTCAGCACGCGTTCGAACAGCGCCTGGCACGCCAGGGCGGTGAGCGGGGTCTTTTCCGAGGGTTTCCAGATCACCGAGTTGCCACAGACCAGGGCCAGCGTGGTGTTCCAGGCCCAGACCGCGACGGGGAAGTTGAAGGCACTGATCACCCCGACCACACCCAGTGGATGCCAGGATTCACGCATGTGGTGGCCCGGACGCTCGGAGGCGATGGTCAGGCCGTACAGCTGGCGGGACAGGCCGACGGCGAAGTCGCAGATGTCGATCATCTCTTGCACTTCACCCAGGCCTTCCTGAGTGATCTTGCCGGCTTCCCACGACACCAGCTCGCCGAGGTCGGCCTTGTATTCGCGCAACAGGTCGCCGAATTGACGCACCAGCTCGCCGCGACGCGGGGCCGGCACCTGGCGCCACAGGTCGAAGGCGTGTTCGGCACGGCTGACCTGCTGCTCGACTTCAGCGGCGCCTTCCCAGTTCACGGCGCCGATGCGGCTGCCATCGATAGGCGAATGCACCGGCTGTGTGCCGCCCTGGTACAAGGCCGGATTGACGCCCAGACGATCAAGCAATGCAGCAACCATGGGGTAACTCCTCTAAACGAGCGATAAAAGATTGGCGGACGGACCATCGCCGTCCGCTCAGGCCTCTAGTTTTAGCTGGCCCGAGTCTTGCCAACAAACGACCATTAAGCGAGATATCATTCCGTTTATTCATGCTGCCCCTGACTCGATTTATAGAGCAACAAGAAAAAGGCCCTCGTCATGCTCAACAAGCGCTATTTACCGTCGATTACCGCACTCCAGTGCTTCGAAGCCGTGACTCGCCACCTGAGCTTTACCCGTGCCGCCGAAGAACTCCATCTGACCCAGAGCGCCGTCAGCAAACAGGTCGCCCAGCTCGAGGAACTGTTGCAGCACCTGCTGTTTCGGCGTGTGCGCCGCCGCTTGCAACTGACACCGGCCGGGGAGTTGTACTTGGGGGAAGTGCGAAAAATCCTTACCCAGGTGGAGATGTCCACCCACTACCTGCGCTCCTACGGTGGCGATACCGAAGTGCTGCGTGTTTCCACGCCTCCGACCTTCGGTGCCCGCTGGCTGGTGCCCCGCCTGAAGGGCTGGCGGTTGCGTCATCCGAAAATTCATCTGGACCTGCGCAGCGAGCAGGAAGCCGACGACTTGCAGCAGGGGCGCAGCGACCTGGCGTTCTACTTCGGCCAGGGTTCACGCCCTGGCACCGAATCCCGGAGACTGTTCGACGAAGAGCTGGTGCCGGTCTGCGCGCCCGGCAGCCTGCCTGAGCAGGCCTTCACCGACCCGACCCAACTGGCCGAGCTGGTGCTGCTGCAAAACGCCTCGCGGCCCCAGGCCTGGCATGACTGGTTCGACAGCCAGGGCTACCACACCGAACACAGCTACCACGGGCCGCGTTTCGAAACCTTCTACATGTGCATCCGGGCCGCCCAGGTCGGCTGCGGCGTCGCCCTGCTGCCGCGGTTTCTGGTGGAAGAAGAACTGGCCGACGGCAAACTGGTCATCCCCTGGCAGCATGCGATGCCGAGCACCGATGCTTACTACCTGGCCTACCCGGAACATTCGGCGGAAGTGCCCAAGGTGCGGCTTTTCGTGGAATGGATGCTGGAACAGCTCGATAGCCCGGGTACGCCGCAATAACAGCAACCACCACCAAACCCTGTGGCGAGGGAGCTTGCTCCCGCTGGGGCGCGAAGCGGCCCTTTTCCATGCGGGCGCTGCGCACCCGAGCGGGAGCAAGCTCCCTCGCCACAGAAAGATACCTTGCCAGAGAAGAGTCGGTGACCAAAAATCACTGGCAATCCCCACCCAGGTTATGCGCCACTAACCCCCTCACCCCAAACCGCCGCACCCCGCTGCCCGCCGCAGCGGCCTGTCAGGAGAACCCTATGAGCGAGAGCGTATTTGCCGATCGTATCGTGCAGAACCTGCTCGACACCGACTTCTACAAACTGACGATGATGCAGGCGGTGCTGCACAACTACCCCAACGTCGAAGTCGAGTGGGAGTTTCGTTGCCGCAACAGCGAAGATCTGCGTCCGTACCTGGCGGAGATCCGCTTCCAGATCGAGCGCCTGGCGGAGCTGAGCCTGAGTGCCGACCAGTTGGGTTTCCTGGAACGTATCAGCTTTCTCAAGCCGGACTTCCTGCGGTTCCTGGGCCTGTTTCGCTTCAACCTGCGCTACGTCCACACCGGCATCGACAATGGCGAACTGTTCATCCGCCTGCGCGGGCCCTGGTTGCACGTGATTCTGTTCGAAGTGCCGCTGCTGGCCATTGTCAGCGAAGTGCGCAATCGCTATCGCTACCGTGAAATCGTCCTGGAGCAGGCCCGCGAGCAGCTGTATCGCAAGTTCGACTGGCTGAGCGCCAACGCCAGCGCCGAGGAGCTGTCCGAACTGCAGGTCGCGGATTTCGGCACCCGGCGGCGGTTTTCCTTCCGCGTCCAGGAAGAAGTGGTCAACGTGCTCAAGCATGATTTCCCCGGGCGTTTCGTCGGCACCAGTAACGTGCACCTGTCCCGGGAGCTGGACATGAAACCCCTGGGCACCATGGCCCATGAGTGGATCATGGCCCACCAGCAATTGGGTCCGCGACTGATCGACAGCCAGATCGCCGCCCTCGATTGCTGGGTGCGCGAGTACCGGGGCCTGCTGGGGATCGCCCTGACCGACTGCATCACCATGGATGCGTTCCTCAAGGATTTCGATCTGTTCTTCGCCAAGCTGTTCGACGGTTTGCGCCATGACTCCGGCGACCCGGTGATCTGGGCCGAAAAAGCCATTGCCCACTACCACAAGCTCGGCATCGACCCGATGAGCAAGACCCTGGTGTTCTCCGATAGCCTAACACTGCCCAAATGCCTGGAGATTTTTCGGGCATTGCGTGGTCGCATCAATGTCAGCTTCGGTATTGGCACCAACCTGACCTGCGACATTCCGGGTGTCGAGCCCATGAGCATCGTGCTTAAAATGATCAGCTGTGACGGGCAACCCGTGGCCAAGATTTCAGACGAGCCCGGCAAGACCCACTGCAAGGACCCGAATTTCGTCGCCTACATGCGACACGTTTTCCAAGTACCTGCCGCCCTTTGATACATCAAGCAAGGAGTGAATTCATGCAAGCCGTACAGCGTGAGATTGCTGAACAGCTCAAGGTCCAGCCACCGTTCGCCCATGACGCCGACCTCAAGGCCGAAATCGCCCGGCGAGTGAGCTTTATCCAGGATTGCCTGGTCAATTCCGGGCTCAAGTCCCTCGTGCTGGGCATCAGCGGTGGCGTCGACTCGTTGACCGCCGGGCTGCTGGCCCAACGTGCCATGCGCGAACTGCGGGAGAAAACCGGCAACGCGGCCTATAAGTTCATCGCCGTGCGCCTGCCCTACGAAACCCAGTTCGACGAGCATGAAGCACAGGCCTGTGTGGACTTCATCGATCCCGACGAGCGCCATACCGTCAATATTGGCCCGGCGGTCAAGGCCTTGGCTGAGCAAGTCGCCGCGTTCGAAGGCAAGGCGGCGGTCTCGCGGGACTTCGTGCTGGGCAACACCAAGGCGCGGATGCGCATGGTGGCGCAATACACCATCGCCGGGGCCGAGCAGGGCCTGGTGATCGGCACTGACCATGCGGCCGAAGCGGTCATGGGGTTCTTCACCAAGTTCGGTGACGGTGCCTGCGACCTGGCGCCGTTGAGCGGCCTGGTGAAAAACCAGGTCCGGGCCATCGCCCGTGACTTTGGCGCGCCGGAATCGCTGGTGGAAAAAGTCCCCACCGCCGATCTTGAAGACCTGTCGCCCGGCAAGCCGGATGAAGCCTCCCACGGCGTGACCTACGCCGAGATCGATGCGTTCCTGCACGGCCAGCCGATTCGCGAAGAGGCGGCCAGGATCATTTGCGACACCTACCGCAAGACCGAGCACAAGCGGGTGATGCCCTACGCCCCGTGACCGGCAATCTCTGTGGGCTCTGTGGGAGCGAGCTTGCTCGCGATAGCGGTGGGTCAGTTTGCATTGATGTTGGATGTGCTGCCGTCATCGCGAGCGAGCTCGCTCCCACAAGGAGCGGTTGCCTGGCATAAAAAAGCGCCCTGCATGGGGCGCTTTTTTTGTACCTGAAATTGATCACTTCAGCGTAACGGTGCCCTTCATCATCGAGATATGGCCCGGGAACGAGCAGAAGAAACCGTATTTTTCAGCGGCATCGAGTTTCGACACGTCGAAGGTTACCGAGTCGGTTTCCTTGGCCCCGATGAGTTTGGTGTGGGCGATGATGCGGGCATCACCTTCCTTGAGGTAGTTCTTGTCGATACCGGCAGCGAGGCCATCGGTGGCGATCGGCTGCATGTCGGCCTCTTTGCTCAGCACCCAGTTATGGCCCATGACGTTTTTCGGCAAGCTGCCCGAGTGGGTCAGCTCAACGGTGAATGTCTTGCAGCTCTTGTCGATCTCGATGGCCTTGGTGTTGAAGGACATCTGGTCGGTCGAGTCGATGGTGGTCTTGCACTCCGCTGCCATCAGTTGGCTGCTGGCCAGCGTCAACAGGGATACTGCAACAAGTTTGGCAAACATCGTGAATCTCCAAGGCATGGTTAACAAAAATCCGTCAAAGGGAAAGACTGCCTGATTTTCCGGCAAGTTCCTATGACCTGAGTCAAAGATTGTATACAACTTAAGGCTATCAGCCTGATGGACATAATCAACCAGCCATCAGTATGACGCGCCTCTATGATCAGCCCCATCAACCTCTGGAGCGATCGCCATGAACTTCAATAGCCTGTTATGCAGCTTGCTCGCCGCCTACGCCTGTGGCGCCAGTGGCACCTATGAAAAACCCCAGCGCGAGGTTTAAGTCCTTTGCGCAGCATAGGCCAGGCTTTACTCTGGTGCGGTGACTGACCACGGAGTAAAGCATGTCCATCGCGTCTGTTTGTGTATTTTGCGGCGCCAGCACTGGCACCAATCCAGCGTATCGTGAAGCGGCGCAGGCCCTCGGGCGGGCGTTGGCGGAACGAAAATTGACCCTGGTCTACGGCGGCGGGGCCGTCGGCCTGATGGGTGTCGTCGCCGACGCGGCCCTGGCGGCTGGCGGCGAAGTCATCGGCATCATCCCGCAAAGCCTGAAGGACAAGGAAATCGGCCACGGCGGCCTGACCCGCCTGGAAGTGGTGGACGGCATGCATGCCCGCAAGGCGCGCATGGCTGAACTCAGCGATGCCTTCATCGCCCTGCCCGGCGGCCTCGGCACGCTGGAGGAGTTGTTCGAAGTCTGGACCTGGGGCCAGCTCGGCTACCACGGCAAACCGCTGGGGCTGTTGGAAGTGAACGGTTTCTACAGCAAGCTCACCGCTTTTCTCGATCATATCGTCGGCGAAGGCTTCGTCCGCGCGCCCCATCGTGACATGCTGCAAGTGAGCGAATCCGCGCAGAACCTGCTCGATGCCCTGGACGAATGGCAACCGTCCGTACAGCCAAAATGGGCCGAACAAAAACCCAGCTAACGGCTCGGCCCCGATACAGGGCAGAATATGCGCCGCTCAACCTCACCTTCGACCCCAGAGGATCGCCCATGGCCAAACCCAATTATTCCTTCGCCAAACGTCAGAGAGACTTGGCCAAGGAGCAGAAGAAAGAGGAAAAGCTGCAGCGCAAGAAAGCCACAGCTGAAGAAGAAGCCGCACTGAGCCCGGATACCGAAGGCGAAGTAGCAGCAGAAGACGATGTCGATGCACCGAAAGATCAGGCTCCCGACGCCTGATTCCCCCAGGGCCCGATGATCCGATCCGGCCCCCCGGTTCTGTATCCAGGGCCGGCAGCCCCGCTGCCGCCCCTTACAATCCCAGCGCCTTGATAATCGACTGGCGATACCCCCCAGGCAGGTTCACCGGCAGTTGGTCCGGCGCGAACAGCCCGATCTCCTTGTGCTCATGACTGATGGTCGGCACGAAACCGCCCAGCAACTGGCAGCGGTACGTGGAGATGAAGACATGCTTGCCGGGAATGACCTCGAACAGGTACGAATCCAACGGCGCCCCCACGCTCACCTCAACCGCCAGCTCCTCGGCGATTTCCCGCGCCAGGCATTGCGGCGCCGTTTCGCCCAACTCGATCCGACCGCCAGGCAGCTCCCATTCATCGCGCTCGTTGAGCATCAGCACAACCAGGCCTTCGGGGGATTGCAGCACACCTTTGATGGACACCGGGAACATGAAGAAGCCTCGCAGTTAATGATTTATCTGTGGCGAGGGAGCTTGCTCCCGCTGGGTCGCGCAGCGACCCCATTTTTATGGGCGCTTCGCACCCAAGCGGGAGCAAGCTCCCTCGCCACAAGTATTTCACCGGAAAGCGGGGTCATGACTCCAACGGCATCACCGTCACCCGCACTTCAGGATCATGGGCACCGCCCCCCAGGATCACCCCCCGCAACGGTGACACATCGGAAAAATCCCGGCCCCAGGCCAGGGTGATGTGTTCCAGGGCCGGTTGGACGTTGTTGGTCGGGTCGAAGTCCACCCACCCCAACACCGGGCAATACACCGAGACCCAGGCATGGGACGCATCGGCGCCAATCAGCCGGGGCTGGCCGGGCGGCGGCTGGGTCAGCAGGTAGCCGCTGACGTAACGCGCCGCCAGGCCGCGAGAACGCACGCAAGCCAGCATCAGGTGGGCGAAGTCCTGGCATACGCCCCGCCGCCGTTCCAGCACCTCCACCAGCGGCGTCGCCACTTGGGTCGCCTCGGCATCGAAGGTGAATTCCTCGAAAATCTTCTCCATCAGCGCTCGAACGCCGACCATCAACGGTCGTCCCGGCGGGAAGCAGCTTTCGGAAAACTCGACGAAGCTGCGCTTGAGGTGCACATACGGTGACTCGAAACGATAGCGGCACGCTTCCAGCAACGGCGCAGCCAGTGGCCGGCCACTGTAGGTCAGCGCGTTGCGGGTCGACTCCCAGGCCGGGGACAGGTTGAAATCCAGCTCGGGACGGGCCAGCACCTCGACGCTCAGGCGGGCATTGACCAGCAGCTCGTCATGGGGCCGTTCAAAGGCCAGCCGGGTCAGCGGGTTGCCAAACACATCCTGTTCATCGCGCCGGGTCGTCGGTTCCGGGCTGATCAACAGTTGCTGTTCGGTGCAACGCTGCCAGTCACAGGCCCGTGGCCACAGATGAGCGAGCTGCTGGGCCAGGGACACCGGGCTGTCGTAGTGGTAATGGGTATCGTGGAGGATCTGGTAACGAGCGCTCATCAGACGGACACCGTGCGTTGGCTGACGTCATCGACATGGGCGAAATGACGCAAGGCCAGGCGATCGGACACCTGGCCGCTGGCATCGGCCACTTCCTGCAACAGGTCGGCCAGCCCATCGAGTGCGGCGCGCAGGCTGGCTTCACCGAACAACGGGTTTTCCAGGCAACGCAGGTCAAAGCGTGACAGGCGTGCGACCAGGTCCGGCAAGGCGGTTTCCCTGGGCGCGGCAAAATCATCGTTCAAGCGCTTGAGCGTGCGGGTCACCAGCTTCAACTGGAAGAGCACCGCGTGGGGGTTCTGTTCGTCCAGCAGCAGCAGGTCCAGCACAGGGATCAACTGGGCCACCGCCAAGTAACGCGAGCGGTAGGTGATGCTGCTGTTGCCCAGTTCCAGCAGCCACTCAAGCCCGGCCTGATCGAATACCGCATCGCTGCGCAGGAACGCCGCCAGGCTGCTGCTGAGAAACTGCAGGCGCTCCAGGCGCCGGCCGATCATCAGGAAGCGCCAGCCTTCGTCACGGGTCATGTCGTCCAGGGCGAACCCGGACAACGCCGCGAGGGACATCACCAGCCGATTGAGGAAATCCAGCAACTCGCCGAAGTCCGCTTCCTCGGTTTCCAGTTCCATGGCTTCGCGCTGCAGCTCCACCAGCGCCTGCCAGTTCTCCCGGGACAGCTTGCCGCGCACCTGCGAGGCGGCCCATTGCAAGCGCTGCAGGTTGGAGCGCAGGCTGAACGACCAGTCGTCCCCCAGCAGTGCCGCCAACAAACGCTCGGGCAGCTCGCCCTCTTCGGGCAGTAGCATCAGGCTTTCGCCCAGCGCCACCGCCGATTGCAAGGCCTGCGGATCGTCGCCATCGACATAACGCGCCAGCATGATCCGCAACAACCGCGCGCTGCCATCGCAACGCTCGCAGTAGCGGCCAAACCAGAACAGGTTTTCCACCACCCGCGAAGGCAGGTACGGATCCCGTCGAACCAGGTCATGGACCCCCACGGTTCGCTGGGCCTTCCATTGTTCACCGCCGGGCGCCTGCTCTCCCAAGACCCAAGTGTCCTTGCTGGCGCCACCGCGCTGCATCGACACCACTTCGGCATCGGCCTCGGCGGCCACCCGGGTCAGGCCACCCGGCAGCACCCGATAATCATCCTTGCCGGACACGGCATACATGCGCATGCCGATCGCCCGGGGCTGGATTTGCCCATCTTCGGCCTGCCAGACCGGTGCCTGGGACAGTTGCGCCAGTTCCTGGGCGACATAGGCATAAGGCCGTGCCTGCATGCGCGCCGCCAGTTGGCCGCGCTGCGCCTCGCTCAGGTCGCGACCGAACACCGGGCTGAAACTCTGGGAAGGAAATGCCGGCTTGATCAACAGTTGCGGCAATTTTTCCAGGGCCTGGGCCAGCACCGGCGGCTCACCGCACCACCAGGTGGCGATGGACGGCAGCAGCAGTTCTTCGCCGAACAGGTACTGGTTGATCTTCGGCAGAAAGCCCAGGAGACCCGGCGACTCCAGCACGCCACTGCCCAAGGCATTAGCCACCAGCACCCGGCCCTGGCGCACGGCTTCCAGCAACCCCGGCACGCCGAGGGCCGAATCGGTGCGCAATTCCAGGGGGTCGCAGAAGTCGTCGTCGAGCCGACGCATGATGGCGTGGACCCGGCGCAGGCCACTGAGGGTCTTGAGGTAGACCGTAGCATCGCGAACCGTCAGGTCGCCGCCCTCCACCAGCGGATAGCCCAGCTGGCGCGCCAGGTACAGGTGTTCGAAATAGCTTTCGTTGAACCGCCCCGGCGTCAACAGCACCACCAGCGGCGACTCGCCGTCGCTGGGTGCCTGTCGCGCCAGGGTTTCCTGCAAGGTGCGGAAAAATCCGGACAGGTGCCGCACCTTCAAGTCGCGATACAAGTCGGGAAAGGCGCGGGAAACGATCATGCGATTTTCCAGCGCGTACCCGGCCCCCGAAGGCGCCTGGGTCCGGTCCGCCGTGACCCACCAGCGGCCGTCGGGCGTGCGCGCCAGATCCACCGCATACAAGTGCAGGAAACTGCCGTCCGGCGGCGCGATGCCCTGGCAGGGCCAGAGGAAATTGTTGTGCCCGAACACCAGCTCTGCCGGCAACAGCCCTTCGCTGATCAGCCGCTGCGGCCCGTACAGATCGGCCAGCACCGCATTGAGCAATCGCGCACGCTGGGCGATTCCGGCGGACAGATGCTTCCATTCCTGCGGGTCGATCACATGGGGCAGCAGGTCCAGCTCCCACGGCCGGTCGGCGCCTTTCGGATCGGCGTAGACGTTGTAGGTCACGCCGTTTTCCTGGATCTGTCGGGCCAGCAGGGCCTGGCGCTGGAGCAACTGGGCCGGCGTGCTGCGCTGCAACTGGTCGAACAGCCGCCGCCAGTGCGTACGTACCGCACCGCTGTCGTCCATTAATTCGTGATAGGTGCCCGTCGTCAGCGGGTAACGGTCAAGCAGGTCAGGCATGGAAAGCTCGGCAGACGGCAATGAAAGGTGAGACTAGCGCAAGCGCATGACGCCCGGATAGGTGTGTTTTATGTTGGATCCGGCCTGGCTTTCGGACTGCAATCATCGTGGCGAGGGAGCTTGCTCCCGCTGGGCTGCGCAGCAGCCCGAGAATTTTACGGTCGCTGCGCAACCGAGCGGGAGCAAGCTCCCTCGCCACGGGGTTCACTTAGACCTTGGGTGCCCCTTGAAAACGCCGCAGATCGAGCGTGAGTGGAAACTCGTCATCCACTGCCAGGCTGGGTATCGGCAGTTTCCCCGGCGTGTGCCCGAGACGGAAGAAGCGCGCCATGCGCCGGCTCTCGGCCTCGTTGGCATTCACCGGCAGGCTGTCATAGTTGCGCCCGCCCGGATGGGCCACATGATACTGGCAACCGCCCACGGAACGTTGCATCCAGGTGTCGAGCAAGTCGAAAACCAGCGGCGCATGCACCGGGATGGTCGGTTGCAGGCAGTTGGCCGGTTGCCACGCTCGGAAACGCACCCCAGCGACAAATTCGCCGACCCGACCAGTCGGTTGCAACGGCACCGGCACGCCATTGCAGGTCAGCAAGTAGCGTTGCGGCGCCAGGCCGCTGAGCTTGACCTGCAAACGCTCCAGGGAGGAATCCACGTAACGCACGGTGCCGCCCACCGCGCCCTCCTCCCCCAGCACATGCCAAGGCTCGAGGGCTTGGCGCAATTGCAGCTCGATACCGCTGACCGCGTAATCGCCCACCTTGGGGAAGCGGAACTCCAGGTGCGCGGCGAACCACTCGGCCCGCAGCGGGTAGCCGGCGGCGTTCAGCTCATGGATGACGTCGGCAAAATCCTGCTCGATAAAGTGCGGCAGCAGGAAACGGTCATGCAGCTCGGTACCCCAGCGCGCCAGTTTCGCTGGCGCATAAGGCTCGCGCCAGAACCGCGCCACCAGCGCCCGCAGCAGTAATTGCTGGGCCAGGCTCATGCGGGCGTGGGGCGGCATCTCGAACGCACGCAACTCCAACAGGCCGAGACGCCCAGTGGCGCCGTCCGGTGAATAGAGCTTGTCGACGCAGAATTCGGCGCGGTGCGTATTGCCGGTCACGTCGATCAACAGGTTGCGCAGCAAGCGATCGACCAACCACGGCGGACACGCTTCGCCGGGCTGTGGCATTTGCGCAAACGCGATTTCCAGCTCGTACAAGGCGTCGTTGCGCGCCTCGTCCACGCGGGGCGCCTGGGAGGTCGGGCCGATGAACAACCCGGAAAACAGGTAGGACAACGACGGGTGGTTATGCCAGTAACTGATCAGGCTGCGCAGCAGGTCGGGACGTCGCAGGAAAGGCGAGTCGGCCGGTGTCGCGCCACCCAGTACGAAATGGTTGCCGCCGCCCGTGCCGGTGTGCCGGCCATCGATCATGAATTTCTCGGTGGTCAGTCGGGTCTGTCGCGCTTCTTCGTACAAAAACTCAGTGCGCTCGACCAACTCATCCCAGGTCGCCGAAGGTTGTACGTTGACCTCGATCACACCGGGGTCGGGGGTGATGCGGAAATTGCTCAGGCGCGGGTCGCTCGGCGGCTCGTAGCCTTCCAACAGCACCGGGCACCGCAGCTCCTCAGCCGTCGCCTCGATGGCGCTGACCAGTTCCAGGTAATCCTCGACCCGCTCCAGGGGCGGCATGAACAGATAGAGCCGGCCTTCGCGGGCCTCGGCACAGAAGGCGGTGCGGGTCAGCCAGTCAGCGGACTTGTCGATCTCCGGGACACGCTCCTGCTCGGTCGCCGCCTCGCCGTGACGCGCCAGTTGCTCGGTGCCGGGCAGTTCGGGCAAGTCCTGGTTCGGGTCGGTGGGGTGGATGAACGGGTACTCGGCCGCCGTCACCCAAGGCTGGGACGCCAACGGCAAGCGATACCCCAGGGGCGAATCCCCCGGCACCAGGCGGCAGTGGTTGTCCCGCAGGTACCAGCGACCGCTTTGCCATTGATCCCCCTTGGCGGTGCGAGCCAACGGCAGTACCTGGCCGATGACCTTGTCCAGCCCCTGGCTGAAGACCTTGCGCAACCGTGCACGCTCCAAAGCGTCCTCCAGGCGTGGGTCCTCGGCCGTGACGTTCGAAGGCAGTGCGCCTTCGCGCCAGAGGTAATAGAAGTTGTCTTCGTAGGCCGGGAAGACGAACCGCGCAGGAATCTTCAAACGCTCGGCGACGCTCGCCAGGAAGCGTCCGGCCAGTTCGCCATCGGCGCCGTAATCCTCCTGCTCGTCGGCGATCAACGCGCTGTTGTGCCAGATCGGCACCCCGTCGCGCCGCCAATAGCAATTGAGCGACCAGCGCGGCAGTTGCTCGCCGGGGTACCACTTGCCCTGGCCGAAATGCACCAGCCCCTTGGGCGCATAGTGATTGCGCATGCGCTGGAACAGCTCGGCGGAGAGCCGGCGCTTGTCCGGCCCGAGTGCCGCGGTGTTCCACTCGGCGCCGTCCGGGTCATCGATGGAGACAAAGGTCGGTTCGCCGCCCATGGTCAGGCGCACATCGCCCTCCAGCAGATCGGCATCGATCTGCCGCCCCAGGGCCTGGATCGCCAGCCATTGCGCGTCGGTGTAAGGCTTGGTCACCCGCGGCGCTTCCCAGACCCGCTCGACGGACATTTCGTGGCTGAACTCACACTCGCAGGGCTCCACCAGGCCACTGATCGGTGCCGCCGAGGACGGATCGGGACTGCAGGCCAGCGGGATGTGGCCTTCACCGGCAAACAGCCCGGACGTCGCATCCAGGCCGATCCAGCCGGCACCGGGCAGGTAGACCTCGCACCAGGCATGCAAGTCGGTGAAGTCGACGTCGGTGCCGGACGGGCCATCGAGGCTCTTCACGTCGGCGGTCAGCTGGATCAGGTAACCGGAGACAAACCGCGCGGCCAGGCCAAGGTTACGCAACAGCTGCACCAACAACCAGGCCGAGTCGCGGCACGAGCCGGACGCGTGCTCAAGGGTATGCTCCGGGGTCTGGACGCCGGGTTCCATGCGGATCAGGTAATTGATGTCTTCGCTCAGGCGCTGGTTGAGCGCCACCAGGAAATCCACCGCCGGCAACGGCGTACGGTCGATGCCGTCCAGGTAGGCCTGGAACCTCGGCGTCAGCGGCAGGGTTTCCAGGTAAGGCGCCAGCTCCTTGCGTTCGTCAGCCGCGTAGGCAAACGGAATTTTCTCGGCGTAGGGCTCAAGAAAGAAATCGAACGGATTGAACACCGCCATTTCCGCCAGCAGATCGACTTCGATCCGCAGCTCCCGGGTTTTCTCGGGAAATACCAGCCGCGCCAGGTAATTGCCCTGGGGGTCTTGCTGCCAGTTGATGAAATGCTGCTCGGGCGAAACCTTCAGCGCATAGGAAAGAATCCGCGTGCGGCTGTGGGCTGCCGGGCGCAGGCGAACGATCTGCGGGCCGAGTTCGACGGCGCGGTCGTAGCGGTAATGCGTGACGTGATGCAATGCGACATGGATCGACACGACGTGCCTCCTGCGAGCCTGGGCGGTATCGAAAGCGGCGCAAGACTTATGCCATGCAGGCAGGCCCGACACTTTCTTTGTCTACTCAAGGCAGTAGAGCACTAAAAACGCGCGATGCCCGTATTCATCTGTAAAGGAATGCACATAAATGCGGCGCGAATCGACTCAGCGACGCGGGCGTGAGGCCTTGGCGGCCTGAATGATCAGCGCGCGTTGGCGGCGGATATCGACGAGTTTGCTGCGCATTTCCCGATGACGCTTGCTGTTGAGCAGTAACAGCCCCAGCAGTGGCAACAGCACAGCGAACAGGTATACGCCCTGATGCGCTCCATAAGCGAACGTCGGCAGCACCGCCGCCAGACAGGCCAGGAAATACCCCGCCACCCACCAGACCGCCCAGGCGCGCCCGCGAGCGATCAAGAGGTTGCCCAGGACCAGGACGAGCACCAGGGCCAAGGTGCCGAGCCCGACATAGTCGGTCCTGGCTGACGGCTCCAGGACACGCCAATACGTGGCCCCGGCCAACACAAGCAGCGTGGACCCGGAAAAGCAGCCCAGCAGGATCGTCCCCATGAACACCGGAAAATAACGGGCGAGGAATGACTTCAGCGATCCGCCCCCGATCATTCCGTGAACTCCTCGTACAGGCCGACGGCAACCGTCTTCACGGCGCCATCGCCGGTATAACTGCCAATGACCCCCAGCGCGCCTCCGAGGGAGTCCTTTATCTGCGTCAGTGTCGCGTGCCTGATCTCGGCAGACGAATAACGTTTGGGCAGGGCGCCCGCGCGCTGCTGCAGCTTGAGCAGCTTCGCGGTCAGGCTCGGGTCCCTCAGCGTCAACAGCTCCTTGGTCAGTTTGCTGCGCTCTTGCCGATTCAGCCCTTTGAGCAACTGATACCAACTCTTTCCGGTGGCGGCCGCCTTGTTGGCCTTGAGCAGCCGGACAGTCGTCAGGGCCGAGCCACCGACCCCCACCAGGGAAACCCCGTCAAGGATCGGCGACACGATGTTGTACCAGTCGGCGTCGTTCATCTCATCGTTGCCGGTCGGATTGCTCAGCTCATTGGCCACCCGCATCCCGCCAATGACGCATTGCGCGGTACTGGCCGTCGCGGCAGCGGCGCCCAGGGCAACGACAAAGGCACTTGCCCCCGCCGTAAAGGGCACCGCGACGCTGCCACTGAACACCACCACCCAACCGATCACCGCGGCGACACAGGACAAGCCGGCATTGGTCGCTTCAAGCCCGAGCTTGGACTCGCGGGGGCTGCTTTTGACCTGATCGATGAACTGCTGCGGCGCGATGTATTTTTTCGCCTCGCGCAAAATGATGCGCTTGGGTGCGATGCTGCAAATCGGCTTGAATTCGCGCAGGGTCACGACGTTGTATTCGGAATCGACATACACCACACCCGCCCCGGCGATGCCAGGATCGGCGTCAATGGCAGCAAACAGGCGCGGCAGGTTGATCTGGCTTTCGATGCGTTTGCGGGCCATGAACTGGGAGAAGCTCAGGTCCATGCCGATGCCCGTTGTAGCGCTGCTCATATGAATCGTCCTTGAGAATCGGAAGTGAGTCTTTATCCACACACAATACTGTGGCGAGGGAGCTTGCTCCCGCTGGGCTGCGAAGCGGCCCCAAACAATCCCATCCCATGCTCCCAGACAGACCGTGCCGGCCGGTTTACGACGGCTTCGCCGCCGAGCGGGAGCAAGCTCCCTCGCCACAAGAGCTGCGCTCGGCTTTATTGCATTGGCTAGGCTGGCACCGGCGGCGGCCAAGATAGCAAATGGGCAGCACCGTCGCTAGAAAGCAAAACGCCAGCACTGAGGCTGGCGTTTTACATCGTAGATTGACCCGTTAGCGCGGCACCACAGGCTTGCGTGCCGGCTTCGGCCCCTTGCCCTTGGCCGCATCCTTGCGTTCCTTGGCGGCCTGCTGGTTACGGGCGAAAGCCGCGGCCTTGGCCTGCTCGCGCTTGTCCCACGGGTTACCGCCATCGCTGGCCCGCGGCGGCAGGCCGGTGTGCTGGGTCAGGATCTTGGTGGTTTCCTTGGCCACCTTGTGGCTGCCGGCTGGCGTCGAGTTCTTGCGACGGGCGCTCTGGTAGCTGTCGGTGGCCGGCTGGTGCAGCGGGATCAATTGGTTCTTGCCCGGCCCGATCAAGTCGGCGCGCCCCATGCGGGTCAACGCTTCACGCAGCATCGGCCAGCCCTTGGGGTCGTGATACCGCAGGAAGGCCTTGTGCAGGCGGCGCTGTTCCTCGCTCTTGACGATGGTCACCGCATCGCTCTTGTAGGTGACCTTGCGCAGCGGGTTCTTGCCCGAGTGGTACATGGCGGTGGCCGTGGCCATCGGCGACGGATAGAACGCCTGTACCTGGTCGGCCCGGAAACCGTTGCCCTTGAGCCACAGCGCCAGGTTCATCATGTCTTCGTCGGTGGTGCCCGGGTGGGCAGCGATGAAGTAGGGAATCAGGTACTGCTCTTTCCCGGCTTCCTTGGTGTACTTCTCGAACATCCGCTTGAATTTGTCATAGCTGCCGATGCCCGGCTTCATCATCTGGTTGAGCGGGCCTTCCTCGGTGTGCTCCGGAGCGATCTTCAGGTAACCGCCAACGTGGTGGGTCACCAGCTCCTTGACGTATTCCGGCGACTCGACCGCCAGGTCGTAACGCAGGCCGGAGGCAATCAAAATCTTCTTCACCCCAGGCAAGGCCCGGGCGCTGCGGTACAGCTGGATCAGCGAAGAATGGTCGGTGTTCAGGTTCGGGCAGATGCCCGGGAACACGCAGGACGGCTTGCGGCACGCGGATTCGATTTCCGGGCTCTTGCAGGCAATGCGATACATGTTCGCGGTCGGGCCGCCGAGGTCGGAAATGACCCCGGTGAAGCCCGGGACCTTGTCGCGGATCTCTTCGATCTCGCGGATGATCGACTCTTCGGAGCGGTTCTGGATGATCCGGCCTTCATGCTCGGTGATTGAGCAGAAGGTGCAGCCACCAAAGCAGCCACGCATGATGTTCACCGAGAAACGGATCATCTCGTAGGCCGGGATTTTCTCCTTGCCGTACGCCGGATGGGGAACACGCGCGTAAGGCATGCCAAACACGTAGTCCATTTCTTCGGTGGTCATCGGAATGGGCGGCGGGTTGAACCAGACGTCGACTTCGCCGTGCTTCTGCACCAAGGCGCGAGCGTTACCCGGGTTGGTTTCCAGGTGAAGCACACGGTTGGCGTGGGCGTAGAGCACCGCGTCGCCACGGACCTTTTCCACCGATGGCAGGCGAATCACGGTCTTGTCGCGGGTCATTTTCGGGCTCGCCAGGATCTGCACGACCTTGGCTTCGCTCGGGTCTTCAACCGGCCCCTTCTCCTGCTCGATGGCGCAGGCTTGAGTGTCCTGGGTGTTCACGTAGGGATTGATGATCTTGTCGATCTTGCCCGGGCGATCGATGCGCGTGGAATCGACTTCGTACCAGCCTTGCGGCGTATCGCGACGGATGAATGCGGTGCCGCGCACGTCGGTGATGTCTTCGATCTTGTGGCCATAGGACAGGCGCTGGGCAACTTCGACAATCGCCCGCTCGGCGTTGCCGTAGAGCAGGATGTCGGCGCAGGCGTCGATCAGGATCGAGTTACGGACCCGGTCCTGCCAGTAGTCGTAATGGGCGATGCGGCGCAGCGACGCTTCGATACCACCCAGCACGATCGGCACGTTTTTGTAGGCTTCCTTGCAGCGCTGGCTGTAGACCAGGCTCGCGCGATCCGGCCGTTTGCCCGCCAGGCCACCTGGGGTGTAGGCGTCATCGGAGCGGATTTTCTTGTCGGCGGTGTAGCGGTTGATCATCGAGTCCATGTTGCCGGCCGCGACACCGAAAAACAGGTTGGGCTCGCCAAGCTTCATGAAGTCGTCTTTGGACTGCCAGTTCGGCTGGGCAATGATCCCCACGCGAAAGCCCTGGGCTTCCAGCAAACGGCCAATGATCGCCATGCCGAACGATGGGTGATCGACGTAGGCATCACCGGTCACGATGATGATGTCGCACGAATCCCAGCCGAGCTGATCCATCTCCTCCCTGCTCATGGGCAGGAACGGCGCCGGGCCGAAACATTCGGCCCAGTACTTGGGATAGTCAAATAACGGCTTGGCTGCTTGCATGTCGATGACCGGTATAAAGGATGAAAAATCGCGGGCGCGGAATATAGCACAAATTTTGACCAATTCCGACGGCTATGGTCGGAAATCGGCGGCGCACCTATCGCGAGCAAGCTCGCTCCCACCTTGGAATGCATTCCTCTGTGGGAGCGAGCTTGCTCGCGATGAGGCCGGATCAGACGACGAAGAACTTACTCATCGTCATCGAAATTGTAGCTACCCGGCGCCAGGTTTTCGAAGCGCGTGTATTTGCCGATGAACGCCAGGCGGATGAAGCCGATCGGACCGTTCCGCTGCTTGCCGATGATGATTTCGGCGATGCCCTTGTGCTCCGTCTCGGGGTGATACACCTCGTCGCGGTAGACGAACATGATGACGTCGGCGTCCTGCTCGATCGCTCCGGATTCCCGCAAGTCGGAGTTCACCGGGCGCTTGTTCGGGCGCTGTTCCAGGGAACGGTTCAGCTGGGAGAGCGCCACCACCGGGCAGTTGAACTCCTTGGCCAGGGCCTTGAGGGAACGGGAGATTTCGGAAATCTCGTTGGTCCGGTTGTCGCCGCTGGAACCGGGGATCTGCATCAGCTGCAGGTAGTCGATCATGATCAGCGCGATATCGCCGTGCTCACGCACCAGGCGCCGGGTCCGGGCGCGCATTTCCGACGGGCTGATACCGGCCGTATCGTCGATGAACAGCTTGCGGTCATTGAGCAGGTTGACCGCCGAGGTGAGGCGCGGCCAGTCGTCGTCTTCCAGTTGGCCGGAACGGACCTTGGTCTGGTCGATGCGCCCCAGGGACGAGAGCATACGCATGATCAGCGATTCGCCTGGCATCTCGAGGGAGTACACCAGCACCGCCTTGTCGCTGCGCAGCACGGCGTTTTCCACCAGGTTCATCGCAAAGGTGGTCTTACCCATGGACGGACGGCCGGCGACGATGATCAGGTCGGACGGTTGCAGGCCGCTGGTCTTCTCGTCGAGGTCGGTGTAGCCGGTGGACAGGCCGGTGATGGCGTTGTCGGTATTGAACAAGGTGTCGATGCGGTCGATGGCCTTGGTCAACAGGTCGTTGACGCTCACCGGTCCGCCGGTTTTCGGCCGAGCCTCGGCAATCTGGAAGATCTGCCGTTCGGCTTCGTCGAGGATCTCGGCGGCGGTGCGACCTTCCGGGTTGAAAGCGCTGTCGGCGATCTCGGTGCTGATGCCGATCAACTGACGCAAGGTCGCCCGCTCGCGGACGATCTGCGCATAGGCCTTGATGTTGGCGACCGACGGCGTGTTTTTCGCCAGTTCGCCCAGGTAACCGAGGCCGCCAACCTGGGACGTCTGCCCTTCCTTGTCCAATTGCTCGGCCAGGGTAACGACGTCGATCGGCATGTTCTGATCGGCCAGACGGGCGATCGCACGGAAAATCAGGCGGTGGTCATGCCGGTAGAAATCGCCATCGGAGACTTGATCGAGCACGCGTTCCCAGGCGTTGTTGTCCAGCATCAGCCCACCGAGCACGGCCTGTTCGGCCTCGATGGAATGCGGAGGCACCTTCAGGGCGGCGGTTTGCAGATCGTATTGCTCGGGAGCGGTGATTTCGTTCATGGCCACGTCTGGTTATGAAATTCAGCAATTGCAGAAAGACAAAGGGCACGACCTGTAAACAGGATCGTGCCCGATGTTACCGGCTAGCACCCGAGGGTGCCAACCGACAGGTGTTGCTTAGGCTGCTACCACGACAACGCGTACGGTGGCTTCAACTTCGGCGTGCAGGTGCACGGCTACGTCGAATTCGCCTACGTTGCGGATGGTGCCGTTCGGCAGACGAACTTCGCTTTTCGCCACTTCAACGCCGGAGGCGGTCAGTGCGTCAGCGATGTCGTGAGTACCGATAGAACCGAACAGCTTGCCTTCGTCGCCAGCGGTGGCAGTGATGGTCACTTCCAGCTCGGCCAGTTGGGCAGCACGGCTTTCAGCCGATGCCTTACGGTCTGCGGCGGCTTTTTCCAGCTCGGCACGACGCTCTTCGAACGCAGCCAGGTTGGCAGCGGTCGCAGCGGTGGCTTTGCCGAAAGGCAGCAGGTAGTTACGACCGTAGCCGGCCTTAACGTTTACTTTGTCGCCCAGGTTGCCCAGGTTGGCGATTTTTTCCAGAAGGATCAGTTGCATGTGAAAATCCTCTAACTTTTAACCTTCACCGTTCGCGTTGTCGGCGTCTTTCGGCGCCATACGACCGCGAAAATCAATCAGGCTGTCAACGATGGCCAAGACCACGAGCAACGGACCGAGCAAGTGCATGAAAGGCAACAACGTCACGTATATCCCCACCAGCCAGAACGTGGCCAGTCGCTTCTGCGCCACCAGCCCGTGAATCAGGGCCAGGCCGGCGAAGACCAGCGCAACACTGCACAACGGCAACAGGATCAGTGCATGCAGCCCGAAAAACGGAGCGACACACATGACGGCCAGCAGTGACAGCGCCACGCTCTTGGGGAATCGGATGGCGCGAAACTCGCGACCGAAACCACCGGGGTTATACAACGACGCCTGCCAATAGCGCCCAAGAATCAGGCACAGCACGCTAAAGATCTGCAGCGAAGACGCTATCGAAATGATCATCAGCGGAGCGCTCAGGGCGGTGAGAAACGCCTTCTGGTCTGCCGAGAATGTCTCGTAGACCTCACCCATCGCCAGCGGCAGGACGTGTTCGAACGTCTGCGCCAGTGACTCGATGAAGGAACTGAATACAGTTCCCAGGCTCACCGCACACAACAACCCCACGGCCACGCTGCACAGCAGCACGCGATTCCAGGTATGGCCGGCGCGCAAAACCAACGCCAGGCCACCAGCCCCGAGCAACACCAAAAGTGTTGTCGGGTCCTTCAGGAAGTACCAGCTCACCAACGCTGACAGCAACCCGATACCCAGGACGCTCAAGGCGTCCGAACCGCGCCGCAGGAGCACAAGGCACCCAGCGGCGGCACTCAACCAGAACAACAGCGGCAATGCCGCGGATCCGGCCACAACCAACGTGGCCTGCACACGTCCCCGCATGATGAAGTCAGCTAAGGCGCGCATGCATTCAATCCCTTACTACTCGTCGACTGCCCGGTCTCAGCGGCCGTGGCTGTCGGTGTAGGCCAGCAGGGCCAGGAAGCGGGCGCGCTTGATAGCGGTGGCCAGCTGACGCTGATAACGAGCTTTGGTACCGGTGATACGGCTTGGAACGATTTTGCCGGTCTCGGATACGTAGGCTTTCAGAGTGTTGAGATCTTTGTAATCGATCTCTTTCACGTCTTCAGCGGTGAAGCGGCAGAATTTACGACGACGGAAGAAACGTGCCATGTGATTGGCTCCTTAAAAGGTCCGTGGATTACTCGTCAGCGTTATCGCTGTTGTCGCTGTCGCTATCGCTGTCATCGCCATCGGCGCTGTCAGAGTGCTCAGGACGGTCGCGACGCTCACGGCGCTCACTGCGGTTTTCTTCAGCCTTGAGCATCTCGGATTGGCCGGTGACGGCTTCTTCGCGACGGATGACCAGGTTACGGATCACTGCATCGTTGTAGCGGAAGTTGTCTTCCAGCTCGGCCAGGGCCTTGCCAGTGCACTCAACGTTCAGCATCACGTAGTGAGCCTTGTGAACATTGTTGATTGCGTAGGCCAGTTGACGACGGCCCCAATCTTCCAGACGGTGGATTTTGCCGCCGTCTTCTTCGATCAGCTTGGTGTAACGCTCAACCATGCCGCCGACTTGCTCGCTTTGATCCGGGTGGACCAAAAAGATGATTTCGTAATGACGCATGAATGCTCCTTACGGGTTGTAGCCTGCCGCTCAAAAACGGTCAGACAAGGAGTGAATGACACTTATGGACTTGTGGACGCTAGACACATAAGTGCCTGCCATCACAGCAAGGGGCGCAATTGTAGAGAAGGGCCGAGGGCGGCGCAAGGCAATTGGCGATTATTTGAACAGCCGCCGATCCTCACCTTGCACAAAACACTGTGGGAGCGAGCTTGCTCGCGATAGCGGCGTGCCAGTCGACTTTTACGTCACGGCGGCACCGTCATCGCGAGCAAGCTCGCTCCCACATTTGATACGCGTCTGGATCAGGGCTTTTTGGCGACAGCCTTGACGCTCCGCTGGCGTAGCGCCTCGAACAGGCACACGCCGGTGGCCACCGAGACGTTGAGGCTGCTGACGCTGCCAGCCATCGGCAGCTTGACCAGGTAGTCGCAATGCTCGCGGGTCAGGCGACGCATGCCCTTGCCTTCAGCGCCCATGATCAGGATCGTCGGGCCCGTCAGGTCCTGGTCATAGATACTGACCTCGGCCTCGCCCGCCGTGCCGACCACCCAGAGGCCGCGCTGCTGGAGTTTTTCCAGGGTGCGCGCCAGGTTGGTCACCGCCACCAACGGGATCACTTCCGCCGCGCCGCAGGCCACCTTGCGCACCACGGGCGTCAGGGTTGCCGACTTGTCCTTGGGCACGATCACCGCCAACGCACCGGCGGCATCCGCCGAACGCAGGCAGGCGCCGAGGTTATGCGGATCGGTCACGCCATCCAGCACCAGCAGCAGAGGGGCGCCTTCGGTGCGATCGAGCAGTTCGTCGAGCATCGCCTCGCCCCAGACCTGGCTCGGGCTGACGTCCGCCACCACACCCTGGTGAACGCCTTCGACCCACGCGTCCATTTCACGACGCTCGGCCTGGCCGATGGCAACCTTGTTCTGGGTGGCCAGTTCGACCAACGCTTGCACACGCGGCTCGCTGCGCCCCTCCGCCAACCACACTTGCTTGACACGTTTGGGGTGGTGACGCAGCAGTGCTTCTACGGCGTGCACGCCGTAGATTTTTTCCAGACTCATGACTTGGCCTTAGGTTTGCGCGACCCGCCGCTTTTCGCGGGGGCCGACCCCGCTTTTGGCGGGCCTTTACGGTGTTTACTCGGCTTGCTCGACGGCTTTTCCGCCCCGTGGGACTTTCCCCCAGACGCCGCTTTACCACCGCTTTTGGCTTCGTTGAGCAACTGCTGCTTCAACTCGCGGCTCTTGCGCAGTTCGGCGTTTTTCGCCGCTGCGTCGCTGGGGCGGTAGGCTTCGGGAGCCTTGTCCTTGACGGACGAACGGCGACCGGCCTTGGCTGGCTCAGGCTCCGCGGCTTTTGCAGGAGCCCCCTTACCTTTACCTTTGGTCGCAGGCGCTGCGGTCTCGCTGCCACGTTTTTTACGGCCAGTCGGTGCCTCGGCGGGCTTGTCAGACATGCCGAAGTCGATCTTGCGCTCATCGAGGTCGACGCGCATGACCTGCACTTCCACGGTGTCGCCCAGGCGGAAGCTGCGACCGGTGCGCTCGCCCGCCAGGCGGTGGTGCACAGGATCGAAGTGGTAGTAATCACCCGGCAAGGCGGTGACGTGCACCAAGCCCTCGACGTAGATGTCGGTCAGTTCGACAAACAAACCAAAGCCGGTCACGGCAGTGATCACGCCTGGGAACGACTCGCCCACGCGGTCTTTCATGAACTCGCACTTGAGCCAGTTCACCACGTCGCGAGTGGCTTCGTCGGCGCGGCGTTCGCTCATGGAGCACTGCTCGCCCAACTGTTCCAGGGCCGCTTCGTCGTACGGATAGATCCGCGCCTTCGGAATGGTCATGGCACCGGCGCGCTTGACGTGCGGGGTGTTCTGCTTGGAATGGATCACGCTGCGGATCGCACGATGCGTGAGCAGGTCCGGGTAACGGCGGATCGGCGAGGTGAAGTGGGTGTACGCCTCGTAATTCAGACCAAAGTGGCCCTGATTGTCAGCGCTGTACACCGCCTGGCTCAGGGAGCGCAGCATCACTGTCTGGATCACATGGTAGTCCGGACGGTCCTTGATGCTGGCCAGCAGTGCCTGGTAGTCCTTCGGCGTCGGGCCGTCCTTGCCTTTGTGCAGGGACAGGCCGAGCTCGCCGAGGAAGGCGCGCAGTTTTTCCAGACGCTCCGGCGGCGGGCCGTCGTGCACGCGGTACAACGCAGGAATCTCGTGCTTCTTGAGGAATTCGGCGGTGGCCACGTTGGCCGCCAGCATGCACTCTTCGATCAGCTTGTGCGCATCGTTACGGGTCGTCGGGGTGATCGCGGCGATCTTGCGCTCGGAACCGAAGACAATCCGGGTTTCCTGGGTCTCGAAATCGATCGCGCCACGCACGTGACGGGCACCCAGCAACACCTTGTACAGCGAGTACAGCTGCTTGAGGTGCGGCACCACGCCAGCGTATTCGGTACGCAACGCCTTGGCTTCACTGGTCTTCGGCGTTTCCAGGATGGTGCTGACCTTGTTGTAGGTCAGGCGCGCCTGGGAGTGGATCACCGCTTCGTAGAACTGGTAGTCGGTCATTTCGCCGGTCTTGGAGATGGTCATCTCGCACACCATGGCCAAACGGTCGACTTTCGGGTTCAGCGAGCACAGCCCGTTGGACAGCTGCTCAGGCAGCATCGGAATCACGCGCTCAGGGAAATACACGGAGTTGCCGCGCACCTGGGCTTCGTTATCCAGGGCCGAACCGATCTTCACGTAGCTGGACACGTCGGCAATCGCGACGAACAACTTCCAGCCGCCGGAGAACAGGCGCAGCTTGCCGGGCTTGGCTTCGCAGTAGACCGCATCGTCGAAGTCGCGGGCATCTTCGCCGTCGATGGTGACGAACGGCAGATGGCGCAGGTCGATGCGTTTTTCTTTATCTTTCTCTTCGACTTCCGGCTTGAGCTTGGCGGCTTCCTTGAGCACAGCCTCGGGCCAGACGTGAGGAATGTCGTAGGTGCGCAGCGCAACGTCGATTTCCATGCCCGGCGCCATGTAGTTGCCGACCACTTCAACGATATCGCCCTGTGGCTGGAAGCGCGCAGTTGGCCAATGGGTGATTTTCACCTCGACGAACTGACCTACCTTGGCGGCGCCATTACGGCCCGGGGTAATCAGCACTTCCTGCTGAACCTTCGGGTTATCCGGCACGACAAAACCGATACCGCCCTCTTCGAAGTAACGGCCAACGATGCTTTCATGGGCACGGGACACCACTTCGACGATCACGCCTTCACGGCGACCGCGACGATCCAGGCCGGACACGCGGGCCAGGGCCCGGTCACCGTCGAACACCAGGCGCATTTGCGCCGGGCTCATGAACAGGTCGTCGCTGCCGTCGTCCGGGATCAGGAAACCGAAGCCGTCACGGTGACCGGCGATGCGGCCCAGGATCAGGTCGAGCTTGTCCACCGGTGCATAGGTGCCGCGCCGGGTGTAGATC
The DNA here is from genome assembly GCF_001307275.1 of Pseudomonas fluorescens. Classification (NCBI taxonomy): domain Bacteria; kingdom Pseudomonadati; phylum Pseudomonadota; class Gammaproteobacteria; order Pseudomonadales; family Pseudomonadaceae; genus Pseudomonas; species Pseudomonas fluorescens. The sequence continues at coordinate 1,939,439 of NZ_CP012831.1, forward strand.
AGTTGAGCGTCGCGCTCCATGGCGCGCAGACGGCGGCGCAGGGCTTCGAGTTGGTCCTCGGTGGTCAGACCGAACTCTTCGACCAACTGCTCGCGGCTAGCAGGCGAACCCCGATCGGCGAGATGCGCCAGGATCAGTTCACGGCTAGGAATAGGGTTTTCATATTTTTCCGCTTCACGAGCGGCCTCGGGATCGAGGGACTGCCAATCGGCCATTAGAGAGTTTTCACCTTGTCTATATGCGGGTTAGTTTGGCATAGGCTTAATGAAACGGGAAATTTCAAGCATCCGATAGCGTTTCCAGGATCATTTGACCTGCCTTCGAAGCCCCCGGAACGCACCGCTCGTGAAATTTAGCGGTTTTTTTCTCCGCAGGGGTTTACAGTTAAAAACACGCTCCGTATAGTGCGCGCCATCGACGACGTACACACGTAGCCGATACTGCCCAGATGGTGAAATTGGTAGACACGCCAGCTTCAGGTGCTGGTGACCGCAAGGTCGTGGAAGTTCGAGTCTTCTTCTGGGCACCAATTTCGAGCAGCAGGTCAATGACCTGGCAGCTCAACAAAAACCCGCGAAAGCGGGTTTTTGCATTTCCGCCCCCTGGAATTGCACCGGGCAATTACTAAAACAAAAACAGGGGTTTACAGATCAAAACGCGCTCCGTATAGTGCGCCACATCAACAGCGGCAACGCTGAAGATGCTGCCCAGATGGTGAAATTGGTAGACACGCCAGCTTCAGGTGCTGGTGACCGCAAGGTCGTGGAAGTTCGAGTCTTCTTCTGGGCACCAATTCAAGCTTCAAGGTCACGGCCTTGAACCTCACAGAAACCCGCGAAAGCGGGTTTTTGCGTTTCTGGGTATTGGAAATGTATCTGAACCTCTGAAATCGCTATCGCGAGCAAGCTCGCTCCCACAAGGATCGCAGTGAACAGAGATCCACTGTGGGAGCGAGCTTGCTCGCGATGGGTCCAGCCCGGCCACCCGATCAGGCCCTGAACTGCCCCAGACTTGCCTTCAGTTGCGCCGCCAGGTTGTCCAGCACCTTGCCGCTGGCGGTGGTCTCAACCACGGCCTGGGCCGCTTTCTCAGCCTGGGCATGGATGGTTTCCACCCGCCCACGCACCGCTTGCGCGCCCTGGGCCTGATGAGCCGCCGCCTGGGTCGCCAGGCCGATGGCCGCGTGCACCTGCTCGACGGACGCCTGCACCGACTGCTGCAACCGCGCGCTGTCACGCAGCACCAACAAACCTTCGCTGGCCTGGCGCCCGGCCTGGCCGATGGCAGCCACCGCCTCGCGAGCCCCCTGCTGCAAGGCCACGATATGCGCCTGGATATCGCCCGTGGAGCTCTGGGTCTTGCTCGCCAACGCCCGCACCTCATCCGCTACCACCGCAAAGCCGCGCCCGGTTTCCCCGGCCCGCGCCGCCTCGATGGCCGCGTTCAAGGCCAGCAAGTTGGTCTGCTCGGCGATGCCGTGAATCACGGTCAGCACCACCTCAATCTGTTCGCTCTGCTGCGCCAACCGCTCGATCACTGCCGCCCCGGTATCAACCTGGCCGGCCAGGGCCTCGATCAAGCCGCTGACCTTGGCCGAAGTGCGCGTGTTTTCATCGGTGGCCTGGCGGATCTCCACCACTTGCTGCAGGGCCGCCTGCATTGCCTGGCTTTCCGATTGAGCCTCGTCCGCCATTTGCGACAGCGCACGCAGGCTCTCGGCCACTTCATCACGCTGCATCCCGGCCGCCGCATCGGCGCCGGAGTTGCGCAAGGTCATCGCACCGATTTCCACACCGGTGCGCTGGGCCACATCGCCCGCCTCGCGAACGATGGGCTGCAACTTATCCACAAAGCGATTGACCGCCGCGGCCATGTCGCCGATTTCGTCCTTGCTGTTGATTTGCACTCGCTTGGTCAGGTCACCCTCGCCCGCCGCCAGGTCGTTCATGGCCGCGATCAGCAGTTTCAAGCGATTGACCACCCGACGCCCCAGCACCACGGCCAGCAACACCAGCACGCCGAAACCCACCAGCGCCAGGCCCAGGCCGATGCGCCAGCGCAAGGTGCCCGCAGCGTCCTGCACGGTGCTGGCGGTGTTGGTCTGCATCTGCGTGGCCGTGGTTTGGGCCGACTCCAGGCGACCGCGCATGGCGGTGGCACTGTCAGCCGCCGCGCCCTTGAGGCTGTCGCCGACCAATTGATCGCTGCTGGCGATCAAGGCCGAGAAGCGCTGGTCCAGCGCCTTCAGGTCGGTTTCAACGGCCGCCGTGGAAACCCCCATCAAGACTTTGCCGATCTCGACGCCGTTGGGGTTGATCGAGGCTTCGAGGTAATACACCGACGGATCGTTCTTCGCCGCGTCCAGCACCTTGTCCAACGCCCGCTCGCCCTTGCCTTTTTCCAGCAGCGCTTTGTTGATCGGGTTTTCCCGGTTCAGGTAGCGCGTCAGGTGCTCACCGGCGGCGTCGTCATAGATGACGAACAGCACGTTGGGGTTGCGCTGGGCCCGACGGGCGAATTCAGAGAGGGTGGGCACGTCGTTATCCCACATGGCACGCGGCGCAACAGAAGCCAGGAGCTGCGCCATATCATTGGCGGAATCCCTCAAGTCCTTCTCCAAGGTCCCACGCAACTGCGCCTGCTCGTCCTTCAGGCGAGCCGACAAGCCGGCATTGAGCCGCTGGCGGGTATTGGCGGACAGGCTGTCCAGGCTCGACGTGACCTCTCGCCCGGCCTGCTCCAGCTCGGCGGAAAGCTTCTGGCTGTCCGCCCCCAACCGCGCGCCCAGGTCGGCTTCCAGCGCCGTGACGGTGCTTCGGGTCAGCGCAACGGCCACTAGCACCTGCACCAAAAGGGCGATACCCAGGGTAACGAACACTGGCCGTAGCAAACGGCTTTGTAACAGTGAGAGAACGGCCGACACGTGAAATCCCTCTACCAAACGCCATTAATTTGATGGCACTCAGGAAAACGGTGCCTTAATGGAGTTGCATAGCAAGTGTCGTGCCGCCCGGCAGGCAGAAACGACAAAGGGCCCCAACGAGGGCCCTTTGTTTTTTACATCAAAGGCTTATCAGCCGAACGGATGACGCAGAACGATGGTTTCGTTGCGGTCCGGCCCCGTCGAAATAATGTCAATCGGCGCACCGACCAACTCTTCGACGCGCTTGATGTAGTTGCGCGCTGCCACAGGCAGTTCTTCCAGGGTCTTGGCGCCGACGGTCGACTCGGTCCAGCCTGGCATCTGCTCGTACACCGGCTCCAGGCCGATGTAGCTGTCGGCGTCGGTCGGTGCGTCGATGACAGCGCCGTCCTGGTTCTTGTAGCCCACGCAGATGTTGATGGTTTCCAGGCCGTCCAGCACGTCCAGCTTGGTCAGGCACAGGCCCGAGATGCTGTTGACGTCGATGGCGCGACGCAGGATGACGGCATCGAACCAGCCGCAACGACGGGCACGGCCGGTGGTGGCGCCGAACTCGTGGCCGCGCTTGGCCAGGAAGGCACCGACGTCGTCGAACAGCTCAGTCGGGAACGGGCCCGAACCGACGCGAGTGGTGTAGGCCTTGGTGATGCCCAGGATGTAGTCCAGGTACATCGGACCGAAGCCCGAACCGGTGGCGATGCCGCCGGCAGTGGTGTTGGAGCTGGTGACGTACGGGTAGGTACCGTGGTCGATGTCCAGCAGCGAACCCTGGGCACCTTCGAACATGATGTCCTTGCCGGCGCGGCGCAGCTCGTGCAGCTCGGCGGTGACGTCGAGCATCATCGGCTTGAGCAGCTCGGCGTATTCCATGCACTCGTCCAGGGTCTTCTGGAAGTCGATGGCCGGTTCTTTGTAGTAATTGACCAGGACGAAGTTGTGGTAGTCCAGCAACTCGCCCAGCTTGGCGGCGAAACGCTCACGGTGGAACAGGTCACCGATGCGCAGCCCACGACGGGCCACCTTGTCTTCGTAGGCCGGGCCGATGCCACGACCGGTGGTGCCGATCTTCAGCTCGCCACGGGCCTTTTCACGGGCCTGGTCCAGCGCCACGTGGTAGGACAGGATCAGCGGGCAGGACGGGCTGATACGCAGGCGCTCGCGCACCGGTACGCCTTTCTCTTCCAGCTTGATGATTTCCCGCAGCAAGGCATCGGGCGCAACCACCACACCGTTGCCGATCAGGCACTGGACGCCTTCGCGCAGCACGCCCGACGGAATCAGGTGCAGGACGGTTTTTTCACCGTCGATCACCAAGGTGTGGCCTGCGTTGTGGCCACCCTGGTAGCGCACTACGGCGGCAGCATGTTCGGTCAGCAGATCAACGATCTTGCCTTTGCCCTCATCACCCCACTGGGTGCCCAGGACTACGACATTCTTACCCATAACACTTGTCCTCATTCGCGCAAACTTGGTGCCGGCCGCGGCCGGCGGGAAAACTCAAGAAGCCAGCGGCAATACTTGCCAAAGCCCGTTCTGCTGAATCAATTGCCGGTCGCAGTCCGCTTCACGGGCGGCGGCCAAAGGCTGCCCAGGCAACGCCTGAACGACACGCTGACCCTCACTGCGCAACTGACAGACTGCCTGCCAGAGTGCTGCATCCGTACTGTCAGGCATCCAGATACCGCCAGACGGTAGCTCGACTTCAGCACGCCCCAGGGTCACCAGGGTTTTCAAATCGGTAGAGAAACCGGTCGCCGGACGGGCGCGACCGAAGTCGGCACCGATGTCGTCATAACGGCCGCCCTGGGCGATGGACTGGCCCACGCCCGGTACAAACACGGCGAACACGACGCCGGTGTGATAGTGATAACCGCGCAACTCGCCCAGGTCGAAATACAGCGGCAACTCGGGGAAGCGCACCGACAGTCGCTCGGCAATCGCCAGCAAATCGTCCAGCGCTGCCAACACCGGCGCCGGCGCATGGGCCAGGCGCTCACGGGCAGCGGCCAATACTTCACGCCCGCCGCACAGGTCCACCAGCGCCCGCAGCATGCTCGACAGATCGGCCGGCAGGCCCTCGGTCAGGCTGATGACTTCGTCGATGGCCTTGCGTTGCAGGGCATCGAACAGCTGTTGTTCCACTTCGCCGGACAAACCGGCCGCACGGGCCAGGCCGCGATAGATGCCGACATGCCCCAGGTCCATGTGGACATCAGGCACGTCAGCCAGTTGCAGCATGGCCAACATCAGGCTGATGACTTCTACGTCGCTGCTCGGGCTGGCATCGCCATACAACTCGGCGCCCAGCTGGATCGGGCTGCGCGAAGATGACAAGGCACGCGGCTGGGCATGCAGCACGCTGCCGGCGTAGCACAGGCGGCTCGGGCCCTCACGGCGCAGGGTATGGGCGTCGATGCGCGCCACTTGCGGCGTGATGTCGGCACGAAAGCCCATCTGCCGGCCCGACTGCGGGTCAATCACCTTGAAGGTGCGCAGATCCAGGTCCTGGCCCGCGCCGGTGAGCAGGGATTCCAGGTACTCGATATGCGGGGTGACGACGAACTCGTAACCCCAGCTCTGGAACAGATCCAACACCTGCCGACGCGCTACTTCGATACGCGCAGCTTCCGGTGGCAGTACTTCTTCGATGCCATCTGGCAGCAGCCAGCGGTCTACCGTTGCCATTACGCCATTCCCCTATGGTCCGGGCGGCCAGCCCTCGGGCAAGCCTTGAGTGAAGCAGAAAATACTTGGCCCACGCGCAAAACACGCGCATGAGCGACGTGACGAATGGCCAGCAATCGGCCTCGCCCAGCACTTTCCTCGAAAAACCTGTCGAGTCGTTCAACCCGACGCCTGCAACCAAAACCACAATCAAACGTGCAGACGCAAAAAAGCCGGGAATTTCCCGGCTGCCGCATCATACACACGTTTTCCCAAAGGATCACCCCGCCCGACGCTTTAGCCGCCGGGCGGAGTGCTTCAGGTCAACGCCGTATCAAGGCTTGGACTTTTCCAGGTAGTGGAAGAAGTCGCTGCTTGGGTCCAGGACCATGACGTCGGATTTGTTCGCGAAGCTTTCACGGTAGGCACGCAGGCTACGGTAGAACGCGTAGAACTCCTGATCCTGACCATAAGCCTTGGAGTAGATCGCAGCGGCCTGGGCATCACCATCACCCCGGACCTCTTCCGATTCACGATAGGCTTCGGCCAGCAGCACCCGGCGTTGGCGATCGGCGTCGGCACGGATGCCTTCGGCCAGCTCGTTACCCTTGGCGCGGTGCTCGCGGGCTTCACGCTCACGCTCGGTGCTCATCCGCTCGAACACGCTGCGGTTCACTTCCTTCGGCAGGTCGATGGCCTTGACCCGGACATCGACCACTTCGATGCCCAGCTCTTTTTCCGCCATCGTATTCAGCGAACGGGTGATGTCGGCCATGAGCGCATCACGCTCACCGGACACCACTTCATGCAACGTGCGCTTACCGAACTGGTCACGCAGGCCCGATTCCAGACGACGGGACAGACGCTCGTCGGCGATCTGCTTCAGGCCCGAGGTCGCGGTGTAGAAGCGCTCGGCATCCTTCACGCGCCACTTGGCATAGGCGTCCACCATCACAGCTTTCTTTTCCAGCGTCAGGAAGCGTTGCGTCGGCGCATCCAGCGTCATCAGGCGAGCATCGAACTTGCGCACCTTGTTGACGTAGGGCACCTTCACATGCAGCCCCGGCTGGACATCAGCCTGGACCACGCGACCGAATTGCAGCAACACCGCGCGCTCGGTCTGAGCCACGATGTAGAAGCAGTTCCAGGCAGCGATCGCCACGACGACACCGACAATAAGGGCGATCAGCGATTTATTGCTCATCAGCGACTCTCCCTGGTACGTGCTTGCTGTTGTTGCAGGTCCGCCGCTGCGCGGGTGCCGGCCTCATTGCTGGCCGCCGCCGAACTGGCCGGTGGCGTGCTGGTGTTGCGACCGCTCTCGACCATCTTGTCCAGCGGCAAGTACAGCAGATTGCTCTGGCCGTTCTTGTTGCCGGTCACGAGGACCTTGCTGGTGTTGCTGAAGACTTCCTGCATGGTGTCCAGGTACAGACGCTGGCGGGTCACTTCAGGGGCCTTGCGATACTCGGCCACCAGCTTGGTGAAGCGATCGGCCTCACCCTTGGCACGGGAGACCACTTCATCGCGGTAACCGTTGGCATCCTCGATGATGCGCTGGGCCTGGCCACGAGCTTCCGGCACGACGCCGTTGGCATAGGTTTCAGCCTGGTTGCGCGAACGCTGCTCGTCTTCACGGGCACGGATCACGTCGTCGAAGGCTTCCTGGACCTCACGCGGTGCCGCTGCGCTCTGGACGTTGACCTGGGTGACGGTGATACCGGTGCGATAGGTATCGAGGAACCGTTGCAGGCGCTCCTTGATTTCGCTGGCCATCAGTTCACGACCTTCGGTCAGCACCTGGTCCATGGCGGTGGAACCCACCACATGGCGCAGGGCACTTTCGGTCGCGTGCTGCAGGCTGGTTTCCGGCTGATCGACGTTCAGCACGAAGTCCTGCAGGTTGGTGATCTTGTATTGCACGGTCAGCGGCACCTCGACGATGTTCTCGTCTTCGGTCAGCATCTGGCCCTGCTTGGTGTACGCCCGCTCACGCGTGACGTTCTCCATGAACTTCTGGTCGATCGGCGGGAAATAGATGTTCAGGCCCGGACCAACCGTCTCGTAGTACTTGCCGAAGCGCAGCACCACGGCTTGCTCCTGCTCGTCCACGACATAGACCGCGCTGTACAGCCAGACAGCCGCCAGCACGACGAGACCGATGCCGAGCAGGCCGAAACCGCCGCCCTTGCCGGAACGACCGCCGCCCTCGTCACCGCGTTTCTTACCACCACCGAACAAACCGTTCAGGCTTTCCTGCAGCTTTCGGAAGGCCTCGTCGAGATCCGGCGGCCCCTTGCGGTCGCCGTTGTTACGACGCTTGCCACCCCAAGGATCCTGATTATTCGAGTTGCCACCCGGCTCATTCCAAGCCATAGCGCTCTCCATCTGATAAAGCAAAGACGCACCCACGGCGCGCCGACCAATGCTACAGAATGCCTGACACCGCTTTCTCAGGCTTTTATTGCAAAGTGTGTTGCTCGATGAATTCCATCGGTTGCAGCCCTTCGCGACTGACCAGTCGGTTGAGCTCCGCCCGAGGCAGGCGAACAGCCAGCAGGCAGACACCTTCTTCGTCGTGTTCTTCTTTTTGCACAGCCCCCAGCTCGAAAAACTGTGCACGCAGCCGGGCGAAACGTTGTGGCAATTTCAGGGTGCCGACAAACAGATCGCTGCCCAACAGCTCGGCCACGGCCTGCTTGAGCAGGTCCAGGCCGGTGCCATCGCGGGCCGACAGCCAGACCCGTTGCGGCTTGCCATCGGCATCGCGCTGGATCTGCGGCTCCACGCCTTCGAGCAAATCGAGTTTGTTGTATACCTCGAGGATCGGCAAGTCCTGGGCTCCGATCTCGCCCAGCACCACCATCACCTGCTCGATCTGCAGCATCCGGTCCGGCTCGGCGGCATCGATCACGTGCAGCAGCAGGTCGGAGTTGCTCGACTCTTCGAGCGTAGCCCGGAAAGCCTCGACCAGTTTATGCGGCAGGTGACGGATAAAGCCCACGGTGTCGGCCAGCACGATCGGCCCGAGGTCGTCCAGGTCGAGCCGGCGCAGGGTCGGGTCGAGTGTGGCGAACAACTGGTCGGCGGCGTAGACGTCGGATTGGGTGACATTGTTGAACAGGGTCGATTTGCCGGCGTTGGTATAGCCCACCAGTGAAACCGTCGGGATATCCGCGCGCTTGCGACCACGTCGCGACTGCTCGCGCTGGCTGCGGACCTTTTCCAGCCGCCCCTTGATCTGGCGCAGGCGAACCCGCAACAGGCGTCGGTCGGTTTCCAGCTGGGTTTCCCCCGGGCCGCGCAGGCCGATACCGCCTTTCTGCCGCTCAAGGTGAGTCCAGCCGCGGACCAGCCGCGTACTCATGTGCTCAAGCTGGGCCAATTCGACCTGGAGCTTGCCTTCATGGGTGCGGGCGCGCTGGGCGAAGATATCGAGGATCAGCCCCGTGCGGTCGATCACGCGACACTCAAAGACACGTTCGAGGTTACGTTCCTGACTGGGCGTGAGGATGTGATTGAAAATCACCAGATCGACCTGCTCGGCATGGACCAGGTCGCGCAACTCCTCGACCTTGCCACTGCCGATCAGGAACTTGGCGGTTGGCCGATGACGCGGCACGTTGAAAAACGCGACGGTCTCGGCGCCGGCCGAAAGTGCCAATTCCTGAAACTCCTGCGGATCTTCGCGCGCCTCAGGGTCCTGTCCATCCAAGTGAACGAGAATGGCCCGTTCACCACCACCGTGGCGCTCAAAGAACAAAGGAGGCTCCTATCAGGCGTTACCCGGTTCAGCGTCACCGCCTTCGGATTCGGTTGCGCTAGGCAGACGAATTGGACGAACTGGCACCACTGTCGAGATCGCGTGCTTGTAGACCATCTGGCTGACGGTGTTTTTCAGAAGGATGACGAACTGGTCGAAAGACTCGATCGTGCCTTGCAGTTTGATCCCGTTGACCAGATAGATGGACACCCCAACTTTCTCTTTACGTAAAGTGTTCAAGTAAGGGTCTTGTAGCGAATGCCCTTTTGACATGTGCCGCACTCCTTTAAGGATCAATAATAAAAATCGGAATCAGATGGCTTGGGCCGTCACACCCCCAAGGATAGACGGCAATTGCAAGGACTCAGCTCAATATGGAGATGGTCCCGAGGTATTTCAAGGCGCGTGGCAGATTGTCGCAATCGAGACTGTCGAGCCAATGCAAATCAGTCCAGCTGCGCAGCCAGGTGAACTGGCGTTTCGCCAATTGGCGCGTGGCAATGATCCCACGCTCCTGCATCTCGGCTGACGTCAGCTTGCCGTCCAGATAATCCCAGACTTGCCGATAACCTACCGCACGTATAGACGGCAACCCGGCATGCAGGTCACTTCGCTCACGCAGGGCTACGACCTCGTCTATGAACCCCTGTTCCAACATTAATGTGAATCTTTGTTCAATTCGCCGATGCAGCACTTGCCGGTTCGCCGGAGCGATGGCCAGATTCGCGACAGTATAGGGCAATTGTTGCAGTCCCGAAGCGGCTGCTTCAGTACTTTGCGCAGATTGTCGCTGGCGCAGGGCAGTCATGCTCTGGCCACTGACCCGATAAACCTCCAGCGCCCGACTGAGCCGCTGCGGGTCATTGGGGTGAATACGCGCCGCCGACTCCGGATCGATGACCGCCAATTGCTCGTGCAGGGCCTGCCAGCCCAGGCGCGCGGCTTCTTCTTCGATCTGCGCGCGCACCTCGGGATCGGCCGCCGGCATGTCCGCCAGCCCGTCGACCAAGGCCTTGTAGTACAGCATCGTACCGCCCACCAGCAGCGGGATCTTGCCCCGCGCGGTGATTTCGGCCATGGCCTGGAGGGCGTCACGCCGGAAATCGGCCGCCGAATAAGCCTCGGCCGGGTCCAGGATGTCGATCAGGCGGTGGGGAAATTCAGCCAGCAGTTCTTTTGACGGCTTGGCGGTACCGATGTCCATGCCCCGATAGACCAGGGCCGAATCGACACTGATCAACTCGCAGGGCAGGACTTTGGTCAATTCGATGGCCAGGTCGGTCTTGCCGGCGGCGGTCGGCCCCATCAGGAAAATCGCGGGTGGCAACGGGCTCATCAACGACCGCGCAGGAACAGTTTGTCCAGGTCGTCCAGGCCCAGTTGGGTCCAGGTCGGCCGGCCATGGTTGCATTGACCGCTGCGCTCGGTGTTTTCCATGTCCCGCAGCAGACCGTTCATTTCCGGCAGGGCCAGGCGCCGGTTGGCACGGATCGCGCCGTGGCAGGCCATGGTGCCGAGCAGTTCGTTCAGGTGCGCCTGGATCCGGTCGCTGGTGCCGTACTCCATCAGGTCCGCCAACACGTCGCTGACCAGGCGATTGGCCTCGGCCTGCTTCAACAAGGCCGGGATCTGGCGGATCGCCAGGGTTTCCGGGCCCAGGCGCTGCAATTCGAAGCCCAGGCGCTGGAACCAGGCCACATGTTCTTCGGCGCAATCGGCTTCGCGCTGGCTGACGGCCAGGGACTCGGGCACCAACAGCGGCTGGCCGCTCAGGCCTTCGCTGGCCATGGCGATTTTCAGCCGCTCGTACATGATCCGCTCATGGGCTGCGTGCATGTCCACCAGCACCAGGCCTTGGGCATTTTCCGAGAGGATATAGATGCCTTTGAGTTGCGCCAGGGCATAGCCCAGCGGCGGAATGTCACCCTGGCCCTCGGGCATCGCCGCCGCGCCGGCTTCCGGCAGGGGCTTGAAGAATTCACGATAGGCCGCCTGGGCCTCGGCTGCCGGCACGTTGGATTGCGGGCGCGGGGTGTATTGATACTGATAGCCGCTGCCAGCACCGCTGCCGGCGGTGTTGTAGCTGGGCTGAGGCTGGGGCTGCTCCAGCAGGGCATTGGCCGCCAGGCGCATCTCGCCCTGTGGCCCGAATTCGCCAGCTTCCAGGCCCGTGGGCCGGACCATGCCAGCCATAGCCGCCGGAGCCGCCAGTTGGTCTTCAGGCCGCACATCGCCCAGGGCACGGTGCAGGGTGCCATAGAGGAAATCGTGGACCATGCGCCCGTCACGGAAGCGTACTTCGTGCTTGGTCGGGTGCACGTTGACGTCCACCACCGCCGGATCAACCTCGAAAAACAGCACGAAGGTCGGATGCCGGCCATTGAACAGCACATCGCGATAGGCCTGGCGCACCGCGTGGGCCACCAACTTGTCGCGCACCGCCCGGCCGTTCACGTAGAAATATTGCAAGTCCGCCTGGCTGCGGGAGAACGTTGGCAAGCCGACCCACCCCCACAGGTGCAGGCCGTTGCGCTCCACCTCGATGGGCAAGGCCTGTTCCAGGAACCCCGCACCGCACACCGCGCCCACACGCCGGGCGCGGGCCGCATCGTCGCGGGCCTCGTGCAGGCTGAGGATGGTCTTGCCGTTGTGGCGCAAATGGAACGCCACGTCAAAACGCGCCAGGGCCAGGCGCTTGATGACTTCTTGCAGGTGATCGAATTCAGTCTTCTCGGCCTTGAGAAACTTGCGCCGGGCCGGGGTGTTGAAGAACAAGTCGCGCACTTCCACCGAGGTGCCCACCGGATGCGCCGCGGGCTGGACGCGAGACGCCATGTCGCGGCCTTCGGTCTCGACCTGCCAGGCCTGCTCGGCATCACGGGTGCGGGAGGTGAGGGTCAGGCGCGACACCGAACTGATCGACGCCAGCGCCTCGCCCCGGAAGCCCAGGCTCATGACCCGCTCGAGGTCTTCCAGGTCGCGGATCTTGCTGGTGGCATGACGCGCCAGGGCCAGCGGCAGGTCGTCAGAGGGAATCCCACCACCGTCATCGCGCACCCGCAACAGCTTGACGCCGCCCTGCTCGACATCCACATCGATGCGCCGAGCCCCGGAATCGAGGCTGTTTTCCAGCAGCTCCTTGATGACCGACGCCGGACGCTCGACCACTTCACCGGCGGCGATCTGGTTCGCCAGCCGAGGGCTGAGCAGTTCGATACGGGCGGTGTTGCCGATCACTTCGTCACTCATTGCTTGGCCGCCACTTCATTGCTCGGAATGGTCAGGGTCTGGCCAATCTTGAGCTCATCGCTCTTGAGATTGTTGGCGCTGCGCAAGGTGGCGGGCGACACCTGGTAGCGCACGGCAATCATCGCCAGGGTTTCGCCCGGGTTGACGCGGTGATCCCGTGGCCCCTGGGCGATCTTGCCGGAGTCCCGCAGCCAGGCGATGTAGGTGCCCGGCGGCGGGTTCTGCTGGAAGAACTGCCGTACGCCGCTGCTGATGGAGCGGGCCAGGGCCTGCTGATGGCTCGACGTCGACAGTTTCGAGGCTTCGTTGGCGTTGGAAATGAACCCGGTTTCCACCAGGATCGACGGGATGTCCGGCGACTTGAGCACCATGAACCCGGCCTGTTCGACGCGCTGCTTGTGCAGCGGCGTGACGCGACCGATGTTGCTCAAGACCTTCTGGCCGACGTTCAGGCTGGAGGTCAACGAGGCGGTCATCGACAAGTCGAGCAGGACACCGGCGAGCATCCGGTCCTTGTCGTCGAGGCTGACGTTGCCGGCACCGCCGATCAGGTCGGAACGGTTTTCAGTGTCGGCCAGCCAACGGGCGGTCTCGGAAGTCGCGCCACGGTCGGACAGGGCAAACACCGAGGCCCCGAACGCTGCCGCCGAAGGTGCGGCGTCGGCGTGAATGGAGACGAACAGGTCAGCGCCTTTCTTGCGGGCGATTTCGGTGCGGCCGCGCAAGGGAATGAAATAGTCGCCGGTGCGGGTCAGTTCGGCGCGGAAGCCTTTCATGCCGTTGACCTGGCGCTGCAATTCACGGGCGATGGACAGCACCACGTCTTTTTCACGTTGCCCGCGCGAGCCCGAGGCGCCCGGGTCTTCGCCACCGTGACCGGCGTCGATCACGACGATGATGTCGCGCTTGCCCGCCGGGGCCGGTGGCAGTTTGAGCGCAGGCTCGGTCGGGGTCACCGGCACCGCTGGCACCGTGGCCACATTGGTCGGCGGCGGTGGCGGTGGCTCGGCATCGGCCGGGTTGTCGAACAGGTCCACCACCAGCCGGTTGCCGTACTGGGCGTTGGGGGCCAGGGTGAAGCTCTTCGGGGTCACGGCTTTTTTCAGGTCGATGACCACCCGCAGGTCGGTCGGCGTACGCTGGGCCGAGCGCATCGCGGTGATCGGCGTGTTGGCGGTAGCGACATTCAGCGGCGCCCCCAGGGTGGCGCCGTTGATGTCGATCACCAGGCGATCCGGGGCGGTCAGGGTGAATACGCTGTGCTGCACCGGCCCCGTCAGGTCAAACACCAGCCGTGTGTTGTCCGGCGCCCGCCAGAGGCGAACGCTGTTGACCTTTGTCTCGGCCACAGCATCGACGGCCAGTGCCGTAAGCAACAGTCCTACGACAGCAACCACCGCGCGAAAGCGCATACCAAACCCCATCATCAATTAGTTTTCCAATGCCAAAGCGGCACACCACGACTCACCACGGGAGCCTTGCGGCGTCAGTTTCAGCGAACGCCCGCCGTTCTGCGCGCCAATGGTAATGGTCAGGTCGGGCTTTGGCAAAAAGCCTGCACCCTTCTGGGGCCATTCGATCAGGCACAAGGCGTCATCTTCGAAATAATCGCGGATACCGAGGAATTCCAGCTCCTCGGGATCCACCAGTCGATACAGGTCGAAATGGAAGGCGCGAATGTCGCCGATCTCATAGGGCTCGACCAGGGTGAACGTCGGGCTCTTGACTGAACCGACGTGCCCGAGGCCGCGAATGATGCCACGGGACAAGGTGGTTTTCCCCGCGCCGAGGTCGCCTTCGAGAAAAATCAGGCCGTGGCCGGCGGTGATCTGCGCGATGCGGGCGCCAAATTGTGTCATGGCTTGTTCGTCCGCCACGTACAGGGTTACTTCAGACACGGTGAATGCTCCTCCAACAACTGACGAATGGCCGGGATCAGATCGGTCGCCGCCAATCCCCGGCCCGACCGACCGACCTGGGCACCGGCACTGGCGTGCAGCCAGACCGCCAGGCACGCGGCCTCGAAGCCTTCCATGCCCTGGGCCAGCAAGGCCCCGACCACACCGGCCAGCACATCCCCCAGACCGGCGGTGGCCATGGCCGGATGGCCCTGGCTGCAAACCGCCAGGCGACCGTCCGGGCTGGCGATCAGGCTGCCGGCACCCTTGAGGATCACCGTGGCGCTGTATTTCTGGCTCAAGGCATGAGCCGCCGCCGGGCGGTCGGCCTGCACCTGGGCGACGGACATCTCCAACAGCCGCGCCGCCTCCCCCGGGTGCGGGGTGATGACGCACTGCTCAGGCAAACGGACATCGCCCCTGCTCAGCAGGTTCAGTGCATCGGCATCCCACACTTGCGGCAGTGGCGCATTGGCCGCCGCCGACAACAGGCTGCGTCCCCAGGCAGCCTGGCCCAGGCCCGGCCCGACCACCAGCACGCTGGCCTGCTGGAGCAAGCCCATCAATTGGTTCGCCGAATGGGTGCCCTGCACCATCACTTCCGGTAAACGCATCAGCGCGGCGGATACATGCTCACTGCGGGTCGCCAGCGAAACCATGCCAGCACCGCAGCGCAGGGCGCTTTCGGCGCTCATCTGGATGGCGCCGCCGAAGCCCCGGTCGCCACCGATCAACAGCACATGACCGAACTTGCCTTTGTGGGAAGTGGCGGCACGAGTTGTCAGACGAGGCAGATTGTGGGGCAGGAGCAGTCTGGCACTGGCCGGTGCCGTTTCAACAATATCCGGATCGGCGTGCAGGTCATTGAACACCAGCTCACCGACCCGGTCCGCCGCCTCGCCGGTGAACAACCCCAGTTTCAAGCCAATGAAAGTCACGGTCAGGTCGGCCGCCACCGCCGTGCCCAGCACCCGGCCGGTGTCGGCGCACAACCCCGAAGGGATATCCACCGCCGCGACCGGCAGGCCGCTGACGTTGATCGTATCGATGGCCTGCACATAAGGTTCGCGCACATCGCCATTCAGGCCGGTGCCGAGCAGCGCGTCCAATAGCACGCCGCGCAACTCGGCCTCATCCGACCACGGCCCCATCGGCACGCCCACCGCCACGGCCTCGGCATGGGCATTGGCGGCGTCCCCCTGCAATCGCCGGGGCTCGCCCACCGTCAGCACCCGCACCGACCAGCCGGCGCGCCGGGCCAGGGTCGCGACCAGGTAGCCATCGCCGGCATTGTTGCCATGGCCGGCCAGCACGGTCAGCTCGCGGGCCTCAGGCCAGCGTCGGACGATCGCTCGCCAGGTGGCGCGGGCAGCGCGCTGCATCAATTCGAAACCGGCGGTGCCTGCCGCGATCAGTTGAGCATCGAGGGCCCGGACCTGCGCGGCGCTGTACAGCGCGTCGGGAAAATCATCTTTAGTGTGCGGCATGCGTCTTCGGGCTCCGATGTCTGGCAGAATTATACGCATCTCAGCTCCGGTTTCTCTCGCCTCATGCCTGCCATTCCCACAGACCTCCCCGCCCTCGCCCAATCCATCAAGGAATGGGGCCGCGAGCTGGGTTTCCAGCAGGTCGGCATCAGCGGCCTGGACCTGGCCGAGCATGAACAACACCTGCAACGCTGGCTCGAGGCCGGCTACCACGGCGAAATGGACTATATGGGCGCCCATGGCAGCAAACGCTCGCACCCCGAGGAACTGGTGCCGGGCACGCTGCGGGTGGTTTCCCTGCGCATGGATTACTTGCCGGGCGATACGCAAATGGCGCAATTGCTCGGCCAACCGGAAAAAGCCTACGTCTCGCGTTATGCATTGGGCCGCGATTACCACAAATTGATCCGTAAACGCGTGCAGCAATTGGCGGAAAAAATTCAGGCGGTCATCGGCCCCTTTGGCTACCGTGCCTTTGTCGACAGCGCACCGGTGCTGGAAAAAGCCATCGCCGAACAGGCCGGCCTGGGCTGGATCGGTAAAAACACCCTGGTGTTGAACCGCAAGGCCGGCAGCTATTTTTTCCTGAGCGAGCTGTTTGTCGACCTGCCGCTGCCCATCGATCCACCCCACGGCACCGAGCATTGCGGAAAATGCACCGCATGCCTGGACATCTGTCCTACGAATGCCTTCGTCGGCCCCTACGTGCTCGATGCTCGCCGTTGTATTTCCTACCTGACCATCGAGCTGAAAAGCGCCATTCCTGAAGAGCTGCGGCCACTGATCGGCAACCGGGTGTTCGGCTGTGACGACTGCCAGATCGTCTGCCCGTGGAACCGCTTTGCCCGACCGTCCGGGGAAAGCGACTTCAAGCCGCGGCACAACCTGGACAATGCCGGGTTGGCCGAGCTGTTCATGTGGGACGAAGAGAAATTCCTCAGCAGCACCGAGGGTTCACCGTTGCGCCGTGCCGGTTACGAACGCTGGCTGCGCAACCTGGCGGTGGGCCTGGGTAATGCGCCGTCAACCATTCCCGTGCTGCAAGCGCTGGAGGCGCGGCGCGACTATCCGTCGGAACTGGTGCGCGAGCACGTGGCGTGGGCATTGCGCCAACATGCCGAGCGTCAAACCTCGTCGTTGTAGACGAACTTCGGCATTTCCCAGTGAAAGCGAATCGCCAGGAGCCGCAGCAGGAAACCGCCGAACAAGGTAATGAGGATTGCCTGCTCGTTCGGCAGTTGCAGGAAGACACACAGCAGATAACACCACGCCGCGGCAAACGAGACGCTGGCGTAGAGTTCGCGACGGAAGATCAGCGGAATATCGTTGCAGAAGATGTCCCGCAGGATGCCACCGAACACCCCGGTGATCACCCCACTGACCGACGCCACCAGCATGCCATGCCCCATTTCCAGGGCCGTCATGCAGCCGATCAGGGTGAACGCCACCAGGCCCACGGCGTCGAGCACCAGGAACAGCGAGCGCAAATGACGCATCCAGCGCGCCAGGAACACCGTCAGCATCGCCGCCGCGGTGGTCAGCACCAGATACTCCGGGTGCTTGACCCAGGTGAGTGGGTAATGACCGAGCAGCACGTCGCGCACCGAGCCGCCACCCAGCGCCGTGACACAGGCGATCAGCACCACGCCGAACCAGTCCATGCCCCGCCGCCCGGCAGACAAGGCGCCGGTCATGGCTTCGGCGGTGATGGCGATCAGATAAAGCATCAGCAACATGATGGCGGTCCTTGCAGGAAGGCGCGCAGTCTAGCCAGTTTGGGCAGGCACCAAAAGAGGGCAGCCATCGACCATGTCAAACAAGGAGTTTGTGGCCAGGATATCTGTGGGAGCAAGGCTTGCCCGCGATGAAGGCAATGCGGACTTTCAAAGACCGAGGCGCCTGTTTCGCGAGCAAGCTTTGCTCCCACAGCCCCATCACCACAAGAACGCGCTGCGCATCAGAACTTGATGAAATGCTTGCGGTAATGCTGCAACTCGGCGATGGACTCACGGATGTCGTCCAGGGCCAGGTGGGTGCTGCCCTTCTGGAAACTGTCGCGCACTTCTGGCGCCCAGCGGGCGGCCAGCTCCTTGAGGGTGGAGACGTCCAGGTTGCGGTAGTGGAAGTAGCTTTCCAGGGATTTCATGTGGGTATAAAGGAAGCGGCGGTCCTGGCAGATGCTGTTGCCACAGATCGGCGACTTGCCCTTGGGCACCCACTGTTCCAGGAAGGCGAGGGTCTGGGCCTCGGCCTCGGCCATGCTGATCTTGCTCTCGCGTACCCGCTGGGTCAGGCCCGAGCCGCCGTGCTGGCGGGTGTTCCACTCGTCCATGCCGGCCAGGACTTCGTCGCTGTGGTGGATCGCGATCACCGGGCCTTCGGCCAGGGTGTTGAGGTCACTGTCGGTGACGATGGTGGCCATTTCGATGATGACGTCGGTGTCAGGGTTCAGACCGGTCATTTCCAGGTCGATCCAGATCAGGTTCTGCGGGTTTTGCATAGGGAAGCTCCTCGGCGTAGCCACGCAGTTTAGCTTAGGCAGGCCCTTGGGCGTGCTAAACTCGCCGCCGTTTTACCCTATTCGCTGCATTTCTTCATACGGAACACCCATGGCCAAACGCCAACTCAATCGTCGTCAGAACTGGCGCATCGAAAAGATCCAGGGCGAGCGCGCCGCCCGCGCCGCCAAACGCGAATCCAGTGCTGTCGAAGCCCTGGAGGGTGGCGACCTGGGCCCTGAACAGACCGGCCTGGTGATCGCCCACTTCGGCGTGCAGGTCGAGGTCGAGGCCCAGGAAGGCGAACTGGCCGGCCAGGTGTTCCGCTGCCACTTGCGCGCCAACCTGCCGGCGCTGGTGACGGGCGACCAGGTGGTCTGGCGGGCCGGTAACCAGGGTATCGGCGTGATCGTCGCGCAGTTGCCGCGCCACACCGAGCTGTGCCGGCCGGACAGCCGAGGCCAGCTCAAGCCCGTGGCCGCCAACGTCGACATGATCGTCATCGTGTTCGCCCCGTTGCCCGAGCCCCACGCCAACCTGATCGACCGTTACCTGGTGGCTGCCGAACACGCGGGTATCCGTCCGTTGCTGCTGCTCAACAAGTTCGACCTGATCGACGAACACAACGCCCCGGCGCTGAACGCCCTGCTGTCGGTCTATCGGGATTTGGGTTACCCGGTGCTGGAGGTCTCGGCCCATCACGGCAACGGCATGGAGCAGTTGCAACAGCAACTGGACGGGCGCATCAGTGTGTTCGTCGGCCAGTCTGGCGTGGGCAAGTCTTCGCTGGTCAACAGCCTGCTGCCGGAAGTCGAGACGCGCGTCGGGCCGCTGTCCGAGCTGTCCGGCCAGGGCACCCACACCACCACCACCGCGCGGCTGTTCCATTTCCCTGGCGGCGGTGAATTGATCGACTCGCCGGGTATCCGCGAATTCGGCCTGGGCCACGTCAGCCGGGCCGATGTCGAAGCCGGGTTCATCGAGTTCAACGAGTTGATCGGCACCTGCCGCTTCCGCGACTGCAAGCACGACCGCGAGCCCGGTTGCGCCCTGCTCAAGGCCCTGGAAGAAGGTCGCGTGCATCAGCAACGGATGAACAGCTACCGCTCGATCATCGCCAGCCTGCCGGAAAGCGGTTACTGAGCTGAAAGGAAGGGAAGCCGGACACAATTGTGGCGAGGGAGCTTGCTCCCTCGCCACAGGTCCATCGACAAACCTTCAGATCACTGCGCCGGCGCTCCGGGCGGCTTGGGCGCGGCATCGTCGAACAGGTTCAGCCGCTCGCGCAGCTCATGGGCCGGCACGGGCTGCTGGTCTGCCGGCAACGCGTTCGGATCGACCGTCGCACCTGGTGTGGCGGACGGAGCAGGCGCTTCACCCGGCGCCCCCTCGCCCGGGACCGGATCGGGCGCCGGATCGTCGGTTTGCGAGCCCTCGATGGCTTTCTGCGCCTTCTTGGTCAACACCACGATATCGATACGCCGGTTGACCGGGTTGAACGGGTCCTTGCGGTCGAACAGCGCCGAAGACGCATAACCGACCACCCGCGCCACCTGCTCGTCCGGATAGCTGCCGGCCACCAGGGCGCGACGGGCCGCGTTGGCACGGTTGGCGGACAGCTCCCAGTTACCGTAGTCACCCTTGCCGATGTAGGGTTTGGCATCGGTATGACCACTGATGCTGATCTTGTTCGGCACCGCCTTGATGGTGTCGGCCATGGCCAGCAGGATGTCCTCGAAATACGGCTTCAGGCGCGCGCTGCCGGAATCGAACATCGGCCGGTTCTCGGCGTCCATGATCTGGATGCGCAAGCCGTTCGGGGTGATTTCGAACAGGATCTGGTCCTTGAATTTCTGCAGTTGCGGATTCTCTTCGACCTTGTTCTGCAATTCCTGCAACAGCAGTTCCAGGCGCTCGCGCTCGACCTGTTCGGCCATGCCTTCGACCTGCTCGGAATCCACCGTCACCTTGTCGGGCTGGGGCTGGGACTTGACCTCGGGGTTGAGGGTGTTTTCCGGGGCCAGGGTCGGTGAGCCGCCCAGGTCGATGATGTAGGGCGTGCCGCTTTCGGAAAAGCCGACCGGGTCCTTGAAGTAGCCGGCGATGGCGATCTTCTGCTCTGGCGTCGCCGTGGACAACAACCACAGCACCAAGAAGAACGCCATCATCGCCGTCGCGAAGTCGGCGAAGGCGATTTTCCAGGCGCCCCCGTGATGCCCAGCGGCTATGCGCTTGACGCGCTTGATGATGATCGGCTGGTTATTTTCCATGACTTAGCGACCGCGAACCGCTTGTTCCAGCTCGGCGAAGCTTGGACGGTGCGCCGGGTACAGGACCTTGCGCCCGAACTCCACCGCCAACGATGGCGGCATGCCCGAGGCCGAGGCCACCAGGGAAGCCTTGATGGCTTCGTAGATATTGAGCTCTTCCTTGGCGTCATGGGCCAGGGAGGTGGCCAGCGGCCCGAAGAAACCATACGCCGCCAAGATACCGAAGAACGTACCCACCAGGGCCGCACCCACGTGCAGGCCGATGGACTTCTGGTCACCGTCGCCCAGGGAGGCCATGGTCACCACGATCCCCAGTACCGCCGCGACGATACCGAAGCCTGGCATCGCGTCGGCGATCCCGGTGACCGCGTGGGAGGGATGCTCCAGGTCTTCCTTGAGGCTGTACAGCTCCATGTCGAACAGGCCTTCGAGCTCGTGGGGGGCCATGTTGCCGGACGACATGATGCGCAGGTAATCACAGATGAACGCCGTCATGCGGGCGTCCTTGAGCACGGCCGGGTACTTGGCGAAAATCGGGCTGGCGGCGGCGTCTTCGATGTCGCCTTCGATCGCCATCATGCCTTCGCGGCGGCTCTTGTTGAGGATCTCGTAGATCAGCCCCAGCACCTCGAGGTAGAAGGTGTGGCTAAAGCGCGAACTGAACATGCCCAGGGATTTCTTGAGCACGTGCATCGTCATATAGCCGGGGTTGGCCTGCAGAAATGCACCGAGGGCCGCGCCACCGATGATCATGACCTCGAAAGGTTGGATCAGGGCGGCAATCTTGCCATGGGAGAGCACGTATCCGCCGAGCACGCTCGCGAACACGACAATGATGCCGATAATTTTAGCCATAGATAGAAAGTACTTATTTAAGTCGGGTTCAAGGTCATATTCGGAAGCTGAAAAATCTCTTCTTCTACTTATCGGCAAAACTGCGCCAGACTATAGGCTGTTCTGGCGAAAAGCCAATTTGCCCCGTTCCGGGCGTAGAGAATTCATACGATGATCACGTCCAGCCATGACTAACGAAACCAAGGTTCCAACGCCCCGACCGACCACCCTCGAAGGTTGGGTGACGCTGCTCAAAGGCGTGCATCTGCCGGTACCCCAGGCCAGCCACGACCTGGTCTGCAAGGCCCTCGCCGACAGCCGCCGCTCCTTGCGCGACATCGCCGACCTGATGCAGGGCAGCCCAGCCCTGGCCCTGAGCGTCATCCGCGAAGCCAACCATCACACCCATGGCAGCCTTGCAGAACCTGCGGAAAACCTCGAAGTGGCCATCAACCGCCTCGGCCTCAAGCGTACCGAGGAACTGCTCGCCCGCCTGCCGTCGTTGCCGGAGCATGAAATACCCATCGCCTTGCGCCAGTTGCAATTGATCAGCCAGCACGCCACGCAACAGGCCAATGGTTTTTTTGCCAGCCGCCTGGCGCGGCTGTGGCAAGACATACACTGGGGCAGCCTGTTATTCCTGTCACCGCTCTGGCCCCTGGCCCTGACCCATCCACGATTGCTCGGGGAATGGGAATTGCGGGTCGTCCATAAAGGCGAGCCCGCGCCCAAGGTAGAGCGCGAACTGTTCGGCGTCAGCCTGCTGGAAATCTGCCTGGCGCTGGTGGAAACCTGGCGCTTGCCCGTCTGGGTGGCGCAAGGTTATCGCCTGCTACTCAATGAACGCCGCGAGCTGGTGAAAGTCCTGCGCATCGCCCGGGACAGCGAACACCCCCTGCGCCAGCAGAATCGCCTGGACGACGACCCGATCCTGCGACGCTGGCTCAACCAGCCGGCCAACACCGTATTGCTGGCCAACGGCCTGGCACTGGCCGCACAACAGGCCTGGGACAGCCCCGCGCTCACCCGCTGGCAGTACCTCACCAGTTTGTATCTGCAGATGTCGATGGATGAGGTCCAGCAGCAACTGCACCAACAAGCGGTCAATAGCGCCCATCATCACGCCATGCCAGACCTCTGGCACCCGGCCGTGGCGCTGATATGGCCCTCGGGCAGCCGCCGCATCCACCCCGGCTTGCTGCCCGCCGCCCCGCCCAGCGCCCAAGACCTGAGCCAGTGGCGCAAGCAATGCTCCGCCATGCTGGTGGAGCCGAGCCCCTTCCGCAATGCCATGCACCTGACCACCTCGGCACGGGATGTCCTGGTGGCCTGTGGCATGCGCCGGGTGATGATCCTGATGGCCGACCGCAGCCAGGCCAGCGTGCGCGTACACCAGACCGCCGGCCTGCCCAAGGAAGCCGCGGCCATGAGCTTTACCATCAGCCAGAGCAAAATATTGCAGCGGTTGCTGGCTCAGCAGGCCCAGGTTCGCCTGAACCCGGACAACAACGCGCAGTTTTCGGCACTACTGCCGCCGGGCCTGCGCAGCCTGTTCCGGGGTGAGCACCTGCTGTTGCGCTCACTGACCTGCAATGGCCGGGTGATTATGCTGGTGGCGGTGGACCAGGGCGGCGGGCCGTTCTCGGATATCACCGTACAAGCCTTCGGCAAAACCGTGCAATGTATCGAAAGGGCCCTGCATACCTTTACCAACCGCGGTCGCTGAACTTGCTACAATCCTTTCCCTTTGCGCCCCTGGAGACCTCACATGCCTGACTTCTCTGGCTTGCCGCTGGTGATCGAGCCGAGCGAACTGCTGCCGCGCCTCGACGCCCGCGAACTGATTCTGGTGGACCTGACCAGCGCCGCGCGCTACAGCACCGGGCACATCCCCGGCGCACGTTTCGTCGACCCCAAGCGCACCCAGCTCGGCCAGCCGCCGGCACCGGGCCTGTTGCCGGCCAAGGCCGACCTGGAAACCCTGTTCGGCGAGCTTGGGCATCACCCGGACGCGGTCTACGTGGTCTACGACGACGAAGGCGGCGGCTGGGCCGGACGCTTTATCTGGCTGCTGGACGTGATCGGCCACTCGAACTATCACTACCTCGACGGCGGCCTGCTGTCCTGGCTGGACGAAGGCCTGCCGGTGTCCGTCGATGTTCCGGCACCGGTTGCCGGCCCGGAGCCCCTGACGTTGCACGATGCCCCTACCGCCACCCGCGAATACCTGCAAAGCCGCCTCGGTGCCGCCGACCTGGCCATCTGGGATGCGCGCGGCCCGCTGGAATACTCCGGCGAGAAAGTCGTCGCAGCCCGGGGCGGGCACATTCCCGGCGCGGTCAATTTCGAATGGACCGCCGGCATGGACCCGGCGCGCAACCTGCGCATTCGCAAGGACATGCCGCAAATCCTCGAACGATTGGGCATCACGCCCGACAAAGAAATCATCACCCACTGCCAGACTCACCACCGCTCTGGCTTCACCTACCTGGTGGCCAAGGCGCTCGGTTATCCACGAGTCAAAGGCTATGCCGGTTCCTGGAGCGAATGGGGCAACCACCCCGACACGCCCATCGAGCTTTGAAGGTTCTTAAGGACAGTTAATGAAAAACCGTTTGTTCATCCTCACTCAATACCTGCTGCCCCACCACCTGTTGTCGCGGTTGGCCGGTTGCATTGCCGAATGCCGCGTGCGTTGGTTCAAGAATGCCTTCACCGCGTGGTTCGCCAAGCGCTACCAAGTGGACATGTCCCAGGCCCTGGTGGAAGACCTGACCGCGTATGAGCACTTCAACGCCTTCTTCACCCGCGCCCTGAAAGACGGCGCGCGGCCGCTGGACGAAACCCCGGGCGCGATCCTCAGCCCCGCCGACGGCGCCGTCAGCCAGCTCGGCCCGATCGAGCACGGCCGGGTGTTCCAGGCCAAGGGCCACAGCTTCAGCGTGCTGGAGCTGCTGGGCGGTGACGCGGCCAACGCAGCGCCGTTCATGGGCGGCGATTTCGCCACCATCTACCTGTCCCCCAAGGACTACCACCGCGTGCACATGCCATTGGCCGGCACCCTGCGGGAGATGGTCTACATTCCCGGGCGGATTTTCTCGGTCAACCAGACCACCGCCGAAAACGTTCCGGAGCTGTTCGCCCGCAACGAGCGCGTCGCGTGCATTTTCGACACCGAGCGCGGGCCGATGGCCGTGGTGCTGGTGGGCGCGATGATCGTGGCCTCCATCGAAACCGTCTGGGCCGGGCTGGTGACGCCACCCAAGCGCGAACTCAAAACCTTCCGTTACGACGAAGCCGCCCGCGCGCCGATCCATCTGGAAAAAGGCGCCGAACTGGGACGCTTCAAGCTGGGTTCGACCGCCATCGTGCTGTTCGGTCCAGGCCAGGTGAAATGGGCCGAAGACCTGGTGGCCGGGTCGCCAGTGCAGATGGGCCAGGGCCTGGCGCTGCCCAAAGGCTGAGTCACACCCGCCCTTGAAGCAGGTCTGTGGGAGCAAGGCTTGCCCGCGATGAACGATAACGCGGTCTAAAAAACGCGGCGCCTGCATCGCGAGCAAGCTTTGCTCCCACAGCACTTTCAGGGCAACACGCCTGCCTGTCAGCTGCTAGAGTTGGAAACATCACGTTTATTTCCCGCCGGAGCCCGTACACGGCATGAATGAGACCAGCCCTCTCCAGCTATTGCGCGTCCTGACCCCGACACAACCACGCCTGTCGTTCTGCGATGCTACGCCACGGGACCTCAAGCGCTGGATCGCCAACCTGCCCAAAGCCAACATCGGCGAAACGGCTCGCCTGTTGTACCAGGCCCTGGGTGAACTCAACCAACTGCTCACGCCCAGCGACAATCGCCTGCAACTGCTCGAACTGCTGCGGCCCGAGGTGTATTACGTCTGCAAGCACCTGGAGCGGCACTTCCTGCAACAGGCCATCGTGCTGGATGATCGCTCGCGCAAGATCGTCAACCTGTGCCAGGCCCTGCAAACCCAACTGGCGATGGGCTACAAACAGATCGTGGCGCGTATCGCGTCGAAATACACCAAGGACCGGGCCCGCCTGCTGAGCACCGCGCTGCAACGAGCGATGCATGCCCTCAACGGCCCGCTGCTGCGTGCCAGCCAGCTGTACAGCCCAGTGCCCGAGGGGTTGTGGCTGGACTTGCATCAGTTGTACCGGATCGCCTGCCTGCACCGCTTGCAACACCTGAGCGTGAGTGACGAACTGGCCAGCCAGGTTCATCAATTGAACGCCGAGCAGACCTATGTCGTCGCCCTGCTGCTGGGCGCGTCACGCAGCAATCAATTGCGCCAGAGCCAGATCGGGCGACTGACCGAAGTGCTCGAATCCTGGAGCCAGTGGGTCAAGCTGGACCCTGCCACCGCTGCCAGCAGCCTGTTCGCCGTCGCTCCAGAGCTGGATGTCGGGCCACGCTACCGCTCCAAGTTCCGGGCCGAACAGCAGCCGACCTTGCAGGGCTTCGATCCCCAGCCACTGGTGCGTGCAATCGCCACTCACCTGGAACACCCTGCCGATAATACGTTGCCAGTCCCTGGGGGCATGAGCGCCGACACGCTGCATCACCTGCAAGCCGCCTGGGGCGAAGCGGCTGAACGCAGTTTCCAGCGCACCGAGGGCAACGGCACGCTGACCCTGTGCGTGGGCATGAGTGCGCTGCACTACTACCTGGGCGGCGAGCGCTCGTTCAACGAAATCCTGAAAAGCCCCGCCACCCGCAAGGCCCGCTTCGAAGCCTCGCAGAGCAAGACAAACGACACCTGGAAGCAAGCGTTCGACGCCGCCCCCGCCGGCGACAGCGACCTGCTGCCCTATGAAGAAATCGAGTACCCGGTCAACCCGGCCGATGACGATGGCACCAGCTCCGACAACCAGCATCACTTCCCCACCTACGACCTGCCGATCATCAACCACAGCCCTGGCGGCTATTGCCTCGGTTGGCCCAAGGAGGTGCCGGAACAATTGCAAGCCGGGGAAATGATCGGCATCCGCGACAGCAGCGACCAGGCCTGGAGCGTTGCCGTGGTGCGCTGGATCCGCCAAGTGCGCAACGGCGCCATGCAAATGGGCATCGAACTGGTCGCACCCCATGCCCAGCCTTGCGGGCTGCAACTGGTCCGGGAAGAAAATGAGCACGGTCACTACCTGCGCGGCCTGTTACTCCCCGAGATCAGCGCCATTGACCTGCCCCCGACCATGATCGCCCCACGCCTGCCCTTCCAGGAAGGCCAGCGGGTGTTGATCAACACCAACGGCCAGGAGCGCCGCGCCGGCCTGGACCGCCGGGTGACCAGCACCCACAGTTTCAACCAGTTTTCCTATCACCCGGAAGACTCAAGCGAAACCGGGGATGGCGGCGACCAGGAAGGGAATTTTGATTCGTTGTGGAAATCGCTTTGAACCGCACGCAACCCGTTGTGGCGAGGGAGCTTGCTCCCGCTGGCCTGCGCAGCAGGCCCCTGCGGTCGATCCGACACACTCAGGCCCCAGGTTTCAGGGCCGCTTCGCGCCCCAGCGGGAGCAAGCGCCCTCGCCACAAGTGCACTTGCTCCAAAATCAGTGCGTCAGTCAAAGCTGCCCGTCACGATCCCTGAAGCCCAGCAGATACAACACCCCATCCAGCCCCAGGGTGGAAATCGCTTGCCTGGCCGACTGCTTGACCAGCGGCTTGGCGCGGAATGCCACGCCCAGGCCCGCGATTGCCAGCATCGGCAGGTCGTTGGCACCGTCGCCCACGGCGATGGTCTGCTCCAGGCGCAGGCCTTCTTTTGCAGCCAGTTCACGCAGCAGGTCCGCCTTGCGCTGGGCATCGACGATCGGCTCGACGGCCACGCCGGTCACCTTGCCGTCCACCACTTCCAGCTCGTTGGCGAATACATAGTCGATACCGAGCTTGGCCTGCAACTGCTTGGCGAAGTAGGTGAAGCCGCCGGACAGGATGGCGGTCTTGTAGCCCAGGCGCTTGAGTTCGGCGAACAGGGTTTCGGCGCCTTCGGTCAGGCGCAGGGAAGCGCCAATGGAATCCAGCACGCTGACATCCAGACCTTTAAGCAAGGCCAGGCGCTCCTTGAAGCTGGCACGGAAATCCAGCTCGCCGGCCATGGCTCGCTCGGTGATGGCCGAGACCTTGTCGCCCACGCCGGCCGCCTTGGCCAATTCGTCGATGACCTCGGCCTCGATCAGCGTCGAGTCCATGTCGAACACCGCCAGGCGGCGGTTGCGGCGGAACAGCGAATCTTCCTGGAAGGCGATGTCGACGTTCAGTTCCTGGGCCACGCTGAGGAACTCGGCACGCAACGCCTGGGGATCGGCCGGCTCGCCGCGCACCGAAAACTCGATGCAGCCCTTGCCCTTGTCGGCCGGGGTGTCCAGCGGCATGCGCCCGGACAGGCGGTCGATGTGGTCGATGTTCAGGCCATACTGGGCGGTGATCGAACTGACGCGCTGCAATTGCTCGGCGGTGACCTTACGGGTCAACAGGGTCACGATATGGCGCTTCTTGCCCTGGCCGGCCACCCAATGCTGGTAATCCTCCTCGGACACCGGGGTGAAACGCACCTGCTGGTCGAGCTTGTAGGCGGTGAACAGGATGTCCTTGAGCACGGACTTGCTTTGTTCGGCGTCCGGGATTTCAACCAGGATGCCGAACGACAGCGTGTCATGGATCACCGCCTGACCGATGTCGAGAATGTTCACACCACCCTGGGCCAGAACGCCGGTAATGGCCGCAGTCAGACCCGGACGGTCGCTGCCAGTGATGTTTATCAGGACGATTTCGCGCAAGGCGCACCCCCGCAGGTGGAAAAAAACCGCATTCTACCCACATTCAGTGACCATCGGGCACCGCCAGTGCTTTGCCGGTCATGGGGCTCTCGCTATACTGCGCGTCAATTTCACGGACAAAGAGCCGAGCTCAGTGAACCGGCCCACGCCAGTCAAAACCGACAACTTCTTCCTGCTGATCTTCCGTGCGCTGCGTCACCGTCGTGTGCCGATCGCATTGCGCATTGCCAGCCATAACGTCATCCTGGTCGCCCTGGCCCTGGTCATCTATGCCTGCGTGATGGGTTTGCAGTTCAAGCAGGCCATGCACGAGCAGGCCGATGCCCTGGGTGAAAGCCTGACCACCCAGACCGCCACGTCCGCCACCGAGCTGCTGGTGTCCAACGACATCCTCAGCCTCAATGTGCTGCTCAACAACCTGACCAAGAACAAGCTGGTGGCCCATGCCGCCATCTACAGCGTGGACAACCGCATCCTCGCCGAGGCCGGCCAGCGGCCCAAGCCTGGCCTGCTGGGCGAGTCCGGCGGCATGTACCAGAGCAAGATCACCTTCCAGGACGTGACCGCCGGGCAACTGCGCATCAGCCTGGACATGGACCAGTTCCAGCAACCGATGACCATCAGCCTGCAAAGCATGGGCATCCTCAGCGCGATCCTGCTGGCCCTGGCATTGGCCCTGAGCCTGCGCCTGGGGCGGCACATCTCCACGCCGCTGCTGCAATTGCGCGTCTGGCTGCGGGACATCGACGAACACACGCCGGCCACCCAGCGCCAGGACGAGATCGGCGACCTGGCCCGGCAACTGCACGCCAGCTTCGCCCCGGAACCCGAGCCCCTGCCGGAACCTGAAGACCTCGACTACGCGGACGACGACGATGCCGAGCCAGGCTTCGAAGTGCGTAACCTGCGCGACCCGGGCTTCGACGAAAGCCAGCCGATGCCAACCTCCAAACCGGCGCCACGCCATGTGGTGCGGGCGGTAGAGGACGAGGAAGACGACGAAGCCTTCGCCGACCTGCGTGACGAGTCGGTCAATGGGGCACCTCAACCGGTCGCCAAGCCTGTGGCCTCGAACCTGCCCCAGCACAGCGCCGTACTGGCCGTGCAACTGGGCGCCCAGGATCAACTGCGTCGCCTGCCCCAGGCGCGCTTGAAAGAGCTGCTCGAACGCTACCGCGACTGCCTCGACCAGGCCGCATCGCTCTACCAGGGTGAATTGCACACCTTGAACGACGGCAGCACGCTGATGCTGTTCCACACCGAAGACAGCGGCGACGACTACCTGACCAATGCCATTTGCTGCGGTGAGTTGCTCCGCGCCTTGGGTCACCAGTTGCAGATCGAAGTCGCCGACAGCGGCATCACCCTGCAACTGCAATTGGGCCTGACCTTGGGCGATGGCTTGTTCGGTTTGAGCCAGATCGACCTGCTGCTGACCGAAACCGCCCAGGACGCCCTGGCGCTGTCGCAACACAGCCGCAACCTGCTGCTGGTGGAGCGCAAGATCAACGACGACGCCCTGATCCGCCAGCGCGCGCGCATCCGCCCCATCGCCAGCCCCGAAGGCGCGTGTTGCGTGGAGCGCTTGATGGAGCCTTATCCGTCGATGCTGGAGCGGCAATTGGCGCGGATGCATGAGCGCCAGGCCTGAGTTTCAGGACATGAAGTAACGAAGCCCGCAGATGAGTGATTGTCTGCGGGCTTTTTGTTGCCTTCAGCGCCGCCATCGCGAGCAAGCTCGCTCCCACAGGGGATGTCTGCAAGCCTCAGACCTGCTGTGGGGGATGAGTGATTGTCTGCGGGCTTTTTGTTGCCTTCAGCGTCGCCATCGCGAGCAAGCTCGCTCCCACAGGGGATGTCTGCAGGCCTCAGACCTGCTGTGGGAGATGAGTGATTGTCTGCGGGCTTTTTTGTTGCCTTCAGCGCCGCTATCGCGAGCAAGCTCGCTCCCACAGGGGATGTCTGCAGGCCTCAGACCTGCTGTGGGAGATGAGTGATTGTCTGCGGGCTTTTTTGTTGCCTTCAGCGCCGCTATCGCGAGCAAGCTCGCTCCCACAGGGGATGTCTGCAAGCCTCAGACCCAGTGTGGGAGCGAGCTTGCTCGCGATAGGGCCGGCCCAGGCACAAGAGATCCAACCGGCAGAAACAACAAAGCCCGCATCAACGCGGGCTTTGTCGTGTATACGGTCCACTGTTCAGAACCTGAACACTTCCATGTCCGTACGAATCGGCAAGGCCATGGGAATCTTGTCCTTTTCCTTCTCGACCGGTTTGGCCGGGGCAGGCGCGGCCTTGCGGGGCACTTCGGCGACAGGCGGCTGGTTGGCCAGGGGCTTGAGCGACACCGACAACTGTTCGGCCAGGCGTTGCAGGAGCACGCCCTGGGCCTGGACCTGTGCCGCCGTGGTGCCGGCATGTTGCTCTTGCAGATGAACGATGCGGTTCTCACGCACCTTGCCACGACGGTCAATCAACCGCCATTGGGCATCGAGCACTGCCGGCTGGGCTTTACCCGAGTCCAGGCGGGTAATCGACAGCAGTACCTGCACATCCGGGGTGAACCCCTGGGTCGCCGGTGCCAGCACCACGCGCTGGCTGTCCAGGTGCCCGGCGACCTGGCGCAACAGCAACTGATCGATGTCGGAGGACAGGCTGCCGGCCCAACGACCGTCAGTGGCGGCTTGCAGGCTGCCGTCCGGTTGGCGTTGCAACAAGGTTTCACGCTGCAGGTAGTCAGCGATCAGAACCGGGCCGAGCAATACGGCCATGCCTGTGCTTTGCGCAGGCTGGGCCGGGGTTCCGCTGTCCAGTTGGTACAGCGACACCGGCTGGTTCATGCTGCAGCCCGCCAGGCCAAGCAGGCCGGCGAGCCACAAAATAGGGAGGCGCAGAGCAGTCATCGTTCCGTCCAGGTGGCAGCCACAAGGCTTGCCACAGTGAAAAAATACTCGGTCAATGTGAAGAACGCTCGGCTACGCCGGCGCTTGAAAGGGCCTATCATCCGTGAATATGCGCGCCGACTCCAGCGCGAAAGCATCGATCTGCGGCATTTAATCGCAGACCGAGCCCTCTACTACGCCTAATTGAGGTTTTCGACGAGCAGCGCATCGACCCGCTGAAAGCCCCTCGGAAGCTTGTTGCCCCGCCGACCACGTTCACCCTTGTAGTGCTCAAGATCGTCCGCCTTCAACGAAAGCGTACGCTTTCCTGCCTGTAGCACAAGCGTGGCGCCTTCCGGCAACACTGCAATATCCGTGACATATTCCTCACGGCTGGCGACCCGTTCGCCGGAAATACCGATAATCTTGTTGCCCTTGCCTTTACCCAGCTGTGGCAGGTCGCTGATCTTGAACACCAGCAACCGGCCTTCGGTGGTCACCGACGCCAGCCAGTTGCTCTCCCGATCGGCCACCGGGCGCGGCGCAATCACCTTGGCGTTGTTCGGCAGGCTCAACAGCGCCTTGCCCGCCTTGTTCTTGGCTTGCAGGTCCTCACCCTTGACCACGAACCCGTAACCCGCGTCCGATGCAATGACGTACAGCCCATCATCATCAGGCATCAGCACGCATTCAAAAGTTGCACCCGGCGGTGGCGTTAAACGACCGGTCAGCGGTTCACCCTGGCCGCGAGCCGATGGCAAGGTATGCGCCGGCACGGAGTAACTGCGCCCAGTGGAGTCGACGAACACCGCGAATTGGTTGGAACGCCCGGCCGCCAAGGCCTTGAAGCCGTCCCCGGCCTTGTAGGAAAGCCCCGTCGCGTCAATATCATGACCCTTGGCGGAACGTACCCAACCTTTTTCCGACAGCACGACGGTGACTTTCTCGTTCGGCAGCAGATCGTGCTCAGTCAGGGCCTTGGCTTCGGCACGTTCGACGATCGGCGAGCGACGGTCGTCGCCATAGGTTTCGGCGTCCTTGAGCAGCTCGGTGCGTACCAGCTTCTTGAGCTTGGCTTCGCTGCCCAGCAGGGCTTGCAGCTTGGCCTGCTCCTTGAGCAATTCATCCTGCTCGGCGCGCAGCTTCATTTCTTCCAAGCGCGCCAACTGCCGCAGGCGGGTGTCGAGGATGTAGTCGGCCTGGATTTCGCTCAGGTCAAAGCGGGCGATCAGGCTGGCCTTGGGGTGCTCCTCGGTGCGGATGATGTGGATCACTTCATCCAGGTTGAGGTAGGCAATCAGCAAACCGTCCAACAGGTGCAGGCGGCGCTCGACCTTGTCCAGGCGGAACTGCAGGCGCCGGCGCACGGTCTTGACCCGGAACTCCAGCCATTCCACCAGCAATGCCCGCAGGTTTTTCAGTTGCGGCTTGCCGTCCAGGCCGATGATGTTGATGTTGACCCGGTAGCTGGACTCCAGATCGGTGCTGGCGAACAGGTGCTGCATCAGCGCGTCGTGATCGACCCGGCTGTTGACCGGGATGATCACGATGCGGCAGGGGTTTTCGTGGTCAGACTCGTCGCGCAGGTCCGCCACTTGCGGAGCTTTCGACGGTTTTGCCTGCATCATCGCGGCAATCTGTTCCAGGACCTTGGCCCCGGAGACCTGATGCGGCAGCGCCGTGACAATGATGTCGCCGTCTTCGATGTGGTACACGGCGCGCATGCGCACCGAACCGCGACCGGTCTCGTAGATTTTCAGCAGGTCGGCGCGCGGAGTGATGATTTCGGCTTCGGTCGGATAGTCCGGCCCCTGGATGTGCTCGCAGAGCTGTTCCACCGTGGCTTTCGGCTCGTCCAGCAGACGCACGCACGCCGTGGCCACTTCCCGCAGGTTGTGGGGCGGCACGTCGGTGGCCATGCCCACGGCGATGCCGGTGGTGCCATTGAGAAGGATATTCGGCAAACGTGCTGGCAGAACCAGGGGTTCGTCGAGGGTGCCGTCGAAGTTCGGCCCCCAGTCCGCGGTGCCCTGGCCCAGTTCGCTGAGCAGCACCTCGGAATAGCGCGACAGCCGCGCCTCGGTGTAACGCATGGCCGCGAAGGACTTGGGATCGTCCGGCGCACCCCAGTTACCCTGGCCGTCCACCAACGTGTAGCGATAGCTGAACGGCTGGGCCATCAGCACCATGGCTTCATAGCAGGCCGAGTCGCCGTGGGGGTGGAACTTGCCGAGCACGTCACCGACGGTACGCGCCGATTTCTTGTGCTTGGAATCCGCATCCAGCCCCAGCTCACTCATGGCATAGATGATCCGCCGTTGAACCGGCTTCAAACCGTCGCCGATGTGCGGCAAGGCACGGTCCATGATCACGTACATGGAGTAATTGAGGTAGGCATTTTCGGTGAAGTCAGCCAGCGATCGGCGTTCTACGCCGTCTAAGCTGTCTGCAAGAATGTCGCTCATGCGGGCCTCATCAGTTCGTTGTCTGGCGCAGCAGCATGGTGCCGTCGCGCTGGGTAAATTCAAGTTTGTTCAGGGCACTCATGCCCAGCAGCACTTGCGTGCCACCCAGGCCGGGCGCCACCAGGGCACGGACATCGCGCAAGACGATGTCACCCAATTGCAGCCGGTCGACGCGGGTACGGTAGCCCTCGCTCACACCGTTGGCGGTACTCAAGGTCACGCCGAATCCTTTTTCCAGCTTGAGGCGCTCGGCCAGCTCCATCGGAATCGCCACGTCAGTGGCACCGGTGTCGAGCATGAAGTCCACCGGCTGGCCGTTGATCTGGCCGCTGGCGACGAAATGCCCCTGTTGATTGCCGACCAACTTCACCTCGATAAAACCTTCACCTTTTTGCGAGTACACCTGGGTATTGGGGTTTTGCTGGCGCTGCTCCCATTGGGCAAAAAACCGCGTCGCCAGAAACAGCGCGGCGCACCAGGCCAGGATCATCAACACCCGACCGGCGCGCTTGCCCGGCAACGGCTGGCTCACGGCGAGGCACTCCAGCCACCCTCAGGCGCAGCGAAGCGCCAGACGATTGGCCGCTGCTCACCATCGGCCCGCTTGCCATCGTTGTTGTCCAGGCCGATCCAGGCCCCCTCGGCATCCACCACCAGCGCTTCGGCCAGCCCGTAGGCCTGGGGATAACGGCGATTATCCTGCAACGCCTCGGCGGCGAACGACCAGCAACGCTCGACCTGGGCGGTCTGCGGGTCGCGCCGGCAGACCTGATAGGCGTTGCGTTCCAGGGTAAACAGCTTGCCATTGAACAATGACAGGTCCGCGAAATCCCGCGAAACCGCCTTGGCCTTGGGGAACTGCGCCGGCTGCATCTCCAGCCCCGCTTCGCTCAGCAACACGCAATTGCCATCGCAGTCCCACACCGTCTGCTGACGCTTGATCAGCAACAGGCCGCGACGTTCGCGCTCGGCCGCCAACCACAGCTGGTCACCGGCCGGGTTGATCGCCAAGCCTTCGAACAACGCATTGAAATGCAGCAACATACCGCTGGCGCGGGCCTGGCGGATCAGGGTGGGGGCAATTTTCAGCCAGGACGCGGGCCCCGACGGTGGCACCTGCAACACCGCGGCATGGGACTCACTGACTACATAACGGTTGCCGGCGCTGTCACAGCTGATGCCTTCGAAATCCAGCTCGCCACCGCACAGGAACGACGCCGCCCAGGTCCGCGAGCTCAAGCCCCAGGGCAAACCGCTGTCCGGCACCTTCGGCACCTCGATTTCAACCTCCTCGGCCTGCCAGACCGCCGCCTCGGAGGGTGCGAGGCGATAGATCCGGTCATCGTCGCGATCGGACACCGTCCACATCTCGCCGCCGCACAGCGCCAGCCCGGACAGGTTGCCACCGCGCATGCCATCGACGGCGTGCTCGGACAGCAGCTTCAGTTCCGGCGCAGGTCCTGCGACTACCAACCCCGCCCACAGCCACAACGCCAGGGCGAACCCGTTGCGCATCAGGCCAGCACCTCGGCCAGGTCCCCTTTGGATTCGAGCCAGGACTTGCGGTCGCCGGCGCGCTTCTTCGCCAGCAACATGTCCATCATTTCCGAGGTCGCTTCGAAATCATCCAGGGTCAACTGCACCAGGCGGCGAGTGTTCGGATCCATGGTGGTTTCGCGCAACTGCGGCGGGTTCATCTCGCCCAGGCCCTTGAATCGGGTGACCTGCGGCTTGCCGCGTTTCTTCTCGGCCACCAGACGGTCGAGGATGCCATCGCGCTCGGCTTCGTCCAGGGCGTAGTAGATCTCCTTGCCCAAGTCGATCCGGTACAACGGGGGCATCGCCACGTAGACGTGACCGGCATCCACCAACGGGCGGAAATGCTGGACGAACAAGGCGCAGAGCAATGTGGCAATGTGCAGGCCGTCGGAGTCGGCGTCGGCGAGGATGCAGATCTTGCCGTAGCGCAGCTGGCTCATGTCCTCGGCGCCCGGGTCGACACCGATGGCCACGGCGATGTTATGCACTTCCTGGCTGGCCAGCACTTCGCTGCCGTCCACTTCCCAGGTGTTGAGGATCTTGCCCCGCAGCGGCAGGATGGCCTGGAACTCTTTGTCCCGCGCCTGCTTGGCCGAGCCGCCGGCGGAGTCACCTTCCACCAGGAACAGCTCGGAACGCATCGGGTCCTGCCCGGCGCAATCGGCGAGCTTGCCCGGCAAGGCCGGCCCTTGGGTGATGCGCTTGCGCTCGACCTTCTTGCTGGCCTTGAGACGACGGCCGGCGTTGTTGATCGCCAGCTCCGCCAGGGCCAGGCCGGTTTCCGGGTTGGCGTTGAGCCACAGGCTGAACGCGTCCTTGACCACACCGGAAACAAACGCCGCCGCCTCACGGGACGACAGGCGTTCCTTGGTCTGGCCGGAGAATTGCGGTTCCTGCATCTTCATCGACAGCACAAAGGCGATGCGTTCCCAGACGTCTTCCGGCGCCAGCTTCACGCCACGGGGCAGCAGGTTACGGAACTCGCAGAACTCGCGCATGGCATCGAGCAGGCCCTGGCGCAAGCCGTTGACATGGGTGCCGCCCTGGGCCGTAGGAATCAGGTTGACGTAGCTTTCCTGAACGCTTTCGCCACCTTCGGGCAGCCACAACAGCGCCCAGTCCACCGCTTCCTTATTGCCGGCCAGGCTGCCGCAGAACGGCTCGTCGGGCAGGCGTTCGAAACCGCTGACCGCGTCCACCAGGTAAGAGCGCAGACCGTCTTCGTAATGCCATTCGACTTTCTCGCCGGTGGCCTTGTCCTCGAAACTGACCAGCAGCCCCGGGCACAACACGGCCTTGGCCTTGAGCACGTGCTTGAGGCGGCTGACGGAAAACTTCGGTGAATCGAAATACTTCGGGTCCGGGGCGAAATACACGCTGGTCCCGGTGTTGCGCTTGCCGACCGTGCCCACCACTTCCAGCTCGGTGGCCTTGTAGCCATCGGCGAAAGTCATCTGGTATTCGTTGCCGTCACGCTTGACCCGCACCCGCACCTGGGTCGACAAGGCGTTGACCACGGAAATACCCACCCCGTGCAAACCGCCGGAGAACTGGTAGTTCTTGTTGGAAAACTTGCCACCGGCGTGGAGCTTGGTGAGGATCAGCTCGACGCCCGACACACCCTCTTCAGGGTGTATGTCCACCGGCATGCCGCGGCCGTCATCGCTGACTTCCAGCGAGTGATCGGCGTGCAGGATGACCTGCACCGACTTCGCATGCCCGGCCAAGGCTTCGTCGACACTGTTGTCGATGACTTCCTGGGCGAGGTGGTTCGGCCGACTGGTGTCGGTGTACATGCCGGGGCGCTTGCGCACCGGGTCGAGGCCCGAGAGGACTTCGATGGCGTCTGCGTTATAAGAGCTAGCGCTGGGAGTGGCCATGGGGTCTCGTCGTCAGTGTTCAATGAAAAAGGGGCGATGGCTCACAACGAGGTGAAGTCGATCGCCTGGTACAAATCGGCGCCAATGCCGGCAAAACTCAACAGCGCCGGCAACTGCTGGGCAAACCCTTGGAAACTGTGGTCGCCGCCGGCCTGGATGCGCAAGGCACAGGCGCGGTAATACTGCTGGGCGTGGCGATAATCCAGCGTTTCGTCACCGGTTTGCAACCATACCTGATACCGCTGCGGATCCCGGGGCGCCGGCACTTCCAGCTCGGCCAGGGCCGTCACGTGGTCGTGGGTCAATTCCCAGGTTTCGTCGGTGTACAAATTCTTCTGTGTGCCCAGGTAACCGTCGAACATCCGATGCGGGCTGACGGCCGGGTTGACCAACAGGGCCTTGAGGCCGTGGCGCTCGGCCAAGTGAGTCGCATAGTAGCCGCCGAGCGAGCTGCCGACCAGCAGCGGCCGCCCCAGTTGTGCAATCGCCTGTTCCAGCTGACCGATGGCTTGGCGGGGGTAGTGGTGCAGGGCTGGGACTTGTAGGTGGTCGCTCAGGCCC
This sequence comes from Pseudomonas fluorescens, assembly GCF_001307275.1. NCBI lineage: Bacteria > Pseudomonadati > Pseudomonadota > Gammaproteobacteria > Pseudomonadales > Pseudomonadaceae > Pseudomonas > Pseudomonas fluorescens. Next base: position 1,977,150 of record NZ_CP012831.1, read on the forward strand.
AATTGCGCCATTACGTCGATCAACTGAGTGGCCTTGGTCGACGCTGGGGCGCTGTTGAAGCCGTGGATATAAAGAATAGAACCCGACATTGCCGACTCCCTGGGTGCTGGGCAAAGGCCGGAGTTTACAGGGAGTCCGGGGAGGTCTGGGGCGTTTTGAACAACATTTCGTCTTCGTGGCGAGGGAGCTTGCTCCCGCTGGCTACGCAGTAGCCATGCACTCTGAGCGCTCTCCTTCTACGCCGCCGACGTGGCTGAATACTCCACTGCCTGACAACCATTTCAATGCGATGTTTTTGCGTCACTGCGTACGGCCCGTGCCGCTCTGTGGGTGGACAGGAAGAATGAAAGACCGTTCGTCACGACTGTTATTCCTTACAGTTTAATTCTAGGCGACACCAGAGCCATATGTACGACGGTTGCGTTCACAACCATAAACAATCTCTCAAAAAAAGGAGAATCGCCATGAGCAACAGCACACTCGGCTCTTGGAATATAAAAGCCTTTATTGATAATCGGCAATTCACCCCACCAGATCATGCTAAATCCCGTTACGAGGAAGCCTTCTTCAGGATGGACATCGGGAGCACTTTAGATATAGATGGAAAGGATTACTATGAGGTTACTGACATAACTGCCACATGGCGAATCAGCCATAACTTTGACTACGAAATTTACTTTAAGCAGGTTCAACCTCCCACGACTGCTTCAAGTTCTGGATCACGCCTACCGCCCCCCAAAGAAAACAATCAAGACATTCAACCCATCGAAATAGATCGCGACACCGTCGAATTCATGTTTTTCCGCGACGCAACCTTTATCGAGTCAAACCTGTCAAAAGGCGACACACTTATTATCAGCGCTATAGAGTACAAAATATTACATACCCGCTTTCAATTTGACAACGAAACCGCTAACTACTGGATATATCAGGTCTGTCTTAGACCGTGATTTGTCATCCCACTAAACAGGCCAAGCAGGGGTTCAGAGCAATTCAAGGCAATATTTACTGAAATTTCAACTAACCATAGATTGTCTGGCTGTACTCTGACCATTGTGGGAGCGAGCCTGCTCGCGATGGCGGCCTAGCGGATTGTATGTTTTGACCGTGTACATATCCATTTCTTCGGTAACGGCCACTTAGGGTTCCGCCCTGACGGCGGGTCACTTTCGAAAAGCGCGAAAGTAACCAAAGCGCTTTTGCCCCACCACTTGGTGCCTCGCCTAGGCTCGGCATGCCCGAACGCAGGCATTGCTCCGTGGGCCGCCGCGAAGGGCCATCCATGGCCCAGCGCGGCTACCTCGGCATCCATGCCGAGGTGCCCACTGCGCAATGCCTGCGTTCGGCCAGCGTGGTTAACGGGGCGCCGAGATCAACGTCCTCCGCGAGGCGGCCTGATAGCCGGCCTGGTTTAGGGTGATCGCGTTTCCCCTGTGGGAGCGAGCTTGCTCGCGATGGCGGTGGAACAGCTTGCATGAGCGTTGGATGTGCCGCCGTCTTCGCGAGCAAGCTCGCTCCCACAGTTGGATTCCGGCTAGAAGTACAGCCGCCAGAGACAGGTCGGCTATAAGCTTGCCTTTTCGTTCCAACATTAGGTTTGTGGCAACCGGCAGTTTTTGGGGGTGCTTCGCAACCCAAGGAGATGAGTGCCCCACACATTGCTTCCGCTCGGTGTTAGCGCGGATCGACGATGTCCAACGCCCGGTTCGCCAATAGCTCACTGAGCTCGATCATCTGCTGGATCCCCAGGGCGAAATGCCGACGCGAGCCTTCCAGGTCAAAGGTTAGGTCGCCAAGCATGGCGCTGGCGGAGGCCAGGGTTTCGCTGAGGTTGGCTAGGAGGGTCTCGGTGTCTGCGCTCTCCGCGACAAAGAACAGCTGGCTTGAGGGTTTTGTCTTTTTGGCTTGAGGCTTGGGGTCTAGATAATAATCGAGGGCGCGCTTGGCGGCTTCATCGTGCTTTTGGGAATCGGTTTCGGGGGGATTGGGTGTGGCTTTGAACATGATGCAGCTCCTGTTGTGTAGTGGAACCGCCATTTCCCGTTTCCAGGCGAGAAGGTGGCAGCTATGCGCGGGCTGGAAAACCGGAAGGAGCAAACCCGGCAGACTCGAAAGTCTCCCGCGCACAGCCGCCATAACGCAGAACTGCACACGCAAAAAAAGCGATGCAGTATCTCATGTGGCGCGCTGTTGCATGCTCACTTATCGGGTTTCCAGGCCCGACCGCTGAATTTTCAGCGACGGAAAAAGGTTACCGACAGCCCTTCCCACCCGGCAACCGCCAGGGCTCGTCGGAAAAATCTACTTGAATCAGAAAGTGTGTCCGACCATTCCCACAAAGCTTGGTCGGCTGTCAGACCGCCATCGCGAGCAAGCTCGCTCCCACACAGGTTTTTGGTCGTTTATAAGATCAGTGTCCACCGCCGATCCCGGTGGGAGCCGAGCTTGCTCGCGATAGCGGTGGGTCTGCTTGTGCATCAATGCTGAATGTACCGCCGCCTTCGCGAGCAGGCTCGCTCCCACAATTGGACTGAGTACACCTGCAAGAGCAGGTCGGCTATCAGGCCGCCTCGCGAGCAAGCTTTGCTCCCACAGGTCCAGCTCAAACAAGTCTGATAGGTGTACACCCCCGCAAGAGCCAGGCCGGCTATAAGGCCGCCTCGCGGTGGACGTTGATTTCGGCGCCCCGTTAACCACGCTGGCCGAACGCAGGTATTGTGGAGTGGGCATCCCGGCATGGATGCCGGGATAGCCGCGCTGGGCCATGGATGGCCCTTCGCGGCGGGCCCACGGAGCAATGCCTTCGTTCGGGCATGCCGAGCCTAGGCGAGGCACCGAGTGGTGGGGCATAAAGCGTTTTGCTTACTTTTGCGCTTCTCAAAAGTGAGCCGCTGTAAGAGCGGAACCGTCAGCAGCCGTTACCGCAGCAATGGATATGTACTCAATCAGACCGCCATCGCGAGCAAGCTCGCTCCCACACAGGTTTTTGGTCGTTTATAAGGTCAGTGTCCACCGCCGATCCCGGTGGAGCCGAGCTTGCTCGCGATGGCGGTGGGTCTGCTTGCATCAATGCTGAATGTACCGCCGCCTTCGCGAGCAGGCTCGCTCCCACAATTGGACTGAGTACACCTGCAAGAGCAGGCCGGCTATCAGGCCGCCTCGCGAGCAAGCTTTGCTCCCACAGGTCCAGCTCAAACAAGTCTGATGGGTGTACACCCCCCGCAAGAGCCAGGCCGGCTATGAGGCCGCCTCGGCGGGCGTTTGATCTGGGGGCCCCGTTGACCACGCTGGCCGAACGCAGGTATTGCGCAGTGGGCACCTCGGCATGGATGCCGAGGTAGCCGCGCTGGGCCATGGATGGCCCTTCGCGGCGGCCCACGGAGTAATGCCGGAGTGAGGGCACACCGAGCCTAGGCGAGGTGCCGAGTGGTGGGGCAAAGACCTTTTGGTTACTTTTGGGGCGTTTGCCAAAAGTGACCCGCTGTAAGAGCGGAACCGTCAGCAGCCGTTACCGCAGAAATGGATATGTACTCAATCAGACCGCCATCGCGAGCAAGCTCGCTCCCACAGTTGGGCCGAACTCAGTACCCGTTGGACTCATAGTCAGGGGTAAACGCAAACCCAACCACCCGCTCAACCCCCGTCTCCAACCGCCCATCCGGCCAAAGCCGCAACCACCGATACCCCGGCGCCTGCGCGCCCACCGCAAAATCCTCACTCCCCGGCTCAAACTGAATACAAGTCGAAGGCGAAGCCAACAAACGAACCCCCTCGCGCACCCGATCGACCTCCTGATGCACATGCCCCCAGAGCACCGCCCGCACCTGTGGAAACCGATCCAACACCGCAAACAAAGCCTCCGGATTACGCAACCCAATCGGCTCCATCCACGCACACCCAATCGAAACAGGATGATGGTGCAGACACACCAGATGATGCCGCTCCGGCGCCTCGCTCAGCGCATTGGCCAACAGAATCAACTGCTCCTCGGCCAAAAAACCCGGCACCGAACCCGGCACGGCCGAGTCCAGCATCGTCACCCGCCAATTGCCGATGTCCACCACCGGATCGAGCAACGCACTCTTGACCGCCGCCTCGAGCATCACCCGCGGCTCATCATGGTTACCGGGAATCCACCGCGCTGGCGCATCGATTCGTGCAGTCAACTGGCGAAACGCCGCGTAGGACTCCAGCGTGCCGTCCTGGGACAGATCCCCCGTGGCGAGCATCAGGTCAATGTCCGGCTGCTGCTTGAGCACCAGATCGATGACCGCCCGCAAACTGTCACGGGTATTCATGCCCAGCAACGAGGCATCGGCCTCGGCGAACAAATGGCTATCGGACAGTTGGACCAACAACGCCGTATCGGCAGTGGTCAAGCTGGATACGCTCGGCAAATCGCTCTCTCCCAGGCGCAATCACGCCGTTGCATGAAGCCGCAATTATGCTGGGGGACGATCGAAAGGGGAAACCCGCGAACCGGAACCGGTTCACAACTACCGAACGACTTCGAACTCGTGGCCCAGCGCCAGGCAATGACTCAGCCACTCGCCCAGGAACAGGTTCAACTGGGCCTTTTCATCCGGCTGGTGCATCGAGGCATTGGGATAAGGATAGATGCCACGAAAGCGTCGTGCATGCTCGGCGCTGACGACTTCGGCCATGCGTGCATCGTGATAGACCTGAACCTCCAGCTGTGGCACCGGCAACCAGGGCAAGCTGTGTTCCTGGCGCACCTGCAAGGTGGTGGTGTAGGGACAGGTCTGCAGCACTTCCAGGGCCAGCACGCCGAGCATCTGGTCGCCGTGGGTCACGGCGATGCGGCGCGGCAACGGGTCGTTGCGCATGTCCGGCAACAAGCGCATCAGGCGGGCGTAGTTGGCTTCGCAGGCGGCCTGCAACCCCACCAGATCGACGCGATAGCGGTCGCGCAGCTTGTTCAGGACCATAGCCCCCTCACTTCATCGCGATTCAAGGCCAGCCATTGCAAGGCAATGATGCTGGCCGCGTTGCAGATACGCCCGTCGCGCACGGCTTGCAAGGCATCTTCGTAGGCCCAGACCTTCACCCGAATGTCTTCGGCTTCTTCCAGAAGGCCATGCAGGCCGCCTGCCCCCGTGCTGTCGCAACGCCCCAAGAACAAATGTACGAATTCATTGCTGCCGCCTGGCGATGGAAAATACTGAGTCATCGGCCAAAGCGCAGCGAAGACAAGCCCAGCTTCCTCCTGCGCTTCGCGATGAGCAACTTCTTCCGGTTGTTCATCCTTGTCGATCAGGCCGGCCACCAGTTCCACCAGCCAGGGGTTGGTGGTCTTGCCAATGGCCCCCACGCGAAACTGCTCGATCAACACCACTTCATCGCGCTGCGGATCGTAGGGCAGCACGCACACCGCGTCATGACGCACGAACAGTTCACGGCTGATCTCACGGCTCATGCCACCGGCAAACAACTCGTGGCGCAAGACGAGGCGGTCGAGCTTATAGAAACCCTTGAAGCAGGTTTCACGCTTGACGATGTCCACGGTGTTCGGTGCGGCGTTGGCGAAGTCGGTCATGACAATCCTCGTGTGCAATGGATCAATACGAGGTTCCAACCTCGGCTTCGCGCCATCCTAACGCGCCCGTACCCTTTGATGCAGCCCCTTTCCGGTGATCGGGATGGACGGCTGCGCTGAAAATCACTCTAATGAGCTTAGTGGCGAACTGATTGCCTTGCCGACAGTCGAAGCGGGTAACTTTTTGCCTTTCCGTGTTTCATGAAGGACGCCCATGTCGCTTTTCAAAACCGCCTCCGTGGCTGCCATTGCCCTGACCCTGGGCGCTTGCCAAAGCCTGTTCCAACCCAACTATCGCGCACCGCTGGAGACCACCCGCGACGCTTCGGAACAATTGCAGCCTGGCTGCGCCAGCGCCGACTGCCCATTGGTGAACATCGATACCCTGCACTTTCCCACCGAGCCTGCCTTGGACGGCATCGTCGAAAAACGCCTGCTGCAAATGACCCGCACTCCGGACGCCCCGGTGGCACCGACGCTGGCGGCCTACCGCGAACAGTTCTTGCGCAACGCCGCACCGCGCAACAGCAGCTATTTGCAGGCCAAGGTACGCGAGCAACATGACGGCCTGGTGATCATCGAATTGTCCAGCTACCTGGACACCGGCGGTGCCCATGGCACGCCAGGGCGCGGCTTCATCAACTATTCGCGCCAGCAGCACAAGGTGCTGACCCTGTCGGACATGCTGCTGCCAGGCCAGGAAGAAGCCTTCTGGAAAGCCGCGCAAGTCGCCCACAACAGTTGGCTGATCAGCACCAAGCTGGATCAGGAACCCGAGTTCCTGAAACAGTGGTCCTTCCAGAAAACCCCGCACGTGGCGCTGACCTACGGCGGGGTGATCCTCAAGTACGAAGTGAGCACCATCGCGCCGTACGCCCTGGGCCACATCGAACTGAAGATCGCCTATCCGCGCCTCAATGGCATCCTCAAGCCCGAGCTGTTCCCCGGCCGTAGCTGAAAGCCCGACCCAACAGCAGTTGCAGCAACCCTGCCAGAATCAGCGACGGCAGGGTTGCACCGACATCCGGATAGAGGTTGGCCAGCAAGTGATAAGTGCTCACCCCACCCAGCCAGGCCAACAGGGCCGGCCAGCGCAACGCGGCTGACACCACTTGGCTGCTGCGTTTGCGCAGGATGAAGTGGTCCACCAGCACCACGCCGAACAGCGGCGCGAACACCGAGCCGATCAGCAACAGGAAGTTCTGGTATTGCGCCAACGGTGCAAAGCAGGCGATCAAGGTGCAGATGACGCCAATCGCCAAGGCCAGGTGCTCGACCTTCAACCCCGACAGCATGCCGCTGGACACTGCCGCCGAGTGGATGTCGGCGAAGGCGTTTTCCGACTCGTCCAGCAGAATCAGCAGTAACGGAATGCCCAGCCCGGCACCGGCCAGGGCCAGCAGCAACGCGTTGACTTCACCGCTCGGCGCGAAGGCCAGGGTGTAGGCCACGCCCAGGCTCATCAGCCAGAAGTTACCGATGAAGAAACCCACGGCCGTGCCGCCGAAGACGTTCTTGGCGCGTTGGCCGAAGCGTGAGTAGTCGGCGATCAGCGGCAACCACGACAGCGGCATGGCAATAGCGATGTCGAACCCCACCGCCAGCGGCATTGAACCATCGCCCGCCTGGGCCCACAACGCGGCCAGGTCAGCCTTGGCGAACAGGTTCCAGGTCAACCAGATGCAGGCCGCCAGCAGTAACCAGATGCCCCACTTGCGCAGGACCTTGCGCACGAAGGTCAACGGCCCACTCACCGCGAGCAGGGTCGCCAGGGCGCCGAAGAACAGCGTCCACAGCAGCGGGTTCGAACCCAGGCTGCCTTCGCTGAAGGCCCGCGCGCCGAGCAAACTGGCGGCGTCACGCATGACGATGATTTCGAACGAGCCCCAGCCGATCAATTGCAGCAAGTTCAACACCGCCGGCACGCTCGCGCCCTTGCCGCCCAGGCTGAGCTTGAGGGCGGCCATGGCCGACAGGCCAGTGTCACTGCCGATCACCCCGACCGCCGCCAGCAGCAGGACGCCCACCAGCGTGCCGAGGAAGATGGCCAGCAACGAACCGCTCAGGCCCAGGCCCGGCGCGAGCAAGGCGCCGACTTGCAGGACCATCAGGCCGATGCCGAGGGAGAACCACAGGGAAAACAGATCGCGGGCGCCGAAGACGCGCTTGTCCAGGGGGACCGCGGCGTCAGGGGAGTAGGTGCTGGGTTGGATGTTCAAGGGTTGTTATCTCAGAGGAATATTTGTTGTTTTTTTGGCCGCTATCGCGAGCAAGCTCGCTCCCACAAGGGATCACAGGTGCACACAGTTTTTTGTGTCCACAGTAGACCCCCTGTGGGAGCGAGCTTGCTCGCGATGAGGGCAGTGAAAACACCGCCCCCTCGGCTCACATCACACTTTCTTGTAAAGCTGACTACCTTCCTGCTTGAACCGCTCCGCCTGCTCCGCCAAGCCTTGGGCAACGTCGACATCCACCGCTTCAATGCGCTGGTTGGCCGCGTACTCGCGCACTTCCTGGGTGATTTTCATCGAGCAGAATTTCGGCCCGCACATCGAACAGAAATGCGCCACCTTGGCCGAGTCCTTCGGCAGGGTTTCGTCGTGGTACGAACGGGCAGTGTCCGGGTCCAGGCCGAGGTTGAACTGGTCTTCCCAGCGGAACTCGAAACGCGCCTTGCTCAAGGCGTTGTCACGGATCTGCGCGCCCGGGTGGCCCTTGGCAAGGTCGGCCGCGTGGGCGGCGATCTTGTAGGTGATGATCCCGGTCTTCACGTCATCCTTGTTCGGCAAGCCGAGGTGTTCCTTCGGTGTGACGTAGCAGAGCATGGCGCAACCGAACCAGCCGATCATCGCCGCACCGATACCGGAGGTGATGTGGTCGTAGCCCGGCGCGATGTCGGTGGTCAGTGGGCCGAGGGTGTAGAACGGCGCCTCGTCGCAGCACTCGAGCTGCTTGTCCATGTTCTCCTTGATCAACTGCATCGGCACGTGGCCAGGGCCTTCGATCATGCATTGCACATCGTGCTTCCAGGCGATCTTGGTCAGCTCGCCGAGGGTTTCCAGCTCGCCGAACTGCGCTTCGTCGTTGGCGTCGGCAATCGAGCCCGGACGCAGGCCATCGCCCAGCGAGAAGCTGACGTCGTAGGCCTTCATGATTTCGCAGATGTCTTCGAAGTGGGTGTAGAGGAAGTTTTCTTTATGGTGCGCCAGGCACCACTTGGCCATGATCGAACCGCCACGGCTGACGATCCCGGTGACGCGCTTGGCGGTCATCGGCACATAGCGCAGTAACACGCCGGCGTGGATGGTGAAGTAGTCGACGCCCTGCTCGGCCTGCTCGATCAGCGTGTCGCGGAACAGCTCCCAGGTCAGGTCTTCGGCCACGCCGCCGACTTTTTCCAGGGCCTGGTAGATCGGCACGGTCCCGATCGGCACCGGCGAGTTGCGGATGATCCACTCGCGGGTTTCATGGATGTGCTTGCCGGTGGACAGGTCCATGACCGTGTCCGAACCCCAGCGGATGCCCCAGGTCAGCTTCGCCACTTCTTCTTCGATGGACGAACCCAGCGCGCTGTTGCCGATGTTGCCGTTGATCTTCACCAGGAAGTTACGGCCGATGATCATCGGTTCCAGTTCGGTGTGGTTGATGTTGGCCGGGATGATCGCGCGGCCACGGGCGATTTCATCGCGCACGAACTCCGGGGTGATGACTTTCGGCACGCTGGCGCCGAAGCTGTGGCCGGCGTGTTGCTGGTCCAGCAGGCCGGCGGCGCGGGCGACTTCCAGCTTCATGTTTTCGCGGATGGCGACGTATTCCATCTCGGCGGTGATGATGCCTTTGCGCGCATAGTGCATCTGGCTGACGTTGGCGCCGGGCTTGGCCCGACGCGGGTTGTTCACGTGGGCGAAGCGCAGCTTGGTCAGCTCGGGGTCGGCCAGGCGTTCCTGGCCGAAGTTGGAACTCAGGCCCGCCAGGCGCTCGGTGTCGCCACGGGCTTCGATCCACGAAGAACGCACGTCGGCCAGGCCTTTGCGCACGTCGATGATCACGTTCGGGTCGGTGTACGGGCCCGAGGTGTCGTACACCACCACTGGCGCGTTGATCTCGCCGCCGAAGTCGGTGGGGGTCACGTCGAGGCTGATTTCGCGCATGGGTACGCGGATATCCGGGCGGCTGCCCTGGACATAGGTTTTTTGCGAGCGGGTAAAGGGCTGGACCGATTGCTCATCGACCTTGGCCGAATCGCTGAGGTTGGTCGCGTTTTTTGCTTTTGTCGTCATCACGGGCTCTCCAGACACACATCCAGGCAGTGGATTTTTGTCGGAGCGAACCTGTAGCGAATGGACACGTCCCTGCACGAAAGTGCGGACGCTGTGCTTGCTGTTCGAGGATGCTCGAAGATCGAAAGTCGATGGTCGAACAACATCCCGGACGAAGCACAAGAGGACTCGCCGGGTGACGAGAAATCTTGTTCCCTACGCAGGCGTTAACCTGATCAGGTTCAACGGGATCCGAAATTATTCGATCTCAGCCTCATAGCAAGGCACCCCGACAAGAACCCGGCCAGTCTAGACACAACCACCACAGAACGCCATCACTCGGGTAAAAGCCGTGATGAATGGCGCATATACAGGATTGTTGCCGTGCCTGCGCGCAACTACACTCGCTACGCCGCGCCTCTTGTGCGCAAACATTCGAGAAGTAGGGATCGCCTCATGCTGCGCAAACTTTCACTGGCCCTCGCCGTGTCTTGTGCGTCCAACGGAATGGCCTGGGCTGCCGAAGCGCCCCTGACCACCAAAACCGATCTGGTGAGCGTGTATCAGGAAGCGGTGGACAACAACGCCGACCTGGCCGCCGCCCGTGCCCAATACGGCGTCCAGAAGGAAGTGGTGCCCCAGGCGCGTGCCGGGTTGTTGCCCAACCTTTCGGCCGGCGCCGACCTGAACAACACCCGTACCGAGCTCGACCAGCCGGCAATGACCGCTACCCGCAGCTCCACGGTCTACCAGGCCACGCTGTCCCAACCGATTTTCCGTGCCGACCGCTGGTTCCAACTGCAGGCGGCCAAGTCCGTCAACGAACAAGCCTCGCTGCAACTGTCGGCCACCGAACAGAACATGATCCTGCAAAGCGCCGAGAGCTACTTCAATGTACTGCGCAGCCAGGACAACCTGGCCTCGACCAAGGCTGAGGAAGCGGCGTTCAAGCGCCAGCTCGACCAGTCCAACGAGCGCTTCGACGTGGGCCTGTCGGACAAGACCGACGTGCTGCAATCCCAGGCCAGCTACGATACGGCGCGGGCCAACCGGATCCTTGCCCAGCGTCAGGTCGACGACGCCTTCGAAGCCTTGATCACCCTGACCAACCGCCAGTACAACTCGCTCCAGGGCATCGTCCACACCCTGCCGATCCTGCCGCCGGCACCGAACGATGCCAAGGCCTGGGTCGACACGGCGGCCAAGCAGAACCTGAACCTGCTGGCCAGCAACTACGCCGTTGATGCCGCCGAAGACACCCTGCGCCAACGCAAGGCCGGTCATGCGCCGACCCTCGATGCGATCGCCCAGTACAAGAAAGGCGACAACGACGGCCTCGGCTTCACCAACCCGAGCCCGACCGGGCAGCGCTATGGCGGTGATGCCGAGCAACGCACCATCGGTTTGCAATTGAGTATCCCGATCTACAGCGGCGGGCTGACCAGTTCCCAAGTGCGCGAGTCGTACTCGCAGCTCACCCAGACCGAACAGCAACGCGAAGGCCTGCGCCGGCAGGTGGTGGAAAACACCCGTAACCTGCACCGTGCGGTCAACACGGACGTGGAGCAGGTCCAGGCCCGGCGCCAGTCGATCATCTCCAACCAGAGCGCAGTGGAAGCCACGGAAATCGGCTACCAGGTGGGCACACGCAACATCGTCGATGTGCTCGATGCCCAGCGGCAGCTGTACACCTCGGTGCGAAACTACAACAACGCCCGCTACGACTACATCCTCGACAACCTGCGCCTGAAGCAAGCGGCCGGGACGCTGAGCCCGGCGGACCTGCAGGACCTGTCGCGCTACCTCAAGCCCGACTACAACCCCGACCGCGACTTCCTGCCGCCGGACCTGGCCCAGGCAGCGGCACAGCAGTTGCGCTCGCGGCCGGCGCAGTGAAAAACCTGTAGGAGCATGGCTGTAGGGTCAGGCCTTTTGAAGTAGAACTGTGGGAAGCAAGGCCTGTGGAAGCAAAGCTTGCTCGCGATGCAGGCACTGCGGTTTAAGCAAAGACCGGGTTGCATCCATCGCGGGCAAGCCTTGCTCCCACAGACTTTGCACCCACAGGCCTTGCCCCACCACTCAGCCGAGCAACCGCCCCAACCCCTCCAGCAACCGCTGCAACGCGCCCTGGTTGGTGCGCATCACCTTCAGCCCTGCCTCGGCCATGCGCTGGGCGTCGCGGGGCAGTTCGAACAGACGCTGCACCGCCAGGGCCAGGCTCTCGGCATCTTCCACTTCCGCCAGCGCTCCGGCAGCACGCAGTTGCGCGGCGATTTCGAGGAAGTTGAACAGGTGCGGCCCACTGAGCACCGGTTTCGCCAGGGCCGCCGGTTCGAGCAGGTTGTGCCCACCGTTGGGCACCAGGCTGCCACCGACAAACGCGCTGTCGGCCAACGCGTAGAGAAACAGCAGTTCGCCCATGGTGTCGCCGAGCAGCACCGAAGCCTGGGCGGTAACCGGCTGGCCGCTGGAGCGCCGCACCGTGACCAGGCCTTCGTTTTCACACAACTGGTGCACTGAGTCGAAGCGCTCGGGATGACGCGGCACCAGGATCAGCAACGCATCGGGATAACTGTCGAGCAGCCGACGGTGAGCAGCGAGTACCACTTCGTCTTCACCTTCATGGGTGCTGGCGGCGATCCACACCGGGCGCTCGGTTGCCTGCCACTGGCGGCGCAAGGCGCTGGCGTCTTCGAGCAGTTGCGGGTCGATGGTCAGGTCGAACTTGATGGAGCCGGTGACCTCGACGGTTTCCACCCGGGCGCCCAACTGGCGAAAACGCTCGGCTTCGGCTTCGGTCTGTACGGCGAACAGGCTCATCTCGGCGAGCATGGGCCGGGTGAGCTTGGGAAAGCGTGCATAACCCCGGGCCGAACGCTCCGACAACCGCGCGTTGGCCAGGGCCACCGGAATGCCGCGCCTGGCGCATTGGTGAATGTGATTGGGCCACAGCTCGGTTTCCATGATCACCGCCAGGACCGGGCGGACCCGGTCGAGAAAACGCTTGGCGGCACAAGGCAAGTCGTAAGGCAGATAACAGTGCTGGATGCGCGGCTCGTTGGCGAACATCGCCTGGATCCGTTCCGACCCGGTGGGCGTCATGCAGGTGACGGTGATGGGCAACTGTGGATAACGTTGCAGCAAGGCGCGGATCATCGGCGCGGCGGCAATGCTCTCGCCCACCGACACCGAGTGGACCCAGATCCCCCCAGGCACCAGGGTCGGCAGCCCCCAGGAAAAGCGCTCGCCGATGCGCCGGGCATAAGCCGGCGCCTTGCGTGCCCGCAGCCACAGCCGAATCGCTACCAGTGGCAGCCCCAGATAAAACAACGCGCTATAGAGAGTTCTGTTCATGGCGGCGGAGTTTATCGGTTTTTCAGCCGATCGCCTGCAACTGCACGGCAAAACGTTCCGCCAGCCAACGGGCCGCCGGCCCCAGGGGTTCGTCGCGGCGCCAGACCAGTTCCACCACCAGGGCCGGCGGGGTCCATTCGCTGCTGAGTTCGACCATGTCCCCCAGGTACGCCGGGTACTGCACCACGTGCCGTGGCAGCCAGGCCCAGCCCAGGCCACTCCTCAGCCACTCGGCCAACACATAGAAACTGTCGGCCCGCCAGACCTGCGGGCTGGCCTGCTCGCTGCCGGGATAGACGCTGGACTGGGTCGCCATCAACAACTGGCGGTGCCGGGCCATTTCCCGGCAGGTCACATAACCATGGTTCGCCAGGGGATGGTCCCGGCCGCACACCGTGACCATTTCGACGCTGCCCAGTACCCGGCGCTCCAACGCCTCAGGGATCTGGTCGTGATAGAACAGCAAGCCGAGGTCGGCGCGCCGCTCCACCAGTTTGCGCGCCACGTCGCCCTGGGCGGCGCTGGCCAGTTGTACTTCGAGGGTGGGAAATTGCTCGGCCAGGGCCGCCAGACTGTCGATGACCGGTTGATAGGGCATGGCTTCATCCTGGGCCAGGCGCAGCGACGCTTCCTGCCCGCGCATCAAGGCCAGGGCCCGACCGTTGAGGCGCTCGCACTGGCGCAGTACCTCCCTCGCCTCTTCGAGCAGGGCTTCCCCCGCGTCGGTGAGCCTGGGCTGGCGGCCGCTGCTGCGCTCGAACAGGCTCACCCCCAAGTCGTCTTCCAGCAAGGCGATCGCGCTGCTGATGGCCGATTGCGCCTTGCGCTGGTCCCGGGCCACGGCGGAAAACGAACGTTTCTCGGCGACCCCGACAAACAGCCGCAATTGCTCCAGGTTCCACTGTACGTTCATGGCTCAACCTATCTCCATTACAGATAGGTAATGACTTTACCGCATCTGGGCGATCTCTAGAATGGCCCCATCGAAAGACGCAACCGTCAAAGAGGAACTGCCCATGAACGCCTACTACTACCTGGCCATCGCCATCTGCGCCGAAGTGATCGCCACTGTTTCGATGAAAGCGATCAAGGGCCTGAGCACACCCCTGCCCTTACTGCTGGTCGTCGTCGGCTACGGCACCGCGTTCTGGATGCTGACGCTGGTGGTGCGCACCGTACCGGTGGGCGTGGCCTATGCGGTCTGGGCCGGACTGGGGATCGTCATGGTCAGCGTGGCGGCGCTGTTCATCTACGGACAGAAACTGGACGTGCCAGCGATGCTGGGGATGGCGCTGATTGTGTTGGGGGTGGTGGTGATCCAGCTGTTTTCCAAGACCGCCGGGCACTGAAAACATACTGATCATCAATTGGAATACTTTTGTGGCGAGGGAGCTTGCTCCCGCTGGATCGCGAAGCGGTCCCATTTCTAGTGGGCGCTTCGCACCCAAGCGGGAGCAAGCTCCCTCGCCACAGGTTTATCGCCATCGCGATTGATCACCAACAAAATCCCATCCCTATCGAGTCTGTATACTGCGCCCTTGTCTTGAACACTGAGGTCGCTGCATGCCATCCGTTATTTCCACCGACATCCTGATTGTCGGCGCCGGAGTCGCCGGCCTCTGGCTGAACGCGCGCTTGCGCCGCCTGGGGTTTTCAACCGTGCTGGTGGAAAGCGCCAGCCTCGGTGGCGGGCAGAGTGTCAAATCCCAGGGCATCATCCATGGCGGCGCCAAGTATGCCTTGCATGGCGCCCTGACCGGGGCCTCGGAAGCCATCGCCGACATGCCGCGCCGCTGGCGCGAAGCCCTGAAAGGTGACGGTGAACTGGACCTGTCCGGCGTGCGCATGCTGTCCGATGCCCATTACCTCTGGTCCCCCGGCACCCTGGCCGGCAACCTCACCAGTTTCTTTGCCAGCAAGGCCGTGCGCGGACGGGTCGACCAGGTCAAGGGCGACCAATTGCCGCCGGCCCTGCAAGACAAGCGCTTCAAGGGCAAGGTCTATCGCCTGGCCGAGCTGGTGGTGGATGTTCCCAGCCTGATCGAGCGCCTGGCGGAACTGGCTGGCGACAGCCTGCTGGCCGGGCAGCGCATCGAGCCACTGCGCGAAGCCGGTGAATGGGTCGGACTGAGGGTCGACGACCGTGAGATTCGGGCCCAGCGCATTGTCTTCAGCGCGGGCGCGGGCACCGCTGACCTGCTCAAAGCCCTGGGCCTGGACAAACCGGCCATGCAGACCCGGCCGTTGCACATGGTCCTGGCCAAGGGGCCGAGCCTCAAGCCGCTTTACGCCCATTGCCTGGGCGGCGGGCCGAAGCCACGCGTCACCGTGACCACCCACCCGGCCGCCAATGGCCAATGGGTCTGGTACCTGGGGGGCGACCTCGCCGAAGGCGATGCCATCGCCCGAGCCCCCGCCGAGCAGATCGCCGTCGCGCAGAAAGAACTGGGCCAATTGCTGCCCTGGATCGACCTCAGCACCGCGCAATGGGCCACGTTGCGGGTTGACCGCGCCGAGCCATTGCAGTCGGGCCTGACCCGCCCGGACAACGCCTTCCTCGCCGAGCAGGATCGCCTGCTGGTGGGCTGGCCGACCAAACTGGCCCTGGCGCCGGACTTCGCCGATCGGGTGGTCAACGCGCTGCAACGCGATGGCATCCAGCCCAGTCACCCGGCTCCGCTGCCGGACCTGCCGAAGCCGCCCATGGGCGTGCCTGCCTGGGAGCAACTGCTGCCATGAGCCAAGCAACCCTGCATGACCTCTATCGCCCTCTGGGCCATGACGGCCCGCGGGTTTCCCCCCTGGGCCTGGGCACCGTCAAGCTGGGCCGCGACCAGGGCGTCAAATACCCCAACGGCTTTCAGATTCCCGATGACGACGAAGCGCGCATGTTGCTCAAACTCGCGCGCGACCTGGGGATCAATCTGATCGACACCGCACCGGCCTATGGTCGCAGCGAAGAACGCCTCGGCCCGCTGTTGCGCGGCCAACGTCACGACTGGGTGATTGTCAGCAAGGTCGGCGAAGAATTCAGTGACGGCCAGTCACGCCACGACTTCAGTGCCGCCCATACCCGATTCTCGGTGGAACGCAGCCTCAAGCGCCTGGAAACCGACTACATCGACCTGGTCCTGGTGCACTCCGACGGCAACGACCTGGCGATCCTCAACGACAGCGAGGTCTACCCGACCTTGGCGGCGCTCAAGCGTGAAGGCAAGATCGGCGGCTTCGGTTTTTCCGGCAAGACCGTCGACGGCGGCTTGAAGGCCCTGGAGCAAGGCGATTGCGCGATGGTCACCTACAATCTGAACGAACGAGGCGAAAAGACGGTCATTGACTACGCCAACGAACACGGCAAAGCGATCCTGGTGAAAAAGGCCCTGGCCAGCGGCCACGCCTGCCTGAGCCCCGGGGTAGACCCGGTTCGTGCCAGTTTCGAACTGTTGTTTGAGCATCCTGGGGTCGCCAGTGCTATTGTCGGCACCATCAATCCGCTGCACCTCGCCCATAACGTCGCGACCGTAGCCACGGTCCTGCGTAAACGCTGACGCCGCCCTACGCGGCCTGAAGGAAGGAGCCGACATGCCGCGTACGCTCATCAGAAAGAACCCCAGCAACTTCAAGACCCTGCCCCTGTTCGTCGAAGCGACCCCCGAAGGCCTGACTTACCAGAGCGTCGGGATGCCGCTGAATTTTGCCCAGACCTTGCAGCGCCGCCGCCCTGTCGCAGTGGCCGATGCCGAGCGTTTTTCCCTGGAGCTGGCGAACCTGGGCGTCTCGGTGCGCCTGACCCTGCATTGGCAGAACCGCGACTATTGGGTGCTGGTACGCCAGCGTCGGCAGGATCGCGGCGACGTGGTGCTCAAGCTGATTTCCGGCTACGTCCCGGCCCATGAACTGAACCTGCCGCTGCTCACCGCCATCAGCGAGATCGCCGAAGAATGCCTGCTGGAAACCCCTGAAGGCTGGCTGGGCGGGCGCTTCAACGACACCTGGCTGCCAGCCCCCTACGCCACGGCCTTGCACTACCGCGAGGCCTTGCCGTTTCGCCTGACGCCCCTGTCGGGCTCGGCCCGCCCGGTGCGCAGCGCCAACCTGCAACTGATCGAACGGCCACGGGCCTACGTGCACCTGCCGACGGCATCCCTGCAATTGATCTATGACTTGCGCCTGGACGTGCCCAAGGAAGCCAAGTCCCTGAGCCTGTTTCACGTCGATGAGCGCCTGGAAGGCGATCAGTTGGTGGCACGCCTGGACCGCAAGCGACCGGACCTGTACCTGATGCCGCTGCAGGATGGGCAGCCCTTGCCCGAGCTGTATACCTTGAAAAAGGATCAACTGTACCCGGCCAGCACCCGGGGGCTGTACCTGGCGGAAAGTTTCGCCCGGCAGGACGGCTGGCTGGTGCGTGACGAGCGGATTCGCTGGAAGGACTGGCTGCGCCAGCAAGGGCTGACGCCACCGGGCAAGGAGTCGAGCCTGACCCGGCTCAAGGGCAAGGCCCGGCAGTTGCTCAAGAAGATCGTGCCGCGCAAGGTGGCTCGTTAGGCCTGATGCCCATTTTCTGGCTGGACAATGGGCCCTGTGGGAGCGTGCTTGCTCGCGATGGCGTTGGATCATTCAGCCTCGATTTGGCTGACACACCGCTATCGCGAGCAAGCTCGCTCCCACAGGTTCTGCGCTTTGCCTGACGCATCAGTTGTTGCGGATCTTCTCCACAATCGCCGTCGTCGAGCTGTTTTCCACCAGCCCCAACACCTTCACGGTACCGCCGTAGGCCGCGACGATGTCCGCGCCGACGACCTGGTCGATCCCGTAGTCACCGCCCTTGACCAGCACATCCGGCTTCACCTGGCGCAGCAGGTTTTCCGGCGTGCCCTCGCTGAAGCTGATCACCCAGTCCACTGCGCCCAGGCCGGCCAGGACCGCCATGCGCCGGTCGACGCTGTTGATCGGGCGCCCCGGCCCTTTGAGACGGCTCACGGAGGCATCGTCATTGACCGCGACGATCAGGCGATCCCCCTGGGCCCTGGCCTGCTCGAGGTAGGTCACATGGCCGGCGTGCAGGATGTCGAAGCAACCGTTGGTGAAGACGATGCTCTCGTTGTGGGCACGGGCGTCATCAACGGCCAGCAGCAGTTGCTCCAGGCCCAGCACGCCGCGCTCGGAGCCTTCCTCGCGCTGGATGGCGCGGCGCAGCTCGGGGGCGCTGATGGCTGCCGTGCCGAGCTTGCCGACGACAATGCCCGCCGCCAGGTTAGCCAGGGCGACCGCATGGGGCAGTTCCTCGCCGGCAGCGATCGCCGCGGCCAGCGTGGAAATCACGGTGTCGCCGGCACCCGTCACGTCGAACACTTCACGGGCACGGGCCGGCAGGTGCAACGCAGGGTGACCGGGGCGCAGCAAGGTCATGCCGTGCTCGCCACGGGTCACCAGCAGGGCGCCGAGGTCGAGGTCTTGCATCAGTTGCGCGCCTTTGCTCACCAGTTCGTGCTCATCGACGCAACCGCCGACGATGGTTTCGAATTCGCTGAGGTTCGGCGTGATCAGGCTGGCGCCACGGTAGATGGAAAAATCCTTGCCCTTGGGGTCGGCCAGGACCGGAATGCCACGGGCACGGGCGGCCTGGATCAGCGCCTGGTGATTCTTCAACGCGCCTTTGCCGTAGTCCGACAGCACCAGGACCTTGACGCCTTCGAGCAAGTTGTCGACCTCGGCACCGAGGGCCAGGGGGTCGGTGGCGAAAGGTTCTTCGAAATCGATGCGCAGCAGTTGCTGGTGACGGCTCATGACCCGCAGCTTGACGATGGTCGGCTGGTGCGCAACGCGCTGGAATATCGCACGTACGCCTGCGCCCTTGAGGCTGTTGGCCAGGCTGTCGGCAGCCTCGTCGTCGCCGGTCACGCCCACCAGGGAGGCCGGTGCGCCGAGGGCAGCGATGTTCAGGGCAACGTTGGCGGCACCGCCGGGGCGATCCTCGATGTGCTCGACCTTGACCACCGGTACCGGCGCCTCAGGGGAAATCCGTGAGGTACCGCCATGCCAGTAGCGGTCGAGCATGACATCGCCGACCACCAATACAGGGGCTTGATCGAATCGCGGCATGGACAACTTCATGGAGCATCCCACATACAAAATGAACAGGGCCGCGATATTAGCACAGGGTTGGCGAAGGCTTGTCCATGGCTGCAACGCGAAGCCAGGACGTTCGCTCCATCAGATTTGCAGCAACGCCGAGAGCCGCGCACAGGCCTGGGCCAGCTCCACCTCGCTGGTATCGATCGCGCAGTCTGGCGCAAGGGGGGCCTCGTAGGGGCTGTCGAGCCCGGTGAAGTTCTTGATCCGCCCGGCACAGGCCTCGCGGTACAACCCCTTGGGGTCACGCCGGGCGCAGACGTCAAAAGGTGTACTCACATAAACCTCCACGAAGGTGCCCTCGGGAAACAACTGCCTGGCAGCTTCCCGGTCGGCCCGAAACGGTGAGATGGCCGCAACGATGACGATCAGGCCGGCATCGACCATCAGGCGCGCGACCTCGGCGATACGGCGGATATTTTCCTTGCGGGACTCGGCATCCATGCCCAGGCCCCGGCACAACCCCTGGCGCAGGTTGTCGCCATCGAGCAGGGAGGTGTGCAAGCCCTGCTGGTTGAGCTGCACTTCCAAGGCATTGGCCAGGGTCGACTTGCCCGCCCCCGATAATCCTGTCAGCCAGATGCAGCGCGGCCGCTGGGCCTTGATGGCCGCCCGATCCGCCGGCGTGAGCGCCTGTGCATAAGGACGAATCTGCGCCTGCTGCATCGATACGTTTGACGTTTCATTCATAACCAAGCATCTCGTAATCACGTTGGTACACCCGCCGCACCAGTCGACGGGTCCGCACTGAGCAAATGTCCCTGACCGGCACCGTGGCGCGCTGCCAGCTATGGTTCACATGGGGCAACCTCGCGACCACTCCCAGGTGTTCGCACACTCGCTGATAGTCCCGGTCCAGATATTCCTGGTAGCCGATGAAGTCCATCGCCAGGTGGCCGAGGGAATCGATGAGAAAATCCGTCTGAGCGGCGAAATGCAATTGCCGGGTGATGTTCTCCGGGTGCAGCCATCGCGCGACGAAATCATCGAAGTCGCGGTATTGGCCCACCATCTTCTGCGCCGCCTGATCGCGTGCGCCCAACGTATTGCCCCGCAGGAAAGCATAGGCTGAATACGCACGCTCCAGCGGATCGCGAACAAAGGCAAATTTGAAACTGGCGGCGTACTGCTGCGCAAACTGCTCTTCGTACCAATACAGCGGCAAGTGGCCCGGGCTGTAGCCATCGAAAAGCCCCACGCAAACACTGCTGCCGGCGCATTTGGGCACATGGATGAACAGGCAGGCGCGCTGGGCAAACGCCTCGGGAAAACGGCAATTGGCCGACATCGACTTGTTCACGACCTGTCGGTCGACAACCGACAGGCGCCCCAACAGAAAGGAGCGCTGCGACTTGGGCAGCAGCTTCCAGAGATAGCGTTGCAGCATTCAAACACCCGCGCGGGAGGGATGCCCCCCCTCGATGACTGGAGTTGGTTCAGGAAAGTCCTGGAGCCAAACCTTAGCAGTCACGAATCGCGGATTTATTGTGGATTGGTCAACGCAGGTAAAGTTTTCGATACAAACTCAGTGGGAGCGAGCGGGCTCGCGATGGCATCGACACATTCAATACCATCGGCGCAGACACACCGCCTTCGCGAGCAAGCTCGCTCCCACATTGGTTCTGAGGTGCATGCAACATGTGTGTCCAACACCGGACTTGTGGGAGCGAAGCCGGCCGAGAGAAACAGGCCGGCTCATAGCCTGGGGCCTGGAACTCAGGCGATATTCTGGGCGGGAGCGTCCAGCCCCATGGCATGAAGGCGCGCGTAGTAGCCGTTCTGCGCCAAGAGCTCGCCATGGGTCCCTCGTTCGACGATCCGGCCCTGGTCCATCACCAGGATCAGGTCGGCCTTTTCGATGGTCGACAAACGGTGGGCGATGACCAGGGTCGTACGGCCTTTCATCACCTGGTCCAGCGCAGCCTGGATATGCCGCTCGGATTCGGTGTCCAGCGCCGAGGTGGCCTCGTCGAGGATCAGCAGCGGCGCGTTCTTCAACAATGCCCTGGCAATGGCCAGGCGCTGGCGTTGGCCGCCGGACAACAGCACGCCGTTTTCGCCCACCTCGGTGTCCAGGCCATTGGGCAACTGCTCGATGAAGTCCATCGCATAGGCATCCCGGGCCGCCTTCTCAATGTCGGCCCGTGGCGCACCGGCCAGGTCGCCGTAGGCGATATTGTTGGCCACCGTGTCGTTGAACAGGGTGACATGCTGGGTCACCTGGGCGACATGACGACGCAGGTTACGCAGGCGGTAGTCTTCGATTTCCACGTCATCGAGCAGGATCTGGCCGACCTCGTGGTGATAGAAGCGCGGGATAAGGCTCGCCAGGGTCGACTTGCCGCTGCCCGAACGCCCCACCAGCGCGATCATCTGCCCGGGTGCCGCGCTGAAGCTGATGTCCTTGAGCACCTCGCGGTCAGCACCGGGGTAGGTGAAGCTCAGGTTGCGCACGTCGAGACGACCGCTGACCCGTTCCTGCTCGACCGTCCCCCCGTCGACCTCCGGCTCGACGTCCAGTTGCTCGAAGATGCTCTCGGCACCGGCCACGCCTTTCTGGATGGTGGAGCTGACTTCCGAGAGTTGGCGAATCGGCTTGGGCAGCAAGCCGGCAGCCGTGATGTAGGCCACCAGGTCACCGGCCGTCGCGTCACCGCGCAGGAACAGCACCAGGAACATCAGGGCCGCCATGGCGGTGTAGATCACCAGTTGCAGCATCGGCGTATAGACCGCGCCGGTACGCGTCATGCGCAATTGCTTGTCGGTGTTGCCCTGGCTGGCGCTGGTAAAGCGCTGCTCTTCATAGGCCTCGCCGCCGAAGCTGCGCACCACGCGGTAGCCCTGGATGGTCTCGGAGGCAACGTGAGTCACGTCGCCCATGGCCACCTGGATCTTTTTGCTCTGCTTGCGGAATTTCTTGCTGGTACTGCTGACCATGACCGCGATCAGCGGCAGGATCGCCAACATCACCAGGGTCAGCTTCCAGTTCATCCACACCAGGTAGGCGAAGAGGAACACCACGGTGAGACCTTCGCGGATCACCACCTTGATGGCATCGGTGGCCGCACCGGTGACCATGGTCACGTTGAAGGTGATTCGGGAGATCAGGTGGCCGGAGTTGTGGGTGTCGAAGTAGCGATTGGGCAGCACCAGCAACTTCTTGAACAATTCGACCCGCAGGTCATGCACCAGCCCCAGGGAAACCCTGGCCAGGTAATAGTTGCCCAGGAACGACCCCAGGCCCTGCCAGGCAGCGATCAGAATGATCAGCAGCGGCACCGCCATCAGCAGTTTCAAGTCCTTGAGGTACGGCACGTTGGGAAAGAGCACCGCATCGGGGTTGCTCAAGCCGTCGACGAAATATTTGAGAATCCCGGCCAGCATGGGCTGGGTCGAAGCAAATATCACGAAACCCAGGATACTCAGCAGAAAAATGCCCGCGTAGGGTTTGACGTATCCCAGCAACCGAAAATAGATCTTCAGGCTGGAATCCTGTTCCGCTTTGGGCGGTGCGTCACTCATCGTCGGGCTCACTGGTTAGGAAGAACGCGGAATTTTATCACAGCCACCGGCATTGGCCTGCGCCCAGGTCAAAACGCTGGCCAGGCCAATTGGCAGCCAGGTAATGAACCATTCGGCGCGAGGGGTTCCGGTCAGGCTCGCGGCATCGAACTGCATTGCCAGGAACGAAAACACCCACATGCCGAGCACGCCCCGACCCAGCAGGCTTTCCCGGGCACGCCAGGCTTCGCGCAACACCCCGAACCAGACAATGCACCACAGCAGCAGCCCCGGCAGCCCGAGTTGAATGGCGACATGGCTGAACAGATTGTGGGCGTGATCGAACTTGAGGCCGTGGCTGATAACCCGATAGTCGGCCGCCACGCCAAGACCACCCCATGGGCGTTCGGCAATCATGTGCAGGCTCGACATGAAAATCTCGGGCCGATAGGAAGCACCGCGCGCCATGACCAGCGGCTCGAGCAACCAGAAGGTCAGCATGGCCAGCACCAGGGTCGTGGCGGCGATAATCCGGACCCGCTGGTCCCGACAATAGAGCGGCATGGCCAACACGCTGAGCAGCAAGGCCAGCGCAGCGCCGCGACTCTGGCTCGCCACCACGAATATCCCCAACAGCCCCAAGGCCACGACCCAAAGCACTTGCAGCCCCATATGACGCGGCATCCAATGCAACATCCAGATCGCCGCTAACCCGATCACATAGCCGCCGAGGATGGGATGGGACAACTCCCCCAGCCCTTGCAGGCGCGCATTCCAAGGATGGTTCGTATACCCGTAGAAATAGATGATGGCCATCAAGGCCGTCAGCGCAAGCCCCAGGCCACCCCATTGCATGACGCGAATCACGCGTTCGGGTTGGCCGTTGGCAAAAATCGGGAAAAACAACAGGAACGCCAGGATGTAGATCAATCGCTTGGCTTCGCGGGCAGGCTCTGCCACTTCGGCCCAGGCCAGTGTCACCAGGGCCCAGGCCATCAGCGCCAGCAACGCCGTGTAGATCACGCGCTGGGCACGCCATAACTCTGCCAGCCGATGACGGGCCGGCCAGGCAAAGACGATCACCGGCAGCCAGACAAATGCAACCAACCCTTGTTGATAAATCTTGTTGGTCGGTGCCAGGGCTATCGCCAGCAAAAACCATAACAAGCCAAAGGCCATCCAGCCCTGTGCCCAACGTGTTGCCTGCATCTAACGCTCCTAAACGGTCTACCAGCCAAACCGGCATGGTGAAAACAAAAACTTTTGGGCATCATGGCCCGCCACGGCACCGGTTCTTTCAACAAGGTTTCCCTACGATGCAATCCTCACGGCTTCCCCAAGCCGCTTTGAATCAATTGATTGAAGGCGCCAGCATTCTGGAGGCCGACAGCTACGGCCCAAAAGTCTATCTGCTGCAGGATGGGAATATCCTCAAGCTGTTTCGCCGCAAGCGGCTGTTTTCTTCGGCCCTGCTAAGGCCTTATTCAACGCGATTCATCAATAATGCGGCCCGCCTGCAGAAGCTCGGCGTACCGACCCTCCAAGTGCTGGCCCTCTACAAACTGCAAAAACCCGGCATGACCGCCGTACTGTATCGACCGCTTCCCGGTAAAACCCTGCGTCAATTATCGAATCAGGAAAATTTCAGCTGGCAGCATACCCTTCCAGCACTTGTCGAGTTGATCCGCAGCCTGCATGCCAGCGGTATTTATTTTCGCTCGCTGCACCTGGGCAACATCGTAGTCACGCCTGAAAACCAACTGGGGCTGATCGATGTGGCCGACATGCGCTTCCTGCGTTCGCCGCTGCCACGCTACCTGGCACGTCGCAACTTGCAGCATTTCGCTCGTTATATTGCCCGAGAGAACCTGAACGAGAGCTTTCCGATGCAAGCATTGGAGAACGCCCTACTGGCTGCCTGAGATCAACTGCCGCGCGACCTGGCTGAAGCTCGACCAGGCCTCGTCAGGGGCCAGTGCCCGGTACTGGGCCGCGGCGACCGTATCGGCCGAAGCCTGCGCCGCTCGTTCGATCGCCTCGCTCCAGCCGCTTTCGTCGTTGGGCATCGCATACCAGCCGGTGTCGCCCAACTGCTCACGAAAGACCGCAAGTTCGCTGGCCAGCACCGGGACACGAGCCAGGACAGCCTCCTGGAGGGTCAGCCCAAGGCCCTCGTCCAGGGACGGGATCAACACCCAGTCAAATGCCCGATAGAGCGTCGCCACATCCTCCAGATGCCCGACCAGCAAGATCTTGCCGACCAGGTCCGGCCGGGCGATCCGCGCTTGCAGCGCTTCGCGCCTCGGCCCCTCGCCGACAATCACCAGGCGCCAATCGGGATGGTGGGCCGCTACCCGGCCAAAGGCCTCCAACAGACAGGCGAACCCCTTGCTGTCCACCAGCCGTCCCACCGCGCCAAATATGCGCATCTGCGGGCCAGGCAAACCCAGTCGGGCACGTGCCGCTTCGCGAGGCAACAGCGCGGCCTGGAATTGCGCCGGATCGAACGCGCTACGCAGCGCAGCGACCTGCATGCCCAACTCGTCCTGGAGCGATGTCGCCAGGGTCTGGGATACCGCTGCCAGGGTCAGGCGGGAGGCAGGGAAGCCGCGCAACAGTTCGCGACCCGAAGGATTGAGGCGTGTCGCACCATGGAAAATCACCACCACGCGGATCTGCGGCATAGCCTTGAGGACCGGCAACAAGGTACGGGCCACGCCGATGCCATCGAGCAATACCACCCGCGCATCGCTGTCGAGCAACGCCTGACGGAAACGACTGCGCATCAGGGGTTTGAGCAGGCGCCAGACGTGTCGGCCCTTGAGCCGGGCCGATGTCATATTCCACTCAAGCGTCGCCCCGACATCGATCTGGCAGGCAGCCGCCGTCCCCTGCAAGAGCCATGTCTTGACAGGCATCGCTGGTTCCATCCGCGAGAGAATCTGATTATGGACCTTGTGTACCGAAGCGAACGGTGCACCGCCCGCCCACATGACATTGATAATGCTCATCGAGCAGCAAACCTTTTATCGCGGACCAGGATTCATGCTTCGCGGCATTCAGTAGTTGATAAGCCAGCCAATACAGACTCCGAGCAAGAGAACCAAGGACAACTTGATCTGCTCGCGGCGCTTGCGGCGGGCCTTGCGCTGGCGCTCCACGGGCACTTCCACATGGACCCCGAATCCGGTATGCAAAACAGCATCCCCTTCGAGCGTGACCGCCGTCAAGTTCAGTTGGGCATAACGAAGCGACAAGGCTTTTTCACCGCCGAAACCGGCGAAAGGGGCACAAAGCCGATACTCCTTCAACCGCCGCAGGCCAGGATTGAGCGAGAAGCTTTGCCATTCGGCCTTGTCTGAAATCAATGGATAACAGGGCACGCCGCCAATGACTTCACGCTCGCCCAGGCGGATGTAGGGACTGTGTACGCACAAATCGTAGACATAGTTGCGCAACCACACCTGAAGAACATCCGGTCGCTGCTCCAGGATCGTGCGCGAATCTTCCACGAACGCCGGACGATAGAACGCCCAGTCATCCTCACAATGAAAGATGTAAGCCGTCTTGACATGCTCGTACGCCAGGTCGATCGAAGCCAGTTGCCCCAGCTTCGGTCGATTGACGAAGGCCGTCGTGCGGTCCTTCCAGTGAGCGGGAATGACGGCATGCACGCCTTCGTCGCCGGCATCTTCGGTAATGAAGACCTCACGGATCGGCGCGGTATTGAAACGGTCGAAGCTCTCCAGGGTCTGCTTGAGCAGATCGAGCCGGCCGCAACTGGTTACCACCAGGGTAATGTCACTATCGTCGGAAAACTGCACTGAAATACCATTTAGTCAAACGCCATCTGAACACCGGATGGCTCAACGGTTCGTATCAAACGCCCAGCTTCAGGCGCAATGTCTCCAGCAGACTCAACGGGGCACGAGGCCGCAGCGGCGGCGCCAATGCTTCAACGATTTTCTGCCCGATGCGCGCGAAACTGAACTGTTCCAGCGCCAGCTTCTGGCCGTTGTGCGCCACATTGCGCGCCAGCTCGGGGTCGGCGCGCAGCCGGGAAAGCTTTTCCTGGAGTTGCGGGATGTCACGGTACAACACCACGTTATGCATGTCCTGCAACCCCAGCGCCCGCGCCTCTTCGATGCCCTGATCGAACGCCAGCAGCACACAGCCGCAGGCCATGGCTTCGAAATTCTTGATCATGAATTCGCCCATGCCCACGTCGGCACTGACGAAAAAGCGGATACGGTTGAGGGTCTCGCAATACTCTTCGCCGGACTTGGTCCGGGTCACGACCAGAGGCTCAACCTGGCCAAGCTCATCCAGCAGCGCCTTGCGCCCACTATAGGCCACACTGTTGGTGCTGCCGACGAAGGCCAACTCGATATCCCGTTCACGCCCCTGATCCTGCAACAACGACTGATCGTAGCCCTTGGGCACGAATACCGCATCGAAACCTTCGCCACGCAGACGTTCGGTCACCACGAAGCCGGAACTGATCACCCGTACCCACGGCAGGCGACGGTAATGCGCGCTGAATTTTCCGGTGTATTTGCACGGAATGTAATTCTGGTAGGCATCGTGCTCGAGGATCACCAGGTTGGGGATCGTGCGGATGAAGCCGGCCTGACGAATTTCCTGCTTGAAACGCAGGAAAAATATGATCCGGTCATAGCGCGATACGTCCACATGCTGGCGGAAATACCCCCGCAGGTTGCGTTGTTCCTTGCTGTCGAGCCAGCGCAGGTCGCACTCGCAATGAGCGGCCACGCCTTCGTAGAGTCGGTCCAGGATGGCCCGCTGTTCTTTCTGCACCAGAAACAGAACTTTCATCGTTTTCCTTGCGGCACCGAACGACTTGATAAATAACCGGAGGCCGGTTTGCGCCGTAGCGCAAAGATGCCCCGCCTTGGGCCTCTACAGCCGCCAGAACAGTTCATGGCGACGCACAGCCTTGCGAAAAAATTCGTTCTCGCCATACACCGAGCCCGAGCGCCCCGCCAGCAGACGCTGGATGCCACGGCGCAGACGGCGCTTGAACGGCGCGCGCGGTTGCAGGTCATGCATCATGCCCAGCGCCATGGCCTTGTCGCGTTGCCCAGGCAAGGCCAGCGGCAGGCTGACGGGCTGCATCGGCAGGGCCGGCTCGAAATACGGCGGCAACGCAATGCCCGCACCCGCATCACCCATGGGCCAGCGGTCATTGTCGTGCAGGTGATTGGCATAGCCCAACAGCGTGGTCGGTTGCCACTCCAGGCCTTCGAGGGCTTGCAGGACGGCATGATGGGCGCAGAGATGATCGGGGTGCGGATCAAGGGTCGGGTGTGGCAATACAATGACTTCGGGGCGCGCCTTGAGCAGCAGCACGCGCAGGTCCGCCAGCAGGTTGTTCCAGGTTGGCGCGCCGTCGTCATCGCCGGGCAGGGCGAACGGGTTCAACTGGCGGAATAGCCGGGTATCGCTCAGCCCCGCCTCGCGAGAGCCCTGGGGCTGGCTCGGCGCGGCCTGCATCGCCGCCAGTTGCAGGCAGAAGTAACCCAACTGCACACAGTGCGCTTGAGGCACGCCGGCCCAGCGGGGTACGGCAATGCTGTCCCAGGCTCGCAAACGGCCCTTGAGTCGCGCGGCTTCGACGCTGTCCAGGCCCATCTTCCGATAATGCCCGGCCTCGATTTCACCCGCTGTCAGCGTCACGATCCAGGCCTCGTCAGCCTGGCTGTACAAACCGTAGGCGGCCAGCTCAGCATCATCGGCGTGGGGAGCGATGACCATCACCCGCTGATGTTGCACTGGTGGCGGCGTGAAGGACCACAGCGTCGGCTCGCCCAGCAAACGGCAATGACGCCCGCGCAGGCGCAGCTCGCCCCGGGACAACGCCGGGCCCTGCTCGCTGAGGTTGAGATAGCGCAGGCCATTGACCCCGCGCTCGAAGGTTTGCAGGTCCCTTTCACCCCCCGACAACTCGACGAGCGGGTCGATGAAACGTCCCAGCCAGGTGCTCTTGATCCGCAGTGCGAGGATCAGCGTCGCGCCATCATCCAGAATCACGCCTTCGTCCAACCGAAGCCGCCCGGCATTCAAATGCACCTTGGGTTGCTGGGTGAACGGCGGGAAGCTGTATTGGTAATCGTCCCGGGGCGAATAGAACAGGTGATCGGCGAACCACGCTTCGTGGGCGATCCAGCCCAGCACCGCCAGTACCAGGGGCAGCCACCAGGCCACCCCGACGCCCAGCGACACCAACACCACAAGGGCAAGTAACAACCCCACGCGCTTGTTGCGACGGTGGCGCTTGAGTAACTGTTGCTTGCGACTCATGGGTGGGTTCATACGGTAAACACCGGCACGGGGTTGCACCAACGGTCCTTGTATTCCCGGTCCGCCCGACCGAATGAAAAACGCAACGGCTTGCCGGCGGCACGGGCGTGTTCCCAGGCGCTTTGGGTGTTGAGGAAGCTCAACACGCTGCCGGGGCTGAATTCGCGGGTCTGCGGGTCGACACCACCGTTGATGTACTCGACGCTGATCCACTCGGGCGCTTCGACGCGATACACCAGTTGGATTGCAATCGGCGCATCGTTGAGAAAGATCACCGAGCCGATCAGCCATTCGCGCAGCAGCTCGATCACCTCGCCCATGCGCTCGGCACCGGTGGCCGCAAAGCCCCAGCGACGCAGGAACAGGTCGCAGTAGATCGAGGCCAGCTCGGCGCTGGAAAACTCGCCGACCGGCCGCACCACCCCGCCCGCCTCTTCCAGCAAACGCAGTTCACGGCGCTGGTTGTAGCGAAACTTCTTGGACAGCTCTTCCGGCGTGCGGGCCATGGCCAGTTGTTCCTGCTGCAACTTCAAGCCGCTGAAGCGCCCCTCGTTGAGGGCCGACAGGTAACGTCCACGATGACGCAACGGCGCTTGCGCGTCGGGCGCCGCCGGCAGGATCAGCTCGGCATTGCCCAGGTCGAACAAGCCCTTCTTGCCGCTGCGCTTGAGCACATCTTTGGACAGCGCCAGGTCGCGGCCCCAGGTCGGTATGGCCGCCTTGAGCTCACCGCCCTGCTCGAACGCCAGGTAACGCACGGGAATCCCGGCCAGGGCCGCCAGGCGCTCGACCACCAGGGGATGAGTGGCCACGCTGCCGCCAAAACGCTGCCAGGCCTGGGCATAAATCGACGCATCGACGGCGGTCCAGCCGCGCTCGCGCCAGCCTTGGAATCGGTTGAACATCAGGCCCTCGGCGCCAGTTCGGTGACTTGGGGCAAACGCCAGAATGCCTCGCGTACGGCGCGATCCGAAAAACGTTCGCGCAAGCGATCGAGCATCAGCTCGGCGCATTGGCGACGCTGCAGATCGTCCATGGCCGCCAGGTGCTGCAGCCCCTGGGCCATGTGCTCGGCGTCGCCCAGCGGAAACAGGATGCCAACGCCTTCGACCACCTCCTTGGCACCACCGCAGGCCGTGGCCAGCAACGGTACGCCGGCGGCCATGGCCTCGAGCAGCACCATGCCGAACGGTTCATGGTCGGAGCTCAGGGCGAACACATCAAAAGCACGGAAATAACGGCGCGCTTCGGGCACCTGGCCGAGGAACAGCACACGATCAGCAATGCCCAGCTCTCGGGCCAGTGCCTTGAGGTCCTGCTCCAGACGGCCCTTGCCGAGAATTGCCAACTGGCTGTTGACCGGCAGATGCCCCAGCGCTGCGGCAAAGCCGCGCAACAGTGTGGCCTGGTCCTTGTCCGGGTGCAGACGGCCGACATTGCCGACAATCCAGGTGTCCGTATCCAGCCCCAGCGTATGCCGCGCCTCCTCCCGGGAGACCAGGCTGGCCTGGACGGCATCAAGGTCGATGCGGTTGTAGAGGGTCTGGATCCGGGCAGCCGGCCATTTCGGCAGGCAGCGGCGCATGTCGTCACGCACCGCATCGGAAACCCCGAGCAGGCTCAGGCGCTTGCGGTAAACGTGGGCGAACAACCGGCGAGTGCGCCGCTGGTAGTCCCCGAAGGCATGGTGCACGCCAATCACCGGCAAGCGAGTACCCAGCAGGGCGATGTAGATCGGCTTGAAGCGATGGGCAATGCAGAAACTGAAATTGCGCGAGGCGGCGATCTTGCGCAGATCGCCGATGGCGCCCAGCTTCAGGCCACGAATGGCGCTGGAGCTGTATTCCATGAACAGCACCTCGTCCGAGGCACAGGCGGCAGCGACTTCGGCATCGGCCGCCCCGGTGAGGAACACTGTGGTCACGCGATAGCCGGTGCCTGCGAACAAGCTGGCGTACTGACGGGCGCAGTCCAGGAACGGCCCGTCATAACCGTGGCAGAACTGCAGCACATGTCGCTCAGCCGAGCGTGTCATAAGCGTCCACGCCGTCTTTGACCACCAGGATGTCTTCCATGATCAGGTACTGCAGGTCGGAACCGAAGAACATGTTCAGCGCGTCGGTCGGCGAGCAGATCATCGGTTCGCCACGACGGTTGAGCGAGGTGTTCAGCGACACGCCGTTGCCGGTCAACACTTCCAGGGCCTTCATCATGTCGTAGTAGCGCGGGTTGTATTCGCGCTTGAGCACCTGGGCCCGGGAGGTGCCGTCTTCATGGACGACTTCCGGCACGCGGGTTTTCCATTCTTCGGCCACTTCGAAGGTGAAGGTCATGAACGGTGCCGGGTGATCGACCTTGATCATCTGCGGCGCAACGGTGTCGAGCATCGACGGGCAGAAAGGCCTCCAGCGCTCGCGGAACTTGATCTGTTCGTTGATCCGATCAGCCACGCCGCTGGCGCTTGGGCACCCGATGATCGAGCGACCGCCCAAGGCACGCGGGCCAAACTCCATGCGGCCCTGGAACCAGGCCACCGGGTTACCGTCGACCATGATCTTGGCAATGCGCTCGGGGGTGTTGTCGATCTTGCGCCAGGCAGGCTTGCTCGGATGACGGGCGCACGCGGCGATCACGTCTTCGTTGCTGTAGGCCGGGCCGAGGTAGACGTGTTCCATCTTCTCCACCGGCACGCCACGGGCGTGGGACACATACGCCGCCGCACCCACCGCCGTACCGGCGTCACCGGAAGCCGGTTGCACGAACAGCTCCTTGACGTCGTCACGGGCGATGATCTTCTGGTTCAGCTTGACGTTCAACGCACAACCACCGGCGAAGGCCAGCTTGCCGGTTTCCTTGAGCACGTCGCCCAGGTAGTGGTCGATCATTTGCAGCGCGAGCTTCTCGAACAGCGCCTGCATGCTCGCCGCGTAGTGGATGTACGGCTCGTCGGCGATGTCGCCTTCGCGTTTCGGGCCGAGCCATTCGATCAGCTTCGGCGAGAAATAGAAGCCCTTGCCCTTCTCTTTATAGCGGCGCAGGCCAATCACGTTGGCGTAGTCGGTATTGATCACCAGCTCGCCGTTTTCGAACGAGGCCAGGCGCGAGAAATCGTACTTGGTGGCATCGCCGTAGGGCGCCATGCCCATGACCTTGAATTCGCCATCGAGCATTTCAAAACCGAGGAACTCGGTGATCGCGCCGTACAGGCCGCCCAGGGAGTCCGGGTCGAAGAATTCCTTGATCTTGTGGATCTTGCCGTTTTCGCCGTAGCCGAAGAAGGTCGTGGCGTACTCGCCCTTGCCGTCGATGCCCAGGATCGCGGTTTTTTCCTGGAAGCCCGAGCAGTGGTAGGCACTGGAGGCGTGGGCCAGGTGGTGCTCGACCGGCTCGATCTTGATTTTCTTCGGATCGAAGCCCAGTTGCTCCAGGCACCAGACGATCTTGCGGCGATAGCGCTTGTAGCGACGGTTGCCCATCAGGATCGCATCGAGAGCCCGATCCGGGGCGTACCAGTAACGTTTGGCGTAGTGCCAGCGCGCTTCGCCGAACAGGCTGATCGGGGCGAACGGAATCGCCACCACATCGACGTCGGAAGGCTTGATGCCGGCTTGTTCCAGGCAGAACTTTGCCGACTCGTAGGGCATGCGGTTCTTTGCATGTTTATCGCGTACGAAGCGCTCTTCCTCGGCCGCCGCGATCAGCTTGCCGTCTATGTACAGCGCTGCGGAAGGATCATGGCTAAGGGCGCCGGACAGGCCAAGAATCGTCAATGCCACAGGGTCTAGCCTCTTATGTCTGCATACGGGCGACAAGCGCCTCGAAAAAGTTGATGTGCCGCTCGCCAGGGCGCGGGGCAGCCAAAGGGGGGCGATTATAACTTAAAAGCCGCCTCAAACCTCTAGCGGTGAGACGCGAGCTTCGTGGCGACTTACGACATATGTACATTGACAGCTGCGGACCACCAACATGATCCCTGCAAGCGGAGTGCTGGCCTGGGATTTGCGGTCGACGTCCTGGCCTCGGTGAGCCTCATTCGAGTTCCATGTTTAAAGAATAAAAAACAACCCGGCACTCAATCGTGCTCCTTTCGCCCTCCGAAACTGTGGGGTTTGCGCTCGAACATTTATACCTTTTCCTATACCGAACCCTTGCCCATCATTCGCTGCGAAACGCTATCGTCCGGTGCGCCGAACAATGAGGCGTCTCGTAACATACCAAGCGAGCGCTCATGGCGCGTTAAAGAGTCAATAGCCAAATAGAATACCGGCAAAAGCCAGTCATTATAAAAATCAAATAACCGCCTATCGCCACTGTAAAGAATGACAGTTGAGCAGGCTCAGGAAACAGTGAAAATCGGGAGTGCGATACTTCAAACACCACAGGAAACCCACCATGACCACATACGCGATAACAATTGGCGGTAATGGAACCGAGTCCCGCGCCTATGAACCCGGCCATGCGGCCCAGCAACTCAGGCTGGAGCCCTCAGCCGACGGTTCTCATCACCTCATAAACCCGGACGGCTTTGTACTGACTACCGTAGGCGACGGGAGCATAATGACGTCAAAGAGCGCTACCGACGGCAGCGGATCGATAAGTTTTGAAGTTCAACAGCAGGGGGACGGGACCGTAAGAATAAAAGCAGGCTACTACAATCTCTGGGTACAACTTACTGGCTATGACGTAAAAACTGTTCAGTGGGATCCCAATAGCCCCTATCAGAAATTGACTCAACGAGATGAAGGCAATGGCTACTATGCCTTTACAGTAGATCTTTAAACCCTGCAACTCGCTGATTTGTTCGATAATCAAACCTATATACCGGCGCATATCGGCATGGACATCAGGTCTTGCCGCCCGAATAAATCAGCGCTTGCGGAGCCAGTCAATCCTGGAGCAGATACATGCGTTCAATCTTCCTGCCCCCTTTCTCAAGTTTCACCCATCGAGCCTCTGTGGCAGCCGCTGATCGATCACTCGATACAACGCGCTGCCCTCAGGCCAGTTGCGCATGAACCGTGCCCGATCCCGCGCATACGCCGGGGCGAAGCTGGACTGGGTGCGGTGTTGGCACATCGAATCGAGGTCGATCAGCGCCCAGCGGTCGTGCTGCCAGAACAGGTTGTGGCCCTTGAAGTCGCCATGGCTGATGCGCTCGCGGATCAGGTCGGCGAACAAGCGATCCAGCGCCAGCAACTCGGCTTCGGGGGCTTCACCGCTCTGCACGTAAGGGCCGAAGCGCTCGATGATGTCCGGCCCCGCCAGGTGTTCGGTGACCAGATAGGCGCCGCGGCGCAGCCACAAAAAACGTTTTTCCAGCAAGGCCAGTGGCTTGGGCGTGGCAATGCCGAGGAAGGCCAGGCGATGGCCTTCGCGCCAGGAATGCCAGGCGCGGCTCGGGCGCCAGAAGCGCTTGAGCCAGTGGGCGAAGTTCTTGATGTTGTAGCGCTTGATCACCAAGGTGCGACCGTTCGCCTCGACTTTGCCGACACTGGCTGCGCCGCCGGTCTTGTACAGATGGCCATGATCGAGCAGCGCATCAGCCTGCTCCAGCACCGGCGTCATGGCCGCTTCTTCATCCCGCCGGATCGCCCGCAAGCCGAACGCCCCGCGCTGCACGCTGAAAAGGCTGCACTCGCGCCCGACTTTCTCGAGGAAGTCCTTCAGGCGCCAGGCCTGCACCTTGTCGATCTGCTTTTGCAGCGCTTCCATGGGCAGCGCGTGTTCGGCGTTGCCCAACAGGTAATACACCAACAGCTCTTCATTGAACGGCTGGAGAGCTTTGGGAAGCTGGGCGAAAAACACCCCCAGGTTTTCCAGGACTTTCTGCCGCGACAACGGTTGCCCCGGGGTTTCGGCGCGGATGCCGGCACCGTCGATCAAGTAGAGCTTGCCGTCGTGGCGCAGCAGATTGTCCAGGTGCAGGTCTTCCTGCCACAGGCCTTTGCCGTGCAGTTGCGCAATGGCGCCCAGGGCTTCGGCCAGCACCGCCGTCTGTTCGTCGGCCAGCAAGGGCAGGTGTTCGACCCGTTGCCAGGCCTCCCCCAGGCTCTCGGCGCCTTCGAGCAATTCGAACAACAACCAGCCGCCTTCAGCCTCGTTCAAGCCATCGGCGAGCAACAGCGGCGTCGTCAGCCCTTGCTCCGCCAGCAAGCGCACGCCTTGCAGTTCCCGCTGGAAGTGCCGGGCGGCCTTGTTGCCCACCAACAATTTGGCCAGCACCGGCCGACCACGCCAGATGCCCGCCCCGACATAGCGCTGCCCCGGCAACACCCGCAACAGAGAAAGCAGCTGCAATCGCGCCGGGCCGGCGGCGTCGGCCAGTTCCAGGCTCAATGGCAGGCTGGGGCTGCGGCCGGCGTTCTTCAATTCGGACAAATGCATCAACGGGCTCCCTTGTGGCTGCGCCGGGCGCTCAGGCGCTCCATCCAGCTGTCGACCAGCCCGGCATCGAGCGGTTGGGCCAGGTAGGCAGACAACAGCTGGCGTACATCGGCATCACTCCAGATGGAGGCGCGCCGCAACAGCGGCTCCAGGTCCTTGACCCGGTCACGCTGACCAAACAGCAGCGGCCGAGTCTTCTCCAAGTCGATCAATTGCGCTTGATAACCGTCGGCGGTGGTTTGCAGGAAGATGTGCTTGGGATAGAAGCAACCGTGCACCTGATGCATGCCATGCAGGCGCCGCGCCAACAGCCCACAGGCGTTGAGCACGGTGGTGCGCTGCGTCGCCGTCAGGCTCGGCCAGCGTTGCAACAGCGAGTCCAGGTCGTCCCAGCCGTCCAGGGCCCGGGTCAGCAGGATCGCCCGCACCTCGCCCTCCACCTTGCGCTGTCCATAGAACACCGCTTGCAGGGCCGGAATCCCCAACTGCCGATAACGACTGATGTTGCGAAACTCCCGGGAAAAACTCGGCTCGCCAAAAGGGTGGGACCAGGTCCGGGTCAGGTAATTGCTTTGGCGCTTGAGGTAATAGCCCTGCCCGTCCAGCTCCAGCCGGAATACGCTGCTCCAGCCATCACCCGAGGTATTGGGTTCGTCCACCGCATCCAGTTGCCGCGCCCACAAGGCCTCGAAGCTGTCCAGGCCATGGCGTTGCAACAACGCTTGGTCTTCAGCGGCCAGAAAGTCAGTCATTCACGCCCCTCGAAAAATCTCACCACGTGACGGATGCGTTTCTTGTCACACGCATCGAGCCGGTCGCGCTGGCGGTATTGCAGGTAAAAGCGCAGGCGCTGCGTGGCCGACAAATGGTATTTGGCCACTTTGTCCAGGCATGCCAAATCCTTGGTGATGCGGTACTTGAGCCAGAAGCCACGCCAGAAATCCCCGTTCGGGCAGTCGATCAGAAACAGCTGCGAGCGGTCGTCGATCAGCAGGTTGCGCCACTTCAGATCGTTATGGGTGAAGCGGTGGTCGTGCATGGTCCGCGTATAGCCGGCCAGTTGCCGACTGACATGATCGACCCAGGCACGGTCCGCCAGCCGCGAATCGTGACGCTCGGCGAGCGCCGAGAGGTCTTCGGTGTGGGGCAGTTCGCGGGTGATCAGCGCGCCACGGGCGTAGCTCGCACCGTTTCGCTCCAAGCCCCAGCCCACGACTTCGGCGGTGGGAATGCCCCATTTGGCGAAGCGCTTGAGGTTCTGCCATTCGGACTTGACCCGTGGCTTGCCCAGGTAGCGTCGCAAGCCTTTGCCGGCACCGACGTAGCGCTTGACGTAATAGTTCACGCCGTTGCGCTGCACCCGGATCACCTCCGACAACGGGTCTCGGGTCAAACGCTCCCCTTGCAACGCGAACACCGCTTCCAGGCTGCCAAAATCCTCCGCCAGCTCGACGTACTCCGGTTCCAGATTCCAACCCGACATCAGAGCGCGTCCCCGTACCGCAGCTTTCGGGCATACAGCTTGCTGGCCTTGCCTTCGAGCCAGGCCAGCAACGACGCCTCTTCGGCGAGGATCCGCCGCAGCGGCTGCTGGAAATAGCCCTTGAGAAAACGCAGCTTGTCGCGGCGGGTCAGGCCGATGTCCAGCGCCGAGAAATACAGCGCCGCCAGGTCCTTGTTGCGCCAGCGAGTGGTGATGGCAGGACGGGTCTGGGCGCGGTGCAGGTCGATCACCGAGAGTTTGAAATCCCCAGGGGTCACCGGCTTGTCGGTGTGCAGCAGAAAGTGGCAGATATAGCAGTCGCGATGATTGACGCCGGCGCGGTGCATCATGCCGGTCATGCGTGCCACTTCGGCGATCAGCGCACGCTTGAGCGTCGGTTGTGGCGGCTGCTTGACCCAGTCGATGCTGAAATCTTCGAGGCTGACGGTCGGCGCCAGCTCTTCGGTGATGATGAACGAGTGCTGGTCCGCCGGGTTGCTGCCCTTCTCGCCGTAGGCGACAGCGGTCATGGTCGGCACGCCGGCTTCCTGCAAACGCTGGATAGCCTTCCACTCCTGCCCTGCGCCGAGGACCGGCAGCTTGGCGGTGAACAGGTTCTTGAAGATTTCGCCCCAACCGATGCCACGGTGGATCTTCACGAAAAAGCCGCGACCGTCCACCTCCGTGCGCAAGGTGCGCCGGGCTTCCAGTTCACGATAGACCTCGCCCTTGAGCGCTTCGACTTCGGTGAACGCATCGCGTCCGGCCCAAAGGCTCTTGAACGGTTCGGCCAGCATCAACTTCATTGTGCGTGCTCCGCCAATATCACATCGGCCGCGTGCTGCGGCATGCTGTAGAGGTCGGCCGTCTCGGCGAAGGCCAGACCATTGCGGCTCCAGGCCGCCCGGGCATCGGCATCGTTCAACATGCGGCCCAGGTATTCGTTGAGCTGGGCTTGTTCGAACGGCTCATCCAACACCAGGCCACTGTCGGCCTCGGCGATGTAATGGGCGTACCCACACACCGCGCTGACCAGTACCGGCAACCCGGCCACCAGTGCTTCGAGCAGTACGGTGCCGGTGTTCTCGTTGTACGCCGGATGGATCAACAGATCGGCGCCCAGCAGGAAACGCGGGATGTCGCTGCGGCCCTTGAGGAACCGCACGTTGTCGCCCAGACCCAGCGCGGCGCTCTGCAGTTGGAATACCTTGGGGTCGTCCTGGCCAATTACAAATAGCCGGGTGCGTTTTCGCAGCTCGGCTGGCAACGCGGCCAGGGCCTTGAGGCTGCGATCCACGCCCTTGGTCTTGAACCCCGAGCCGATCTGTACCAGCAGCAGGTCGTCGTCGGCCAGCTCGAATTCGGCCCGGAACGCGGCGCGGATCTGATCGGCATCGACGGGCCGCCGGCGGTCCTGGGCGATGCCCGGTGGCAGCAGGTGAAAGCGTTCCAGCGGTGTGCCGTAGTGCTTGATGAACAGCGGCTGCTGGACTTCGGAAATCATCAGTACGTCGGTTTTTGCATCCTTGGCGAACACGGCACGCTCGTACTCGGCGAAATGCCGGTAGCGGCCCCAGCGCCGGTACAGCGAGTTGCGCAGGTTCTGCGCCTTGTCTTCGAAACAGCCGTCGGCCGCGTAGTACACGTCCAGGCCGGGCATTTTATTGAAGCCGATCAAACGGTCCACCGGGCGCTTGGCCAGGTCGGCCTCCATCCACGCGCTGAGTTTCTCGTTGCGGCGATGATTGAACAGCGCCTTGACCGGCGCCACCAGCACCTCGAAGCCGGGCGGCACGTCACCTTCCCAAATCAGCGTGTAGACACGGATCTGGTGACCGCGTCGCTGGCATTCCAGGGCGATGCGCATGAAGTCACGCTGCAGGCCACCGAAGGGGAAGTACTTGTAAAGGACAAAAGCCAATTGCATCAGCGCGGCTCCTCAGCCAATAACGTGCTCAGGTGGCTGGCAACACGCTCGGGGTTCAGACGCGTGAAGCACAGGGGCTGCTCGCGTTTCAGGTCAAACCGCCGGGCATCTTCGGCGGTCGGCGGGTAAGTGCAGTGTTTCTGCATGCACGGCGCGCAGGGGAAATCACTGGCGAGGTGAATCTGGCCCTTGCCATAGGCACCGGTCAGCACCGGATTGGTCGGGCCGAGCAGCGAAATGGTCGGCACGTCCAGGGCCGCGGCCAGATGCCCGAGGCCGGTGTCCACAGCCACGCAGGCCTGGGCGCCGGCAAGTACCTTGCCCATGCCGCCAAGGTTCAGCTTCGGCAGTACCAAGGCGTTGCGCAGCCCGCTGGCGATGCGTTCGGCCCGGGCCTTTTCGGCCGGGTTGCCCCACGGCAGTTTGACGACCACGCCGAACTGCCCCATGCGCTCAGTGAGCTGGCGCCAGTAAAGTTCGGGCCAATGCTTGGACTCCCAGGTGGTGCCGTGCAGGAACACCACGTAGGGGTATGGGCGTGGCAACTCCACCAGCCGGTCGACATCGAGGCCGTAGTTACCCAGCGTCTGCGGCAAGTCATACCCCAGCGCCACGGCGAATAGCTGGCGCACGCGCTCCACCGCGTGCTGACCACGGGCCACCGCCAGGCGCCGGGAATAAAAGCGCGCCGCCAGGGGCTCACGCGCCGAGTTTTTATCCAACCCGGCCACTGGCGCCTTGACGTAACGGGTCAGCCAGGCGCTTTTCAGCAGGCCCTGGGCGTCGATTACCAAGTCATATTTTTCGGCGCGCACGCTCTGCTTGAAGCGTCGCCATTCGCCGCTCTTGATGGTTTGCCAGAGGTTCTTGCGCCAGCGCCGGATCGCCACCGGGATGACCTTGCCCACGGCCGGGTGCCAGGTGGGGATTTCGGCGAAGCCTTCTTCCACCACCCAATCGAACTTGATGCCCGGAATCGCCCGCGCCGCATCGGTCAGCGCCGGCAGGGTGTGGACCACA
Organism: Pseudomonas fluorescens; assembly: GCF_001307275.1. Classification (NCBI taxonomy): domain Bacteria; kingdom Pseudomonadati; phylum Pseudomonadota; class Gammaproteobacteria; order Pseudomonadales; family Pseudomonadaceae; genus Pseudomonas; species Pseudomonas fluorescens. Next base: position 2,017,091 of record NZ_CP012831.1, read on the forward strand.
TCCCCCAGCGAAGAGGTCTTGATCAGCAATACCCGCAAGTTACCGAACCTCCACGGGTGTGCCCTGCAAACGCTCCAGGGCCTCGTTCACCGACGGTGGCATGAGCTGGCGCAGGCAATTGTAATGGCCGAAACGGCAGGTGCGGTCGAAACACGGGCTGCATTCGATGCCCAGGCGCACGACTTCGACCTGGTCGGCCAGCGGCGGCGTGAAGCCTGGCGAGGTGGAACCGTAGACCGCCACCAAGGGACGGTTAAGGGCTGCGGCCACGTGCATCAGGCCCGAGTCGTTGGACACCACCGAATCGGCGCAGGACAGCAGGTCGATGGCCTCGGCCAGGGACGTGTCGCCACTGAGGTTCACCGACTCTTCCCGAAGGCCCGGGATCAACCGCGAGCGGATGTCCTCGCCCACGGGGTGATCTTTTTTCGAGCCGAACAGCCAGACTTGCCAGCCGTCGCGAATCTTCGCCTCGGCCACCTGGGCGTAATGCTCCGCCGGCCAGCGCTTGGACTCACCGAACTCGGCCCCAGGACACAGGGCCAGCACCGGACGGTCCAGGCTCAGGCCGAACTTGGCCAGCGCCGCGTCACGGGTCACCGGGTCGATCCGCAGGCTCGGCCGCGGGTACGGCTTGGGCAACTCGGCTCCCGGCGCGTAGGCCAGGGCCATGAAACGCTCGATCATCAGCGGGTAACGGTCTTTATCCAGGGCGCGCACGTCGTTGAGCAGGCCGTAGCGAAACTCGCCACGCCAACCGGTGCGCTTGGGGATACCGGCGAAGAACGGCACCAGCGCCGATTTCAAGGAATTGGGCAACAGGATCGCCTGGTCGTACTGACCGGCCAGGGATTTGCCGATGCGTCGACGGGTCGCCAGCTCCAGCACGCCGTGGCCGAGCGGGAAGCTCAAGGCCTTGCGCACTTCGGGCATGCGCTCCAGGATCGGCCGGCTCCACTCGGGGGCCAGGACATCGATTTCGCACTGCGGGTGACGCTGCTTCAGGCACTGGAACAGTGTCTGCGCCATTACCATGTCACCGACCCAACTGGGCCCAACGATCAGAATATTCATGTGCTTTCCAAAAACGATACGGGGAGGCCTACGCCTCCCCGCCTCGAGAATCACTGTGGCTTAGGTCGTTGCCTGTTGCCCTAATCTACAACTGTGGGAGCAAGCTTGCTCGGGATAGGGCCATAACATTCAACATCCATGTCGCCTGACACTCCGCTATCGCGAGCAAGCTCGCTCCCACAAGGGGCCTGCATAGGTTTCAATACCGTGCAGCACCCCAAATCCACTGTGGGAGCGAGCTTGCTCGCGATCAGGCCATCACATCCGACATCAATGTCGCCTGACACTCCGCTATCGCGAGCAAGCTCGCTCCCACAAGGGGCCTGCATAGGTTTCAATACCGTGCAGCACCCCAAATCCACTGTGGGAGCGAGCTTGCTCGCGAAGAGGCCATCACATCCAACATCAATGTCGTCTGACATTCCGCTATCGCGAGCAAGCTCGCTCCCACAAGGGGCCTGCATAGGCTTCAAGTACCGTGCAGCACCCCAAATCCACTGTGGGAGCGAGCTTGCTCGCGATCAGGCCATCACATCCGACATCAATGTCGCCTGACACTCCGCTATCGCGAGCAAGCTCGCTCCCACAAGGGGCCTGCATAGGTTTCAATACCGTGCAGCACCCCAAATCCACTGTGGGAGCGAGCTTGCTCGCGAAGAGGCCATCACATCCGACATCAATGTCGCCTGACACTCCGCTATCGCGAGCAAGCTCGCTCCCACAAGGGGCCTGCATAGGTTTCAATACCGTGCAGCACCCCAAATCCACTGTGGGAGCGAGCTTGCTCGCGAAGAGGCCATCACATCCAACATCAATGTCGCCTGACACTCCGCTATCGCGAGCAAGCTCGCTCCCACAAGGGGCCTGCATAGGTTTCAATACCGTGCAGCACCCCAAATCCACTGTGGGAGCGAGCTTGCTCGCGATCAGGCCATCACATCCGACATCAATGTCGCCTGACACTCCGCTATCGCGAGCAAGCTCGCTCCCACATTTAAAGCTTCAGCTCAGCCCCAGCTCCCGCCAGATCCGCAATACCTGCCGACGCTCATCCACGAACTGGTCGCCTGCGATCACCCCGGCATCTTTCTGCAAGGCCTGGCGGTGGGCGGCGGAGCGGTAGGCTTTGTAGGCTTCGCGCAACAGCGTGGCATCTTCGGCCGGCATCAACCCGAGCTCTTGCAACCCGTCCAGGATGCGGATGTTATCGGTGTAGCGCACCAGCGATGGATGCTCTTGGGACCACGCCAGGGCCGCGTATTGCACCATAAATTCAATATCGACGATACCTCCGGCGTCCTGCTTGAGGTCGAAGGGCGCCGTGGCCTCGAAGGCATTCGCCGCGGTCCCGGCGGCGGTGGCCTTGCTGCCAAGGTTGTCGCGCATCTTGGCACGCATCTCGCTGACTTCCTGGCGCAGCGTCGGCAAGTCACGCTTGCGTCCCAGTATCTGGACGCGGACCTTCTCGAACGCTTGGCCCACATCCTGGCTGCCCACCAGCACACGGGCTCGCACCAGCGCCTGATGCTCCCAGGTCCAGGCTTCGTTTTCCTGGTAACGGGCAAACGCCCCGAGGGAGCTGACCAGCAGCCCCGACGCCCCGGAAGGCCGCAGGCGCATGTCCACTTCATACAGCTGCCCGGAGTTGGTCTGGGCCGTCAGCAGGTGAATGATCCGCTGACCGAGCCGGGTAAAGAACTGCGCGCCGTCGATGGGTTTCGGGCCGTCGGTTTCCGCCTGCGGGTCGCCATCGTGGATGAACACCAGGTCCAGGTCGGAACCATGCCCCAATTCCAGGCCGCCGACTTTCCCATAACCGACAATAATGAAGCCCGGATCACACAGGCTGCCGTCGGTGCGCAATGGCACGCCGTGCTTGGCGGCCGTCTGGCGCCAGGCCAGGGCCAGCACTTGCTCGAGAATCGCCTCGGCCAGCCAGGTCAGGTAATCGCTGACCTTCATCAGCGGCAGGCTGCCGGCGATTTCCGAAGCCGCCACCCGCAAGCGGTGCGCCAGCTTGAAATGCCGCAACGCCTCCATTTGCTGCTCCAGGTCATCCTCGGGAATGCGCGTCAGGCGCTCACGCAACTCCGCGGCCAACTCCGGCGCCAGGGGCGGCTTGAACAGCCGCCCCTCGTTGAGCAACTCATCGAGCAGCAACGGGAAACGGGTGATTTGCTCAGCAATCCACGGGCTCGCCGCGCACAGCGTCAGCAAGCGCCGCAGGGCGCCGGGGTTTTCCGTCAACAACACCAGGTAGGCCGAACGGCGGGCCACGGCCTCCACCAAGGGCAGTACCCGCTCCAGCACCAGGTCCGGATCGGCATGCTCCACGGCCTGGGCCAGCAGGCGTGGAATGAACGCATCCAGGCGCTCGCGCCCCAAGCGTTGCATGGCGCGCAATTGCGGGCTGGCGCGCAGGGCGGCCAGGGTCTTGAGGGCTTTGGGCGCATCGCTGAAGCCGCCCTCCTCCAACTGACGGCACGCCGCCCCTTCATCCTGGCTGTCTTCCCACAATGGCAACCATTCGCCGCCCACCACCACTTCGCTTTCACCGCCCTCTTCTTCATCCGGGTCGGCAATGACCTGGCCGAAATGCCAGGCCACGCGCCCGCGCCAGTACATCAACTGCTCGTGAAAGGCCGACCAGTCGGCGAACCCCAGCATGAATGCAATGCGTGCCTGATCCTGCGGGCTGTCCGGGAGCATCTGGGTCTGGCGGTCGGCGATGGCCTGGATCGCATGCTCGGTATAGCGCAGGAACTCATAGCCCTGGCGCAGCTCGTCGATCACCGTGGCCGGCAGGTACCCCTGGCCCTCCAGGGTGCTCAACACTTTGAGCAGCGGGCGCTGCTGCAAGCTCAAGTCCCGACCGCCATGGATCAGTTGGAACGCCTGGGCAATGAACTCCACCTCGCGAATGCCGCCCGAGCCCAGCTTGATGTTGTCGGCCATGCCCTTGCGCCGCACCTCCTGCTGGATCAGTTGCTTCATGGTGCGCAGCGCTTCGATGGCGGAAAAATCCAGGTAACGCCGATAGACGAACGGGCGCAGCATGTCGAGCAATTGCGCGCCGGCCACCTGGTCGCCCGCCACCACCCGCGCCTTGATCATGGCGTAGCGCTCCCAGTCGCGGCCCTGGTCCTGGTAATACTGCTCCAGGGCATTGAAGCTCAACACCAGCGCACCGGCCGAGCCGTAGGGGCGCAGGCGCATGTCGACGCGGAACACGAAGCCGTCGACGGTCATCGGGTCCAGGGCCTTGATCAGGCGCTGGCCGACACGGATGAAAAATTCCTGGTTATCCAGCGGCCGCTTGACGCCCACGGTTTCGCCGCCCTCGGGGTAGGCGAAGATCAGGTCGATGTCCGACGACAGGTTCAGCTCCACGGCACCCAGCTTGCCCATGCCCAGGATGACCATCTGCTGCGGCTCGCCGCTGCGCCGTCCGGTGGGCGTACCGAATTGCTGGCTGAGGCGCTGGTACAACCAGTGGTAAGCCTGGTCGATGCAGGTGTCGGCCATGTCCGAAAGATCGCGACAGGTCTGGACCAGATCGGCCTGACGGTTCAGGTCGCGCCAGATGATCCGTACCTGCTGGCGGGTACGCTGGCGGCGCAGGACGCGACCCAGTTCGTCTTCGGTTTCGGCGGCCTGCACGGCGGCGGCAATCTGCGCGCGCATTTCACCGGGCGCCAGGCTGCGGTCCAGCTCGCCGCTGCGTACCAGCTCCAGCAGCATCGCCGGGTCACGGACACTCTGCTCGATGACAAAGTCGCTGGCGGCGGCAATACGGCTGAACGCTTCCCAGCGTTGCGGGGTCCAGGCCGACAGCCCGCGATCGTCGTCGAGGGAGGCGACCGCCGCACGGAACGACTGCTCGGCACGGTTGACCAATGACTGGAGAATGGCCGGTACCATTTCCGGTATTGGGGCAAGCGAAGGCAGGCTCATGGTCTATCCTTGATCGGCGCGGGAGAGGCTGGATGTAGTGTTTTTTCAGAAGACACTACCTGATCGACTGTCGAACAAAGATGATAAATAGCTGAAAATCTGATTTTATTGGCAGCCGGCATCAAGTTTTTACCTGTTCGAGTTGGCTAAAGACCAACAGTAACGATTATTCTCACAACGAAATGAGGGGCCATACGCCGCTCATGTGTAGTTTTACTACTCGTCTATACATTCGAAAGGCTGAAACGGCCGACGATTTGTAGTAAAACTACACGCCGCCGAAACAACCTTCGGCAATCCAAGAATTTATATCGTCTGCCCACAAGGCCAGTCGCAAACTCAGGCAACCGATTCTGGTAGCCTTTCCGCCCTGGAGCAAGCCATGCAAGACCTCGATCCCGTCGAAACCCAGGAATGGCTGGACGCCCTGGAATCGGTTCTCGACAAAGAAGGCGAAGACCGTGCTCATTATCTGATGACCCGTATGGGCGAACTCGCGACCCGCAGCGGCTCGCAACTGCCCTACGCCATCACCACGCCGTACCGCAACACGATCCCCGTTACCCACGAAGCACGCATGCCTGGCGACCTGTTCATGGAACGCCGCATTCGCTCGCTGGTACGCTGGAACGCGTTGGCCATGGTCATGCGTACCAACCTGAAAGATTCTGACCTGGGCGGTCACATCTCCAGCTTCGCCTCCAGCGCGACGCTGTATGACATCGGCTTCAACTACTTCTTCCAGGCCCCGACCGACGAACACGGCGGCGACCTGATCTACTTCCAGGGTCACGCATCGCCAGGCGTCTACGCCCGTGCGTTCATGGAAGGCCGCATCACCGAAGACCAGATGAACAACTTCCGCCAGGAAGTGGACGGCAACGGCCTGTCCTCGTACCCGCACCCTTGGCTGATGCCGGACTTCTGGCAGTTCCCGACCGTGTCCATGGGCCTGGGCCCGATCCAGGCGATCTACCAGGCGCGCTTCATGAAGTACCTGGAAGCCCGCGGTTTCATCCAGCCAGGCAAGCAGAAAGTCTGGTGCTTCATGGGCGACGGCGAGTGCGACGAGCCGGAATCCCTGGGCGCGATCTCCCTGGCCGGCCGCGAGAAGCTGGACAACCTGATCTTCGTCATCAACTGCAACCTGCAGCGCCTCGACGGCCCGGTTCGCGGCAACGCCAAGATCATCCAGGAACTCGAAGGCGTGTTCCGTGGTGCCCAGTGGAACGTCAACAAAGTCATCTGGGGCCGCTTCTGGGACCCACTGCTGGCCAAGGACGTCGACGGCATCCTGCAACGCCGCATGGACGAAGTCATCGACGGCGAGTACCAGAACTACAAGGCCAAGGACGGCGCGTTCGTCCGCGAGCACTTCTTCAACTCGCCTGAACTCAAGGCCATGGTTGCCGATCTGTCCGACGACGAGATCTGGAAACTCAACCGTGGCGGCCACGACCCGTACAAGGTCTACGCGGCGTATCACCAGGCGGTCAATCACAAAGAACAGCCGACCGTCATCCTGGCCAAGACCATCAAGGGTTATGGCACCGGTGCCGGCGAAGCGAAGAACACTGCGCACAACACCAAGAAAGTCGATGTCGACAGCCTGAAGTTGTTCCGCGACCGCTTCGACATTCCGGTCAAGGACAGCGAGCTGGAAAACCTGCCGTTCTTCAAGCCCGAAGAAGGCAGCGCCGAAGCCCGTTACCTGGCCGAGCGCCGTGCCGCACTGGGCGGTTTCGTGCCCCAGCGCCGCGCCAAGAGCTTCAGCGTCCCGACCCCGCCACTGGAGACCCTCAAGGCGATCCTGGACGGTTCGGGCGACCGTGAAATCTCCACCACCATGGCCTTCGTGCGGATCCTCGCGCAATTGGTCAAGGACAAGGAAATCGGCCAGCGCATCGTCCCGATCATCCCGGACGAAGCCCGTACCTTCGGTATGGAAGGCATGTTCCGTCAGTTGGGCATCTACTCGTCCGTCGGCCAGCTCTACGAGCCAGTCGATAAAGACCAGGTGATGTTCTACCGCGAAGACAAGAAGGGCCAGATCCTCGAAGAAGGCATCAACGAAGCGGGCGCCATGAGCTCCTTCATTGCCGCCGGTACTTCGTACTCCAGCCACAACCAGCCGATGCTGCCGTTCTACATCTTCTACTCGATGTTCGGCTTCCAGCGTATTGGCGACCTGGCCTGGGCCGCTGGCGACAGCCGTACCCGTGGTTTCCTGATCGGCGGCACCGCCGGCCGCACCACGCTGAACGGCGAAGGCCTGCAGCACGAAGACGGCCACAGCCACATGCTGGCCGGGACCATCCCGAACTGCCGCACCTATGATCCGACCTACGGCTACGAGCTGGCGGTGATCATCCAGGACGGCATGAAGAAGATGACCGAAGAGCAACAGGACGTCTTCTACTACATCACCGTGATGAACGAGTCCTACCAGCAGCCAGCCATGCCGGCCGGTGTCGAGGCAGGCATCGTCAAGGGCATGTACCTGCTCGAGGAAGACACCCGCGAAGCGGCGCACCACGTCCAGTTGATGGGCTCGGGCACCATCCTGCGCGAAGTGCGCGAGGCAGCGAAGATCCTGCGTGAAGAGTTCAACGTCGGCGCCGACGTCTGGAGCGTCACCAGCTTCAACGAACTGCGTCGCGACGGCCTGGCCGTAGAGCGCAGCAACCGCCTGCACCCTGGCCAGAAGCCAAAGCTGAGCTACGTCGAAGAGTGCCTGAACGGCCGCAAAGGTCCGGTCATCGCCTCTACCGACTACATGAAGCTGTTCGCCGAGCAGATCCGCCAGTGGGTTCCTTCCAAGGAATTCAAAGTGCTGGGCACCGACGGTTTCGGCCGTAGCGACAGTCGCAAGAAGCTGCGTCACTTCTTCGAAGTCGACCGTAAGTTCGTTGTGTTGGCAGCCCTGGAAGCCCTGGCTGACCGTGGCGATATCGAACCTAAAGTGGTGGCCGAAGCCATCGCCAAGTTCGGCATCGATCCGGAAAAACGCAACCCACTGGACTGCTGAGGAGAATTTTCGTGAGCGAACTCATTCGCGTACCTGACATCGGCAGCGGTGAAGGTGAAGTAATTGAACTGTTTGTGAAGGTCGGCGACCGTATCGAAGCCGACCAGAGCATCCTGACGCTTGAATCGGACAAGGCCAGCATGGAAGTGCCTGCGCCGAAGGCCGGTGTCATCAAGAGCCTGAAAGTGAAGCTGGGCGACCGCCTGAAAGAAGGCGACGAACTGCTGGAACTGGAAGTCGAGGGCGCCGCTGCGGCGCCTGAAGCGGCCGCTCCCGCTGCTGCCCCGGCCGCGGCTGAAAAGCCTGCCGCCGCACCAGCTGCCGAAGCGGCTCCCGCTCCGGCAGCCGCCCCTGCCGCGGCCACGGTCCAGGACATTCACGTCCCGGACATCGGTTCGTCGGGCAAGGCCAAGATCATCGAAGTGCTGGTCAAGGTCGGCGACACCGTCGAAGCCGACCAGTCGCTGATCACCCTGGAATCCGACAAGGCCAGCATGGAAATCCCGTCGCCGGCCGCCGGTGTGGTGGAAAGCGTCGAGATCAAGCTGGAAGACGAAGTCGGCACCGGCGACCTGATCCTGAAGCTCAAAGTGGCGGGTGCCTCGGCACCAGCCGCGCCAGCCCCGGCCGCTGCACCTGCCGCCAAGGCTGAAGCAGCTCCAGCGCCTGCCGCCGCGCCTGCCGCCAAGGCCGAAGCAGCGCCTGCTCCTGTCGCCGCGGCGCCTGCGCCAAGCGGTGCCAAGGTGCACGCCGGCCCGGCGGTGCGTCAGCTGGCCCGGGAATTCGGTGTCGAGCTGTCGGCCGTTGGCCCAAGCGGCCCGCACGGTCGTGTGCTCAAGGAAGACGTGCAAGCCTACGTCAAGGCCATGATGCAGAAGGCCAAGAACGCACCGGCCGAAGGCGCCACTGGCGGCGCGGGCATCCCGCCGATCCCGGCAGTGGACTTCAGCCGCTTCGGTGAAACCGAAGAAGTGGCCATGACTCGCCTGATGCAGATCGGCGCGTCGAGCCTGCACCGTAGCTGGTTGAACATTCCGCACGTGACTCAGTTCGACCAGGCCGACATCACCGAGCTGGAAGCTTTCCGCGTCGCGCAGAAAGCCGTGGCGGAAAAGGCCGGCGTGAAGCTGACCGTGCTGCCACTGTTGCTCAAGGCTTGTGCGCACCTGCTCAAGGAACTGCCGGACTTCAACAGCTCCCTGGCCCCAAGCGGCAAGGCTGTGATCCGCAAGAAATACGTGCACATCGGCTTTGCCGTCGACACCCCGGAAGGCCTGCTGGTACCGGTCATCCGCAACGTCGACCAGAAGAGCTTGCTGCAACTGGCTGGCGAAGCCGCTGCCCTGGCCGAAAAAGCCCGGAACAAGAAGCTCACCGCCGACGACATGCAGGGCGCTTGCTTCACCATCTCCAGCCTCGGCCACATTGGCGGCACCGGCTTCACGCCGATCGTCAACGCGCCGGAAGTGGCGATCCTGGGTGTTTCCAAGGCCACCATCCAGCCAGTCTGGGACGGTAAGGCCTTCCAGCCGAAGCTGATGCTGCCACTGTCGCTGTCCTACGATCACCGTGTGATCAACGGCGCCGCCGCTGCACGCTTCACCAAGCGCTTGAGCGACTTGCTGGGCGACATCCGCACCATCCTGCTGTAACACCGGGCGGCCCTCCCTTGGGGAGGGCCATTCGGAACACCGTTTTCCGAGCGCCACGCTCGTACCTCAACCCCGTCCGTTTGGCGGGGCTTTTTTTTGCCTGGCATTCAAGCCATGTGCATGGATGTGGCGGCCTCATCGCGAGCAAGCTCGCTCCCACAGTGGATTTGCGGTGTTCCTGTGGGAGCGAGCTTGCTCGCGATAGCGGTATTTCCTACCCAGCAAGTTTTAAATGACTACACCACCTGTTGGTCATTACCCACAACTTGCGCCCCCTTCCCCGTCGATATTTATGGCGCGCCGGGCTTTAGCATCAACACCGCCAAGGCCACTTGATGCTGGCACCCACCGTCTAAAACTTCGAATGGATTCGAATATGTTCAAACCTACCGTCGGCCCCATTGTCGGGCACACGACCACTGACCACGCCCGGATATTCCTGCGGGGCGATCACGGCAACAACCGGGTATTCGCCGGTATCCGACACCGGCGCCGAGGGGACACGCGCTGGTCAAAAGGGCACTTTGTCCAATTGAAGGCCTACCGCGACATGTCCGATGTCATCGTGCTGAAAGACCTTCAACCCGACACCGCCTACGAATACCAGGCCGGCTGGCTCAGCCCCTTGAGCCCGACCCATACCGTGGAAACCATCCAGGAACTGCCACTGCAATGGCCTCGGAACACCTATTGCTTGCACACGCCGGCCGACAAACCCGATACGCCACGGGCTTATATCGTGGGCTCATGTCGCTACTTGCGGATCGCCGCCAGCACCCCGTTACTTCCCAGCCTGGGGGATCGCACCTTTGCCGGCATCAATCGCATCGTCGAACAGGCCGACCCGCCGATCAGCGCGGTGTTGATGACCGGAGACCAGGTTTATCTCGATGACTTGAATATCATCGGCCCGGACCGAAGCTATAAACACATTCTCTTCAGATACCGAACGGTATTTACCCAGCCGCACATCAGCAAGCTGATGTCTGGCACGCCGACCTACATGATCCTCGACGACCATGAAATCGAAGACAACTGGCCCGCCAGGAAAACCGGCCACGACGACGTCCTGTATGCCAATGCCATGAGCGCTTATGGGCTTTACCAGGCCAGCCATGGGCCCGCCCATGAACTGTCGAGCGACGGAACATTGAACAAGCCGCTGACCCGCTACTGGTACACCTTTGCCCATGGCGATATCCACTGGTTCGTCACCGACAGCCGGACGCAACGCAACCTGTCGGCGGACGATCGGCGCATCCTCGACGCGGAACAGGAACAATCCCTGCTCGAATGGCTCGTCAACAGCCCCGCCCGGGTCAAGCTCGTCGTCACCAGCGTGATGTTTTTCCCTGACCGCCAGCGCAATGACGGCGATGCCTGGCAGGCCTTCCCGGAACAACGCCTGCGCCTGTTGGAAACCATCCGCCGCCATCGGATCAAAAACGTGGTGTTCATCTCGGGCGACGTCCACGGTTCCATGACCAGCCGCCTGCGTCACACGCAGGATCCTGATTTCGAGGTCAACACCGTCGTTTCCTCGCCGTTCTACAACAGCAAATTGCTGCCTTTTGCAAAAGCCGCGGATTTTATTTTCCACAAGCCCATGGCCCGCACGGACAGCGGTGAGTACCGCTATGAACTGACCAGCGAAGTGGTGAGCCAGGACAACTTCGCCCGCCTGCAGGTCACGGCGCAGAGCCTTCACGTCACCTTCCACGACCGTGACGGCGAGCCCTTGCAGACGATCGATATTGCGCTGCGATGAACTTCCATGCCCTCTGATCGGCTGGCGACTGGAGAAATCCCTTTGTCGGCCGATAAAAGGTTTATAGCACTTGGCCTTCATCTCTCTTGTCAGCCAGTGCCGCAATGATGCAACCTTGCGCCAATCCGTAATAACGAGGGCGTCAGCCCGGCGCGATCAGCATTTTCGAAGCGAGTTTCCCCATGAAAAGCCAACCCGATGCCGCCAGCCGTATGGCGGCCGAGGTAGTGACGCAGTTACCGGTGCCCGCGCGGCTCGGTATGCTGCGTTTCGAACGGCTGAATGAAGCTAGCTGGGCGCTGTTGTTTCTCGATCCCAACTGCGAGCGACACTTCGGCCTGCCGGCGGTAGAACTGTGCTCGCTGGTCAGCTCGCCCTACGCCAGCCTGATGGAACCCGAAGCGCGCTATCAATTGCACGACGCCATCCAGCAGCAACTGGCCCAGGCCGCGCATTACCAGATTCGCTACACGCTCCATACCGCCAAGGGCCCGATGAATGTGCTGGAGACGGGCGAAGCCTACAGACAGCACAATCGTCATCTGCTGCGCGGTTACCTGCTGGTGGTGGACAATTTGCTGCAAAGCGAACCCTCCCTGCCGGCCCTGGACCTGGAAACCCAGAACTCGCGCCTGCAGATCGCCCTGGAACTGAACCAGCGCGCCCAGCAAGAGCAGCTCCAGCACCTGGACCGGGTACGCGCCCAACAAGACCTCATCCTGCTATTGACCCGCCAACGCTACAGCGCCAACAACTCCCTGCTCGAAGCGGCCGAACTCATCACCCGCAGCGCCTGCGACATCTACCAGATCGACTGCGCCAGTATCTGGAACCTGGACGACGGCAAACTGGTGCCGATTTCCGCCTACAACCGCGCCTCCCAGGAATACTTCCTGCCGGCGGTCATCGACGCCAGCGAGTTTCCCGACTACATGGAGGCGCTGCAGACCTGTCGCGCCATCGACGCCCACAATGCGATGCGCGACCCGCGCACCCGGGAAATGGCCGAGAGCCTGCGCGCCCGCGACGTCAACGCCATCCTCGACGCCAGCGTGCGCATCGACGGCCAAGTGGTGGGCGTGCTGTGCCTGGAACAAGTGGGGGCCACCCGCGCCTGGCAGTCGGATGAGATCGCCTTTGCCGGCGAACTGGCGGACCAATTCGCCCAGGTCATCAACAACCACAACCGCCGCACCGCCACCAGTGCCCTGCACCTGTTCCAGCGCGCCGTGGAGCAAAGCGCCAACGCGTTCCTGCTGGTCAATTGCGACGGTGTGGTGGAGTACGTCAACCCAAGCTTCACCGCGATCACCCAGTACACCACCGAGGAAGTCCACGGCCAACGCCTCTCGGAACTGCCGGCCCTGGAGAACCTCAGCGAGCTGCTGTTCGACGCGCCCTCGGCGCTGGCCCAGAGCAACAGTTGGCAGGGCGAGTTCAAGAGCCGGCGCAAGAACCTGGAGCCCTACTGGGGCCAGTTGTCGATCTCCAAGGTCTACGGCGACAACCGCGAGCTGACCCACTACATCGGCATCTACGAAGACATCACCCAGACTAAACTGGCCCAGCAGCGCATCGAGCGCCTGGCCTACACCGACAACCTGACCAACCTGGGCAACCGCCCGGCGTTCATTCGCAACCTCGATGAGCGCTTTGCCCGGGACAGCGACTCGCCCATCAGCCTGCTGCTGGTGGACATCGACAACTTCAAGCGCATCAACGACAGCCTCGGCCACCAGACCGGTGACAAGCTGCTGATCAGCCTGGCCCGGCGCCTGCGCAACAGCCTGAGCCCCAGCGGCAGCCTGGCGCGCTTCGCCAGTAACGAGTTCGCCGTGCTGCTGGACGACACGAGCCTGGAGGCCGGGCAGCAGATTGCCAGCCAATTGCTGATGACCCTCGACAAACCGATGTTCGTCGACAACCAGTTGATCAGCGTGACCGGCTCCGTGGGCCTGGCCTGCGCGCCGCTGCACGGCCGTGATCCGCAGACCCTGATGCGCAACGCCGGTCTCGCCCTGCACAAGGCCAAGGCCAACGGCAAGCATCAGGTCCAGGTGTTCACCGAGGCGCTGAATGCCGAGGCCAGCTACAAGCTGTTCGTCGAAAACAACCTGCGTCGCGCCTTGACCCAGAACGAATTGGACGTGTTCTACCAGCCCAAGCTGTGCCTGCGCAGCGGCCGTCTGCTGGGCATGGAGGCACTGCTGCGCTGGAACCATCCGGAAAAGGGCATGATCCGCCCGGACCAGTTCATCAGCGTGGCCGAAGAAACCGGCCTGATCATCCCCATCGGCAAATGGATCGCCCGCCAGGCCTGCCGGATGAGCAAACAGCTGACCGCGGCCGGCCTGGGCAACCTGCAAGTGGCGATCAACCTGTCGCCCAAGCAGTTCTCCGACCCGGACCTGGTGGCCTCCATCGCCAGCATCCTCAAGGAGGAACAACTGCCGGCCCGCCTGCTGGAACTGGAGTTGACCGAAGGCCTGCTGCTGGAAGCCACCGAAGACACCCACTTGCAGCTCGACCAGCTCAAGCGCCTGGGGCTGACCCTGGCCATGGACGACTTCGGCACCGGGTACTCATCCCTGAGCTACCTGAAAAAATTCCCGATCGACATCATCAAGATCGATCGCAGCTTCATCCATGAGATCCCGGACAACCAGGACGACATGGAAATCACCTCGGCGGTGATCGCCATGGCTCACAACCTGAAACTCAAGGTCGTGGCCGAAGGCATCGAAACCGCCCAGCAACTGACGTTCCTGCGGCGTCACCGCTGCGACGTCGGCCAGGGCTACCTGTTCGACCGTCCCATCCCCGGCGCGGAGCTGATCGAAAAGCTCAAGCGCTACCCGCGCGGGCCTCTGGTCTGACAGCTGCGTATAGCTTGCGGCGGCTTTTCTGAGGCACACTGACGGTCTACTTCGCTCAATTCAATCTGACTGAGAGGACTGATAATGGTCTTGCGCTCGGAAATCCTGGTGAATAAAAACGTGCTTCCTACTCAAGAACAAGCCCTGCCTGGCCGTGAAACCCCGATGACCGTGCCGGACAAACACTTCGTCCTCGACGCGCCCCTGCTGGGCCCGTTTGCCATGGACGTGGATTTCGCGATCTTCGGCCTCGGCTGCTTCTGGGGCGCGGAACGCAAGTTCTGGCAGCGCGAAGGCGTGGTCAGTACCGCGGTGGGTTACGCCGGTGGTTTCACCCCGAACCCGACGTACGAAGAAGTCTGCTCGGGCCTTACCGGCCACAGCGAAGTGGTGCTGGTGGTCTACGAGCCTGCGAAAGTCAGCTACGAACAGCTTCTGAAGATGTTCTGGGAACTGCACAACCCGACCCAGGGCATGCGCCAGGGGAACGACATCGGCACCCAGTACCGTTCGGTGATCTATGCCACCAACCCGGACCAACTGGCGGCGGCCAAACACAGCGAGCAAGTCTTCCAGGCTGAGTTGACCAAGGCCGGCAAAGGCACCATCACCACCGAAATCGAAGAAGCACCGACGTTCTATTTCGCCGAGACCTATCACCAGCAGTACCTGGCGAAAAACCCGGAAGGCTATTGCGGGATTGGCGGGACCGGCGTGACCTGCCCGATCTGACCTTTACACCCCAGAGCCGGTGTGGGAGCTGAGCTTGTGGGAGCAAGGCTTGCCCGCGATGCAAACACCTCGGTGCATCTGATAGGCCAAGGCGATACCATCGCGAGCAAGCTCAGCTCCCACAGTGATTTTTGTCAGTTGCAGTTCTGTGAACAAAATGGGAGCGAGCCTGCTCGCGATAGCGCCCTTCCAGGCGCACCACAACTCAGCTCTCAGCGATCAACCAATCCATCTGCCACCCGCCCTGGGTCTGCCCCAGCTTTTTCGACAGCCACGGCAGCAGCTCACGCAACTCCTCTTCCAGCCCCCACGGCGGATTGGCAATCGCCAGGCCGGAGCCGTTCAGGCTGTTGGGCGTCGCCAGTGGGTGCACCAGCAGCTCCACGCGCAACAGCTTCGGCGCTCCCGTGCCGGCCAGGTCCTGGTAGAAGCGGCGCAACATCCGCTGGTCCTTCACCGGGTACCAGATGGCCGCCACCGTCTGGCGCATCCGGCCAATGGCCTCCTTGAGCGAGGCGGCGCAGCGCTGCATCTCGTCAAGCTGCTCGAAGGGCGGATCGATCAGCATCAAGGCACGCTTTTCGGCCACCGGCAGCAACGCCCGCGGCACATGCCAGCCTTCACCCAGGTGCACCGCCACGCGACGGTCGCCTTTCATGTTGTCCTTGAGCAACACACCGTCTTCAGGGTGTTTTTCGTTGAGCAGCACACGGTCCTGGGGCCGAGTCAGGCGCCGCGCCAGTTCCGGCGAGCCCGGGTAGTAGCGCAGTTGCCCGTCCGGGTTCATCTCATGCAGCACCTTCATGTAATCGGCAGTCAATGGCGGCAGGTCGCCCTCGCCCCACAACCGCGCAATGCCTTCCAGATACTCACCGGTACGGTTGGCCTGGTCACCCTGCAAGTCGTACAGCCCGATGCCCGCGTGGGTGTCGAGGTAGGCGAAGGGCTGTTCCTTGCGCGACATCAGCGCGATGAGGCGGGTCAAGGTCAGGTGTTTGAACACGTCGGCGTGATTGCCGGCGTGGAAGGCGTGGCGATAATTCATGGCGGCTCCTGCGAAGGGCGACGAGTTTACCTTGAAGCGCGCCGAACGTCAGGGGTTGGCAGCCCGGCGGACACGCCACGATCAGCCCAGCTCCCGCAGCAAGTACGCCTGCAAGGGCGCCTTTGGCGCGACAACCGGCTTCGATCGCTCAAGAAAGTGAGCAATCTTGCGCCGCAGGATGCGGTGGTCAACGCGCTCGTACAGAGACGGATGCTCCTGGCCAAGCCAGGTGAGCAAGTTATCCACCAGACAATTCGTCGGGACCTCGGTCATGGCGTCCAACAGCGCCACCGGCACTTCCCACCAAGGAAAAGTCCGCGCCGGCCGCTGGACGTTTCCGACTAACTCAACGGATTGACCGTTGATCAGGCAACGATTGACGACCGGCAGGAGCTCCCCGCCATCCACCGCCGTCGATTGCAGGAGCGGTCCCATGAAGCGCCCATCCCAAAAACGCAGGAAAACCGGCTTGCCACCCGGCAACAGCACCTGCGTCACCCCACGCAAATGCTCGGCAAGGGTTTCCTGGCTGGCACACGACACCGCCAGCCAGCCCCAATCGAGCGAGTCGGCGGTCGCTATCCAATCAAGAAACCCACAGTCCGCGCGAACAAGCCCTACATAGGGCATGACCGCTTCCCACTCGGCGTACGGCGTGTCGGCCCAGATCGCCGTGGGTGTCGCGGCCATCGAACGGCGCCAGGCCGCCAACGCCCCAGCGCTGCTGGCATTGCTGAAAATGGCGAACAGTTGCTCGGACGCCTGCAACGGATGGTGCTCAAGCCAGGCGCGGGGCGTTTGGCCGCTGTTCATGGGCGCTCCTGTGTGTCGACAGTTTTGTGAAAGACCGATAGCCCTGCGCAGACGCCGCTTCTGCACCGCTCGCACTCCTCGCAGAACGGCGCCGAGCCTTGGAAGCTGAGGATTTGCGCCAGGGAAAGCCGAGGGGCCGGCGCAGCGACCTGCTGCCCGGAGCTGACCGGCGAACCCGCCTCCGCCCCCATGACCGCCATCGGCGCCCCACCGACCTCGATCGGCACGCTGCTGAAAATCCCGTCGGCACCAATGTTGATCCAATGACCGCCAGCCTGGAGGGTCACACTGGCGCCAGCCTCCAGGACCACTTGCTGGCCGGCACTGACATGAAACTGCCGGCTGGCGTTCAGGACCTGGCCGGTCACGCGAACATGCCGCTCGCCGCCCACCAGCAGATGATCGTCCTGGCGGACTTCAGCCTGGCGCCGGCCATGGGTAACGCGCTGCTCATCGGCCTTGAGTTCGTGCCGTGCCGTACCGGTGACGACGATGCTGCGCTCGTGATCGACCTGCACCCGCTGGTCGTGCAGCACGTGCTGGGTCCAGTTGCGCTGGGCCCGCAGGTAGATTTCCTCGGCGCCCTTGCGGTCCTCGATACGCAACTCGTTATAGCCTGCCCCACCGGGACTGCTCTGGCTGCGCCAAATACTGCGGGTCTTGTCCGCCGGCAGGTCCAACGGCACCGGGTTGGCGCCATTGGGCAGGCAACCCACCACCAATGGTTTGTCCACGTCGCCATCGATGAACCCCACCAAAACTTCCATGCCGACCCGGGGAATCAGCACTGCACCATAGTGATCATGGGCCCAACCCGAGGCCACTCGCAGCCAGCAACTGGAATGTTCGTCGCGCTGGCCGTCGCGATCCCAGGCCAGTTGCACCTTGACCCGCCCGAACTCATCGCAATGGATCTCGCTGTCCACCGGCCCGGTCACCACCGCTGACTGATAACCGTCGGCACGGGGCTTTTCAGGGTGCAGGGGCGGCCGAAAAAACACCTCCCATGGCGTGGCGAGAAAAGTGTTTCTGTAGCCCTGGAATTCATCCGGGCCGGCGGCGGCTGTTTCTTCCAGCACCTGGGGTTGGCGGCCATGATGGTCGATATGCGTCAGGAGCCAGAGATCGTTCCACTGCTCCCGGGGGTGGCCCTCGATACGCATGAAATGCCCGCTGACGAAAGCGCTGTCATCGCTGTTGCCCTGCGCCACGCGATGATCGGCGCCGTGACGCTCAAGGGCACGCCGGGCCAGGTGCTTGCCATCGCCCCGGTCGCAGAACCCACCGGGGTAGCGATAGTCCTCGAGCGCTGGCAACTGCCGACTGTCGAGGTGGGTTTGCAACAACAGGCCGGGCTTGCGGAAGTCGTAATCGCGCAACGTTACGGCCGTGGCGCGGGTCTGGAGCCGCACCGCCAAACGCTTGATGGCCGGCGCGTCGGCAGCCATGCCACTGTCCGCCAGGTACAACGTCGATTCGGCCAGGCGGGGGAACCCGGTCTGATCGTCACCGAACACCAGCAGATGGCCGTCAGGGCGGTGCCGAAAGTGATAGTGGATACCGACTTCGGCACAGATCCGCTCGATGAACGCCAGGTCGCTTTCGGCGTACTGCACACAGTATTCACGCTCGGGATAGTGCCCTGCGAGAATGAACTGGAAGGCCCCCTCCAGGACCCCGTGCTCCTTCAGCACCCGGGCGACGATATCAGGCACGCTCAGATGCTGGAAAATCCGCTGGTTGGTGCGGTGGCGCAAGTAGGCCAGGCGCGGTACCAGGCTGACCTGGTAACGGGTCAGGCGTCTGCCCGAATCGCCTTGGGCTACGCTATAGACCTGACCGTGCACGCCCCCTCCCCGGCCATCGAACCGCAGGAATGCCTGGCGATGCAGAAGTTCTTCCAGTACCAGGTCGCAGCGCTCGCTGACCAGTTCCACGTCAAAGCGATAGGGCTGGCTGATGGTTTCCTTGCCCTTGAACTCAAGCACCCTGAGTTCATTCGGCCCGCTGTCGAAGGTCAGCGTGAAACGCGGTGGATTGGCAGGCGGGAACATCCGATGTGCCTCTGCTGAATGGAGGCGGGCGATTCTGCACGAGCAGTAGGGGACGTGTATGGGAGGTCAAGAAAAACAGATTTGCCCTACATCCAAGAAGCTAAAAGCTGCAAAGCGTGATGCATTTTCCGATAGACATTCGAAGCATCGCGGCCACCCACAGCCTTCCTACACGTGAATCAGCCGTTTCTTGCAATGTGCTCGATCTCTGGTCGGGAGTGGGCGTGATAACGTGCTCCTGGTCGCAAAAAAGCAAAGGACGCATGGCATGACGACACGCTACGCAAAAATCGCAATGATCCTGGCACTCGCCGCATTCGCTTTCCTGACCGTATTCAACAACGTCACGGACTACCGCTCCAACTTCAACTTCGTCCAGCACGTGCTGAGTATGGACACCACCTTTCCCGACAATGCCTCCCGGTATCGCGCCATCGATCAACCCTGGATGTGGCATGGCGCGTATTGGCTGATCATCTTCGGCGAAGCGCTGACGTCGGGGCTTTTGGGCTACGGCGCAGTGAAACTGTGGCAGGCACGCCGAGCCGAGGCCGGGGCGTTCGCCCGCGCCAAACGATGGTCCGTGGCCGGTTTGACGGTCGGTTTCTTCGTCTGGTTCTTTGGCTTCATGGTCGTTGGTGGCGAATGGTTTCTGATGTGGCAATCAGAAATCTGGAATGGCCAGGACGCCGCGTTCAGGTTCTATATGGCGATCCTGGGCGTGTTGATCTTTCTCAACCAGCCTGACGCCGAGATGAAGGGATAGAGGGCAGTGGCGAGGGAGCTTGCTCCCTCGCCACAATGGATCACCCGCAGGCTCGAAGCCGCACTGAAGACCTTACTGGTTCAGACGAAAATCTTTTTCCGCCGCGTCGAAGCGCTGCAGCATACCCGCGGTAGGCGAGCCCATCTTGCTGACCAGGTAGATGGCCAGGCTGGCGAAGATGAAGCCCGGGATGATTTCGTACAGGCCCAGCAGCGCGAAATGCTTCCAGACGATCACGGTGATTGCACCCACCAGAATGCCGGCGAGCGCGCCATTGCGGGTCATGTTCTTCCAGATGACGGAGATCAGGACAACCGGGCCGAAGGCAGCACCGAAACCGGCCCAGGCGTAACTCACCAGACCCAGTACGCGGTTTTCCGGGTTAGCGGCCAGGGCAATGGCGACCAAGGCCACCAGCAGCACCATGGCGCGACCGACCCAGACCAGTTCCAGCTGGGAAGCGCTCTTGCGCAGGAAGGTCTTGTAGAAGTCTTCGGTCAGGGCGCTGGAGCACACCAGCAACTGGCAGCTCAGGGTACTCATCACCGCCGCCAGGATGGCCGACAGCAGTACACCGGCAATCCATGGGTTGAACAGCAGTTTTGCCAGCTCGATGAACACGCGCTCTGGGTTCTCGGTCACGGGACCGGCCACATCGGGGTGCGCCGAGAAGTAAGCGATACCGAAGAAGCCCACCGCCACGGTGCCGCCCAGGCACAGGATCATCCAGGTCATGGAGATGCGACGGGCATTGGCGATCGACTTGACCGAATCCGCCGCCATGAAGCGCGCCAGGATGTGCGGTTGGCCGAAATAACCCAGGCCCCAGCCCATCAGCGAGATGATGCCGATGAAGGTGGTGTTTTTCAGCATGTCGAAGGACGAAGGATCTTTCGCTTCGATGGCCAGGAACGTGGTGTCCACGCCACCGGTCGCCAGCAGCACGATGATCGGCGTCAGGATCAGCGCGAAGATCATCAGGGTCGCTTGCACGGTGTCGGTCCAGCTCACGGCCAGGAAACCGCCAACGAAGGTGTAGGCGATGGTCGCGGCAGCACCGGCCCACAGCGCTGTCTCGTAGGACATGCCGAAGGTGCTTTCGAACAGACGGGCACCGGCCACGATGCCGGAAGCACAGTAGATGGTGAAGAACACCAGGATCACCACCGCGGAGATGATCCGCAGCAGGCCGCTCTTGTCTTCGAAACGGCTGGAGAAGTAATCCGGCAGGGTCAGGGCGTCACCGTTGTGCTCGGTCTGTACCCGCAGGCGACCGGCCACGAACAGCCAGTTCAAGTAGGCGCCGACGATCAGGCCGATGGCGATCCAGCTTTCCGACAGGCCAGACATATAGATGGCACCCGGCAAACCCATCAACAACCAACCGCTCATGTCGGAAGCACCGGCGGACAAGGCCGTGACCACGCTGCCCAGGCTGCGACCGCCCAGGATGTAGTCGGAAAGGTTATTGGTGGAGCGGTAAGCCATCAGGCCGATCAGGACCATGGCTGCGATGTAGATCACGAAAGTGATCAAGGTGGGATTACTAACACTCATGAGTTACGCCCTGGCTTTGTTTTTATGGTGCGGTGGCAGTTGGAAGCGCCGACAACGCAGACGTTGTAGCGACGATTTGCAGTTCCGCGAATTTATGACTGATGTTTCCCCAGGAAAGCCATCAGCCGATGCCCCTCGGCTTGGAGCCGGTTGCACCTTGGCCGCGAATGCTATTCAACAAATCAAATAAGGTGCAACCAGTTTCGCTCGAATAAGTTGCACCTGATCGGTTTTATCGCAAAAACGCCGTTTTTTGCTCCCTTTTAGTGCAGTCCGTAGCGCATCACTAGAAGTCAAAGCACTAAGCCGGTGCAGGATTGACGGGGTCGCCCTGGCTTCCGGATGAGCTGCCTGTCATTTCAAGAAAAAAAGGGTTGCACCCGGTTGCACCTCATTCATCCCACAGCTAATCTTGCCGCCAGCTGATGCCACGCCATACGTGGTAAACATGAGGATAAAAATATGGCTACCACCACCCTTGGGGTCAAACTCGATGACCCGACCCGCGAACGCCTCAAGGCGGCCGCAACCTCGATCGATCGCACGCCGCACTGGCTGATCAAGCAGGCAATTTTCAATTACCTGGAAAAACTCGAGGGTGGTGCAACCCTGACCGAGCTGAACGGTTCACCCCGCGCCGACAGCGATGATGCCGGCGACGTACAGGTCGACCATGCTCACCAATGCTTCCTCGAATTTGCCGAGAGCATCCTGCCGCAATCGGTCCTGCGCGCCTCCATTACCGCCGCTTACCGTCGCCCTGAGCCGGAAGTGGTGCCGATGCTGATCGAGCAGGCCCGCCTGCCGCTGGAAATGGCCGAAGCCACCAACAAGCTGGCGGCTTCGATTGCGGAAAAACTGCGTAACCAGAAAAGTGCCGGCGGCCGTGCCGGTATCGTTCAGGGCTTACTGCAGGAATTTTCCCTGTCGTCCCAGGAAGGCGTGGCCCTGATGTGCCTGGCCGAGGCACTGCTGCGCATCCCGGACAAAGGCACTCGTGATGCACTGATCCGCGACAAGATCAGCACCGGCAACTGGCAGCCGCACCTCGGCAACAGCCCGTCGCTGTTCGTCAATGCCGCCACTTGGGGCCTGTTGCTGACCGGCAAGCTGGTCGCCACCCATAACGAAACGGGCCTGACCTCCTCCCTGAGCCGCATCATCGGCAAGAGCGGCGAGCCGATGATCCGCAAGGGCGTCGACATGGCCATGCGCCTGATGGGCGAACAGTTCGTCACCGGCGAAACCATCGCCGAGGCCCTGGCCAACGCCAGCAAGTTCGAAGCCAAAGGTTTCCGCTATTCCTACGACATGCTGGGTGAAGCCGCACTCACCGAACATGACGCCCAGAAGTACCTGGCCTCGTACGAAC
Organism: Pseudomonas fluorescens; assembly: GCF_001307275.1. NCBI lineage: Bacteria > Pseudomonadati > Pseudomonadota > Gammaproteobacteria > Pseudomonadales > Pseudomonadaceae > Pseudomonas > Pseudomonas fluorescens. The sequence goes on from NZ_CP012831.1 coordinate 2,039,782, forward strand.
AAGCCATTCACTCGATCGGCAAAGCGTCCCACGGTCGTGGGATTTATGAAGGCCCGGGCATTTCCATCAAGCTCTCGGCCCTGCACCCGCGCTACAGCCGCGCCCAGTACGAGCGCGTCATGGACGAGCTGTACCCGCGCCTGCTGTCGCTGACCCTGCTGGCCAAGCAATACGACATCGGCCTGAACATCGACGCCGAGGAAGCCGACCGCCTCGAACTGTCCCTGGACCTGCTGGAGCGCCTGTGCTTCGAGCCGCAGTTGACCGGCTGGAACGGCATCGGCTTCGTGATCCAGGCCTACCAGAAGCGTTGCCCGTATGTGATCGACTACGTCATCGACCTGGCCCGGCGCAGCCGCCACCGCCTGATGATTCGCCTGGTAAAAGGCGCGTACTGGGACAGCGAGATCAAGCGCGCCCAGGTCGAAGGCCTGGAAGGCTATCCGGTCTACACCCGCAAGGTGTACACCGACGTGTCCTACATCGCTTGCGCGCGCAAGCTGCTGTCGGTGCCGGAAGTCATCTACCCGCAATTCGCCACGCACAACGCCCATACCCTGTCGGCCATTTATCACATCGCCGGTCAGAACTATTACCCGGGCCAGTACGAATTCCAGTGCCTGCACGGCATGGGTGAACCGCTGTACGAACAAGTTGTAGGCAAGGTCTCCGAAGGCAAGCTGAACCGTCCGTGCCGTGTGTACGCCCCGGTCGGCACCCACGAAACACTGCTGGCCTACCTCGTACGCCGCTTGCTGGAAAACGGCGCGAACACCTCGTTCGTCAACCGCATCGCCGACCAGTCGATTTCCATTCAGGAGCTGGTGGCCGATCCAGTGGCCAGCATCGAGCAGATGGCAACCCTGGAAGGCGGTTTCGGCTTGCCGCACCCACGTATTCCGCTGCCGCGCGACTTGTACGGTAGCGACCGCGCCAACTCCAGCGGCATCGACCTGGCCAACGAGCATCGCCTGGCGTCGCTGTCCTGCGCTCTGCTGGCCACTGCCCACAACGACTGGAAAGCCGCGCCGATGCTCGGTTGCGCTGCCAGCGAAGAAACCCCGGCAGCGGTGCTGAACCCGTCCGATCACCGCGATGTGGTCGGCCATGTGCAGGAAGCCACGGTTGCCGACGTCGACAACGCCATCCAGTGCGCCCTCAACGCCGCACCGATCTGGCAGGCCACGCCGCCAGCCGAACGTGCCGCGATCCTCGAGCGTGCCGCCGACCTGATGGAAGGCGAGATCCAGCCGCTGATGGGCCTGCTGGCCCGCGAAGCCGGCAAGACCTTCGCCAACGCCATCGCCGAAGTGCGTGAAGCCGTGGATTTCCTGCGGTACTACGCGGTGCAGGCGCGCAACGATTTCACCAACGACGCCCACCGCCCTCTGGGCCCGGTGGTCTGCATCAGCCCGTGGAACTTCCCGCTGGCGATTTTCAGCGGCCAGGTTGCCGCCGCACTGGCCGCCGGCAACCCGGTTCTGGCCAAGCCCGCCGAGCAGACGCCGCTGGTGGCTGCCCAGGCGGTGCGCCTGATGCTCGAAGCCGGCATTCCGGAAGGCGTCCTGCAACTGCTGCCGGGCCGTGGCGAAACCGTTGGCGCCCGCCTGGTCGGCGACGATCGGGTCAAAGGCGTGATGTTCACCGGCTCCACCGAAGTCGCCCGGCTGCTGCAACGCAACATCGCCGGACGCCTGGACAACCAGGGCCGACCGATCCCGCTGATCGCCGAGACCGGCGGCCAGAACGCCATGATCGTCGACTCCTCGGCCCTGACCGAACAAGTGGTCATCGACGTCGTGTCCTCGGCCTTCGACAGTGCCGGCCAGCGTTGCTCGGCCCTGCGCGTCCTGTGCCTGCAGGAAGATTCCGCCGACCGCGTCATCGAAATGCTCAAGGGCGCCATGGCTGAAGCACGTCTCGGCAACCCTGAGCGTCTGTCGGTAGACATCGGCCCGGTGATCGATGCCGAAGCCAAGGCTGGCATCGAGAAACACATCCAGGCCATGCGCGACAAGGGGCGCTCCGTGTACCAGATGGCAATCGCCGACAGCGACGAGTGCAAGCGCGGCACCTTCGTGATGCCGACCCTGATCGAGCTGGAAAGCTTCGACGAGCTGCAGCGGGAGATCTTCGGTCCGGTGCTGCACGTGGTGCGCTACAAGCGCAAGGAACTGGGTCAGTTGATCGACCAGATCAACGCCTCCGGCTACGGCCTGACCCTGGGCGTGCACACACGCATCGACGAGACCATCGCCAAGGTGATCGACAACGTCCATGCCGGTAACGTCTACGTCAACCGCAACATTGTCGGCGCCGTGGTCGGTGTGCAGCCGTTTGGTGGCGAAGGCCTGTCGGGCACCGGCCCCAAGGCCGGTGGTCCGCTGTACCTGTACCGCCTGCTGTCGACTCGTCCTACCGATGCGATCCAGCAGTCCTTCGTCCGTGGCGATGCCTTGGTTGCGCCGGACCTGCGCTTGCGCGATGCCATGAGCAAACCGCTGACCGCCCTGCAAGCCTGGGCCGACAGCCAGAAGCTCGCCGAACTGAGCGCCCTGTGCGTGCAGTTCGCGGCCCAATCGCAAAGCGGCATCACCCGCCAGTTGACCGGCCCGACCGGCGAACGCAACAGTTATGCCATCCTGCCGCGCGAGCACGTGCTGTGCCTGGCCGACGTGGAAGGCGACCTGCTGACGCAACTGGCGGCCGTACTGGCCGTGGGCGGCTCGGCCGTATGGCCGGAAACCGACACCAGCAAGGCCTTGTTCGCCCGCTTGCCGAAAGAGATTCAGGCACGCATTCAGCGGGTTGCCGACTGGACCAAGGACGATGTGCTGTTCGACGCGGTCCTGCACCACGGCGATTCGGACCAACTGCGCGACGTTTGCCAGCAGGTGGCCAAGCGTGCCGGCGCCATCGTCGGGGTGCATGGTTTGTCCCAGGGCGAGACCAACATTGCGTTGGAGCGTTTGGTGATCGAGCGGGCCTTGAGCGTCAATACCGCCGCGGCGGGGGGTAACGCCAGCCTGATGACCATCGGCTAAACCCGCTGTAGACCAGGCACCTGCAATGGGTGCCTGATTAACGAAATCCCTGTGGGCATGAACGCTGTGGGAGCAAAGCTTGCTCCCACATTTTGATTAGCGTCACCCTCGCTCCTCCATCACTCAAATCAATCATCCTGTTCAGCCTCCATTGCCACGCCTAGACTCGGCCCATTCCAAAAAAAGGTAGGCCGCCATGTCCGAGACGTTGCTCAGTTCCCGTAATCTGGCTTTCGAGCTGTACGAAGTCCTCGATGCCGAGGGCCTGACCCAGCGCGAGCGGTTTGCCGAACACAATCGCGAAACCTTCGACGCAGCCCTCGGCACGGCCCGCAGCATCGCCGAGAAATTCTTCGCGCCCCACAACCGCAAGAACGATGAAAACGAACCGCGCTACGAGAACGGCCAGGCGATCCTGATTCCCGAGGTGAAGCCAGCGGTGGATGCCTTTCTGGAGGCCGGTTTTCTCAATGCCGCGCGCAGCTTCGACGCCGGAGGCATGCAGTTGCCGACACTGCTGTCCCAGGCCTGCTTCGCACACTTCCAGTCGGCCAATGCCGCATCGACCTCCTACCCGTTCCTGACCATGGGCGCGGCGAACCTGATCGAAAGCTTCGGCAGCGAGGAGCAGAAGCAACGCTTCCTGCAACCGATGATCGACGGCCGCTTCTTTGGCACCATGGCCCTGACCGAACCCCATGCAGGTTCTTCGCTGTCGGATATTCGTACACGGGCAGAGCCTGCGTCCGATGGCACCTATCGACTCAAGGGCAACAAGATCTTCATCTCCGGCGGCGATCATCCGCTGTCGGAAAACATCGTGCACATGGTCCTGGCGAAATTGCCGGACGCGCCGCCGGGCGTGAAGGGCATTTCGCTGTTTATCGTGCCCAAGTTCCTGGTCAACGACGATGGCAGCCTCGGCCCGCGTAACGACGTGCTGCTGGCCGGGCTGTTCCACAAGATGGGCTGGCGCGGCACCACGTCGACCGCGTTGAACTTCGGCGACAACGGCGAATGCGTCGGTTACCTCGTGGGCAAGCCGCACCACGGCCTGAGCTACATGTTCCAGATGATGAACGAGGCGCGCATCGGCGTCGGCATGGGTGCGGTGATGCTGGGTTACGCCGGCTACCTGTATTCCCTTGAATACGCCCGCGAACGTCCGCAAGGCCGGGTGCCCGACAGCAAGGATCCGACCACCGCCCCGGTGGCGATCATCCAGCACGCCGACGTGCGCCGCATGCTGCTGACCCAAAAAGCCTACGTCGAGGGCTCGTTTGACCTGGGCTTGTACGCAGCGCGGCTGTTCGACGACACCACCACCCTGGACAGCGAAGCCGAGCGTCGGCGCGCCCATGAACTGCTGGACCTGCTGACCCCCATCGTCAAATCCTGGCCCTCGGAGTTCTGCCTGAAAGCCAACGAACTGGCGATCCAGATCCTGGGCGGTCACGGCTACACCCGCGAATACCCGGTGGAGCAGTATTATCGCGACAACCGCCTGAACCCGATCCATGAAGGCACCCATGGCATCCAGTCCCTGGACCTGCTGGGGCGAAAGCTGGCGCAGAACGGCGGCGCCGGGCTCAAGCAGTTGATCCGCCTGGTGGCCGACACCATTGAACGGGCCCAGGCGCACCCATCGTTGACGCCATTACACCAGCCACTGGAAGCGTTGGTGGCGCGCCTGCAAACCGTCACCCTGGGCCTGCTGACAGACCTGGCCCAGGGCAAGGTCAACAGCAGCCTCGCCAACTCGGCGCTGTACCTGAAAGTGTTTGGGCACATGGTGATCGGCTGGCGCTGGCTGGAACAGGCGATTCGTGCCGAGGAAGGCCTGGCCAGGGGCAATGCCGCGGACAGCGACTTCTATAAAGGCAAGCTGCAAGCGGCGCGCTACTTCCTGACCTGGGAAGTGCCGGGGTGTCACCATGAGCTGGCGATTCTCGAGGCGCGGGATGATACGTGCCTGGGGATGCGGGATGAGTGGTTCTGAGGCAAGACTCGTGGCGCGGCTGAAATCCAATCGCGAGCAGGCTCGCTCCCACAGGGGTTCCAAGTGAACACGACATCTGCGTTCACCACCGATCCACTGTGGGAGCGAGCTTGCTCGCGATAGCGGTGTTTCAGCCAACACACAGGCAGCTGTGCTGACGCCATCGCGAGCAAGCTCGCTCCCACACAAGCCCCACAGTCAACATTCGTTAACGGTTTCAGGCCTGCTGGATCGTCTTGGCAATCACCTCGACCGTGGCGCTGACTTGCTCTTGGTAACGGTCGAGTTCCGCCTGATGGCTCTTCTGCATTTCGATCTGTTGCGAACACAGGTTCATGGCCGCCAATACCAGCAGGCGATCGCCGATCAGCGTCGGGTATTTCCTTTTCGTGTCGGCCAGGGCGGCCTTGAGCATCGAAGCGGCGTCCAGCAGGGCCTGTTCCTGCCCGGCCGGCGCTTTGATTGAATAGTCTTCTCCCAGGATCGAGATGACCGTCACCCCATCGGCGCCGTGCTTCATGCGCTGACAGGACCGGCGCTGGCGCGCTCGATCAGGGCCTGGATGCGGGCGGCGGTGGCGCCGTGCAGCTCTTCCTGTTCCATCAGGCTCAGTTGCAGGCTTTCGTTTTCATCCTTGGCCTGGGCAAGTTCGGCGCTCAGGGTTTCGTTCAGGCCGGTGAGGTGCAGGTTCTGTTGCACCAGGTCGTTGACCAGTTGCTCCAGTTGGCTGAGGGATGTTTCCAACATATTGATTTCCAGGCTTTTCCAAGGGGCGCGTACGATAAAGAAAAGTCACCGCCGATGCCACGCTTTACCAGCGGCGGTGCTTCGCTGGCGAGTGGTAAAGACTGTGAAGGGGCAGTCTGGTTCCTACCCTTCGTCGCATTCCAGGGTGGTTCTGCGGCAAAAGCAAGGATCCCGTTCAAGACTTCAGTCGTATGACCGATAAGTCAGTTAACACCAGCCACAGTCCCGCACGGACGCGCCCCTCTCGGTACTTTCCATGTCCCTACGTAATATGAACATCGCGCCGCGGGCGTTCCTGGGGTTTGCCCTGATCGGCGCCCTGATGCTGGCCCTTGGGGTGTTTGCCCTGTCCCAGATGAGCAAAATCCGCACGTCCGGCGAAAGCATCGCCCAGAACAGCGTACCCAGCATCAAGGCCCTGAATGAGTTCACCCAGCTCACCCTGCGCCTGCGCGTCTTGTCCTATCGCTTGCTGGTCAACCGCGAGCCGGACATCCAACAGAAAACCTACGATCTGCTCGAACAACGCAGCCAGCAGATCCGCGCGGCCCAGACCACCTACGAAAAGCTCATCAGCGCTTCGGACGAACGGGCCGCCTACGATCAGTATGTGCAACTGCTCGGGCAGTACCGTCAGCTCGAAGAGCGCATGAAAACCCTGTCGCGAAATAATCAGGTCGATGAACTGCGGGCGCTGCTCAACACTGAACTGCTGAGCAACTCAGATGCCATCAATGCCGCAATCGACCACTTGGTGGAGATCAACAACCTGCAAGCCGAGGCGCTCAATAAGGGCGCGGCGCAACAATATTCAAGCGCTTTCAACTGGGTGGTCGCCCTGCTGGTCATCGCTACCGGCCTGACCCTGCTGTTCGCCTGGCTGCTGACCAACAGCATCACCAAGCCGATCGCCAACGCGCTGGATGCCGCCGAAGAAATCGCCAAGGGCAACCTGACCCGACCGATCACCGTTGACGGCAGCGACGAAGCCGGTCGCCTGCTGCGGGCGATGTCGACCATGCAGGAAAAACTGCGCGATACCTTGCAACGGATCTCCGGTTCCGCCACACAGCTTGCGTCGGCGGCCGAAGAGCTTAACGCCGTCACTGACGAAAGCGCCCGGGGCCTGACCCAGCAGAACAACGAAATCGAGCAGGCCGCGACAGCGGTCAACGAGATGACCAGCGCCGTAGAAGAGGTCGCTCGCAATGCGGTCAGCACGTCGGAAGCGTCGAAACACGCCACCACATCCGCAGGCGACGGCCGCGACCTGGTGCAGGAAACCGTCGGTGCCATCGAACGCATGAGTGCCGACGTACAAAGCACCGCCACGCTGATCGGTAACCTGGCCAATGAGTCCCGCGATATCGGCAAAGTGCTGGACGTGATCCGCGGCCTGGCCGACCAGACCAACCTGCTGGCTCTGAATGCCGCCATCGAAGCCGCCCGTGCCGGTGAGGCCGGCCGTGGTTTTGCCGTGGTGGCCGACGAAGTCCGCGCCCTGGCTCATCGTACCCAGCAGTCGACCAGCGAGATCGAACGCATGATCGGCAGCATCCAGAGCGGCACCGAACACGCCGTGGACTCGATGCGCAACAGCACCGAGCGCGCCGAGTCGACCCTGAACATCGCCCGTGGCGCCGGCCTGTCCCTGGACACCATCAACACGGCCATCGTCGAGATCAACGAACGCAACCTGGTGATCGCCAGCGCCGCCGAAGAACAGGCCCAGGTGGCCCGTGAAGTGGACCGCAACCTGGTGAACATCCGCGACCTGTCGGTGCAATCGGCCACCGGCGCCAACCAGACCACCGCCGCCAGCGCCGAACTGTCGCGCCTGGCCGTGGACTTGAACAGCATGGTTGGGCGGTTCAGCCTTTAATCCGCGTAACGGTTGATCGTCCACAGACCGTGAGCGATCAACCCTCAAGCTTTGGTGGCGAGGGAGCTTGCTCCCTCGCCACGGTATTGCTGCCTTGTACCCCCAATCCCAAACCTTTTTTGACAGCATCACATTTCAACAGGTTAGAATCGCTGGCACGCAGACTGCATGGTCAGTCTGTGCCCGCCCCTCAGTTTTCCCGGAGTAACGCCTTTGACTGCAGCGACCATCAACAGCCTGTTCTTGATCGGCGCGTTGCTGGTAGGTGCGAGCATCCTGGTCAGTTCTCTTTCGTCCCGCCTGGGCATCCCGATCCTGGTGATCATCCTGGCCGTGGGCATGGTGGCCGGTGTCGACGGCGCCGGTATTCTTTTCGATAACTACGCCACGGCTTATCTGGTCGGCAACCTCGCCTTGGCCGTCATCCTGCTGGACGGCGGCTTGCGCACGCGGGTCTCGAGCTTTCGCGTGGCGCTGTGGCCGGCGTTGTCCCTGGCCACGGTCGGTGTGTTGATCACCACCGGGCTGACCGGATTGGCCGCGGCCTGGCTGTTCAATCTGAACCTGATCCAGGGCCTGCTGATCGGCGCCATCGTCGGCTCGACCGATGCCGCGGCGGTGTTCTCGCTACTGGGCGGCAAGGGCCTGAACGAGCGGGTCAGCGCCACCCTCGAGATCGAGTCCGGCAGCAACGACCCCATGGCGGTGTTCCTCACCGTCACCCTGATCGGCATGCTTGCCAGTGGTGAAACCGGCTTGCACTGGAGCCTGCTCGGGCACCTGTTGCGTGAGTTCGGCATCGGCTCGGTACTCGGCCTGGGCGGTGGCTGGCTGATGCTGCAGCTGGTCAATCGCATCAATCTGGCCAACGGCCTCTACCCGATCCTCGTCATCAGCGGCGGCCTGGCCGTGTTCGCCCTGACCAACGCCCTGCACGGCAGCGGTTTCCTGGCGGTGTACCTGTGCGGCCTGGTGATCGGCAACCGTCCGGTGCGCAGCCGCCACGGCATCCTGCACATGCTTGATGGCATGGCCTGGCTGGCCCAGATCGGCATGTTCCTGGTGCTGGGGCTGCTGGTCACGCCCCACGACCTGCTGCCGATCGCCCTGCCGGCCCTGGGCCTGGCATTGTGGATGATCCTGTTTGCCCGTCCGTTGTCGGTCATAGTGGGCCTGCTGCCGTTCAAGGCGTTCCATGGTCGCGAGAAAGCCTTCATTTCCTGGGTCGGCCTGCGCGGCGCGGTGCCGATCATCCTGGCCGTGTTCCCGTTGATGGCCGGCCTGCCCCACGCCCAGCTCTACTTCAACCTGGCGTTCTTTATCGTGCTGGTCTCGCTGCTGGTGCAGGGCACGAGCCTGCCATGGGTCGCCAAGTTGCTGCACGTGACCGTCCCGCCCGAGCCGCTGCCGATTTCCCGGGCCGCGCTGGAAGTGCACGTCACCAGCGAGTGGGAGCTGTTCATCTATCGCCTGGGTGCGGAAAAATGGTGCATCGGCTCGCCCCTGCGGGACCTGAAAATGCCCGAAGGCACCCGCATCGCCGCCCTGTTTCGTGGCCAGCAACTGCTCCATCCGTCGGGTAGTACGGTGTTGGAAGTCGATGATTTGCTGTGTGTTATCGGCCATGAACACGACTTGCCGGCCCTTGGAAAACTGTTCAGCCAGGCGCCGCAACGGGGCCTGGATCTGCGCTTCTTCGGCGACTTCGTACTCGAAGGAGACGCCCAGCTGGCCGCGGTTGCCGCGCTGTACGGGTTGAAGCTGGACGGCATCGATCCGGACATGTCCCTGGGCCGCTTCATCGCCCAGAAAGTGGGCGGCGCCCCAGTGGTCGGCGACCAGGTGGATTGGAACAACACCCTGTGGACCGTCGCGGCCATGGACGGGAACAAGATCGGCAAAGTGGGCGTCAGATTCCCCGAAGGAAGTCGCCCGGGTCCCGGCTTGTTCCTCTAAACTGCTCCCACTCTCATTTGCTTGACCGGTCTCTATGCCTATCCTGCGCTCCTTTTTCGCCACCGCCCTGCTGGGCCTGAGTCTCTCCGTCTGCACGCTGCAAGCCGCTGATCTTCCCGCCAGCGCTTCGGTGCAGGCCAGCCTGGACAAGATCGCCGACCGCAAACTGCCGGAAGCCGACCAGAAAGCCCTGCAGGCCGTCTTGCAGAGCACGTTGACCCAGCTCAACAACAAGGCCGACTACGAGCAGAAGCTGCAGGCGCTCAAGCAGCAACTGGCCACTGCCCCCAAGCAGAACATCGAGAACCAGCGCGAACTGGCGCGACTCAAGGGCACCACGGTGGTGCCGGTGGCGCAGCGCTACGCCAACCTGCCGATTCCCCAGCTCGAGCAAATGCTCACGGATCGCTCCACCCAGCAGGGTGATCTGCAAAAAGCCCTGGCCGATGCCAACAGCCTGATCATCACCGCCCAGACCCGTCCCGAGCGGGCCCAGGCGGAAATTTCCAGCAGCCAGACCCGTATCCAGCAGATCAATACCATCCTCAAGGCCGGCCGGGACGCCGGCAAGACCCTGAGCGGCGAGCAACGCGACCAGCTCAACGCCGAGTTGGCGGCGCTCAATGCACTGATCCCGCTGCGCCGCCAGGAACTGGCCGGCAACAGCCAACTGCAGGACCTGGGCAACGGCCAGCACGATCTGCTGATGGAAAAAATCGCCCGCATGGAGCAGGAAATCCAGGACCTGCAGAACCTGATCAACCAGAAGCGCCTGGCCCAATCCCAGGAGACGGTGACCCAGCAATCCATCGAAGCCCAGAAGGCCGGTGGCAGCAGCTTGCTGGCGACCGAAAGCGCGGCCAACCTGAAGCTCTCCGACTACCTGCTCAAAAGCACCGACCGCCTCAACGAAGTCACCCAGCAGAACCTGCAGACCAAGCAACTGCTGGACAGCGTGACCCAGACCGACGCAGCCCTGGACGAGCAGATCAGTGTGCTCAAGGGCAGCCTGCTGCTCTCCAAGATTCTCTACAAGCAGCGCCAGACCTTGCCGCGCCTCAAACTCGACCAGAACCTGGCCGACCAGATCGCCGACATCCGCCTGTACCAGTTCGAAGTCAGCCAGCAACGTGAACTGCTGAACAACCCCAGCGCCTACGTCGACAGCCTGCTGGCCTCCCAGCCCTCGGAACAAGTCACCCCGCAACTGCGCAAGACCTTGCTGGAACTGGCCCTGACCCGCGTCGACCTGCTGGAACGGCTGAACCGCGAATTGAGCGCGGTGCTCAACGAATCCATCACCTTGCAGCTCAACCAGAAACAACTGCTCAGCACCGCCCAGAACCTGCGGGCGACCCTCGAAGAGCAGATGTTCTGGATTCCCAGCAATAAACCGCTGGATTTCGAATGGATGCGTGCCGTACCGACGCGCCTGGAAAAACAGATCGACTCGTTGCCCTGGGCCTCCAGCCTCAGCGAGCTGGCCGATGGCCTGACCCAGCGGCCGCTGCTGTTCCTGCCCCTGGCGCTGCTGATCGGTGCGCTGCTGTGGCGGCGCAAGCATCTCTATGCCCGCCTGAACAAGGTTCACCAAGACGTCGGCCACTTCAAGCGCGACAGCCAGTGGCACACCCCCCAGGCGATCCTGATCAATATCCTGCTGGCCATGCCGGTGGCCCTGGCGCTGACCCTCTGCGGCTATGCCTTGCAGATCGACGCCCGCGGCCAGAACGCCAACCTCGGCGCGGCGCTGCTGCAGATCGGCCAGGCCTGGCTGGTGTTCTACACCGCCTATCGAGTGTTGTCGCCGGGCGGCGTGGCCGAATTGCATTTCCGCTGGGAGAAACCCCAGGTCGAATTCCTCCAGGGCTGGATCCGCCGCCTCGGGCTGGTGGTGCTGGCGTTGGTGGCTGTGGTGGCCGTGGCCGAGTTGCAACCCGCGACCCTGGCCGATGACGTGCTCGGCATGCCGGTGGTGCTGACCTGCTACGCACTGATGGCGTGGTTGCTCAGCCGCCTGTTGCTCAGCAGCCCGACGCACAGGAACACCTCGCTGTTCCGCAAGGCCGTCGGGGTGCTGTTCACCGCGCTGCCAATCGCGCTGTTCGTGGCGGTGTGCTTTGGCTACTACTACACCGCGCTGAAACTCAGCGACCGCTTGATCAATACCCTGTACCTGCTGATGTTCTGGCTGGTGATCGAGGCGACCTTCGTCCGCGGCCTGTCGGTGGCGGCGCGGCGCCTGGCCTACCAGCGTGCCCTGGCCAAGCGCCAGGCGGCCAAGGAAGCCGGCGATGGCGAAGCGGTGGTCGAGGAGCCGACCCTGGACATCGAGAAGGTCAACGAACAGTCCCTGCGCCTGATCCGCCTGGCCCTGCTGGGCGGTTTCATCGCCGCGCTGTATTGGGTCTGGTCGGACCTGATCAGCGTGTTCTCGTACCTGGACAACATCACCCTCTACGAATACACCAGCGGCACCGGCGCCAACATGAGCATGGTACCCATCAGCATCGGCGACATGCTCGGGGCGCTGATCATCATCGGCATCACCTTCGCCCTGGCGCGCAACCTGCCGGGGCTGTTGGAAGTGTTCGTGCTGTCGAAGCTGAACCTGGCCCAGGGCAGTGCCTACGCCACCACCACGCTGCTGTCCTATGTGATCGCCGGCGTCGGTTTCGTCACCACCCTGTCCACCCTGGGCGTGAGCTGGGACAAACTGCAATGGCTGGTTGCCGCGCTGTCGGTGGGCCTGGGCTTCGGCATGCAGGAGATCTTCGCCAACTTCATCTCCGGGATCATGATCCTGTTCGAGCGCCCGGTGCGCATCGGCGACACCATCACCATCGGCAACCTGTCGGGCACGGTGAGCAAGATCCGCATTCGTGCCACCACCATCACCGACTTCGACCGCAAGGACATCATCGTCCCGAACAAGACGTTCATCACCGGGCAACTGATCAACTGGTCGCTGACCGACACCGTCACCCGGGTAACCCTGAAACTGGGCGTGGACTATGGCTCGGACCTGGACCTGGTGCGTGAGTTGCTGCTCAAGGCCGCCCGCGAGAACCCACGGGTGCTGAAGGAGCCGGAGCCGATCGTGTACTTCCTGAACTTCGGTGAAAGCACCCTCGACCATGAGCTGCGCATGCACGTACGCGACCTCGGTGACCGCAACCCGGTGCTGGACGAAATCAACCGTTTCATCAATCGGGAATTCAAGAAGGAGCACATCAACATCTCCTTCCGGCAGATGGAAATCTATCTGAAGAACATGCAAGGCCAGGAATACAAACTGGTGCCTGCCGAGCCCGACAAAAAGACCATCACGCCCGTGCCATCGGCTGTCGCCAGCATCAAGCCGGTGCCTGAGCCACCGCAAGGCAAACTCGACTGATCGCGGGTTGCCTGCGGGCGTCCCGCCGGAGACGGCCATGAAAACCCTGGAAACCCTGACCTTCGATAACCGTTTCGCCCGCCTGGGCGACGGTTTCTCGGCCCACGTGCTGCCCGAGCCCATCGACAATCCGCGACTGGTGGTCGCCAGCCCGGCGGCCATGGCGTTGCTGAACCTGGATCCGGCAGAGGCCCAGGCACCGCTGTTCGCCGAGATTTTTGGCGGCCACAAGCTCTGGGCCGAAACCGAGCCACGGGCGATGGTGTATTCCGGGCATCAGTTCGGTCACTACAACCCACAACTGGGCGATGGCCGCGGGCTGCTGCTGGGCGAGGTGTACAACGAGGCGGGCGAGCACTGGGACCTGCACCTCAAGGGTGCCGGCCAGACGCCGTTTTCACGGATGGGCGACGGGCGCGCGGTGCTGCGCTCCTCGATCCGCGAATTCCTCGCCTCCGAAGCCCTGCACGCCCTCGGCATTCCCACCACCCGGGCCTTGTGCGTGATCGGCTCGGACACCCCGGTGTGGCGGGAAAAACAGGAGCGCGCCGCCATGGTGCTGCGCCTGGCCCCCAGCCATGTGCGCTTCGGGCATTTCGAATACTTCTACTACACCAAGAAACCCGAACTGCAGGCGGCCCTGGCCGAGCACGTGTTGAACCTGCATTTTGCCGAGTGCCGCGAGCAGCCGGAGCCGTACCTGGCGATGTTCCGCGAAATCGTCGAGCGCAATGCCGAGCTGATTGCCAAATGGCAGGCCTACGGTTTCTGCCATGGCGTGATGAACACCGACAACATGTCGATCCTGGGCATCACCTTCGACTTCGGACCGTTCGCCTTCCTCGACGACTTCGATGCCAACTTCATCTGCAACCACTCCGATGATCAGGGGCGCTACTCCTTCAGCAACCAGGTGCCCATCGGTCAGTGGAACCTCAGCGCCCTGGCCCAGGCCCTGACGCCCTTCATCAGCGTCGACGCCCTGCGTGAGACCCTGGGGTTGTACTTGCCGCTGTACCAGGCCCATTACCTGGACCTGATGCGCCGCCGCCTCGGCCTGACCTGCGCCGAAGAAGACGACCAGAAACTGCTGGAGCGCTTGCTGCAATTGATGCAGAACAGCGGCGTCGACTACAGCCTGTTCTTCCGCCGACTGGGCGATCAAGCCCCCGAGCAAGCCGTGAGCGCCCTGCGCGATGACTTCGTCGACCTCAAGGGCTTCGACGCCTGGGGCGAATTGTATGTTGCCCGCGTCAACCGCGAAGGCCCCGTCAATCAAGACCAACGCCGCGCGCGCATGCACGCCGTCAACCCGCTGTACGTGCTACGCAACTACCTGGCGCAAAAAGCCATCGACGCCGCCGAGTCAGGCGACTACGACGAAGTGCGCCGCCTGCACGCCGTGCTGAGCAAGCCGTTCGAGGAACAACCGGGTATGGACAGCTACGCGCAACGTCCGCCGGAGTGGGGCAAGCATCTGGAGATCAGTTGCTCGTCGTAACGCGGCGCCACGGCTGAAATCACCTTCCCGCCCAACACATAACTGTTCGGGGGCATGGCTAACCCTGTGGCGAGGGAGCTTGCTCCCGCTGGGCTGCGCAGCCGCCCCAAGATGGACCGACGCGGTCTGCCAGGTAGACCGCGTCAACCGGTTTTACGACGGCTACGCCGCCGAGCGGGAGCAAGCTCCCTCGCCACGATGAGCGTGCCTAGCCATCAAATGAAGGTTTCCACCGATACGCCGAAGTGCTCGGCCAACCAGCGGATCTGCCTCAAATTGAGCTGACGCTTACCGCTCAATACCTCCGATACCACCGACTGGGTACCAACGCCCGGCAAGTCGCTCTGGCTCATGCCATGTTCACGCATCAGGTAACGCAGCGCCTCGACACCGCTCGCCTTGGGCATTGGCCGGTGCTGCTGGTCCCATGCCTCGATCCATTCGCCGATAATATCCACCAGGCTCATGAGAGGATGGGTTTCGTCTTCACCCACCAACGCCAACAGCTCATCAAGAGCACTCGACAATCGGTCATAATCCTCTTCGCTCCTGGGTTTTCGCAGCAGGGGCGACACAAACTCCCAATGGGCGGCGACTTGTTCGATCAGTGCACTCATCCCTTTTCCTCCTTCCACTTGCCTCTGTCGTATTCCCGATGGTCAAGCACGCACTTGATATACAGACGCTGTGCTCGGTATCGAATCACCGCAATCAGCCGCAACTTGTTTCCACCGATGTCAAACACATGCAGCGGACCGACCTTATCGGTTGCCGGAAATATGGATTTCATCGCCGTGAAATCAGCCGGGCTATTGGGCTTGATCAGCCGATACCATTGATCCAACGCATTCGCTGAATGTGGCCATTTCTCCTTGGCCTCCCAAATGCGTTTCTCAGTGATCACATGCATGCAACGTCCTTATCGCATTTTGCTATGGGGAAGTTAAACACAAATCTGGCGCATCGCAAATTGCGATAGCGCCAGTTAGACAAATGGTTAGCTCTTGCTGGTTTCCAGCCTAGTCGCCAAAAGATTTAGGTCTCGGTAAGAAATGTGAGCAGATATGAGTCCTGCTCACCCAACCTTATCGTTCCCCTGCTCAGGCGTCTCGATCCCCGGCTCCGCCTCTTCAACCCCCTTCTCCTTGGGTTTGGCCGCTGGTTTTTCCTCGGGATAACCGGGCATGCCGCGGGCGTCTTCGGGGGTCAGTTCATCCCGGTCGTGGCGGCGGTCGATGGCGTAGGCCGGGGCGGCGTTGGGGTCTTCGTCGCGGCCGGCGGTGCCGAGGACGAAGCCGTCGTCGTTGGGGTTGTCCACGGCCTGTGGGGTGTCTGGGTCTTGAGGATTGCTCATGGGACCTCCGGGTTGCGAACAGGTACGTTGTGATTTTTTTGAGGGCCTGGCGGGCGTTGAGTGCAACGCACCTGATGAATGGCAGCCTGGGTGGCTAATGCCGGTCAGTTAAGGATCAAACGACACAAAACCTGTGGGAGCGAAGCTTGCTCGCGATGGCGGCAGCCCCGTCAATGGCGTAGTCGACTGCTCACCCCAATCGCGAGCAAGCTTTGCTCCCACGGGCTTGAGGTTTAACTGACTCGCATAAATCAACGGGCCCGGCCCTACGCCATGTCGCTGTGACTGAATTCCTCAGCCAGAAAATCGATCAGCGTACGCACCGACGGCAGCAACCCGCGTCGTGAGGCAAAGATCGCGTGGACGATCCCGCACTTGGGCGTCCAGCCCGGCACCAGTTCCACCAGTCGACCGGCCGCTATGTCTTCGCGTACCACCACGGTGGGCAGGTGAGCGATGCCGATGCCGGCCAGCACCGCTTGACGCAGGGCCAGCAGGTCGTCGGTGACCATGCGCGGTTCATGGCGGATCAATGCGCGGCTGCCGTCCGGGCCGAACAATTCCCACTGATATTCCCGCTGCGCCCCACCCCAATGCACGCTCGGCAGGCCGTTGAGGTCCGCCGGCGAAGCGGGTGAAGACAAGCGCTCAAGGTAAGCCGGGCCGCCCACCAGGCATTGGGTGCTATTGCTCAGCACTTTCATGACCATGTCGGTGTTTTCCAGCGGCGGAAAGCGCACCCGCAAGGCGATGTCGAACCCTTCATGAATCAGGTCGACCCGGCGGTTGGTGCTCTCGATGAACAACTCCACCCGGGGATACTTGAGCATGTAGCGGGTCAGCATCGGCCCGACCCAACTATTGAGCAGCGCCGTCGGGCAACTGATGCGCACCAGCCCCTGGGGTTCGGAACGGTTGCGCTCGATCACTTCCGCCGCGCTCTCGGCCTCGACCCGCATCGCCAGGCAGCGCTGGTAATAGGCCTGGCCGATCTCCGTCAGCGTGCAATGACGACTGGTGCGGTGGAGCAGCCGCACCCCGAGTCGCTCTTCCAGCTGGGCGATACGCCGGCTGAGCTTGGACTTGGGCATGTCCAGTGCCCGGCCGGCGGCGGCGAACCCACGGTGTTCCACGACCTGGGTGAAGTAGTACAGCGTGTTGAGGTCTTCGATGATCGTTCTCCAAATAGAACGCTAAGGCGGATTTTTGCAGTCTAGCGCATCAAAGGTGCCAGTTTTAATCTACACCCATCGAAACGCAACACGGATTGAAGCCGGAGCGCTTCGACCGGATGAGTCACCGATCAATCGCAACACCGATATTAAAAACCTTAACCACGCCGAAACCTTCGGCAACCAAAACTTAATGAGGGCTACGCCATGACCACTTCCTACAACCGTCTCGACAAAGATAACGCCGCCGTTCTGCTGGTCGATCACCAAGCCGGCCTGCTGTCCCTGGTCCGCGATATCGACCCGGACCGTTTCAAGAACAACGTGCTGGCCCTGGCCGACCTGGCGAAGTACTTCCAACTGCCGACCATCCTCACCACCAGCTTCGAAACCGGCCCCAACGGCCCGTTGATGCCAGAACTCAAGACGCTGTTCCCGGACGCGCCGTACATCGCTCGCCCTGGCCAGATCAACGCCTGGGACAACGAAGACTTCGTCAAGGCGATCAAGGCCACCGGCAAGAAGCAACTGATCATCGCCGGCGTGGTCACCGAAGTCTGCGTAGCCTTCCCGGCACTGTCGGCCCTGGCCGAAGGTTTCGACGTGTTCGTGGTCACCGATGCATCCGGCACGTTCAACGAACTGACCCGTCAATCGGCCTGGGACCGCATGTCGTCCTCCGGTGCGCAACTGATGACCTGGTTCGGCCTGGCCTGTGAACTGCACCGCGACTGGCGCAACGACGTGGAAGGTCTGGCGACCTTGTTCTCCAACCACATCCCGGACTACCGCAACCTGATGACCAGCTACAACACGCTGACCAACGCCAAGTAACAGCGACGTAGTACAAAATGTGGGAGCGAGCTTGCTCGCGATAGCGGTCTGACAGTCGATGCAGTATTGACTGATACACCGCCATCGCGAGCAAGCTCGCTCCCACAGGTTTTTGTGCTGGTTTCTATATAGTGTTCAATCTGTGCCAATGATTTTTCCGGGAGACTGACCTGATGCTGATCCCCTGCCCCCATTGCAACGGGCTCAACCGCATACCTGCCGAACGCCTCGGCGACCAGCCCAAGTGCGGACGCTGCAAGGCCCAGGTGTTATTGAGCAAACCGTTCGAACTCAAGCAAGGCGACTACGCCAGCCAGATCAAGGGTGACCTGCCGTTGCTGGTGGATGTGTGGGCCGATTGGTGTGGGCCGTGCAAGTCCTTCGCCCCGGTGTTCGAACAGGCCGCCGCGCAGTTGGCGGGCAAATGCCGCTTGGCCAAGCTCGACAGCGAGGCCAACCAGCAACTGTCGGCGCAGTTGGGGATCCGCTCGATTCCCAGCCTGATTCTGTTCAAGGAAGGCCGGGAAGTGGCGCGTCAGAGCGGTGCGTTTCCGTTGCCGCAATTGATGAGCTGGTTGCGCAGCCAGGGGATTTGATGCTCAGCGGCCTTTGTTGGCCGCACGCAGAAAATCCCCCCAACGGCGCACCAGGTAGTTGTGCTCGTCCATCACCGAGTTCCACACGGCGATATGGCCCATGCGTTGCTCATACGAACCGCCGTCACGCATTTCGCCGATGTCGATCAGCGGTTCGCCATCGCTGCCTGGCAACACTTCACGGGCCGGTTTGCCGGCGTACCAATAGTCCCATTCGGCATCGCTCAAATGATCACGGCTGCGGGGCGGGTTGCTGATGTAATACCCCTGGCGCGCCATGACCGCTCCAGGCCATCCCGAGAGCCACCAGTTAAGGAACGCATAGGCGGCATCCAGCACCGCTCCCCGGGCATGGCGTGACACGGACAAACCGCCGAACCAGGCGCGATAACCTTCACGGGGCACGGCAAGGCGGTACTTGATCCCGGCCCGATGCAGGCGCATGAGGGTCGGAGACCAAAGGCTCTCGATGTCGATGGTCGGGCTGAGCATCAGTTGCGCCGCCTGTTCGTCATCCGACCAGAACGCCGCGAAATGACCTTCGCGCTGTTTGCGCACCAACACGTCGGCCAGGCTGTCGATCTCTTCGATGCTGAGATTGCCGATGTCCTTGAACGACGCCAAACCCATGCCCTGTATCGCCAGCGCCGCGTCGATGGCACCAATCGCCGCGTCGCTTTGCAGCGCGGTACGCCCGCTCCAGGCCGGATCGAGCAGCCAGCCCCAACTCTCGTTGTCACGGGAAAAACCCGTGGGCAAGCGTTCCGGGCGATAGGCAAAACTGTCGGCGTTGTGGGTCAACGGCAACATGCTGATGTAGTCGCTGACGGTGCTGCCCAGGCTGCCGTCGTGTTGCACGTACAAGCGCTCATTGGGCACGCTGCCGCTGACCGGGCGATCCGCGGCGGACAACCGGCCGCGCTTGGGCAGGTCGTTGATCTCGTGCCACAGGGCGATGCGCCGGGTGTCGATGGGCTGGATCGCGCGTGCCGGCCAGACGAAATCAACGTTGTGAAACCACTGGTCGTACAGGTCGTAGCTGTCCGGTTGCATCACCGCGATGCGCTGGGCCTGCTCGACACTGTGGACCTGATAGACCAGGCGAATGCCCAGGTCCTGTTCGGCGCGAACCCGCAGGGATTCGAGCAAGGTGACGGAGGTGCCAAGCACCCGCAACGTGATGGGTGAGCCGCTGTGCATCAGGCGCTCACCTCAACCGCCGGGGCGAAGCAACGGGCGAAGACATCGAACGAATGCCGCAACCGCTCCGGGTCCAGGCCCCTGACAATAAATACCAACCGCGATTGGCGCTCGGCACAGGGCCAGTGGGGCAAATGTACCGGCGCGTGCAGGCAATGCTGCACGCCATGGATGACGACTGGGGCCTGGAGGCTGTTCACGTTGAGCAATCCCTTGACGCGAAGAATGCGTTCGCCGTGGCATCTTAGCAGCATCGACAACCAGACTCCGAAGCCGATCCAGTCCAGCGGCTGATCGAAGGTCAGGCAGCACACCTGGGCCTCGCCGTGCGACGTAACCTGGCCTTGCGGACGATGCAATTGCCAACGGGCCACCTCGACTTCAGGCGCGGCGCCGCGCAGGCCTTCGCCCAACAATAATTGATCGCCACTGAGCACATCGTGGGTGTCGAGCAGCGGCACCCCCGGGTTCAATGCTTGCAGCCGCTGACGCAACGCGCTGACAGCCGACGCAGCGGCCTGATCGGTCTTGCTCAGCAGCAGGCGGTCCGCGGCGGCCACCTGGGCCAGCCACTCCGGATGGATGCGCGCCTGCAACTCGGCGTGACAGGCGTCGACCAGCGTCACCACCAAGCCGACATGGAAGCGTCCGCGCAATTGCACGTCGTTGTTGAGTGTCGCCAGGATCGGCGCCGGATCGGCCAGCCCGGTCGTCTCCAGGATCACCCGGCGAAAGGGCGGGATCTCGCCCCGGTCACGCCGCGCCAGCAGATCGAGCAACGCGTCTTTCAACTCGCCGCGAATGGAGCAGCAGACGCATCCACTGGGCAACAACACCGTGTCCGGCGCCACCTCCTGGACCAACAAGTGATCGATGCCGATATCGCCGAATTCATTGATCAGCAGCGCTGTGTCACCGAGGCTTTCGTCTTGCAGCAGACGGTTGAGCAAGGTGGTCTTGCCACTGCCGAGAAACCCGGTCACGACGTTCAGGGCGATGCTCATGAGGCCGGCTCCAACGACTGGAGCAGGACCGGGTCGAGGGGATCCGCCGCGCGGCCCGTCATCGACTCTGCCAGGCTCCACAGCTGGTCGAGCCCACTGGCCAGTTCCTGCCGCCCGGTGGCGCCCAGCAGCAGATATGCCGAGCCCTGGAAATCCTCGACCTTGAGCCGTAACGGCGCCAACACGCGATTGATCGCTGAAATCCGGCGCAATCGCTCGCGACGCCGGGGCAGCCCATCACCCAGCGGATCGCTCCAATGCACATCTTCGCCCAATAGACCGCACAAGCCACACATGCTTCAGCACTCCTTCATGGCATGACGTCGCCGGCATTTGGTCCCAGGGTTTGCCCCACGAACAGGTTGCCTCCCGGGTCACTGGCCAGCAACACGGCAGTGGGCGCCACTTCCGTGGCCAGGCCGAAGCGTCGCAAAGGCAGTTCGGCGGACTTGGCCTGTTTCCAGCTTTCACTGATGCCGGCCACCAGCGGTGTTTCGATCGGCCCGGGGGCGATGGCATTGACCAACACGTTGTCGGCGGCCACTTCCAGGGCCAGTGACTTGGTAAAACCGATCACCCCGGCCTTGGCCGCCGCGTAGTGGCTGAGTTCGGCCCCACCTTTGATGCCCAATTGCGAGGCGACGTTGATGATCCGTCCCCAGCGCTGCGCCAGCATATGCGGCAAGGCTCGCTGGCTGGCGATGAATACGCTGGTCAAGTCGACCCGGAGCATGTCGTTCCACATCTCGATGCTCAGCTCGGTGCAACGCGCCTGGGTCAGCATGCCAGCGTTGTTGACCAGGATATCGATACCGCCGAACTGCTCGACGCACGCATCGACCCCAGCCTGGGCCCCTTCGACCGAGCCGACATCGGCCACGCACTCGTACACCTCGACCGACAGTGCGCGACAGTCGTTTGCGGTGGCGGACAAACGCTCGGCATCGCGATCGGTCAGCACCAGGCGCGCACCTTGCGCGGCATAAGCCCGCGCGATGGCGGCACCGATACCGCTGCCGGCGCCGGTGATCACGGCGCGGCGGTTGAACAGTTGTTGCATGGGACAATCCTCCAGATCCAGGGCAAACAGGGGTGGCCATCACTGAAAACAAAACCCGTGACGCCCGGCTTCAATCCGGCCAACGCACGGTTAGGCCGCCGTCAATGATGATGCTCTGGCCCGTCAGGTAGCTGGACTCGTCGCTGGTCAGGAACCGCACCAGCGACGCCACCTCATCGGCCCGACCGACTCGCCCCAGCGGAATCGCCCGGGCCGCCTTGGCCAAGCCTTCGGGCCCGAGGGAATTTTTACTGTCCAAGGACTGCGGCGTCTCGATCAGGCCCGGGATCACCGCATTGCAGCGAATGCCCTGCCCAGCCAACTCCACCGCCAGCGAACGGCATAGCCCTGGCACACCGGCCTTGGCCGCGGCGTAATGAGAATGGTCCGGCCAGCCATACACGCCACCGGCGATTGAAGAAATCGCCACCAACGCACCGCCCTCGCTCATGTAGCGAACGCTGGCGCGGAAGGTGCGCATCACCCCGGTCAGATCGACATCGAGCATGGCGTTCCAGGCCTCGTCGCTCATTTCCAACAGAGGCGCACGGCGCAGCAGGCCGGCGTTGGCCACCGCGTAATCAAGACGCCCGAAGGTGCTGAATGCCTGCTCGGCCAGGTTATCCACCGAACGACTGTCGGTGACGTCCAGTGGCAGCATCAGGCATTCGCCACCCAACGCCTCGATCTGCTGGCGGGTGTCTTGCGGGTCGTGGGGGTCCGCCGGCAAGTAGCCGGCGGCCACGGCTACACCGTGGCGGGCATACGCCACGGCAAGGGCCTGGCCGATGCCGCTGGCGGCACCGGTAATCAATGCAACTCTACGAGTCATAAGCCGCCTCCTTACTTCACGGTTTCTGGACGGACATGGCGTGCCGCGAACATCAGCGCGCCAGAGAGGAAACAAGGCAGCGCGCCGAAGTACAGCGCCGAGGTCTGCCAGTTGCCGCCCGCCGCCAGCACCTGGGTGGCACCGAACCCCGCCACTACCGCGCCGATCGGCCCCATGGCATGGATAATCGCGCCGCCCGTGGCGCGGATACTGGTGGGGAAACTCTCGCCGATGAAGAACAGCGCCGCCGAATAGGGCCCGATCAGGAAGAACAGGCCCAGGCTGTAGAGACCGACCACCATCGGCAGGTTGCTCGGACCGTAGAGCATGCCGGCAAACGACAGCCCGCCCAGCATCCAGCCCAACGCAATGACATTGCGCCGGCCGATCTTGTCGCCCATCCAGCCATGGCTCAGGTAACCGCAGTAGCCCACCAGGTTGGAGAGCACCAGGATGATCAACGAATTTTCGAAGGAAATATGGTGCACGCTGACGATCACCGTCGTGCCGAGCACGCTGAACACCTGGATCGCCGCCCAATTGAGCAGGATCGCCGCGCCGATCACCAGTGTCGCGCGCCGCGACGTGCCGCGAAAGGCCGACGCCAGGCCGGCCTTGCTGTGTTCCTCATAGTCGACGCCATAGGTGGACGCCACTGCCTGGGCATCGGCGACCGCGCCGCTTTTGCGCAACTGGCCGATACGCTGGTGGATCTGGAACTGCGGGCTTTCCTTGAGCTTGCGCGCCATGATCGCAATGACGATGGCCGGGATCGCCGCAAAGATAAAACAGCCCTGCCAGCCGATGGTCGGCAGCAACACGGCGGTCAATCCGGCGGCGGTCAGCGCGCCCACCGGCCAGCCACCCTGCACCAGGCTGTAGATGAAGCCACGGCGCTTGGCCAGCCTCGGGTCATCGGAGGCGGCGTAGAGCTCGCTCAGATAGGTGGCATTGACGGTTTCTTCCGCGTAACCCAACCCGCCGAGAGAACGGATCAGGATCAACGGGGACTTGCCCCAGGCACCGCCGATGGCCGTCAGGGCCGAACAGATCGCCGCGCCGCTGACGGTGAAGATGATCCCCATGCGCCGGCCCAAGCGGTCCACCAGCGGGCCGATGGCCAACGCCACCACCGCCGTGCCGACCGCCACCCAGGTGGCGATTTCGGCTTGCTCGACTTCGCTCCAATTGAAGTGCCGGCCGATTTCCGGCAACAACGTGCCGAACAGAATGAAGTCGTAGACCGCAAATACCCAGGCAAAAAAAGCGATCCAGGTGGCAAAGCGCACCTGGGCCGGCGTCAATTGCTCGGGTTTCCAACCAGTCAGGTCGAGTTTGTTGTAGATGGACATGAGAACACGCCTCGAATAAATGCCGGATCAGCGGCTGCGGGGGTTGCGGCGAATGAAGTCGTCGGCAATTTCATCGAACGTGACAAAGCGCACGCCGGCATGGCCCTGGATGTGTTCGATCAGGCGCTCCAACATCAGCAGCACCTGCGGACGCCCGGAGACGTCGGGGTGGATCGTCATGGTGAACACGGCATGCTCGTGTTCGCGATAGACCCAGTCGAACTGGTCGCGCCACATCTCTTCGAGATGCCGCGGGTTGACGAAACCGTGGCTGTTGGGCGATTTCTTGATGAACATCATCGGCGGCAGGTCGTCGAGGTACCAATTCGCTGGGATCTCCACCAGATCGGTTTCCTGGCCACGCACCAGCGGTTTCATCCAGGTGTCCGGGTGCTGGCTGTAGTCGATCTTGGTCCAGCTGTCGCCGACGCGAACGTAGTAGGGATGGAAGTCGTTGTGCATCAGGCTGTGGTCGTACTTGATGCCTTTCTTGAGCAGCAGCTCGTTGGTCACTTTGCTGAACTCCCACCAGGGCGCGACATAGCCGGTAGGCCGCTTGCCGGTCACCTGGGTAATCAACTCGATGGATTTATCGAGCACCGCCTCTTCCTGCTGTGGGGTCATCGCGATGGGGTTTTCGTGGCTATAGCCGTGCACGCCGATCTCGTGGCCCGCATCCGCCACGGCTTTCATCTGCTCGGGGAAGGTCTCCAGGGAATGCCCGGGAATAAACCAGGTGGTGCGCAGGCCGTAACGCTCGAACAACTTGAGCAACCGCGGCGAGCCGACTTCACCGGCAAACAGGCCGCGGGAAATATCGTCGGGTGAGTCTTCACCGCCGTAGGAGCCGAGCCAGCCCGCCACGGCGTCGACATCGACCCCAAATGCACAAAGAATATCTTTAGCCATGATCGGCCTCCGGTTGTGGTGGTTGTTCAAACATCAATCAGGAATTGGCGAGCATCGCTTCGACCGAGCGCGCGACTCGCAGGAGCCGGGCATCCTCGCCTTGAGGCACGCTGAGCAGCAGGCCTGTGGGCAGCCCCTGGCTGTCCCGGCCGCTGGGCAGGTTGACGCCGGGCATGTCGAGCAAACTGCCGGGCATCGTCAGGCTCAGGGTCGCGAGATTGGTACGGGCAAACAGTTCGTCGTCGGCCTCCAAAGGCGCCAGCGGCGGGGCGACATGGGCCACGGTCGGCGTGATCAGCACCGCGCCGTCGAGTTCCTCGACGAGTTGGCGTTGCAAGGTCGATCGCGCGTCGTAAAGCTTGAGCACCTGGCTGGCGGTCATGGGCCGCGCCGCTTCGAGACGCCGGCGTACCCGCGGGTCGAGTCGTTCGGCATCGGCGCTGTCGAGCAAGGCCTCATGCAAGGCGAACGCCTCGGCGGCCCCCAGCCAGCCGTGGTCGCGGATCAGCGCAAGGCTGGCCTGGAAAGCCGGCAATGGCCGAATCTCCACCAGCGCCCCAGCGGTGCGCAGCGCCTGGACACCGGCCAGCACATTGGCCCGCACCGCGGCCTCGACACGGGCATCCTCCAGCACCGCTTGCTCGACCCAGAAACGCTGCCCGGCCAGGCTGCGCACCGGTGGCGCTTGTCGTGGGTCGCGCCCCTGAAGCAGTTCGTCGATCATCCAGGCGTCACGCACGCTGCGAGTCAACGGGCCGATGCTGTCGATGCTGTGGGCCAGGGGAAATACCCCATCGCGATTGTGACGACGGGAACTGGCGCGAAACCCCACCAGAGCGTTGAAAGCCGCCGGGACGCGGATCGAACCGGCGGTATCGGTGCCCATGGCGATCGGCACGATGCCCGCCGCGACCGCGACCGCCGAACCGCTGGAGGAGCCGCCGGGGATCCGCGGTTGTGCATCGCTGAACGGGTTGACCGGCGTGCCGAAGTGCGGGTTGAGGCCGAGCCCTGAATAGGCGAACTCGCTGAGGTTGGTCTTGCCCAGGCAGACCATGCCGGCCCGGCTGAGCAGGCTGACACTGGCGGCATCCAACAGCGCGGGCGGTGCGTTCCGGCGCACCGCCGCTGCCGCGGTGGTGACACTGCCGGCCACGTCGAACAAATCCTTCCAGGCCATCGGCACACCGTCGAAGCCGCTCAACGGTTGCCCGGCACGCCAGCGCGCCGCCGAGGCCTGCGCTTCACGCCGGGCCCGGGCCTCGGTCAACGACACGAACACGTGTTCGGCGCGAGCGGCTTGCTCCAGCGCTTGTTCCAGCACCTGGACCGGATCGGTGCGCCCTGACGCGAAGGCTTCGGCGAGTGCAATGGCATCCAGCGAGGAAAATGGGCTCATGGGCTGCGGCATCAAAAATGTATCTATTATTAAAATGTACATTTTATCTGGAGCAGATTTCGTGCCAGCTACGCTTGCGCAGTCCATAGCCGCTGAGCGCCAAAGTCTCCCGAGGGGCTGTAACCATCAGCTTAGAGCCGCGCGAATGACTTGGATGAGCAGGGCCCTGGCCAACATCCGGATGGTAGGCTTATCTAATGTATATTTTTATAAAAGATACATTTAGGTGCATAAAAGTAACGTTTTGATGGAGCGAGCCCCACGAAAGGGCGCGCCAATGTGACCCTCAGTGACACTGGACACTGTGAGAGAATCCCTCCATCGCCGTCATGCCCAGAGGAATCGATGAAAGCAGCGCCAGCCCAAGACCCGCGCACCGCGTCTCGCTACGCGATGATTCATCAGGTATTGCGTGATGCAATCACCGAGGGCACCGCACTGCAGGGCTTGGTGTTACTGGAAGCACCGCTGGCGGAGCTGTTCGGCACCAGCCGTGTTCCGGTGCGCAAGGCGCTGGACTTGTTGCACGAAGAGCGGTTGATCAGCCGTTTTGACGGGCGTGGGTACTTGATCAATCCCCTGGGCTTGGATATCGAGCCGCTGCGCCTGCCCTTGAGCCATGTTCACCTTGGCCTGGCGCGTGGCGAAGAACGGGTGGACACGCGACCACTGGGCGAGCGGATCCACGAAGAAATCGGCAGCGCGTTGCTGACCTGCATTACCTTCGGCCACTACCGCCTCGATGAACAAGCCGCCGCCGAGCATTACGGCGTGAGCAGGGCCGTGGTGCGAGAAGCCTTGATGCGCCTGAGGGACCGGGGCTTGCTGGAAAAAGAGCCCTACTCACAGTGGCTGGCCGGCCCGCTCACTGCCCGGGAAGTCACCGAAGATTATGAGCTGCGCGCCTGCCTGGAGCCTGAGGCGCTACGTCAAAGTGCGCCAGGGCTGAGCCGCGAGCAACTGCAAGCCATGCTGGAACGGGTAACCCAAGCGCAACAGGCTGAGCATTGCCCGGAAGAGACGATCCAGCGCATCGAGGAAGACCTGCACCAGCACTGCCTCAGCGGCCTGCAAAATCGAAAAATGGCAGCACTGATTCGCCAGGCCCAAAGCCCGATGATCATCAGCCGGATTTTTTCCCGGCTGCTGGGAATCGGCGCGGACCCCGCCATGCTGGCCGAGCACCGCCTGATCCTGGAACTGTTGCTACACGGTGCCTTCGACGCCGCCGCGCTGAACCTCAAGGAGCATTTGCAACGCGCCCGGCAACGGATGCTGCAACGCCTCAAGGTGCTATCGGTCGTGCCGGAGCAGGACTTGCCACCTTACCTGAGCAAAATCAGCTGATCGCCCACGGTCGGCGGCCAGCCCTCAGCTTTCCAGCAACCCATGCAGGTCCACGAACTGCTGGGTCAGCTTGTGCCGCGGGTCCAGGTGAATCAGCGGCAGGCTGGCCTGGTGGGACTCGCGCATGCGCACCGAACTGCTCAGGTACACCGGCAATACCGGCAGGCCTTCGGCGATCAGTTCGTCGAGAATCTGCTGCGGCAGGCTGGCGCGGGCCTGGAACTGGTTGACCACGATGCCTTCGACTTCCAGGCCTTCGTTATGGTCATCCTTGAGCTCTTCAATTTCCGCCAGCAGGCCGTACAAGGCCTGACGGGAGAAGCTGTCGCAGTCGAACGGGATCAGCACCCGATCAGCGGCGATCAACGCTGAAACCGCATAGAAATTCAGCGCTGGCGGGGTGTCCAGGTAAATCCGGTCGTAATCCTCCTCCAGCTCTTCGAGCAATTTGCGCAGCTTGTTGATCTTGTGCTTCGCCTCGAGCTTGGGCTGCAGGTCCGTCAGCTCCGCCGTGGCGGTGATCACGTGCAGGTTGTCGAACGGCGTCTCGTAGATATCCACCTTGTTCTTTTTCGAGAAAGGCCCGGACGACAGGGTCTGCTTGAAGAAGTCGGCAATGCCCATGGGGATATCGTCGCCGGTCAGGCCAGTCAGGTATTGAGTGGAGTTGGCCTGGGCATCCAGGTCCACCAACAGCGTGCGATAGCCCTCGCTGGCGCTGACGGCCGCCAGATTGCAGGCGATGCTGGACTTGCCCACGCCACCTTTCTGATTGAACACCACACGCCGCATGTCAAAACCTCCGTGTATCAAAGATTCCCGAGTGTAGTAGGCCGCGACACTGCTTAGCTACCTTCTGCGTAGAAGGACTACAGCAACAGTGGCTTTTCCAACGATTCAGACGTCAATCGTGCCCGGATAAAGACAGAAACAACCGACAGACAAGCCCGTGACGATCGCGATAATGGTCCAAGCCAGGCATCGAGCGGACCGACTCGTACATTTTGCTGGGCAAAATGTAACCAGTATTTGCTACAAGCCAACCGCACCGGGATAATGCGCGCCACTTGGGTCGCAAGGCCATGCAGGGTTGGACGCGGGTCAAACCACTGAACCGTGACAATAAAAGCCCGCAGGGGTGGGATGAGTTTTGATCAATTTCAATATCGCCCAATGGCGCGCGTGGGCCCCTGGGCTCGAAAGCGTGGACGACTGGCAGGCCTGGAGCCGACAGCCGGTTGTGTTGCCGGCCAGTGATGCCGCCCCTGACGTATCGTTCCTGCCTGCCATGCAGCGTCGTCGCCTCAGCCGCCTGGCGCGGATGGCCTTCAGTGTCGGCTGGCCACTGGCGGAGGGCCAGCCGGACCTACCGTTGGTCTTTATTTCCCGCCACGGCGAAACCCCGCGCACTTTTGAGATTCTCAAGGACCTGGCGGCCGACCAGCCCTTGTCGCCAACTCAGTTCAGCCTGTCGGTGCACAATGCGGTGATCGGCCTGTGGTCGATCATGCGCGGCGAAACCAGCGAAATGACCGCCCTGGCCGCCACCGGCGACGGCTTGGAACACGGTGTGCTGGAGGCCGCCGCTTTGTTGAACGAAGGCTCGCCAGCGGTGTTGCTGGTGATCACCGAAGAACAGCCGCCGCAGGTCTACGCACCGTGGGTCGATGACGTGCCCTTCCCCTATGCCATGGGCCTGCTGCTGACGCCGGGCGACGACTGGCAACTGGACCTGTCCGCGCAGGCCGACCAACGATCCGGCAGCGACTGGCCCCATGCCCTGGACCTGTTGCGTACCCTGCTGAACAACGAAACCACCTGCCAACATGCCTGGAAGAATCGTGTATGGACCTGGCAACGCAACCGGTGACCGGTAAACATCGCGACGCCTATTACTGGCGCCTGGTCGCGACCGCCGCAAGCTTCGCCCTGTTCGGGCTGGGCGGGCTGTGCCTGCGCTTGCTGGTTTTTCCGTTGCTGGCCTGGCTGCCCGGCGATGCCCAGGCCCACCGACAAAGGGCCCGCCGCACCGTCGGGCGGTTGTTCTGGTTCTTTATCCGGTTCATGGCCCGTACCGGCGTGCTCACCTACCAGATCGATGGCGCCGAACGGCTCGGGCGCCCCGGGCAGATGATCATTGCCAATCACCCCTCGCTGATCGACGTGGTGTTCCTGATCGGGCTGGTGCCCAACGCCAACTGCGTGGTCAAGCAAAGCCTGTGGGACAATCCCTTTACCCGTGGACCATTGCGTTCAACCCAGTACATCAGCAACGACGGCAGCATGGACATGCTCGATGCCGCCAGCGATACCCTGCAAGATGGCCAGACACTGATCGTGTTTCCCGAAGGGACGCGCACCCAGCCAGGCCAGGTGCCGGCCTTTCATCGGGGGGCCGCGGCCATCGCCCTGCGGGGTGCGAAAATCCTCACGCCCGTCACGATCAAGGTCAACCCCACGACCCTGACCAAGGCCGAACCCTGGTATCGCATCCCCCGGCGCCGCGTGCACTTCAGTTTTCACGTCGGGGCCGATATAGATCCACAGGCGTTCGCCGCGCTCGGCCCGCCGCCCCAGGCTTCGCGCAGGCTCAACGATTTCTTGCATCACTATTTCATCAAGGAGCTCGCCGAAGATGAGCGATCTGCACCGTGACATCAAACAGCTGATCATCGACGCCCTCGGCCTGGAGGATATTGGAGTCGACGACATCGGCGACCACCAGACCCTGTTCGGCGAAGGCCTGGGCCTGGACTCGGTGGATGCCCTGGAGCTAGGCCTGGCGATCCAGAAGGAGTACGGCATCAAGATCGACGCCGACGCCAAGGACACTCGTAACCATTTCAGCAATGTGGCAAGCCTTGCGGCCTTCGTCACTGCAAAACGCCCCTGAGACCGGACCATGCAAACTCGTGACGACATTTTCAACACCCTGCGTGACGCCCTGGTCGAGCTCTTCGAGCTGGACCCAGAGCGCGTGACGCTGGAATCGAACCTGTACCAGGACCTGGAAATCGACAGCATCGATGCGGTTGACCTGATCGACCACATCAAGCGCCAGACCGGCAAGAAAATCGCCGCCGAGGAATTCAAGTCGGTGCGCACCGTCAATGACGTGGTCGAGGCGGTCTATCGACTGGTTCAACCGGCCGCATGACCCGGCTGATTGGCCTCGGCCTGCTGCTGGCAGGCCTGCTGTACCCCTTTGCGGTGTATTTCGGCATGGAGCATTTCGCCCCGTGGCAGTTCGGGCTGCTGCTGGGTAGCCTGTGGCTGGCCCGGGCGTTGCTAGGCAAGGGCGGCGCCGGTAGCCGCTGGATGGCGACCACGGCGATCGTGTTTTGCGTGTTGCTCGCGCTGTTCGACAGCCCGCTCCTGCTGCGTTGGTACCCGGTGCTGATCAGCGGGTTCATGCTCGGGCTGTTTGCCCTGAGCCTGAAATACGGCCCGCCAATGATCGAACGCCTGGCCCGCCTGCGCGAACCGCAGCTGCCGGCCAAGGCGGTGGTCTATACGCGTCAGGTCACGGTGGCCTGGAGTGTGTTTTTCCTGTGTAACGGTTTGCTCGCCGCCGCCCTGACCCTCTGGGCGCCGCTGAGCTGGTGGATGTTGTACACCGGCCTGATTTCCTACGGATTGATGGGGCTGCTGTTTGCCATTGAATGGCTCATACGACAACGGGTAAGAGGCCGCCCATGAATTGGATAACACTTGAGCGGATGTTGCTCAGGGCTCAGCCGGAACGCACCGTCGCGGTCACTCCGGCGCTGGATCATTCGCAACTGCGGGACGCGGCGTTGCGCCTGGCGGCCGGCCTGCAAGCCCGGGGCGTACGCCAGGTGGCGGTGCACCTGGAAGATGCAGCCGACCTGGCCATCACCCTGCTCGGTGCCTGGCACGCCGGCACACGCGTCCTGCTTCCCGCCGACCTGCAAGCGCAGACGCGCCAGCGCTGGGCGTCGGAGGTGGACCTGTGGCTGACCGACCAGCCCGGCGACACCCATCCCGACGACTTGCAACACGCGCCGATGGACGCCGTCGAACTGGACCTCGATCACTGCTGGCTGAGCCTGTGTACCTCCGGCTCCAGCGGCGAGCCCAAGCGCATCGAGAAAGCCCTGCGGCAGTTGAGTAACGAAGTCCAGGCCCTGGAACAGCTGTGGGGCGCCGACCTGGGCCCGGCCTGCATGATCGGCAGCGTTGCCACCCAACATATCTACGGGCTGCTGTTCCGAGTGCTGTGGCCGCTGTGCGCCGGGCGTCCGTTCGGGCGCAGGCAATTGGCGTTCCCCGAAGACCTGCAACGCGCCAGCCGCGAGCAGCCGGTGTTCGCCTGGGTCGCCAGCCCGGCGTTGCTCAAGCGCATGGGCGATAACCTCGATTGGCCGGCCCTGAGCAGCGTGCGCCGGGTGTTCTCCTCCGGCGGCGCCTTGCCGGCCGAGGCCGCGCAAAGCTTGCAGCGACGGCTGGGGCAATGGCCGACGGAAATTTTCGGCAGCTCGGAAACCGGCGGTATCGCCTGGCGCCAGGGTGACCCATGGTGGCAGCCCTTTGCCGACGTCGAGCTGCGCCAGGACAGCGACGGCGCCTTGCTGATCGCTTCGCCCTATCTGCCCGCCGGGCATGTGGAACACACCGCCGACGCGGCGCGAATCGCCGAAGATGGGCGCTTCGAGCTGCTCGGGCGACTGGACCGTATCGTCAAGCTCGAAGAGAAGCGCATCTCCCTGCCCATGCTCGAACAGGCGCTGGTGGCCCACGACTGGGTCAGCGAAGCGCGGCTGGGCGTGGTGCAGGAGAACCGCGCCTCCCTCGGCGCGCTGCTGGTGCTGAGCGACGCTGGCCTGCGGGCCTTGCGCAACCAGGGTCGGCGGGCCGTGACCGAGGGCCTGCGCCGGCACCTGAGCGAACATTGCGAAACCCTCGCCCTGCCACGGCGCTGGCGCTGGCTACGGCAGTTGCCGCTCAACGCCCAGGGCAAGCTGCCCCAGGCCGAGGTCGAGGCGCTGCTGATGGCGCCACGCCCCAAAGCCCCCGAGGTGTTGGAGCAGGTTGAAACCGACGGCGAGTGGAGCCTGCGCCTGGTCGTGCCGCCTGACCTCGCGTACTTCAGCGGCCACTTCCCCACCGCGCCGGTACTGCCCGGCGTGGTGCAGGTCGACTGGGCCTTGAGCCTGGGCCGCCAACTGCTGGACCTGCCGCCGCGGTTCGTCGGCATGGAGGTGCTGAAATTCCAGCAACTGGTTCGCCCCGGTGACGACATCCAACTGCACCTGCGCTTCGACCGCGAGCGCGGCAAGCTGTACTTTGCCTACCGCAATGCCACGGCCGCCTGTTCCAGTGGGCGGATTGTGTTGGGGATGACGAATGATTAATGCTCACACTGCCCTCCTGTGGCGAGGGGATTTATCCCCGCTCGAGTGCGAAGCGCTCGCCATCAGTCTGTGTCGTTACACAGAATTTGGGGTCGCTGCGCAACCCAGCGGGGATAAATCCCCTCGCCACAGGGAGGCGGTGCACAGTGGCTCGTTGGAAGGCGGAAAATATGCATAACCCCTGCGCCGTCATCCCGGTCTACAACCACGAAACCGCCATCCCGGCGGTGGTCCAGGCGTTGCTTGCCAACGGCCTGCCCTGCGTGCTGGTGGATGACGCCAGCAACCCGGCATGTGCCGCCGTACTGGAACGGCTGGCCGAGGGCGAGCAGGTGCATCTGGTCAGGCTGGCCGTCAACCAGGGCAAGGGCGGCGCAGTGATGACCGGCTTGCGCGAAGCGTCGCGCCTGGGTTTCAGCCACGCCTTGCAGGTGGACGCCGACGGGCAGCACGACCTGGGCGACGTGAAGACTTTCATCGAGCAATCCCGCGCCCACCCGGACGCAGTGATCTGCGGCTATCCGCACTACGACGCCAGCGTGCCGAAAGGTCGCCTGTACGCGCGCTACCTGACCCACGTCATGGTCTGGATCAACAGCCTGTCCCTGCAAATCCGCGACTCGATGTGCGGCTTTCGGGTCTACCCCTTGGCACCGACCCTGGCGCTGATCGACTCGGCCAATATCGGCAAGCGCATGGATTTCGACTCGGACATCCTGGTGCGCCTGGCCTGGCGCAATCAGCCGATGCACTGGCTGCACACCCGGGTCCATTACCCTCAGGACGGCGTTTCGCATTTTCGCCTGTTCCACGACAACGTGCTGATTTCCAGCATGCACACCCGGCTGTTCTTCGGCATGCTGGTGCGCGCGCCCCTGATCCTCTGGCGACGGTGGCGGACATGAGCCTTCAGGCAGACAAGCAACATTGGGCCGACCGCCAGGAGCGCGGCAGTTTCTGGCTGATGAAACTCACCGCGCTCGCCGCCAAGGTGCTCGGCCGACGCTTGCTGACCCCGGTGCTGTACGGCATCGTCCTGTACTTTTTCATTTTCGGCCGCAGCGCGCGCCAGGCGGCCTGGCAATACCAGCAACGCCTGGCCGACTGGAGCGCACGCGCCGAACTGCGCCCGACCCGCTGGCGGGTGTTCGGGCAGTTCATGGCGTTCGCCGATTCCTTGCTCGACAAGCTCGACGTCTGGAACGGCAAGCTGAGCATCGACCAGATCGAAATCGTCGACCCGGCGCTACTGCGCAATCACCTGCGCGATGCCCGCGGGCAAATGCTGGTGGGCGCGCACCTGGGCAACCTGGAGATGTGCCGGGCCCTGGCCGAGCTGGGCGAGAAAGTGACCATGAACGTGCTGGTGCACACCAAGCACGCCGAGCAGTTCAACCGTTTGCTGGGCGAGGCCGGTGCCACGCACTTGCGGCTGATCCAGGTCAGTGAGCTGAACCCGGTGATCATGTTGCAACTGAGCGAGCGCCTGGAGCGCGGCGAGTGGCTGGCGATTGCCGGCGACCGCGTGCCACTGCATGGCGGACGCAGCGTGACCGTGGACTTCATGGGCCACCCAGCGGCATTCCCCCAGGGGCCCTGGCTGCTGGCCGGCCTGCTGAAATGCCCGGTCAACCTGCTGATGTGCCTCAAGCACGAGGGGCGCTATCGCGTCACGCTCGAACCCTTCGCCGATGCCGTGGTGTGGAAACGCAACGAGCGCGAACAAGTGATCGCCCATTGGGCCGGCCACTATGCCGAGCGCCTGGCGCAGTACTGCCTCCAGGGCCCCCAACAGTGGTTCAACTTTTACCCTTTCTGGAAGACCGATGACGATGCCCACTCTTGAGCCGGTAACCTTCGGCGAACGCCCCCTGCGCATCGAAGATGTGCTGGCCCTGGCCAACCGTCAGGCCCCGACGCAGTTGCAGGATGACCCGGCGTTCCGCCAGCGCATCGCCAAGGGTGCGCAATTCCTCGACTCCTTGCTGGACAAGGAAGGCGTGATCTACGGCGTGACCACCGGCTACGGTGACTCTTGCGTGGTCGCGGTACCACTGCACCACGTCGAGGCCCTGCCGCGTCACCTGTACACGTTCCACGGCTGTGGCCTGGGCAAACTGCTGGACGCCCAGGCCACCCGCGCGGTGCTGGCGGCGCGCTTGCAGTCGCTGTGCCACGGCGTATCCGGGGTGCGGGTGGAACTGCTGGAGCGGCTCCAGGCCTTTCTCGAACACGACATCCTGCCGCTGATTCCGGAAGAAGGCTCAGTGGGCGCCAGCGGCGACCTGACGCCGCTGTCCTACGTCGCCGCCACGCTGTCCGGTGAACGGGAAGTGATGTTCCGTGGCGAGCGGCGCCTGGCCGCCGATGTGCACCGTGAGTTGGGCTGGACCCCACTGGTGCTGCGGCCCAAGGAAGCCCTGGCGCTGATGAACGGTACCGCTGTGATGACCGGCCTGGCCTGCCTGGCCTTCGCCCGGGCCGACTACCTGCTGCAACTGGCGACCCGTATCACCGCGTTGAACGTCGTCGCCCTGCAAGGCAACCCGGAACATTTCGACGAGCGCCTGTTCGCCGCCAAGCCACACCCAGGGCAGATGCAAGTCGCCGCGTGGCTGCGCAAGGACCTGGCGATCGATGCGCCGACAGCGCCGCTGCATCGCCTGCAGGATCGCTATTCCCTACGCTGCGCGCCCCATGTACTCGGCGTGCTGGCCGACAGCCTGGGCTGGCTGCGTTCGTTCATCGAGACCGAACTCAACAGCGCCAACGACAATCCGATCATCGACGCCGAAGCCGAGCGCGTGCTCCACGGCGGGCATTTCTACGGCGGGCATATCGCCTTCGCCATGGACAGCCTGAAGAACCTGGTGGCCAACGTCGCCGACCTGCTCGACCGGCAACTTGCCTTGCTGGTGGACGAGCGCTACAACCACGGCCTGCCGAGCAACCTGTCCGGCGCCAGCGCCGAGCGGGCGATGCTCAACCACGGGTTCAAGGCCGTGCAGATCGGCACCAGCGCCTGGACCGCCGAGGCGTTGAAAAACACCATGCCGGCCAGCGTGTTCTCGCGTTCCACCGAATGTCACAACCAGGACAAGGTGAGCATGGGCACCATCGCCGCCCGGGACGCGATCCGCGTGCTGGAACTGACCGAACAGGTCGCCGCCGCCACGTTGCTGGCGGCCAACCAGGGCGTATGGCTGCGCAGTCGTGCCGAAGACGCGCGGCCGCTGCCGCCGGCCCTGGCCGCCATGCACCAGCAATTGGCCGAGGATTTCGCCCCGGTCATCGAAGACCGCGCCCTGGAAGGCGAATTGCGCCTGTGCCTGCAACGCATTGCCGAACAACATTGGAGGCTGCATGCGTAGCCAAGGCGTTCTGCACGTCGACACCCACATCGTGGTGCCGTTTTTCGACGTCGATTCGATGAACGTGGTCTGGCACGGCCACTACGTCAAATACCTGGAAGTGGCCCGCTGTGCGCTGCTCGACCTGATCGGCCACAACTACAACGACATGCTCGAATCCGGCCATGCCTGGCCGGTCATCGACCTGCAACTGCGCTACGTGCGCAGCGCCGTGTTCGGCCAGGCCCTGACCGTGCGTGCCAGCCTGGTTGAGTGGGAAAACCGGCTGAAGATCAATTACCTGATCAGCGACGCAGCCACCGGCGAGCGCCTGACCCGCGCCAGTTCGGTACAAGTGGCCGTGGACATCGCCAGCCGCGAAATGCTGCTGGCCTCGCCCCGGGTCTTTGTCGAAGCCGTCGAAAGGAAACTGCCATGAAACGTTTGTCGATCTGGTTGCTGCTGTGTTGCCTGGCGCCGTTGGCCCAGGCCTTCGACCTGCAGCAGTTGAGCGACCAACTGGCCCGCCCGGAGGTGATCCACGGCCAGTTCATCCAGGAAAAACACCTGCGTGCGCTGCCCCAGCCGCTCACCAGCAAGGGCCGCTTCGTGCTGGCGAAAAACCACGGCCTGCTGTGGCTGCTGCAAACCCCACTGCAACAGGACTACCGCATCACCGCCCATGGAATTGCCCGACGGGACGGCAATGCCTGGCAGATGCTGCCGAACAAGAGCGCCGGCGCCGAGCAGAACCGCCTGTTCCTGGCGGTATTGCAGGGCGACAGCAGTGGCTTGCAACGGGATTTCGAACTGAGCCTGTCGGGCGAGCCACAGCAGTGGAAACTCACCCTGACCCCGCGTTCGGTGCTGCTCAAGCAGGTCTTCAACCAGATCAACATCGACGGCGGCGAACTGGTCCAGCGCATCGAACTGCTGGAAACCCAGGGCGACAGCACCGTGCTGCGCATGCAGGACGCCACCAGCGCGCAACCTTTGAGCGAAGCGGAGCAACATGACTTTGCCGAGTGAACGGATGCTGCCCCGGCTGTTCCTGATCCTGCTGCTGGCCGTGCTCGCGCTCGCCGGCTGGCAGTGGCGCAACGGCGCGCCGCTGTCGGCCAATCTCATGGAACTGGTGCCGGGCACGTCGCCCGATGCCCTGGAACTGATCGCCGAACAGCGCATGCAGGAACCGTTGAATCGCGAGGTGCTGGTGCTGGTCGGTCATGCCGATCGCCAGCAAGCCATCGCCCTGGCGCAAACCCTGGGCGAGCAATGGCAGGCCAGCGGCCTGTTCGACAAGGTGCAGTGGACGTTGCAGGCCGACTTGCCGGCGCTGCGTACGCAACTGCTCAACGGGCGCTTGGCGATGCTCTCGGCGGCGGACCGGCAGCAACTGATCGAACAGCCCCAGGCGTTCATCCAGCAACGAGTACAGGCCCTGTTCGACCCGTTCAGCGGCTTCAGCCTGGTGCCGAACCAGGACGATTGGCTGGGCCTGACCGGGCGTATCCAGAACAGCCAGCCCCAACGCGGAGCGATCAAATTCGACATCGGCAGCGGGGCCTTGGTCGCCGATGCCGACGGTAAAAGCTGGGTGATGTTGCGGGCCCGCGCCCAGGGCACCGCCTTCGACATGAACCTGCCGCTGCAAGTGGCCGAGCTGCTGCAACGCAGCCGCGACCAGGCGGGCCAGGCCCAAGGGCAACTGCTGGCGGCCAGCGGCCTGCTGTACGCCGCCAGCGGCCAGCAACAGGCGTCACGGGAAATCACCTGGGTCGGCGGTGGCGCGACGGTCGGCATTTTGCTGCTGCTGTTGCTGGCCTTCCGACGCTTGCGCGTGTGGCTGGCGTTCGTGCCGGTGCTGGTGGGCATGCTGTTCGGTGCCGTAGCGTGCGTGGCCTTGTTCGGACGCATGCATGTGATGACCCTGGTATTGGGTTCCAGCCTGATCGGCGTCGCGGTGGATTACCCCCTGCACTACCTGTCCAAGAGCTGGAGCCTCAAGCCATGGCGCAGCTGGCCGGCCTTGCGCCTGACCCTGCCGGGGCTGAGCCTGAGCCTGGCGACCACCTGCATCGGCTACCTGGCCCTGGCCTGGACGCCGTTCCCGGCCCTGACCCAGATCGCGATATTTTCCGCCGCCGGGCTGGTGGGTGCCTACTTGACCGCGGTGTGCCTGTTGCCGGCGCTGCTCAACGGCGCGGATTTGCGTCCGGCCCAATGGCCGCTGCGGCTATGCGAATGCCTGCTCCAGATCCGCCAGGCGTTGTTGGCACGGGTGCCGACGCCCGTGCTGCTGGTGTTGCTGCTGAGTTTCTGCGCGGGCGGCCTCTGGCACCTGACCACGAAAAACGACATCCGCCAGTGGATCGGCACGCCTCAGCACCTCACCGACGAAGCCCGCGAGATCGCGCGCATCACCGGTTTCCAGCCCACCAGCCAGTTCTTCCTGATCCGCGCCGACAATCAGTCTCAACTGCTGGAGCGCCAGACCGCCCTCAACGAGCGGCTGGATCAGTTGATCGCCCTGGAAAAACTCCAGGGCTACCTATCGCTGAACCAACTGGTGAGCCCGCCCGCCGACCAGCAGAAGGTGCGTGAGGCCCTGGCCCGCTTGCCGGCTGTCTGGCAGCCGTTGCTGGACCTGGGCGTGCCGGTCGCCGCGCTGCAAGCGGAACTGGCGCAATTGCAGGCCTTGCCGGTAACCGACATCGATGCCGCGCTGGCCGGGCCCCTGGCCGAGCCGTACCGCACGCTCTGGCTCGGCCCCACCGCGCAAGGCGTGGCCGCCATGATCAGCCTGCAAGGCTTGAACGATGCCGCGCTGCTGCGGGTGCAAGCCGTGGACCTGCCGGGGGTACAACTGGTGGATCGCCTGGGCGACCTGAACCGGGTCTTCGCCGCCACGCAGGTCAGCGCCGCCGAGTTGAAACTGGCCTCCTGCGTGCTGATCGTGCTGGTGCTGATCTGGCCGTTCGGGGTCGGTGCGGCCTTGCGCATCGTCGCCCTGCCATTGCTGGCCGCGCTGTGCAGCCTGGCGAGCCTCGGCTGGCTGGGGCAGCCACTGACCCTGTTCAGCCTGTTCGGCCTGCTGCTGGTGACGGCCATCGGCGTCGATTACGCGATCCTGATGCGCGAGCAGATTGGTGGCGCGGCGGTGAGCCTGCTGGGCACTTTCCTGGCAGCGATCACTACTTGGCTGTCGTTCGGCCTGCTGGCGCTTTCCAGCACACCGGCAGTGAGTAATTTCGGCCTGGCGGTGAGCCTGGGGCTGGCTTTCAGTTTCATGCTGGCGCCGTGGGCCGGGCATCACGAACACCCCGCATCCGCTCAAGAAGACCAACGATGATTACGGATATTCAAGGAATCCCAATGCCTGTCACTGAAACGGAACATCGCCAGGTCGTCATCATCGGTGCCGGTCCCTCCGGGGCCATCGCCGCCGCGCTGCTCAAGCGCAAGGGCCACGATGTGCTGGTCATCGAACGCCAGCATTTCCCACGGTTCTCCATCGGTGAGAGCCTGTTGTCCCACTGCCTGGATTTCGTTGAAGAAGCCGGCATGCTCGACGCGGTGAATGCCGCCGGGTTCCAGCGCAAGAACGGCGCCGCGTTTGCCTGGGGCGAGCGCTACAGCGCCTTCGACTTCGGCGATACCTTCAGCAACGGCAAGCCCACCACTTTCCAGGTACAACGCGCCGACTTCGACAAATTGCTGGCCGACCAGGCCGCCCTGCAAGGCGTGGAGATCCGCTACGGCCAAGCGATTGCCAGTGCCGATTTCACCCTCGCCAAACCACGACTGGGCGTGCAGCGTGAAAACGGCAGCCAGTACTGCGTCGAAGCTGACTTCGTGCTCGATGCCAGCGGCTACGGTCGCGTCCTGCCGCGCCTGCTGGACCTTGAGGCACCGTCGAACTTCCCGCTGCGCCAGGCGGTGTTCACGCACATCGAGGATCGTATCGACACTCCGGCGTTCGATCGGGAAAAGATCCTCATCACCACCCACCCGAGCAAACGTGACGTGTGGTTCTGGACCATTCCGTTCAGCGGCGGGCGCTGCTCGGTGGGCGTGGTCGCGGCGGCGGAACATTTCGCCGGTCGCACCGACGACCTCGATGCCTGCCTGCGTGGTTTCATCGACGAAACCCCGAGCCTGGCCGGCGTGCTGAAAAATGCGCTGTGGGACACCCCGGCACGCACCATCGGCGGCTACTCGGCCAACGTCAAGACCCTGCACGGCCCGGGCTTTGCCCTGTTGGGCAACGCCGCGGAATTCCTCGACCCGGTGTTCTCCTCCGGCGTGACCATTGCCATGCGTTCGGCGAGCATGGCCGCCGATGTACTCCACCGCCAGCTCCAAGGTGAAAGCGTCGATTGGCAAAGCGAGTTTGCCGAGCCGCTCAAGCGCGGCGTCGACACCTTCCGCTGCTATGTCGAGGGCTGGTACGCCGGTACCTTCCAGGACGTGATTTTCTACACCGAAGGCTCGGACGACATCCGGCGCATGATCAGTTCGATCCTGGCTGGCTACGCCTGGGATCAACGCAACCCGTTTGTCAGTGAACCCAAGCGGCGCCTGCGCATGCTCTCGGAAATCTGCGCAAGCCCGGCGCCGAGTCAGCAACCATGAGCTACCTGAGCGACAACTACGTCGAAGAAACCCGCTTCGGCTTCTGGTTCCTGCGCAGCCACACCTGGCAGCACCACGTGTTGCGCGTGGCGATCAACGACCTGCGCAGCCTGTTCAGCACCGCGCTTCCGGCCAACCCGGTGCTGCTGGACGCCGGCTGCGGCCAGGGTAAATCATTCCAGTACCTGCGCCAGGTGTTCGCGCCACAACGCCTGATCGGCGTGGATGCCGACCCTCACAGCCTGGACCTGAGCCGGGAGGAAGCCGCGCGCCAAGGCATGAGCGTGGAACTGATCGGCAGCGACTGCGCGACCTTGGCGGTGCCCGACGCCAGCGTCGACCTGCTGTTCTGCCACCAGACGTTCCATCACCTGGTGGAGCAGGAAAAAGCCCTCGCCGAGTTCTACCGCGTACTCAAGCCCGGCGGCTATTTGATGTTCGCCGAATCCACCGAAGCCTACATCGATACCTGGGTGATCCGCTGGCTGTTCCGCCACCCCATGCACGTGCAGAAAAGTGCCGCGCAGTACCTGCAGATGATCCGCGATCAAGGGTTCCGGTTCGAAGACCGCAACGTCTCCTACCCGTACCTGTGGTGGAGCCGTGCCAAGGATTTCGGCCTGCTGGAGCGCTTTGGCCTGCGCCGGCCCAAGCCATTTGGCGAGCGTGAGGAAACCCTGGTCAATGTGGTGGCGCGCAAGCC
This sequence comes from Pseudomonas fluorescens, assembly GCF_001307275.1. Taxonomy (NCBI): domain Bacteria; kingdom Pseudomonadati; phylum Pseudomonadota; class Gammaproteobacteria; order Pseudomonadales; family Pseudomonadaceae; genus Pseudomonas; species Pseudomonas fluorescens. The sequence continues at coordinate 2,081,430 of NZ_CP012831.1, forward strand.
TGGCGAAGGGGCTGCCGGATGATCCGTGGCCTGCTGATCGCCTGTGTGTTGCTGCTCAGCGCCTGCGCCAGCCAGGCGCCGCTGCCCGCCCGCACGCCGACCCTGGCGTTGCCGATGCAACTGCACATCGAGCGGACCCTGGCCGGCCAACGCCAGGACTGGCTACTGGTGATCCAGCGCGAAGACACCGGCATCCGTTGGTCGATGATGGACCCGCTGGGCATTCCCGTGGCCCGCCAGCGCCTGGTCGACGGCCAGTGGCAGGCCGACGGTCTGCTGCCACCCAATGCCGAGGCCCGGGAGTTGTTCGCCGCGCTGTTGTTCGCCCTGACCCCCGACGCCGAGCTGTCCGGCAACTATCCGGCGGCCCGGCGACAGGCGTCGCAACGGACTCTCGATAATCGCTGGCAGGTGCGCTACACGCAGCCGCTGGATTTCGAAATGAGCCTGCCCCAAGGCCCCCGCTACCGCATCACACCGTTGACCGAGAACGCCCCATGACCGCCTACCTGAATGCCCTCGGGGTGATCTGCGCCCTGGGCCGCGACAAGCACACTGTCGCGCGCAACCTGTTTGCCGGCGACTGCTCGGGCGTGCGCTGCGAGGATGGCTGGGTGGCCGAACGGGCCTTGCCGGTCGCCGCGGTACCGGGTGAACTCGCGCCCATCCCCCCTGCCCTGGCGGCGCAACGCAGCCGCAATAATCAACTGCTGTTGGAAGCGGGGCTGCAGATTCGCGCGGAGATCGACCAGGCCATCCAGGCCTACGGGCGCGCTCGCATCGGCATCGTCCTGGGCACCAGCACGTCGGGCATCGATGAGGCCAGCCAGGGCATTGCCCACTACCTGCGCGAGCAGCGCTTCCCCGACGGCTACGACTACCAGCAACAGGAACTCAGCGCGCCGGCCAACTTTCTTTCCGACTGGCTCGGCCTGAGCGGCCCGTCCTACGTGATTTCCACGGCCTGTACCTCCAGCGCCCGCGCCTTGATGAGCGCCCGGCGCCTGTTGGACCTGGGCCTGTGCGATGCGGTGCTGTGCGGTGGCGTGGACAGCCTGTGCAAACTGACCCTCAACGGTTTTTCCGCGTTGGAAGCGGTGTCGAACGAACGCTGCAATCCGTTCTCGGTGAACCGCAGCGGCATCAACATCGGCGAAGCGGCGGTGCTGTTTCTCATGAGCAAGACGCCAGGCGAGGGCACACCGATTGCCTTGCTCGGCGACGGCGCCAGTTCCGATGCCCACCATATCTCCGCGCCCGAACCCAGCGGTCGCGGCGCGCGCCAGGCCATGGAAAAAGCCCTGCGCTGCGCCGGCCTCGACGCCCGCCAGATCGACTACCTGAACCTGCATGGCACCGCCACGCAACACAACGACGCCATGGAAAGCCAGGCCGTGGCCGGGCTGTTCCCGGCCGGTGTGCCCTGCTCGTCCACCAAGCCCATGACCGGCCATACCCTCGGCGCGGCCGGGGCGCTGGAAGCGGCGTTCTGCTGGCTGGCCCTGAGCACACAAAACACCGCCCAGGCCCTGCCGCCGCACATCTGGGACGGCCAGGCCGATCCGGCCCTGCCAGCGCTCGACTGGGTCACCGCCGACACCCGCCTGAAACCCGCCACCGCGCGCCGCCTGATGAGCAATTCATTTGCCTTCGGCGGCAACAACGTCAGCCTGATTATCGGAGACGCCCCATGACTGACTGGCCGCTCGCCGAACTGCTGCCCCATGCCGGCGACATGATCCTCATCGACCGGATCCTGTCGTTCGATGACGAACAGATCCACACCCACGCCACCGTCAAGCCCGGCGGTTTGTTCAACCGCGACGACGGCGCACTGCCGGCCTGGGTCGGCATCGAGCTGATGGCCCAGAGTGTCGCGGCGTTTGCCGGTTGCCACGCGCGCCGACGCGGCGATACCGTGGAGTTGGGCTTTTTGCTCGGCACCCGCAAGTTCGAATGCAACGTCGACTGCTTTCCCGTCGGCACCGAGCTGAGCATCCATGGCGTGCGCTCCCTGGAAGACGACAACGGCATGGGCGTGTTCGAATGCCACATCCACGCCCCCGGCATCCATGCCACGGCCCGGCTCAATGTATTCCGTCCGCCCCAGGCTGCCCATTACCTTCATGAACCGTCCGCAACAGGAACCCCGCCATGACTGAATCCGTACTGGTCACCGGCTCCAGCCGTGGCATCGGCCGCGCCATCGCCCTGCGCCTGGCCCAGGCCGGGCACGACATCGTGCTGCACTGCCGCAGCGGCCGCGCCGAGGCCGAGGCGGTCCAGGCACAAATCCAGGCCCTGGGCCGCAACGTCCGGGTGCTGCAGTTCGACGTGGCCGACCGCGCCGCTTGCAAGGCCATTCTCGAAGCCGATGTCGAAGCCCACGGCGCCTATTACGGCGTGGTGCTCAATGCCGGCCTGACCCGCGATGGCGCCTTCCCGGCCCTGAGCGAAGACGACTGGGATGTGGTGATGCGCACCAACCTCGACGGTTTCTACAACGTACTGCACCCGGTGATGATGCCGATGATCCGTCGTCGCGCCGCCGGAAGGATCGTCTGCATCACTTCGGTTTCCGGGCTGATCGGCAATCGCGGCCAGGTCAACTACAGTGCTTCGAAGGCCGGTTTGATCGGCGCGGCCAAGGCGTTGGCAATCGAGCTGGGCAAGCGCAAGATCACCGTCAATTGCGTCGCGCCGGGGTTGATCGACACCGCCATGCTCGATGAAAACGTACCCGTGGAAGAACTGATGAAAATGATCCCCGCCCAGCGCATGGGCACCCCGGAAGAAGTGGCCGGCGCGGTGAACTTCCTGATGTCCGCCGAAGCCGGCTACATCACCCGGCAGATCCTGGCCGTCAACGGAGGCTTGTGCTGATGAAGCGCGTCGTCGTCACCGGCATGGCCGGCATCACCTCCGTGGGCAGCGACTGGGAAACCATCGCCAGCAACTTCGCCGCCAACCGCAGCGGCATCCGGCGCATGGATGAGTGGGACCGTTTCACCGAACTGAACACGCGCCTGGCCGGCCCCATCGACGACTTCCAGGTCCCGGCCCACTGGACCCGCAAGCAATTGCGCAGCATGGGGCGGGTCTCGCGCCTGGCAGTCGCGTCGGCGGAACAGGCCCTGGCCGACGCCGGCCTGCTGGGCGACGAATCGATCAAGGACGGGCGCATGGGCGTGTCCTGCGGTTCATCCACCGGCAGCACCGATGAGATCAAGGCGTTCGGCAACATGCTGCTCAACAGCGTGGCCGAAGGCCTGAACGCCAACTCCTATGTGCGCATGATGCCCCACACCACGGCGGCCAACATCAGCATCTTCTTCGGGCTGACCGGACGCCTGATCCCCACTTCCAGTGCCTGCACCAGCGGCAGCCACGGCATCGGCTATGCCTACGAGGCCATCAAGTTCGGGCGCCTGCCGTTGATGCTGGCCGGCGGTGCGGAAGAACTGTGCCCGACCGAAGCGATGGTCTTCGATGCGCTCTACGCTACCAGCCTGAAAAACGATGCGCCGCAAACCAGCCCGCGTCCCTACGACAAAGGCCGCGATGGCCTGGTGATCGGCGAAGGTGCCGGCATGCTCGTGCTTGAGGAACTGGAACACGCCCTGGCCCGTGGCGCACGGATTCATGCCGAGATCGTGGGCTTCGGCAGCAACGCCGACGGCCAGCACGCCACCCGCCCCGAACTGGTCACCATGCGCCGGGCCATGGAACTGGCCCTGGAAGATGCCGGCCTCGAACCCTCGGCCATCGGCTACGTCAATGGCCATGGCACCGCCACCGAACAGGGCGACATCGCCGAAACCCTGGCCACCAGCAGCCTGTTTGGCGAGCACATGCCCATCAGCTCGCAGAAGAGTTTCCTCGGCCACACCCTGGGTGCCTGCGGGGCGCTGGAATCCTGGTTCAGCATCGAAATGCTGAACAGCGACCTGTACGTGCACACCTTCAACCTCGATGAGGTCGATCCCCAATGCGGCCAGCTCGACTACCTGCGCAGCGAGTTCAGGTCGATGAGCAACGAATACGTGATGAACAACAACTTCGCCTTCGGTGGGGTCAACACCTCGTTGATCTTCCGCCGCTGGCGCTGAATCGGATTCAAAACCCGTTACCCCTACGTCAAGGAGACCATGATGTCGTTGAAGAAAATCGCCGTGACCGCCGCCCTGTTGCTCAGCACCCTGCCAAGCCTCAGCCAGGCCCGTGATACCGCGCTGTTCCTGCCGTTCGACAAGGTCGTCGCCGAAGCCATCCGCACCGGCAAGATCGACGGCAGCGTGAAGTTCTACCTGGCCGGCAACAAACCGGCTGGCAACGTCACCGTGGTCAGCCCCGGCGCCGTGACCAACAAGAAAACCAACGCCTTCAACAAGTCCGATGAAGTGGCCTGCGAATGGGTGCTGCAATCAGCCCTGATCAGCCTGCACCAGGCCGCCAAGAACGCCGGCGCCAACGCCGTCACCAACATTGTCAGCTTCTACAAGAGCAACGAACGCAAAGACCCCACCACCTACGAATGCCACGCCGGCGCGATCATGGCCGGTGTTGCGTTGAAAGGGGATTTGGCGAAGGTGCAATAAAAAGCGCCGTTTGGGCCATTAGAGAGGCCTGGCAATTGATGCCAGGCCATCCCGCAACCCTCATGTGGGAGCGAGCTTGCTCGCGATAGCGCTGGGTCAGTACCTGAGATGCTGGCTGTGCTGCCGTCATCGCGAGCAAGCTCGCTCCCACAGGGTTGGGTGCCGTACCCGGATATTGCGTACACGCAGTCCATTGTGGGAGCGAGCTTGCTCGCGATAGCGCTGGGTCAGTACCGGCGATGCGAGCTGTGCTGCCGTCATCGCGAGCAAGCTCGCTCCCACAGGGTTGGGTGCCGTACCCGGATATTGCGTACACGCAGTCCATTGTGGGAGCGAGCTTGCTCGCGATAGCGCTGGGTCAGTACCGGCGATGCGGGCTGTACTGCCGTCATCGCGAGCAAGCCCTCTCCCACAGGGTTGGGTGGCGTACCCGGATATTGCGAACACCACAGTTCCACTGTGGGAGCGAGCTTGCTCGCGATAGCGCTGGGTCAGTACCTGAGATGCGGGCTGTACTGCCGTCATCGCGAGCAAGCCCTCTCCCACAGGGTTGGGTGGCGTACCCGGATATTGCGAACACCACAGTTCCACTGTGGGAGCGAGCTTGCTCGCGATAGCGCTGGGTCAGTACCGGCGATGCTGGCTGTGCTGCCGTCATCGCGAGCAAGCTCGCTCCCACTGGGTTGGGTGGCGTACCTGGATATTGCCGGCACGCTGTTTGGAGCCCACCAGCCGTCCGAGTGTCCAGCACGGACCTTGTGGCGAGGGAGCTTGCTCCCGCAGGGCTGCGCAGCAGACCCTCGTTCATTGGATGTCTTCCTTCATCCCATTCGAGTGCAGGCGATGAACATCCGCCCGTTTAAGAGCAGGCAGGAAATCCTCCGCCATCGGCACGCCTTCACGCACGATGATCAGGAAACGTTTCTGAAGCGTATTGATGATTTCGTCGCCATTGCTCAAACGACTGCCGACCAGCGCGATATTGCTATTGGCTTCCCCCGCGCCGGTGATGATCCGTGCCGTGCTGCCATCGGCATACACCACCTGGTCGCCTTTCTGCGCGGCCCGCACTTTCCAGCCATTATCCAAGGTGAACGTCAATGACGATGACACCTGCTGGATCGTTCCGCCGTACCGCGTCTGGCTGCCCTCGGTGGCCACTCGATAAATAGCGATTGGCGGATGCGCTTGGACGAATGCTTTTTGTCGATTGACGAATGCCGCGACTTCTTCGCCGTAACCCTCCAGGTGGCGTTGCTCCAAGTACAAGTCATCCAAATGACAGAGCGCTTCACGGGAAATTTCGTTGGTGTAGAGGGCATCCAAAGGTGAGTGCATTTCCAGGGGCCTTATTCATGGGCTTCAGGCTGCGCCCCTTGCCGCTGGGAAGGAGCACCGAGCCGGAGGATTCGGAATGATGAATAAGACGTCGCAGCACAGGTGAGTGGCAATCCCAACGGCGTGGTACCTGGAACGAATAGGAAGTGTCTCAACTAGAAATGCGCGTTTTCCTACAGCCCAGAATGTTTATCTGGCGATTCGTTACGCTTGGCTTCAATCGCCCGAAGCGATGCCCCCTGGAGAAGCGCTTACGCGAGCTGGAACCCGTGGGCGAGCGGGTCTCTGTCATCGACAAAAAGGGTGTTGTAGCCTGTCACCTGGGCCCAACCGGTGATGCTCGGGCGTATGCCGTCGAATTCGCCAACCTTTATCGCCGCCTCGACCTTGCCTTCGTAAAGCGTGCCAATCGGACTCTCGTGTCGATAGGTGTCGCCGACTTTCAGTCGCCCCTTGCCAAACAACTGCGCCATCCTGGCGGAAGTTCCGGTGCCACCAGGAGAACGATCAATGGCCTTGTCACCGTAAAACACCGCGCAACGACCATCCGCCGTGCTGTTCTGCGGTTTGTCGCACCAGATGACGTGATGCACGCCAGTGATCCGCTCATTTTCCGGGTGCAACGGATTACAGATTCCGGCCAGCGCCGCGCGCAGTTTCACACTCAGACCGACGATATCGGCGGTGCTGTGTCCATCAAGGCCTGGCCAGCATTGCTGCGGTTCGACCACCGCGTAAAAGTTACCGCCGTAGGCGATGTCGACAGTCAGTTGCCCGACGCCAGGCACCTGCACCACAACATCCGCGCTGTGCAGGTAGCTGGCGACGTTGAACAGTTTGATCGACTCGACGTATTCACCGTCCAGGGTGTACTCGACATCGACACGGCCGGCCGGGGTTTCGATCGCCAGCTTGCCCGGTTCTTTCGGCGTCACCAGCCCCTCTTCGATGACCACCGTCGAAAGCCCGATGGTCCCCGCGCCGCACATCGGCAAGCAGCCGCTGACTTCGATGAACAACGCGCCAAAGTCGCAATCTTCGCGAGTCGAGGGGTAGATGATCACGCCGGACATGATGTCGTGGCCGCGAGGCTCGAACATCAGCGCGGTGCGTACCCAGTCGTGATCGCGGACGAATATCTCCCGCCGCTCGGCCATGGAAACCGATGGCAACAACGGACCGCCACCTGCGACAACGCGAACCGGATTGCCGCAGGCGTGGGAATCGATACAGAAAAAACTGCGTCTCATGGTGCCATCCTGTTAAACCATTTTGCTTGGCGAATGGCGCTGCAGCGCGCCGCGAGACAGGCGATCGAGCAGCAACGCGATGGCGACGATGGCAAGACCGGCGCGCAGGCCCAGGCCCATTTCCATCCGCGACAGCCCCCTGGTGACTTCAGCCCCCAGGCCACCCGCCCCCACCAGACCGGCGAGTACCACCATGGCCAGCGACATCAGGATGCACTGGTTCAGGCCCACCAGCAGCGTCGGTGCGGCGGTCGGCAATTCGATCTTGAACAGAATGTCCTTCGGCGACGCACCGGACGCTTGCCCCAGTTCCAGCAGGTCTTTGGGCAGTTGTTTGAACGCCAGCGTGGTCAGGCGCAGCATCGGCGGAATGCCGTAGACGATGGTGGCGATGATCGCCGGAACACGCCCCAGGCTGAACAGGATCACCGCCGGAATCAGATACACCCAAGGCGGCACGGTCTGCATGATGTTGAGGATTGGCAGAAACGCATCGTCTACGCGCTTGACCCGAGCGGCCAGAACACCCAGCGGGAAGGCAATCGCCACCGAAATCAGCACCGACACGGACACCAGCGCGATGGTCTGCATCGACGCGACCCACAGGCCAGAGAACAGGCAGAACGCCAACATCAACGCCGCGAACACCGCCACACGTTTGGTGGCGAAGATGAACGCGGCAACAAAGACGATGGCGATCATCATGTAGGGATGAGGCGCCAGCAACAGGTGCTCGACCAGCCCCAGCACAGCCTCTACCACTTGGCTGATGACGACGAACAAGCCATGCAGATTGGCGTTGAGCCAGTCCACGACGGGGGCTAGAAACTCACCGGGGGAAAAACGCAGGTCGGCGATGCTCATTGGCTTTCTCCCATACGAGGCCGCGCTGCACTCTGCGCCAGGCGGTCGAGGATCATGGTCAGGATGACGATGGCGATGGCCGCGTTGATCGACTTGGCGATGTCCAACGTGCGCACCGCGCCGTAGATCGACTCACCCAGGCCGCCGGAACCGACGATCCCGGCGATCACGACCATGCCGAACGCCATCATCAGGCTCTGGTTGACGCCGGCCATGATGCTGGGCATCGCGAATGGCAGGCGGATCTTGAAGAACATCTGCATCCCGGTCACACCGCTGGCGTCACCCAGTTCGATGAACTCCTTGGGGGTCATGCGAATGCCCAGCGAAGTCAGGCGCAAGGCCGGTGGCAGCGCGACAATGAAAGTCGCCAACAACGCCGTGGCAGGGCCGTATCCCAACAGCGCAATGGCAGGCAGCAGATAAATGTAGGGCGGCATGGTCTGCACCAGGTCCAGGCACGGATCGACCACCTGGTCGAATGCAGGCGCGAGCCCCGCGACCACGCCCAACGGGATTGCAACCAACAGCGCCAGAAAGGTCGCGGTGAGGACAAGAGCCAGGGTGCTCACGGTCTCCGGCCACAGCCCGATAAAGGCGCAAAACATCAGTGCCAGCCCCGACAGAATCGCGAAACGAAGGCCGATCAAGCGCCAGCCGATCAACGCGAACAGCAGCGCAATGACGTAAAACGGCGGCAAGGCGATGCACCAGAGCACGCCTTTGTAGACCGCTGTCAGCGCGTCGTTGGCGGCGCTGAACAGGAACTCGCCGTGATCGGCCAGCCACTCCAGGCTGGAATCGATGGCCGAATCGAACTGACTGGAAAAGTCGGGGGTGCTCATGCCGAAGCCTCCAGCGCAGCGGTTGCTGACGAGGCTGAGAATTCATTCGCAATTCCCTGCACACCGCGCAGCAGATCACGAGGCGTGATGATCCCTACGACCACGTCGTTATCGACCACCGCCAACGCATCGCGCTCGGATTTCACGGTCAGGCCAATCAGCTCGTTGATGTCCGCATCGAGCCTGGTCTTGATCAGTCGCGCAATATCACAGCCGGGGTTGGCCGCCTTGAACGGCGCGACCGGGGTCATCACCGAGTGGGCCTTGACCAGATGCAGGCGCGAGATGCCCGCGACGAACTCGGCCACGTAATCATCGGCAGGCTTGAGGACGATTTCTTCGGCGGTACCCACCTGGATGATCACCCCGTCCTTCATGATCGCGATGCGGTCGCCGATGCGGATGGCTTCGTCCAGGTCGTGGGTAATGAACACCGCAGACTTGCCGAGCTCTTTCGTCAACTGGCGGAACTCGTCCTGTAGCTGGCGGCGGATCAACGGGTCGAGGGCGCTGAACGGCTCGTCCATCAGAATCACTTCCGGGTCGGCAGTGATCGCCCGGGCCAAGCCGACACGTTGCTGCATGCCCCCGGACAACTCGCTGGGGTAACGCTGCGACCATTCGCTCAGGCCCACTTTCGCCAGCGCACGCTCAGCCACCTTGTAGCGCTCGGCCTTGCCGATGCCCTGCACTTCCAGACCGAACGCGGTGTTTTCCAGCACCGTGCGGTTGGGCAGCAGGGCCACGCTCTGGAAGACCATGCCGATGTGCCGGGCGCGTACTTCGCGCAATTGTGCCGCTGAAAGCGTAGAAAGATCCTTGCCCTTGACCAGGACCTTTCCGGAACTTGGAGTGATCAGCTTGTTGAGCAACCTGATCAGGGTGGATTTGCCACTGCCGGACAATCCCATGATGCAAAAGATCTCTCCACGGCGGACCTGGAGACTGACGTTCGAGACCCCGACCACGCAGCTGTAATCTTGCAGAATCCGGGTCTTGGTAAGCCCCTGCTGAACGACAGCTTGCATCGCGGCAGGTGCGCTTTCCCCAAAGATTTTCCAGACATTCTGGCAATCTACCAGCACTTCGTTAGTGTCAATTTTAGCCGTTGTCATGTCGTAACCCGTCGAGTCAGTTTTGGCTGACTTCTCTCATTGATCAAAAGGCGGCAGTGGCAAAAAAGGCGTCGCGTTTCACTTCTTGACGTTTTCCCAGCGCTTCAACAAATCGGCGTGACTGTCGGTCCAGCCCTTGACGGCCTCATCCATGGTCTTGCCGTCCTTGACCTCGGCGTTCATGGCGGTGATGTCGGCGATAGGCACGTAAACACTGGCCATCAGCTCACGGGCACGTGGATTGCCCTCGGCGAAACCTTTATGGCCGATCCAGTAATAGCCTTGCAGCGGCGGGAAGATGCCTTTGGGGTCTTTCAGAAACTTCAGGTCGAATTTCTTGGTCATCCAGGACGGATCCCACACCGTGACCGCCACCCACTCTTTGCGGTCCACAGCAGACTTCAGCGCGGCGGTCATCGCAGCGGTACTGCCTTCGACCAGTTTCAGCTTGAGGTCATAGGCCTTGACCACGTTGTTGGCATCGCTCATCAAGCCTGACCCTGGCTCGATGCCGATGATCTTGCCGCCGAGCTTGTCTGCGTTGGCATTGAGTTGATCGATCGAATCGATGTCGACATAGCTGGGCACCGCCAGCCCCTGGTACAGACCGAACGAGACCGGCGACAGTTTTTCGAGCCTGTTTTTATTCTTGTTCCAGTAATCGGAGGCGGCGTAATCGGTCTGGGAGGCCAGAACCTGAACATCACCCTTGGTCAGGGCTGCATAGGCAATGCCCCACTCCGAAAACTCCACCACTTTGACCGTGTAGCCAGAGTCCTCGAGCACCTTCTTGGTGATGCCGGTGATGGGGGTCAAGTCCTCCCAGTTCATGGTGCCCATGGTGATGGTTTTCTCTTCGGCGTGAACCGGCAGACTCATCATGCCTGCTACCGCAACCGCACAGACTGCCTTCCAGATTTTCTTCATGGCGTTCCCCGATCTACGTTTATAAAACTGGTTATGGATGTTTAACGAACCTCGGTCTTGCGACTCGACCTCAACCTTCCCGACCGGCCCTAAGTGCCTGCCAGCGAATGACTGAACTGACGCCCAACTGAGTCAACAACTTCGGTGGCAACTTGCTCGGCCCTGGAGCCTGGCTGTAGCGCTGCAAAAACTCCGACTGCGTACCGCTTGCCAACTCGGCGGCCATGACCCCGGCCAGGGTGCTCTTCACCGTGCCCAGACCGTTCTCGCAGCATGCGGCGTAGAGGTTTTCTTCCACTTCGCCAAAGGCTGGCGCGCTGTTGCGGCTCAGGCACAGGCGCCCTGCCCAGCTGAATTCGATGGGTGTCGATTTCAACTCCGGGAAGCGTGCGTCGAGCGAATGCCGTTGTTCTTCGGCCACCGCCGCAACACGCATCGGCGTCACGGTGATGGTCGGGTCGTAGGTGAACTTGGTGCGAATGACGATGCGCGATTGCCCGTTCGAGGTGATCTTGCGCACCGTTGCGCCCATCGGATCGGCGGGCAGCAGCGCCCAGCGGTCGTGACCGGTCACGTTGCGTTTGAATTCGTCGTGGCTGAATCCGGCGGTCATCGAGGCGTAGGTGAAGACGTGCAGCAGCCGCCCCTTGAAATGCCCGAAGTCTTCGATGTGGCCATTGACCGCAAGGATGACTTTCGGCGCCGAGACTCGGCCCTTGTGGGATTTCGCCACCCAGCCGGCCCCGGACTTCGACAGCTCGACAATCGGCGAGCGCTCGTAGAGGCTGATCTTCTGCCCCAGCCCCTGCGCCAGGTCGCGGATGTACTGCGCCGGCTGAATCATCACCGCGCCGGGGGTATACAACCCACCGTGGTAGTAATTCGAGCCGGTGATTTCCAGCATCTGTTTGGCGTCGTACAACTCATGCCGCTCGCCGATCCTCGCCAGGGATTTCGCGTACTTGAGGTTCAGCTTCAAGCCGCGCTCGGTGGCTGCCGCGTTGATCTTCCCGGAGGGGTCGAAGGTCTGCCGCGACATGCCGTACTCAACCGCAGCCTGAGCCGCAAAGTCGATGGCAAAGCGATTCTGTGCGATCTCCTGCGCAGTGGCGGACTCACCGGCCACCGAGTATTCGCCGGAGGACAGGCTGTGGGGCACATCGATCATGAAACCGGAGTTGCGCCCCGCAGGGCCCTTGGCGATTTCATGGGCGTCGACCACCACGATGGTGTCGTCGGGACGTAGCTGGGACAGCCGACGCGCCGCCGACAGACCCGCGAATCCCGCACCGATGATCAGCCAGTCCGCCGACACGTTCCCATCAAGCATTCGCACAGGGGCGGAACGCGTGGAGATCGCCTCCCAGCCTGAAACACCGGTGTCTACCGGCAGCCGCTTGATGGTGTGATCGCTCATTTTACGGTCTCGTCAACCGACCGATCAGACACATCGATCCAGATGGTTTTGATTTCGGTGTACTGGTCGTGGGCGAACACTGACTTGTCGCGACCACCGAAACCGGACTCCTTGTAACCGCCGAACGGCGTCGATGCATCGCCCTCGCCGAAGCAGTTGACAGTGACGATCCCGGCACGGATTTCGCGAGCCAGCTTGATCGCCCGGCGCAGGTTGCCGGTGTACACCGAAGCGGCCAACCCGTAGTGGGTGTCGTTTGCCAGGGCAATGGCTTCGCAGATCGAGTTGAAGGTCGTGACCGACAGCACCGGGCCGAAAATCTCTTCCTGGAACAGGCGGCTGTCGCGATCCACACCGTCGATTACGGTGGGCTGAATAAAGGCACCGTCATGAGTATCGCCGCCATACACGGCTTCCAGATTGCTCGCGCTGGCGTAATCCAGGTAGGACTTCACTTTCTCGAAATGGTCGCTGCTGACCAGTGCGCCCACGCGATTCTGCGGGTCCAGCGGGTCGCCCATTTTCCACTCGCGGATATAGGCGCCCATGCGCTTGAGCAGTTCGTCTTTGACCGATGCGTGAACCAGCAGGCGCGAAGTCGCCGAGCAGTTCTCGCCCATGTTCCAGAACGCGCCGTTGACCACCTGCTCGGCGACCAGGTCGAGATCCTCGGCGTCGTCCATGACCACGGCCGGGTTCTTGCCGCCACACTCGAGCACTACACGCTTGAGATTGGAATCGGCGGCGTAATGCAGGAAGCGCCGACCGGTTGCGGTTGAGCCGGTAAAGCTCACCATGTCGACATCTTTGTGCAGGCCGAGGGGTTCGCCCACGTCCTTGCCGGTACCCGTGACGATGTTCAGCACGCCAGCGGGCACACCCGCGTCGAAGGCCAGCTCGGCGACACGCAGTGTGGTCAAGGTGGTTTGTTCAGCGGGTTTGACGATCACCGAACAACCGGCGGCCAGCGCAGGGCCGATCTTCCAGGCGAGCATCAACAGCGGGAAGTTCCACGGCAGCACACAGCCCACAACGCCAATCGGCTCGCGCACCACCATGGTCAAGGCATCGTTGCCCACCGGCGCGGTGTGGTCGTAAAGCTTGTCGATCACCTCGGCATGCCAGCGCAGGGTGTGAATGGTGTCGGGCACGTCGACCAGTTGGCATTCACGCACCGGTTTTCCGCTGTCCAGGCTTTCCAGCACCGCCAGTTCATGACGATTCTTTTCCAGCAGCTTGGCGAACTTCAGGAGCACGGCCTTGCGCTCGCCAGGGGGCAGCAGCCTCCAGCGGCCATCTTCGAAGGCTTCCCTGGCTTTGCTGACGGCATAGTCCACGTCTTCGGCAGCACAGGCCGAAACCTCGGTCAAAAGCTCGCCGGTAGCCGGATTGACGGTGGCAAAGGTATTGCCGGAAATCGCAGGCTTGAAGGCGCCATTGATGAAGGCGGTGTTCGGAAACGACATCGACTTTGCGATGGCGGCATATTCGGCCGCAGTCAGAAGATCACGCATTGTTGGCTCCCGAGGTGATGTGGGCGACGGTACGTTTCACGTTGGCGATGACGGTCTGCAGGCTGCGTTTGTCGTCCGAATTGAGCGGACGCAATGGCGCACGTACGTCACCGACTGCGAGCCCGTTCAATTCACAACCGAACTTGATGCACTGCACGAACTTGCCGCCGTCCAGCGCATTCATCAGCGGCATCATCGCGGACATGATCTGGCGGCCCTTATCGAAGTTCTTCTCGACGACACAGGCTTCATATAACGCAACATGCTCTTTTGGCAGAAAGTTGGAACCGGCACACACCCAACTCCTGGCGCCCCAGGCAAAGAACTCAAGTGCCTGGTCATCCCAACCACAAGACAAGGCGATATGGGGAAATTCACGGGCCAATAAATGAACGCGGCCCATATCGCCGGAACTTTCTTTAATGGCTTTTACGTTTTTGGACTTGCCGACCCGAGCGAGGTATTCCTCGTTCATTTGCACACACATGCGACCCGGATAGTTGTACAACATGATCGGCATATTGGCCGCGCGGTCGATGGTCAGCGCGTGGATGGCGTTTTCCTGATCGGTCGGCAGCGCGTAGGGCGGTGTGGTCACCAGGATCGCGTCGGCCTTGATCCGCTTGGCATCCTCGGCAAACAACACCGCGTCTTCGGTGCGAATGGCGCCGGTGCCGATGATCAACTGTACGCGACTGCCGATGACTTCCCTGGCATGTGCGGCGAGCTTGAGGCGCTCCTCGGCAGTCTGCGCATAATATTCGCCGGTGGAACCGCCAATGATGATCCCGTGCACTTTCGCTTCGATCAGAGATTCGAGAACCTCGGAAAAGACGCGCCAGTCGATTTCACCATCAGGCGTATGCGGCGTGACCGCCGGTGTATAAATGCCTTCGAATTTCAAGACGATATTCTCCGAATAGGAATGGCCGTGGCGTTTAAAAAGAAACGGCCAATTAACAACAGCAAAACGTACGCGGCCGAAGCCCTGGAACACGAAATAAAGTCCATCTGATTTCCGGGACGTGCCCCGATGTAAAAACAAATAACGCAAGTGTGAGGATGACGTTGACTCAGGATTTAATCCTGAACCTTTATCAACGCAAGAACTTCAATGTTCTTTCGCAATCGCCCAGCGAGACACATTTCCAGACCCACTCAAGTACATCGAGCAGGCAGCAGAAAAAACGCTGAAACTTTAGAATACGTTCGGTCGAGACACGGCCTTTACCTCAGGCAGACACTGTTCGACACAGGGCAGATGAGCAATCGCTTTAATCAACATAGTCAGACCGTATCTATCCCAATTGGCAGTGACGACGGTTTCTTATTTTCAGCACGTATGGAAGGTCTCCATCGGCTTTTGCACGCCTCGAATCCTCTTGCATCGACCCGAGGATTACTGGCGGCTTGTGTGAAGATTACGTGTCGAACGCGCTTGCCAACAAGAAACCTTTTCACTGGGCAATGCATAAAAAAATGTTATCGATTGGACGCTCAGGATGTCGTTCGCGTCGCGGATGGCCGGTTCATTCGAACTGCGACAGCACCCAGTCCCTGAACCGACAACAGGCCTCGTCGTGCTCGCGGTCTTCCCTGAACGTCAGGTAGTGCTGGCTTTCCTTGAGCACAACTTCTTCAGCGACCGGCCGCACCAGCAACCCGTCGTCAATCAGCTTTGTCACCAAGTGGTTCCAGCCAAGAGACACGCCCTGATGGGTCAGCACCATGCTGATGATGAGGTTGTAGTCGTTGGCATTGAGCACGTGAGGGCTGTCGTGCGGGCGCTCGTCAAGATTGACGTTATGGAAGGCGAACCACACATTCCAGTCCACATGCTCCGCCACCTGCGAACGGCCGTAGGGGCTGAGATTGAGCAGCACGCCGTTGCGCAGCCCTTCCAGGCTCGACAACTCCGGGTGGGCGTCTCGGTATTGCGGGGTACAGACCGGATAGATCACGTCGTGAAACAGCGGATAGCTGCGGTAACCATCCTGAATCCGGGCCATCTTGGTGATGAAAATGTCCGGGCGAATGCCAGGCTCCATCGACAGAAAGTTCTGGGTGGTGATCAGGTTGAGATCAATATCGGGATTCTGGCTGAAAAAGGCAGGCAGTTTCGCCGCCAGCCATAGCGCCGAAAATGCGGGAGAGCAGCACAGGGTCAGCACGCGCTTCCCGGCGTTATGGGTGCGGATGCGCTCAGCCGCCTGGGAGATATTTACGAATGACATTTGCGCTGCGTCGAAGAAAATGGCGCCTGCTTCGGTCAACTCGACCGCACGACCTACTCGCCTGAACAGCTCTACGCCAAGATACGTTTCAAGCTCGCGAATTTGCCGACTGATCGCTGCCTGGGTCACGCACAGCGCCTCTGCGGCACGGGTGAAGCTCTGGTATTTGGCGGCGGCCACGAAGGACTTGACGGCCTTGAGAGAAGGCATCTTCAACAACGTCAAATCTGGATCGATGTGCTTGACCATAGCTTTAACGAGTCATCCATTTTGAGAAATAGGCAGATACTGGGAACTGAGATAGAGATCTTCTTACGCTATCGCCCCTCCCCGCATGCGGTACCTATATACCACCCACCCGAACTTTTCCTGAATAGGTTGTACTGCCAACATTCCTCCAGGAAGAAAAGCAGTGCAACACACCTCCCTTACAACGTCCCATGACTTACCGTTCGCCGACAGCGCAGCGCTGCCGGATGCCCCGCTGATCAGCCAGCTCAAGGCGTCACAGCAACACATGATCCGCCTGAACGACGCCATCCCAAGGCCTTCCAATGTGATGAGGCAACACCTGGATTATTGGTTCAGGAGAACCTTCCCTGCCTTGGCGGGCAGCATGACGGTGCACGAGCTGTCCGTGCGCACGCTGCGAGAAGAGATGATCGCGCCTGCGCAGCGCACAGCCGATGACCCGGCAACCGGTAAGACGGTGACGGACACCCGCTTGCTCGAGACGCTTTTGCTGCAAGTCGTCGCTGGCAGGATCGATCCGAGGGCGTTCTTCCGTGACCTGGACGACATCGAGATTGTCACCCATCGGGACGGCACCACCGCAGCGCCCGTCGCCCTGAACGAGCGCGCCGCAAAAGATGAAATCAAGCGGCTGATCAGCGCCACGCCGGCGCTTTATGAACGACTGCTCACCCGTGCATTGGATGAGTTCTGGAACAAACCGGCCGACTTCAGCCAGGACCGCAAGGTCGGCGACTGGCTGGCGGACGAACTCGCCAGGCAACTCAAGGCCCAGGCCGATCTGCATCGGCTGGACACGACATTGAGCCCGCAAATGCACCAGGCGCTGACCGACTATGCGTTGTCGGCGCCGGACGCAGCGTCTCGCGCACAGTTGGCGGAACGGGTCCGACCCGGGGTGTTCAGCCTGGGGATCACACCCCGCCGGTGGGGCTTCAGCGTACCGGTGTCGGGCGCCGTGGCCTTGTCGCGGTATGACAACGCCAGCGATTCGGGACATGCCGTGCTGTACCGCCCGGGCCAGCCGTTGCAACTGTACGACACCCTGGTGGCGCTCACGGCCGGCCTGGCACAAGACGGCAACGCTGGGGATGAAGTCGACATCGCGCCTGTCACCGAGCACTTCCTCGCGCGCCTGGTCACGGAACTGCGGACAGGGCAAAAAACCGCCGTGCGCGATGCCGTGCTGGACGGTCCCGCGACATCGGAAGAAATCACCGCCTGGATGAACAGGGTCGATGCGGCGGCGGACATCGGCCACAAGCTGGACCTGGCGAACGCCATGGAGGAGCGCGAACTGCGGCTAAACCTCAAGAGACTCAATGACTGGCTGCACGGCAACCCGCACGTTACCGCCAGCGATCGCCTGGCATGGTGGGCGGCGACGCGAGCCCTGCACAACGCCCTGACGGATCAGCCCCCGCCGCCGGACCCGGTGACGCTGGCCACCATGGACGCTCTTCGTGACCGGACCCGTCAGTTGCTCGCCGATGTCATCAAGGCGAAATACCCGCCGGTCGACCCTGAGGACGTGTCCCTGAGCATCAGAAGAACCGTGGTCGATCCCCACGCACCGACGGGTAGCTCGCCGTTTGGCTCCGGGGTCTCGCAAGGCAGCGTGAGGGGAATCGTCGATGACCGTCGCTCCCTGACGCAGTGGGCGATGTCCAACCTGACCCAGGACGAACGCCATGCCTCTCACCCAACCGTGGAAGGGCCGCTGAGCTTCGCGCAAATTGTGGACGTCATTGAGAGGGCGAACATCGGCGCCCGGCTCCCGGTCGAGCTGCAACGCGTGGCCCGGGAACAACAGGCGCAGTGGATGGCCCTGAAAGCGCAACAGATGCGCGCCCAAGTGTGGGCCGCGCATATTTCGGGAGACTTGCGGCACGACCGGGACAATATCGGCTTGAAGCTGGTGCTGGCCGCACTGGACGGCCCGACCGCAGCGGCGCGCGACAAGGTCAACGGGCACGAGGTGGTGGTCCGCCAACTGCAATGGGGCGACAGCGTGCTGAGGGAAGTGCTGGCGTTTGGGGTGAAGGCGACGGCCAGCCGCCCTTCGTTGACGCTTTACACACCAGGCGCCCCCGACGGCAAGACGTTCAGGGACGTGGATGCACCAAGCGCGCGGGCGTTGGAAACAACCTTGGTGCAAACACTCACTGCCACGTCGGAGATGACCCGTTGGCTCATTTCGCACCTGCCGCTGCTCGAACAGGCCAAGCAACTTGCCAGCATGGCACCGACCTCGGAGGACCTGGCGCTCGAGGAAAAAATCAAGAAAGTCACACAGTCTGTCTTCGCGTGGGCCCAGGACAGGGCACAGGACGATTTCGCGAAGACCATCGCTTCGCCCATCGTCGAGGGGGATGTGTTCAAAGCGTTGCATGAGACGCAAATCGCCCATGGGCTCAAGACGGCAGACATGTTGACGGTGACCCATGCCGAGCGCGACAGCACCTACGCCCAAGAGGGACGCCGCAGCGCCGTCATGCTGCTGACGGGGGCGATGTCGATGTTCCCGGCAGGCCGGCTGGGGGGCCTGCTGGGACGCGCGATCCTGCCGACCATGGCCGGCGGTGCCGCGGTGTCGGCGATAGACGATGAGAACGGCAGCCTGCAGCAGTGGACCCTTGATTTTATCGGCGGGCTGGGAGAGGTCATCGCCGAGGCGGGGCAGGACTTGATCATGGCCCGCTCCGGACGCCGTCGCAGACAAGCACGCCCGGCGCTATCGGCGCTCCCCCCCATGACGGCCCCGGAGCTGGAGCCGTACCGGCTCAAAGGGTTCGACGGCCACGGATTGATCCACGAGGGTCGCCACCGGTACCGGGATGCAAGCGGGCAAGGCTACTTGATGCTGGAGAACGGCTATTACAAGACGGCGGTCCAGGCAGGCGAGCAAATCATCTACGCGCCCGACAACCGCTCCAACCAACGGACTGTCATTTGGGAAAATGATCGTTGGCAGGTTGAAGAACGACAGCGCCTACGCGGAGGCGGCGCGCTCCAGAGCCTGCTCAGACGAGCCCCGCAGACGCCGCGAGAGCGAACGTTCAATGCATTGGTGGAAGGGGTGCTGGTCAACAATCGCTACCCCACCCTCGAAGCCGTCAACACGGCAAAGGAGATTTTCCACACCATGCCTGACGCGCTGCTCGAACGCATACTCGACGAAAGCATGGCCGACATAGACGCGCTCGACCTCAACGCCTATCTCTCGAAAATAAGGGACCTGACCCAGGGCCGGGGCAATCTGTCCCGGCATCAGGCCGCCCACGACGATCTGCTGGACAAGATGAACACTTGGCGAATCGTGACCCTTAGCTATAAGGACATCGAAGCCAACGCGCCTGACGTCGAACTGAGCGAAACACAAAAGATAAAAATATATGACACGATCATTTCGCACAAAAACGTGTTCTTTACCGAAGATCGAATCCAGGTGCACACCACCATCATCACGGACAACCTGACCGGCGCAGTCTTCATGACCTTCACGCCTCATAAAGGCCGGAAAAGAGTGGCCATGGACAAGATATCCAAAGACACCGGGGCCATGTTGCACGCCGTGGAAGCCAAATTGAATGCCAAGGCCCAGGCGTTATATCCGGGGGATGGCCCGCAAGCGCAGGCCGCCCGAGGAAACTACATGGTTTCGGAGGATTACTACAACGAGATGATCGCTGCGCTTCGGGAAGAGAAGCAGCGCATGCACAAGCCTGGCCTGTTGACGGAAATCAGGAACAATCGCGTGCCTTATCTCATTGTCAACAAAGGCAAGACCCAGCGAAATACCATGCTGCTCACCAGCGAAGACATTACAAACTTCACCAGTTCGCTCGCAAACTATGAACCCTTCGACATCGAAATCGTTACACAGGCCAAGTCCAACAAAGTGACAGGGCCCCCCCCACCCACCGCCCCCATGGTTTTACCCGCCCCGGAACCTGTGCCGGACAAATTCCAGACCCGCACCAGCCCATTGGCCGAAACACAGATGGCATACGCCAGCTTTCCCAAGGAGGCTGAAGCCAAGGTCGGGGAAATCCTGGCAGATATCCGCGCCGGCAGGATAACCACCAAGCGAATCTATCGGTACTACTGGTACACCATGGCCCAACTGTCCCCCGGCGGTGGCAAAGGCGCATGGCGCGCCGCGTTCGAACGCAAGGGCGACACGTGGACACTCCAGGGCTTTTATGATTACCACGGCAATAAGCCCGCGACGGTCTGGGAAGGCTAGGCCGATCCAATCGAGGTCGAGTGGTTGGGGATCAACAGCCAGTGCCTTGCGTCAATAAATCCACAAACGCCTTCGCCATCGGCGAACGCTGTTCCTTGCGCTGCACCAGCCACACGGCCGAGACCGCCGCCGGGTCGAGCAGCGGTCGATAGACCACGCCATCGATGCGCATGCGTTGGTAGGACGCCGGCAATACCGAGACACCGAG
This sequence comes from Pseudomonas fluorescens, assembly GCF_001307275.1. Taxonomy (NCBI): domain Bacteria; kingdom Pseudomonadati; phylum Pseudomonadota; class Gammaproteobacteria; order Pseudomonadales; family Pseudomonadaceae; genus Pseudomonas; species Pseudomonas fluorescens. The sequence goes on from NZ_CP012831.1 coordinate 2,102,241, forward strand.
CCCTGCCGCGACCAGGCCGATGATGGTCATGGCTTCACCGGCTTCCTGGGCGAAGTGCGGGCTGAAGCCGGCGTCGCGGGCCAGGCTCAGCAATTGCGCGTAGAGGCCGCTGCCGTAGCTGCGCGGGAAAAACACGAACGGTTCCTGAGCCAACGCCGAGAGGAACAGGCCCTTTTCATCGCCCTGGGCCAGGGGATGCTTGGCGCTGAGCACGGCCACCAGGGGTTCGCGGCTGAGTTCGATTTCCCTCAGGGCGTCGGGCAGCGGCAAGGGCCGCATGATGCCCACTTCGATCGCCTCATCCAGCAGTGCGTCGGCCACTTGGGTGCTGCTCATTTCCCGCAGGTTCAGGTGCACCGCCGGGAAGCGCTGACGGAACGAGAAGATCGCCTGGGGAATGGTGGAGTTGAACGGTGCCGAGGAGGTAAAGCCGATTTTCAGCTCGCCCAGTTCCCCCAGTTGGGCACGGCGGGCCACGTCGGCGGCCTTGTCGACCTGGACCAACACCCGTCGTGCTTCTTCAAGGAACAGCCGCCCGGCCTCGCTCAGTTCGACTCGACGATTGGTGCGCTCGAACAACCGTGCGCCAATCTCCTGTTCCAGTGCCTGGATCTGCTGGCTCAACGGCGGCTGGGAGATGCCCAGGGCCAGCGCGGCGCGGCCGAAATGCAGCTCTTCGGCCACGGCGATGAAGTAACGCAAGTGACGCAGTTCCATGGGCCATCCAATAGGTCGTCAAACATCTTAAACAGGTCGAATAATATATTGGATAGAAACATTAGCCAGCTATATGCTTTTTTCATTGCCTGCCTGATCGTGTCCTTGCGAGGTCCACCGTGAAAACTGCTGTCGCTCCATTGGCCCATGAAATCCCGCCGCGTGCGCAGGACGATGTCGTCGCCGAACTCAAGGACATCTACATCGAGAAGGGCACGCCGATGTTCATGCGCACGGTGCTGGCGCTGTTCTGCGGTGGCTTTGCGACCTTTGCCCTGCTGTATTGCGTGCAACCGATGATGCCGCTGCTGTCCAAGGAGTTTTCCATCAACGCGGCGCAGAGCAGCCTGATCCTGTCGGTGGCGACCGGCATGCTTGCCATCGGCCTGTTGATCACCGGCCCGATTTCCGACCGCATCGGCCGCAAACCGGTGATGGTCACGGCACTGTTCGCCGCGTCAGTGTGCACGATCGCCAGCGCCATGATGCCGACCTGGCAAGGCGTCCTGCTGCTGCGCGCCTTGGTCGGGCTGTCGTTGAGCGGGTTGGCGGCGGTCGCGATGACGTATCTGAGCGAAGAGATTCATCCCAAGCACATCGGCCTGGCGATGGGGCTGTATATCGCTGGCAACGCCATCGGCGGCATGTGCGGGCGCCTGATCACCGGGGTCTTGATCGACTTCGTCAGTTGGCACACCGCGATGCTGGTGATTGGCGGCCTGGCGTTGATCGCGGCGGCGGTGTTCTGGCGAATTCTTCCCGAGTCACGCAACTTCCGTCCCCGTTCGCTGCACCCGCGCAGTCTGCTGGACGGTTTCACCCTGCACTTTCGCGACGCCGGGTTGCCGCTGCTGTTTCTCGAAGCCTTCGTGCTGATGGGCGCGTTCGTGACGCTGTTCAACTACATCGGCTACCGCCTGCTGGCCGAGCCTTATCATCTGGACCAGGCCTTCGTCGGGTTGCTGTCGGTGGTGTACCTGTCGGGCATCTACAGCTCGGCCAAAGTCGGCGCACTGGCGGACAGACTCGGTCGCCGCAAAATGCTCTGGGCGACCATCGCGCTGATGCTGTCCGGCCTCGTGCTGACCATGGCCACCCCGCTGTGGCTGGTGGTCCTGGGCATGTTGGTGTTCACCTTCGGTTTCTTCGGCGCCCATTCGGTCGCCAGCAGTTGGATCGGCCGCCGCGCCCTCAGGGCCAAGGGCCAGGCTTCGTCACTTTATCTGTTCAGCTACTACGCCGGATCCAGCGTGGCGGGTACGGCCGGCGGCGTGGCCTGGCACCTGGGCGGCTGGAACGGGATCGGCCTGTTCATCGGTGGCTTGCTGGTGATTGCGTTGTGGGTGGCGGTGAAGCTGGCGAAATTGCCGTTGTTGCCGGGGAATGTGCAGGTCTAGCCATCGCTATCCACATTGGAAACAAAGTGGACACTTTGTGGCGAGGGAGCTTGCTCCCGCTGGGTGGCGCAGCCGCCCCAAAACCAGCCACCGCGGTGCAACAGGTAAACCCTGTAAACCCGTTTACGACTGCTGCGCAGCCGAGCGGGAGCAAGCTCCCTCGCCACAAAGGCCACTCGTGCCCTGATCAAAACTGCCGTGTGTCATTGGCGCAAAACCACTCGCGCGCCCAACACACCATTCTCCACTTCCAACGTCAGCGACTGCAGCACCGCGCCCTCTCGTTCCTGTTGATCCAACCAATGCAGCAACGCACTCGCCTCACCACTGACGGCGAGTCGCAACGAGTCGCCGTCGACCTCCATTTGCGCCATGCCCAACCCCGCCGCTGTCGCACTTTCATTGACGCGCACCGACAAGGGCCGCGTGGCGACAGTCATGTCCCGGGTGGGTTCGGCACGCTGGATCCGGGCGTTCAGCTCGGCCTGTTGTTGATACTGGCGTTCGGCAACTTCCCGTCGTTGCCAGGTCGGTTGCCAAATCGCGGTGTAGGCCAGCGCCACCGACAACGCCCCGGCAAGCCCCAGCAACAGCCCTTGTTCTCGGCGCGACAGGCTTCCCCACGTCTGTTTCAAGACCCGCCATCGATCGACATTCATCAACTGTTCTCCAGTGTGAGGATGGCCTGCACCCGATTGTTCTGTTTGCTCGCGCTGCCCAGGGTGACGGGCAAGCCGTTTTGCTGCCCGCGTTCACGCAGTTGTTCAAGCTCGACGAAACTGTTCGCCGTCAGCTGGATCTTCCAGCCTTCGCCCTCACGAAAATCGATGCGCTGCACCTCGACGTTGCTGGCGCCAATGACCTGCTCGGTCAGACGGGTCAGGCGCGCGACCTGAGTGTCGTGGCTTTGCCCGCGCCGATTCTGCAATGCCTGGAACTGCGCCGCCAGGTCGACGATCCGCTCCTGCCCGGGGTACAGCGACCTGAACCGCTGCTCACTTTGGGCATACAAAAGCCGGGTTTCGCGTTCAAGAAAACGTATGCGGGCGTCGCCGAAGGCCCAGGTGAGCACCAACATGCCCAGTGCCACCGCCGAAACACCACGCCATGGCAGCGGTCGACCACGTCGACGGAACTCACCTTGCAACAGGTCGATGGGGCGTCCACCCGCGCTCAGCAGCCATTCATCGATGCCAGGGCAATCGCGCTCTTCGTCCAGCCAGTGAATGTCCTCGGGCAGGCCGGGCTTGAGCGCCGCCAGGGCCCGTGCCGACAACGCCAGCCGTGCCGGCAGCCCTGCGCCCAACAACCAGCGCCCGAACCAACGCACGCCCAATGCCTGGTCCTCGGCAAGCAGGTCGGCATCGACATGCACCGCCCGCGTATCGATGCCTTGCTCGACGAGCAGCGCCAGCAGCGCCTGGAACCGGGCGCGTTCCGTCACCATCAGCGGATAGCGGTGCTGACGGTCCCGCGGGCCGACGCTGATGTGCAGCGCCTCCAGGTTTTCACTCAGTTGTTCTTCGATGGCGAATGCCAGGGCCTGGGGCCGGGGCTGGCGTCGAGAGGGCCACGGATCGCTGCGCAACCAACTGCACATTTCCATCGGCAACAGCACATCGACGGGCCGGCCGCTCAACTCGCCGGCCGCCTCGTGCAACGGCAGGCGACGACGCTCGCCGCTGGGCGACCACACGCAGCACGGCCAGTTGGCACAAGGTGCGGACAGGCCCTCGGCGGTCAGGTAAAGCCAGGTTTTCATCAAGGAAGCTCACTGGGACTGAAGGGTAAGAAACGTCGCTGACGAACCGTCCAGCGCCCGCTGACAGCATCACGCTCGATATCCGAGGCCAGGCGCAGACGGCTGTCGGCATGGATCACGCTCACGGTGATTCGAAACCAGCGACTGCCCACCCCCAACCCATGGCTGCTGAGGCCCACGCCGGACAGCAACGGGTCGTTGGTAAACGCCTGCACGCTGGGGTATGGCGCGTGGCGACGCTGGTTGACCAACGCCTGGGCAGCCCCGGCCTCCATGCCATCGAGGGTCATCAGCACGCGCTGCGGCGCGGTATTGATGTTCATCCGCGCGTCCTTGGGCAGCAACGCCACCCAGGGTTCCAGGCGCTGTAGCGTCGGGCCGTCGATGCCCGGCAACAGGCGCAGTTGACTCAACTCCTGTATCGGTCCGACCTGGGGCAACGACAGCGACGGCAGATCCAGCGAGGCCAGCAAGCGGGTCCAGCGACCGAGGCTGACCTGATCGATTTGCCCCTGGGCCAGCAGCCCATTGAGATTCAGGCGCCCGGACAAATCCTCGATACCGATGTGCAGCGCGGCGCCGTCCATTTCCATGGCAGGCCCGAGCCGGGCCCAATCCTGGCTCAGGTCAACGGGCCCGGAGGGCGTTATCCCACTGTTTTCCAACACCACCCGCGCCCAGTCTTCCCCAGCCAATCCCAATTGCCGCAACTGGACCTGTTGCAGTTGCTGCGCGCTGCTGTGCAACAGCAGGCGATGGCTGCGCAACAGCCCACCGACCAGCAGCAATGCCAGGCTCAACACCAGCAGCACGCTGATCAGCGCCACGCCGCGTTGGCGCTTCATGGCGACGCCTCCGGCAACAGCAGCACCCGGCGGACCTGTTCGAAACGCCCCGCAGACACGCTCAACTCCAACGCCAACGGCGCGGTGCCGCTCGCGGTTTCACTGCGCCAGCCCCGTTGCCGGTCGAACACGCGCCAGCTCAGGCTGCGGACGTCGTCGAGCAATATCTGCCGCTGCACAAGCGTCATGCCTTCGCCGACACTCTCGCGCCATAACGTGCCGCCCTTGAGCTGATAGCTCACTGTCTGCCGTTCGCTGCGAGGCTGGTCCAGTGGGTTGCGCCAATGGCTGCGCTGCAACTGCAAATGCCCGGGCGCGAGTACGACCGAGTCGGCAACCGCCTGCCACACATCCCGTTCGATCACGCCGACAGCGCGCTGCAAGGCCCTGATTTCGCGCTCATGTTGAGCGACTCCCTGCTGGGTCCGCACGACCCCATCGAACAACCGCCAACTGGCCAGGCCGAGCAAGGCAAAAATGGCGATGGCGATGACCAGCTCCAGCAAGGTGAAACCCGCTTGCCTATTCATGATGGCTGCGGATCCAGCCGATGGTGCGGTGCGCGACGGCCGCGCTGTCGTCGCGGCTGACCTGGATCTCGACCTGCAACAGTCGTCCATCACGGGCCGGGGCGATACGCTGTTGCAAGACCCAAGCGCGGCGATCCAGGTGCCGGTTCAGTCGCTGTTGTCCGGGCGACGTGATGACTTCCAGGCGCAGTTCGCTCAGTTGATTGTCCGCCAGCCAGGCGCCGAACAGACGCTCCTCAAGTGTGACGCTTTGCTTGAGCACGAACTGGCTGGCCGAGAGTACGGCCGCCGCCAACGTCGCGAAAATCGCCAGGGCGATCATGACTTCCAACAACGTGAAACCCTGGCAACCGGCGGCCTGCCTGCGCGCGTTACTCATCGATCAGCGGCTCCGCCAGGCCATCGCTCGACACCCGGGCAACCGCTTGCCCTGCGACGTTGATGAACAGCTTGAACGGACTGATCTCGTCACTGCTGAGCATCAGCAACTGGGGTGAGCCGTGAATGGCATCGAGCGATAGGACATGACCGTCCAGCTCCAGCCCGAGCGTCAAGCCCTCGGGCAATCGATGCGGCATCGACACGGCCGTCCAACCCTGGACGTCGAGTCGCAACGCCTGATAACCGCCGGGCTGCACGTGCACACCATATTCCTGCCCATCCAGTACCGCCCGCTCGCGCAACTGCTGCACCAGCGCAACGAAGTCCCGGGCTTGCTGGCGGGCTTCACGCGCCGGGCCCGGCCCGGTGGCGAAGCGGACCATGCCCCCCAGGACGCCGATCAAGACGATAACGACCATCAGCTCCAACAAGGTGAAGCCCCGGCAACGGCGCGGCATGTTCACTCGGCCCAATTGCCGATGTCGGCCGCCATCCCTTCACCACCCGACACGCCATCGGCGCCCAGGGAGTAGAGGTCATAGCCGCCATCGAGGGATTTGTGCCCAGGATTGAGGTACTGGTAGGGCGTGCCCCAAGGGTCGACCGGCAAGCTTTTCAGATAACCCTGGGGATTCCAGTTCCTGGCCGCGGGGGTACCGGACGGGCGTTTGCTCAACGCCTCCAGGCCTTGTTGGGTCGAGGGGTACTGGAAGTTGTCGAGGCGGTACATTTCCAGGGCCGTGGCGATCGCCTGGATATCGGTGCGGGCGGCCGTGACCTTGGCCTGGTCGGGTCGGCTCATGAACTGCGGCACGACGATGGCGCCCAGTACGCCAATGATGACCACCACCACCATGATTTCGATCAGGGTAAAACCACGTTGTTGCTGGCGTGCGGGTCGCTTGCTTTGGAGTTTCATCGTTCAGTTCACCAATTGGTTGAGGCTCAGGATGGGGAGGAGGATGGCCATGACGATCAGCAGCACGACGCCACCCATCAGCACCAACATGGCCGGTTCGAAAAGGCTCACCACCAACGCGATGCGCGCCGCGAGGCTGGCCTCCTGTTGTTCGGCGGCCCGGGCCAGCATGTTGTCGAGTTCGCCGGCCCGTTCGCCGCTGGCGATCATGTGCAGCATCAGCGGCGGAATATCACCGCCCTGCTCCAGGCCACGGGTCAGGGTCCCGCCCTCACGTACCGAGCGTGCAACGTCCGCCATGCGGGCGCGGATCGTCAGGTTGCCGATCACCTGGGCGGCGATGTGCAAGGCCTCCACCAGCGGCACCGCGCTTTTGCTCAGGATCGCCAAGGTGCTGGCGAATCGCGCCGCCTCCATCGCCCGCAGCACCTCGCCCAGCAGCGGCAGCCGCAGCAACAAGCGATGCCAGCGCAGGCGCCACGCCGGTTGGCGCAGGCTCCAGCGCCACAACCCGAACAGCCCGGCCAGGGCACCGAGCAGCACCAGGCCATGGCGGCGCAAGCCATCGCTCACGGCGATCAGCGCTTGGGTCAGCCAGGGCAACGGCTGACCGCTGTCGATGAAAATCTTCACCACATCCGGCACCACATAACCCAGCAGGAACGCGACAATCGCGACACAGGCCAGCATCAGGATCAGCGGGTACACCAACGCCAGTTGAATACGCTGGCGCGAGGCCTGGCGCGCCTGGGTGTAGCTCGCCAGTTGCTCCAACACCTGGCCCAGGTGACCCGACTGCTCGCCCGCCGCGACCGTGGCGCAGAACAGTTCGGGGAACGCTTGAGGGAAGGCCCTCAGTGCCGTCGCCAGCGCGTGGCCTTCCATCACCCGGCTGCGCACCGCCGCCAGCAGGTGGGCAACGCGGCGTTTCTGGCTCTGTTGCGCCACCGCCCCCAGGGACTCCTCAAGGGGCAGGCCGGCCTGGATCAAGGTGGACAGCTGCAACGTCAGTAACGCCAGATCCGCCGGCCCCAAACGCCCCCCGGCATGGCGCCCGCCCAGGACTCGCTGGTCCTTGGCTTGCGCCAGTTCGCTGGGCAGCAAGCCACGCTCGCGCAACAATTGGCGAGCATGGCGGGGGCTGTCGGCTTCCACGCGGCCCTTGCAGCGTCGGCCCTGGGGGTTTTCGGCCCGATAATCGAAGGTCGGCATGGCGCTAATCCTCCTGGGTAATGCGCAGCAGTTCGTCGACACTGGTCAGGCCTTCCAGCACGCGCTGGCGACCGTCCTGGAACAGGCTGCGGGAGGTTTTGCGGGCCTCGGCGGCTAGCGCCTGCTCGGTGGCGCCCTGGTGAATCAACTGCGACAGGGCGGCGTTGACATGCACCAGCTCATAGATGCCGAAGCGCCCGCGATAGCCTTTCTGGCATCGCTCGCAGCCCTGGGCCTTGAACAACTTGGGCGCGGCATCGGCGTCGAGGCCCAGGCGCCGACACGTGGCGGCGTCGGCCACATAAGGGGCTTTGCAGGAGGGGCACAGACAGCGCAACAAACGCTGGGCGACGATGCCGGCCAGGGACGACGCCAGCAGATACGCATCCACGCCCATGTCCACCAGCCGCGTGACCGCGCCGACGGCGGTGTTGGTGTGCAGGGTCGAGAGCACCAGGTGCCCGGTCAGCGACGCCTGGACGGCGATTTCGGCGGTCTCGCGGTCGCGTATTTCGCCGACCATCACCACGTCCGGATCCTGGCGCAAAATGGCCCGCAAGCCGCGGGCGAAGGTCATGTCGACTTTCGGGTTGACCGGCATCTGGCCGATACCCGGCAGGTGATATTCGATGGGGTCTTCGACCGTGAGGATGTTGCGGCTCTGGTCGTTGATGCTGCTCAGCGCCGCGTACAGGCTGGTGGTCTTCCCCGACCCCGTGGGCCCGGTGACCAACACGATGCCATGGGGCTTGCCGAGCAACTGGCGCAGGCTCGCCAGGGTGTCGTCGGGCAGGCCCAGGCGTTGCAGATCCAGACGCCCGGCCTGCTTGTCGAGCAAGCGCAACACCACCCGCTCGCCATGGGCCGAAGGCAGGGTCGAGACCCGCACATCGACCTCGTGCCCGGCCAGGCGCAACGCCATCCGGCCGTCCTGGGGCACGCGTTTTTCGGCGATGTCCAGGCGCGCCATGACCTTGATCCGCGACACCAGCAGGTTCGCCAGTTCCCGGCGCGGGCGCAGCATTTCCTGTAACTGCCCATCGATGCGCATGCGCACCGACAGGTATTGCTCGAACGTTTCCAGGTGCACATCCGAGGCATGCTCGCGGACCGCCTCGCTGAGCAGCGCATTGATCAGGCGAATGATCGGCGCATCACCCTGCTGCTCCAACAGGTCGGTGGTCTGCGGCATCTGGTCGGCCAGGCTGAGCAGGTCCAGTTCCTCGTCCAGGCCTTGGGCCACCTGCTCGGCGGCGCTTTGGCCCTGGCGATAGACGCTGGCCAGGCGTGCGGCGAACTGCGCCGGCGCCAGGACCTGTACAGGTAGATCCCGCCCACACAGACGCCGGACTTCAGCCACGGCAGTCAGGGGCGTGTCGCTGCGCATCGCCAGGCTCAAGGTCGGCCCCGCGCCTTCCAGCAGCACGCCCAGGCGCCTGGCGAAACCAAAGGGCAACGGCTCGCTCACAGGCCCTCCGGCTGCGGTGCAAGCAGGTCGACCACCGGCTCCTGCGCAGACGATTCGAACAACTGGCGGGCGTCCCGGGGCAGCAGCAGCGAATTGTTTTTCCGCGAGCCAGGTTTGCTCAACTCCCGGAGCGCGTCGTAGCGTTGCCGGCTCACATCGGCCAGGTCTTCGCTGCTGCGCACGATGGTCGGGCGCAGGAACACCATCAAGTTGCTTTTGGTCTGGGTGTCGCGGTTCCAGCGAAACAACGCGCCCAAGTAGGGAATACTGCGCAGCAGCGGCACACCGCTTTGCTGGCTGCGGACACTGTCGCGGATCAGGCCGCCGATCACGATGATCTCGCCATCGTCCGCCAGGATCGTGCTCTTCAAGGCGCGCTTGTTGGTGATCAGGTCCGAGGAGTCCACACCGGAGACCGACGGCGCGATGTCCGACACCTCCTGCTCGACTTCAAGGCGCAAGGTCGAGCCTTCGTTGATGTAAGGCTTGACCTTGAGGCTGATACCCACGTCCTTGCGCTCCACAGTGGTGAACGGATTGTCCGCGCCGTTGCCGCTGGTGGCGTAGGAACCCGTCTTGAACGGAACGTTCTGGCCCACGATGATTTCCGCTTCCTGGTTATCCAGGGTCAGCAGGCTGGGGGTGGACAGCAGGTTGCTGTGGGCATTGCTCGCCAGCGCCGAGACCAGTGCACTGAAGCGATCGCCACCGAGGCGCAGGAATGCGCTTTCCTTGGTTTTATCCAGCTTGTTGAAGTCCAGGCCGATGATCGGGATGTCGGTTCCCGGGAAGTTGATGCTCCCTGTCGCGCTGCCGCTCTTGAGTCCCCACTGCACCCCCAGCGCTTCGGAGATATCTCCGCTCACCTCGACGATGGCTGCATGAATGAGCACCTGGGCCCGGGGTTGGTCCAGCTCCCGGACGATGTTCTCGATGATGCGGACCTGGGCCGGCTCGGCGATCAAGACCAAGGCATTCTGGCTTTCATCGGCCTTGATCCTGAAGGGGCTGGCCCCCGCGGTTTCCCGTTGGCCAGCGAGGGCCGGCGTGGTTTTCCTATCCTGGCCGACACCTTCCAATACCTCGGCCAACTGTTTGGCATCGCTGTGACGCAGACGGATGACCCGCGCGTTGTCCTGGGAGGCGGCTGCCGGCACGTCCAGGGTCCGGGCCAGGTCGACCAGGCGTTGACGCACCGCTGGCGCGCCGATGATCACCAGCCGATTGCTGCGGCCGTCGGCGATCACCACGCCCGCCGTATCCCCCTCGCGCTTGCCGCCGGAGGCTTCCACGAGTGGGGCGATGTCCCCGGCCTGGGCGTGCTTCAAGCGCACCACCACGTGATTGCGGTTGCGTCCTGAATCCAACCGTTGCACCACGCCGGCGATGCGCTGGACGTTGGCGGCGGTGTCGGTGACTACCAGGGCGTTGGACGATACCGAAGGACCGACGTAACCATTGGCCGATACCAAGGGGCGGATCAGCCCGGCGACATCGGCGGCGATGCTCGATTGCAGGTCGAGGACCCGGGTGACGAACTGCGACGGTGTGGCGCTGTGTTCATCGGCGACACCGGCACGCGTCTTGGCATCGCTGACCGGCGTGATCAGGATCCGCTCGCCTTCGTCAATCACGGTGAAGTTATGGGCATCGAGTACCGAATAGAACAACCGCCGCACCCCTTCGCGGTCCAGCGCCTCACGGGACATGACCGTGATGCGCCCCGACACTCGGGGGTCGAGCACCACGGTCTTGCCCAGGATCGCGGAGAACTCTTCGACCACATCGCGCAGTTCCGCGTTGTTCATCGCCAGTTGCCACTGAACCTCTTCGGCCTGCAACAAACCGGCGGGCGTCAGCAGGCAAGACGCGGCGAGGCAGAACAGGACACGCGAAACACGGCCCCGGATAAAGCTGTTCATGAATTCGATCACTCTGATTGCCCGGCCACCGGGCGTAGGTATTGCGAGGAATGCGGCGCGGCATGGCCCCCGTCTTCGAGGCTCAGCCGGCGCAGCAGGGGTTTGGCTGCGGGTTGCAGGGCCAAGCGCTCTTCACGTCCGTTACGCCACAACGTCACATGGCTGGCCTCGACCCGGCGCAGCACGCTGCCACCCGGCAAACGCTCGCCCACCTGGTAAATGCGCGGGCCGGCGGCGTCCGCCAGCAAGGCCCGCGACAAACCTTGGCCAGCGACAAAACTGGCTTGCAACGTGATCGGTTCGGCGCTTGGCGCCTGGGCACCTTCAGGCGCCAGGCCGAGCACAGTCGCCACCGCTTGGACATTGGGCAAGTCACGATGCGGCGCCACCGGCGAGTCGCTCACCACCGGTACGTCACGGCCCAATGCCTGGCGAAAACGCCACTCCTGCCCGGCCAGCAATGCCCCATAGAGCAGCGGCACGAGCACCAGCGCCAGCGTCGGCAAACGGCTGCCGACCCGCACCGGCAGGCTCAACTTTGCACTCGCGGGAGGGTGACCACCGGCTTGGCGAAGGACATCCGGCGCACCACCCTACGCCCGGAAAACTCATGCCAGAGCACCGCGCACAGGTGCAACGCGACAAGCATCGAAAGCACCATGCAAGACTGCACGTGGATCGTGTTGGCCAGTTCGATCAACACCGGATCAGCCAATGGCTGAGGAAATCGAACGAGGCCGAAGACACTGATGGCGCTTTTCATCATCAGCACGCCGGTCACCAGCACGACGCCGATCACCAGGTAGATCAGCGCGTGCACCGCCAAGGCCAGCCTCTTGTTCAAGGAAAGCGCCGTCCCCTGGGGCTCCCGTTCGCACACGAACAGCCAGGTCCGCCATACGAAAAACGGAATGAACAGCGTGGTCAGCGACACATTGAATGACCCGACCCATTGTTGGGTCGAAGCGGACACCGGGTTGAACGCCACATAAAAACCGGACGCCAACGCCCACAGGATAATGACCGCCGACAGCCAGTGCAGCAGCACCCGCCGCCTTGAGTAATTGATAGACATCACTGCGTTCTCGTCTGAAGGCCCCAGGCAACCTTGCGAGTCGCCCGGGGCCGTGCCTGTCAGGACTTACAGCTTGTCCCAGGCGCTTTGCCACGACGCACCGACACCTGGCTCGAAACCGTTCGACGTCGGGGTGTATTGCTTGCAGTAGCCGGACGCTGGGAACGGCTTGCATTCGAAGACTTCGTCAGTCGCGCGCTGCAGCACTTTCGTGCCGGCGGTGTACTCGCTGATGCCATTAGGGAATTCGAAGTCGTACTCGATGCCTACGCCCTCGCCGGTCAGGGTGACCGCTTGGGTCTCCTGGCGAGTGGTACGGCCGTCTACGGTAGTCCCCACCAGCGTCAGGGTGTGCGCGCCTGGGGCGCTGCGCACGTCCAGGTTCAGGCCGGTGCTGCCTGCGCCCACGGTCTGGCTCACGACACCCACCTGCTTGTTCTTTTCATCGAACAGAGTGGCTTCGAGATTCATGCTGCGGTTTGTCTGCGCAGTGAACGCCATGCTGACCCGCCCTTTGTCGAGGACGTACTCGGGCTGCAGGGAGGAAATCTCCATGCTGGCGCTGGCGTCTTCGCGCATGTCCAGTTGCACTTCGTAGCGCGTCACAGCGCTTTCTTTCTGGGCATACAGACTGTTGGCGCCCTTGGCCGGCGCGATGTTGCCGTCCTCGTCCCGAACACCGGCACGAATGAGCGGATAAGCCTTGTTGAGGGCCTCGGCCAGTTTGAACGACCAGTTTTCCGCCTTGCCTTCCTCAGCGTTGTCGATGCTGATTTCCAGGCTGTACTCGGCATTTTCGCCGCTGGCGGAGAATGCCCGGGCCTTGACCTTGTCGCCCACCAGCAACGGGGTCGATGGCGCAATGCTGCCCACCGCCGACCAGCCGCCCGGCAACGCGGCTTCGGCGAGGATGTTCACATCAATCGGGTTGTAGAACGCGTTGTCGGTATCGCCCACCGTCCAGACCGCCAGGACGACGTGATGACCTGTCTTGCTGTCGGGAATGACGCAGTTGTGCGGGGCACCTGCTACCGGAACTTGATTACCGCCATCCACCGTACAGAACGGCGTGGTGTCGAACGAGGCACGCTTGAGCACTTCGTTCGGGTTCCAACCGTCGCGGGTAATGAAATACTCATGTTTGGTCGCCGGGTGCGCTGCGGAGTATTGCCATTGGAAGACAATGTTGCGGTCCTTGATTTCAGTCAGGTGCCAGCGCGAAGCCGATTGCGCATCAAGGGCAGAAAACAGGGCACTGCCGCCGCTGGCGATCTTGCCATCGACAGGGCCTTGCAGTGGTCCGCCACCGGCTCCATTCGGGAAACCCTTGAAGGTTTCGCCGGTACTCTGCGGCTCGTATTGCGCGTCGCCGCAGTGCTGGTTGACACCTCTCTGGCACAACAATGCACGAGAAGGCGGTACTTCGACGAAACCGTGGGCCAGCACACTTTGGGATGCCGCCATGGCCGACAACAGAACTAGCGAGGACGCACACCCCGTTAACACATTGCTCTTGTTGAAGTTGTTCTTCATATAAAATTCCAGACTAGTCATCAAAAATGAAAGACGTATCACCGTCCTCTTGAAAGGTGCGCCAGACCGCTCAGCGCCTGCCCTTGCAAGTGCCAGGAACCTTATAGAAAGTTGAATATTTCATGTGTAGGACAAATCTCTCAACTTAGAAGGAATGATCTCTGAATCAATTTCCCCTACATAACTTGAGAAACTTCTTACGAATAGAAATAACTATCGAAAAAAAAGATAAATAAACACAAACAAACACATCAGGCATAACTACCGGCTGGGTTTATGGCGGATCGTTAAACACGCGAGCAATAAAAAGCCTGTCCGGCACAGGTCCGGACAGGCTGGGTGACAGGGGCAGCAATCAGACGTGATATTGCGCCGACAACTCATGCACCGCCCGCAGGAAGGCGCCGGCGTGTTCGGGGTCGACTTCCGGGGTGATGCCATGGCCGAGGTTGAACACATGACCGCTGCCACTGCCGTAGCTGGCCAGGATGCGTCCGACTTCAGCGCGGATGGCTTCAGGCTTGGCGTAGAGCACGGTCGGGTCCATGTTGCCTTGCAGGGCGACCTTGTGACCGACACGTTCGCGGGCGTTGCCAATGTCGCAGGTCCAGTCCAGGCCCAAGGCGTCGGCGCCGGCCTCGGCGATGCTTTCCAGCCACAGGCCGCCGTTCTTGGTGAACAGGATCACCGGGACTGTGCGACCTTCGTGCTCGCGGATCAGGCCGCTGACGATCTTGCGCATGTAGGCCAGGGAAAACTCCTGGTATGCCGCCGCCGACAGGTTGCCGCCCCAGGTATCGAAGATCTGCACCGCTTGCGCGCCGGCCAGGATCTGGCCGTTGAGGTAGGACGTGACCGACTGGGCCAGCTTGTCCAGCAACAGGTGCATGGCTTGGGGGTTGTCGTAGAGCATCGCCTTGGTCTTGCGGAAGTCCTTCGACGAACCGCCTTCGACCATGTAGGTCGCCAGGGTCCAGGGGCTGCCGGAGAAACCGATCAGCGGCACGCGCCCGTTGAGTTCACGGCGAATGGTGCTGACCGCGTCCATGACGTAGCCCAGGTCCTTCTGCGGATCGGGAATCGGCAGGGCCTCGATGTCGGCCAGGGTGCTGACGACTTTCTTGAAGCGCGGGCCTTCGCCGGTCTCGAAGTACAAGCCCTGCCCCATGGCGTCGGGAATGGTGAGGATGTCGGAGAACAGGATCGCCGCGTCCAACTGCGGATAACGGTCCAGCGGCTGCATCGTGACTTCGCAGGCGAACTGGGGGTTCATGCACAGGCTCATGAAGTCACCGGCCTTGGCGCGGCTGGCGCGGTACTCCGGCAGATAGCGACCGGCCTGGCGCATCATCCATACAGGGGTGACGTCCACGGGTTGCTTGAGCAGGGCGCGAAGGAAACGGTCGTTCTTCAGGGCAGTCATGTCGGCATCCGGAAAAAAAGTGCGGGCATTTTCTCAGAGCGCGACGCAAAAGGCACGGCAAGAGCCGTGCCTTTTATCTATCGGGGCAATTTGTCGCGGTGCCATGCAATATTCAGCAACACCACAAAGCAATTGTGGGAGCGAGCTTGCTCGCGATGAGGGCGTCACATTCAACACGCTCGTCGACTGATCCACCGCTATCGCGAGCAAGCTCGCTCCCACATTTTGATCGCATTCCAGCGTTAGGAAGTGATCAGACCCCCAGGTAATCCAGGATCCCTTCCGCCGCATTGCGGCCTTCGAAGATCGCCGTCACCACCAGGTCGGAACCCCGGACCATGTCGCCACCGGCGAAGATCTTCGGGTTGCTGGTCTGGTGCTTGTACTGGCCCTGCTCCGGCGCTACGACGCGGCCCTGGCTGTCGGTCTGGATGCTGAACTGCTCGAACCACGGCGCCGGGCTCGGGCGGAAGCCGAAAGCGATGACCACGGCGTCGGCCGGGATGATCTCTTCGGAACCGGGGATCGGCTCGGGGCTGCGACGGCCACGGGCGTCCGGTTCGCCGAGACGGGTCTCGACCACCTTCACGCCTTCGACCTTGTCTTCACCGACAATGGCGATCGGCTGGCGGTTGTAGAGGAATTTCACGCCTTCTTCCTTGGCGTTCTTCACCTCTTTGCGCGAGCCGGGCATGTTCGCTTCGTCACGACGATAGGCGCAGGTCACCGACTTGGCGCCCTGGCGAATCGACGTGCGGTTGCAGTCCATCGCCGTGTCGCCACCGCCAAGCACCACGACCTTCTTGCCTTTCATGTCGACGAAATCTTCCGGCGACTTTTCAAAGCCCAGGTTGCGGTTGACGTTGGCGATCAGGAAATCCAGGGCGTCGTAGACGCCCGGCAGGTCCTCACCGGCAAAGCCACCCTTCATGTAGGTGTAGGTGCCCATGCCCATGAAGACCGCATCGTATTCCTCGAGCAGTTGCTCCATGGTCACGTCCTTGCCCACCTCGGTGTTCAGGCGGAACTCGATGCCCATGCCGGTGAAGACTTCGCGACGATTGCTCAGCACGGTCTTTTCCAGCTTGAACTCGGGGATGCCAAAGGTCAGCAGGCCACCGATTTCCGGGTTCTTGTCGAACACCACCGGGGTCACGCCACCGCGTACCAGCACGTCGGCACAGCCCAGGCCCGCCGGGCCGGCACCGATGATCGCCACGCGCTTGCCGGTCGGCTTGACCTTGGACATGTCCGGGCGCCAGCCCATGGCGAACGCGGTGTCGGTGATGTACTTCTCCACCGAACCGATGGTCACCGCGCCAAAACCGTCGTTGAGGGTGCAGGCACCTTCACACAGGCGATCCTGCGGGCACACCCGGCCGCAGACTTCCGGCAGGGTGTTGGTCTGGTGGGACAGCTCGGCGGCCTGGAGGATGTTGCCCTCGGCCACCAGTTTCAGCCAGTTGGGAATGAAGTTGTGCACCGGGCACTTCCATTCGCAGTACGGGTTACCGCAACCCAGGCAGCGGTGGGCCTGGTCGGCCGACTGCTGGGGTTTGAAAGGCTCGTAGATTTCCACGAACTCTTTCTTGCGTTGACGCAACAGTTTCTTCTTCGGATCCTTGCGCCCGACATCGATGAACTGGAAGTCGTTATTCAGACGTTCAGCCATTGTTAAAACCTCATCAAACTCTTCAGGCGCATATCACTGCGGGTTGGCACGAGTGCTGGAAAGCAACGATTTCAGGTTGGCAGCCTTGGGCTTGACCAGCCAGAAACGGCGCAAGTAGTCATCGAGGTTTTCGGCGAGTTCACGCCCCCACTCGCTGTCGGTTTCCGCGACGTACTCGTTCAGCACGTTTTGCAGGTGGCTGCGATAGGCTTCCATCGCCTCGCCGCTGATCCGCTGGATTTCCACCAGTTCGTGGTTGACCCGGTCAACGAAGGTGTTGTCCTGGTCGAGCACGTAGGCGAAACCGCCGGTCATGCCAGAGCCGAAGTTATAACCGGTCTTACCCAGCACGCAGACAAAACCACCGGTCATGTACTCGCAGCAGTGATCGCCGGTGCCTTCCACCACAGTGTGGGCCCCGGAGTTACGCACGGCAAAACGCTCGCCCGCAGTGCCGGCGGCGAACAGCTTGCCGCCCGTGGCGCCATAAAGGCAGGTGTTGCCGATGATGGCACTGTCCTGTGTCTTGTAGACGCTGCCCTTGGGCGGAACGATGACCAGCTTGCCGCCGGTCATGCCCTTGCCCACGTAGTCGTTGGCATCGCCTTCCAGGTACATGTTCAGGCCACCGGCGTTCCAGACGCCGAAGCTCTGGCCTGCGGTGCCCTTGAAGCGGAAGGTCACCGGCGCCTTGGCCATGCCCTGGTTGCCGTGCTTGCGGGCGATTTCGCCGGAGATCCGCGCGCCGATGGAACGGTCGCAGTTGCAGATATCCAGGTCGAACTCGGCGCCGCTCAGGTCGTTGATCGCCGCAGCGGCCATGTCGACCATCTTCTCGGCCAGCTCGCCCTTGTCGAATGGCGGGTTGCGGTCGACCTGGCAGAACTGTGGCTTGTCCGCCGGGATCAGATCGCTGCCCAGCAATGGAGTCAGGTCCAAGTGCTGCTGCTTGGCGGTCTGGCCCTCGATCACGTCCAGCAGATCGGTACGGCCGATCAGCTCTTCAAGGGAACGCACGCCCAGCTTGGCCAGCCACTCACGGGTCTCTTCGGCCACGTAGGTGAAGAAATTCACCACCATGTCGACGGTACCGATGTAGTGGTCCTTGCGCAGCTTGTCGTTCTGGGTCGCCACGCCGGTGGCGCAGTTGTTCAGGTGGCAGATGCGCAGGTATTTGCAGCCCAGGGCGATCATCGGCGCGGTGCCGAAGCCGAAGCTCTCGGCGCCGAGGATGGCCGCCTTGATCACGTCCAGGCCGGTTTTCAGGCCACCGTCGGTCTGCACGCGGACCTTGCCGCGCAAATCGTTGCCGCGCAGGGTCTGGTGGGTTTCGGCCAGGCCCAGTTCCCACGGCGCGCCAGCGTACTTGATCGAGGTCAGCGGCGATGCGCCGGTGCCACCGTCGTAGCCGGAGATGGTGATCAGGTCGGCATAGGCCTTGGCCACGCCGGCCGCAATGGTGCCGACGCCGGCTTCCGCCACCAGCTTCACCGAGACCAGAGCCTTGGGGTTCACCTGCTTGAGGTCGAAGATCAGTTGCGACAAGTCTTCGATCGAGTAGATGTCGTGGTGCGGCGGCGGCGAGATCAGGGTCACGCCGGGGACCGCATAACGCAGCTTGGCGATCAGGCCGTTGACCTTACCGCCGGGCAACTGGCCGCCTTCGCCGGGCTTGGCGCCTTGGGCAACCTTGATCTGCAGTACTTCAGCGTTGACCAGGTATTCCGGCGTCACACCGAAGCGACCGGTGGCCACCTGCTTGATTTTCGAACTCTTGATGGTGCCGTAGCGCGCCGGGTCTTCGCCGCCTTCGCCGGAGTTGGAACGCGCACCGAGGCGGTTCATGGCTTCGGCCAGGGCTTCGTGGGCTTCCGGGGACAAGGCGCCCAGGGAAATACCGGCCGAATCGAAGCGCTTGAGCACCGATTCCAGCGGTTCCACTTCACTGATGTCCAGCGGCGTGTCGAGGGTCTTGACCTTGAGCAGGTCGCGGATCATCGACACCGGACGGTTGTCCACCAGCGAGGTGTATTCCTTGAACTTGCTGTAGTCGCCCTGCTGCACGGCCGCTTGCAAGGTGTTGACCACGTCCGGGTTGTAGGCGTGGTATTCGCCACCGTGGACGAACTTCAGCAGGCCGCCCTGCTGGATCGGCTTGCGCGGGCTCCAGGCTTCGGCGGCCAGGGCTTTCTGCTCGGCTTCGATGTCGACGAAACGCGCACCCTTAATGCGGCTCGGCACGCCACGGAAGCTCAGCTCGCAGACTTCCTCGGACAGGCCGATGGCCTCGAACAGTTGCGCGCCACGGTACGAGGCGATGGTCGAGATGCCCATCTTCGACAGGATCTTGAGCAGGCCCTTGGTGATGCCCTTGCGGTAGTTCTTGAACACCTCGTAGAGGTCGCCCAGTACTTCACCGGTGCGGATCAGGTCGCCCAGCACTTCATAGGCCAGGAACGGATACACCGCCGAGGCACCGAAACCGATCAGCACCGCGAAGTGATGCGGATCGCGGGCGGTGGCGGTTTCCACCAGGATGTTGGAATCGCAGCGCAGGCCTTTTTCGGTCAGGCGATGGTGCACCGCACCGGTGGCCAGCGAGGCGTGGATCGGCAGCTTGCCCGGAGCGATGTGACGGTCGCTGAGGACGATCTGGGTACGCCCGGCGCGCGCGGCTTCTTCAGCCTGATCGGCGACGTTGCGGATCGCCGCTTCCAGGCCGACGCTTTCGTCGTAGTTCAGGTCGATGACCTGGCGCGCGAAGCCAGGACGGTCGAGGTTGGTCAGCGAGCGCCACTTGGCCGGGGAAATGACCGGCGAGCTGAGGATCACCCGCGAGGCGTGTTCCGGCGACTCCTGGAAAATGTTGCGCTCGGCGCCCAGGCAGATTTCCAGGGACATCACGATCGCTTCACGCAGCGGGTCGATCGGTGGGTTGGTCACCTGGGCGAACTGCTGGCGGAAATAGTCGTACGGCGTGCGCACGCGCTGCGACAGCACGGCCATCGGCGTGTCGTCGCCCATGGAGCCGACCGCCTCGTAGCCCTGCTCGCCCAGCGGACGCAGCACTTGGTCACGTTCTTCGAACGTCACCTGGTACATCTTCATGTACTGCTTGAGCTGGTCGACGTCATAGAAAGCCGAGCCGTGGTCGTTGTCTTCCATGGTCGCCTGGATGCGCAGGGCATTCTTGCGCAGCCATTGCTTGTACGGATGACGGGACTTGAGGCGGTTGTCGATGGCGTCGGTGTCGAGGATCTGGCCGGTCTCGGTGTCCACGGCAAAGATCTGGCCCGGGCCTACGCGGCCCTTGGCGATGACGTCTTCGGGCTGGTAGTTCCAGACGCCGATTTCCGACGCCAGGGTGATGAACCCGTTGGTGGTGGTGACCCAGCGCGCCGGACGCAGACCGTTACGGTCCAGCAGGCACACGGCGTAGCGACCGTCGGTCATGACGATACCGGCCGGGCCGTCCCACGGTTCCATGTGCATGGAGTTGTATTCGTAGAAGGCACGCAGGTCCGGGTCCATGGTCTCGACGTTCTGCCACGCCGGCGGCACCAGCATGCGCACGCCGCGGAACAGGTCGATGCCACCGGTCACCATCAGTTCCAGCATGTTGTCCATGCTCGAGGAGTCCGAACCCACGCGGTTGACCAGCGGGCCGAGTTCTTCGAGGTCCGGCATCAGGTCGTTGGCGAACTTGGTGCGACGGGCCACGGCCCAGTTGCGGTTGCCGGTGATGGTGTTGATCTCGCCGTTGTGGGCGAGGAAGCGGAATGGCTGGGCCAGCGGCCATTTCGGCAGGGTGTTGGTGGAGAAGCGCTGGTGGAACACGCAGATCGCGGTTTTCAGGCGCTCGTCGCTCAGGTCCGGATAGAAGGCGGTGAGGTCCGCCGGCATCATCAGGCCTTTGTAGATAATGGTCTTGTGGGAAAAGCTGCAGATGTAGTGATCGGTGTCGGCGGCGTTGGCCACGGACGAACGACGACGGGAACTGAACAGCTTGATCGACATGTCCTGGTCGCTCAGGCCTTCGCCGGCGATGAACACCTGTTCGATCTGCGGCAGGCGCTCGAGCGCCAGGCGGCCAAGGACGCTGGTGTCGATCGGCACTTTGCGCCAGCCAACCAGTTGCAGGCCGGCGGCCAGGATCTCGCGATTCATGTTTTCGCGAGCCGCCTCAGCCTTCACCGGGTCCTGGTTGAAGAACACCATGCCCACGGCGTACTGCTTGGGCAGGGTCACGCCGAACGTTTCCTGGGCTACGGCACGCAGGAACTCGTCGGGCTTTTGAATCAGCAAGCCACAACCGTCGCCGGTCTTGCCGTCGGCGTTGATCCCACCGCGGTGGGTCATGCAGGTCAGGGCCTCAATGGCCGTTTGCAAAAGGGTATGGCTGGGCTCGCCCTGCATATGAGCTATCAGGCCGAAACCGCAGTTATCCTTGAATTCATCTGGTTGGTACAGACCTGCTTTCATAGACACTTTCTCACCAGGCTGCCTCTAATCGAGGCAAATTTCTTTTCAATTCAACCAGTTGCATGCCGCGCCGAACGTACGCCAGCTTTGCGGGGGCAAAAGGGAGGTCATTGTACACACCGACACAGAGGCTCACAAATTTGACGACGAACTGTCGCAAATCCATGTCGCATTTGTGAAAGGTTTAAAGCTATATGCTGTGCTAGTCAAAACTTTTTTGGGTTTGACCGCTACGACTCAAACGCTACTGTGACGCAGACACCACAAGGCGCGCGGCCTGAAAGGTCGCCCGCCCTTGCGGAAATTTTGAGGTTGCCGGGAGAGGCGGCCTGGGTAAGGCCGCCGAATCTTCAGCGAGTTGCTGCCAGTTCCTGTTGGACGCTGGCGACAGTGCGAGGCCAAGGTTTACCAGCCTGAACCTTCGCTGGCAAGGCCTTGATGGCGGAAACAGCCGCATCACGGTTGGCAAAGCTGCCGTAGGTGATGACATACAGCGGCTTGCCGTTGAGCACTTTCTTGAAATAACGGTACTCGCCGCCCTGCTCCTTGACGAAGTTCTGCGCCGCGGCTTCGGAACTGGTGCCGAGGATCTGCACCACGTAGTTGCCCGGCGCCTGGCCGGCGTACCAGCTACCGCCCGCGGCCTTGGCCGGGGCAGCAGCAGGCTTGGCCGCCGGTGCTGCTGGCTTGGCCGCAGGCGCCGGAACCGGTGCAGGCTTGGCGGTGGCCACCTGGGTCGGCGCCGGGGTCGGCTTGGCAGTCGGGGCAGGCGTTGGCGCCGGGCCGGCCGGCACGCCCGCAGGCGGTGCGGTGGTGGTCACGGTCGGCGGCGTGTCGCTGCTGTCGTCGATCGGTGGCGCTGCGCCGTCGTCGCCTTCGGTGATACCGCCGGCCGCTTCGGCCAGCGGGCCGCGCATGACCGGCTGCGACTGGCCGACCAGCGGCAGCGGCATCGGTTGGGTGTTACCGGCGAATTCCACGGCCGGCGCGCCACCGTTGGGTTGCGGCGTACCTTGGCCGAGGGGCAGTTGCGCCTGTTCGTTGGCAGGGGCACCCGTGGCAGGTGCCTTGGTGCGACCCGGCATCAGCCAGGCGGCGGCAACCGCGACCACGACGACGGCGGAAATTGCCAATACGTGTTTCTTCGGCATGTTGAACCCCATACTTGGACGCTTCACCGCTGAGCGGCTGGCAATCATGACTTCGATCAGAGCATCGCGGGCAACCTGGTTGATGTTGCCAGGCCAACCCTCGGAGCTTTCGTGAATCTCAGAGATCTGATCGGCGGTGAAAAGTTCGATACCCCGGCCCGCGCCTTCAAGACGCTGGGCCAGGTATTCACGCGTTTCTTCCTCGGTGTAGGGCGCCAGCTCGATGACGTGGAAGCGCTCTTCCTCGAGGTTCAGCTGGTCCAGGTCGGCGATCAGCGACGACTCGCCGAACAGGAACACGTGGGGCCGGCCCTCCGGCGCACCGGCCGCCAAGGCCAGCAGGGCTTCGAGGGCCGATTCGTCGAGTTGCTCGGCATCGTCCACCAGCAGATAGACTTCCTGCCCGGTCAGCGCCAGTTGCACGATCTGATCGAGGATTGCACCGATTTCGGCCTGGGCGACGTTCAGCGCCTGGGCCACCTGGCGCAACACACCGGCGGCATCGCCGGCGCCACGGGCCGAGACCACCACACTTTGCACAGACTGTTTGTTGGTACTGGCCACCAGGGCCTGGCGCAGCAAGGTCTTGCCGCTGCCCTGGGGACCGGTGACCACCAACAGCAACTGGCTGTAGCGCGCCAGGTGATGCAACTGGCCCAGCACCGGCTTGCGCTGGGCGGGGAAGAACTTGAAGCCCGGGACCCGTGGGGCAAAAGGGTCATGACTCAATTGGAAATGGCCGAGGAAAGCCTCGTCGGCATGCAAACTAGTCATCGGAATCTTATTAACCTTTAAGCTGAGCCAGGGCGCGGTAGTCCGCTCCCAGCGTGGCCTGTAGAACTTCTTTCGGATAATCGTCGGTCACCACCGCTTCGCCCATGTGGCGCAGCAGCACCAGGCGCAGACGACCGTCGATCACTTTTTTGTCGATTGCCATGTGTTCAAGAAAATCCGCCTCGCTCATTTCCTCGGGCGGAACCACCGGCAGCCCGGCGCGCTGGAACAGACGAATACCGCGATCGCGTTCCTGTTCGCTGATCCAGCCCAGGCGCGCGGACATCTCCAGGGCCATGACCGTACCGGCCGCAACCGCTTCACCGTGCAGCCAGACACCATAGCCCATGTGCGTTTCGATGGCATGGCCGAAGGTATGACCCAGGTTGAGCGTGGCGCGCACCCCCGACTCACGCTCATCGGCACCGACCACCGCGGCCTTGGCGGCGCAGGAGCGCTCGATGGCGTAGGTCAGGGCCGCTTGATCCAGCGCACGCAGGCGGTCGACGTGCTCTTCGAGCCAGCCCAGGAACGGTTCGTCGCAGATCAGCCCGTACTTGATGACTTCCGCCAGCCCCGCAGACAGTTCGCGGGCCGGCAGGGTATTGAGGGTGGCGGTGTCGATCAGCACCACGTTGGGCTGATAAAACGCACCGACCATATTCTTGCCCAGCGGATGGTTGATCCCGGTCTTGCCGCCCACCGACGAGTCGACCTGCGACAGCAGCGTGGTGGGGATCTGGATGAAGTCGACGCCGCGCTGATAACAAGCGGCGGCAAAACCGGCCATGTCGCCGATCACGCCACCGCCCAGGGCAACCACCGTGGTGCGGCGATCATGCCGTGCGGTCAGCAGGCCGTCGAAAATGAGTTGCAGGGTTTCCCAGTTCTTGAAGGCTTCGCCGTCGGGCAACACCACGGAAATGACCGAGAAAGCCGACAGGCTGCGGGTCAGACGTTCCAGATACAGAGGCGCGACGGTTTCATTGGAAATGATCGCCACTTGCCGCCCGGCGATATGCGGCGCCAGGAGTTCGGGCTGGTCCAGCAAGCCTTCGCCAATATGAATCGGGTAGCTGCGCTCGCCCAGGTCGACCTTAAGTGTCTGCATGTGTCCCCACAGTGAAGATGGAATCAGGCGTCCTGCCTGCAATTAACGAAAGAGCCCAACGGGGATAAATCCCCTCGCCACAGGTCCCGGTGCTTGCCATGACACCACGGGATGGCCATCCGCCACGCCCCAGGCGGGCCATGACGGGACGTCGAGGATAGCGCATTTCGCCAGGCGCATTAACGGGGCGGCAGTTGCTGCAGGCGATCGAGAATGTCCAGCACCACCATCCGCGGCGGCCGCTCGTCGGTTTCCACCACCAGGTCGGCGATCTCCCGATACAGCGGATCACGCAGCTCCAGCAGGTCCCGCAGGGTCTTGGCGGGGTCGGCGGTGCGCAACAGTGGCCGGTTGCGATCCCGGGCGGTGCGGCCGACCTGCTGTTCGACAGAGGCGTGCAGATAGACCACTCGTCCGCCGGCATGCAGCGCCCGACGATTGGCCTCGCGCATCACCGCGCCGCCACCGGTAGCCAACACCACGCCCTCGAACGCGCACAGCTCGGCGATCATCGCCTGCTCACGGTCACGAAAGCCCGGCTCGCCTTCCTTATCGAAGATCCATGGGATATTGGCACCCGTGCGCAATTCAATTTCCTTGTCGGAATCTTTGAACGGCAGGCGCAGCTCTTTGGCCAGCAAACGGCCGATGGTGCTTTTTCCAGCGCCCATCGGCCCAACAAGAATCAAATTTCGCACAGAATCAACGACTCACAGCAATCGCCTGGTTATTCATGATACGCGGAGTGAGGAACACCAGCAGCTCGGATTTTTTCTCCGAAACCACATCACGCCGGAAAAGGCGGCCAAGATACGGCACATCGCCAAGAAATGGCACCTTATCTACGACCTTGCTCTGAGTATTTGAGAAAACTCCGCCAATCACAATGGTCTCGCCATCATTGACCAGGACCTTGGCGTTGACTTCGTTTTTCTTGATCGGCGGCACGTCCTGCACCTTGTTCAGGTAGTCCGGCTCATCCTTGGTGACCTTGACCTCCATGATGATGCGGTTGTCCGGGGTGATCTGCGGGGTCACCTCCAGCGACAGCGAGGCCTCCTTGAACGACACCGAGGTGGCGCCGCTGGAACTGGCTTCCTGGTAGGGGATTTCCGTGCCCTTGAGGATCTTTGCCGTCTCCTTGTCGGACGTCACCACCTTGGGCTGGGAGACGATTTCGCCGTTGCCGGTTTTTTCCATGGCCGTCAGCTCAAGGTCCAGCAAGACGTTGTCGGTGATGAACGCAATGCCGATCCCCGACGTATTGCCCGAGGCACCCAGGTCGACGAACGGCTGGTTGGTGCCGGTACTGCCCGGCGTGCCGATGGTGGTGGAGGTGCCAGTGGTCACCCCCGAGGAGTTCCAGTTGCCCTTGTTCTGGATCGACCCTCCCCAGCGCACGCCCAGGCTTTTGTCGTAGTCGACGTTGGCTTCGACAATCCGTGCCTCGATCATCACCTGGCGCACCGGAATATCCAGCTGCGCCACGATCCGGCGCAGTTCGTCGAGCCGGTCCTGGGTCTGGTAGGCAATGATGTTGTTGGTTCGCTCATCCACCGTGATCGTGCCGCGCTCGTCGGCTTTGGCCTCGGCACTGGTCACTGACTGGAACAGCTTGGCGATGTCCGCCGCCTTCGCATAGTTGACCTGCAGCAGCTCACGCCGCAGCGGTGCCAGGTCGGCGATCTGCTTCTGCGACTCCAGTTCCTGGCGTTCACGCGCGGCGATTTCATCGGCCGGGGCCACCAGCAGCACGTTACCGACCTTGCGCTTGTCCAAACCCTTGGTCTTGAGCACCAGGTCCAGCGCCTGGTCCCAAGGCACATTCTGCAAGCGCAGGGTAATGCCGCCCTGCACCGTGTCGCTGGCCACCAGGTTCAGGTTGGTGAAATCGGCAATCAGTTGCAGGACCGAACGCACTTCGATGTCCTGGAAGTTGAGCGAGAGCTTCTCGCCGCTGTAGGCCGCGCGGTCAGCATTGCGTTTTTGCAGGTCGTCGACAGTCATGGGCCGGACGCTGACGGTGAGTTTGTTGTCGGTCTGGTAGGTCGAGTAGTCGAAGGTGCCACTGGGCTCGATGCTGATGGTCGCCCGGTCGCTGCCGGCGCTGGCATTGACGAATTGCACCGGGGTGGCGAAGTCCTTGACGTCCAGGCGCACCCGCAATGGTTCGGGCAATTGGGTCCTGGCGAAATTGAGGATGATCTTGCCTTCGCGTTCCTGGATGTCCGGGGCGATGGACGGATCGGACAAATCGATCACCACATTGCCTTCGCCCTGGGTTCCCCGCTGGAAATCCACCCCACGAATCGCCTTGCCCACCGGCCTACCGGCCCTCGCGGGCACCGCGTTGGCCACCGCCGGGCGCGGGGCCTGGGCGACGCTCTTCCCAGCAGTGTTCTTCGCCGCGGCGCCCTTGCCAACCACCACGAACAGGCTATTGCCTTCGACCCGAGTGTCGTACGGCGCCAGCTGGGTCAGACCGATGATCAACCGGGTGCGATCGCCTGCCTCGACCACGGTGGCGCTGCGCGCATTGCCCCCGCCCAGGTCGCGGTGCTTGCTGGCCAGTTGATTGGTCACGCCTGGCAGGTCCAGGGCAATCCGGGCCGGTTGTTCGGTGGTGTAGCCCCGAGGGGGCGGCGGCGGCCCGTCGAAGGTGAGCTTCAACTCGACGCGGTCGCCCGGCAACGCCGCGACATCCAGCGTCTTCAGACTGGCCGCGTGAACCATCGGCGACAACAGCGCTATCCATAGCGAAATACCGAAGGCTGACAAAAACCTGTTCATTGTTGGGGTTCCACTATTGAGTGCTCTTTCAAAGGAATGGTCCGAGGTCGCTCCAGCCAGGCACCCTCGCCATCGGGAACGATTTCGATCACATCGACCTGGGTGGCGCCGATGGCGAAGATTCGCCCGTCGTTGCGCCCCAGATAGTCACCGACCTTGAGCCGATGCACCCCGCCCGCGCCCCGCAGGAGTGCGAAGGAGCCACTGGCGTTGGAGATCGTACCGACCATTTCAAACTGCTCGATGTTGAAGCCTTCCAGGTACTGCTTGACCCGGTTGGGGTCGGGCCGGACGTTGTGCGAGCCGCGCTGCCGGTCGGCCTGGTCCACGCGGACCTGCCGGGAAAACGGGCTGCGCAGGTTCGCAGCGCTGTAGGTAAAGGTCTCGTAGGGCCTGAACGTCGGGGTCGGCTCGATCTTGCCGGGCGGACGCAGGCGCACTTCGTTCATGTAAGCGTCCAGGTCGCTGAAACCGTTGTCGTCGTTGCAACCCGCCAGCGCGACCAGGCCCGCCAGCAGGCAGAGGCGACACACCAGCGGCCTCATGGCTGCGCCTCCTGCTCGTTGTAGCGGTAGGTCTTGGCCTGGATGCTCATGCGCAGCTTCGTGCCGGCCTCGGGCTCCATCGGGGCGATTTCGAAATCGTGCAGCGTGACGATCCGGGGCAGTCCGGCCACTCCACTGACGAATGTCGCCAGGTCGTGGTAGCCGCCGGTCACGGTGATCTGGATCGGCAGCTCGATGTAGAACGGTTGGGTGACTTCCGGCAGCAGCTTGATTTCCTCGAACTCCAGGCCGCTGCCCAGGCCGGTGCGGGTAATGTCTTCCAGCAGGCCCGGCACCTCGGTATCACTGGGCAATTGCCGCAACAGTACACCGAAAGACGTTTCCATCTGCTTCATCTGCTCGGTGTAGCGTTCCAGGTTCGCGGCCATGTGGGCCTTGCCCGCGAATTGTGCCTTGAGGGTACTTTCTTCCTCGCGCACCTGCTGCAACTGGTTTTCCAGGTCGCTCAAGGCAAAGTTATAGCCCAGCCCCAGCACCAGGGCCACCAGCAGAATGCCCGCCAGCCATTTGATGGGCGCCGGCCAGGAACCGATGTTGTTGGTGTCCAGGTCACTGACGTCGATCTTGCGCAACGCGTCGAGCCATTCCCCCGGCCTCATTGGGCGTCCCCCTCATCGGCCGACCGGGTCTGGCGAACCGTCAGCTGGAAAACGTTGGCCTGGTCGAGCTGACCGGCGGTGGTGGCCTTGACCTCCGTCAGGCTGGGCGCATCGAACAGGTCCGACGAGTCCAGGTTGCGCATCAGGTCCGAGACCCGGTTGTTCGATTCCGCGGCCCCTTTGATGAAGAGCGTCCGATCCTCCATCTTCACTTCGGTGAAATACACCCCGTCCGGCAAAGTCCTCACCAACTGGTCGAAGATGCGCCCGCTGACCGGTCGATTCCCTTGCAAGTCCTGGATAATGCGCATGCGCTCCAGCAATTGCTGGCGACGGGCTTTCAATTCGCTGATCTGCTTGATGCGCTCGTCCAGCACGGCGATCTGCTCGGAGAGGTGGCTATTGCGGGCGACCTGGTGGTCGATGGCACTGTCGATGTAGCGGACGGCGACCAGGACCACGCCGACCGCCCCGACCAGCGCCGCCACCAAGGCCAGCAGAAAGCGCTTGCGCCGCTCTTCGCGCAGCTCTTCGCGCCAGGGAAGCAGGTTGATCCGCGCCATCAGTCGAAACTCCTGAGGGCCAGCCCACAGGCAATCATCAGTGCCGGGGCATCACTGGCCAGGGCACCGGCATTGACCTTGCTGCTCAGGGCCATGTTGGTAAACGGGTTGGCCACCTGGGTCGGCGTGCCCAGGCGCTGCTCGATCAGCCGATCCAGGCCAGCGACGGAAGCCGTGCCCCCGGCCAGCAGAATGTGGTCCACCGCGCTGTACTGGCCCGAGGCGAAGAAGAATTGCAGGGAGCGCGAGACCTGCTGCACCAGGGCCTCGCGAAAAGGTTGCAGCACTTCGCTGAGATAATCGTCCGGCAACCCACCCTGCTTCTTTGCCAGGCCGGCCTGCTCGGGTGTCAGGCCGTAGCGGCGCTGGATCTCCTCGGTCAACTGGCGACCGCCGAACAATTGTTCGCGGGTATAGATGATGCGCCCGTTGTGCAACACGCTGAGGGTGGTCATGGTGGCGCCGATGTCGATGACCGCCACCGTCAGCCGCTCCTGGGACGCGGCCAATTGCGTGGCGAGCAGGCCAAACGCTCGCTCCAGCGCATAAGCCTCCACATCGACCACCCGGGCCGTCAGCCCGGCGAGCGCCAACGCGGCCTCGCGAACCTCGACGTTTTCCTTGCGACAGGCCGCCAGCAGCACTTCGACGCGCTCGGCGCTGCGTGGCGAAACGCCCACCACCTCGAAATCAATGGCCACCTCATCCAGCGGATAGGGAATGTACTGATCGGCTTCGATCTTGAGCTGGTTCTCCATGTCGTCGTCGGACAGGCCCGCATCCATCTCGATGATCTTGGTGATCACCGCCGAACCCGCCACGGCCACCGCCACGCTGCGCAAGGGCGTCTTGGCCTTGGCCAACAGCCGCGACAACGCCTGGCCCACCCCTTCGAGCTCGGCGATGTTCTTCTCGATCACGGCGTTGGCCGGCAACGGTTCGACCGCGTAGGACTCGACGCGGTATCGCTCGCCCTGGCGACTCAACTCGAGCAGCTTCACCGACGTCGAACTGATGTCGATCCCCAGAAGCGCATGGGCTTTTTTATTGAAGAGTCGTAGCACTACCAATTCCCTATGACTATCCGTGAGTTACGGACTCTCTAATATGCATTGCGTTCAATCACGGCCGTCCGACGGACGTCCGGATGGCATTCCCGACGAAAAAAAATGCTTATAATGCCCAGCGTTTTTTTTCGCTTTGTTGCAAGCACGGGTCCTTCCCTGCACCTGGCGCCTTTTTCATTCTTTGCCTGGATATCCAAAAGCCTTGATTCGTCTGCTGAAATTTTTCGGATGGTCCATCGTCGCCGTTTTCTGCGGACTGCTCTTGGGCCTGAGCGGTGCCTTTCTTTACCTTAGTCCGGGATTGCCGTCCGTGGAGGCACTGAGAAGTATTCAGTTGCAGATTCCTTTGCGGGTGTACAGCAGCGACAACAAGCTGATCGCCGAATTTGGCGAAATGCGCCGCACACCGATCCGTTTCGCCGACATTCCCCCTAATTTCATCAATGCGTTACTAAGTGCTGAAGACGATAACTTCGCCAACCACTATGGCGTCGATCCCGGCAGCCTGATGCGCGCCGCCAGCCAGTTGGTCAAGAGCGGGCACATCCAGTCCGGCGGCAGCACCATCACCATGCAGGTGGCCAAGAACTTCTTCCTGACCAGCGAGCGCAGCTTCTCGCGCAAGACCACCGAGATCCTCCTGGCCCTGCAGATCGAACGACAGCTGACCAAGGATGAAATCCTCGAGCTGTACGTGAACAAGATTTACCTGGGCAACCGCGCCTACGGCATCGAGGCGGCGGCACAGGTGTATTACGGCAAGTCGATCCGCGACGTGAGCCTGGCGCAGATGGCGATGATCGCCGGCCTGCCCAAGGCACCGTCGCGCTTCAACCCGCTGGCCAACCCGGCGCGCAGCAAGGAGCGTCGCGACTGGATCCTGGGGCGCATGTACAAGCTCGGCAAGATCAGCGAGGCCGACTACACCGCCGCGATCAATGAGCCGCTGAACGCCAGCTATCACGTCCCGACCCCGGAAGTGAACGCCCCGTACATCGCCGAGATGGCCCGTGCCGAGATGGTCGGACGCTATGGCAGCGACGCCTACACCGAAGGTTTCCGCGTGACCACCACGGTGCCGAGCAACTTGCAGGAAATGGCCAACACCGCGCTGCACGAGGGCCTGATGACCTACGACCAGCGCCACGGCTACCGTGGCCCTGAATCGCGCCTGCCGGGCAAGACCAAGGAAGCCTGGGCCCTGGAGCTGACCAAGCAGCGCACCATCAGCAGCCTGGAGCCGGCGATCGTCACCTCGGTGGACAAGGACGGCATCAAGGTGTTGACCCGCAACGGCGAGCAGGAAGAACACGTGGCCTGGGACACCATGAAATGGGCCCGTCCGTTCCTCAATACCAACAGCATGGGCGCCGCCCCACGGCAGCCGTCGGACGTTGCCCAGGTCGGTGACCTGATCCGCGTCCAGCGCCAGGCGGACAACACACTCAAGTTCAGCCAGATCCCGGCGGCCCAGGGCGCCCTGGTGTCCCTCGACCCACAGGACGGCGCCATTCGTTCGTTGGTGGGTGGCTTCGCCTTCGAGCAGAGCAATTACAACCGTGCACTGCAGGCCAAGCGCCAGCCGGGCTCGAGCTTCAAGCCATTCGTCTACAGCGCCGCCCTGGATAACGGCTACACCGCCGCCAGCCTGGTGAACGATGCGCCGATCGTGTTCGTCGATGAGTACCTGGACAAGGTCTGGCGGCCGAAGAACGACACCAATACGTTCCTCGGCCCGATTCGCCTGCGCGAGGCGCTGTACAAATCCCGCAACCTGGTATCGATCCGCCTGTTGCAGGCGCTGGGCGTGGATCGCACCATCGACTACATCAGCAAGTTCGGCTTCAACAAGCAGGACCTGCCGCGCAACCTGTCCCTGGCCCTGGGCACCGCGACCCTGACGCCGATGGAAATCGCCACGGGCTGGAGCACGTTCGCCAACGGCGGCTACAAGATCACCCCGTACATCATCGACAAGATCGAAAGCCGCAACGGCGAGACATTGTTCGTGGCCAACCCGCCACGGGTCCCCACAGGCGAGCAGGCCAGCGATGGCGTCGCCGCACCGTCCACCGACACGTTCACGGTCAATGCGACGCCAGGCGAAGCCACCACGGCCCCAGGCTTGCCGCAAGCGCCCGCCGTCGCGGAACGCATTGTCGATGGCCGCACCACCTTCATTCTCAACAGCATGCTGCAGGACGTGATCAAGCTCGGCACCGGCCGTCGCGCCCTGGCCCTGGGCCGTACCGACCTGGCGGGCAAGACCGGTACCACCAACGAGTCCAAGGACGCCTGGTTCTCCGGCTACAACGCCGATTACGTGACCACGGTCTGGACCGGTTTCGACCAGCCTGAAAGCCTGGGTCGCCGTGAGTTCGGCGGCACCGTGGCGCTGCCGATCTGGATGACCTACATGGGCGCCGCCCTCAAGGACAAGCCGCCGCACACCCAGCCGGAACCGGAAGGCATCCTCAGCCTGCGGGTCGACCCGGTCAGCGGCCGCGCGGCCACGCCAGGCACCCCGGGTGCGTACTTCGAGCTGTTCAAGAGCGAAGACACTCCGCCCTCCGTCAACGAGCTGGGCAACGGTGTCGCACCGGGCAGCCCGCTGCCAGCGGACGAAGCGGCGCCGATCGATCTGTTCTGACCGGTCTCATCCAAAAGCCCCGCCTTCGAAAGAAGTGCGGGGCTTTTGTTCTCAATGACACCACTACCTGTGGGAGCGAGCTTGCTCGCGATAGCGTCGGATCAGCTTGCATCGATGTTGAATGCCAGGCCGTCATCGCGAGCAAGCTCGCTCCCACAGGGGTCTGTGACGGTCATACAAAAGCGGCGACCAACAAAAAGCCCCGACTCTCAGGAGCCGGGGCTTTTTGTTGAAGCGCTACAACGGCTTAGCCGTTGAACACGTCATCCACGCTCTTGAGCGGGTAGTTCTTCGGGTACGGCAGGGTGGCCACGCCCGTCTCGATGGCGGCCTTGGCCACGGCGTCGGAGATCAGGGTGATCAGGCGGGCGTCCATTGGTTTCGGGATGATGTACTCACGACCGAATTCCAGCTTGATGCCGCCGTAGGCGTCGCACACTTCCTGAGGCACCGGCAGCTTGGCCAGTTCGCGCAGGGCGTTGGCGGCCGCGACTTTCATCTCTTCGTTGATGCGCTTGGCGCGAACGTCCAGGGCACCACGGAAGATGAACGGGAAGCCCAAGACGTTGTTGACCTGGTTCGGGTAGTCCGAACGGCCAGTGGCCATGATCACGTCGTTGCGAGTCGCGTGAGCCAGTTCCGGGGAGATTTCCGGGTCCGGGTTCGAGCAGGCGAACACGATCGGGTTCGGCGCCATGCGCAGCAGGTTTTCCGGGCTCAGCAGGTTCGGACCCGACAGGCCGACGAACACGTCGGCACCGTCCAGGGCGTCCGCCAGGGAGCGCTTGTCGGTCGCGTGGGCGAAGACGGCCTTGTACTGGTTCAGGTCGTCACGGCCGGAGTGGATCACGCCGGTACGGTCGACCATGAAGATGTTTTCGATCTTGGCGCCCATGCTCACCAGCAACTTCATGCAGGAGATGGCCGCAGCGCCGGCACCCAGGCAGACGATCTTGGCTTCCGGCAGGGTCTTGCCGGCGATTTCCAGGGCGTTGATCATGCCGGCCGCGGTGACGATGGCGGTGCCGTGCTGGTCATCGTGGAACACCGGGATGTCGCACTGTTCGATCAGGGCGCGCTCGATCTCGAAGCACTCAGGTGCCTTGATGTCTTCCAGGTTGATGCCACCGAAGGTGATGGAGATGCGCTTGACGGTGTCGATAAAGGCTTGCGGGCTCTCGGAATCGACTTCGATGTCGAATACGTCGATACCGGCGAAGCGCTTGAACAGTACGCCCTTGCCTTCCATGACTGGCTTGGAAGCCAATGGGCCGAGGTTACCCAGGCCGAGAATCGCGGTGCCATCGGAAATGACTGCAACCAGGTTGCCTTTACCGGTGTATTTGTAGGCCAGTTCAGGGTCGCGAGCGATTTCGCGGACTGGTTCGGCTACGCCGGGGCTGTAGGCCAGCGACAAGTCGCGAGCAGTAGCGGTGGCCTTGGTGAGCTCGACACTCAGCTTTCCTGGACGAGGATGCGCGTGATATTCGAGAGCGGCAGTTTTCAGATCAGACATGTGGGCATTCCGCTTTTTACTGTGTTGGACAGACGGACCGCCGAGGATACGCGCCTCGCAAAGTCCCTACAAGACTGACCAGTCACTGCTGTCAAGCGCCCTACTCTACGACTTTGGACCAAGAGCCGCGAAACATAAGGGCTACATGCATACAATCCGACCAAATAATGTCTACAATTATTTTCTTACAGGACCGCTTCCAACATGGCCGGATCGGTCAGCGGCAGCATCCATCGCGCCTGGCCAGCCTTGTTGCCACCACGCCGGGCGCGGTCGACGACCCAGCCCCGGGCCTCGATTTTCCGCCCCTTGAGCCGCTCCAGGGCCGAGGCGTCGAAGCGCCTCTGCAAACCCGGCGCAATGTGCAGGACAACCGGCCCCTGCAATTCAATCCAGATGCCACCGCGATTGCGCCGCACACTTTCCACACGCCCGCTCATCAGCACGAAACCTGGGGCATCGATCTGTTCCGCCCGGACGACAGGGGATTTCTTCCAGAGGCCTGCCCCGGCTTGCCGCGCCTGACGCTCAGCCACTTGCTGGCAACTGACCAGGTCGACGTTCGGCGCAACCGCCACCAGAAACCCCAGCCCCTCGGCAATCAACCGCTCCTCGAGGTTCTCGCCCCGGGCGCTGTAGACGTGGGCCAGGGTACGACCGTAATCATCACGGTCGTCCTTGCCAGGCAATACGCCCACCCGGCCATCGTTGGCGGCCACCAGGGCTTCGAGTCGCTGGCGCGCCGCCACGGCGAAGGGTTCGTCGGCGCGGCCGCGCTTGCCCAGCTCAGGGCTGTTGAGACCGATCATCCGAATGCGGCGCCCATCCTCCAGGTACAAGGTGTCGCCGTCCACCACGCGCTGCACCGCCACCTGGGGCAGGCTGCCCGGCGAAGGACAGGCCCCCTGGGCACCACAGAGCCAAATCGCAGACACAAAAAAGGCGCCCGCAAGGGACGCCTTCTTCATCAATCTGGAGCAGTCGAGACGACCATCCAAAATGATCAGCCTCAGGCTTTTGGAGTAACTTTGCCGAAAGCACCGAAACGATCGGCGAACTTCTGAACGCGGCCGCCGGTATCCAGAGTCTTTTGCTTACCGGTGTAGAACGGGTGGCACTCGTTGCAAACGTCGATCGCCAGGGCTTTGCCGTAGGTCGAACGCGTTTCGAACTTGTTGCCGCAGCTGCAGGTTACGGCAATTGCTGGGTATTCCGGATGGATATCGGTTTTCATGCTGTTTTCCTCAGGCTAGCGTGCCGCCACCCAACACTATTGTTGAATACCGCACGTAATTAGGCCGCGGATTCTACCAGACATCGTCATTCGCGCAAGCTGTCGCTTATACCAACCGTCTGCTAGGCTCGCGCCCTCAAGCACAATCCCTGTGGGAGCGAGCT
Source organism: Pseudomonas fluorescens (assembly GCF_001307275.1). Classification (NCBI taxonomy): domain Bacteria; kingdom Pseudomonadati; phylum Pseudomonadota; class Gammaproteobacteria; order Pseudomonadales; family Pseudomonadaceae; genus Pseudomonas; species Pseudomonas fluorescens. The sequence continues at coordinate 2,137,764 of NZ_CP012831.1, forward strand.
TGCTCGCGATAGCGATGGGTCAGTTGCGGTGATGTTGGCTGTGCCACCGCTTTCGCGAGCAAGCTCGCTCCCACATTGAATCGCGCTCAGCCTTGCGAACTTGTCCGCTTATCGAGATTCCCCGCGTGCCCAACGCCATCCTGCGCCTCGCCCTGCCTTCACCCCTGCGCCGCCTGTTCGACTACCGCGCCCCCGCCGGGGTCCTGCGCGCCCAGTTGCAGCCGGGCATGCGCCTGCGGGTGCCGTTCGGCCGGCGGGAAATGATCGGCATCCTGGTGGAGGTCACCGATCACAGCGAGGTCCCGGTCGACAAGCTCAAACCAGCCCTGGCCCTGCTCGATGCCACGCCGCCGCTGCCCGCCGCGCTGTTCAAGTTGTGCCTGTGGACGTCCCAGTATTACCAGCACAGCCTCGGCGACACCCTGAGCTGGGCGCTGCCGGTGCTGCTGCGCCAGGGCGAGCTGGCCGAGGCGCGCCAGGAGCGGTTCTGGTCGGTGGCCCCGGGGGCCTCGCTGGACGATCCGCGCATCGCCCGCGCGCCGCGCCAGCGCGAGGCCTTGGCGACCCTCGCCCAACACCCCCATGGCGTGGCCCACCAACTGCTGAGCAAACTGATGCTCAGCAAGGACAGCCTCGACCTGTTGCTGGCCAAGGACCTGGTCCAGGTGGAGATCCGCCGGCACGCCCCCGGCGCCCGCCACGAACATTGGCTGGCCCAGCCGGAACTGCCGCTCAACGCCGAACAGCGCGCCGCTTGCGAAGCGATTCGCGCAGGTTTCGACAGTTATCACGCCTTTCTGCTGGCGGGCGTCACCGGCAGCGGCAAGACCGAGGTCTACCTGCAACTGATCCGCCAGACCCTGGAGGCCGGCAAGCAGGCCCTGGTGCTGATTCCGGAAATCAACCTCGGCCCCCAGACCCTGGCGCGTTTCGAGCAACGCTTCAATGCGCGGATCGCCCTGGTGCACTCGGCAGTCAACGACCGCGAACGCCTGGAAGCCTGGCTCGCCGCCCGCGACGGCGAGGCCGATATCATCATCGGCACCCGCTCGGCCCTGTTCACGCCGATGAAAAACCCCGGCCTGATCATCATCGACGAAGAACACGACGGCTCTTATAAACAGCAGGAAGGCCTGCGCTATCACGCCCGCGACCTGGCGCTGGTACGCGCCCGCCAGGAAAACATCCCGATCGTCCTCGGCTCGGCCACGCCCTCGCTGGAAAGCCTGCACAACGCCTACACCGGCCGCTACGGCCTGCTGCGCCTCAACGAGCGGGCCGGCGGCGCCAAGCAACCGCGGTTCCTGCGCCTGGACGTGAAAAGTCGTCCACTGGACAGCGGTATTTCCGGGCCGATGCAGCAAGCCATCGGCCAGACCCTCGCCGCCGGGCAACAGGTCCTGGTGTTCCTCAATCGCCGCGGTTTTGCCCCGACCCTGCTGTGCCACGACTGCGGCTGGATGTCTGGCTGCGAACGCTGCGACGCGCGGATGACCGTGCATCAACGCCATGGCGAACTGCGTTGCCACCATTGCGGCCACGTCGAACGCGTGCCAAGGCATTGCCCGCAGTGCGGCAAAGTGGACTTGCGCCCGGTCGGCGCCGGCACCGAACGCGCCGAGGAACGGCTGGGCATCCTGTTTCCGGACTACCCGGTCTTGCGGGTGGATCGCGACAGCACCTCGCGCAAGGACGCGATGAACCAGTTGTTCGCAACGATCCAGAAGGGCCAGCCGTGCATATTGGTGGGCACGCAGATGCTCGCCAAGGGGCATCACTTCCCGCGGGTCACGCTGGTGTCGATCCTCGATGCCGATGGTGGGCTGTTCTCCGGCGACTTCCGCGCCAGCGAGCGCATGGCGCAGCTGATCGTCCAGGTCGCCGGCCGGGCCGGGCGGGCCGAGGAACCGGGCAAAGTGATTATCCAGACGCACCTGGCCGATCACCCGCTGTTGATCCAACTGACCGAGCAGGGTTACTTCGCCTTCGCCGAACAGGCTTTGAGTGAACGCCGCAGCGCCGGCCTGCCGCCCTTTTCCCACCTGGCGCTGCTACGGGCCGAAGCCCACAAGCCCGGGCAGGCCGAAGGTTTCCTCGATGAGGCCTGCAGCGAGGCGGAGCGTTTGCTGACAGAGCAGAGCCTCACCGGCATCGAACTCCTGGGGCCGGTGCCGGCACCGATGGAGCGCCGGGCCGGGCGCTATCGCGCGCAGCTTTTATTGCAGGCCAACGCCCGGGCGCCGCTGCATCGGCTATTGAGTGCCTGGCTGCTGGCGCTGGAGCAGATGCCCAGCGGACGGGCGGTACGTTGGTCGCTGGATGTGGATCCGGTGGATTTGTATTGAATGGACCACAAACCTGCCCCTGTGGGAGCGAGCTTGCTCGCGATTGCGACGGTACAGTCGACACTACCGTCACTGACCCACTGCTATCGCGAGCAAGCTCGCTCCCACAGGGGATCGCGTGCATCCAGGCCAGCAAGAATAGTCACCACACATCCCCAACCGACCCGCTACAGTTGGCAAGCTCGTCCGGGCCACGGATAATGCCCAGTTTTTCCACCAGCGCATCGAAGCGCCGCCGCGCCTGCGGTTGAAAGAGAAGACCATGAAAGACACCATTCGCCAGCTCATCCAGCAAGCCATCGCCCAACTCGTCGCTGAAGGTGTGCTGCCAGAAGGCCTGTCGCCGGCGATTCAGGTCGAGAACACCCGCGACAAGACCCACGGCGACTTCGCCAGCAACATCGCGATGATGCTCGCCAAGCCGGCCGGCATGAAACCTCGCGACCTGGCGGAAAAAATCATCGCCGCGCTGCCGGCCGACGAAAACGTCAGCAAGGCTGACATCGCCGGCCCCGGGTTCATCAATTTCTTCCAGAACACCCAGGCCCTGGCTTCGCGCCTGGATGCGGCCCTGGCCGACGAACGCATCGGCGTGCGCAAGGCCGGCCCGTTGCAGCGCACCGTGGTCGACCTCTCGGCCCCCAACCTCGCCAAGGAAATGCACGTCGGCCACCTGCGCTCGACCATCATCGGCGACGGCGTGGCCCGGGTCCTGGAGTTTCTTGGCGACACCGTGATCCGCCAGAACCATGTTGGCGACTGGGGCACCCAGTTCGGCATGCTGATGGCCTACCTGCAGGAAAATCCGATCACCAGCGACGAACTGTCGGACCTGGAGAATTTCTACCGCGCCGCCAAGCAACGCTTCGACGAGTCGCCCGAGTTCGCCGACCGTGCCCGTGGCCTGGTGGTCAAACTGCAGGCCGGCGATGCCGAGTGCCTGGCGCTGTGGAGCAAGTTCAAGGACATCTCCCTGTCCCACTGCCAGAAAATCTACGAGCTGCTGAACGTCAAGTTGACCATGGCCGACGTGATGGGTGAAAGCGCCTACAACGACGACCTGGTCAACGTGGTCAACGACCTCAGGGCCAAGGGCATGCTGGTGGAAAGCAACGGCGCCCAGTGCGTGTTCCTCGACCAGTTCAAGACCGCCGACGGCGAGCCACTGCCGGTGATCATCGTCAAGGCCGACGGCGGCTACCTCTACGCCACCACCGACCTGGCGGCCGTGCGCTACCGCAACAGCGTGCTCAAGGCCGATCGAGTGTTGTACTTCGTCGACCAGCGCCAGGCCCTGCACTTCCAGCAAGTGTTCGAAGTGGCGCGCCTGGCCGGCTTCGTGACCCGCCCGATGGAAATGGAACACATGGGTTTCGGCACCATGAACGGCGCCGACGGCCGCCCGTTCAAGACCCGCGATGGCGGCACGGTGAAGCTGATCGACCTGCTGACCGAGGCCCAGGACCGCGCCTACACCCTGGTCAAGGGCAAGAACCCGGACCTGGCCGAGGACGAACTGCGCAAGATCGCCAAGGTGGTGGGCATCGACGCGGTGAAATACGCCGACCTGTCCAAGCACCGCACCAGCGACTACAGCTTCAACTTCGACCTGATGCTCAACTTCGAAGGCAACACCGCGCCGTACCTGCTGTACGCGTACACCCGCGTGGCGGGGGTGTTCCGCAAGCTCGGCAAGGGCTTTAACGAAGTGGACGGCCAGATTGTGCTCGAGGCCCCTCAGGAACAGGAGCTGGCGGCGAAGCTGGCGCAGTTCGGCGAGGTCCTGAACAACGTCGCCGACAAGGGCACGCCGCACACCCTGTGCGCCTACCTGTACGATGTGGCCGGCCTGTTCTCCAGCTTCTACGAGAACTGCCCGATCCTCAATGCGCAAACCCCGGAGCAAATGCAGAGCCGCCTGCGCCTCGCCGCGCTGACCGGGCGCACGCTCAAGCAAGGCCTGGAACTGCTGGGCCTGGAAACCCTGGAGCGCATGTAAGTTGGCCGCCAAGAAAAAACCTGCACCCAAGCGCGGCGCCAGTCGTTACCAGCCTCCAGCCAAAAAACCGATTCCAGGTTGGTTGTGGATGGCCATCGGCCTGACCGTCGGCGCGTTCATTGTGTTCTTGATGAAGCTGGAGCCGGGCCAGGGTGATGACGTCAAGCGCGTCCGGCAAGAGCAGCAGAAAGCCACCCGCATCGCCGAGGCCAACAAGACCCCGCCGAGCCCGACACAACCGGTGAAGCCGAAGTACGACTTCTACACGTTGCTGCCGGAGTCGGAAGTCATCGTGCCGCCCGATGCCGTGCCGGAGAAAACCCTGCCGACGCCGCAAGTGCCCACCACGCCGGTGACCCCGGCCGAAGCGGCGAAGATCGACACCGCTCGCGCCCAGGCGGCCCTGGCCGGCATCACGCCGCCACCGGCCCCTCCGGTGCAGAAAGCCGCGCCGGTGACGAAGTTCTTCCTGCAGGCCGGCTCGTTCCGCAAGGAAGCCGACGCCGACAAGGTCCGCGCGCAGATCATTCTGCTGGGCCAATCCGTGTCCGTGGAATCCGGGACGGTGAAGGACGAAACCTGGTACCGGGTACTGGTCGGCCCGTTCAGCAACCGCGAGGAACTGACCAAGGCCCAGAAACAACTGGCGGGCAGTGGTTTCAGCAACCTGTTGTTACAACAACGCCAGAGCCGCTGATTACCACCGAGAACGCCTGTGGCTATGGCTTTTGTGGCGAGGGAGCTTGCTCCCGCTGGGCTGCGCAGCAGCCCCCAAAAGCCTGGGACCGCTACGCGGTCCAGCGGGAGCAAGCTCCCTCGCCACAGAGCATTTCTTTGACACAAACGGCCAGATGCCGCTCGTCCCCTCCCCCACCCCGCAGTTGAAAAAAACCACGCCACCCCCATATGAGTTCCATCCGGGCATTTTCGCCCCGCTGCGTGGAGACTCTCCCTTGACCACCATCGTTTCAGTCCGCCGTCATGGCAAAGTCGTCATGGGCGGCGACGGCCAGGTTTCACTGGGCAACACCGTGATGAAAGGCAACGCGAAAAAAGTCCGTCGCCTGTATCACGGCGAGGTCATCGCCGGGTTCGCCGGCGCCACCGCCGACGCTTTCACCCTGTTCGAACGCTTCGAAGGCCAGCTTGAAAAACACCAGGGCCATCTGGTCCGCGCCGCTGTGGAGCTGGCCAAGGAATGGCGGACCGACCGCTCCCTGAGCCGCCTCGAAGCGATGCTCGCGGTCGCCAACAAGGACGCCTCGCTGATCATCACCGGCAACGGCGACGTCGTTGAGCCCGAGGATGGCTTGATCGCCATGGGTTCCGGCGGTGCCTACGCCCAGGCCGCGGCCAGCGCCCTGCTGAAAAAAACCGACCTGTCGGCCCGCGAGATCGTCGAGACCGCCTTGGGCATCGCCGGCGACATCTGTGTCTTCACCAACCACACCCAGACCATTGAGGAGCAGGACCTCGCCGAATAAGCCTGCCACCCGTGCACCGGCTCATTCTTGCTTGAGGACCGCCAATTATTATGTCCATGACTCCCCGCGAAATCGTCCACGAACTCAATCGCCATATCATCGGCCAGGACGATGCCAAGCGCGCCGTCGCCATCGCCCTGCGTAACCGCTGGCGCCGGATGCAGTTGCCCGAAGAGCTGCGCGTCGAAGTGACCCCCAAGAACATCCTGATGATCGGCCCGACCGGTGTCGGCAAGACCGAAATCGCCCGGCGCCTGGCCAAGCTCGCCAATGCACCGTTCATCAAGGTCGAAGCCACCAAGTTCACCGAAGTCGGCTATGTCGGCCGCGACGTCGAGTCGATCATCCGTGACCTGGCCGATGCCGCGATCAAGCTGCTGCGCGAACAGGAAATCACCAAGGTCCGCCACCGCGCCGAAGACGCCGCCGAAGAGCGCATCCTCGACGCCCTGCTGCCACCGGCGCGCATGGGCTTCAACGCCGACGCCGCCGCGACCCAGGATTCCAACACCCGCCAGCTGTTCCGCAAGCGCCTGCGCGAAGGCCAGCTGGACGACAAGGAAATCGAGATCGAAGTGGCCGAGATGGCCGGCGTCGACATTTCCGCGCCGCCGGGCATGGAAGAAATGACCAACCAGTTGCAAAGCCTGTTCGCCAACATGGGCAAGGGCAAGAAGAAAAGCCGCAAGCTCAAGGTCAAGGACGCGCTGAAGCTGGTGCGCGACGAAGAAGCCGGTCGCCTGGTCAACGAAGAGGAATTGAAGGCCAAGGCCCTGGAAGCGGTCGAGCAGCATGGCATCGTGTTCATCGACGAAATCGACAAGGTCGCCAAGCGTGGCAATGTCGGCGGCGCCGATGTGTCCCGCGAAGGTGTACAACGCGACCTGCTGCCGCTGATCGAAGGTTGCACGGTCAACACCAAGCTGGGCATGGTCAAGACCGACCACATCCTGTTCATCGCTTCCGGTGCGTTCCACCTGAGCAAACCGAGCGACCTGGTGCCGGAGCTGCAAGGCCGCCTGCCGATCCGCGTCGAACTCAAGGCGCTGACGCCGGAAGACTTCGAGCGCATCCTGAGCGAGCCCCACGCGTCCCTGACCGAACAGTACTGCGCGCTGCTCAAGACCGAAGGCCTGAGCATCGAGTTCACGCCAGAAGGCATCAAGCGCCTGGCCCAGATCGCCTGGCAGGTCAACGAGAAGACCGAGAACATCGGTGCCCGTCGCCTGCACACGCTGCTCGAGCGCTTGCTCGAGGAAGTGTCGTTCAGCGCCGGCGACCTGGCCAGCGCCCACAACGAAGCGCCGATCCTCATCGACGCCGAGTACGTCAACAGCCACCTGGGTGAATTGGCGCAGAACGAAGACCTGTCGCGGTATATCCTGTAACCCACCGACAGATTTCCCGGGACCTGTGGGAGCGAGCTTGCTCGCGATGGCGGCATCACATTCAACCCATGAGTTGACTGTCAAACCGCTATCGCGAGCAAGCTCGCTCCCACATGGACCGTGTCGCTTTTGCAGAAGGCATCCTTCCGAGACGGATCACAGGCCATGACCAAACTCCCCACCGCCATCAACCTGCACAAAGCCTCCAAGACCCTGACGCTCAAATACGCGCCGGACGAGGAGTACCACCTGCCCGCCGAATTCCTGCGGGTGCACTCGCCTTCCGCCGAGGTCCAGGGCCATGGCAAACCCATTCTGCAATACGGCAAGCTCAACGTTGCCCTGACCAAGGTCGAACCGGCCGGCCAGTACGCACTGAAACTGACCTTCGACGACGGCCACGACAGCGGATTGTTCACCTGGGACTATCTCTACCAGTTGGCGGTGCGCCAGCAGGATCTGTGGAACGATTATCTTGGCGAACTCAAGGCCGCCGGAAAAACCCGCGATCCGAACGCGTCCGTCGTCAAGCTGATGCTCTAGCTCAAGGGCTGGCGCTTTAGGGCGATTTTTCTAGACTCATCTGCTTGAATGCCCGCGCAGCAACGTCAATGACTGGCCTGCTTGCGAAAAAAATTAAACTCGGGTAACCAATGGAGCTGGCAAGTTCCCTGCAAAGGAACCGGCGAGTTCCTGGCATACGTTTCCTCATTGGCCCTCGATGCGGAATTAATGGTCACCCGAGCAGCGTACCTGGTATCGGATGTGTGGCTTCATGGCACCAACCGGGTACTCGTCTGAAGGACAATGGAGCGTCGTAGATGAGCAACAAGAACAACGATGACCTGAAGTACCAGGCCTCGGAAAATACCCTGGGGTTGAATCCCGTCGTCGGCTTGCGCAGGAAAGACCTGCTGGCCTCTGCCCGCATGGTGCTGAAGCAGGCCATCAGGCAACCGCTGCACAGCGTCAAGCATGTCGCCCATTTCAGCGTCGAACTCAAGAATGTCCTGTTCGGCAAATCCGAACTGCAACCGGCCGGCGACGACCGTCGCTTCGCCGACCCGGCGTGGAGCCAGAACCCGCTCTACAAACGCTACCTGCAAACCTACCTGGCGTGGCGCAAGGAGCTGCACGCCTGGATCGACGACAGCAGCCTCTCGCCCGCGGACATCAGCCGCGGGCATTTCGTGATCAACCTGATGACCGAAGCCATGGCCCCGACCAATTCGGCGGCCAACCCGGCGGCGGTCAAGCGCTTCTTCGAAACCGGTGGCAAGAGCCTGCTGGACGGCCTGTCCCACCTGGCCAAGGACCTGGTGCACAACGGCGGAATGCCGAGCCAGGTGAACATGGGCGCGTTCGAGGTCGGCAAGAGCCTGGGCGTGACCGAAGGCGCCGTGGTGTTTCGCAACGACGTGCTGGAGCTGATCCAGTACCGGCCCATCACCGAGCAGGTCCACGAGCGCCCCCTGCTGGTTGTACCGCCACAGATCAACAAGTTCTACGTATTCGATCTGAGCCCGGACAAGAGCCTGGCGCGCTTCTGCCTGCGCAGCAACGTGCAGACCTTCATCGTCAGCTGGCGCAACCCCACCAAGGAGCAACGCGAGTGGGGCCTGTCGACCTACATCGAGGCGCTCAAGGAAGCGGTGGATGTGGTCACGGCCATCACCGGCAGCAAGGACGTGAACATGCTCGGCGCCTGCTCGGGCGGCATCACCTGCACCGCGCTGCTGGGCCACTACGCCGCCCTCGGCGAGAAAAAGGTCAATGCCCTGACCTTGCTGGTGAGCGTGCTCGACACCACCCTGGACACCGACGTGGCGCTGTTCGTCGACGAACAGACCCTCGAAGCGGCCAAGCGCCACTCCTACCAGGCCGGCGTACTCGAAGGCCGCGACATGGCCAAGGTCTTCGCCTGGATGCGCCCCAACGACCTGATCTGGAACTACTGGGTCAACAACTACCTGTTGGGCAACGAACCGCCCGTGTTCGACATCCTGTTCTGGAACAACGACACCACGCGGCTGCCGGCGGCGTTCCACGGCGACCTCATCGAAATGTTCAAGAACAATCCACTGATCCGCCCCAACGCACTGGAAGTGTGCGGCACCCCCATCGATCTCAAGCAGGTCACCGCCGACATCTTCTCCCTGGCCGGCACCAACGACCACATCACGCCGTGGAAATCCTGCTACAAGTCGGCGCAGTTGTTTGGCGGCAAGGTGGAGTTCGTGCTGTCGAGCAGCGGCCATATCCAGAGCATCCTCAACCCGCCAGGCAACCCCAAGTCGCGCTACATGACCAGTGATGACATGCCGGCCAAGGCCGAAGACTGGCAGGAGAATTCAACCAAGCACACCGACTCCTGGTGGCTGCACTGGCAAGCCTGGCAGGCCGAGCGCTCGGGCAAACTGAAAAAAGCCCCGACCGTGCTGGGCAACAAGGCCTACCCGGCCGGTGAAGCGGCGCCCGGCACCTATGTGCACGAGCGGTAAGGGATGCAACTCGTCTGCTGCGGGGGTGGGCTTGCTCACGAATACATCCCGCCAGCCGACACTGAATGCAAGGCCCACAGCGCTGGCGAACATAAAATCCATGTTCACAGCAGATCCCCCTGTGGGAGCGAGCTTGCTCGCGATGACGGCGGTACATCCAACATCAATGTAGGCTGACACACCGTTATCGCGAGCAAGCTCGCTCCCACAGGGGATCGGGGAAAAATGAAAGACAGCGACCCAACCCACAGGGCTTGAAGCATGCCGCAACCGTACATCTTCCGTACCGTCGATCTGGATGGCCAGACCTTGCGCACCGCGGTACGTCCCGGCAAGCCTCACTTGACGCCCTTGCTGATTTTCAACGGCATCGGCGCCAACCTCGAGCTGGTGTTCCCGTTCATCCAGGCCCTGGACCCGGACCTGGAAGTCATCGCCTTTGACGTGCCCGGTGTCGGCGGTTCATCGACGCCCAACCGGCCGTATCGCTTTCCGGGCCTGGCCAAGCTCACCGCGCGGATGCTCGACTACCTCGACTACGGGCAGGTCAACGTGATCGGCGTGTCCTGGGGGGGCGCCCTGGCCCAGCAGTTTGCCTACGACTACCCGGAGCGCTGCAAGAAGCTGGTGCTGGCGGCCACGGCGGCCGGGGCGGTGATGGTGCCGGGCAAACCGAAGGTGCTGTGGATGATGGCCAGCCCCCGGCGCTACGTTCAGCCTTCCCATGTGATGCGTATCGCACCGTTGATCTATGGCGGTTCGTTTCGCCGTGACCCGAGCCTGGCGGCCAGCCACGCGGCCAAGGTTCGTTCGGCGGGCAAGCTCGGTTATTACTGGCAACTGTTCGCCGGCCTCGGCTGGACCAGCATCCATTGGCTGCACAAGATCCACCAGCCCACGCTGGTGCTGGCCGGCGATGACGACCCGCTGATTCCTTTGATCAACATGCGCATGCTGGCCTGGCGCATTCCCAACGCCCAATTGCATATCATCGATGACGGCCATCTGTTCCTGATCACCCGGGCCGAGGCGGTGGCGCCGATCATCATGAAGTTCCTGGAGGAAGAACGTCAGCGTGCCGTGATGCATCCGCATCCCTCGCCGCTGGGGGGCGGCTGAAACCGCCCATTTGCGCCTGGCAGGACGCCGGATCGCGCAGCGACCCGAAACAGCGACTATGTTGTCTGGTTCGGTGTGTTTGTTTTTAGCCTGATGACGAAGGAGTTGACTCATGCGCGACAGACCGGCGAAGGGTTCCATGCCCGCCCCTGCCAGTTTCATCAACGCACAAAGTGCGGTCACCGGCCTGCGTGGCAGGGACCTGCTGTCCACTTTGCGCAGCGTGGCCGCACACGGCTTGCGCAACCCGGTGCACAGTGCCCGGCATGCGTTGAAACTGGGCAGTCAATTGGGCCGTGTGTTGCTGGGCGAAACCCTGCACCCCACCAACCCCAACGACCCGCGTTTCGCCGACCCCACCTGGCAGCTCAATCCATTCTACCGCCGCAGCCTGCAGGCCTACCTGAGCTGGCAAAAACAGGTCAAGAGCTGGATTGACGAAAGCGACATGAGCCAGGATGACCGCGCCCGCGCCCACTTCGCCTTCGCCCTGCTCAACGACGCCGTATCGCCGTCCAATACCTTGCTCAACCCACTGGCGGTCAAGGAGCTGTTCAACTCCGGCGGGGCCAGCCTGGTTCGAGGCATCAGCCATCTGGTGGACGACCTGCTGCACAACGACGGCTTGCCGCGCCAGACCACGCCCCATGCCTTTGAAGTCGGCAAGACCCTGGCGACCACACCCGGCGCAGTGGTGTTTCGCAATGAATTGCTCGAACTGATCCAGTACCGGCCCATGAGCGAAAAGCAGTACGCCAAGCCATTGCTGATCGTGCCGCCACAGATCAACAAGTTCTACATTTTCGACCTCAGCCCCTCCAACAGTTTCGTCCAGTACGCCCTGAAAAACGGTTTGCAGGTGTTCATCATCAGTTGGCGCAACCCTGACGTACGCCACCGTGAATGGGGCTTGTCCAGCTATGTCGAGGCCACGGAAGAGGCCATGAACGTCTGCCGGGCGATCACCGGCGCCCGAGAGGTCAACCTGATGGGGGCCTGTGCCGGTGGCATGACCATCGCCGCCCTGCAAGGCCACCTGCAAGCCAAGCGCCAGCTGCGGCGGGTCGCCAGTGCGACGTACCTGGTGAGCCTGCTGGACAGCCAGATAGACAGCCAGGCCACGCTGTTCATCGACGAGCAGACCCTCGAGGCCGCCAAGCGCCGCTCCTACCAGAAGGGCATTCTCGATGGTCGCGACATGGCCCGGGTGTTCGCCTGGATGCGTCCCAACGACCTGATCTGGACCTACTTCATCAACAACTACCTGCTGGGCAAAGAGCCGCCGGCTTTCGACATTCTCTACTGGAACAACGACTGCACCCGGCTGCCGGCGGCTTACCACGGCGATCTGTTGGACTTCTTCAAGCACAACCCACTGACCCACCCCGGCGGCCTGGAAGTGTGCGGCACGCCCATCGACCTGCAGAAAGTGACGGTGGACAGCTTCAGCGTGGCCGGTATCAACGACCACATCACGCCCTGGGACGCCGTCTATCGCTCGACGCTGTTGCTCGGTGGCGACAAACGCTTCGTGCTTTCCAACAGTGGCCATGTCCAGAGCATTCTCAACCCGCCGGGCAACCCCAAGGCCAACTACATCGAAAGCGCAAAAATGAGCAGCGACCCACGGGCCTGGTACTACGACGCCGCCCACGTCGAAGGGAGTTGGTGGACGCAATGGCTGGGCTGGATCCAGGAGCGCTCCGGCGCCCAGCACGAAACCCAGATGACCTTGGGCAACGCGAACTACCCGCCTCTGGACGCCGCCCCCGGCACCTATGTTCGCGTGCGCTGAAGGCCCTACCCCACGGCCAGGCGATTGGCCGTGGCATGACTCGATCATTAAGAAGACCGGATGAAAACCCGCGACCGCATCCTTGAATGCGCCCTGCAATTATTCAACGAAAAGGGCGAACCGAACGTATCCACGATGGAAGTTGCCAACGAAATGGGCATCAGCCCAGGCAACCTCTACTACCACTTCCATGGCAAGGAACCGCTGATCCTCGGGTTGTTCGAGCGCTTCCAGAGCGAACTGGCACCGCTGCTGGACCCACCGGCGGATGCGCAGTTGGCGCCGGAAGACTACTGGCTGTTCCTGCACTTGATCGTCGAGCGCCTGGCCCAGTACCGGTTTCTGTTCCAGGACCTGTCGAACCTGGCCGGGCGCCTGCCGAAGCTGGCCAAGGGCATCCGTCAATTGCTCAACGCCCTGAAGCGAACCCTCGCCTCACTGCTGGCGCAGCTCAAGGCCCAGGATCTGCTGGTCAGCGATACCCAGGCCCTGGGGCAACTGGTGGAGCAGATCACCATGACGTTGCTGTTCTCCCTGGACTACCAGCGGATCCTGGACCGCGAGGGCGAGGTTCGACTGGTGGTCTACCAGATCATGATGCTGGTGGCACCACACCTGCCGCCCGCGACCAAGGTGGCGACGGAGCGACTGGCGTTGCGGTACCTGGAAGAGCACGACTGACGACCAGCAGTGGAAGATCCATTGTGGGAGCGAGCTTGCTCGCGATAGCGGTGTATCAGTCAAGATCAATACTGCTGACCCACCGCTATCGCGAGCAAGCTCGCTCCCACATTGTTTTCCGGGTGATTTCAAGGTTCGAGATTGACCCGCGTACAAACAAAAACGCCCGACCTTCACAGGCCGGGCGTTTTTGCATGTCCCGCAGAATCAGGACTGGGTGGAAGGCGTCGTTGGAGCCGCCGCTGGTGCTGGAGTGGCGACCGGAGTCGGAGCGGCGGCGGAGTTCGCCGTGCTCGTCGGGGTTGCCGGTTTGGCGGCCGCGGTTGGCGCCTTGGGTGCGGCAGCTTTTGGCGCGGCCGGTTTTTTCACGGCAGGCTTTTTCGCCGCAGCGGGTTTGGCCGCCGCTTTTGCCGCCGGCTTGGCTGCAGGCTTAGCCGCTGGCTTGGCCGCTGCGGGTTTAGCTGCAGCCGTCTTGGTCGCTGGCTTGGCCGCTGGTTTGGCGGCGGGCTTGGCTGCCGCTTTCGCCGCTACCGGTTTGGCCGCAGCCTTGGCAGCAGGTTTGGCCGCTGCGGTTTTAGCCGCAGGCTTGGCCGCTGCTTTCGCCGCGGGTTTGGCGGCGGGTTTTGCCGCAGCCTTGACCAGTGGTTTGGCTGCCGTTTTAGCGGCCGGTTTGGCCGCCGCCGTCTTGGTCGCCACGGGTGCGACTTTGGCGCCGGTGAGTTTTTCGATCTGCTTGGTCAGGGTGTCGACCTTGCTGTGCAGCGCCTTGACTTCATTACGGCTCGGCACGCCCAGGCGCGAGATCGCGCTGTTCAGGCGCTTGTCGAAAGCCCCTTCCAGTTCGTCCCATTTACCCAGTGCCCGATCCTTCACGCCGCCGATGCGCGACTTGGCGGACTCGGCAGAGTCCTTGGCGGCATCGACCTGTTTGCCGACCGCCGTCTTGGTGAGTTTTTCGGCCTTTTCGCCGTCCTTAACCAGGGACTCGAAGAGCTTGCTGCCGTCAGTGTCGATCTTCGAGTACACGCCTAAACCAGCAAGCCAGATTTTGCGGGAATATTTTTCAATCTTCCCGGCCCACGAGCTGCCCTCTTTTTCTGTGATTTTTTTGCCAGCCATCCCGTTCTCCTTAATGTTTACGCGCGACACGTTCGAGCAATGCTGTCAGCTCATCGAGCTTAGCAGAGAGTGTCTCAACGTCATGTTTAGACGGAATGCCGATACGATTCAAGGCACTTGCAACACGAGCATCGAATACCTTCTCGACTTTATCGAGTTGTACTTCAACCCGGGCCTTGAAAGTATTGACGTCACTCTTGGCTTCAATCAATTCGCTGTTGGCCGCTTCAAGTTTCCCGGCAATTTTCTTTTTGCCTTTGGTTTCAATAACTTCGCCAGCCTTTACCAACTCCTGGAAGTACCCGCTGCCTTCCTGGCCGACCTTCGTGTAGGCGCCCAGGCCAGCCAGCCAGATCTTGCGCGCGTACGTTTTCACGTCGCTGAGCGTGGAAGATTCAACGTCGGTTTTTTTCTTCAGAATAACTTTGGCCATGGTGCACCTCACTCGAAAAAAGGTTTGAGGAACTGCCCGCACATCGACGGGCTCAGGCACAAAGTAGTGACAATAATTAGAAACGGCACCCTAACAACTGACACAAAACCGGAGGGCGATGACTACCCCTGTGGGAGCGAGCTTGCTCGCGATGGCGGAGTGTCAGCCAACCTTGATGTGACTGAAACAATGCAATCGCGAGCAAGCTCGCTCCCACAGGGTGGGGTGGTGAATTTCAACTTTGCGTTCACCTCCCTTTCGGTCGATCAAGCCAACGCCTTGTCCAACGCCTTTTCAATTTCCGTCTTGATCGTGCCGCTCATGGCCGACATCAACATGCCCAGTTCCACGTCGACGCGGATCGAATCCTCGCCCACATGCACTTCGCCCTTGACCCCGGAACGCTTGAGTTTCAGGGTGTCGCCCACCCACTGCGGCTCCAGGCCATAGCTGTCGGACAACTTCTGCGCCAGCTTGTCGGCTTTCTCTCGCGCCGCTTCCTTGCCCAGGCCATGGGCACGCTCAACAGTTATACGGGCCATCGGGTGACTCCTGTTTTATCGGGACTTGCCTGAACGTTTCAGACCCTGGCTGCGTCAAAACGTCCCGGCGGTCGCCCATCTTACCTTCAGCCTTGCCAAGACAAAGCCCTCCACCGGGATTAGAATGTCCCGCATTCTTTTTTGGTGACCGCGATATGACTGATCAGCGCAAAGGCAGCGATGCCGAACCCACCACTCACTTCGGCTTCAAGAACGTGCCGGAAAGCCAGAAAGCGGAAAAAGTCGCTGAGGTTTTCCACTCCGTAGCCGCCAAGTACGACTTGATGAACGACCTGCTCTCGGGCGGCATGCACCGCCTGTGGAAGCGTTTCGCGATCGAGCTGTCGGGCGTGCGCAGCGGCAATCGCGTGCTGGACATCGCTGGCGGCACGGGTGACCTGACGAAGAAGTTTTCCCATATCGTCGGGCCGACCGGCCAGGTGGTGCTGGCCGACATCAACGAATCCATGCTCAAGGTCGGCCGCGACCGCCTGCTGGACCTGGGGGTGGCCGGCAATGTCGAGTTCGTCCAGGCCGACGCCGAAAAGCTGCCGTTCCCCGACAACCATTTCGACTGCGTGACCATCGCCTTCGGCCTGCGCAACGTCACCCACAAGGAAGATGCCCTGCGCTCGATGCTGCGCGTGCTCAAGCCCGGCGGCCGCCTGCTGGTGCTGGAGTTTTCCAAGCCGACCAACGCGCTGATGTCCAAGGCCTATGACGCCTACTCGTTCGCCTTCATGCCGCTGATGGGCAAGCTGATCACCAATGACTCGGAAAGCTATCGCTACCTGGCCGAATCGATCCGCATGCACCCGAACCAGGAAACCCTGAAGTCGATGATGGTCGAGGCCGGTTTCGACCGCGTGACCTACCACAACATGACCGCCGGTATCGTCGCCCTGCACCGCGGTATCAAGCCCTGATGTTGCTCACCGGCCTGCTCGCCAGTGTCGAACTCGGCATCAACCGGGTACTGCGCCTGGACAGCACGGCGCTCGCGCGCCTGGCGCACTTGAGCGGCAAGGTGATCGCCGTCGACTGCCGCAGCCCGGCGTTGCAGTTGTTCATCCTGCCCAGCGACGAAGGCCTGATGCTCGCCGCCCACTGGGAAGCCGAAGCGGATTGCACCCTGCGCGCCCCTGCCGCGAGCCTGCTGAACCTGGCCCTGGGCAAGGACAAGACCGCGGTGCTGCACAGCCCCGAAGTCGAACTCGACGGCGACAGTGGCGTGCTGCTGGAGCTGGCGGCGATTCTCCAGGACCTCGAGCTGGACTGGGAGTACGAAGTGTCCCGCTGGATCGGCCCGGTGGCGACCCAGTTGCTCAGCGGCCATTTGCACAGCCGCCGTCGCTGGTATCGCCAGGGCTTCGCCAGCCTGGGACAGAATCTGAGTGAATACCTGGCCGAAGAATCGCGTACCCTCGTAGGCCAACGCGAGGCCCAGGCCCGTTTTGATGAACTGGACCAGGTCAAGCTTGACCTGGAACGTCTCGAGGCGCGTTTCGAGCGCCTTTCCCGATCCCTTGAAACCAAGCGATAACGCATGAAGCTGCTTGCCGTCCGCCGTTTGTTGCGCATCCAGCGCGTCGTGATCCGCTACCGCCTCGATGACCTGCTGTTCGCCCTGCCGCTGCCCTGGTTTCTCCTGGCGCTGCGCTTCGTGCTGCCGTGGCGCTGGTTCCCCCGACGAACCCTGGACCTGACGCGTGGCGCACGCCTGCGCCTGGCCTTGCAGGACCTGGGACCGATCTTCATCAAGTTCGGGCAGATCCTCTCGACCCGTCGCGACCTGCTGCCCGAAGACATCGCCGATGAACTGATGCTGTTGCAAGACCGCGTGCCGCCGTTCGATTCCAAGCTGTCGGTGGCGCTGATCGAGGAACAACTGGGCAAGAAGATCAGCGAAGTGTTCAGCCGTTTCGACGTCGAGCCCCTGGCCTCGGCCTCCGTGGCCCAGGTTCACGCCGCCCAGCTCAAGAGCGGCGAAGAGGTGGTGGTCAAGGTCATCCGCCCAGGCCTCAAGCCCATCATCGCCCAGGACCTGGCGTGGCTGTTCATCCTCGCCCGCGCCGCCGAACGGTTGTCGGCCGATGCCCGCCTGCTGCACCCGGTGGACGTGGTCCAGGACTACGAAAAAACCATCTACGACGAACTCGACCTGCTACGCGAGGCTGCCAACGCCAGCCAGCTGCGCCGCAACTTCGAAGGCTCGCCGCTGCTCTATGTGCCGCAGGTCTATTGGGACTGGTGCCGGCCGAAAGTACTGGTGATGGAGCGCATCTACGGCATCCAGGTGACAGACCTGGCGACCCTGGCCGACCAGCGCACCGACATGAAACTGCTGGCCGAGCGCGGCGTGGAAATCTTCTTCACCCAGGTGTTCCGCGACAGTTTCTTCCACGCCGACATGCACCCGGGCAACATCTTCGTCAGCACCGTGCAACCGTGGAGCCCGCAATACATCGCCATCGACTGCGGCATCGTCGGCAGCCTGACTCCCGAGGACCAGGACTACCTGGCCCGCAACCTGTTCGCCTTCTTCAAGCGTGATTACCGCCGTGTCGCCCAACTGCACATCGATTCGGGCTGGGTGCCGGCCGAGACCAAGCTCAACGAATTCGAAGCGGCGATCCGTACCGTGTGCGAACCGATCTTCGAAAAACCGTTAAAAGATATTTCCTTCGGCCAGGTACTGATGCGCCTGTTCCAGACCGCGCGACGCTTCAACATGGAGGTCCAGCCCCAGTTGGTGCTGTTGCAGAAAACCCTGTTGAACATCGAAGGCCTCGGTCGCCAGCTGTACCCGGACCTCGACCTGTGGAACACCGCCCAACCGTTCCTCGAACGCTGGATGCGCGAGCGTGTCAGCCCGCGCGCCTTGCTGGGCAACGTGCAGAGCCAGTTCGAGCAGATCCCGCACCTGGCCAATATGACCCGCGACCTGCTCGAACGCATGTCCCAACCCCACGCCCACGACCCGGCGCCACCGTGGCACCGACGCAAGGACGATTGGCTGTTGCGCCTGCTTGGCGCGGCTCACCTGGGCGGCGGCGCAGTGCTGGCGACCGGCGGGCCGTTGAGCCAACTGGGTCACTGGCCGGCCGGTATCATGATGGCGGTCGGTCTGTATCTGGTCGTTCGCCGATAGCCAGCACCGGTTCGCGCTGGCACACTGTTTCAACGCTGGGCCCGCCGACGTCAGGTGCGCGGCCCATGGTCGGAGTCAACGATGAAAAACTGGCAGGACGAGATCAAGTGGGACGCTGACGGCCTGGTGCCGGCCATCGCCCAGGACCACAAGACCGGGCGCGTATTGATGATGGCCTGGATGAACCGTGAAGCACTGGCCCTGACCGCCGCCGAGAACCGAGCCATCTATTGGTCACGTTCCCGTGGCAAGCTGTGGCGCAAGGGTGAAGAGTCCGGGCATGTGCAACATCTGCATGAGATGCGCCTGGACTGCGACGGCGACGTCATCATCCTGATGGTCGAGCAGGTCGGTGAGATTGCCTGCCACACCGGCCGTCAAAGCTGCTTCTATCGCGTCTTCGAGAACGGCGACTGGAAAACCGTCGACCCGGTGCTCAAGGACCCGCATGCCATTTATTCAGGACATACCCATGAGTGACACCCTGACCCGCCTGGCCCAGGTGCTGGAAGAGCGCAAGGGCGCCGCGGCCGACAGTTCCTATGTCGCCAGCCTGTACCACAAGGGCTTGAACAAGATTCTGGAAAAAGTCGGCGAAGAATCCGTCGAGACCATCATCGCCGCCAAGGACGCCGCCATCAGCGGCGACTGCAGCGACGTGATCTACGAGACCGCCGACCTGTGGTTCCACAGCCTGGTCATGCTGGCCCAACTGGGGCAGCATCCGCAGGCCGTACTGGATGAACTGGACCGTCGCTTCGGTCTGTCCGGGCACGTCGAGAAAGCCTCGCGCCCGTCCGCCTGATCCATTTTTGAGAGGAGTAGCCACATGGGTATCTTTGACTGGAAACACTGGGTCGTCATCCTGGTCGTCGTGGTGCTGGTGTTCGGCACCAAGAAACTGAAGAACCTCGGCACCGATGTCGGCGAGTCGATCAAGGGTTTTCGCAAGGCCATGAACGATGACGAGAAACCGGCCGATCCGACGACAAACCAGGCTCAGCCCGCACAACCGACCCAACCGGTACACCCACAGGCCACCCAGCCTGTGAATGCGCCGAATACCATCGACGTGCAGGCCCAAAAAGTCGAAGAGCCCATCCGCAAAGACTCGTGAGCACTGACTAATGTTTGGTATCAGCTTCACTGAACTGCTGCTCGTCGGCCTCGTCGCCCTGCTGGTACTGGGCCCCGAGCGCCTGCCGGGGGCCGCGCGCACCGCCGGTCTCTGGATCGGGCGCCTGAAGCGCAGCTTCAATGCGATCAAACAGGAAGTTGAACGTGAAATCGGTGCCGACGACATCCGTCGGCAACTGCACAACGAACACATTCTGTCCCTGGAGCAGGAGGCGCGGAAAATCTTCACGCCCACCCAGCAGGAACCGACGCCAGTTCAGCCTGAGGCCGAGCCGACGGTGGCTCCCCAAGTGCCAGAAGGTGGCGCGCCGGTGACTGAACCGGCGCCAGTGACACCGACGGTCGCGGATACAGCGCCCCCCGCTGCCCCTGCGCCTAACGATCCTACTTTGCCGCCGCGAGCCCCATGAGCGATATCCCTGAAAACGACCAGCCGATGCCGCTGGTATCGCACCTCACCGAGTTGCGCACCCGCCTGCTGCGTTGCGTCGCGGCGGTGTTCATCATCTTCGCCGGGCTGTTTTCCTTCACCCAGCAGATCTACACCTTCGTCTCCACGCCACTGCGCCAGTACCTGCCGGTAGGCGCGACAATGATCGCCACCGACGTGTCGTCGCCGTTCCTGACGCCATTGAAGCTGACGATGATGGTCTCGCTGTTCCTGGCGATCCCGGTGATCCTGCACCAGATCTGGGGCTTCATCGCACCGGGCCTGTACAAGCATGAAAAGCGCATCGCCGTGCCGCTGCTGGTGTCCAGCATCCTGCTGTTCTACACCGGCATGGCCTTCGCCTATTACCTGGTGTTCCCGCTGATCTTCAAGTTCTTCGCCGCCGCCACCCCGGCGGGCGTGGAGATGATGACCGACATCAGCAGCTACCTGGATTTCGTCATGACGCTGTTCTTCGCCTTCGGCGTGGCGTTCGAAATCCCCGTGGCCGTGGTACTGCTGGTGTGGATCGGCGTGGTCGACGTGGCCTACCTGAAGAAGATCCGCCCCTACGTGATCATCGGCTGCTTCGTGGTCGGCATGATCCTGACCCCGCCGGACATTTTCTCCCAGACCCTGCTGGCGGTGCCGATGTGGCTGCTGTTCGAGATCGGCATCCTGTTCGGTGGACTGGTGCGCAAGCGCCGGGAAGAAGAACCCGAGGACCAGCCGGTCGATGACCACAACGACCAGCCGCCAGCGACCCAAGCGTGAACCTGCTGCTGCTCGAAGAGGCCGACTTCATCGGGCCTGACCGCGTCATCCTCAGCGATCGCCGGTTGACCCACATGCAGGAAGTCCATCGCAGTGCCGTCGGTGACAGCCTGCGGGTCGGGCGCATCGGTGGGTTGATGGGCTCGGCCCAGGTGCTGCGCCTGGAAGCTCGCGAGGCCGAACTGCAAGTGACCCTCGACCAGCCGCCGCCGGCCAAGTTGCCGTTGACCCTGGTGCTGGCGCTGCCGCGTCCGAAAATGCTCAGGCGAGTGTTCCAGACGGTCGCCACCATGGGCGTGCCGCGGGTAGTGCTGGTCAACAGCTATCGCGTGGAAAAGAGCTTTTGGCAGACGCCGTTCCTGGAGCCCGAGGCCATCCGCGAGCAACTGATCCTGGGCCTGGAACAAGCCCGGGACAGCGTGCTGCCAGAGATCATCATCGAAAAACGCTTCAAACCCTTCGTCGAGGACCGCCTGCCGGCCATCGCGAATGGCACCCTCGGCCTGGTCGGCCACCCTGGCAACCACCCGCCCTGCCCGCGAGCGCTGACAGAACCGGTGACCTTGGCCATCGGCCCCGAAGGCGGTTGGATTCCCTACGAGATCGACCTGCTGGGCAAGGCCGGCCTGCAACCGGTTCAACTGGGCGAACGAATCCTGCGGGTCGAGACTGCGGTTACGGCGCTGCTTGCCCGGTTGTTCTGACCCGGCAACACTCACACAGGCACATGATCCTTGTGGCGAGGGAGCACCCAGCGCCTATTTTCTACAGATCCCTCCAAAGCCGCCGATACAGATCCCATAAAACCAATTCAACGCTCCAGGGAGTATCAGCATGTTCCGGTGGCTTGCCCAGGGTCTGGGAAATGTAAGCGTCAATCGCAAACTCGGCGCAGGCTTCGGCTTGGTGTTGTTCCTCACCTTGATGATCGCATTCACCGGCTGGTCCAGCCTGGGCAATGTCATCAGCCGGGGCGATAAATTGGGGTTCATTGCCAGTCTCAACGACTTGAGCAAAGACTTGAACCTGGCCAGCATCGACTACAACACCACGCGGGGCGAGAAAGGACCGCAGGCGGTCAACGATCTGCTTGGCAAGCTCGAGGCCGGGCTGAAAACCGCTCGCGAGTTGATCGAACAGCCGGCCGACGTCGCGCTGATCGACAAGCAATTGGCCGCCGTCGCCGAATACAAAGGCGCCTTCGCCCAGATGACCCGCGCTACCGTCAGCCGCGAAGATGCACGCAGTAAACTCGGTGCCAGCGCCGACAACGCCGTGGCCCGCGTCGCCGAAGTTGAAAAGTTGATGCTGCAAGCCGGCGACGTCACGTCGTTCAACAGCGTGGTCACCCTGAGCAAGGCCATCCAGCAAGCCCGCTACCAGGTCCGCGGCTACACCTACAGCGGCAAGAGCGACGCCCAGCAACCCGCCCTCGATGCCATCGACGCCGTCCTCAAACTGCTTGCGCGCCTGCCAGACCAGTTGCCCCAGGAACACGCCGCCAACCTGCAGCAGGCCAGCGACTCGTTCAACCTCTATCGCGCGGCGGTCGCCCAGTTCCGCGACTCGCAAATCGACAACGCCGCTGCCCTCCAGCGCATGAGCGAGCAGGGTCAGATACTGATGGATGCCAGCCAGAAGCTGACCGTATCCCAGACAGCCGTGCGTGACCGCGACGCCGCCCAAGCCAAGATGGTCCTGATCGTAGCGGCCGCCCTGGCGCTGCTGTTTGGCGTGATCGCCGCGCTGTTCATCACCCGGCAGATCGTGGGCCCGCTCGGCGAGACCTTGAAGGTTGCCGAGCGTGTGGCTGCTGGCGACCTGACCCACAACCTCACCTCTGACCGTCGCGACGAACTGGGCCAACTGCAACGCGCCATGCAAAGCATGACCGTGGGCCTGCGGCAATTGATCGGCGGCATCAGCGAAGGCGTTACCCAGATCGCCAGTGCCGCCGAACAGCTTTCAGCCGTGACCGAGCAGACCAGCGCCGGGGTCAACAGCCAAAAAGTGGAAACCGATCAGGTCGCCACCGCCATGCACGAAATGACCGCCACGGTGCAGGAAGTCGCGCGCAACGCCGAGGAAGCCTCCGAAGCGGCCGTCGCAGCCGATCAGCAGGCTCGTGAAGGCGACAAGGTCGTCGGCGAAGCCATCGCTCAGATCGAACGGCTGGCCAAGGAAGTGGGCAACTCCACCGCAGCCATGGGCGATTTGAAACGTGAAAGCGACAAGATCGGCAGCGTCCTGGACGTGATCAAGTCCGTGGCCCAGCAAACCAACCTGCTGGCCCTCAACGCGGCCATCGAAGCGGCCCGCGCCGGCGAAGCCGGGCGTGGTTTCGCGGTGGTGGCCGACGAAGTCCGCAGCCTGGCCCAGCGCACCCAGAAGTCCACGGAAGAGATCGAAGAACTGATCGTGGGCCTGCAAGCCGGTACTGAACAGGTCGCGACCATCATGGACAACAGCCGCAGCCTGACCGACAGCAGCGTCGAACTGACCCGTCGCGCGGGAGGCTCGTTGGAGAACATCACTCGCACGGTTTCGGCGATCCAATCGATGAACCAGCAGATCGCGGCTGCGGCCGAGCAACAGAGTGCGGTGGCTGAGGAGATCAACCGTAGCGTACTGAATGTGCGTGATGTGTCGGAGCAGACGGCGTCGTCCAGTGAAGAGACTGCGGCCTCCAGTGCCGAGCTGGCGCGGTTGGGGGTTCATTTGCAGACGTTGGTTGGGCGGTTCCGGGTTTAACTTGGGTGTGGGGATACCCGTGCTCTTCAGTGGACACAGTATTCATGCCCACCGCCGAGCCCTGTGGGAGCCGAGCTTGCTCGCGATAGCGGTGGGTCTGCTTGCATCGATGCTGAATGTAGCGCCGCCTTCGCGAGCAGGCTCGCTCCCACAATTGGATTGGGTACACCCGTAAGAGCAGGTCGTCTATCCGGCCGCCTCGCGAGCAAGCTTTGCTCCCACACAGATTTTTGGTCGTTTACAGGATCAGTGTCCACCGCCGAGCCCTGTGGGAGCCGAGCTTGCTCGCGATAGCGGTGGGCCTGCTTGCATCGATGCTGAATGTAGCGCCGCCTTCGCGAGCAGGCTCGCTCCCACAATTGGATTGGGTACACCCGTAAGAGCAGGTCGTCTATCCGGCCGCCTCGCGAGCAAGCTTTGCTCCCACACAGATTTTTGGTCGCTCATAGGATCAGTGTCCACCGCCGAGCCCTGTGGGAGCCGAGCTTGCTCGCGATGGCGGTGGGTCTGCTTGCATCGATGCTGAATGTAGCGCCGCCTTCGCGAGCAGGCTCGCTCCCACATTGGACCGGAGTAAGACTGGGAGAGCCAGGTCGGCTATCAGGCCGCCTCGCGAGCAAGCTTTGCTCCCACACAGGTTTTTGGTCGTTTATAGAATCAGTGTTCACCGCCAAGTCCTGTGGGAGCCGAGCTTGCTCGCGATGGCGGTGGGTCTGCTTGCATCAACGCTGAATGTGCCGCCGTCTTCGCGAGCAAGCCCGCTCCCACAGAGGAAACGCGGTCCCCATCAAGAACCAGGTCGGCTATAAGGCCGCCTCGCCCTGGCTTTTGATCTGGGGGCCCCGTTAACCACGCTGGCCGAACGCAGGCATTGTGGAGTGGGCATCCCGGCATGGATGCCGGGAGAGCCGCGCTGGGCCATGGATGGCCCTTCGCGGCGGGCCCACGGAGCAATGCCTGCGTTCGGGCACACCGAGCCTAGGCGAGGTGCCGAGTGGTGGGGCATGAAGCGCTTTGGTTACTTTCGCGCTTTTCGAAAGTGACCCGCCGTAAGGGCGGAACCCTAAGCAGCCGTTACCCAAATAACGGATATACACACAAAATCCCCACTCCCAAGATCCGTCATCCCAAGGCTACTGAACCCCAAACAGGCCAAATCCGAGAATAAACCGTCGCCAGGCCAGCTCTTCACCATCGTCGACGGCATCGACACCGAAAGCCTCCTGGCCAACCTCAGCGAAACCCTGGCCTCAGCCGATGCCATGGTCAGCGACCTGGCGTTCGACCTGAAAGGCTCACGACGCCATGTTGCCCTTGGCATCCAGCAACTGATCGAACTGAGTGGCTTGCTGGCAAATCGGGCACTGGACAACGTCAACACACAACCCTGACCTCACCACGAGCGGTGTTCACCTACTGAAACAGCGCCCAACAAAAAGCCCCGCTTCCTTTCAGAAGCGGGGCTTTTTGTGTATCAGGCCACTTGAGGCTGCACGCTCACCGGCTGTAGCGGTAGCAGCGGTGCATGAGGGTCGGCCTTGACCGACTCACGCCATGCCGCCAGCCACTCGGGATGCGCCTCGCTCCAGACCTGCTCGTGCAGGCGAGACAAGGCCACCGGGTCGCTCAGCAGGGCCAGCCGCTCGGCATTGCTGAGACCGGCAGGACCGACCTTCAGGGCGTGACGAACGCGTTCGACACGCAGCCATTCGATCGGCTCGGCCTTGCCGTGACGGGAGGTCGCCAGCGCATACGCCAAGGCGTTCTGTTGTGGATCGACCACCGCCCGGATGAAACCGTCGTTCAGTGCATGCCAACGGTTCTCATGGGTGTACTGGTCCGTCGACAGCAGCTCCTGCGGCGGTGCGTATTCCTCAGGAATCAGGAACAGGCTTTCATCACGGGACTTCAAGCCCAGACCCACGCGGCTGGAGATCACCGACACCGGAATCGACAGCATCAGCGAACCCACGATCGGCACCAGCCACCAGAGGAAGCTCGGGTTCAGCCAGATCACCAGCAAGGCCCAGAAGAAGCCCAGCAAAGTCTGCGGGCCGTGGCGCTTGACCGCTTCGCTCCATGGCGTGGAGTCGTCGTCACGTTGCGGCGAGTTCCAGGTCGCGGCCCAGCCCAGGAACGCGGCGAGCACGAAACGGGTGTGGAAGATCATTCGCACCGGCGCCAGCAGCATGGAGAACAGCATCTCCAGCAGCATGGACAACGTCACCTTGAACTTGCCACCGAACGCCTTCGCGCCCTTGGCCCAGATCAGCACGATACTCAACAACTTGGGCAGGAACAGCAGCACGATGGTCGTCGAGAACAGCGCGATAGCTTTTTCCGGGTGCCATTGTGGCCACAACGGATAAAGCTGGCGTGGCTCGAGGAAGTACTGCGGCTCCATCAATGTGTTCACCGCCAGCAGCGCGGTGGACAGCACCAGGAAGAAGAACCACAGCGGCGCCGACAGGTAGGACATCACGCCGGTCAGGAACACCGCACGGTGCACCGGGTGCATGCCCTTGACCAGGAACAGCCGGAAGTTCATCAGGTTGCCGTGGCACCAGCGACGGTCACGCTTGAGTTCGTCCAGCAGGTTCGGTGGCAGCTCTTCGTAGCTGCCCGGCAGGTCATAGGCAATCCACACGCCCCAGCCGGCACGGCGCATCAGCGCGGCTTCGACGAAGTCGTGGGACAGGATGGCACCGGCGAACGCGCCTTTACCGGGCAACGGCGCCAGGGCGCAGTGCTCGATGAACGGTTTCATGCGGATGATCGCGTTGTGGCCCCAGTAGTGGGATTCGCCCAACTGCCAGAAGTGCAAACCGGCGGTGAACAACGGACCGTACACCCGCGTGGCGAACTGCTGCATGCGCGCATACAGCGTGTCCATGCCCGAGGCCCGCGGCGCGGTCTGGATGATGCCGGCGTCCGGCGTGGCTTCCATCAGGCGCACCAGGCTGGTCAGGCATTCGCCGCTCATCACCGAGTCCGCGTCGAGCACGACCATGTACTTGTAGTCACTGCCCCAACGACGGCAGAAGTCGTCGAGGTTGCCGCTCTTGCGTTTCACACGACGGCGACGACGGCGGTAGAAGATCTTGCCGAAGCCCCCGGCTTCACGGCAGACATCCAGCCAGGCCTGCTGTTCGGCCACGCAGATATCGGTCTCGTTACTGTCGCTGAGCACGAAGAAGTCGAAGCGATCCAGGTCACCGGTGGCGGCCACCGACTCGAAGGTCGCGCGCAAACCGGCGAATACCCGCGGCACGTCTTCGTTGCAGATCGGCATCACCAGCGCAGTGCGGGCGTCCTTGGGAATGGGCTCGTTGCCGGCGCTGGCGCCGGAGATGCGGTATTTGTCATGGCCGGTGAGCAATTCGAGAAAGCCCATCAGCGCGGTCCAGAAACCCGCCGACACCCAGCAGAACAGGATCCCGAACAGAATCAGGATGCTGGTCTGCAACGCATACGGCAGCACTTGCGTGGCCGTCTGCAGCAGCGGTTGGTGCAAGACTTCGTCCAGATCCACCAGCGACCAGCCCTGGTACGGCATGATGCCTTTCATGTACCAACCGGCAACGATGGTCTGGCCGAGCATCAGGATCAGCAGGATGTAACGGCGGATCGAACCCACGGTACGCCAGCGTGCATGGGGCAGCACGCGCTCATCCTTGGGCGGCTTCGGCGGGTTGGTACGCCCGGTCAGGCGCCGCCAGCCGCGCACCAGGATATTGGTGCGCCACGGTTCCGGCACGACCTTGGTCCGGCGAATCGGCGGCGTCGCCTTCAAGCACACCCGGCCGTTGGCATCGAGGGCCAGCATTTCGGCGTCCTCGAGTTCCTCGGCAGTGCTCAGCGTCAGGCGACGGCCCACCGAGGCTTGCGCCGCCTCGTTGGGTGCGTCGAATGTCGAAGAAGCCAGGCGCTTGTGCAATTCGCTGAATGACGTGCAGCCCGCCAGCTCGGCGCGCTGCTCGTCGGTCATCGGCAAATGGGCCAGATACTCACTGAGAGATTCTGGTTGTACGGACGTATTACTCATCGGCAGGCAACTGGTAGCTCCAGGTCTCGGTCAGGACTTGTTCAGTCTGCTCCGGTTCCTGTGGGGTTGGGGTCGGCTCGGCGGCAGCGGTGGACGACTTGACGGCCTTGGCCTCTTTCTGCTCGCCGGCCTGCTCGTTGGCTTGCTCTTTTTCGCTCTGCTGCTTGGCGACCTTGTCAGCCTTGGCCAGCGTGGTCACGGAATGCGCGGTGGCTGGCAGCTCGACAGGAACAAGCGGCCTGACCAATGCGGCACGCATCTCGGTCGCTTTGCTCGGGTCCTTGATCTTCATGCGCAGCGTCAGGCGCCAGCCCTTGGTTTCAGGGTTGTAGCGCACGCTGTTCTCGACGATCTCGGCGTTGTCGCCAACGCTCACCTGGCTACGCACCTCGGCCTCTTCAGGCAGCGCTTGCAGGGACGGCCCTTCGAAATCCACCAGGTAGGCCACGCTGCCGTCCGGTTGACGGATCAGGTTGGATTGCTTCACGTCACCGGTCGAACGCAGGGTCTGCTTGACCCAGGCGCTGTCTGGCGAGTGCAGGTTGGCTTCGTCGAGGGTCCAGTGCAGACGGTAGGCGAAGTCCAGTGGCTGGCCTGGCTCAGGCAGTTTTTCCGGGCTCCAGAACGCAACGATGTTGTCGTTGGTTTCGTCGGCGGTCGGGATTTCCACCAGATCGACAGTCCCTTTGCCCCAATCGCCTTTCGGTTCGATCCAGGCGCTTGGACGTTTTTCGTAACGGTCGTCCAGGTCTTCGTAGTGGCTGAAGTCACGACCACGCTGCAGCAGGCCGAAACCACGCGGGTTTTCTACCGAGAAGTTGCTCACGGCCAGGTGTTTCGGGTTGTTCAGCGGACGCCAGATCCACTCGCCGTTGCCGGCATGGATGGACAGGCCACTGGAATCGTGGAGTTCACGACGGTAGTTCAGCACCTTGGACGGCTGGTTGGCGCCGAACAGGAACATGCTGGTCAACGGGGCGATACCCAGCTTGTTGACACGATCACGCAGGAACACCCGTGATTTCACGTCGACAACGGTGTCGGTGCCCGGACGCACGGTCAGGCGATAGGCGCCAGTGGCCCGTGGCGAATCCAGCAGGGCGAAGATCACCAGGTGCTTGTCGGTCGGTTTCGGACGCTGGATCCAGAATTCGCGAAAGCGCGGGAACTCTTCACCGGATGGCAGCGCAGTGTCGATGGCCATGCCACGAGCGGACAAGCCATAGACTTGGCCCTTGCCGATGACGCGGAAATAACTCGCGCCCAGCATGGTCATGATTTCGTCTTGCTTGTCGGCCTTGTTGATCGGGTACAACACGCGGAAACCGGCGTAGCCCAGCTGTTCGGTGGCCTTGGGATCGAACTTCACGTCGCCGAAATCGAAACGTGTCGGGTCGTACTTGATCTCGTCGACGGTGGTCGCGGTGATTTCGTTGATCTTCACCGGCGTGTCGAAATGCATGCCCTGGTGATAGAAGGACAGCCGGAACGGGGTCTTCTGGTCGGCCCATTCTGCTTTTTCGGTGCGGAAACGAATTTTCTGATAATCGGCGAATTTCATTTCGCGGAATTCGTTCGGCAAATTGCTGCGCGGGGCTTCGAACTTCTGCCCGGCCAATTCTTGTGCCTTCGCCGATACATCATCCAGGCTGAATGCCCACAGTTGGCCCGCGCCGAGCAGGCACAACAGGGCCGAGCCCGTTACCAGGGCGCTTCTCAACCGTTTGGCCGTCATTTTTGGTGCATTACAGGGACTAACAATCACGAGCAACCCTCGCCGAAAACTGATCAAAAAACCAACGGCCAGATAAAGTATCTGCACGGTAACGGTGCTGAAAAACCGCTCCTGCTGACCACTCTTGCCAAGTTGGCGAGCATTGTTCCGACTCCGACGGGGCAAAATGATTCCCCAAACGGTCCAGGACAACTCTCTACCTAAGTCAAATGGACCAGCGAACGCTGATCCCCCGTAGCGCGCGATTATCTAGTAGCCCGCGTGACAACGCATCAGGGGTAGCAAAGTATTTATCGAGAAAACTCACCGTTTTACCTCGAAACAGAACCGAAAAGATGTTTCTAACGCTTTCAGGACTGTAACAGGAAGGTTACCGGGCCATCATTGACCAGATGAACCTGCATGTCGGCGCCGAATCTACCTGATGCCACAGTGCCATGCACCTGTTTCGCCTGACTCAGCAAATAGTTGAACAATTCTTCGCCCAGGGCCGGAGGCGCAGCCGTGGAAAAACTCGGGCGCAGACCGCTCTTGGTGTCCGCCGCCAGGGTGAATTGCGACACCAGCAGCAATCCACCACCGACATCCGCCAAGGACAGGTTCATCTTGCCCTCGGTATCACTGAACACTCGATAGTTAAGCAGCTTGTGCAGGAGTTTGTCGGCATTGGCCCGGGTATCCCCGGGCTCGACGGCCACCAGCACCAGCAAGCCCTGGTCCACAGCCCCGACGATCTCGCCCGCCACCTCGACCCGGGCGCCGCGCACCCGTTGCAGCAGCCCCTTCATGCTTCTTCGGGCGGCAGGTCGAGCAGGCGCCGGGCCATTTGCGCGGCGGCGCGCACCAACGCGTCGGTAATCCCCGGCTCCGAGGCGGCGTGGCCGGCGTCGCGGATCACCTGCAATTCACTGTTGGGCCAGTTCTGATGCAGTTCCCAGGCATTGTCCAACGGGCAGATCACATCGTAGCGGCCGTGCACGATGACGCCTGGCAAATGGGCGATCTTGCCCATGTCGCGAATCAACTGGTTGGGCTCGAGGAAAGCGTTGTTGGTGAAGTAGTGGCATTCGATCCGGGCGATCGACAGCGCCCGCTGCGGCTCGGAGAAGCGATCGACCACCAGCGGGTTCGGACGCAGGGTGGCGGTACGACCTTCCCAGGTGGACCAGGCCTTGGCCGCGTGCATCTGGGCGATCTGGTCGTTGCCGGTCAGGCGCTTGTGGAAAGCGCTGAGCAGGTCGTCGCGCTCGTCCAACGGGATCGGTGCGATGTAGTCCTGCCAGTAGTCGGGAAACAGGCGACTGGCACCCGCCTGATAAAACCACTCGATTTCCTGCGGACGGCAGAGAAAGATCCCACGCAAGATCAGGCCATGCACCCGCTCTGGATGGGTCTGGGCGTAGGCCAGGGCCAGGGTCGAGCCCCAGGAACCGCCGAACAGCACCCATTTCTCGATACCCAGGTGCTTGCGGATACGCTCCAGGTCTTCGACCAGATCCCAGGTGGTGTTGTTTTCCAGGCTGGCGTGGGGGGTGGATCGACCGCAACCGCGCTGGTCGAAGGTGACGATGCGGTACAGGTTCGGATCGAAGTAGCGACGGCTCTGCGCATCGCAGCCGGCACCCGGGCCGCCGTGAATGAACACCACTGGCAGGCCTTCTGGGGAACCGCTTTCATCGACATAGAGCGTGTGGGTGTCATCGACAGCCAGATCGTGCCGGGCATGGGGTTTGATCTGCGGGTACAAAGTCTGCATTGCGCGCTCCGTAAGGGGTCGAGTCATCCCTGTAGGGACTTCTATTTAGTCTGCCGTCCGGCATCATAAACCCGAATGACCTTAATGAGCATGTCCCCTGCGCAGTCAAAGCATGTCAGCCAGGTACGCCAGCAGCGTGCGATACATCTGATCGACCTCCGGCACCTGGCCCCGGCCACGCAGGCAACCGTGGACCAGCCCATTGCCGACATACAGCACGGCGTCTCCCCCTGCGGCGTTCAGCCGCTCGCAATAAAGGACGCCGTCGTCGCGCAGTGGATCCCATTGCGCGACAGCAACCAGCGCTGGCGGCAAGCCGTCCAGGTTGTCGGCGAGTAACGGCATGGCATAAGGCGAAGGACGAGCGCCACCCAGGTACAGCGCCTCATAGCGCTCCAGATCGCGACTGCTCAGGAGCGGGGCATCGAAGCACTCGTGACGCGACGGCAGATCCGCAGGGCCACCGAGCGCCGGATAAATCAAGACCTGGGCCCGGGGCAACGGTTGCCCGGCATCGCGCAAGGCCAGGCATAACGCGGCAGCGAGATTGCCGCCGGCGCTGTCACCGACCACCAGCCGGCGACGAGGGTCTATGGCGAACGGGGCGTCCGCCAAGTGGCGCCAAACCGCGAGGCAATCTTCGAAGCCGGCCGGAAACGGATGCTCCGGGGCCAGCCGGTAATCCACCGCCACCACCCACGCGCCCAGCTCAGCGGCTAGCTCCATGCAGATGAAGTCATGGGAATCCAGATCCCCCACGACCCAACCGCCACCGTGCAGGTAAAGCACGCATGGCCAGCCGGCGAGCGGTGCCGCACGTTGCGGGTAATAGGCCCGCACCGCCACGCCGGCCAGTTCGAAATCCTCGATGGCCAGCGTCGGCGGGCAAGGTGGAGTGAACGCCCGGCACATCTGGCTGTAGGCCTGGCGCGAACCGACGAGGCTATCGTCCGGGCTGGTGAAGCTCTGGGTTTTGTCGATGAAAGCTGACATTGCCTGGGAGAGTGGGTAGGTCATCGTGGTTTGCCGTGGTGTGGCTCGGAGGCTTTTGTGGCGAGGGAGCTTGCTCCCGCTGGGTGGCGCAGCCGCCCCAAGAATCTTGTGAGCGCTGCGCACTCAAGCGGGAGCAAGTTCCCTCGCCACAGGGGTTATCAGTGCCCGGAAAATCGCCTCAGTTCTTGAGACTGGCCTGCACCGCCGCCACGCCATCCTTGCCATCGAAACTCGTGACACCCGCCAGCCAGCGCTGAAGATCCTCAGGATGCTCGCGCAGCCATTGCCGGGCGACGTCCTGGGGTGTCTTGCGCTCCATGATCGGCACCATCAACTGGCTTTCTTGGGCGGCGGTGAAGGTGAGGTTTTCCAACAGCCGGCTCACGTTCGGGCAACGCTGGGCGTAGTCCGGCGCGGTCACGATGGAGACGGTCGCGGCGCCTTCGTTCGGACCATAGACGTCCTCGCTGCCGGTCAGGTACGTGATGTTCATGTTGATGTTCATCGGGTGCGGGGTCCAGCCGACGAAGACCACGAACTCCTTGCGGTTCACCGCCCGCTGCACCGCCGCCAGCATGCCTGCTTCACCGGACTCGATCAGCTTGAAATCCTTGAGGCCGAAGTGGTTGGTCTCGATCATGGTCTTGATGGTGGTGTTGGCACCGCTGCCCGGCTCGATGCCGTAGATCTTGCCGCCAAGCTGATCCTTGAACCGGGCGATGTCGGCAAAGGTCTTGAGCCCCGCCGCCGCCACGTAATCCGGTACGGCCAATGTGGCCTGGGCGTCGGCCAGGCTTGGCTTGTCCAGTACCTTCACCTGGTTGGCCGCCAGGAACGGGGCGATGTTCTTGTCCATCGCCGGCTTCCAATACCCCAGGAAGATGTCGAGCCGCTTGTCGCGGATGCCGGCGAAGATGATCTGTTGCACGGCGCTGGTCTGCTTGCTGTCGTAGCCCAGACCGGTGAGCAGCACATCGGCCATGCCGCTGGTGGCGATCACATCGGTCCAGTTGACCACGCCCATGCGGACGGTCTGGCAGGACGCAGGCTCGGCGGCCATCGCCCCGGTGCTGAGTAGAACGGTACCGCAGAGGAACGACAGACAGCGTTTGAACAGTCTTTTCATCGCGAGGGTCTCGTGCGGCAGCGGATTATTGTAGGGCGGTGTCTTGGCGCACCGTGACCGGAACATTACGCAGCGTCGAGGGGGTCAAGATGAACTGTGGCGACTCGGTTTTGCACGGTGGCGACAGGTAGGCAGGCATGAATGCTTTTGTGGCGAGGGAGCTTGCTCCCGCTGGGCTGCGCAGCGGCCCCCAGATTTCACGAGCGCTACGCACTCGAGCGGGAGCAAGCTCCCTCGCCACCCAAGCTGCCTTGCCAGGGATTAATGTTTGTAGGTCTTCTGCCCCCACGCCAGGAAACCTTCCAGCAACTCCCTGAGCACCACCTGGGTCGGCGCCGCCAGATCCGGGCGGTAGTTGAACGGTTCGAATTCTTCCATGTAAGTGCTCTGGCACAGTTCCAGTTGCACGGCGTGGATGTCTTCGGCCGGGTTGCCGTAGTGCCGCGTGATGTGTCCGCCCTTGAAACGCCCGTTGAGCACATGGGTGAACTGGCCGTGGCGGGCGCAGATGGCTTCGAGCTGGCTGGCCAGGGTCGGGTCGCAACTGGCACCGTTGAAAGTGCCGAGGTTGAAGTCCGGCAGCTTGCCGTCGAACAGGTGCGGGATCACCGAACGGATCGAGTGGGCGTCGAACAGCAAGGCGTAGCCGAACTCGGCCTTGAGCCGCGCCAGTTCCTGCCGCAGTGCTTGGTGGTACGGCATCCAGACCTGCTGCAGATACGTCGCCCGTTCCTCGGCCGACGGTTCCAGCCCTTCGCGAAACAACGGCACGCCATCGAACAGCGTCGCCGGGTACAAACCGGTGGTGGCGCCGACGTACATCGGCTTGTCATCGGAGGGGCGATTCAGGTCGACGACGAACCGTGAATACTCGGCGGCCAGGGTGCTGGCGCCCAACTCATTGGCGAACTCATAGAGCTGGGGAATGTGCCAGTCGGTGTCCGGCAGGCTCTGGGCTTCGGGAATCAACCCGGCCTTCACCGCCGGGGTCAGGCGCAGGCCGGCGTGGGGCATGCTGACCAACAGCGGCACGCGCCCTTGCTTGAAATTCAGGACCTTCTCCACAACCAATCTCCTCAATCGATTTCCACGCCGTGACGCACGACGCGTTTTTCCAGATCGCCACCGAGCCAGTACGCCAGGTCGGCCGGGCGGTCGATGTGCCAGGCGACAAAATCCGCGACCTTGCCGACTTCCAGCGAACCGTGGGTTTGCGCCATGCCCAAGGCCTGGGCCGCATGAATCGTCGCCCCTGCCAGGGCTTCTTCCGGGGTCATCCGGAAACAGGTGCAGGCCATGTTCAACATCAAGCGCAGCGACAGCGCCGGCGAAGTGCCGGGGTTGAGGTCGCTGGCCACGGCGATTTTCACCCCATGCTTGCGCAGGGCATCCATGGGCGGCAGTTGGGTTTCCCGCAGGAAATAAAACGCCCCCGGTAGCAACACCGCCACGGTGCCGGAAGCGGCCATGGCCTTGGCGTCGTCCTCGGTCATGAATTCCAGGTGATCGGCCGACAGCGCCTGGTAACGCGCCGCCAGGCTGGAACCGTGCAGAGACGACAATTGTTCGGCGTGCAACTTCACCGGCAGTCCCAGTTGTCGCGCGGTGATAAACACTCGCTCGACCTGCGCCGGGGAAAACGCCAGGTATTCGCAAAAGGCATCCACCGCATCCACCAGCCCCTCGGCCGCCAGGGCTGGCAGCATCTCGGTGCAGATGTGTTCGATGTAGTCATCGGCGCGATCCTTGTACTCCGGTGGCAAGGCGTGGGCCGCCAGGCAGGTACTGCGTACGCTGACCGGTAACTCGGCGCCAAGACGGCGAATGACGCGAAGGATCTTGCGTTCGCTGGCCAGGTCCAGGCCGTAGCCGGACTTGATCTCCACCGTGGTCACGCCGTCGTGCATCAGGCCTTTCAGGCGTTTGGCGGCGCTGGCGAACAATTCGTCTTCACTGGCGGCGCGGGTGGCGCGCACGGTACTGGCGATGCCACCGCCGGCCGCCGCGATTTCGGCGTAGCTGACGCCTTGCAGGCGCTGTTCGAACTCACCGCTGCGGTTGCCGCCAAATACCGTGTGGGTGTGGCAGTCGATCAACCCCGGCGTGACCCAGGCGCCCTTGAGGTCGTTGACCGCCGGGTAGTCCCCCATCGGCAATTCGGCACGCGGGCCGATCCAGTGAATGTGCTCGCCCTGGGTGACGATGGCGGCGTCTTCGATGATCGAGTAGACGCCCTGGGCCATGGTGGCGGCGTGGCAGTTTTGCCAGAGGGTTTTCATCCCGGTTTCCTCGTCGCGTTCAAAATCGAATCGCGAGCGAGCTCGCTCCCACAAGGATTTCTGATGCACTCAAAACCCCTGTGGGAGCGAGCTCGCTCGCGATGAGGCCCTTACAGGCTCGGCAACAACTGCGCCGTGACCAATTCGTTCAGGCACCGACTCGCCAGCAACTCACTGGCCGCATTGATGTCCGGCGCAAAGAAGCGGTCCTTCTCATAAAACGGCACTTCTGCACGCAACAGACCACGGGCCCGCTCCAGTTTGGAAGAGGTCTTCAAACCGCCGCGCAGGTCCAGCCCCTGGCAGGCCGCGAGCCATTCCACCGCCAGAATCCCACGGGTGTTCTCGGCCATTTCCCACAGGCGCTTGCCGGCGGCCGGGGCCATGGAGACGTGGTCTTCCTGGTTGGCCGAGGTCGGCAGGCTGTCCACCGAATGGGGATGGGACAGCGCCTTGTTTTCACTGGCCAGGGCCGCCGCGGTGACCTGGGCGATCATGAAGCCGGAGTTCACCCCGCCATTGGCCACCAGGAACGGCGGCAACTGCGACATGTGCTTGTCCATCATCAACGAA
This sequence comes from Pseudomonas fluorescens, assembly GCF_001307275.1. Classification (NCBI taxonomy): domain Bacteria; kingdom Pseudomonadati; phylum Pseudomonadota; class Gammaproteobacteria; order Pseudomonadales; family Pseudomonadaceae; genus Pseudomonas; species Pseudomonas fluorescens. The sequence goes on from NZ_CP012831.1 coordinate 2,173,920, forward strand.
ATCCGGCGCTCGCTCAGGGAGCCGATTTCGGCAATCGCCAAGGCCATGTTGTCGGCGGCCATCGCCACCGGTTCGGCGTGGAAGTTGCCGCCGGAAATCACGTCACCCTCGGCGGCGAACACCAGCGGGTTATCCGACACCGCGTTGGCTTCGATCACCAGCACTTCAGCGGCCTGGCGGAACTGGGTCAGGCAGGCGCCCATCACTTGCGGCTGGCAACGCAGGGAGTACGGGTCCTGGACCTTGTCGCAGTTCTGGTGCGAATCGGAGACTTCGCTGCGCTCGCCCAGCAGATCGCGGTAAGCGGCGGCGGCATCGATCTGGCCTTTCTGGCCGCGAGCGGCATGGATCCGCGCGTCGAACGGCGAGCGCGAACCGAGCACCGCTTCCACCGTCAGGCTGCCCAGAGACAGGGCCGCGGCGAACAGGTCTTCACCTTCGAACAGGCCACGCAGGGCAAACGCAGTGGAGACCTGGGTGCCGTTGAGCAGCGCCAGGCCTTCCTTGGCGGCCAGGGTCAGCGGCGCAAGACCGGCGACTTTCAGCGCCTCGACGGCCGGCAGCCATTCGCCCTTGTAGCGGGCCTTGCCTTCACCCAGCAGCACCAGGGACATGTGGGCCAGCGGCGCCAGGTCACCGGACGCACCGACCGACCCCTTGAGCGGAATGTGCGGGTAGACCTCGGCATTGACCAGCGCAATCAGCGCATCGATCACCTGCCGACGGATGCCGGAAAAGCCCCGGCTCAGGCTGTTGACCTTGAGCACCATGACCAACCGCACCAGCGCATCGCTGATCGGCTCGCCCACGCCGGCGGCATGGGACAGCACCAGGGAACGCTGCAGGTTTTCCAGGTCCTCGCTGGCGATGCGGGTCGAGGCCAGCAAGCCGAAACCGGTATTGATGCCGTAGGCGGTGCGATTCTCGGCCAGGATCTGCTCGACGCAGGCGACGCTGGCCTCGATCTGCGCCGAGGCACTGGCATCCAGGCTCAAGGTCACCGGGTGCTGATAGATGTCACGCAATTGAGCCAGGCTCAATTGGCCGGGAATCAGGTTTAAGGCAGTCATGTATTGCTCCTTTTGAGAGTTTTGTTTTCACCCGCCAGTCGCTCCGGAATGTTCCGTTATCCGTCACCTTCGCTTTTTGGGCGATGCCTTGTGGGCAAGAGGTGCCTTGGCACGCTGGCGCTTTTTTGATCAATTCAAATTCGGTAATACGTTGTGCAGCACGTTTGGGTCTTTGAGCAGGCCGGCGGCACTGGCGATGTCCGGCGCCAGCCAGCGATCCTGGTCGTAGGGCGGCACGCGCTCGCGCAGCAGTTTCCAGGCGATGTCGGTGCCGGCGCCGAAACGCTGGGCCTTGAGAAACTCAAAGGCCTGGGCCGCCAGCAGGTACTCGATGGCGAGGATCTGCGTGCAGTTTTCCAGCGCCCGGTGCAGCTTCAGGGCGGCGTTGGTGCCCATGCTCAGGTGGTCTTCCTGCAAACCGGAGGTGACGAAATTGTCCAGCACCGCCGGTTGCGCCAGTTGCTTGTTCTCCGCGCACAGCGACGCGGCGACGTATTGCACGATCATCATCCCCGAGTTCACGCCGGGATTGGCCACCAGGAAGGCTGGCAGGCCGCTGACGTGGGGGTTGATCAAGCGGTCGAGGCGACGCTCGGCGATGGAGCCGATTTCGGCCATGGCAATCGCCAGCAGGTCCGCCGCCAAGGCCACCGACTGACCGTGGGGGTTGGCCTGGGACATGACCCGGAAGTTTTCCGGCGTACCCAGCAACAGCGGGTTATCGGTAACCGCATTGAGTTCGGTTTCGATCTGTTGCCGGGCGTGGGCCAACTGATCGCGAGCCGCGCCGTGCACCTGGGGGATCGAGCGGATGCTCAAGGCATCCTGGGTGCGAATGCCCCGGCTCGCGGCGATGACCTCGCTGCCGTCGAGCAAGGCCCGCAAGTTGACCCCGACCTGCTGCATGCCCGGGTGCGGCTTGAGGGCGATGATCTCGGCATCGAACGCGGCAATCTGGCCGCGCTGGGCCTCGAAGCTCATGGCGCCGATCACATCGGCCCATTGCACCAGCCGCGTCGCATCGGCCAGGGCCAGGCAACTGAGGCCGGTCATGCACGGCGTGCCGTTGACCAGGCACAGACCGTCCTTGGCCCCCAGTTGCACCGGTTGCAAACCCTCGGCGACCAAGGCTTGTTGCGCCGGGACTATTTGTCCGCGATAGCTGACCTGACCAACCCCCAGCAACGCGATGCCGATGTGGGCCATGTGGGTCAGGTAACCCACCGAACCCTGGGACGGCACTTGCGGCGTGATGCCGCGATTGAGCAGTGCCAACAACGCCTCCACCACCCGGCGATGGATGCCGGACTTGCCCTGGCTGTAGTTGAGGATGGCGGCGCAGAGGATCGCCCGGGTCTGTTCATCCGTCAGCGGCGCGCCGACGCCACAGGCATGGCTGAGCAGGGTGTTGCGTGACAGTTGGCTGAGTTGTTCGTCCTTGAGCGAGACATTGCACAAGGCCCCCAGGCCGGTATTGACGCCGTAGGCGCGCTCGCCGCTTTCGACAATGCGCTGGACGATGGCCTGGGCATTGTCGATCCGCGCCCAGGTCTGGGTCGACAGCTCAAGCTCGGCACCGAAGCGGGCGACGGCGACGACGTCCTGCCAGCGCAACGGAGCGCCGGTGATTACGATTTTTTCAGCCTGGGACATCCTCAACCTCGTCTGTGCAACTTGAATATTGATGCAGCTTTGCCGGCCCTATCGCGAGCAAGCTCGCTCCCACAGGGATTTCCTTTTGGGCACAAAATGTGTGAGCAAAAGAGGTCCCCTTGTGGGAGCGAGCTTGCTCGCGATGGGGCCAGCCCTACCACCACAAACCCTTCAAACCACCGCAGCCCTGCGCTGCACAAACCGATCGACATACTCATCCGCCGGCGAATGCAGGATCTCCCGGGGCGTGCCGACCTGGATCAGCTTGCCGTCCTTGAGGATCGCGATGCGGTTGCCGATGCGCACGGCCTCGTCGAGGTCGTGGGTGATGAAGACGATGGTCTTGTGCAGGGTCTTCTGCAGCTCCAGTAACTGGTCCTGCATTTCCGCACGGATCAGCGGGTCGAGGGCGCTGAAGGCTTCGTCCATCAGGATGATATCGGTGTCCGCCGCCAAGGCCCGGGCCAGGCCCACACGCTGGCGCATGCCGCCGGAGAGCTGGTGTGGGTATTTGTTCTCGTAGCCTTTCAGGCCCACGGTGTTGATCCAGTGCAGCGCCCGCTCGGCGCACACCTGCTTGCTCTCGCCGCGCACTTTCAAGCCATAGGCGACGTTGTCCAGCACGCTCTTGTGGGGCAGCAGGCCGAAGCTCTGGAACACCATGCTGATCTTGTGCCGGCGAAATTCGCGCAGGGCGTCCATGTCCAGTTGCAGAATGTCTTCGCCGTCCACCAGGATCGCCCCACTCGTAGGATCGATCAGCCGATTGAAGTGGCGCACCAGGGTGGACTTGCCGGAGCCGGACAGGCCCATGATCACGAAGATCTCACCGGTGCCGATGCTCAGCGACAGGTCGTTGACGCCGACCACGCAGCCGGTTTCGGCCAACACCTGGTCCTTGGTCTTGTTCTGGCGGATCAGCTCCAGGGCTTCCTTGGAGCGATTGCCGAAAATCTTGAAGACGTTCTTGACTTCGATCTTGCTGATGGCTGCGTTGCTCATTTGCTCACCTCATGCCGAGGACGACCATAGGCCTGGGTAATGCGGTCGATGACCACGGCGAGAATCACGATGGCCAGCCCCGCTTCCAGGCCGCGCCCGACGTTGAGGGTCTGGATGCCCACCAGCACATCTTCGCCCAGGCCACGGGCACCGATCATCGAGGCGATGACCACCATCGACAGGGCCATCATGGTGGTCTGGTTGATCCCGGCCATGATGCTCGGCAGGGCCAGGGGCAGTTGCACGCCGAACAGCTGTTGCCAGCGGTTGGCGCCGAAGGCGTTGATGGCTTCCATCACTTCGCCGTCCACCTGGCGGATGCCCAGGTCGGTCAGGCGGATCAATGGCGGCGCGGCGTAGATCACCGTGGCGAAAATCGCCGGGACCTTGCCCAGGCCGAACAGCATCAACACCGGAATCAGGTACACGAAGCTCGGCATGGTCTGCATGATGTCCAGCAACGGCATCAACACCGAACGCAGGCGGTTGCTGCGCGCCGAAAGAATGCCCAGGGGAATGCCGATCAACACCGAGATCAGCGTCGCCACCAGCATCAGGGCGAGGGTCTGCATCAGTTTGTCCCACAGGCCTACCGCACCCACCAGGAACAACAGGCCGACGATGACTGCCGTAGCCAAGACCTTGCGGGTGGCGTGCCAGGCAATGCCACCGACAATGGCCAGCATCAGCCACCAGGGCGCCATGCGCAACAGGCCTTCCAGATTGACGATGGCCCACAGCAGGGTGTCGGAGATGTGCCGGAACACATCGCCATAGTTGGTCACCAGGGAATCGACCCAACCGTTGACCCAATCGGCGATGGAGAAGGTAAAGCTTTCGGGAAACATAAGAGACTCTCGATCAAGTGGATGCGGTGAACGTCCCGGCCAGCCCCACGGTTGGCCGGGAAAGATTCGACCTACAGAGCCGCGTCGATTTTCTTGGCAGCGTCTTCACTGACCCAGGCGTGCCAGACTTCAGGATGTTCCTTCAGGAAGATCTTCGCCAGTTTCGGCGACTCGATCCGCTCTTTGGCCATGCGCCCAAGGTTCTGGTTCAGGATATCGATCGGCAGGTTGACCTTCTCCAGCACCGCCACCAGTTCCGGGGCTTCGTCGTGGAACGTCTTGGACAGGCCGACCTTGATGCTCACGCTTTTATCCACGCCCGGTTTTTCTTCCAGTTTCACCAGGTCCACCTGGCCCATCAGTGGCGTTGGCGACCAGTAGTAGAACAGGATCGGCTCGCCACGCTTGTAGCTCGACAACACCGCCGCATCCAGCGCCGGGCCGGTGCCTGGACGGAAGTTGGTGTAGGTTTTTTCCAAGCCGTAGCTTTTCAGCATTTCGCTGTTGTCCAGCTCACAGGTCCAACCGGCCGGGCAGTTGTAGAAACGGCCCTTGGACGGTTCTTCCGGGTCCTTGAACACGGCAGCGTACTGGCCCAGGTCGGCAATGTTCTTCAGGCCCGGGGCCTTGGCTTCGAGCTTGCGCTTGGCGTCGCCTTCAACCACGTAGCGCGGCACATACCAGCCTTCGATGGCGCCCACCACCGGGGCACCGACGCCGACCACCTTGCCGGCCTTCTCGGCCTTGTTCCACACCTCGCTGCGGCCGACCCACTCTTCGGCGAACACCTGGATGTCGTTGCTGCTCAGGGCGTTTTCCATGGTGATGGAGTTGCCCGGCAGGCTGTCGGTCTTGCAGTCGTAGCCTTTTTCCAGCACCACTTGCAGGACGTCAGTCAGCAGCATGCCGCTTTCCCAGTTCAGGCCGGCAAACTTCACCGGTTTACCCGACTCGCACCAACCCGCCGCTTGCGTGGCGCCGGCGCTGGCCAGCAGGCCCATGGAAAGCAATGTGGTCAACAGGGTCTTGTTCGACTTCATTATGTGACGCTCCTAATCAGTTGGATTGGCTTACGGCAGTCAAGAGGCATCCAGCCCTGTCAACGTCCATCAGACCGCTTGAATGCGGCCCGCCCTGCTCGGTTGTGCGTCAACCGCGTCCTGCTCGAGCGGCAGGATCAATTGATCGGGTACTGCGCTGTGCCACTTCTTGGCGAGGACGTAATACAGCGCCGCCGGGACCACCAGGCCGATGATCCAGGAGATATCCACACCGCCCATGGCTCCCACCAGCGGACCGGTATAGAACTTGGTGGCGATGAAGGGCAATTGAACCAGTACACCGAAGACATAGACGCTGATACCCAAGGTGTTCCACCGACCGTAGCGGCCGTTCGGGTCGGCCAGGGCCGGCACGTCATAGCGCTCGCGGGTGATGCAGTAGTAGTCCACCAGGTTGATCGCGCTCCAAGGCGTAAAGAACGCCAGCAAGAACAGGATGAAAGACTTGAACGCACCGAGGAACGAGTGCTGGCCGAGCAGCGCGATCAGGGTCGCGGCGCCGACAATGAACAGCACGAAGACCAGACGCTGCACGCGCGTGACGTTCAGATGCCCCCGGAAACCGCTGATGATGGTGGCAATGCACATGAAGCTGCCGTAGGAGTTCAGCGTGGAGATGGTGACCTTGCCGAACGCGATGCTGAAGTACAGCAGCGCAGCGGTGGCGCCGGTGCCCCCCAGGCCAACGATGTAGGCCACTTCGTGACCGGCGAACTGCCCGTTGGCCGAGGCGGCGGCAAACACGCCGAGGATCATCGCCACCTGTGCGCCGATGACCGAGCCGGCGCCTGCGGCGAAAAAGGTTTTCACCGAGGACGTCTTGCTCGGCAGGTAACGCGAATAGTCAGCCACGTAGGGGCCGAAGGCGATCTGCCAGGAGGCCGCGAGCGACACCGCCAGCAGGAAACTGCTCCAGCTGAAATGGCGGATTTGCAGGAGTGCGCCGACGTCCGTCTGGCTGATCAGGCGAGCGAACAGGTAAACGAAGGCAATGACGCCAATGATGCTGGCGACACGGCCAATGAAGTGAATCACCCGATACCCGAGCACCGTGACCAGCACGATGACGCTGGCGAAAATGAGGATGCCGACGCTGTCGCTGACGCCAAACAACTGGCCCAGCGCCTGGCCGGAAAGCACGGTGCCCGTCGCGGTGAAACCCAGGTACATCAGGCACACCAGCACGATCGGGATGGCCGCGCCATACACACCGAACTGCACCCGGCTGGAGATCATCTGCGGCAGGCCAAGCTTGGGCCCTTGCGCGGCATGCAAGGCCATGACGCCACCGCCGAGCACTTGGCCGATCAGCAAACCGATCAACGACCAGAACACATCACCGCCCAGCACCACCGCCAATGCACCGGTGACAATGGCCGTGATTTGCAGGTTGGCCCCCATCCAGAGGGTGAACTGGCTCAACAGCCGACCGTGTCTCTCCGCTTCCGGGATGTAGTCGATCGAGCGCTTCTCGATCAACGGCTTGCTGCTTGCGCGTGTGCGGGTGACAGCCATGGTTCAACCTCTGTGGATTGTTCTGGAATTCATTTGCGCCACTGCTTCCCTGTGGGAGCGAGCTTGCTCGCGATAGCGGTGTATCAGCAGACAATGCTGTTGACTGACACGCCCTCATCGCGAGCAAGCTCGCTCCCACAAGGGCCGGGGTTATTTGCCGGTGATCATCGGCAAGTTCAGCCCCTGTTCCTTGGCGCAATCGATGGCGATCTGGTAACCGGCATCGGCATGGCGCATCACCCCGGTACCCGGGTCGTTGTGCAGTACGCGAGCAATGCGCTCGGCCGCTTCGTCGGTACCGTCGCAGACGATCACCATGCCCGAATGCTGGGAGAAGCCCATGCCGACGCCACCACCGTGGTGCAGCGACACCCAGGTCGCGCCGCTGGCGGTGTTGAGCAAGGCATTGAGCAGCGGCCAGTCGGAAACGGCGTCGGAGCCATCCTGCATGGATTCGGTTTCACGGTTCGGGCTGGCCACGGAACCGGAGTCCAGGTGGTCGCGACCGATGACGATCGGTGCCGACAATTCACCGCTGCGTACCATCTCGTTGAAGGCCAGGCCCAACTTGGCGCGCTGGCCCAGGCCGACCCAGCAGATACGTGCCGGCAAGCCCTGGAAGCTGATGCGCTCGCGGGCCATGTCCAGCCAGTTGTGCAGGTGGGCGTCGTCGGGGATCAGTTCCTTGACCTTGGCGTCGGTCTTGTAGATGTCCTGGGGGTCACCGGACAGCGCAGCCCAACGGAACGGGCCGATGCCACGGCAGAACAACGGACGGATATACGCCGGGACGAAACCAGGGAAATCGAAGGCATTTTCGACGCCCTCTTCCTGGGCCATCTGGCGGATGTTGTTGCCGTAGTCGAAGGTCGGCACGCCCATTTTCTGGAAGGCGAGCATGGCTTTGACGTGGACAGCCATCGATTGCTTGGCGGCCTTCACCACGGCTGCGGGCTCGGTCTTGGCGCGGGCACGGTATTCGTCCCAGGTCCAACCGGCCGGCAGGTAACCGTTGAGGGGATCGTGGGCGCTGGTCTGGTCGGTGACCATGTCCGGGCGCACACCACGACGGACCATTTCCGGCAGGATTTCGGCAGCGTTCCCACACAGTGCGATGGAAATCGCCTTGCCTTCGGCGGTGTATTTCTCGATGCGCGCCAGGGCGTCGTCGAGGTCTTTGGCTTGCTCGTCGACGTAACGGGTTTTCAGGCGGAAATCGATACTGACCTGCTGGCACTCGATGTTCAGCGAGCACGCACCGGCCAGGGTCGCGGCCAGGGGTTGCGCGCCGCCCATGCCACCCAGGCCGGCGGTCAGGACCCAACGGCCCTTGAGGTTGGAGTCGTAGTGCTGGCGACCGGCCTCGACGAAGGTTTCATAAGTGCCTTGGACGATGCCCTGGCTGCCGATGTAGATCCAGCTGCCAGCAGTCATCTGGCCGTACATGGCCAGGCCCTTGGCGTCGAGTTCGTTGAAGTGTTCCCAACTGGCCCAGTGCGGCACCAGGTTGGAGTTGGCGATCAGTACACGAGGGGCGTTGCTGTGGGTCTTGAACACGCCCACCGGCTTGCCGGATTGCACCAGCAGGGTTTCGTCGTCATTCAGGTTGGTCAGGCTTTCGACGATCTTGTCGTAGCACTCCCAATTGCGCGCCGCGCGGCCGATGCCACCGTAGACCACCAGTTCCTTGGGGTTCTCGGCCACTTCCGGGTCGAGGTTGTTCATCAACATGCGCAGCGGCGCTTCAGTCAGCCAGCTCTTGGCGGTCAGCGTGTTACCGCGAGGGGCGCGGATTTCAACGTCACGGTATTTTTCGGGTTTGCGGGTAGCGTCGGTCACAGCAAAAACTCCTCAGCGATCAATCCAGACCAGCCCGGGCAGTGGGCAGCGATTTAGCGAACGTTGCGTAGAAGATCGGTGACTCATACGCATACGTCTTTACTTGTATGTACAAGCATATGCAATCAAGCGGCCAACTTGTCGAAGACACGTTTGCAGGATGACGTTAGGATTGGCTGAAAGCCCCGTGATTGAGCGGTTTGAGAGCCAGATGAAATTTCTGGAGGAGGGATTTATGAAGAACACAGGCAGGTTACGAAAGCGCGGTTCTGCGCCACGCTGGGGCATTCGGTAACAAGTTGGTGCGCAGAAGAAACAGCAGGTAGACACTTTGTGGCGAGGGGATTTATCTGTGGGAGCAAGGCTTGCCCGCGACGAAGGCAATGTGGCCTGCCAGAAAATCGAGTCGCCTGCGTCGCGGGCAAGCCTTGCTCCCACAGGGTACTCAAGAAGCTGAAATCAGCGGGCCGTCAGCTCGATCACACAGCATTGGCCGTGGCTGGTGATGTCCAGCAGCCCGGTGTTACCGCTCAATTGCAAGCAGTCGTAGAGGCCCAGGATAACGGCGGACTCGCCAATCCTGATGGTCAATCCCGGGGCCGCGCTGAACACCAGCAACGTCTCCGCTTCGCTGAAGAATCGCTGCTGCCCCCCCACCCACTGCAATCGCGCGCGGTAACGCTGCGGCGCATAGATCAGGTTGAAATCCCGAATGGGGCCGCCCAGCAAGGTGCAATGCACATGGCTCTCGCCGCTGAAGGCAAAGGGGTCCAGCGGGCGCAAAGGCCCCGTGGCCTGGCCATCGACGTTCAGCGTCATACCGTCTCCCTGCAAGACGCTGATGATCCGCTCGTAACCGGCAAACGTGGAAAAACCACCCGACTCACCGATATCGGCAATCGACAGACGCCAGCCGAAACCTTCCAGGCCAGTGCCGGCATCGCGAGTGATTTCCTCGGTGCTGCCACCGCCGTTTTTCCACGGCATGCGGGGGTAATCTGCTGCGCGTAAAACCTTCAACTGGCTCATTTATGAAAGCGCCCTTCCAGACTGTGACGGGAACCCGGATGGATCAGGCGCGCGGCGGTCACCGGCTGGCGCCCGGACCAGGTGCGGCGGCGGATCAACAGGCAGGGTTCGCCTCGCTCGATCTGCAGCAGTTTGCACTCGCTCGGCTCGGCCAGAATCGCCTCGACCACATGCTCACCCTCGGTCAGCGGCGCGACCTGGTTCAGATAGGCGTAGGGCGTCTGCAAGGTGAAGTCCTGCTTGAGGTAGTCCGGCGCCACCAGTGCGTTGACGAAACGGTCCTCGATTTGCACAGGGATGTCGTTCTCGAAATGCACGATCAGCGAATGGAACACCTTCTGGCCTTCACGCATGTCCAGGGCCAGGGCTCGCTCGGAACCGGCGGCTTCTTCTTCCAGGGTGATGACCTTGCAGGTGTGGCGATGACCACGGGAGGCGATTTCGTCGGCGATGTTATGCACTTCGAACAACGCGGATTGGCTCTTGGGCTCGGCCACGAACGTGCCGACCCCCTGCATGCGCACCAACAGGCCATCGGCGGTCATTTCCCGCAGGGCACGGTTGATGGTCATGCGACTGAAGCCCAATTGGCTGACCAGCTCGCTTTCCGACGGCACGCGGTAATGCGGCGGCCAGTTTCCACTGTCGATCTGCTGGGTGATCATCTGTTTGACGCGGGCGTACAAGGGCGCCGGACTGTCACCCATGTGTGCGGCCAGCGGCGGTTTGGCAGGCGGAGTCGGCACGGCGGTTCCCTGTTCTGCGAATAAGGTTGCTAGCTTGCCGGAGTTTACCGGCCAGGCAAACGTCTGTATATGTATATACAAATTACGCACGATGAGGTTGAACCATGTCCGCCTTCTTTGCCGAACGCGCGCTGCTGCCTAGTGGATGGGCCCATGATGTACGTCTTGAGGTCGATGCCAAGGGCGTCCTGACCCATATCCAGGCCGGTTCCCACGCAGACGGCGCCGAACGGCTGGGCGGTCCGCTGTTGCCGGGCATGCCGAACCTGCACTCCCATGCCTTTCAACGGGCGATGGCCGGGCTGGCGGAAGTGGCGGGCAATCCCAATGACAGTTTCTGGACCTGGCGCGACTTGATGTACCGCCTCGTCGGAAAAATCAGCCCGGATCAACTCGGCATCATCGCCCGCCAGCTGTACATCGAAATGCTCAAGGCCGGCTACACCTCGGTCGCCGAATTCCATTACGTGCACCATGACACCGACGGCGCACCCTACGCCGACCCGGCGGAGCTGGCCCTGCGCATCAGCCACGCCGCCAGCGCCGCCGGCATCGGCCTGACCCTGCTGCCAGTGCTCTACAGCCATTCCGGTTTTGGCGGCCAGGCGCCCAATGACGGGCAGCGCCGGTTCATCAACAGTACCGAAAACTACTTGAAGCTTCAGTCACGCTTGCAACCGATCCTGGCCGGGCAACCGGCCCAGGCCCTGGGCTTGTGCTTCCACTCGCTGCGCGCCGTGACACCCGGGCAGATCCAGGACGTGCTGGCCGCCAGCGACCGTGATTGCCCGGTGCACATCCACATCGCCGAGCAGCAGAAGGAGGTCGATGACTGCCTGAGCTGGAGCGGCGCCCGCCCGCTGCAATGGCTGTACGAAAACACCGAAGTCGACCAGCGCTGGTGCCTGGTTCATGCCACCCACGCCAACGCCCAGGAAGTCAGCCTCATGGCCAAGAGCCGGGCGATTGCCGGCCTGTGCCTGACCACCGAAGCCAACCTGGGGGACGGGATTTTTCCGGCCGTGGATTTCCTCGCCCAGGGCGGGCGCCTGGGTATCGGTTCCGACAGCCATGTGTCCTTGAGCGTGGTCGAAGAATTGCGCTGGCTGGAGTATGGCCAGCGCCTGCGCGACCAACGGCGCAACCGCTTGTATCGGGCGGATCAGCCGATGGTCGGCCGCACCTTGTTCGACGCGGCATTGGAAGGCGGCGCCCAGGCCCTGGGGCAACCGGTCGGTGCCCTCGACATCGGCAAGCGCGCCGACTGGCTGGTGCTCGATGGCAACGACCCGTACCTGGCCACGGCCAATGGCGACGGGATTCTCAATCGCTGGTTGTTTGCCGGCGGCGATCGTCAGGTGCGGGATGTGATGGTCGGTGGACGGTGGGTTGTGCGTGATGGGCGTCATGCCGGCGAAGAGGAAAGCGCTCGGGCGTTCACCCAGGTATTGCGCGAACTTCTAGACTGACGCGGATAAAAAGATGTGGGAGCGAGCTTGCTCGCGATGAGGCCTTCACATTCAACACTGAGGTTGGCTGGAAGTCCGTCATCGCGAGCAAGCTCGCTCCCACATGGGTTCTCAGGAGCCGATCAATTCGAAGTCTTGGCCATCTGCCGATCCGACGCGCGCCAGATCAGTCGTGTCGTGTCATAGCCCTGCTGGCGCGCCTTGCTCAGCAGTTCCTCGCGCACGACGCTATTGACGGTCGGTGTGCGGGACAGCAGCCACATGTAGCGGCGGCTCGGGTCGCCGACGATGGCGGTCTTGTAGTCATCGCTGACGTACAGCACCCAGTATTGCCCTTTCGCCACGCCCGGCACGATCCGTGAAAACCAGTTGTCGAACTCGACCCAGAGCTTGTCGGTCTTGCCCGGCACCTGCGGCGTGGCCGTGCCCCTGGCCTCCTCCCACTGCCAGTCCGAGGTCAGGCAGCGATTGAGCACACCCACGTTGCCGTCTGGCTTGAGGATGTAGTGAGCTTCCGATTGCGCGCAATTGCGCTGGAAATACATGGGCAGACGGGCCAACTCATACCAGGTCCCTTGGTAACGCTTGAGGTTGACGCTGTTGACCGTCTTGGGCGCCAACGGATCTTCGCCAGAAGTGGCACAGCCGGCCAATACCAGGCCAGCCAAAAGCACAAAAACTAACCGCATCATTATTTTTCTCCCGCAGGCCTCTGGCCTCGGTTTACTTCAGGCCTTGGCCGGAAAACATCAACACTTTGTCACCGGCGTATTGCACGCTGATAAAGCTTTTCTGGTCGCCCCAGGTGCAGCTGGACATGCCGAGTGCGCCTGAACAATCGGTCGGTTTCCCCAGCAACGTTTCGACTTCGGCCTTGGGCATGCCAGCCGACAGTTTCGAATAGTTTTCCTGGTTGACCTTGCTGCATGCGGTCAACACGACGCACATAAACAGCAGAGCGATAGATCGCAGCGACATGGTGTAACTCCTGGAACGGAAGGGAGGTGGCAGGGTGCCAACCTGATCCTTAGAAGAGAAAACCCCTATCTGGTTCCCTGACACCCCCAGTATTTATTGGCTGTGCAGAGGTGTTTCATCGATGAGTCACCCGGTTTGTGACGCCGTCGTACCTTTCGTCGGGACTGAGGCCCTGGCGCCTGATGGGTCGGGCTTTGGCGCCGATAAAAAGTCACAGCGCAAAATCCCGCGCTATGGCAAATTGACAGCCCTCCCTGACCCGCCCCTTCGCAGTAGTGTTCTTAATGACCAGAAACATGAAATTCAGCCATAAAATCCTGCTGGCTGCCGCCCTCGTGGTGGCCGTCGCATTCGCCTGTTTCATCCTGTTCAACGACTATCGTCAACGCCAGAGCCTGCATGCCAGCACCGAGACCTCCATGCAGGAGCTCGGCAACCTGACCAGCCGTAACATCCAGACGTGGGTCGACGGCCGTATCCAATTGCTGCAGTCGCTGGCCCAGCAGATCGCCGTGGACGGCAACAGTGCCGACAGCCTCAAGCGCGCCGTGGGCCTGCCGGCGTACACCGGCAACTTTCAGCTCAGCTATTTCGGCGGCACTGACGGCGTGATGTTCTCGGTACCGGCCGGCAATCGCGCCGCCGACTACGACCCGCGCGCCCGTGGCTGGTACAAGGCCGCCAACAGCGCACAGCAAACCATCGTCACCGAACCGTACATCGCCGCCTCGTCGGGCAAGCTGGTGATCACCGTCGCCACGCCGGTACAGCGCCAGGGGCAGATGATCGGCGTGGCCGGTGCGGACATCGACCTGTCCAGCATCAGCGCCATCATCAACTCGCTGAACTTCGGCGGCCACGGCCACGCGTTCATCGTCAGCGCCGACGGCAAGATCCTGATCCACCCCGACAGCAAGCGCGTGCTCAAGACCCTGGCCGAGGCCTACCCCAACGGCGCGCCGCAGATCAGCCCGGGGGTGAAGGAAGTCGACCTCGACGGCCAGACCCAATTCATCTCCTTCACCCGCGTCAACGGCGTGCCGGGCGCCGACTGGTACGTGGCGCTGGTGCTCGACAAGGACACCGCCCTGGCGATGCTCAGTGAGTTCCGCACGTCGGCGCTGATCGCCATGATCATCGCGGTGGTGTTCATCATCGCCCTGCTGGGCATGTTGATCCGCGTGCTGATGCAACCGCTGCTGACCATGGGCCGCGCCATGCATGACATCGCCGAAGGCGAAGGCGACCTGACCCGCCGCCTGGTCATTCACGGCCATGACGAATTCGGCGCACTGGGCACGTCGTTCAACCGTTTTGTCGAACGCATCCACACCTCGATCCGCGAAGTGGCCTCGGCCACCGGCCAGGTCAACGAAGTCGCCTTGCGCGTGGTCAGCGCGTCCAACTCGTCGATGTTCAACTCCGACCAGCAGGCATCGCGCACCAGCAGCGTGGCTGCGGCCATCAACCAGCTTGGCGCCGCTGCCCAGGAAATCGCCCAGAACGCCGCCCTCGCCTCGCAACATTCCAGCGAGGCCCGCAACCTGGCCGAAGACGGCCAGCAAGTCGTGGATAAAACCATCGCGGCCATGCAGCAGTTGTCGGCCAAGATCAGCGATTCGTGCGGCAACATCGAAACCCTGAACAGCAACACAGTGAACATCGGCCAGATTCTTGAGGTGATCACCAGCATTTCCCAGCAGACCAACCTGCTCGCCCTCAACGCCGCCATCGAAGCGGCCCGGGCCGGTGAAGCCGGGCGCGGCTTCGCGGTGGTGGCCGATGAAGTGCGCAACCTGGCGCACCGCACCCAGGACTCGGCGCAGCAGGTGCAGAAGATGATCGAAGAGCTGCAAGTCGGCGCACGGGAAGCGGTGCTGACCATGACCGACAGCCAGCGCCAGAGCGAAAGCAGCGTCGGCATCGCCAACCAGGCCGGCGAGCGACTGGGCAGCGTGACCCAGCGTATCGGTGAAATCGACGGCATGAACCAATCCGTGGCCACCGCCACTGAAGAACAGACCGCCGTGGTGGAATCGATCAACGTCGACATCACCGAGATCAATACGCTGAACCAGGAAGGCGTGGAAAACCTGCAAGCCACCTTGCGGGCCTGTGCCGACCTCGAACAGCAGGCGGCGCGGTTGAAGCAGTTGGTGGGTAGTTTCCGGATCTAGCGCTTTCAAGGGCCCCATCGCGAGCAAGCTCGCTCCCACATTGATGACTTCGAACGCGGTCAACTGTGGGAGCGAGCTTGCTCGCGATAGCGGCGTCAGCTAGATCGAAAGAATCAGAACCTGGACCCAGGCCTGTTCAAAAACTCGATTTCCTCAGCCGTGGACTCGCGCCCCAACACCGCATTGCGATGGGGAAACCGTCCAAACCGGGCAATGATCTTCTGGTGCCGCTCGGCATAATCCAGGTTGTCTTCAAACACCGCCCGTTCCGCTTCCGGTTGCTCTCGGACCAGGTCGATAAACCGCGACACGGCTTCGTTCTGCACCGCCAGGTTTTCGCAGTGTTCGAGTACCAGGTAGATGAAGACGCGCTGGATCGGTTTGAGTTGCCGGTCGAAACCCGCCGCCATGCCTTGAGCCACCAGCGCTTGGGCACGCAGGTCGCCGGAAAAAGCCTTGGGGGTGTCGCGAAAGATCATCCGCGGGAGTTGATCGAGTAGTAGCACCAGGGCCAGCCAACCTTCCGGGCGTTGCGCCCAGTCGGTCAATCCGCCGGCCAGTGCCTGCTCGACCCGATCACCGAAGCGCTCTTGCGCCTGGCGATCATGGCCTTTGCCGAACCACAGCTTGCCCCTGTCAGCCGATATTTCGTCCGGTGTCTTGGCTGCACCAAACCACCAATCGAGCAACGGCTGCCAGGGCTCGGCCATGCTTTACTCCTTGTGGTAAGCCGTGGCGCGAGCCACTTCTTCCTTCGAACCGAGGAACACGGCCACGCGCTGGTGCAGACCTTCAGGCTTGATATCGAGGATGCGCTGGTGACCGTCGGTGGAAGCGCCGCCCGCCTGCTCCACCAGGAACGACATCGGGTTGGCTTCGTACATCAGGCGCAGCTTGCCCGGCTTGGACGGCTCGCGGCTGTCGCGCGGGTACATGAACAAGCCGCCACGGGTCAGGATCCGGTGCACGTCGGCAACCATCGCGGCGACCCAGCGCATGTTGTAGTTCTTCTTCAACGGGCCTTCTTCGCCTGCCAGCAGCTCTTCGACATAGCGTTTCACCGGGGCTTCCCAGTGACGCTGGTTGGACATGTTGATGGCGAATTCCTGGGTGGTTTCAGGAATGGTGATGTCTTCGTGGGTCAGTACGAAACTGCCCATCTCACGGTCCAGGGTGAAGCCCTTGACGCCGTCACCCAGGGTCAGCACCAGCATGGTCTGGGGGCCGTAGATGGCATAACCGGCGGCGACCTGCTCGGTGCCCGGCTGCAGGAAGGCCTTTTCATTCAGGGCTTCGTTCTGGCTCAGGTACTCGTTCGGGCAGCGCAGTACCGAGAAGATGGTGCCGACCGGCGCGTTGATGTCGATGTTCGACGAACCGTCCAGTGGGTCGAACACCAGCAGGTAGGCACCCTTGGGGTATTTGCCCGGGATCTGGTAGGCATTGTCCATTTCCTCGGACGCCATGCCGGCCAGGTGACCGCCCCATTCGTTGGCTTCGAGGAGGATTTCGTTGGACAGCACGTCGAGCTTCTTCTGCACTTCACCCTGCACGTTTTCGGTGCCCATGCTGCCCAGGACACCACCCAACGCGCCTTTGGAGACGGCGTGGCTGATTTCCTTGCACGCACGCGCCACCACTTCGATCAAAAAGCGCAGATCGGCAGGGGTATTGTTGCTGCGGGTCTGCTCAATCAAATAGCGACTCAAGGTAACGCGGGACATGGACGGCTCCGAAGAATAGGGGGCGGAAAAACCAGCGCAGTTTAGCGCGAGTCGGGACTTAATTCCTCCTATGAGACGGGATATGGAGGATTGAGTTCACGGGGTGGCGGCTCGCTTGGATATTTCTGTCGATTGAGAGGACGCCATCGCGAGCAAGCTCGCTCCCACAGTTGACCGGGTTGTTTCGACGAACGCGGTCTATTGTGGGAGCGAGCTTGCTCGCGATGAACGCACCTCAGCTCTTGACCGGCGGCTTGCGAAGCAGGCTGAACGCCATCGCCGCGAGGAACAGCACGCTCAGCAGCAACACCGCCCACAGGCCGATTTTCTTCCAGTTGGTATCGACCGTCGCAGGCGCGGTGGCGGTTGCAGGGGTCGCAGCCGGCGTCGACATGGCCGCGCCGTTCACCGTCGCCGTCCCCAGCGTCGCCAGGCGCGACGGTTTGTAATCAGGCACCAGCGTGCTCAATGGCAAGCTGGCCGCTTTGACTGTCGCGCTGCCCAGCGCCAGGCGGTAAGGCCCTTCGCCCCGCGCCAGGAACACCACCTGGGTCGGGCGTACGGCAAAGCGCAGGGCCGGGGCTTCGGTTCCCAAGCCACCACCACGCTCGTCCACGGTCAGTTTCAACTGCTGCACGGTCTGGCCGGACAGTTGCAATTGGTTTTGCACCACATCCTGGCCGTTCTGGGTCAGGCGATAGAGCAAGCCACTGCCCATTGGCTGCCACGGATGGCTGCTTTCACGGCGACCGGCCAGGGTCACCGGCGCCAGGCTGTTGGCCTGGCTCAGTTCGACCTGCACTTGTTCGATGTTCAGCCCCATGGGCAACTGCCAGGTGTACTCACCGGCCTTCGTCGTGCTGCCGGCCAACGGTTGCGACCAGACCAGCGGCAACGGCAGGCTTTCGCGGCTGGCGCTGTGCAGTTGGGCCGAGGTCAGCACCGGCGCGGAGGACGGCGAATCCCACAGCAACCGCAGATAGCGCGCCGGCTGCCCCGGCAGGTTCACTTCATGCTGCTCGACCCGCTCATCGGCAAAGGTCAAGCGCGCCACCTGACCTTCGCCCCACGACTGCCAGTGCTGCAAGTCGTCACTGGCTTCGATGGTGAACCGCTGGAAGCCGTCGCGCTCGCTGGTCCAGTCAAGGATCAACTGCTGCAACGGCGCCTTGATCGCGCTGGCATCCAACAACCAGCCACGCAACTCCTCCTCCCCGGCTTCGAGCCGGCTGGAAGGCTGGACTTCCACCAAGGTGCCGTTGGCGTTCGATTGCACCCGCACACTGGGCGCGCGCTCGTTGTCATCGGCGGCGTTGTACAGCGGGAACCACTTCACGTCGGTGAGGGTGCGGTTTTCCCGGCTCTGGGCCGACTCGCGCACCAAGGCATAGGCCTGGGCCTGCCCGGCGGCGTTGAAGACGCGCAGGTCGCTCAGGTCGGTCTGCCGCGCCTGCAACTGCACATCCAGTGGCAACGGCAGGCGATACCACGGCCCTTCGCCGCTCAGGGCCAACGGCACTTGATGGGCGAAATCCGCCGGTTGCTCCTGGGCCGTAGCCGACAACGCCACCCACAATCCGACCACGCCCAGCCCGATCCGATTCAACTTGCGACTCAAGATGACACTCCCTCACTGACAGGCATAGGCGGCTCATCCTGGGCGACCGTCTCCGGGCGCTTGGGCGGCAGCGGCGCGAAGTAGCCCACCACCAATAGCAATACACCCACGCCGATGAACGACACGATCCGCGCCAGACCGCCACGGTTACTCAATTCGACAAAGAACAGCTTGGCCACGACCACGGCGATCAACGCCGCACCGATCAGCCACACTTCACGGCGATGGCGCAGATGCCCACCGATCATCAGGCCCAGGGCGATCAAGGTCCAGACAATGGACAACCCGGCCTGCACGAACATCGACTCGAGCAGCGCGTCCAGCTCGTATGGCACCCCCATCCACTGGTGGGCCGTGCGCATCACCAGGGCGGTGAAGAACGCGAACAGCGACACACCGGCGATCAACTGGGCGATGTGCCCGACGCGATTCCAGCCATTCGTCGATTGCTCCACGGCGTTGCGAGCCCACACATAGATACCGAACAAGGCGAACAGCAGGCCCAGCTCCAAGGGGTTGAGCAACGGCACATAAGGCAGTGGCTCTGAGTTGCCATCGCTGAAGGTGTTGGTCAGCCAGAACCAACCGAGCATCAACAGCGCCATGGGCGCCGCCGCATAGACACGATATTCCCGTGGTTGTGCCGAAACCGGCCATGGCAAGGTACGCGGCGTGGCCATCAGCACCAGATAAAGACCTGGCAGGATCGCCCAGGCCAACCAGCGCCAGGCGTTGTACTGCTCGGACAGCAACAGCAGGCCGTAACGCAACTCCAGCATCAACACCGCCATCAGCAACCAGCACCCGAGTACGTGGGCCGTACTGCGCGCCCGGGCCGGCAGCACCGGCGCCAAGCGCTTGAGCGAGAGGAAATGCACGGCGAATACCGCCAGCCAGGCCAGCCAGCCAAAGTCCGCCGCCGGGTGGTAGCGGCTATCCCACGCTGCGACAAGCACACAGCCCGCCGCCGGGATCAACAGGGTGCACAGCAGCCCCAGTGCTGGCCATTTCAACCGCAGCGACAAAACGCTCCACACCGCCACGCTGATGGCCGCGACCAACAACAGCAAGCTGCCTTGCAGGTTCGCCGGGGCAAAACGCAGCACTTCGCTGACCCACGCCAGCGCCCACCAACCCGCACCCCAGATCAGCAACAGCTCGGACAGGCGCTGCAAGCTCAAGGCGTCCAGCTCCTGCGCCGCGTGCGCCCGTTGCAGGCGCCATGCGCCCACCAGCGCTGCCAGCCCCAGGACCAGCGGCGTCCAGAACCCACTGTGGGCCAGGGGTCGCAGGTCCTCGGCATTGAGCGGCCCCAACAGTACTGGCCCCGCCATCAGGAACGACGCGCCGCCGAGCAGTTGCAACAGCAGACCGAAGACAAAGCTCACGCGCTGTTTCAGGTACAGGCTCAGCCAGATGATCAACAGCCCGCTGGCCGCCCACACACCGCTCGCGGTTTGCCAGGGCAGGACGAACAGCACCGCGAGGTTGATCAGCACCAGCCCCGCCAGCAGCACCACCGACAAGCCGCGCAGCAACCGGACATCGTTGCGCACCATGTCGTCGCGCGCCGCCAGCAACATGCCGCCGATCAACGCCAGACCGATCAGGGAAGCACTGAGCAAACCGCTCCAGCCCGCGCTGAACACCGCCGCCGAATCGCCCTCGGCGCCTTGCAGGCGCAACAGGAACAGGGCGCCGCCGAGCAATTGCACCGCGAACGCGGTGAACAGGAAACTGCGCGATTGCAGGCGCAGGCCAACAAACAACGTCGCCAATCCGGCCAGGGCCCAGGCGATGGCCGTGCCGTGGGTGAAGAAGAACAACGGTGCCAGCAGATAGAGGAAACTCAAGCCCAGCACCGCCAGCACCGGCAGGCCTTGGCGCTCCCAAGCCGCCGTGTGTTCAGGGGCTGCCTTGCGCAGTTGGTAGAACGTGAACAGTAAAGCGCCGCCGAGCATCAACGCCCCCAACGGTGAGCCGTCGAGCAGGCTGCTTTCGCCAGATCGCAATTCGCTGAGGAAGGCCAGCGCCGACCCCAATTGCAGCAGCAAAGCAAAGGCTCGTGCGAAAGGTCGTTGCTGACGCAGGCCCAGCCAGAAAATCCCCGCGCCCTCCACGGCCCAGGCCGCGGCGGTCCAACGGGCGTCGAGCCCCAAGGGAATCGCCAGGCTGGAAAAGATCACCCCCAGGGCCAGGCAGGTTTCCGCCAACAACAAGGCGCGGCCGCCCATCAATAGCCGCGCCAGGCCCATGTAGATCATGCCCAGGGCCAGGGCGCTGAAGGCAGCGGCGAACTCCAGGTGCTGCACCAACGCGAACTGCAAGCCGAAGCCCACCAGCGGCGGGGCGAACAGCATCGTGCCGTCGACGTAATCGCCCTTGCGCGCCGACCAGCGCAACAACGCGTCGCGGCTGCCCTCTTCGGGGGCGTCGTTCATTTCCAGCAGCTTGCGGCGGGTGAACAGCAAGCCGATCGCCAGGTAGATGAGGAAGAACAGAATCAGGAACGGCTCGGTGCTCCAGAGCAGTTCTGGCGTGTAGGAACGCAGGCCCCAGGCGAAACCGATGCCGAAGGTGCCGACAAAACCGATCAGGTTGAGCAGGCGCCAGGCCTTGAACCAGGCTATCGCGAGAATGCCGGCATTGAGCAGGATGAAATAGCTGAACAGCGCGACGTGGTTGCCGCTGCCGGTAGAAGTCAGGATCGGCGCGGCGAACCCGCCCAGTGCCGCCGCCGCAGCCAGGCCCAGGGCATTCTGGGTAACCGCCAGGATCGCCGAGAACACCGTCACCGCCACCAGCAAGCCCAGGGCCGCCTTGGAATCGAGCAACGGATGCAGGCGCATGGCGGCGAACACCGTCAGGTACAACACGGCGATCCCGGTGCCCTGGAGCATCAGCGCATAACTGTTGTTGCGCTGGCGCAACCACCAGCCCAGGCCCAACAGGCCCAGCGCACTGGCTGCGACGCCGGCGTAACGCAATTCGATCGGCACCACCATGCCTTCGGTGGCATAGCGCAGCAGGAACGCCAGGCCGAGGAACAACAACACCACGCCGACCCGCAGCACCGTATTGCCGCCGAACAACCAGTTGCGCGCACCGATAATGGCGCGGTCGAACAGATTCGGACCACGTGGGGCCGCCGGCTCCGCCACCATCGGCTCGAGGGGCAGGGGGGCAAAATCGCGCTCGGCACGCCGACTGGACGTCTCTGGCGCGGGTTTCCAAATGTCATCGGGCAACGGCTGGCTGGCCTGGGTGGCCATCGCGGGTGCGGGTTCGAGGTCTGACGGTAGTTCCCAGACGAGCTCCGGTTCGGTGCGCCTCGCGGGCTTCGCGGCCTGGGGCACGACAACCTCGGGCACAGGGGCCGGATCACTCGGTTCGGCCACCTTGCCGCGTTCGAGTACCGCCAGGCGGCCCTCCAATGTGAGCAAGCTCTGCTGGGCCTCTTGCAACAAGATCTGTTGCTTGGCCGCCTGGACACCCAGGCGACCCAATCGAAACGCCTGGGCGATGCCAAGCCCCACCAGTGCGCCTATCAGCGCATCGGCGAACGACTCGTCCACCACCCAGCCGAGTGCCAGGCCCAACAACGTCAAGATCCATTGCATGGTTGATATCCCTAAGCGGCCCGTTGCGGGCATGACCGGGGTGATGCGATGCCTGGATCAGTCTAGTGGAACCCCAAACCCTGTGGGAGCGAGC
Source organism: Pseudomonas fluorescens (assembly GCF_001307275.1). Taxonomy (NCBI): domain Bacteria; kingdom Pseudomonadati; phylum Pseudomonadota; class Gammaproteobacteria; order Pseudomonadales; family Pseudomonadaceae; genus Pseudomonas; species Pseudomonas fluorescens. The sequence goes on from NZ_CP012831.1 coordinate 2,196,363, forward strand.
TTGCTCGCGATAGCGGCATGACAGACACCTTAAGGTTGACTGATACACCGCTATCGCGAGCAAGCTCGCTCCCACGTTGGAATGTTGGCGCTGCCAATTGCTGAGTCCGGCCACACAGCCCGGCGAAACTGGCGCCTAGTATATCGACGAAGCCCAACCGCCGTTGGGCTTCGCTCACATTTCTTGCAGCAAATACTACTCCAGGGCTTTCCAGATATCGGTGGCGTATTCACGGATGGTCCGGTCCGAGGAGAACCAGCCCATGCGCGCGGTGTTGAGCACCGCCGAACGCCACCATTGCTTGGAGTCATGCCAACGCTCTTCGACCTTGGCCTGGGCGTTCCAGTACGAGTCGAAGTCGGCACAGACCAGGAAGCGGTCGTAGTCCACCAGCGAGTCGACAAGCCCGGCGTAGCGCATCGGATCATCCGGCGAGAACACCCCGCCCCGTATCGCCTGCAATACATCGTTCAGGCGATGGGAGGCGGCGATGTCCGGCGCAGCGCTGAACTCACCGTTTTGCTTGCGCGCTTCCACTTGCTCAGCCGTCAGGCCGAAAATGAACATGTGCTCGCCACCGACGCGCTCATGCATCTCCACGTTGGCGCCGTCCATGGTACCGATGGTCAGTGCGCCGTTGAGGCCGAACTTCATGTTGCTAGTGCCCGACGCTTCGAAGCCGGCCGTGGAAATCTGCTCCGACAGGTCCGCCGCCGGAATGATGCTTTCGGCCAGGCTGACGTTGTAGTTGGGCAGGAACACCACTTTGAGCAGACCGCGCACGGTCGGGTCGTTGTTCACCACTCGGGCGATGTCGTTGGTCAGCTTGATGATCAGCTTGGCCTGGTGGTAACTGGCGGCGGCCTTGCCGGCGAAGATCTTCACCCGCGGCACCCAGTCCACTTCCGGCTCGGCACGGATCGCCTGGTACAGCGCCACGGTGTGCATCAGGTTGAGCAACTGGCGCTTGTATTCGTGGATCCGCTTGACCTGCACGTCGAACATCGCGGCTGGGTTGACGGCAATGCCCAGTCGCTCGTGGATCAGGTAAGCCAGGGCTTTCTTGCTGTGCAGGCGCTGCTCGGCGAACTGCTTGCGAAACGCCGGCTTGTCGGCAAACGGTTCCAGTTCGATCAGGCGCTCCTCGGGATTGTCGAGCACGCTCGGGCCGAGGGCGTCGACCATCATCGAGGTCAATTCGGCGTTGGCCTGGAACAACCAGCGGCGGAAGGTGATGCCGTTGGTCTTGTTGTTGATCCGGTCCGGATAGAGTTTGTGCAGCTCGGAGAACACCGTGCTGCGCATCAGTTGGGTGTGCAACCCGGACACGCCGTTGACGCTGTGGGAACCGAGGAACGCCAGGTTGCCCATGCGCACCCGGCGACCGTTGTCCTCTTCGATCAGCGAAACCGAGCGCAGCACGTCGAAATCGTGCACGCCTTTGGCCCGCAGCGAATCGATGTGCTGGGCGTTGATCAGGTAGATGATCTGCATGTGCCGGGGCAACATGCGCTCCATCAGCCCCACCGGCCAGGTCTCCAGGGCTTCGGGCAGCAGTGTGTGGTTGGTGTAGGACAGCGTGTCCTGGGTGATCTGCCAGGCCGCATCCCAGGCCACGTCATAGACATCCACCAGTTGCCGCATCAGTTCGGCCACGGCGATGGACGGGTGCGTGTCGTTGAGCTGGATCGCCGCATGGTCGCCCAGGGTCAGCACCGAGGTGTGCATGTTGCGATGGCGCCGCAGCAAGTCCTGCAACGAGGCGGCGACAAAGAAATACTCCTGGCGCAGGCGCAGTTCCTGGCCGGCTTCGGTGCTGTCGGCCGGATAGAGCACGCGGGAAATACTTTCGGCCCGGGCCACTTCCGCCACCGCGCCCAAGTGGTCGCCGGCATTGAAGCGTTCCAGGTGCAGGTCTTCCATGGCCCGGGCGCGCCACAGCCGCAGGGTGTTGACGCTGGCACCGCGCCAACCCACCACCGGCGTGTCGTAGGCGATGGCCCGCACGGTTTCGGCCGGGGACCAGACTTGCCGGGTCTTGCCGGCCTCATCGGTCACGGTCTCGACGCTGCCGCCAAAGCCGATCGGGTAGACCACCTCCGGCCGCTCGAACTCCCACGGGTTGCCGAAGTCCAGCCAATGCTCGGTCTGCTCCTGCTGCCAGCCATCGACAATCGCCTGGCGGAACAAGCCGTGCTCATAGCGAATGCCGTAGCCATGGCCAGCGATGCCCAGTGTGGACATGCTTTCCATGAAGCACGCCGCCAGGCGGCCAAGACCACCGTTGCCCAGCGCCGCATCGGGTTCGAGCAGGCGGATGCGCTCCAGGTCCACGCCCAGCTCGGTCAGGGCCTCGCGCGCGGTGTCCAGCAGGCCAAGGTTGCTCAGGCTGTCGTAGAGCAAGCGGCCGATGAGGAATTCCAGGGAGAGGTAATAGACGCGCTTCTGGCCCTTGCGGTAGATCTGCCGCGTGTGGTCCATCCAGTGTTCGACCATGTGGTCGCGGGCGGCCAGGGCAATGGCTTCGAACCAATCGTGATCAAACGCATGATCCGGGTCCTTGCCGACGGCGTAAGTGAGCTTGGTCAACACAGCGTCGCGAAATGCAGCGACTTCAGCTTCGCGAACAAGTGGTTCTTGAGTCATTGATGAGACCTCGAACGAGCATGGAATTGTCTGAGCCTAGTCGGTCTGACAGACGGCACAGGCTCTGGTTCGGTGGTTTTTCCCTGTGACGGAGAATCGTCGTCAGAGAATTGCCGGATAAGCGAATGAATGCAGGGGCCGTGCCGGTCCGGGAGCGGTTTGTCCCGAATGAAAAAAAACCGGCAGATGGTCGTTCAAAATTTCACCAGTCCCGGTATGATCGCGCGCCCTGATGCATGCTGGTAAACCGTGATGATGAAGCCCAACCTGATCGCCGCCGCGGAGATCGACCGACTCGATACCTGGGCCAAGTACTCCGCCCCGATGTGCGGTTCCTGCGTGTCGAGCTGCTGCACACTGCCGGTGGAAGCCAAGATCAAGGACCTGATCCGCATCGGCATCGTCGATGAGTTCGAACTGGGCGACCCGCCGAAGAACATCGCCAAGCGCCTGCAAAAGGAAGGGATCGTCGAGCGCTACAACCAGAAGTCGGAAATTTTCACGCTCCAGCGCATGAGCAACAACGATTGCCTTTATCTGGACCGCAAGAGCCGGTTGTGCACCATTTACGAGAAGCGCCCGGACACCTGCCGCAACCATCCGCGGATTGGGCCACGGCCGGGGTATTGTGCCTACAAGCCCAAGGAAGTGGAGCGCGAGCGGAATCCGCGGACGTTGGACAAATTCTGATCGACTGCGGGTTCAGCGGTGCCTGAGCCGACGCCATCGCGAGCAAGCTCGCTCCCACAGGGGATTCCTGTCGGACACAACATCTGTACCCACTGCAAATCCACTGTGGGAGCGAGCTTGCTCGCGATGGGGCCCTGACAAGCACCGCACAAATCCCAGGCATAAAAAAACGCCCCTGATCTCACAATCAGGGGCGTTTTTTTTCAGCCGCTAACTAAGTCGAAACTCAGTTGCCGCTTTTCTTGGCAGCGCGGGTACGCTCGCTTTCGCCAAGGATTTTCTTACGCAGGCGAATCGACTTCGGCGTCACTTCGCACAGTTCGTCTTCTTGTACGAACTCCAGCGCTTGCTCCAGGGTGAACTTGACCGGCGGAACCAGGGCGATGGTTTCGTCCTTGCCCGAAGCACGCATGTTGTCGAGCTTCTTGCCTTTGGTCGGGTTCACGCCCAGGTCGTTGTCGCGGCTGTTCAGGCCGACGATTTGACCTTCGTAGATATCCTGGCCGTGCTCGACGAACAGCTTGCCGCGCGCTTGCAGGGTTTCCAGCGAGTAGGTCAGGGCCTTGCCGGTCGCAACCGATACCAGCACGCCGTTCTGACGGCCGGACATGTCGCCGGACTTCATCACGTCGTAACGATCGAAGATCGAGGTCAGGATGCCGCCACCGGAGGTCAGGGTCAGGAACTCGTTACGGAAACCGATCAGGCCACGGGCCGGGATGTTGTACTCAAGGCGCACACGGCCCTTGCCATCCGGAACCATGTTGGTCAGGTCGCCTTTACGCAGGCCCATTTGCTCCATGATCGCGCCCTGGGATTCTTCCGGCAGGTCGATGGTCACGTTTTCGTACGGTTCGTGCTTGACGCCATCAACCATGCGGATGATCACTTCAGGACGACCCACGCCCATTTCGAAGCCTTCGCGACGCATGGTTTCGATCAGTACCGAGAGGTGCAGCTCACCACGGCCGGACACTTTGAACTTGTCGGCCGAGTCGCCTTCTTCAACGCGCAGGGCAACGTTGTAGAGCAGCTCTTTGTCCAGGCGTTCCTTGATGTTACGGCTGGTCACGAACTTGCCTTCTTTACCGCAGAATGGCGAGTCGTTGACCTGGAAGGTCATGGAAACGGTTGGCTCGTCGACGGTCAACGGCTTCATCGCTTCGACGTTCAGTGGGTCGCACAGGGTGTCGGAGATGAACAGTTGCTCGAAGCCGCTGATGCAGACGATGTCGCCGGCCGCAGCTTCTTCGACGTCGATGCGGTGCAGGCCGTGGTGACCCATCAGCTTGAGGATACGACCGTTGCGCTTCTTGCCGTCGGCGTCGATGGCAACCACCGGGGTGTTCGGCTTGATGCGACCACGGGCGATACGGCCAACACCGATCACACCCAGGAAGCTGTTGTAGTCCAGTGCCGAGATCTGCATCTGGAACGGACCGTCACGGTCGACTTTCGGCGCTGGTACGTCGTCGACGATCGACTGGTACAGCGGGGTCATGTCTTCAGCCATGGCAGTGTGGTCCAGACCGGCAATGCCGTTCAGGGCCGAGGCGTAGACGACTTTGAAGTCCAGCTGTTCTTCGGTGGCACCCAGGTTGTCGAACAGGTCGAAGATCTGGTCCAGAACCCAGTCCGGACGCGCGCCTGGACGGTCAACCTTGTTGATGACCACGATCGGACGCAGGCCGGCTTCGAAGGCCTTCTTGGTCACGAAACGGGTTTGCGGCATAGGGCCGTCCTGAGCGTCAACCAGCAGCAGCACGGAGTCGACCATCGACATCACGCGCTCTACTTCACCACCGAAGTCGGCGTGGCCCGGGGTGTCCACGATGTTGATGTGGTAGCCGTTCCAGTTGATGGCGGTGTTTTTCGCCAGGATGGTAATACCGCGCTCTTTTTCCTGGTCGTTGGAGTCCATCACGCGCTCGTCGTTGAGCTCGTTGCGCTCCAGGGTGCCGGATTGACGCAAGAGTTTGTCTACCAGGGTGGTCTTACCATGGTCAACGTGAGCAATGATGGCGATGTTGCGTAGATTTTCGATCACTTGTGTATCTCGATCAGAGGATTCGGTGTGCTGACAGGTCGTGGCAGCGATTTACGTTGAGTCCGACAAAGCCGTTACAGCCTGTCGGCGGCGTCGGGGGGCCGGTGACGCAGGCCACAGGCAAACAGCCCCGGGCACTTAGCTCGGTCGATAAACGCGCACATTGGCATGCCCCTCACTGAGCAAATGGTGGGCATGCAGGCGACTCATCACGCCTTTGTCGCAATACAGCAGGTACTGGCGAGTAGGGTCCAGTTCCTTGAAACGCGCGTTCACGGCATAGAACGGCATCGTTTTTACCTCGATGCCGGCGACACTCAGCGGGTCGTCTTCAGCGTCATCCGGGTGGCGGATGTCGATGATGATCTGACCGGCCAGCGCTTCGCCGACTTCTTCAATCTTGATGTCCTGGCCCAATTCGTCGATAACGCGATCGATCGGCACCAGCCTGGCGTTTTCGAGCGCTCGCTCGAGTACCGCCATGTCGAATTCTTTCTCTTCGTGCTCCACCCGCCCGCGCTTGGCCGCCGTCTTCGGATTGACCGAGATGACGCCACAGTATTCCGGCATGTGCCGGGCAAACTCGGCGGTGCCGATTTCGTTGGCCTGGTCGATGATGTCCTGCTTGTGGCTGGCGATCAGTGGACGCAAGACCAGCTTCTCGGTCACGCAGTCGATCACCGACAGGTTCGGCAACGTCTGGCTCGACACCTGGGAGATCGCCTCGCCGGTCACCAGCGCATCGATTTGCAGGCGGTCGGCAATTCGTGAAGCGGCGCGCAACATCATACGCTTCAAAATGACGCCCATATGACTGTTATCGACTTTGCCGAGAATCTCGCCCAGGACTTCCTCGAACGGCACACTCACAAATAACACGCGTTGGGAGCTGCCGTACTTCTTCCAGATGAAGTGCGCCACTTCCATCACGCCCAGTTCATGGGCACGCCCGCCGAGGTTGAAGAAGCAGAAATGGCTCATCAACCCGCGACGCATGATCTGATAGGCGGCCACCGTGGAGTCGAAGCCACCGGACATCAGCACCAGGGTCTGCTCCAGCGAACCCAGCGGATAACCGCCGATGCTGTTGTGCTGGCTGTGGATCACGAACAGCCGCTGGTCGCGAATTTCGATGCGCACTTCGATTTCCGGGTCTTTCAGCGAAATACCGGCCGCGCCACATTGCCGGCGCAACTGGCTGCCGACGAACTTCTCCACATCCATCGAACTGAATGCGTGCTTGCCGGCGCGCTTGCAACGCACCGAAAAGATCTTGCCGGCCAGTGCGTCACCATAATGAAGCATGCACTTGGCGAGGATGTCGTCGAAATCCCCCAGCGGGTATTCATCGACTTGCAAAAAATGCGCGATGCCCGGCATGCAACTCAGGCGCTCGGTCATTTCCTTCAGCAGCTTGGGTTCGCTGACACGGGTTTCCAGTTCGAGGTTGTCCCACACGCCATTCACCACCACGGCCGGATCCAGGTCTCGGAGCACGGCACGGATGTTCTTGGCCAACTGGCGGATGAAACGCATCCGTACCGGGCGGCTCTTGATGGTGATCTCGGGGAAGACTTTTACGATTAGTTTCATGAAAACAGCGCGCGAACGGCCAGCCGAAAAAGGGGGGCGCGGATTATAGCGGAAATTGCTCAAGGTTTAACCAGTTAATGTGCAGATGGTTTTGCACGCACCAAAACAGGTCATTATCGATTGACGACGCCACATTGCAGTGCGTTATTGTCGGACAATCTTTGATTTACGCCTTTAAAAGCGTGGATTTGGTGCAAAAAACCCATGCTGGGGCACTGGCATGCAATTTGCTCCCTTGTGAGGCAGGTTGCCTTGGCAGAGTATTCGCGCCGGCATCACCCATATCTAAGGGCACTCCACTACCCGCCCGAAGCCACCCGGAGGACATATGTCGAAGTCGGTTCAACTCATCAAAGATCATGACGTCAAGTGGATTGATCTGCGCTTCACTGACACCAAAGGTACTCAACATCACGTGACCATGCCGGCCCGTGATGCGCTGGACGACGAATTCTTTGAAATCGGGAAAATGTTCGACGGCTCCTCCATCTCTGGCTGGAAAGGCATCGAAGCCTCCGACATGATCCTGATGCCGGACGACGAAACCGCCGTCCTGGACCCGTTCACCGAAGAGCCGACCCTGATCCTGGTCTGCGACATCATCGAACCTTCGACCATGCAAGGCTATGACCGCGACCCACGCGCCATCGCCCACCGCGCCGAGGAATACCTGAAGTCCACCGGCATCGGCGACACCGCTTTCTTCGGTCCTGAGCCTGAGTTCTTCATCTTCGACTCGGTCAAGTTCAAGTCCGACATCTCCGGCTCCATGTTCAAGATCTTCTCCGAACAAGGTTCGTGGATGTCCGACCAGGACGTGGAAGGCGGCAACAAAGGTCACCGTCCAGGCATCAAAGGCGGTTACTTCCCGGTTCCACCGTTCGACTTCGACCACGAAATCCGTACCTCCATGTGCAACGCACTGGAAGAAATGGGCCAGACCGTCGAAGTTCACCACCACGAAGTGGCGACTGCCGGCCAGAACGAAATCGGCGTGAAATTCAACACGCTGGTCAAGAAGGCTGACGAAGTACAGACCCTCAAGTACTGCGTACACAACGTTGCTGACGCCTACGGCCGCACCGCGACCTTCATGCCGAAGCCGCTGTACGGCGACAACGGTTCGGGCATGCACGTTCACATGTCGATCTCCAAGGACGGCAAGAACACCTTCGCAGGCGAAGGCTATGCCGGCCTGTCGGACACTGCCCTGTACTTCATCGGCGGTATCATCAAGCACGGTAAGGCCCTGAACGGCTTCACCAACCCGTCGACCAACTCCTACAAGCGTCTGGTACCAGGCTTCGAAGCACCGGTCATGCTGGCCTACTCGGCTCGCAACCGTTCCGCCTCGATCCGTATTCCTTACGTGAACAGCCCTAAAGCCCGCCGTATCGAAGCACGCTTCCCGGATCCGGCTGCCAACCCGTACCTGGCCTTCGCTGCACTGATGATGGCCGGCCTGGACGGTATCCAGAACAAGATCCACCCTGGCGATGCCGCTGACAAAAACCTGTATGACCTGCCGCCTGAAGAGGCCAAGGAAATCCCACAGGTGTGTGGCAGCTTGAAAGAAGCCCTGGAAGAGCTGGACAAGGGCCGTGCGTTCCTGACCAAAGGCGGCGTATTCAGCGATGACTTCATCGACGCTTACATCGCACTGAAAAGCGAAGAAGAAATCAAGGTTCGCACCTTCGTACACCCACTGGAATATGAGCTGTACTACAGCTGCTGATCCGGTAGCGCCGCCACGCACGGCGTGAAATAAAGAAAGGCCTCCTTCGGGAGGCCTTTTTTATGGGCGCCGGTTACGTGCATGATGCCCCGTCGCTCCCCCTAGAAGACGAGACTGCCCATGACTTTGCGCTTCAAGCTCTGCCTTGCCCTGTCTGCCGCGCTGCTGGCCTCCACCGCCGCAGCCGCCTCGACTCCCGCCCCAGAAGCCCTGACCCCGTTGCTTAACGCCATTGGCGAGCGCCTGGCCATCGCCGATCAAGTGGCGCTGAGTAAATGGGACAGTGGCAAACCCGTAGAGGACCGTCAGCGCGAGCGTGAAGTCATCGCCGCCGCCGTTGCCCAGGCACCGGCCTACAAACTGAGCAACGAAACCGTGGAAGCGTTTTTTGCCGCCCAGATAGAAGCCAACAAAATGGTGCAGTACATCAACTTGTCCGACTGGGCCCTGGACGGCAAGGCCCCGGACCTCCCGCGCCCGGACCTGGTGGGGCAGATCCGCCCGCAGCTCGACCGCCTGCAGAAACGCCTGCTGCAACAACTGGCCGACTTCGCCCCCTATCGCACCGACCCGCAGTGCCCGCAATGGCTGGCCCACGCCACCCACCACGACAAGCAACACCCGGTGCACCGGCTCGCCCTGATCCGAGCAACCGCAGAGCTGTGTATCTCCACAAAAGCCTAAGCCCCCCCCTGTGGGAGCGAGCTTGCTCGCGATGAGGCCAGCACATTCAACACCTCAGTGCCTGACACTCCGCCATCGCGAGCAAGCTTGCTCCCACAGGGCAGGTCATGGCCCAACACACAACAACTTGGGCCAACCCTCCCCCCTGACCTATGCTGCAACTCAACACTTTCAGTTTTCGGTCGATTTTATGGGGCGCGGTTTTTCAATCATCCTGTTGTTGCTGCTGGCACTGCCCGCCGCCGCGCAGATCTACAAGTACATCGACGCCGAGGGCAATACCGCCTACAGCAACCAGCCGCCCCAAGGCGTCCCGGCCCAGACGGTGGAGTTGCCGCCGCTCAACAGCATCGAACGCCAGTCTCCGGCCAGCCCGGGCACACCGACGCCTCCCGCCAACAGCGAAAAGCCGCGCGATGCCTACGAAATCCTGGAACTGACCGACATCCCCACCGACGAGGCCCTGCGCGCCAACAACGGCACCTTCACCGTTGGCGTACACGCTCAACCGCGCCTGCGCAGCCCGCATCTGTTCCGGTTGCTGCTGGACGGGCAGCCCTACGGCCAACCAAGCAACGTGCCGCGCCTGCAATTGGTGAATATCGACCGAGGCGAGCACAGCCTGACGGTTCAAGTCATCGACGGCGACAACCTCGTGCAGCAAAGCGAAACCGTCACTTTCACCGTGCAACGGGTGCACCAGCCATGATCCGCTGGCTGCTCACGCTGGGCCTGGCGCTGACGGCGATGCCCGGCGTGGCGCAGGTCTATACCTACATCGATGCCCAGGGCAATCGCGTATTCACCGATCAGCCGCGCCCCGGCAACGCAAAGAAAGTCCAACTGCCACCCGGCAACCGGATGCCGGCGCCGCCCACGGGCACAGCCTCGGCGCCCGCGACCGAAGCCCGGCCCGAACCGTTGTTTCATTACGAAATGCTCAGGCTGTTGATTCCCGAGCCGGACGCGACGATACGCAGCACCGCAGGCGAATTGATCGTCAGTGTCACCAGCGAGCCGGGCCTGAAAAAAGGCCACCGCTACCGCCTGTTGCTCGACGGCAAACCAACGGGCGCGCCGGGACCGAGCCCGGTATTCGCCTTGAGCGACATCGATCGAGGCACCCATCACCTGGCGGTCGAAATCCTCGACGAGCAGGACCGTATCGTCGAACGCACCGCCAACCAGCCCTTCCACATGCAACGCATATCCCTTGCGCAGAAGCGCCGCATCAAGCCCTGTGCCACAGCCGATTACGGTCAACGCCCGGAGTGCCCCCTCGCCGAAAAACCTGAAGAAGAAAAAAGCAGCATCTTGCCGTTTTTTTAACACCGCCCAGGCTGCCGCACTATATTGGTGCAATAGCTTGCACACTACTCAGTCCAAAAACCCATTTTGGTTCGAAAGTACCCGGAAAAGCTGGCAGAACGCCACGCAAGCGAGCGAAAAACACCCTTTTGAGGCTCTAAACGCTTCTTTTCGGAGCCTTGGTTTGGTTTTTGCATTTTCCTTGTGACAGCGCATTAATCGCGCGCGCAATTTGGGACCGGTCCCGAGTTGCTACGCTCCAAAAGAGGTCCTGATGACCATTAGCGACGCACTACACCGCTTGCTGCTCGACAACCTCACCACCGCGACCATCCTGCTCGACGCCGAACTGCGCCTCGAGTACATGAACCCGGCGGCGGAGATGCTCCTGGCTGTCAGCGGCCAGCGCAGCCACGGGCAGTTCATCAGCGAGTTGTTCACCGAATCCGCCGAAGCGCTCAACTCCCTGCGCCAAGCGGTGGAGCAGGCTCACCCGTTCACCAAGCGCGAGGCGATGCTCACCGCCCTGACCGGCCAGACCCTGACCGTGGATTATGCGGTCACGCCGATCCTGAACAACGGCGCCACCTTGTTGCTGCTGGAAGTCCACCCGCGTGATCGCTTGCTGCGCATCACCAAGGAGGAAGCGCAGTTGTCCAAGCAGGAAACCAGCAAGATGCTGGTGCGGGGCCTGGCCCACGAGATCAAGAACCCTCTCGGCGGAATACGTGGCGCGGCACAGTTGCTTGCCCGTGAACTGCCGGAAGAAAGCCTCAAGGACTACACCAACGTCATCATCGAGGAAGCCGACCGCCTGCGGAACCTGGTGGACCGCATGCTCGGTTCGAACAAGCTGCCATCCCTGGCGATGTGCAACGTCCATGAAGTGCTGGAGCGCGTCAGCAGCCTGGTGGAAGCGGAAAGCCAGGGCTGCATCACTTTGGTGCGCGACTATGACCCGAGCATTCCCGACGTCTTGATCGACCGCGAGCAGATGATCCAGGCGGTGCTGAACATCGTGCGCAACGCGATGCAGGCCATCAGCAGCCAGAACGAACTGCGCCTGGGTCGCATCAGCCTGCGCACCCGCGCCATGCGCCAGTTCACCATCGGCCACGTGCGCCATCGCCTGGTGACCAAGATCGAAATCATCGACAACGGTCCGGGCATCCCTGCCGAACTGCAGGAAACCATCTTTTTTCCCATGGTCAGCGGCCGTCCGGACGGTACCGGGCTGGGCCTGGCCATTACCCAGAACATCATCAGTCAGCATCAGGGCTTGATCGAATGTGAGAGCCACCCCGGCCACACCACTTTCTCGATCTTCCTGCCACTGGAACAAGGAGCCACATCGACATGAGCCGTAGTGAAACCGTGTGGATCGTCGATGACGACCGTTCTATCCGTTGGGTCCTGGAAAAAGCCTTGCAACAGGAAGGCATGACCACCCAGAGCTTCGACAGCGCCGATGGGGTGATGAGTCGCCTGGCGCGTCAGCAACCGGACGTCATCATCTCCGACATCCGCATGCCCGGGGCCAGCGGCCTGGACCTGCTGGCGCGGATTCGCGAACAGCACCCGCGTCTGCCGGTGATCATCATGACCGCCCATTCCGACCTGGACAGCGCCGTGGCGTCCTACCAGGGCGGCGCTTTCGAATACCTGCCCAAGCCATTTGACGTCGACGAAGCCGTATCGCTGGTCAAGCGCGCCAACCAGCACGCCCAGGAACAACAAGGCATGGAAGAGGTGCCGGCCCTGGCCCGCACCCCGGAAATCATCGGCGAAGCGCCGGCGATGCAGGAAGTGTTTCGCGCCATCGGGCGCTTGAGCCACTCCAACATCACTGTGCTGATCAATGGCGAGTCGGGCACCGGCAAGGAACTGGTGGCCCACGCCCTGCACCGCCACAGCCCACGCGCGGCGTCGCCGTTCATCGCGCTGAACATGGCGGCGATTCCCAAGGACTTGATGGAGTCCGAGCTGTTCGGCCACGAAAAAGGCGCCTTCACCGGCGCGGCCAACCTGCGGCGCGGGCGCTTCGAGCAAGCCGACGGCGGCACGTTGTTCCTCGATGAAATCGGCGACATGCCGGCCGACACCCAGACCCGCTTGCTGCGCGTGCTGGCCGATGGCGAGTTCTATCGGGTCGGCGGCCATACACCGGTGAAGGTGGACGTGCGCATCATCGCCGCGACCCACCAGAACCTGGAAACCCTGGTTCACGCCGGCAAATTCCGTGAGGACTTGTTCCACCGCCTGAACGTCATCCGCATTCATATCCCGCGCCTGGCGGATCGTCGCGAAGACATCCCGACCCTGGCCCGGCACTTCCTCAGCCGCGCGGCCCAGGAACTGGCGGTCGAGCCCAAGCTGCTCAAGAGCGAAACCGAGGAATACCTCAAGAACCTGCCGTGGCCGGGCAACGTGCGCCAGTTGGAGAACACCTGCCGCTGGATCACGGTGATGGCTTCAGGTCGCGAAGTGCACATCAGCGACCTGCCGCCGGAACTGCTGAGCCTGCCGCAGGATTCGGCCCCCGTGACCAACTGGGAGCAAGCCCTGCGCCAGTGGGCCGATCAGGCCCTGGCCCGCGGTCAGTCGAGCCTGTTGGACAGCGCGGTACCGGCCTTCGAGCGGATCATGATCGAAACCGCCCTCAAGCACACCGCCGGCCGCCGCCGCGATGCCGCCGTGCTGCTGGGCTGGGGCCGCAATACCTTGACCCGCAAGATCAAGGAATTGGGGATGAAAGTCGACGGTGGGGATGATGATGACGGGGATGAGGGCTGATCGGTCTTTAGCCCTTCGCTGAATTTGAAGGCCCAATCGCGAGCAAGCTGAACTGGTCAACTAATTTTGGACACCAGTTACGGTTTCATGCTGCCAGTTTCTCCATAGCTACCGGCGACCGGTAGTCGTTGTAGCTATGGAGTCTGACGTTGTTGTAACGCATCACATAACGCTGCACATCCACGCGGGCTTCATGCTCCGAGCTGTAGCCATCTTCTGGCACCCACTCTGACTTCAGGCTCCCAAAGAAACGCTCCATCGGGGCGTTGTCCCAGCACTCACCTTTGCGACTCATGCTTTGCAGGAGTCCATGCTTGCGCATTTCATTCCTGAATTTGTGGCTGGTGTATTGGCAGCCTTGATCGGAATGAAACAGCACCTCTTTTGGGCAACCTCGCAATTGCACCGCCATTCGCAACGCTTCGCAGGTCAGCGAGGCATCGGAAATCATTGAAAACGACCAGCCCACGATCCGGCGAGCAAACAGATCCAGCACCGCCGCGAAATACATCCAGCGCTTGCCGACCTTGATGTACGTCACATCGCCACACCACACCTGGTTGATCGCCGTGACATCAAACTTGCGCTTGAGCACGTGCGGCGCCACCAACGCTTCCACGCCGGAAGATTTGTACTTGTGCCGCCGGCGCTGACGACTGGCAACACCGGCTTCGCGCATCAAGCTGCGAGCCATATGCCGCCCGACACGATGTCCCTTTGCTTGCAGCTCCTTGGAAAGGGTGCGAGACCCCGCGGATGCTCTGGACTCCTTGTGATGCTCGACCAGCACGGCTTTAAGTTTCTCCCGCTCGGGCTTCACTTTGCCTTGGCGCTGACGCCAGGCGTAAAAGCTGCTGCGGTTGACTCCAAACGCCCGACAGCAATTGTTAACGCCGTACTGCTCGTCCAGCTCATTGATCAACGAGAATGATCTTTGGAGTCCAAAAGCAGGAGAGCACTGGCCTTTTTTAGGATTTCAATGTCCAGGTCTTTTTGCCTGAGCAACGCTTTGAGCTGCTGAATTTCACGCTGATCAGCGGTAATCGCCTTGGCGCCCACCGGGGTCGAACCCAAGCGTTCCTTGCGAACCTGATCGACCCAGCGGCGAAGCGCCGTGGGCCCAATATCCAGGCTGGCGCAGACTTCGGGAACCGACTGTCCCTCGTCCAGCACCATGCTGGCCGCCTTGAGTTTGAACTCACTGGAGTAAGATTTACGCATAACCAAAACACCTCAGATTTGGGCGCCATCATAGCGCCCGATTGAAGTGTCCAAAATCATTAGGCCAGTTCAAGCTCGCTCCCACAAGGGAAACGCAATTCCTGGACTGCCCCCCAAAAGTCAGATGGGTGTCCAACTTTTTGGGGACAGTCCATCCTGTGGGAGCGAGCTTGCTCGCGATGCTTTTAAAGGCCTCATGCACCGCATCAATGCACTGCGAACCGCAATTGCACATGCACCACCCGCCAAAACCAATCGGCCCAGCTCGGAAAAACCGCACAAACAAAAGCAAAAGCCCCGGAATACGGGGCTTTTGCGTTACAGAAAGCGTTTTTGTGACAAATAATTTAAAACTGGCACGCCCCCTGCAATAGCTAGATCACTACCCAGTTTCGGGGACCTTGGTACAGGCAGGCCGGGGAATCCCCATTTTATACCGGGCTCAGTGAGCCCACTGTTTTGGGGGCCTTGATACAGGCAGGTCAAGGTTTCCCTTCTTTACACCCAGGGCCATGCGCTTAGCGCGAGCCCTCCCGTTTTGGGGACCTTGGTACAGGCAGGCCGGGGATTCCCTCTTTTATTGCTCCTGGAGACGGACCTCCAGCCGCCAGCGGTCATCGACCTCGCTGCCGGTCCACGCCCCTCGCAATGGACGCGCCGCCACCAGCGTCAGCAACAACCCCTCGTCACTCAAACGCACCCGCCAGTTCACATCCTTGCCGTTGAGCTTGAGCTGGCCCTTCTGCGGCTGGCCTTCTGCTTGGAACAGCAACGCCACTGAGCCGTCGACAATTTCGCCATGGAGCTTGGGTTCATTGTTGAACCAGGCCACCAGCGCTCCGTCTGTCACCTCGATCTGTTGCAACGCGCTCGGCTCGGGCGTGGTCAGGCGCCCGATCATCAGCCCGACCATCACGCCGAAGATCGCCAAAGAGCCCATCACCCGAGGCATTAGCTTCGAACGTCGGTCGGTTTGCGGCGTAGAATGCCGCTCATCTTTATCTGCGGAGCCGTGCATGTTTCACGTCATCCTTTTTCAACCGGAAATTCCGCCGAATACCGGCAACGTCATCAGGCTGTGCGCCAACAGCGGCTGCCACCTGCATTTGATCGAACCGCTGGGCTTCGACATGGACGACAAGCGCCTGCGCCGCGCCGGCCTCGACTACCACGAGTATGCCACCTTGCAGCGTCACGCCGACCTCGCCAGTTGTCTGGAAAGCCTCGGGCATCCGCGTCTGTTCGCCTTTACCACCAAGGGTTCGCGGCCGTTCCATGACGCCAGCTTCGTCGCCGGCGATGCGTTCCTGTTCGGCCCGGAAAGCCGTGGCCTGCCGGCCGACGTACTGGACGCCCTGCCCGCCGAACAGCGCCTGCGCCTGCCAATGCGTGAAGGCTGCCGCAGCCTGAACCTGTCCAATACCGTGGCGGTGGCGGTTTATGAGGCGTGGCGGCAGAACGGGTTCGCCTGAGCCGTTCCTGTCAGCCAGAAACACCTGTGGGAGCGAGCCTGTGGGAGCCGAGCTTGCTCGCGATGAACGATGACACGGTTTTGCAGTTGAACCGTGTCGACCTCATCGCGAGCAAGCTCGGCTCCCACAGGCTCGGCTCCCACAGGGCTCGCTCCCACAGGTTTTGTGCCTGGCCGTCGAGCGCTATGCCTGGCAGTAGACGCTTACTGAACGGTCGCGCCGCCTTCCTGCTGCATGCGCTGCAGTTCTTGCGCATACAGGGCATCGAAGTTCACCGGCGCCAGCATCAGGGCCGGGAACGAGCCGCGGGTTACCAGGCTGTCCAGGGTTTCCCGGGCGTAAGGGAACAGGATGTTCGGGCAGAACGCGCCCAGGGTGTGGCTCATCGAAGGAGCATCCAGGTTCTTGATCAGGAAGATCCCGGCCTGTTGCACTTCAGCGATGAACGCCACTTCGTCACCGTTCTTGACGGTGACCGACAGGGTCAGCACCACTTCGTGGAAGTCATCTTCCAGGGCTTTCTGACGGGTGTTCAGGTCCAGGCCTACGCTCGGCTCCCACTGCTGGCGAAAGATCGCCGGGCTTTTCGGGGCTTCGAAGGACAGGTCACGCACATAAATGCGCTGCAAGGAGAATTGCGGTGCGGCTTCTTCTTCGCTGGCAGCTGTGTTCTGTTGGTCAGTCATCGCAGATCCTTCTTACTTTCAGGTTCTTTAGTGGGAAATTCAGGCCTTGAGCAGCGCGTCGAGCTTGCCGGCGCGCTCCAGGGCGAACAGATCATCGCAACCGCCCACGTGGGTGCTGCCGATCCAGATCTGCGGCACGGAGGTGCGCCCGGCCTTCTGGGTCATTTCGGTGCGCAGTTGCGGCTTGCCGTCGACCTTGATCTCTTCGAAGGCCACGCCTTTGTTCTGGAGCAGGGACTTGGCTCTGGAGCAATAGGGGCAGTAATCGCTGGAATAGACAACAACGTGGGACATTTCACTTCACCAGGGGCAGATTGTCGGCTTTCCAGCTGGCAACGCCGCCGGACAGCTTGGCGGCGGTAAAACCGGACTTCATCAGCTCGCGGGCGTGGGTGCCGGCGTGCTGGCCTTGGGCGTCCACCAGGATCAACGTCTTGGCCTTGTGTTTCTCCAGCTCGCCGATCCGCGCCATCAGTTTGTCCTGGGGAATGTTCACCGCCCCGACAATGTGACCGGCGGCGTAATCCTTGCTCGGGCGGATGTCCACCACCAGGCCGGCATCCTTGTTGACCAGTGCGGTCAGCTCGCCAGTGCTCAGGCTGCGACCGCCGCCCTGCATCGTGTGGGCAACCAGCAACGCCAGCAGCACGACGAAGATACCGACGAGAATGTAGTGGTTAGTGGCAAATTGAATCAGGTGAGCAACCATCGAAGGAGGTTCCAGGGCGTTAAAATGTCGGCCAGTATACACAGCACGCAAGGCCGGCCAAACCCCGCCCGGCGGTGACGCCGCCGGAACTTACCTTTAAACTGCCCGTCCCTTTTCCATCGTCTTCTTTTAACCCGCCACGAGTGGATTCCATGACTACCACGCCTAAACCTTTGGTCCTGATGATTCTCGACGGCTTCGGTCACAGTGACAGCCACGAATCCAACGCCGTGTATTCGGCCAACAAGCCGGTGCTGGACCGTCTGTGGGCCAGCGTGCCCAACGGCCTGATCTCCGGCAGCGGCATGGACGTCGGCCTGCCGGACGGACAGATGGGCAACTCCGAAGTCGGCCACATGAACCTCGGCGCAGGCCGCGTGGTGTACCAGGACTTCACCCGCGTGACCAAATCGATCCGCGACGGCGAGTTCTTCGAAAACCCGACCATCTGCGCCGCCGTGGATAAAGCCGTGGCCGCCGGCAAGGCCGTGCACTTCATGGGCCTGCTGTCCGACGGTGGCGTGCACAGCCACCAGGACCACCTGATCGCCATGGCCGAACTGGCTGCCAAGCGCGGCGCCGAGAAGATCTACCTGCACGCGTTCCTCGATGGCCGCGACACCCCGCCGAAAAGCGCCACGTCGTCGATCGAGCTGCTGGACGCAACGTTCCAGGCCCTCGGCAAGGGGCGCATCGCCAGCCTCGTCGGCCGCTACTTCGCCATGGACCGTGACAACCGTTGGGATCGCGTGTCCCAGGCCTACAACCTGATCGTCGACGGCAGCGCCGAATTCAACGCCGCCACCGCCCAGGAAGGCCTGCAAGCCGCCTACGAACGCGGCGAAAGCGATGAATTCGTCAAAGCCACCACCATTGGCGAGCCGGTGAAAGTCGAAGACGGCGATGCCGTGGTGTTCATGAACTTCCGTGCCGACCGCGCCCGTGAACTGACCCGCGTGTTCGTCGAAGACGATTTCAAGGAATTCGAGCGTGCCCGCCAGCCAAAACTGGCCGGTTTCGTCATGCTGACCCAATACGCCGCCAGCATTCCCGCGCCTTCGGCCTTCGCCGCCGGCAGCCTGGAAAACGTGCTGGGCGACTACCTGGCGAAAAACGGCAAGACCCAACTGCGCATCGCCGAGACCGAAAAGTACGCCCACGTGACGTTCTTTTTCTCCGGCGGCCGTGAAGAACCGTTCCCGGGCGAAGAACGCATCCTGATCCCCTCGCCGAAAGTCGCCACCTACGACCTGCAACCGGAGATGAGCGCACCGGAAGTGACCGACCGCATCGTCGACGCCATTGAAAACCAGCGTTACGACGTGATCGTGGTCAACTACGCCAACGGCGACATGGTCGGCCACAGCGGTGTGTTCGAGGCGGCGGTCAAGGCCGTGGAATGCCTGGACACCTGCGTTGGCCGTATCGTCGAGGCCCTGGAAAAGGTCGGCGGCGAAGCACTGATCACGGCCGACCACGGCAACGTCGAGCAGATGTCCGACGAATCCACCGGCCAGGCCCACACCGCCCACACCACCGAGCCGGTGCCGTTCATCTATGTCGGCAAGCGGGACTTCAAGGTCCGCGACGGTGGCGTGCTGGCTGACGTGGCGCCGACCATGCTGATGTTGCTGGGCATGGAAAAGCCTGCGGAAATGACCGGGACGTCGATCCTGGTCTGATTCCGCAAACCCTGTGGGAGCGAGCTTGCTCGCGATAGCGCCGGATCAGCCAACCTTGATGTTGACTGATGCACCGCCATCGCGAGCAAGCTCGCTCCCACATGGGTTCTTGGTGTTTTTCGGGCCAGTTATCACACAGCCCCAAATGGGCGTTTTTTTTGCGGCGTGGGGCGGGCATACTAGGCCGTCCCTTTCCCTGGTGTCGCCCGCCTCTATGCTTCGCGTCCTGATAGCCCTCGTTCTGACCTGCTTGCTCCAACCGGCCTTTGCCGACGAGCGCGCGCAAACCCAACAGCAGTTGGAAGCCACGCGCCAGGACATTGCCGAGCTGAAAAAGCTGCTGGGCAAGTTGCAGGAAGAGAAATCCAGCGTGCAGAAAGACCTGCGCGGCACTGAAACCGAGATGGGCAAGCTGGAGAAGCAGGTCGACGCCCTGCAAAAAGAACTGAAGAAAAGCGAATCCGAGCTGCAGCGGCTCGATGGAGAGAAAAAAAAACTCCAGAGCGCGCGCACTGAACAACAAAAGCTGATCGCCATCCAGGCCCGGGCCGCCTACCAGAATGGCCGCCAGGAATACCTCAAGCTGCTGCTCAACCAGCAGAACCCCGAGAAATTCGCCCGTACCCTCACCTATTACGATTACCTGAGCCAGGCCCGCCTGGAACAACTCAAGAGCTTCAATGAAACCTTGCGCCAACTGGCCAATGTCGAAAAAGACATCGAGCTGCAGCAGGCCCAGTTGCTGGTGCAGAAAAGCAGCCTCGACACCCAGCGCGAAGAACTCGAGAAGGTTCGCAAGGAGCGCCAGGTGGCCCTGGCCAAGCTCAATGACGACGTGAAGGCCCGCGACAGCAAGCTCAAGGCCCGCGAGCAGGACCAGGCCGAACTGGCCAATGTGTTGAAAACCATCGAAGAGACCCTGGCCCGCCAGGCCCGAGAGGCGGAAGAAGCGCGCCAGAAAGCGCTGATCGCCCAGCAGGAAGCCGAAAAAAAGCGTTTGCGTGAAGCCCAGGCCGACGCAGACGCCGGCGATGCACCGCGCAAACCGGCAAAATCCAGCCCCGGCGCACTGGTTTCCAGTGACGGCGAAACCTTTGGCGGCGCT
The DNA here is from genome assembly GCF_001307275.1 of Pseudomonas fluorescens. Taxonomy (NCBI): domain Bacteria; kingdom Pseudomonadati; phylum Pseudomonadota; class Gammaproteobacteria; order Pseudomonadales; family Pseudomonadaceae; genus Pseudomonas; species Pseudomonas fluorescens. Next base: position 2,216,734 of record NZ_CP012831.1, read on the forward strand.
TTTGCTTCAGCCCGAGGCAAACTTCCTTGGCCGGTCAATGGTCGATTGCTTGCGCGCTTCGGTGAAACCCGCGGCGACGATACCCGCACCAAGTGGGACGGGGTGATGATCAGCGCCTCGGCCGGCAGCCAGGTACATGCCGTGCATGGCGGACGCGTGGTATTCGCCGACTGGTTGCGCGGCGCCGGCCTGCTGGTGATCCTCGATCACGGCAACGGTTACTTGAGCCTGTACGGCCACAACCAGACGCTGCTCAAGTCGGCGGGCGACGTGGTCAAGGCCGGTGAGTCCATCTCCACGGTCGGTAACAGTGGCGGGCAGGATACGCCAGCACTGTATTTCGCTATTCGTCAGCAGGGTCGCCCCAGTGACCCGGCCCAATGGTGTCGTGCGCAAGGATAAGCGCGCCCATCCTATTAAGGAGTTCGTTCGACATGCTGCATTTGTCCCGCCTTACCTCGCTGGCCCTGACGATCGCCCTCGTGATCGGTGCGCCCCTGGCTTTCGCCGCCGAACCGGCCCCGTCGGCCCCCGCCGCCACTGCCGCAACCACCAAGGCGCCGCTGCCGCTGGACGAACTGCGCACCTTTGCCGAGGTCATGGACCGGATCAAGGCCGCCTACGTGGAACCGGTGGATGACAAGATGCTGCTGGAGAACGCCATCAAAGGCATGCTCAGCAACCTTGACCCGCACTCGGCATACCTGGGCCCGGAAGATTTCGCCGAGCTGCAGGAAAGCACCAGCGGCGAATTCGGCGGCCTGGGCATCGAGGTCGGCAGCGAAGACGGCTTCGTCAAGGTGGTCTCGCCAATCGACGACACGCCAGCTTCCAAGGCCGGCATCCAGGCCGGTGACTTCATCGTCAAGATCAACGGCCAGCCGACCCGCGGCCAGAGCATGACCGAAGCCGTGGACAAGATGCGCGGCAAGATCGGCCAGAAGATCACCCTGACCCTGGTGCGCGATGGTGGCACACCGTTCGACGTGACCCTGACCCGTGCGGTCATCCAGGTCAAGAGCGTGAAGAGCCAGTTGCTGGAGTCGGGCTACGGCTACATCCGCATCACCCAGTTCCAGGTCAAGACCGGCGAAGAAGTCGCCAAGGCCCTGGCCAAGATGCGCAAGGACAACGGCAAGAAACTCAACGGCCTGGTCCTGGACCTGCGTAACAACCCCGGCGGCGTACTGCAATCGGCCGTGGAAGTGGTGGATCACTTCATCACCAAGGGCCTGATCGTCTACACCAAGGGCCGTATCGCCAATTCCGAGCTGCGCTTCTCGGCCACTGGCAACGACTTGAGCGAAGCCGTGCCATTGGTGGTGCTGATCAACGGCGGCAGCGCTTCGGCTTCGGAAATCGTCGCCGGCGCCCTGCAGGACCAGAAGCGCGGCGTGGTCATGGGCACCACCAGTTTCGGCAAGGGCTCGGTACAGACCGTGTTGCCACTGAACAACGACCGTGCCCTGAAGATCACCACCGCGCTGTACTTCACGCCCAACGGCCGTTCCATCCAGGCCCAGGGCATTGTCCCGGACATCGAAGTGCGCAAGGCCAAGATCACCAACGAGCAGGACAGCGAATACTTCAAGGAAGCCGACCTGCAAGGTCACCTGGGCAACGGCAACGGCGGCGCCGACAAACCGACCGGTTCCGGCGCCAAGGCCAAGCCGATGCCCCAGGATGACGACTATCAGTTGGCCCAGGCCTTGAGCTTGCTCAAAGGGTTGAACATCACGTCCGGCCGCTGAGATGGGCCTGCGTTTCACCTTCGTCCTGCTGTGCCTGCTGGCGGGGGCCGTTAACGCGGCGCCCGCCACGCCCTCTTCGCCGCACAAGGCGTACCTGAGCCTGATCATCGACGACCTGGGGCAAAACCTGCCCCGGGACCGTCGGGTGCTCGCCCTTCCCGGGCCGGTCACCGCCGCGATCATGCCCGACACACCCCACGCCGCCGAATTCGCCCGCGAAGCCCATCGCGCCGGCAAGCTGGTCATGCTGCATATGCCCATGGACCCGGCCACCGGGCCGTTCGCCTGGCATCCGGAACTGTCCATCGAAGAACTGGGCAAGCGCCTCGACGCCGCGTTCGCCGCCGTGCCCTACACCAGCGGGATCAACAACCACATGGGCAGCCGCATGACCGCCCAGCCCAAGGCCATGGCGTGGCTGATGGCGAACTTGCAGCAGCGCCACAAGTTTTTCGTCGACAGCCGCACCAGCGCCCAGACCGTCGCCGCCGCCGAAGCGCAAAAGATCGGCCTCGCCAGTGTGTCGCGGGATGTGTTCCTGGACGACGAGCGCACCGAAACCGCCATCGCCCAACAGCTGCAAACCGCCATCGACCTGGCCCGCCGGCAAGGCTCGGCTGTGATGATCGGCCATCCCTATCCGCAGACCCTGGCGGTACTCGAACGCGAGCTACCCAAGCTCAAGGCCCAGGGCATCGAATGGATCGACATCAAGTCGATGATCAGCCTGCGCAGCAATCGGGCGATGACTGGGCATGGGAAGGATGGGGTTTATCGGTAGCGGCGACCGCGTCGCCGCCATCGCGAGCAAGCTCGCTCCCACAGTGGTTTTGCATCAGGCACAAGATTGGCGTTCACAGCAGATCCCCTGTGGGAGCGAGCCTGCTCGCGATGACGGCGGCACATGCAACATCCCGGCAAGCTGACCCACCGCTATCGCGAGCAAGCTCGCTCCCACTGTGGTTTTGCATCAGGCACAAGATTGGCGTTCACAGCAGATCCCCTGTGGGAGCGAGCCTGCTCGCGATGACGGCGGCACATGCAACATCCCGGCAAGCTGACCCACCGCTATCGCGAGCAAGCTCGCTCCCACTGTGGTTTTGCCTTGGGCACAAGATTGGCGTTCACAGCAGATCCCTGTGGGAGCGAGCCTGAACTCGCGATGACGGCGGCACATTCAACATCTCTACAAGCTGACCCACCGCTTTCGCGAGCAAGCTCGCTCCCACAGTGGTTTTGCATCGGCCACAAGATTGGCGTTCACAGCAGATCCCCTGTGGGAGCGAGCCTGCTCGCGATGACGGCGGCACATGCAACATCCCGGCAAGCTGACCCACCGCTATCGCGAGCAAGCTCGCTCCCACTGTGGTTTTGCATCGGGCACAAGATTGGCGTTCACAGCAGATCCCTGTGGGAGCGAGCCTGAACTCGCGATGACGGCGGCACATTCAACATCCCGGCAAGCTGACCCACCGCTTTCGCGAGCAGGCTCGCTCCCACAGGTTTGTTCCAGCTATCAGAGATACCGCGCCATGATCGCGTCCACCCCCCCTTCCTTGCGGAGCTCATCCAAGGCCGCCTGAAGCCGGGCGACCACGTCGTCGGGTACGTCCTTGTTCAAGGCCAGGTACAACTCGGCACTGTTGAAGCGCAGCACGGTCTTGAGATCGGTCACCCCTTCCTGGCGCGCCAGGTAACGCCCGGCCGGATCCCCGGTGGCCCACAGGTCGATCTGGCCGTTGACCAGCTTCCTGGCGTTGTCCTGATCGCGCAACACGACAATCGGCTTGAGTCCCTGCTTGGCCAACGTCTCGGCAATTGCGTCGCCCTTGTAGGCACCGATCTTGTATTGACGCGCCTGCTCCAGCGAGTCGAGAGCGATCTTGCTGTCGGCCTTGGCGAGCATGATCCAGTCGTCCGGACCGATGGGGCCGACCCATTTGAAAAGCTTCTCACGCTCCGGCAACCGCGCCATGACAAACACACCGTAACCCGGATTTTCCAGGGCGAGTTTGTAGATGCGCTCCCAGGGGAAACGTAGCGTCAGGCTGTAGGAGATATCGGCGCGCTTGAATATCTCGCGGACGATGTCCACGGCAATGCCATGGATGTTCTCGTCCTGGGCGAAGTTCTTGCCGTTCTTGGCCATGTTGTACGGGGGGAAGTTTTCCGTCAGCAACACCAGCGATGTATCAGCGGCGCGGACAGTGCCTGCGAGCAGCAACGTGGCACCGGCAAAGGCAAGAACGAGGCGTTTGAGCATGTCGGGCTACCGCAATCCATGGTGTGCCCAAGAGTGCCTTGGGCCCGCCATGGTGTCCAGCAGTCAGCGAATGCAGATACCGCGATGAGCCATGTAGGCCTTGGCTTCCGGCACGGTGTATTCGCCAAAGTGGAAAATGCTCGCCGCCAGCACTGCACTGGCGTGGCCTTCCAGGATGCCGTCGGCCAGGTGTTGCAGGTTGCCGACGCCGCCGGACGCGATCACCGGAATGCCCAGGGCATCGCTGATGGCGCGGGTGACACCCAGGTCGAAACCGTTTTTCATGCCGTCCTGGTCCATGCTGGTCAACAGGATTTCACCGGCGCCCAGGCCTTCCATCTTCTTCGCCCACTCGACGGCGTCCAGGCCCGTGGGCTTGCGACCGCCGTGGGTGAAGATTTCCCAACGCGGGGTTTCGCCCGGGCCGGAAACTTTCTTGGCATCGATGGCCACGACGATGCACTGCGAGCCGAAGTGCTGGGCCGCTTCCCCGACGAATTCCGGGTTGAACACCGCCGCAGTGTTGATCGACACTTTGTCCGCTCCGGCATTGAGCAGGTTGCGGATGTCTTGCACGGTGCGCACGCCACCGCCCACGGTCAGCGGGATGAACACCTGGCTGGCCATGCGCTCGACGGTATGCAGCGTGGTATCGCGGCCATCGACGCTGGCCGTGATGTCGAGGAAGGTGATCTCGTCCGCACCCTGTTCGTCGTAGCGACGGGCGATTTCCACCGGGTCGCCGGCGTCACGGATGTTCTCGAACTTCACGCCCTTGACCACCCGGCCGTTGTCCACGTCCAGGCAAGGGATGATGCGTTTGGCCAGCGCCATGGTGAGTCCTCAGCCTTTGTAGGAATCGCAGAAGGCCTGGGCCTCGGCGACGTCCAGGGTGCCTTCGTAGATCGCGCGACCGGTGATCGCACCGATGATGCCCGGCGCCTTGGCGTCGAGCAGTGCCTTGATGTCACCCAGGTTGTGGATGCCACCGGAGGCGATCACCGGAATCTTGGTGGCGGCAGCCAGGGCGGCGGTGAACGGAACATTGCAGCCCTGCATCATGCCGTCTTTGGCGATGTCGGTGTAGACGATGGCAGACACGCCGTCGGCTTCGAAACGCTTGGCCAGGTCGATCACCTGTACGGTGCTGACTTCAGCCCAACCATCGGTGGCGACAAAACCGTCCTTGGCGTCGAGGCCAACGATGACCTTGCCCGGGAACGCGCGGCACGCTTCGGCAACGAACTCAGGCTCCTTCACCGCCTTGGTGCCGATGATCACGTAGCTCACGCCAGCCTTGACGTAGTGCTCGATGGTTTCCAGCGAGCGAATGCCGCCGCCGATCTGGATCGGCAGGTTCGGGTAGCGCTTGGCAATGGCCGTGACCACCTCGCCATTGACCGGCTGCCCTTCGAAGGCGCCATTGAGGTCGACCAGATGCAGGCGACGGCAGCCGCCCTCCACCCACTTGGCGGCCATGCTCACCGGGTCATCGGAAAACACCGTGGAGTCTTCCATGCGGCCCTGGCGCAGACGTACGCAAGCGCCGTCCTTGAGATCGATAGCGGGGATAATCAGCATCTGGCAAACCTTCAAATACGAATATTCAGCTTGGCTCGAAAATCAGTTTTTCTCGAGCGCCCACAAGTCGCTTTCAATGCTTTCGAACCTTTCTTTAAGGTGCGTCTGCACATCGAAAATCGCCCTGTTGTAATAGTGCGGAGCAATTTCGCGGGTAAACAGGTCAAGAATTTCCGCCGCTTCGAACGAACCCAGGTCCAGTTCGAAACGCTCCTCCATGAACCGCTGGATCTTGCGGTTCGCTTCACTCTCCTGCTCGGGCGTGAGGGTGAGGATCGGCGGTTTCTTGCGGGCCATTACCAGCGCCCGTCCCACGCCGCGAAGTTCTGCAGCAATTGCAGGCCATGGGTATGGCTCTTCTCCGGGTGGAACTGCACGGCGAAGCGCGAACCATCGGCCAGGGCCGCGGCGAAATCGACGCCATAGTGACCGCTGCCCACCACCTGCCGCGCATTGCCGGCGGCGATGTAGTAGCTGTGCACGAAGTAGAAGCGCGCCAGGTCCGGAATGTTGTGCCACAGCGGGTGATCCACCGTCTGCTTCACTTCGTTCCAGCCCATGTGCGGGACCTTCAAGTGCTCGCCGTCTTCGTGCAGGCCCTTGCCAAAGAACTTCACCTGGCCCGGGAACAGCGAGATGCAATCGACACCATCGTTCTCTTCGCTGCGGTCGAGCAAGGCCTGCATGCCCACGCAGATGCCGAGGAACGGACGGTCCTGGCTGACTTCGTGCACCAGCTTGTCGAAGCCCAGCCGACGAATCTCGGCCATGCAATCACGAATCGCGCCGACGCCGGGGAACACCACCCGGTCGGCTTCGCGAATCACGTCGGCATCGCTGGTGATCAGCACCTTGCCGGCGCCCACGTGCTCGAGGGCCTTGGCCACCGAGTGCAGGTTACCCATGCCGTAGTCGATAACCGCGACCGTCTGCATTACAGGACGCCCTTGGTGGAAGGCATCTGGCCGGCCATGCGGTCATCGAGCTCCACGGCCATGCGCAGCGCGCGGCCGAAAGCCTTGAACACGGTTTCGATCTGGTGGTGGGTGTTGTGCCCGCGCAGGTTGTCGATGTGCAGGGTCACGTTGGCGTGGTTGACAAAGCCCTGGAAGAATTCCTGGAACAGGTCGACGTCGAAGCCGCCGACGGTGGCACGGGTATACGGCACGTGCATCTGCAGGCCCGGGCGGCCGGAGAAGTCGATGACCACCCGCGACAGCGCTTCATCGAGCGGCACGTAGGCATGGCCGTAGCGACGGATGCCCTTCTTGTCGCCGATGGCTTTGGTAAAGGCCTGGCCCAGAGTGATACCCACGTCTTCCACCGTATGGTGGTCGTCGATATGCAGGTCGCCCTTGCTGACGATGTCCAGGTCGATCAGCCCGTGACGGGCGATCTGGTCCAGCATGTGCTCAAGAAAAGGTACACCGATATCAAACCGGGCCTTTCCGGTGCCATCCAGGTTGATCGAGGCTTTGATCTGGGTTTCCAGAGTGTCGCGCTCGACAGACGCCTTACGTTCGGCCATCACCAGCTCCGCAAAATCATTGGGCGAAAAAGGCAGCCATTATAGGGGCGCGAGCGGCAAACAGAAACACAAGAGGTGACATCACTGACGGGCTGAACCCCGGGCTGTCGGTGATAGACATGTCCATACAAGTCTTTGCCATCACCCAAAACGACTGTGGGAGCGAGCTTGCTCGCGATGGCGGTGGGTCAGCCGACCATGATGTCGACTGACATACCCTCATCGCGAGCAAGCTCGCTCCCACAAGGATTGCCCTGTCCTGTTGGTCAGGGCAACGGTCTTAGCGGAACAACACCGCCGTCTTCTGCAGGGTCACCCACACACCCCACGCCAACGGAATGCCCACCACCAGCCAGGCGGCGATCGCCAGGGGCTTGGTGCCCGGCGCGGCTTTCCACTCCAGCGACGTGCTGCTGTCGGCGCCTTTGTCATGACCCAGCGCTTGTTCGGCGGCCAGTTCGGCGTCGGTCATGAAGTACTTGTCGGCGACCGGACGGACCATCAGGTTGCAGAGGAAGCCCAGCACCAGCAGGCCGGCGAGGATGTACAAGGTGATGTCATAGGCCGCGGCGCGTTCAACGCCGATGCTCAGTTGATATTCACGCAGGTAGTTCACCAGCACCGGACCCAGCACGCCCGCCGCAGCCCAGGCGGTCAGCAGGCGACCGTGGATCGCACCGACCATTTGCGTACCGAACAGGTCCGCCAGGTAGGCCGGCACGGTGGCGAAACCGCCGCCGTACATCGACAGGATGATGCAGAACGCCGCCACGAACAGCGCGACGCTGCCCAGGTGACCCAGGTTCGGGATCAGCGCGTACAGGGCAAAGCCCAGGGCGAAGAACACGAAATAGGTGTTTTTACGACCCAGGTAATCCGAGAAGGAGGCCCAGAAGAACCGGCCGCCGATGTTGAACAGGCTCAACAGACCGGTGAAGCCGGCCGCGATGGCCGCGATCTGGCCCAGTTGTGTAGCGTCCAGTTGACCGAACGGCAGGTCGTTGCCGAGCAGCTTGCCACCGAACACTTCCTGCAACAGTGGCGAAGCCATGCCCAGGATGCCGATACCGGCCGATACGTTCAGGCACAGCACCAACCAGACCAGACGGAACTGCGGGGTTTTCCAGGCAACATTCACGTGAACGTGGCGATGGGTGATCATCGCGTTCGCGGCTTTCTTCGGTGCCGGGGTCCAGCCCTCAGGCTTCCAGCCGGTCGGCGGTACGCGGTACGACAAGGCGCCACCGATCATGAACACGAAGTAGATCGCGGCCATGACCAGGAAGCTCTGCCATACGCCCACGCCCGTTGGCGAAGCGAAATGGTTCATCAGCGCCGCGGCCAGTGGAGCACCGACCATCGCACCACCGCCGAAGCCCATGATCGCCATGCCGGTCGCCATGCCGCGCTTGTCCGGGAACCACTTGATCAGGGTCGACACCGGGGAGATATAGCCCAGGCCCAAGCCGATACCACCGATCACCCCGGAACCGACCCACATCAGCCAGATCTGATGGGTATAGATACCCAACGCGGAAATCAGCAGGCCACCGCACCAGCACAAGGCCGATACAACGCCGGCCTTGCGTGGCCCGGCGTGTTCCAGCCAGCCACCCCAGATGGCTGCCGAGCAACCCAGGAAGATGAAGAACAGGGTGTAGATCCAGCCGAGCATCGAGATCGGCCAGTCACATTGGGACGAAAAGACTTGCGAGATGAAGCTCATATCCGGTGCACAGGCCACAGGCTTGGTGACACCCAAGGCCTTGGACAGTGGCAGCCAGAACACCGAAAAGCCATAGGCCATGCCGATGCACAGGTGAATGGCCAATGCGGCCGGTGGAACCAGCCACCGGTTGAAACCGGGCTTGGCGATGATGCGTTCCTTGGAGAGGAACGCAGGCTGGTCGGCGACGCCGCCCGCCGTGATGCTCGTGCTCATTGTGTATCCCCCAGTTATTGGAATGGTCCGTCAGCCACGCGTCACCCTCAGCCTTCATTGCACGCAGGCATGGCTGTATTTTCTGGTGAAGCTCCATAGTGTGCGACATCAAGTCGCAGAAGGACGGACGAACGGGCAAAGGTTACCATTTGCTCGTGGCAGAAAAACCAAAGTGATATCACCTTTTTCGTGCCATCTGTCTTATCGCACGCTCGCTCGCTTTCTGTAGGGGGCTAACGGTTTATTTTTTCAGGAATTTTCATGCTCGTCGTTGTCTAGCTCATTACCGACGCCAACTGTCAGGGCCAACAGGACCTGCGGGAAATCTACCAGGATGCCCCGGACTGGCTGTTCGAACCGTTTCGCGATGCCAGGCATGGGCGGCCAAGCGCGCTCCCACACTGGATCTGCGGACGGGGCTTATAACGAGCACCTAACGCACCACCACCAATCCACAGCGTTATACTCCCGGCTAAATTTTGAACTCAACCTACAAGGATTCGCCCATGAAAGCGTTCGGCAAAATCCTGGGTCTGGTACTTCTCGGGCTGTTGCTGATCATCGTGGCCCTGGGCTTTGCCCTGACCCACCTGTTCGATCCCAACGACTACAAAGAAGAGATCCGCCAGATAGCCCGCGACAAGGCCCACATCGAGCTGACCCTCAATGGCGATATCGGCTGGAGCCTGTTCCCTTGGCTGGGTCTGGAATTGCACGATGCCAGCGTCGCGACCCTGGCCAATCCGACCCAACCTTTCGCCGACCTGCAGATGCTCGGCCTTTCGGTCCGGGTGATCCCGCTGCTGCGCCGGGAAGTGCAGATGAGCGATGTGCGCGTCGAGGGCCTGAACCTGCGGCTCAACCGCGACAAGAACGGTCACGGTAACTGGGAAGACATCGGCAAGGCACCAGCCTCGGCGACAACGGCGAACACCCCGGCGCCAGCCGAGCAACCGGCCCCACCCGCCAACACCCCGGCAGAAAAACCTGCCCAGCCGACCCGCCTGGACATCGACAGCCTGACCGTGAACAACGCCCGGGTCGAATACACCGACGAGCAGACTGGCAAGCTGTACACCGCCGAGAGCATCCAACTGAGCACCGGCCCGGTCCACGACTCCACCAACATCCCGGTCACCCTGACCGCTTTCCTGTCCAGCAACCAGCCGGCCGTACGCGTACGCACCGAAGTGACGGGTGAGCTGCGCTTCGAGCGTGCCCTGCAACGCTACAAGTTCGAAGACCTGAAACTGTCCGGCGAAGCCACCGGCGACCCCTTGCAGGGCAAGACCCTGAATTTCGCCGCCCAAGGCCAGCTGTTCCTGGACAAGGCGGCAAACGTCGCCGAATGGACCGGCATCAAGCTTTCGCTCAACCAACTGCGTGCCCTGGGTGAACTGAAGGTCAACGACCTCGACAAGACTCCGCAATTGAATGGCGGGGTGTCGATCGCCCAGTTCGATCTGGCTAAATTCGTCGACAGCGTCGGCCAGACACTTCCGGCCATGGCCGAAGGCAGCCTGAGCAAAGTCGAGCTGGCCAGCCGCATTGCCGGCACGCCGACCAGCGTCGAACTCAACGACATCAACCTGAAGCTCGACGACAGCACCTTCAGCGGTCGTATCGCCGTGGAAGATTTTGCCAAGCAGGCCCTGCGCGTGCAGCTCAAGGCCGACACGTTCAATGTCGACCGCTACCTGCCGCCAAAATCCGCCGACGCCGACAGCTCCAAGGCGGCCCGTGAGGCCGAGGTCAGCAACACCGAAGCCAGCGCCATGGCCGGTGTCGGCAACTCACCGCTGCCAAGCGCGCCGACCCAGGGCGCCTGGAGCAACGATCGGCTGTTTCCGGTAGAACGCCTGAGCAAGTTGGACCTCGATGCCGACCTGACCTTCGGGCAACTGACCCTGGATAAACTGCCGATCCAGAACGCCGCGCTCAAGGCCACCGGCCTGGGCGGCCTGCTGACCCTGGAGAACCTGCGGGGCGATCTGTACAGCGGCAACTTCGAAACCAAGGGCACCCTGGATGTGCGCCAACCGACTCCACTGTTGAGCCTGCAAACCCGTATCAACCGGGTCCCTGCCGAGAAGATCATCGAAAGCCAGGGCAAGAATCCGCCGGTCAAAGGCCTGGTCACCGTCAACAGTGCGATCACCGCCACCGGTAATAGCCAGAAGGCCCTGATCGACAGCCTCAACGGCAACGCCGGGTTCGTCATCAACGATGGCGTGCTGCTCAATGCCAACCTCGAACAGCAATTGTGCAAAGGCATCGCCACCCTCAATCGCAAGTCCCTCAGCGGCGAACCCCGGGGCAAGGACACGCCGTTCCAGCAACTCAACGGCAATCTCACTTTCAACAACGGCGTTGCCCACAACCCGGACCTGAAAGTCCGCATCCCCGGCATGACCGTCAACGGCAACGGCGATATCGACCTGCGGGTGCTGGGCATGGATTACCGCGTCGGCGTCATCGTCGAAGGCGACAAGAGCGACATGCCCGACCCGGCCTGCCAGGTCAACGAACGCTACGTCGACGTCGAATGGCCGTTGCGCTGCCGCGGCCCACTGGAGCTGGGGGCGAAGGCCTGCCGCCTGGACAACGACGGGCTGGGCAAGGTCGCGGCGAAACTGGCCGGCGACCGCCTCGGCGACAAGATCGAGGAGAAGCTCGGCGACAAGGTCAGTCCCGAGCTGAAAGACGCGCTCAAGGGGCTGTTCAAGCGATGAGAGCCGAGCAGTTTTCCTCCGCGGTACTGGACTGGTTCGACCGCCACGGGCGCCACGATTTGCCCTGGCAGCAAGACATCACCCCTTATCGGGTGTGGGTCTCGGAAATCATGTTGCAGCAGACCCAGGTCAGTACCGTGCTCAATTACTTCGACCGGTTCATGGCTTCGCTGCCCACCGTTCAAGCCCTGGCCGCCGCGCCGGAGGACGAAGTGCTGCACCTGTGGACCGGGCTGGGTTACTACACCCGTGCGCGCAACTTGCAGAAAACCGCGAAAATCGTCGTCGAGCAGTACGGCGGCGAATTCCCCCGGGACGTGGAAAAGCTCACCGAGTTGCCGGGGATCGGCCTGTCCACCGCCGGTGCCATCGCCAGCATCAGCATGGGCCTGCGAGCACCGATCCTCGATGGCAACGTCAAGCGGGTGCTGGCGCGCTTCACCGCCCAGGAAGGCTACCCGGGCGAACCCAAGGTGGCGAAACAGCTGTGGGCCACCGCCGAGCGCTTCACGCCGCAAGACCGGGTCAACGCCTACACCCAGGCGATGATGGACCTGGGCGCGACACTCTGTACCCGCAGCAAGCCCAGTTGCCTGCTCTGCCCACTGAAACAGGGCTGCGAGGCCCACATGCTGGGCCTGGAAACCCGCTACCCGATTCCCAAGCCCCGTAAAGAGGTGCCCAAAAAGCGCACTTTGATGCCGATGCTGGCCAACCACGAGGGCGCGATCCTGCTTTACCGTCGCCCTTCCACCGGACTATGGGGCGGGCTGTGGAGCCTGCCGGAACTCGACGACCTCGACGACCTGCAACACCTGGCCCTGCAACACTCGCTGGAACTGGGCAGCCAACACGAAATGCCAGGCCTGGTGCACACCTTCAGCCACTTCCAGTTGGCGATCGAACCCTGGCTGGTCCGGGTCCGGGAAACCGGCCATCACGTGGCCGAGGCCGACTGGCTCTGGTATAACCTCGCCACCCCGCCGCGCCTGGGCCTTGCCGCCCCGGTCAAAACCTTGCTCGAACGCGCGGCCGCCGTAATGAACGCAGGAGAGTTGCAATGACCCGCACCATCATGTGCCGCAAGTACAAAGAACAACTGGAAGGCCTGGAACGTGCACCGTTCCCGGGTGCCAAGGGCCAGGACATCTACGACAATGTTTCGGCCAAGGCCTGGGCCGACTGGCAGAAACACCAGACCCTGCTGATCAATGAAAAACGCCTGAACATGATGAACGCCGAAGATCGCAAATACCTTCAGGGCGAGATGGACAAGTACTTTTCCGGCGAAGATTACGCCAAGGCCGAAGGCTACGTACCGCCATCCGAATAAGCTGTTCAGCGTGGGGGCGGATCGTAAGCGACGGTAATAGTTAAATATTTTTTGAAAACTTGCTTGACGCCCCCCTGAAAAACCCGTTTAATGCGCCCCGTTGCCCAGATAGCTCAGTCGGTAGAGCAGGGGATTGAAAATCCCCGTGTCGGCGGTTCGATTCCGTCTCTGGGCACCAAATACCGAAAACCCCGATCAAGCAATTGATCGGGGTTTTTTATTGCCCGGGATTTCCTTCCTCCGCCTTGTCGACTCAGCTACATTCGTCCGCTCCCCTCTGGCAAGCGAGTCGACATGGACATCACCGGCATCCCCTTCGGTACTACCGACTGGTCAACCATCGAACCCACCGAGCACAGAGGCGTCACCGGAACCGCCTATTGGCGCACGCGGCAATTCGGGAATATTCGGGTCCGGATGGTGGAATACACCGCCGGGTATCTGGCCGACCATTGGTGCACCAAGGGCCACATCCTGTTTTGCCTCAAGGGCGAGCTCAATACTGAACTCGAAGACGGTCGGCAATTCTTGCTCAAGCCCGGCATGAGCTATCAGGTGGCCGACCAGGCCGAGCCCCATCGATCCTCCACTTCATCGGGGGCTACGCTCTTCGTCGTGGATTGAGATTCGAAGCGTCGGCGTTGAGGCTGTAGGATAGATGGCCTTATCCATCAGGAATCCGACCATGTCATCGGCGAACAAACAGCACAAGCGCAGCCAGCGCGCCAAGGCGAAAGCCAAGCAGAACCGCACTCGGCGTGCTGCTGCGCCGAACGATTTCCTGGACCCGAACGACGAGCGCATCGATCTGGAAACCGTGGACCTGACGGAACTGTTCCAAATCATGAGTGCCGCCGAAAAGGTCAGCCAGAAGGCGCTGTGCGAAGCGTTCCTGGCCCATCCCCTGCTGGCGCTGGTGCTGGAACAGGAAGGTGAGGAAGAAGCGACCGATTTCATCATTACCGCATTGATCGAATACCGCCGTCTGACCACGGGCGTGGATGAGCAGACCGCGCTGGACTGGGTGGAAAGCAAGCAATTCCAGGCCGATTATGTGGCTGCCTCCCAGGCGCTGACGCAAGGCCAGGACTGACTATCAGACCGGGGCCACGATGGATGACGCCCTGCGGGGATAGCTCCTACAAACCAAGGTCAACCAACATGGGACGGCGTCATACCCGTCCTGCGTCAATCCACTATTTTTCCTCCCAAGCAATCAGCCCCGTCCGGCATCATCGAAACATCGCTTGATGCATCCTTGCAGTCCGCCCCTCTCAATGGTTGGACACTGCGATGACGCCACTGCTGCCCCAAGATGCCCCTCAGCTCACCCCCTTGATCAACGAACTCGGCGAGCTGAGCCATCAGGACATCGGGCAGATGGACATGTATGTGCGCCTCTACGACGACCTCAAGCGCGGCCCGGATGACAAACCCACCGTCGGCATCATTCTGTGCGCCCAGAAAGACGAATCGGTGGTGCGTTACTCCGTATTGCAGGGCAATGAGCAATTGTTCGCCAGTCAATACAAGCTGGTGCTCCCCTCGGAAGAAGAGCTGTGCAATGAGCGGAATCGCGAACGAGCGCGACTCGGCGAGCAGCAAGCAGGCGCAGCGACTTGAGGAAATGAGGGCCGACACCCGATGACTGCATACCCAAAAACCCATGTAAGATTTATACGTTTCTTTCAGCAACGCTCCAGTCAAAGAACTCTATCCTGCATGTCATCGGCCGCTCCCTACCCTTCTCTGATCCAGGCATTGCGGAGCGAAACCGCTGAACTGCACGTCGCCCTGGAAAAACGCCTGCCGTTTTTCTCCGAACAGCTGGACTTCGATCTGTATCGGCGCCTGATGGCGGCCTACTACGGTTTCTATCAACCGTTGGAACAACGTCTTCATGTACTTGCATTGACGCCGACCGGGCTGGACCAATCCCTACGGATCAAACTTCCGGTGCTGCGGGCGGATCTCACGGCACTGGGTCTGGAAGCAGCTACTATCGAAGCGCTGCCCACCTGCCAGGCGTTGCCGCTGATCGACTCCCGTGCCGCCGCACTCGGCGTGTCCTATGTGCTGGAAGGTGCAACGCTCGGGGGGCAGATCCTGCGGCGCAGGGTGGCCGAGAAGCTGGGGCTTGACGCCTCTAGCGGAGCGGCCTTCCTCAATGTGTATGGCGAACTCAGTGGCCGACGCTGGAAGGATTTCCTCCAATACCTGGACGACAGGAACCTTGGCCAGGCCCAGGTGTTCGAAGTCACACGCGCCGCCAAGGCGACGTTCTCCCATTTTGAACACTGGCTGGACAGCCAAAAGGTATTGTTATGAACACGGAAAACCAGGAAGCCTTCGAAGAACTGCTGGCCAATTGCGCAGACGAACCGATTCGCTTTCCCGGGACCATCCAGCCTCATGGCGTGTTACTGATGCTGTCCGAGCCCGATTTCGTAATCCGTCAGGTCAGCGCCAACGTGTTGCAATTGATGGCGCAGGATCCCCACAGGCTGCTGGGCCAGACACTCGACGCCCTGCTGGGGCTGGAACAGGCCGAGGCGATCCTCATCGCCTGTCGCGCCGCCCCGGAAAGCGACAACGTGCCCGTGGCCATTGTGGTGAACCAGCAGCGTTTTGATGCCTTGGTGCATCGCCATCAGGGCGCCCTGATCGTCGAATTGGAACAGCACCTGAGCGACTATCGCCCCGAAGGGGTCAGCGGCGAGGCCAACATGGGCCGCATGCTGCAACGCCTGCAAAGTGCGAAAACCCTCCAGGCCCTGTACGAAATCAGCGTGCGGGAAATCCAGGCCATGACCGGTTACGACCGGGTGCTGATCTATCGCTTCGAGGAAGAAGGCCACGGCCAAGTGATTGCCGAGGCCAGCGCGCCGTCGATGGAGCTCTACAAGGGCCTGTTTTTCCCGGCGTCGGATATTCCCGAACAGGCTCGAGAGCTGTATCGCATCAACTGGCTGCGGATCATCCCCAACGCCGACTACACGCCAGTGCCGCTGGTTCCGCAATTGCGGCCCGATACCCAGGCGCCCCTGGACCTGAGTTTTGCCACGCTGCGCAGCGTCTCGCCGATCCACCGCCAGTACATGAAAAACATGGGCGTACTGTCGTCCATGAGCATCTCGTTGATGGAGGGCGAACGCTTGTGGGGGCTGATCAGTTGCGGCAATCGCCAGCCGCTGCTGGTGCCCCATGAAATGCGCATGGCCTGCCAGACCATCGGCCAGGTGCTGTCATTGCAGATCAGCGCCATGCAAGCCCTGGAGCTGACTCGGCAACGGGACGCCAAGCTGGAAGACCTCAAGGTCCTCGCCGCGGTCATGGCCGAGTCCAGCGACAACGTCTTCGATGGCCTGTCCCAAGAGCCGCAACGCCTCATGGAGTTGACCGGCGCCAGTGGCGTCGCGATTCTCGAGGACAACAAACTGCACCGCCATGGCCAGTGCCCGGAACCAGAGCAGATCCGCGAGCTGCACAAATGGATCCTGGAAACCGGCAAGCCGGTGTTCTCTCACCACAACCTGAGCAGTGTGTTCCCTGCGGCCCAGGCGTATCAGGACGTGGCGAGCGGCGTGCTGGCGATCCACTTGCCCAAGCCTGTGGAAAACGGCGTGCTGTGGTTCCGCCCCGAGGTCAAGCAAACCCTCCAATGGAGCGGCGACCCACAAAAACCCCTGGACCTGGAAAACAGCGAGACCGGTCTGCGCCTGCGGCCCCGGACGTCTTTCGAGATCTGGAAAGTCGAAATGGCCGGTATCAGTACCAAATGGAGCCATGGCGATCTGTTCGCCGCCAACGACTTGCGGCGCTCGGCCTTGGAAAACGACCTGGCCCGCCAGGTGCACAAGGAGCGCCTGGCCGTGCAGGCCCGCGATGAACTGGTGGCCGTGGTGTCTCATGACCTGCGCAGCCCGATGACGGTCATTTCCATGCTCTGCGGCATGATGCAAAAGGCCTTCAGCTCCGACGGTTCCCACAGCTCCAAGCGTATCGCCTCAGCCATCGACACCATGCAACAGGCTACCAGCCGCATGAATGCCCTGCTGGAGGACCTGCTCGATACCTCGCGCATCGACGCCGGGCGCTACACCATCAATCCCCAGCCGATGGACGTCAGCCAGATCTTCGAAGACGCCTGCTCGCTACTGACGCCGCTGGCGGCTGCCAAGGCCATCGACATCTCCTTCAATGCCGAACCGAACCTGAGGATCAATGCCGACCCCGAGCGGCTGTTCCAGGTGCTGTCCAACCTGATCGGCAACGCCATCAAGTTCACGCCGCAGCAAGGCTCCGTGGGCATCAGTGCGATGTCGGTCGGGAACGAGATCGTGTTCAGCGTCCGCGACACCGGTGAAGGGATTACGCCAGAGCAGTTGCCTCATGTTTTCGAGCGCTACTGGACGAGCAAGGAGGGCAACCCAAACGGCACCGGGCTGGGGTTGTACATTTCCAAGGGGATTGTCCAGGCCCATGGCGGTAAACTGCATGCCGAAAGCCAGCCAGGCCAGGGCAGCGAATTCCGCTTTACCGTGCCGAGAATCGACTGAGCCGGGCACCGCCCCCTAACGAATTGGAAACCGAAGCCCAATGGCCTCACTGAACAAACAGCAAAAACGCGCCAAGCGCGCCAAAGACAAAGCCAAGCAAATCCGCATGACCGGGCGCAAATCGATCCCGATGTATGGCGATCCGGCCCACGCCACCGCCCAGCCACCGGTCTACGTGCTGGAACTGTTCGCCAAGCTGCGCGAAGCCGAGGCCGTCAGCCGCAGTGAAATGCTCGATACGCTGCTTACGTCCCTGAGCGTGATGATCATCGAACGCCCAGGCCTGCTCGACCTGAAGAACGCTGAAAACGAAGGCATGGCGGCGACCAACCTGGCCGCCGACATGCTGGTGGACTACCGCATGTGGGTCGATGACATGGACCGCGAGACCGCCCAGCGCTGGCTCAGCACACCGGAGTTCATCAAGGACTTCAGCGAAGCGCTGGACCGTTATCGCCAGACCCAGGAAGAACCCACCAGCGAATAAGCCGCTCGGCTATTCATCACCGTTCCAATGAAACACCAGGTTGCGCGCGGCACCGTTGCCTACCTCAGCAGTGTCGCGTCGCGCCTCCCCGTTGCGCGTCGCCACCACGTTGTACTTGCCCGGCGGCAATTGCACATAAACCAGCGGCCCCGCATCGCTGAGCGTCAACAATGTTTGTCCCGACGCGCTCTGCACGGTCACGTCCACATCCGGGACGTATTTGTTTTCCGGGCCGATTGCGAACGTCATGTGCAGGTTGTAGCCATGGGCCTGCCCGATGGCCCGGGCTTCGTCTTCGCCGATACCGCCGGACAGATAGGTAATGCCGTTCTGTTGCTGTGGCTGGACCTGCACGCCGGCACTGTCTACCGGGGCCAGGTTCGTGGCGTTGAGCATGATGGGGAACAACAGCGCGCCGAACAGAAGGAAGGGCAGCAAAAAGTAATGGTTATGCTTCATGGCGAGGACTCCAGATACTGGAAACAGCTCATAAGTTCTCTTTTGATTTTGATTATGCGGCAAGGTTTAGATCTATTGGCGATGAATGGAATAAGAAACCATTCATCGCAGCGCCGTATATCCCATTGACATATCCCTGCATGATTCTATGCTTCAGTTTGAATTTCCTAGAGGGACTGCACATGGAACAAACCACCCTTTTCATGAGCAATCGCAGCCAGGCCGTCCGGCTACCCAAAGCAGTTGCGATGCCAAACGATGTAAAGCGTGTAGACGTGATTGCCATAGGAAGAGCACGCGTCATCACACCAGCCGGCGAAGCGTGGGATAGCTGGTTCGATGGAGACTCCGTAACAGCAGATTTTATGGCAGAGCGTGAACAGCCTGCCGATCAGGAGCGCGAGCCCTTCTAATGATCAAGTTCATGCTAGATACCAACATTTGTATATTTACTATCAAGAACAAACCGCAGGCAGTCAGAGAAGCTTTCAACCTTCATCACGGCCAGCTTTCTATTAGCGCCGTGACGCTGATGGAGCTTATTTATGGCGCGGAAAAATCCTCTGCCCCTGAGAAAAATCTTGCGGTCATAGAAGGGTTCTGTGCCCGGCTTGAAGTTTTACCTTTTGATTATGAAGGCGCAGCGCATACCGGAATGATCCGAGCCGAGTTGGCAAAAATTGGCAAGCCGATCGGTCCCTACGACCAAATGATCGCAGGCCATGCCCGTTCTCGCGGGCTGATCGTAGTGACTAACAATCGAAGGGAATTTGAAAGAGTCCCGGGCCTGCGCATCGAGGACTGGACCACAGCGACGACGCCAGGGTTATAACTTCGGGGTTTGAAGTTAAAAAACCGCTCCATCGAGGCTCCTGTGGAAGTAGCTCGCGATGAGGCCGTCCCCCCTCATCTTTGTTGGCTTCTCTACCGCCATCGCGAGCAAGCTCGCTCCCACAGATTTCACGACTACTTTTTTCAACAAAATGACGGAACCACACCCATGGCCTCCGCGAACAAACAACAAAAACGCGCCAAGCGTGCAAAAACGAAAGCCAAGCAACTACGCGTCAGTCGTACAAAGCCTGCTGCCGTCGCGTTTGATCTTCCCGAGTACGAAGATCCGTACTTCCTGGATGCCCTGCAGGACGAATTCGCAGAGCGCCCAAGAGACTTCTTGTCGCTATTCTATGAGATGCAAGACGCCGAAGAAGAGTCGGGGCGTATTGATATGATGGTCAGGATGCTCGGATTAATCCTTGTGATGACGAATGAACAGCCCGAGCTTCTGAATCGTGAAAATGCCGAAAACGAAGCCACGGCAGCCCAAAATCTGGTCGAAAATACCCTGATTGCTTATAGAAGGTGGGCTGACGATATCGATCAGGAAGCAGCGGAGCGTTGGCTTCACAGCCCTGAAGTACAGGCGGATTTCGAAATTGCACGAGCCAGCTTCAAAGAGGTTCTCAAAATACTGTGGGATCTCGAGGATGCTCCCGAGTAACCCAACAAACTTTTGATCGCGACACGCTCATCCGGTTATCCCTTCCAACCCCCGCCCAAAGCTGGCACCATCGCGCCTTTTTTCACGCGACTCCCCGGGCTTTTCACCGGTAGACAGGGTTCAAACGGCCGTTCGGTTGTTGATGGCGCGACAGACTGCTGTGCCGATGCGACAACCTGCCACACATCCCCGGTTTACCAGCCGAAGCGCTGTTGGCTGTCATTCGGACGCATGCTAGCTTGGCCGCCTCGCCAAGGAAGGCAGCCAACAGCAAGGGAGCACACACCATGAGGACCGCACATGGCCCAGGCCACGCCCGCGCTTGAAATCCGCAACCTGCACAAACGCTACGGACAGCTGGAGGTGCTCAAGGGCGTCTCGCTGACCGCCCGCGACGGCGATGTGATCTCGATCCTCGGATCCTCCGGGTCCGGCAAGTCCACGTTTCTGCGCTGCATCAACCTGCTGGAGAACCCCAACCAGGGCCAGATCCTGGTGGCCGGCGAAGAGCTCAAGCTCAAGGCCGCGAAAAACGGTGAACTGGTGGCCGCCGACGGCAAACAGATCAACCGCCTGCGCAGCGAGATCGGTTTTGTGTTTCAGAACTTTAACCTTTGGCCGCACATGAGCGTGCTCGATAACATCATCGAAGCCCCGCGCCGGGTGCTCGGCCAGAGCAAGGCCGAAGCCGTCGAAGTAGCCGAAGCACTGCTGGCCAAGGTCGGCATCGCCGACAAGCGCCACGCCTACCCGGCCGAACTGTCGGGCGGCCAGCAGCAACGCGCCGCCATCGCCCGCACCCTGGCAATGCAGCCCAAGGTGATTCTGTTCGACGAACCCACCTCCGCTCTTGACCCGGAAATGGTCCAGGAAGTACTTAGTGTGATCCGCGCCCTGGCCGAAGAAGGACGCACCATGCTGCTGGTCACCCATGAAATGGGCTTCGCCCGTCAGGTTTCCAGCGAAGTCGTGTTCCTTCATCAAGGCCTGGTCGAGGAGCAAGGATCGCCACAGCAGGTCTTCGAAAACCCGCTTTCGGCGCGCTGCAAACAATTCATGTCCAGCAACCGCTAACGGAGCAGTACAGATGCAGACCTACAAGAAATTCCTCCTGGCAGCAGCCGTCAGCCTGGTCTTCTCGGCCAACGCCATGGCGGCCGATAAACTGAAGATGGGCATCGAAGCGGCCTATCCACCGTTCAACAACAAGGACGCCAGCGGCCAGGTCGTGGGGTTCGATAAAGACATCGGCGACGCCCTGTGCGCCAAGATGAAAGTCGAGTGCGAAGTCGTCACCTCCGATTGGGACGGCATCATCCCGGCCCTGAACGCCAAGAAATTCGACTTCCTGATTTCCTCGCTGTCGATCACCGAGGAACGCAAGCAGGCGGTGGACTTCACCGACCCGTACTACTCCAACAAACTGCAGTTCATCGCGCCGAAAAGCGCCGAGTTCAAGACCGATAAGGACTCGCTCAAAGGCAAGGTCATCGGCGCACAACGGGCGACCCTGGCCGGCACCTGGCTGGAAGACGAACTGGGTAGCGACATCACCACCAAGCTCTACGACACGCAGGAAAACGCTTATCTGGACCTGACCTCTGGCCGCGTCGATGCGATCCTGGCGGACAAATACGTCAACTATGACTGGCTGAAAACCGAGGCCGGCCGCGCCTACGAATTCAAGGGCGACCCGGTGGTGGAAAGCGACAAGATCGGCATCGCCGTGCGCAAGGGCGACAACGAATTGCGCAACAAACTGAACGCCGCACTCAAGGAAATTGTCGCCGACGGCACCTACAAGAAAATCAACGACAAGTACTTTCCGTTCAACATCTATTGATGCTGACGTACCCGGCCGACGCTGCCACACCGCAGCGCCGGCCCTTAGCAAAGCCTGCCGCGATATGAACACACACCCATGATGATCGATCTCCACGGATTCGGCCCGGCGCTCGCCGCTGGCGCACTGATGACCGTCAAACTGGCACTCTCGGCCCTGTGCCTGGGGCTGGTGCTCGGCCTGCTCGGCGCCTTGGCCAAGACCTCGCCGTACAAGCCATTGCAATGGCTTGGCGGCACTTACTCGACACTGGTTCGTGGCATTCCGGAATTGCTCTGGGTGCTGTTGATCTACTTCGGTACCGTCAACCTGATGCGTGCGCTGGGCGAGTACCTGGGCATGCCTGACCTTGCCCTCAACGCCTTCGCCGCCGGTGTCATTGCCCTGGGCCTGTGCTTTGGCGCCTACGCCACGGAAGTGTTTCGCGGCGCGATCCTGGCAATTCCCAAGGGCCACCGTGAGGCCGGCGTCGCCCTGGGCCTGTCGAAGTGGCGGATCTTCACCCGACTGATCATGCCGCAGATGTGGCGCATCGCCCTGCCGGGCCTGGGTAACCTGTTCATGATCCTGATGAAGGACACCGCGCTGGTCTCGGTGATCGGCCTGGAAGAAATCATGCGCCACGCACAGATTGGCGTGACCGTGTCCAAGCAACCGTTCACCTTCTATATGGTCGCAGCGCTCATGTACCTGGGGCTGACGGTGCTCGCCATGCTCGGCATGCACCTGCTGGAACGACGCGCCGCCCGTGGATTTGCCAGGAGTACCCAATGAACTGGGACGTCATCATCAAGTGGCTGCCGAAGCTGGCCCAAGGCGCGACACTGACCCTGGAGCTGGTGGCCATCGCCGTGATCGCCGGGCTGCTGCTGGCGATTCCGCTGGGCATCGCCCGCTCTTCGCGCCTGTGGCAGGTGCGGGCATTGCCCTACGCCTACATCTTCTTTTTCCGTGGCACGCCGCTGTTGGTCCAGCTGTTTTTGGTCTACTACGGCCTGGCGCAGTTCGACGCCGTGCGCAGCAGCGCGCTGTGGCCGTACCTGCGGGACCCGTTCTGGTGCGCCACGGTCACCATGACCTTGCACACCGCCGCCTACATCGCCGAGATCCTGCGCGGCGCGATCCAGGCCATCCCAAAGGGCGAGATCGAAGCCGCACGGGCCCTGGGCATGTCTCGGCCCAAGGCATTGTTCTACATCATGCTGCCCCGCGCGGCGCGCATCGGCCTGCCGGCCTACAGCAACGAAGTGATCCTGATGCTCAAGGCCAGTGCCCTGGCGAGCACCGTGACCCTGCTGGAACTCACCGGCATGGCCCGCACCATCATTGCCCGGACCTACCTGCCAGTGGAAATCTTCTTCGCCGCCGGCATGTTCTACCTGCTGATGTCCTTCCTGTTGGTGCAAGGCTTCAAGCAGCTGGAGCGCTGGTTGCGCGTCGATGCCTGCCAAGGGCGCTGACAGCGGCGTGCTGACGGGCGAGGCATTGCTCGCCCGCTTCACGGCGCTGGACGTTTTTCTCACAGCGCACCAGGCGCTGTGGAAACCACGTCCGTTCACCCACCTGCAGCTCCCTTGGGAAACGTCCCACCCGGAATTGTCCCGATGGCTACGTCAGCGTTCACTGGAAGCGGCGGAAAATGATCATCATCAGCCATGGTTGATGGAGGACGCACCCGCACCGTTTCCGGAATTGGCCGCTATCTCCCGCACATTGAGCGCTGTCGCAGAATTGCCCGCCAGCACACTCGAAGCGCCAAGCCATCGCCTGAACGTCGACGTGCCCGGGCGCAAATGGCAACAAATCGAAGCCTTCGCCAGCCGACTGCACTTCACCACCCAACCGACCCACTGGCTCGATTGGTGTGCCGGCAAAGGTCACCTCGGTCGACGTCTGCTGCACGGTGAACAGCAACTGACTTGCCTGGAATACGACCCCGCACTGGTCGCCAGCGGCCAACAACTGAGCCAGCGCCATCACCTGCCCGCCACGCACCTGCAACAAGACGTGCTAGCGGCGAACGCCGCCCAGGCGCTCCACCCCGAACACACCCCCGTAGCCCTGCACGCCTGTGGCGACCTGCATGTGCGCTTGATGCAGCTGGCCAGCGCCGTTGGCTGTGCACAACTGGCTATCGCACCGTGCTGTTACAACCGCATCAACACCGAGCGCTATCAAGCGCTGTCCGACGCCGCCAAGGGCTCTGCCCTACAGCTGTCGCTCGACGATCTCAGCCTGCCGCTGACCGAAACCGTCACCGCTGGCGCACGCGTCAGAAGACAACGGGACCACTCCATGGCCTGGCGCCTGGGCTTCGACTTGCTGCAACGACAAATCAGAGGGTGCAACGAGTACTTGCCCACACCGTCACTCCCCAGCGCATGGCTGGAAAAATCCTTCGCCCAGTACTGCACCGATCTGGCAGCCTTGAAAGCCTTATCCACAGTCGGCACGCCTGATTGGGTCGCCCTGGAAGCAGCAGGCCATCAGCGCCTGGCCGAGGTGCGCAACCTGGAGTTGCTGAGAGGTCTTTTTCGACGGCCGCTGGAGCTTTGGCTGGTACTGGACCGGGCGCTTTTCCTCACGCAAAAAGGCTACGACGTTCGCCTCGGCACCTTCTGCGAAACCCCACTGACGCCGCGCAATCTGCTGTTGCTGGCAGAGCGTTACTGAGGCGAAACAGCCTGTGGATAACTCTGTTGATGAAATAAACCCGGATCCAAGAAATCCGAGATTTCCTGACCGTATCAGCATTGGTCATTTTTTGTTCATATGGATAAAAAACCATGAAAACAGGCATTTGCGACGAAACGCGAAAGCGGTCACAAAATCGCAAGATGCCCTGCGTCTCATCCAGCCCGTTGTGCATAAGCGTCTAAGCAAAACGACATAACCGCCGAATTCAGTGCTGCCCCGCGCCAATAATTGCGTCCGCCGCGCCCGTGCTATACAACAGCCCCACGTATCGTGATTGACACAATGCCGACACACTCAAGGACTGGCCGTGACGTTCATTTCCTACGCACAAAACTTCGAAGACATACGCCTGTGGCGCGCCCTTCAATCGGTGGAAAACGGCTTTTACCTCGACGTTGGCGCCAACCATCCGACAGATGATTCAGTCACCCGAGCGTTTTACGACCGCGGCTGGCGTGGCATCAACATCGAACCCGTGCCGGCCTACTACGACGCCCTCTGTCAGCAACGCCCCCACGACACCAACCTGCAATGCGTGGCCGGCGAAAACGCCGAAAGCCTGACCTTCTACACCATCGCTGACACGGGCCTGTCCACGGTAGAAGCCAGCGTCGCCCAACAGCATCGCGACGCCGGCATGGACGTGCGCAACCAGACCGTCCAATCCCGCACCCTGGCCTCCATCTGCGAACAATACGCCCAGGACCGCCCCATCCACTTCCTGAAAATCGACGTCGAAGGCCACGAAGAAACCGTGCTGCGCGGCATGGACTTCAGCCGCTGGCGCCCCTGGATCATCCTCATCGAAACCCCATGGGCCCGCAACCAGACCTGGGAGCACCTGGTCACCGACGCCGGCTACCAGTCCATCCTGTTCGACGGCATCAACACCTACTACCTCGCCGAAGAACACCTGGCCCTCAAACCCGCCTTCGACATCCCACCGTGCAACCTCGACGGCTTCCAGCTCTGCAAAGGCCACAAATTCAGCCACCCCATCGACGACACCGACCAACAACTCAACGCCGCCCTGCGCCGCGCCGAACAGGCCGAAGCCCAACTCCACGCCATCCAAAACAGCCGCACCTGGCGCGCCCTGAACAAACTGCGCAACCTGCTTCACCGCGCCTAAGCCGGACCTGCGCAAAAATAGTCAGAATTCAGGGGTTTACAGAACGCACCCAATCGCTATAATCGTCGCCCACACGCCGGTATAGCTCAGTTGGTAGAGCAACTGACTTGTAATCAGTAGGTCCCGGGTTCGACTCCTGGTGCCGGCACCATACAAAACGAAGCCCTCGCAGAAATGCGAGGGCTTTGTTGTTTCTGGGCGTTCACTTTTCCTCCACCCCCTGAAAAACCTGTGGGAGCGAGCTTGCTCGCGATGAGGCCATCAACCCCACCGACAATCTTTCTCCCAAAACAACGGCCAGGACCGGCTCAACCAAACAGCATCTTTTGCCAGTGATCCTCACCCACAATGGCAATCGAAGCCCCCGCCTCCCGCAGCTCCACTGCCTTCATGATCTTCGTTCCGTAGGTACTGTGGCGCCACTGCTCATTACCCACGCTGCCGACCACCAGGTAATGCACCTTCTTACTCACCCCACCACCAATCAAACCGCCACGCTCCTCGACCAATGCCTGGCAATCTTTGCGTGGCCCAAAGACCATGACGCCTGTAAATACAAACATTCGGCCATCCCACACCAAGTCAGGGGCTGGGGAATTGAAGGGAAGGTCCGTTGGAGCAATGGCAACAGCTTCGCCGACCTTCGATCTCTCAATGCCCACGCCAGAAAAGCTACGCAGGATGTTAAGCAGCTCAAGAGACTCGTCCGGGTCCAAAGCATCGTCCTGAAGCATGGACGCCAGACGCGAATACAACAGATTGATCACCGGGTCATTTAAATGGGCGAGGTTGTTTTCCAACCATTGCTTTAGGAAAACCGCTTCGTTGGTGTTCACGACACCATCCGCCGTAATCCCCGCGGCCAGTCCCACCAAGGCATCGGCGGCGCGTCGATCGATACGGGCGTGGTGGAAGAATTTGCTGTTTTTGAACTCGTTGTGTAGGTCCATTACGGGGTTCCTTAGGATGGGTATCGGTTCAGCGCTGAAGCATTACCGGTCGGGGAAATGTTGTGTTCAAACCTAGCACTCCTGCGCACAGCCCCCCATTTTTTGATCGAGGAAATACTAGGAAATAAATCCGTCCCCTTTTCCCCAAGAAATCATTCGCCCTGCGCGGGACATCCTGCATGCAAACAACCTCAAAGGATTCCATGAGCTACGAACGGCGTACGCATGTGAGCGTTATGAGCAAATCACCCAACACCGCACGCCTATCAACGGCGGCCAATGTTGCCAAGTAGATAGAAACCTTGATCGTGAGGCCCGAAGGCAAATCAGCTACGAGCTTGGGCACGGTCGGATCGACGTGGTCGCTGCCTATATTGGGGGGTGGACATGAGTAAGCCATTCGATATGGAGCTGTTCCTCGCCGGCGTGTTGACCGGGTCGCACGCAACTCGGCAACGCCATTTGCAGCAAGCGAGGGTTATCCAAGTTGAAATCGCAGAGCGCTGGCAGCGGGAGACCCCTTGGGCCTGGCAGAGAAAACATGTTGTTTGGTTTCTCGATCATCGCCTAAGCAAAAATAGCGACGCTACGCGCTATTACTACTTGCCAACTGCACGACTAATTTCGCTACGGCTGAAAAAGTCATGGACATTTAAATTTTAGCCGAATGTCAATTGCTTGACATTTAAGAGTAATGATACCGGCAACTAAATCTCACAAGGTAGTAGCCCAATCATCCAGTGAACTGACAAAGCATAAAAACTCTTCATTCACTCAAGTCTTAAGATACACCCCGCGACAGTAGATCAGCTTATGAAAGATATAAATATTTACAAACAGTATTTAACCCGAGGTTAGCTATTTGAACCACTGCCAGTAGCGAATACTGTCATTATCAGAAATCAATAGAACGCACTAACACTAAGGAGTTAACTCCATCAACTTTAAATATTCAACTGCACGACCTGACAGTTCATAATTTTCTCCAGCGATGGAGTGGTCGAATAGCCAAGTTTTTCTATGAGACAGCGAAATACGGCCGAGTGAGACACAATCAAGATGAGGCCTTTTTTGTCAATAGATGACATAGAATATTCAATACGCCTAGCAAACGCCCCTTCACTCTCAACACCAGCGTAAAGAGCTAAATTTTTTCTATTCAACTCATCTTTGACTGTTCCTTCTAGCTCCCCAAAACAGCGCTCCCTCAAACCAGGCAAAATTACAATCTCAGGTGATTTTTTTTGCTTCCCAGCTACAAATTTAGCAGTTTCGCATGCTCTAATCAAAGGACTGCTATAGATCTTATCTATAGGAATATCTGAAAGCTCCGCAGCCAAATTTTCAGCTTGAATACAACCTTCTTTATTAAGAGGGGAGTCAATGCTCCCCATCCATAAATTACTACTATTGTAATCCGTTTGACCATGTCGAACGTACAACATCACAGCTGGCACTCTGTATTAAAAAATTAAAGCATTATGAATCGGGTGAGGGCCACTCTCACCATCCGGATACTGTATTTTTAGCCATTTATCCAAGACCTTAGAGAATTCTTTGCTTTTTTCTCGCATCTGTAAGAATAATTTGGAATCCGTACGATTACCCTTTGTCACCGCCTCCAAGATCTCTCTGTTTTTGGGGCATCCAATTGTCGCTAAGAAATCTTGGTATATATTAAGAATCTCAGGAGTATGAGCATTATTTGTGCCTAAATCTTGAACCCGCTCAAGTACAGCTTTATCCAAAATATCTGCGATCAATTGATTTTTATTTGCCTGCTCAACAAAAGCTGTCTCGGCCACGGAGATCACACCACCGAAATATAGAAGCTTGCGAGAAAAACGAAGCTTAACGTTCCGAAGCCCCCACGACTTACTATTCTCAGAAACTTTAAATTCGAAATCAGTAGCAATCGTTCTATAATAACGAATTATATCATTGAGGAGAAAACGGGATATTTGCTTTTCCGGGTCTCCCGCCTTGATATACTTATTTAATAGATCTGTTCGGTACGATTTAAATCGCTCTTCCCCGTACAACCACTTACCTTCAAGCAAGAACAACATTCGCCGAGTCAGCAAAACGTTAAGATCTTTGTCCCCACCAAGATTCTGTAACATCTCACTAAAATTCACGACTGCTTCCGAGCCGAAAGTCCCAGTATCCCCGGCAGACTTTTTTATATAGTTATCGACCACACGCTGAATGGATTGCTTTTCCTCATACAAGCTATCTTCAGACTTATCAGAATCAAAGAATATGAACAGATCAAGATCTGACTCTTCCGACGCCTCACCTCGACCAAAGGAGCCAGTTGTAACTATAGTCAACCTATCTTTGAAGTCGCTTCCTGAAAGTGCCGAATCAAGATCCTTCCTCAAAGAATTAATCACATCTGCAGAGTGCTTATACGCTGCATCTATGGACTTAAATTCCGAAAACCGTTCAATACTCATTGATAATTCCATTTAACTTCATTGAGTGCTGCCTGTTATCAGGCTCGACTTTTATATCAAAATTTTTGATCTTCTTCTCTTTCTTGCACCCATAGCGAGTATTATCATCTCGATCAGGCAACACAAAATACTTTCTATGAACAAAGCTTACTTGAGCGTTTGAGAACCAACTTGGCGCAGATTTATTTTTCAAGATGTTGTTCAAGCGAGCGAATAAAGGCTTATGTGTCTGCTGCCAACTTTTCTCGCTTTTATACAGGTCGCCTTCACTCAAGCAAACTGACGACTCCAGAAAGAAAATCTCGCTCGTCTTGTCGGATACAAGGCCAATTTCATCATTAATCAAGCCTGAGTAAACCCGTTCTTTCATCATCCAGAAGTCGTCTAGAATTCTGTGATCTTTCGACGGAGTACTGATAAACGAAGCACGCGCAATAGCTAGCGTTGAATGAGCTGAAGAAAACCCAGTAAAATAAGTATGCGAACGAGTAATCCCGTCAATAGTATCTATATTTATAGGACTATAAAAAAGATCACCACCATCTTCACGGGAAGCTTTCATATTCAACAATGAATGAATAAAGCTCAAGTCGCAGTATTTTTTAAGGTTCAGGCTAAGATCTTTGCCAAGCTGTTGCTTGCCATCGATTATCTGCTCGCCCGCTTCGTGGTGCCCGTATCCTATTTTCTTTTTTATTAGTGGCTCAGCGCTATGTGAGAGTGGCGCGTGTCCTACATCGTGTAAAAGCGCTGCAATTATTAAATGTCTCTTTAATTCAGGTGCATAATTGCGCTTTTCTGCAACATAGGCAGCAAGTGCCGCCACATGCAAAGAGTGTTCAGCACGACTTCTATTTTTTTTCGAAATTTTTTCAGTGCCTGGATATGTGTAATCTAGCGCACCAAGAAAAGATATGTCGTACAGCCTTTTAAAAGCTTTGGATTGTAAAATAAGAGACATGACCTCATCATTTACTACTGAGTTAATCCAGTAGTAGATGGTATCAGGGTCGTCTGTGGCTGCCGGCCACATTGCGATACTGTCAAACAATTTATGTGTCATACTTCAACAGTCGAAGCAAGCGATGGACGGTAATCATAATTCACCTCGGAAAGAGACTCCTTTGAGTATATGTCATGATTTGTCATTAGCCTCTCAGCCCCGATGCTAGATTGAGCAGCCAACCCTTGCCTGCAAAGCTTACCAGCATCTACAAAGCCCTCTATCATCACACATATCCCCTGCTCATCCCCCTAAATTATCAGTTCTTCACGTACCGTCTGTCAAAAAAATACGCACCAAAGCCACGATGGAGAGCTCCTACCGTAAGCAGTCTAGGCTCTCCCGAACCGCCCCTAAGAATTTGAATAAAATCCATAAAAATTAATGAGTTGTATTGCTTATGCAGCTAAATGAGATGTTGTTTCTATAGATCGAAATGGCTGAAAGTGGCTGGCCTATTGGCAGGATTCAGCGTCACAAGGTCGTAGGAGACCGGCGCAATGCGATGCAACCAGCCCCACACCTACGTTTGGATGTCCGAATGGGCGGTGGTATCAGGATAGTTTTAGGGATAGCGCCACATACACAAATTATAAATTACCAATAAATATAGTTAGTTATGCTACCGTTCGACTCTTGGTGCCGCACCATACAAAACAAAGCCCTCGCAGAAATGCGAGGGCTTTGTTGTTTCTAGGTGCTCACTTTTCCTCCACCCCCTAAAAACCTGTAGGAGCGACTCACTCATCGCTTAGGAAAACCCTGGCCGTTCAACCACCAAACAAAGATCAGAAAACAGCCGTCGCCGTTAACCAGCAGCGATTGAGTGCCGGTATCGGGATCAATGAGAATCATCGTGCCGGGATGGATGTTTGACTCTCATCCTCACCGCGCACCGTTGGTAGGATCTCCCTCAGCAAGCATACGCTTCAAGCATTCACGCTCCTGGGCACCGGGTAGCACGCCCGTTGTTATCGCCTGCAGCACAGTGACGCCCTCTTCGTTGAGTACCCTGACCTCGGCTTTCGCATGACCGCGTTCATCGATGTCAACGATGAGCCAATGGCAGGTCATCTGTTCCTCTGGGTACACGGGACGCTTGAACTCCAAACTCATGCCGGTGGCCAACCAACCGATCTGCCCGCCGATCTCGGTAATCAGACTTGCCGTTAGCAGGCCATGAGCAATCGGTGCCTTGAACCGGCGCAACTGTGCGTAATGCGCATCGCAGTGGACCGGGTTGTAGTCCCGAGAGATCTGCGCGAATTGATGGATATCGTCTCGCGAAAAACAGCGGACAATGGTGAAGCGGTCTCCTACGTTGAGTCCTTCGGCGGCACGTTCTCTCGGGCTTTTCATAAAGGCTTCCTGGTAGCGGCGGGGCGCTCGTTAAAAAGTGTGCTCGGGACCAGGAAATGTCCCGGCTTCCACATCCAGTGCAAAATCTCTTGCCGCTGTTTGAAGTACGG
Source organism: Pseudomonas fluorescens (assembly GCF_001307275.1). Taxonomy (NCBI): domain Bacteria; kingdom Pseudomonadati; phylum Pseudomonadota; class Gammaproteobacteria; order Pseudomonadales; family Pseudomonadaceae; genus Pseudomonas; species Pseudomonas fluorescens. The sequence goes on from NZ_CP012831.1 coordinate 2,248,423, forward strand.
AACGGAGGTCGGCGTACTGTTTGACGAATCGCGGCAGACGCCCCTGACGCAAACCGGCCATGTCCTGCCAAACCAGTACCTGAGCATCACATTGGTTTCCGGCACCGATCCCGACGGTAGGTATGGAAATAGCGTGGGTGATCGCGGCTCCAACTTCACCGGGTACCATCTCGATCAAAACCGCGAAGGCACCGGCGGCTTCCAATGCTTTGGCGCTGTCTATCAAGCGCTGTGCATCGTCACCTCGGCCCTGCACACGATAGCCGCCCAGTTGATGTTCCATCTGTGGTGTGAAGCCGATGTGCGCCATGACGGGGATGCCCGAGCGAGTGAGCTTTTCGATGTGTGGCAGCAACTCGATCCCGCCTTCCAGTTTGACGGCATGGGCACCGGCTTCCTTCATGAATCGAACGGCGGTATGCAGGCACTGTTCCGGTGAGGCCTGATAAGAGCCGAAAGGCAGGTCGGCAATCACCAGTGCCCGCTGTGTCGAGCGGTTGACTGCTCGCACCAGAGGGATAAGTTCGTCGACGGTGACCGAAAGCGTTGATTCGTTGCCGTAGACATTGTTAGAGGCGGAGTCGCCCACCAGCAGGACAGGTATGCCGGCATCCTCGAAGATGGCGGCGCTGTACATGTCATACGCCGTCAACATCGCCCACTTGCGACCTTCCACTTTCATCTGTTTGAGGTGCGGGATCCGGATTCGTGTCGCAGGTTTTGTCTGGGGGGAACGGTCGTAGGGTGAAGTTTGCTCGCTCATCGGGACGTCTCGCTGACAGGATGGGTTAGGCATGTAACTGCTCGATCAAAAGCACTAGCGCGATGATGATCATGATCACTCCGGACAAACGGCTGACCAGATGCGCAGCGGCAGGGCGTGCTCGAAGTACGACTTGTGAGCCAAATCCGACCAGCAGATAGATCACTCCACAGCTGATGGTGTGGATCAGCCCGAGTGCAATCATCTGCATGGGCACAGGCCACGGCGCGGTGGTGTCGGTGAATTGCGGCAGGAGCGCCAGAAACAGCAGAAACACTTTCGGATTCAGCCCGCTCACGCAAAGTCCCTTTAGCGCCCATCGCGCCCATGAGTCGGTCGTTTGGCTTGCATCGGCGTGCGGTGTGGAAGGGCGAGCAAGCATATTGGCCCCCAACCAAAGCAGGTAACCCGCGCCGGCCACCGTCAGCACGGACAATGCCAGCGGGTGATTGGCTATCAACGTGCCAACACCGGCCGCGACGATCATCGTGGCGATCAAGTGGCCGGATAACAGTCCACCCACGGCAGGAATAACAACGCGATGCTTCAAGCCTGCGGATATCGCGTAGGCCCAATCTGCACCCGGGGTGATGACGAACAGAATCGACACGGCCCAGAACGCGGCGAACACACTGAAGGTCATGGCGTCACCCACGCCGGTTGATACAACGTTGTTCTTGTCATCATCGCTTCCCATCAATCCAGGATCGCGCCTCTTTGGAAGGGCTCGGTCGTTTATGGCTGAAGGAAGAATAATGAAAGTCGGCTAGAATATTCTTTCAAAGATTGTCGTGACGACACTACGTATTGGAAGGTTTTACTGCGTGGACAGAATTGATCGAAATATTCTTGCCGAATTGCAAAAGGATGGTCGCCTTTCGGTCACTGAACTGGCTGAACGGGTCGGCCTGAGCCTTTCACCTTGTCATCGTCGAGTGCGAGCATTGGAAGAGTCCGGTGTATTGCTCGGCTATCGGGCGCAACTGGACCCCGCCGCGCTCGGCCTGAACTTTTCCGCCATGGTATTCGCCACCCTGCGAGAGGGCGACAGGCAAGCGGTAGAGGCGTTCGAAGCGGCGCTCATTGAGATCCCCCAGGTGGTTGATGCGCAAAGATTGTTTGGCGAGCCGGATTATTTGCTGCACGTCATCGCCCAGGACCTGCCGGCCTTTCAGCGACTGTATGACGAGAGCCTTTCAACATTGCCCAATGTTCAGCGGCTGACCTCGACGCTGGTGATGAAACGGGTTGTCCAGGATCGGCCGCTGCCGCTGTGAGCTTGCGTAGTCGCCGTGCAGTTGAAGGGCCGCTTTTAGCCGACTCTGTTGAAAAAGTCGCTCAGCCCAAACGGCCTGATCATTGACTGTTAAAACGCTTTTTGCACGCTGCTACATGAAACCCGAGTCTGGAAGCCTCTGCCAAAAGAAAAAACTCAATCTCGGATGCGTGCTTTTCTGATGCGCAAACCATGGCCGACTTTTTCAACAGAATCAGCCCTCTGCTGCCTGTCGCCACGGCAGCTTTTGGGTTTTTCACTTATACGTTGCGTACTCGCTAACTTAACCGCTCAGCCGCTTTGCGATAAACCGGCTCACGCTCGCGCTTATCGACGGCCACCACAAACACCATGACCTCCTGGTCAATCACTTGATAAACCAGCCGATAACCGCTGCTGCGCAGTTTAATCTTGTAGCAGTCGGGCAAGGCATCAGACGGTTGGCCTCAATACGCGGCTTGAGCAGAATCGTGGCTAGCTTCTTCTTGAGCTGCTGGCGCACGGTATCCCCCAATTTATGCCATTCCTTTAACGCCCGCGCATCGAATTCGAACACCCCAAAACTGAGTAACTCGCCAAGACCTATGCATTCCTTAATTTCGCAAGAAATCCAGGATCGCTTGACTGGTAGCCTCCGCTTTTTCCTCAAGCACCCAATGCCCAGTATTTTGCAAGATCAAGGAATGGGGTTGCGAGGTAATGTGCTGCACTTGCTCGGCCAACGTCTTGCCTCTTGAGTGATCCCCGCCAATGGTGAGCACCGGGAGGGTCAGTTTATTTTCAGCGAACGCTTGGTTGTCATTTGCGTCATGCTCTATCCAGGCCGAATAAAGCTTGAAAGCTGCGCCCATGCGCCCTGACCGGGAATAGTCGTTCAACAAGGCCTCACGCACCTCTTGCGTTACCTTGGGATTTCCTGGGTAAACGAACTCATCGAAAAACATGTCCAGGTAAATCTTTTCTTTACCCTTGATCATTTTTTCGGCGGTGCTTCCAAAGAAGCGAAAATGCCACTTGCTCGAGATACCGGTTGCGGGATTGCCATTAAAAGGAATCTCCCACCCTGGAATGCCCGGGATAAAGCCGTCCATCAAGACGATGCGTTTGGTTTCGTATGGATAAAGTGCGCCGTAGGCATAGGCGACAATCAAACCCATGTCGTGCCCCACAACATCAACCCGATTCATCTGCAGTTTTTTAATCAGCTCATGCAGATCCAGCGCCATGTTCTTCTTGTCATAACCACTGGCTGAAATATCCGTTTCTCCGGCGCCACGATAATCAGGAACGACAGGGGTGTAGCCAGCGCGCACCAAGCGCCCCATCACAGCCTCCCAGTTCCTCCAGCTTCCCGGAAAGCCATGGATCAGAAGCACCGGTCTTTCACCGTTACCGCTCACCAGATAGTGCATGCGAATGCCGTTCACATCCGCGTATTCACTTCTAAATACTTCACCATCAATGACCATGCCAGGCCCTTCCATCAATGGAATCGTTGCATGCGACTGAGCGGAAGAGGCTGGAAAAGCCAAGATGTCGGAAAGAATAAATTGCCTCATCCTGAAGACCACCTTGAGCCAGATGACTTCTTCCACACTGCGTCCAGACTGGACAAACCTAGCTTGGATGTATCCACAATAAATTCGCCACTGTCAGGACTGACAGTGGCGACGAGTGGATATCGACGATTTTCTGTAATCGCTTTGCCAGTGCCCCATGAAAAGAAGGTTTCAGACCACTGGACTCCAGCCAGTTAGAAGCTACCAGCCAGGTAAAATCTGGATACGCAATTTTGGATTCGCCAGCATCGCGCCACGATTGCCCCTCCTCCAATCGCTGACTACTCTTCAACAGTCGCTGCCAATTCAGCGACCGGGCCTGAGAACCCGAGTAAGATGCAGGCGCTACAGCGCCCGAACCACGTTTTGCGGCGTTTTTTTATGTCCGCATTCCGTGCAATGGCGGCTGTGCGTGGGAGACCTTCGGGTCTGCCGGGTTCCTGTATCTCCGGTTTCTCAGCCTGCGCACAGCTGCCACCCATTCGCCTGAGAACGAACGTGGCAGCTCTCATCTGATATGGGAGTTTATCGATGCATGCCATGGATCTGCTGCAGTCTCGCTTTATCGCTTTGCTAGTCATCGTCCGCCGCCAATTGGCAAATGGAGGTGCGCAATGACCCATCCCAAAGACCTCAAAACCCCAGGCCTAACCCCCTTCTGCTACCACTCCGACCGCCCTTTATTCCGCGTCAACAGCGGCATACCCATTGGCGAAGCCCTGTCCCACGCTTCCGATCTGCTCCACGTTGCCAAGGTCCTGGCCGAGGACGCGGCGATGATTCGCGGTACGGATCGGTATGCCTGGGCGTCGTGTTATTTGCAGGATATGAGCAAGGCCGTCATCGACGACGTGGTAAAGGTGCTGGAGGCGCCGGGGAGTAATCCTGCTTAAGGGCCGCAGGCCCAATGCTACCCGCTGGGTCGAGCAGCATTGGGTTTCTTCCGTATGACAGGAAAGGTTGAAGAAGGGCTGCTTCGCAGCCCAGCGGGAGCAAGCTCCCTCGCCACGGATTTGGGGGCAGAACACAATGACTGACTGCAATGAGTTTGTGGGATTTCTGAATGGGCTGTGTTCCCGCCACCCTGCCCCTGTCCAAACAGTTTGCAACGTATTCATCTAATCAAATCCCCCGCCGATAGCCTCGGATAAGCGCATGGAATACCGCAAGGCTCTGCTCGCGCTCGACTACACTTTTCCAGAATTCCCCCGCTCCAGGAGCAGTAAGCGATGAAGATCCGCACCAAGGTCATAGGCTCGGGGTTGGTCAGTCTTTCCTTTGCGCTGCTGCTCGGCGGGATCGGGCTGTGGGGCTATCACTCCATGACCGAGGCCCTGGTGCAGAACGAGACCAGCATTTCCGCCATGCGCAAGCACATGGAGGCGGACATGATGCACGACGCCATTCGTGCCGACGTGCTCGCCGCTCTGCTGGTCAAGCCGGGGGATGCCCAGGGGACGAAGGAGGTGCTGGAGGCGTTCGATGAGCATACGCAGCGCATGCGCAAGGTCATTGCCGAAAATGCCGAGGCGAAGTTGCCGGGGGATGTCGCCAAGGCGATTGTCGAGCTCAAGCCACAGGTGGAGACCTACATTGATAAAGCCAAGCAAATAATCAGCAAGGCACTGAGCGGTGCCCAGGATGGCCAGGCGTTGCGGGCGGAGTTCGACGGGGCGTTTTCGGCGTTGGAGGAGCGCAACGAGGCAGTGAGCGAACTGATCGAGAACCAGGCGCAGTCATCCCGCGAGCATCAGGACGGCAGCATTCAGAGCTCGGAGCGATGGCTGATCGCGACACTACTGGCCACTTGCGTGGCGCTGGCGCTGTTGTCGTGGAGCCTGCTCAAGGCGGTGCTTACACCGCTGAACAAGATCATCCTCAATACCCAGGCGATTTCCCAAGGGGATCTGCAGCGCTCCATGGGCACGCAAAGCAAGGATGAGCTGGGCCAGCTGCAAGGCGTGATCGAGCAGATGCAGACCAATCTGCGGCAGATGATCGCCACGATCCGCGGCCAGAGCGATGAGTTGCATGGCACGTCCCGGAACCTGGGCGATACGGCGCGGCAGATTGTCTCCAGTGCCGACCAGCAGGCCCAGAGCGCGACCAGCATGGCGGCGAGCATGGAGCAGATGATGGCGAACATCAGCCAGATCCATCAGCACGCCGACAGCGCCCGGACGATTTCGGCGCAGTCCGAACAATTGGCGAGCAGCGGCGGTCAGGTGATTCTCGGGGTGGTAGAAGGCATGAACCGGATCGCCGAGGTGGTCAACCAGTCTTCCAGCAAGATCACCGCGCTGGACGCCTCGTCCGAAGACATTCATTCCATCATCCAGGTGATCAAGAGCATCGCCGAACAGACCAATTTGCTGGCGCTCAACGCCGCCATCGAAGCCGCCCGCGCCGGCGAGGCGGGCCGTGGTTTTGCGGTGGTGGCCGACGAAGTGCGCAACCTGGCGGCGCGCACCACCCAGTCCACCCAGGAAATCACCGCGATGATCGAGCGCATCCAGTCCAGCGCACGGGATGCGGTGGCGAACATGCAGGCGTGTGTCAGCCGCGTGGACGAAGGCGTCAACCTGGCCCAGCAGGCCGGGGTGTCCATCAGCGAAATCCGCACCGGCGCCCGGCATGCGGCCGAAGTGGTGGAGGAAATTTCCCAGACCATTGCCGAGCAATCCAAAGCCAGTGATGAAATGGCCCAGCGGGTGGAGTCGATTGCCGAGCAGTCCCGCGAGAACACCCGTTCGATTCACAACCTGACGCAAACGGCGGATCAATTGAACGATGCGGCGGGATCGATGCAGGCTTCGGTGCAGCAGTTCAAGATTTGATCGGATACCCGTGGCGAGGGAGCTTGCTCCCGCTGGGCTGCCTGGCAGCCCTTTTCAAACCTCGCTCACCTCGAACACAAACGAAATCTCCCGCTTCTGGGCACTCCAGACGTACCGAATATGCTTGCCTTGCACCGGAATCGAAACCGCCGGCGGGCGAAACGCGGCCACGCATTCGTGGCCGGGCAGGCGGACGCTGTTGTACAGCAGCCCCCAGGACAAGGTTTCACGCAGTTGCCGGGCGAACACCTGGGATGGGCCGTAGGCCGTAGGGTCTGGGTTGTGGAGGTGAGGGTAGTCGTGGCGAATGTCGTGCAGGGGTTTGACGACCTTGTTGACGTAGGTGCGCATGGTCAACTCCAGGTCTGGCTCATTGGTCGCCCCGAGGAATCGCGCCTGGTGGTAGCAGGTCTCGGCGATGGCGGCTTCCTGGCTGCTGGCGGCGTAGTAGACACCGAAGGTGCCGTCGCTGAAGCGGCTGCTTTTGCCAATGTGGGTAAACGCCGCCATCACCGGCGAGGAGCCGGGCCCGGAAACACGGTCCTCGGGACGGACCCGGGACAGCACGCCGGCCTGTTCCATCAGCCGATCGTTGGTCAGCGCTTCCAGGGCGTAGGCCGTGGGCAGGTCTTCCGGGTCGAGTACGTCTTCAAACAGCGAAATCGGAGGGAAGCTGCTGTTGACGATCCGATAGGCCCGTTTCCATTGCGGGTCCGCCAGTGGTGGCATCATTAACCGCGCACTCCGTCGAGGTATCGCCGCACATCGGCGATATCCACCACCCGCCCGGTCAACATGTAGGACAGCGCCGACTGGCCGTTGAACGGTGCCGCGGTATTCGGGCTGCTGACCCACTGATAGGCACGGTCCCGGCTATTGCTGAAGATAATGCTCAGCGCCTTGTGGATACCCATGAGGTAGGAAATGCGCTCCAGCGTATCGCGAGGCAGCCTCACGTTCTCCGGCAACTGTTTGTATTTGTAGAAGGTCGTGTTGCCCACCTTGCCCAACAAGGTGCGCTGCTGCTCGACGCTGCAACCCCAGAGCGCCATGAGGTTGAAGAAAAACTTCAACGCGACTCGACCCGCATCCGGGGAGTCCAATTGTTGCTGCGCGTTGAGGGTGATGGAGGAAGTCGCCATGGCTTTGGCTCCTTTTTAGCGGGGTGGTGCTTAGAGGATAGTACACATATGGATTATTTTTAAGTTTTTATTCGCAAGTGGACTCCAGCGACACTCTATATGAACCCATTCGGCATGGCTTTCCAGGCCAACAAACGCAACCAGGTTCTCACTAATGGGTCTTGGCCAGCATCCACTGGGCAAAATCCGCAAATCCCGCATAAGCTCCAACCATCGCCTCCCGGCGCTTTTCGGCACAAAATCGCGACAAGCGTGGCAAGGTGCATGATGATAGCCGGCATGACCACTTGGCCGGCCCAGGTGCACAACAATAGCGAGCCCACTTAAGCAGAGGGCATTACCTCATGGATAGCAGAACCCTACGCAACCTCATGCGTATCGTGCAGACCGGCTCGTTGTCGGCAGCGGCCGAGCATTCGTGCCTCACGGTGCAGGCGTTGGCGGCGCAGTTGAACAAGGTCGAGGAACAGTTCGGTTTCCGGTTGTTCCGGCGCTCGAACAAGGGCCTGACGTTGACGAGCCAGGGCTCGGAACTGACCCCCTTCATGGATCAAGTGCTGATTGCCACCCGGCAATTGGAAGAAAAAGTCGCGGCACTCAAGACACCGCGACAGCGCACGCTCAAGGTGGCGCTCAATACCACCCTGCCGGCGGAGTTCAACCGACGGATGATCGATCGATTGATCGCCGTGTTCCCCCAGTATCAATTGGAGTTCAGCTACGCCGAGTCGATGGAGAACCTGAGCAAGCTCAGGAACGAAGATTTTGACCTGGCGATCCTGATTGGGCAGCAACAGAGCGGTTTTACCAGCATTGCCATGCCGGATGTGCAGGTGCGGGTGGTTGGCGCCCATTGTGGCGACGAAGACGACTCCCTTGGCCTGCTCGGGGACAAGTTTCAGGTGCGTCCGGCAGAAGAGTGTCCGTATTCCCGCAGCTTCCTGCGCTTTCTCGACGCAGGCCTGGGTGAATACGGGTCGAGCCAACGCATGGTGTATTCCTGCAGTGAGACGCTGACATTGTCGTTGATCACACAACTCGATGGCCTGGGGCTGGTGTCCCGGGAGGCGGCGCTGCGCAACGGCCTGGCGATTTTCCCGGACTTCGAGGATTTCCTCGAGGTCCGCCTGGCGGTGAATAATCCGGAGTTGTCTGGCCAGGCGCTGCACGATGTGGTGGACCTGACGCTACAGGAACGAACCGAGCGCGATGTACGCCGCCGTGCCCAGCGCCACACTGAGAAACAGGTTGCGGCTGAAATACGCACATAACAGCGTCGGAATCGCGGCATAAAACTCAGGGCGGTCGAGTTGTATCTGCTGGTCCTTGATCAATAACGGGGTCAGGCTGATGGCAGCGACGATCGCCACTGGCAGGTATTCCAGGGCACGGGCGACGAAGGGCGGCCAGTGGTCGGTATTGACCTGCAACGGCAGGGCACGTGGCAGGAAGGTCACGGCCATCATCAGGACCACGACCAGGATCAGGAACGTTTGGTCAGGCATACGCCCACCCCGCAGCCAACGAACGTGGCAATGAAGACATTGAACGGCGAGCTGCCCAGCAGGCTCAGCCCGCCCATGCAGACGACAGCGGCCAGGGCCGCGATCAGTTTGTTGCGGGTGTCGCACAACGAAACCAGCACATAGAGCATCATCGCGGTCAGCGCATAGTCGAGCTGGTATTTGATGAGGTGCGCCGCGTATTGCGCGCACACCGCGCCCAGCAAGCCACCGAGCACCCAGGACGTATGGCAGAACAGGTTGAAACCGACCAGGTAGCGCACGCTCACCGGCGCCCCGCTGCCGAGCTTGACGCTGTGGAAAGCGAATGACTCGTCCGTCAAACCTGCCGCGTAGCACCAGCGTTCGAAACGACTGAGACCCAGCGCACGCAGGGCCTTGGCCATGTAGACCGACATCAGCATGTGCCGGGCATTGATCAGGAACGTGGTGAGCACGATGGTGGTCAGTGACGCACCGCTGGAAATCAACGCCAGCGCCGCGAATTGCGAAGCACCCGCGTAGACGAACAGGCACATCGCCACCGGCAACCACAGGGGCAGCCCGGCGTTGACCGCCATCAGACCGAACACAAACGAAACCGTGAAATAACCCGCTACCACCGGACTGGCTTCAGCAAAGGTACGCGAGGCTTGTGGTTCGACCGCCAGCGGCTGGCTGGAAGTCTTGTTCATAAATCCCTCTCGAAGGTGATTTCACCCCGGGGCTCACAGAACCCCTGGGCGGCCCAGAAACGCTTGCCGGCCAGATTAGCATCGTCGACGAAAAGGAACATGCGCAGCACGCCTACCCGCTTCATGTCAGCCGATGCGGCCTCGACCAGGCGCTGGCCCAGGCCTTTGGTGCGATGCTGCGGGCTGACCGCCAAGTGATTGATCGTGCCACGGGTACCGAGCATGCCACCGATCACCGCGCCCACCACGTCACCGCTCGCATCGATGGCCAGGTATGCGGTGGTGGTGTCCTGCAACAACACACCGCGCAAGAATCGGGCGTCCTGCCATTCGCAGAACGACACTTCGTCGAAACCGCGAAAGAACCGCTCCAGTCGCTCGGCGTCCCGGACCATGGCCCGGCGCAACAGGACTTGCTGCACCGGGTCGTCCATGGGTTCGAGCCGTTCAGCGAACAATGTCGAAAGCGGTCCCGGGCCGCGAGAAGGAAATGGCCAGGATCTGCCGGTAGGCCATGTCATGGCTATGGGTGTTGCGCGCCGGGGTCACGTAATGGCGCATGTCGCGGTCCAGGAAGAACGTGGTGTCGAGGATGTCCTCGTAGGTCGTCGCCGCCAGTTGTTCTTCCTGGGCGCTGTACAAACGGCTCTCCGCACCCGCCACATTCTGGCGGCCCCAGAAGTGCACGCCGCTGAACGGATAGCCGTCGCAGTGAATCCCTTCGGGGGTGATTTCCAGTTGTTTGCCCGGCTTGATCTCGATGCGGATCTGATGGATCTGGCACTGCCAGATTTCATCGTGCAAGTCCTGGGGCAGGACGTTCTTGTACACCTCGAAGTCCGTGTCGATCAGGCTGCGCATCACCGGCGAATTGATCACTTCGTTGGAGAAGTCCTGGAAGTGACGCTCCAGTCCGCCGACATAGCTGTTGTTGGCCTTGGACTGAACGTAGGCCCGGTGTTCGAGCTGCTTGAGCTCTCGGGTCGTAGGGTTGTATTCGAAGTCGCTGTAGCGGCGAAAACGCATGCCTGACTCGGCCTGGCCGTAGTAACTGTCGGGCTCCATGTTTTCCCAGCTTTTGGTCAGCCGGACAAAATCGCCGAAATGACCGTAGAGGTTGAAGTCCCCACCGCGAACGTTGACGTATTTGTCACGTCTCAGCGCTTCGCCCACTTCCCTGTTCAGAACGATCATTTTTCATAGGTCTCCACTGCATTGAGCGGCCTAATCTAGTAGGTGCAGGATTTACGTCCATGAGAAAGTATTTGAGGCATTTCAAGCGACGCTTGAAACGGAGGGCAACGTTGCATTAGTACGACTTTTTCTCGGGAAAACAGGCTGTTTCAGTGGCTTTTCTTGCGCAAAAAGCCAAAAGAATCCGAGTTTGGCATCGCAACGCTATTCACTTCAGGCAGGCATGAATCAGTTGTGGCGAGGGAGCTCGCTCCCTCGCCACGGTTTTACAAGCTCGTGACCCGTTCAGGCATCAGAAGACGTTGATCGGGTAATCCACGAACACCCGCAGCTCATTGCCGCTGACGTTGTACTCGCTGGACTTCTGCGACACCCGCAACACGGAGCTGCGCAACCTGACGCTCAGGTCCTTGGCCGGGCCGCCCTGGACCACGTACTTGAACTGGTTGAAGATCTCGCGCTCGGTACCGCCTTCGCTGGTGGACGTGGTGATGTTATCGCCACGCACATAAGCGACGTTGTAGGTCAGGCCCGGAACGCCGAAGGTGGTGAAGTCCAGGCCGTAGCCCAACTGCCAGCTGCGCTCATCCTCGGCGTTGAAGTCGGACCAGTAGGAGTTGGCCAGGTAGATCGTGTTGCCGCCGTCACCCACCCGATTCTGCCCGCGCTGATAGCCGCCGTAGGCGTAGCCCAGGTTGCTGTCGCCGGTGCTGCGCTGGTGAGCGAGCGTGAAGCTGTGCGGGCCGGTGGCGAAGGTGGCGGCCAGGCTCCAGATCTTGTTGTCGTCGCCGGTGACGTTGTTTTCGCGAACGTAGCTGTTGTCCAGCTTGGTGCGATAACCGTTGAAGTCCAGGGTCAGGGACTGATCCTTGGCCAGCGGGAACACGTAGTTGGCGTTCACGTATTGCTTCTTCAATACGTCCTCGACATCCGAGGCGTAGAGCGAAGCCTTGAACTGCTCGGTGAACTGGTAGCTGCCGCCCAATACGTTGATCGACTTCAGGCCACCGCTGTCGCGGCCTTCGGCGCTCTTGCGCGATTCGGCGGTGAAGCGGCCGGCATTCAGTTCCAGGCCCTTGATCTCCTTGGAGGTAATCAGCGTGCCGGTGTAGCTTTCCGGCAGCAGGCGCGAGTTGTCATAGCTCAGCACCGGCAGGGCCGGCATCTGGTCACCGTAGGCCAGTACGGTGTTGGAAACGCGGAACTTGACCGCGGCACCGAACTTGGACAGGTCATCGGCCGCGTTGCCGCTGTCACCTTGCTTGAAGAAATCGATGCCTTGCGCACCGCTACGACCTTTGCCGCCGTCCAGACGCAATGCGTACAGGCCGAAGGCATCTACACCCACGCCCACCGTGCCTTGGGTGAAACCGGACGAGAACGTACCGATGGCCGCCTGGCCCCATTCGGCCTTGTCCTTGTTGCCGTCTTTGTAGTCGCGGTTGATATAAGCGTTGCGCAACAGCACTTTCAAGCTGCTGTCTTCAACGAACCCCTTTGACTCCGCCTGGTCGTTGGCCATGGCGTGTGTCGTGCTCAAGATCCCCAGTGCGATCAAACTAATGCGCTTGTTCAACATGATTATTTTCCTTGTACGGGTTGATACGCACCGCGGCGAGCAGCCGAAATGGCGCTTTCTGCGCTCTTTTTCGGACTCTTGCTCCTGAAAATAATGAAAAGGCCCGCCCACGTCTGATCGTGTCGGGCCTTTTTATTATTTAAGAGTCATGGCTGTCAGCCACAGGCGTAGGGCGAATCCTAGTCGCGCCCTCAACAGTGTGTCAATTTCGTGAATCGTCTGTAATTAGGCGAAAAACATCTAAGATTCGATCAAAACGAACAGCCGTCCAAACCGCAAGTCGCCGAGGGCGCGCAGGCCTGCTCCGGCGGGGTTTGCTTGAGCCATTGGGCGAAGGCCTCGGGCTTGCCCAGCCCCCCTGTGGGAGCGAGCTTGCTCGCGATGGCAGTGTGTCAGTCAACAGTCGTGTTATCGATCCACCGCTATCGCGAGCAAGCTCGCTCCCACAGGGATTTTTGTGTGAACTCGAAAACCCGCGGGCACAAAAAAAGCGCTGCCATCCCGGCCAGCGCTTTTTATCAATCCGTCGAATTCTATCCTTGCATCACATCCCACAACGCTTCCAACTCAGCCTCGCTGAACAGGCCAGCGGGGTAACGCTCAACGATCATCCGGCGCGGATCAGGTTCTCTGATCTGACGCGTTCCGTTGGACTTCAACCACTGCGCCAAGGCTTGAAGCGACTCACCATTGACGGCCAAGGGATGGCATGTGCGCTCGCTTGTCATATTCATTCCAGCGCCCTCTCCTGGTTGATGAGCGGCTAATTTATCCAAGGTTTATGACAAAACAACTCAGCTCCATTCCCCGGAACTGCCGCGGATCCGATACAAGAGCTATGCCAATGTATCCACGCCCACCCATGAACAGATACAAAAAAACCCACGGCCCAATCGGGCCGCGGGCTTGCCGGGATGGATCCAAAATCGCCGCCCCGGGGCCGGCGCAGGCGCTATCAGCAGCCTGTTACATCGCCACTCATTTTACGTACGGCGCGGGTTGCTGTTGGGTAAGGCAATGAATGTTCCCGCCGCCCAGTAACAGTTCGCGCCCGGGCACCATGACCACTTCGTGCTGCGGGAACAGGTTCTGCAGGATGTCCCTGGCCGGCGCGTCCAGCGGGTCGTCAAAGCTGGGCGCGATGATGCCGCCGTTGACGATCAGGAAGTTCACATAGGAGCCGGCCAGTCGCACGGTTGGGTTGCGCTCCTGGGAACCTTCCACCGCATCCACGCCCGCGCATTCCTCTTCGGTGGCATACATCGGCCCCGGAATCGGCATTTTGTGCACTGTGAACGGGCGCCCCTTGGCGTCAGTGCTGTTTTGCAGCACATCCATCGCCGCATGGCAGCGGGTGTAGTTCGGGTTTTGCGGGTCGTCGGTCCAGGCAAGCAGGACTTCGCCCGGACGCACGTAGCAGCAGAAGTTATCCACATGGCCGTCGGTTTCGTCATTGAACAGACCGTCCGGCAGCCAGATGACCTTGTCCACCGCCAATTGCGCGCTGAGCACCGCCTCGATCTGCTCACGACTCATGTGCGGGTTGCGATTGCGGTTGAGCAGGCATTCCTCGGTGGTGATCACGGTGCCTTCGCCATCCACATGGATCGACCCGCCCTCGAGCACAAAACCTTCGGTGCGATAACGCGGGCTGCGTTCGATCTCGAGGACCTTGCTGGCCACTTGCGAATCACGGTTCCAGGGCGCATACAGGCCGCCGTCAAAACCGCCCCAGGCGTTGAAATCCCAATCGACACCGCGCACTTCCCCGCTGTCATTGATCACGAACGTAGGGCCGGTATCGCGGACCCAGGCATCGTCGCTGGACATTTCCACCAGGCGGATATTCGGCACGTCGAGGCGCGCCCGGGCATTTTCGTACTGGGCCGCGGACACCGCCACGGTCACCGGTTCAAAACGGGCGATGGCCTTGGCGACCGCCACGTGGGCGGCCTGCGCGGGCTTGCCGCCCAGGCGCCAGTTGTCCGGACGCTCGGGCCAGATCATCCAGACCTGGGTCTGGGTCGCCCATTCGGCAGGCATGTGGAAACCATCCGCGCGCGGAGTGCTGTGCAACGTTGTCATGGGTCATCTCCTGGGCGATGGGCAGTGGCAACTTTATAAACGATAAATATCGACTAATAAAGCCACAAAAACTTAGCACCATCAAAAAAAAGCTGAAAACACCGACAAAAATCGATTTAAAAAGGTGCGCCAAACCCTGTGGGAGCGAGCTCGCTCGCGATAGCGGTCGTTCAGCCACATTAATATTGGCTTGGACACCGTCATCGCGAGCAAGCTCGCTCCCACAGGAGAACAGCGTGGCGTTCCAGATCGATTACAGCCCCTCGTCCAATACCTTCGCCAGCATATCGACAAAGAAATCCACACTCTGACGCGTGGTCACCATCGGCGGCTTGATCTTGAGGATGTTCAGATAATCGCCAGTCGGTTGCATGAAGATCCCCAACTCCCGCAGGCGATTGCACAGCGCCATGGTTTCTTCAGTGGCCGGCTCCAGGGTCTCGCGATCACGGATCAGTTCCACGCCCAGGTAGAACCCGGAACCATGCACCGCACCGACCAATGGATACTGGTCGATCAAAGCCTCCAGTCGAGCCTTGAAGTGCCCGCCAACCACCCGTGCGTTTTCCCAGAGGTTGTCTTCTTCCATGACATCCAGCACCGCCATGCCGATCTGGCAACTGACCGGGCTGCCACCGGCCGAGGAGAAGAAGTACCCCTCGGCTTCCAGCGCCTCGGCGATTTCCCGGCGGGTGATGACCGCACCCAGCGGCTGGCCGTTGCCCATGCCCTTGGCCATGGTGATGATGTCCGGCACCACGCCTTGCTCTTCGAAGCCCCAGAAAAACTCGCCCATGCGCCCGTAACCGACCTGCACCTCGTCGGCGATACAGACCCCACCGCGCTCGCGCACCATCGCATAGACCTGCTTCAGGTAACCGGGCGGCAGTGCGATCCCACCGGCGTTGCCGTACACCGGTTCGCAGATGAAGCCGGCGAGCTGACGCTTGCTCTCGGCAATTTTCGCCAGGTTGTGCTCGACACTGCGCACGTAGTCCGGCGCACTGTCGGGACCGCGGAACTCGCCACGGTAGGTGTTCGGGGCGGTCACCGGGTGCACCCAGTCCGGGCGGCTGCTCAGGGCCTGGGGGTTATCGGCGATGGACGTCGACACCGCATCGGCGGCCACCGACCAGCCGTGATAGGCCTCCAGCACACTGAGCATGTCCCGTCCGCCGCTGTAGGCCCAGGCCAGGCGGATCGCCAGGTCATTGGCCTCGGTGCCGCTGTTGACCAGGAACACCCGGTCCATGTTCGACGGCGACAGCGCCAGCAGACGCTCGGAGAATTCGGCGATCGCCGCGTAGTGGAAACGCGAGTTGGTATTGAGCAGCGACCATTGCCGGGCAGCCACCGCCGCCATGCGGGGATGGCCGTGGCCCAGCACGGCGACGTTGTTGAGCATGTCCAGATACGAGCGGCCCTGCATGTCGATCAGGTGGTTGCGCCAGCCACGCTCGATGCGCGGCGGATCGACGTAATAATGTTTCTGCGAACGGGCGAAGCTCGCATCGCGGCGGGCCAGCAGTGCCTCGGGATCAACCTCCGGCTCGGCATCGCAGGCCAGCCCCAGTAGCACCGCCGGCGAAGGGCAAAGCGCCTGCCAGGCCGCGGCCCTGGAGGGCGTGCAGAACAGCGGCGGATTCACCTGGGCGCCCCGGCACAACTGGACCTGCAACGGCCCCGTCACTTCACCCAGCACCTGCCCCTTGACCAGCGCCGCCCCGGAATGCAACGGCGACGTCACGCCCCACACGCGCACGCTCAGCTGCGCGCTGTCCAGTTGCAACATGCCGTCGGCGGCCTTGTGCACAACCCCGGCGAACGGCGATTCGAGCGGCGTGCCCTGGGGCACACTCAACGCCACGTGCAACGGATAAGTGTCGGGTTCCACGGCGCTGTCCGGCCGGGTGCGCGACAAACGGTACTGCCCGTAGCGGCTGGCGGCCAGGCCGTGAAGCCCGGCGGCTTCGTCCAGCAGGCGCTGGTCGATCCCCGGCTGCTCCCAATTGCCGGCCTCGAAATGCGGGCTCAGCACACCCAGGTCGATCAGGGCGAACTCACGCCCCACCAGGGTCGGCAACAGCGGCGCAAAGCCCTCGCTGGCAATGGCCGGCAGGCTGTGGCCGACGGCGGTGAGAATCGCCGCTTCCATCAGTTCGAAAGGCACCGAGTGAGCCACTCGGAAAATCTCCCACTCATGGGCCAGGTTGTCGCGGCTGTACTGGTTGTCCGGGTCGATGGAAACCTGCTGTTCACCGCTGAGCACCAGCACCGC
This sequence comes from Pseudomonas fluorescens, assembly GCF_001307275.1. Classification (NCBI taxonomy): domain Bacteria; kingdom Pseudomonadati; phylum Pseudomonadota; class Gammaproteobacteria; order Pseudomonadales; family Pseudomonadaceae; genus Pseudomonas; species Pseudomonas fluorescens. The sequence continues at coordinate 2,265,333 of NZ_CP012831.1, forward strand.
GGCGCGCGCCACGATCAGTGGCCATAGCGCCAACAGCTCCTGGTGCTGCAAGGGGTTGACCGCGTGGTAGGCCTTGATCGCCGGCAAGATGAAGAACGGATCGCCGTCGGCGTGATGCAGCAGGGCCGCGCACGTCACCGACAAGTCAGTGATGCGCCAGGTACGGACCAGGTCGCCGAAATCGATGACGCCCTGCAATTGCCACTGGCGCTGGGCATCGCGCTGCCAGACCACGTTGTCATCGGTGATGTCCATGTGGATCGCCTGCACCGGCAAGCTGGCCTTGAGCGGTTGCAAGCGCCGCTCGGCCTGTTGCGCGACCTCGGCGACCAGATGGCGCCGTTGTTCATCTTCGATGACCGGCAACAGGTACTCAACCAAGGCCGGGGCATAGCGCGCGTCCCATTGCAGGGTGCGCTCCAGGCCCGGGTGGTCGAATGTCGCCAGGGCCAGGTCCATTTCCGCGCACAGGCGGCCCAGACCCGTTACAAGCTCGGGTGTCAGGTGCTTGAGTTGCGTAAGGGACTGGCCGTCGATGTACTCCAGCAGGCGCATGTGAATCGCTTGGCCGTCGACGTCCAATGTCAGCAGGTCCTGCCCGTTGCTGGCACAAATCACCCGCGGGACTTTCACCGCGTCGTGTCCGGCCAACTGTTTGAGGGCTGCGTGTTGGGCCTGTATTTCCGGGACAGCGTAGTCGCCGTGGCAAATTTTCAACACAAAGCGCCCGCGCTCGCTGTCAACGCGGTAGTTGAGGTCCTGGTTGCTGCCAAGGGGTCGCAGGTCGCCACTGAGTCCGTAATTCAAGCGCAACAGCACCAGCGCTTGCTCGGCGCTGATCTGTGGACTTGGCAAACTGGCACGGTGAACCAACGTAGCGAGTGGCATACAAGGACCCCTGAAGTGGTTTTGTTTGGATGCCTATCTCGCCACTGAGCCGGAGGATAAGCAACCCCTCTGTTCAAAAATATGCACAGCCCTCCTGAGACGCTGTAGGGGGAGAGTGTGTCCAGGGGATATTCGCTTGCGCCGCTCCCGCCATGCCGACAAGCTATGCTCCCTATGCTTTGTCGTCCCACGGAAAAAGGCTTAACCGGATGCGCATTCTCATCACTGGCGGTGCTGGCTTCATCGGCTCGGCGCTCATACGGCACTTGATTCTCGATACCGAGCACCAAGTCCTGAACCTCGACAAGCTGACGTACGCCGGCAATCTCGAATCGCTGAGCAGCATCGATCACGACAGCCGCTACGAATTCGTCCAGGCCGACATTGTCGATCAAGCGACCGTCAGTGCGCTGCTCGCGCGATTCAAGCCTGAGGCCATCATGCACCTGGCGGCCGAGTCCCATGTAGACCGCTCCATCGATGGCCCGGCAGACTTCATCCAGACCAACATCGTCGGCACCTACAGCCTGCTGGAAGCCACCCGCGCTTATTGGCAGGCCCTGGCCGAGCCGCAGAAACGCGCGTTTCGCTTCCACCACATCTCCACCGACGAAGTGTATGGCGACTTGCACGGCGTGGATGACCTGTTCACCGAAACCACCGCCTATGCCCCAAGTTCACCGTATTCGGCGAGCAAGGCGGCGTCCGACCACCTGGTCCGCGCCTGGCAACGCACCTACGGCTTGCCCGTGCTGTTGACCAACTGCTCGAACAACTACGGGCCGTTTCACTTCCCCGAGAAGTTGATTCCCCTGGTGATTCTCAATGCGTTGGCCGGTAAACCGCTGCCGGTCTACGGCAACGGCCAGCAAGTGCGCGACTGGCTGTTCGTCGAAGACCATGCCCGGGCACTGCTCAAGGTCGTCACCCAGGGCGCGGTCGGCGAGACGTACAACATTGGCGGGCACAACGAGCAGAAAAACATCGACGTGGTGCGCAGCATCTGCGCGCTGCTCGAAGAATTGGCGCCACGCAAACCCGAAGGCGTCGAGCACTATGCCGACCTGATCAGCTTCGTCCAGGATCGCCCCGGCCACGACCTGCGCTACGCCATCGACGCCAGCAAGATCGAACGGGAACTGGGCTGGACACCTCGGGAAACCTTCGAGACCGGGCTGCGCAAGACCGTGCAGTGGTACCTCGAGAACCTGCTGTGGTGCCAACGTGTCCAGGACGGCAGTTATCAAGGCGAGCGCCTGGGCTCGCTCGACAACAAGGATGCAATTGCATGATGAAAGGCATTGTCCTGGCCGGCGGTTCCGGCACCCGCCTGCACCCGATTACCCTCGGGGTGTCCAAGCAGCTCTTGCCGATTTATGACAAACCGATGATTTATTACCCGATCTCGGTGCTGATGCTCGCGGGCATCAAGGACATCCTGATCATTTCCACCCCTCAGGATCTGCCGCAATACCGCAACCTGTTGGGCGACGGCCAGCAGTTTGGCGTGCACTTCAGCTATGCGGAGCAGCCATCGCCCGATGGCTTGGCCCAGGCATTCCTGATCGGCGAACAGTTCATTGGCAGCGACTCGGTGTGCCTGATCCTGGGCGACAACATTTTCCACGGTCAGTATTTCGGCGAGCAATTGCAGACGGCTATCAACCGGCCAAGTGGCGCGACGGTGTTCGGCTACTGGGTCAAGGACCCCGAGCGATTTGGCGTGATCGACTTCGACTCGGAAGGGCGGGCGATGTCCATCGAAGAAAAACCCACTGCGCCTAAATCCAGCTACGCGGTGACCGGTCTGTACTTCTACGACAACGACGTGATCGAGATCGCCAAGGCCATCAAGCCATCCAAACGCGGCGAACTGGAAATCACCGACGTCAACAACGCCTACCTGCAGCGCGGCGACCTGCACGTCGAGCGCTTCGGCCGCGGTTTCGCCTGGCTGGACACCGGCACCCACGACAGCCTGCTGGAAGCCTCGCAGTACGTGCAGACCATCGAACATCGCCAAGGCCTGAAAGTGGCGTGCCTGGAAGAAATTGCCTACCAGCAAGGTTGGGTCAGCCGCGAGCACATCCTTGAGCGCGCCCAGTATTTCGGCAAGACCGGCTACGGCCAGTACCTGTTCAAGATCGCCGGAGAAACACGTTGAACGTCATCGCCACCCGTCTGCCGGATGTCCTGATCATCGAACCGAAAGTCTTTGGTGACGATCGGGGTTTTTTCTACGAAAGCTTCAATGCCCGGGCGTTTGCCGAGGCGACCGGCTGCACCCTGCAGTTCGTCCAGGACAACCACTCACGCTCCACCCGGGGTGTGTTGCGGGGCCTGCACTATCAGATCGAACAGGCCCAGGGGAAACTCGTACGCGTCACTGCCGGGGAGGTGCTGGATATCGCGGTGGACATTCGTCGCAGCTCGCCGACCTTCGGCCAATGGGCAAGCGTTCGCCTGTCGGCGCAGAACCATCGGCAGCTGTGGGTGCCACCAGGGTTTGCCCACGGCTTTGTCGTACTGAGCGAATCGGCAGACTTTCTCTACAAGACCACCGATTACTACTCCCCCTCGGCCGAGCGCTGCATTCGCTGGGACGATCCGCAACTGGCCATCGATTGGGCGCTGGAAGGCGCGCCGATCCTCTCGGCCAAGGACCAGAACGGCAAGGCCTTGCACGAGGCAGACCTGTTCCCATGAATTCCAACCTGCGCATCCTGATCATCGGCCGCAATGGCCAGGTTTCCCAGGCACTCCAGTCGCGCCTGAGCGGCATGGGCGAGTTGCTGGTACGCGGCAGCGACCAGCTCGATCTGGCGCAACCGGACACCCTGCACGCGCCCATCGAGGCCCTGAGGCCCGACCTGATCATCAATGCCGCCGCTCACACGGCCGTCGACCAGGCCGAGAGCGAACCGGAACGGGCGTTTGCCATCAATGCCACGGCACCGGGCATCCTGGCCCAAGCAGCGCTCGCCCTGGGCATCCCGTTGATTCACTACTCCACCGACTACGTCTTCGATGGCCTCAAGCCCGCCCCCTACACCGAGGACGACACGCCCAACCCGCTGAGTGTCTACGGGCGCAGCAAACTGGCTGGCGAACATGCCATCGGCCAGGCAGGCGGCCAGCACCTGATCCTGCGCACCAGTTGGGTGTACTCCACCGAGGGACGCAATTTCCTGCTGACCATGCAACGCCTGTTGCAGGAAAAACCGCAGCTGCGGGTGGTGGCCGATCAGATTGGCGCACCGACCTGGGCGGGCACCATTGCCGACAGCACCGCCCAACTGATCGAACGCTGGCAGGCCGGTCAACCCGGAGCCTGGGGCACCTATCACCTGACGGCCCGGGGCGAGACGTCCTGGTTCGGTTTCGCCCAGGCCATCGGCGAAAACCTGCTGGAGCGACACAAGCCATGTGCACTGCTGGAGCCCATTGCGTCCAGCGCTTACCCGACGCCGGCCCCTCGACCACTGAACTCGCGCCTGGACTGCAGCCGCCTGCTCAAGGAGTGGTCGGTGAGCCAACCCGACTGGCGAGACGCGTTGCAGCAGTGTCTTGCCGGACAAGCCTGGTAAGGCCTTACAAATAGTATTTGCGGGGCAACTAGGCATAATACGCCTGTCACCACAGGCGCCCGATGCTCATGAATTCCACCCTTCCCCGCAGACCCCGTTGGCGCAGCCTGGCCTTGCTCGCGCTGTGCCTGGCACCGTTGCTGTGGCCGTTGGAGCATCTGGCCGAACGTTATTACCGCAGTGAACTGGCTGGGCAGAACCGCCAGACCCTGGACCTTTACGTCGCCAACTTGTTGGGCACGCTGCACCGCTATGAGGTGCTGCCACAGATTCTCGGCGACCTGCCGGCCCTGCGTGCCGCCTTGTCGGCCCCGGACGACGGCGTGACCCAAGGCAACGCCAACCGGCTGCTGAAAAACATCAGCGCCCAGACCGGCGCGGAAGTCATGTACCTGATGGACCCCACCGGCAAGACCCTGGCGGCGTCGAACTGGGACAAGCACGACAGTTTCGTCGGACGCAACTTCGCCTTCCGTCCGTACTTCATCGAAGCCATGGCCGGGCGCCTGGGGCGCTTCTTCGGCCTGGGCACCACCTCGGCCAAGCGTGGTTACTTCTTCGCCGCCGCCGTGCGCGACCGCGAGAAAGTCATCGGCGTGCTGGTGGTCAAGGTCGACCTCGACCACACCGAAAGCCTGTGGGGCAAGACCCCGGAGCAGTTGCTGGTAACCGACCACAATGGCGTGGTCATCCTCACGTCGCGCCAGGAATGGCGGTTTCGCGCGACCCGGCCGTTGGGTGACGACGAGCGCAAGGCCATCAGCGCGGTACAGCCTTATCCGACCCGCGACCCCAAGCCGCTGAACCTGGATGCCAACGCCTGGCTGACCCAGACTCAATCCATCGAAGAAACCGGCTGGAGCGTGAGCATTCTCGCCCCGCGCACGTTGATCGACCGTCCTGTGCGCACCGTGGTCGCCATCGGCGGTGCGGCATTGCTGGTCTTGATGCTGTTGCTCGGCTTGATGATGCAACGCCGGCGCCATTATCTGGATCGGATCGCCTTCGAAGCCAAGGCCCGCCACCAGCTGGAAGGGCGGGTGGCGGAACGGACCAGCGACCTGGAAGGGCTGAACCGACGTTTGAAGCAGGAAGTGCTGGAGCGCGAGCAAGCCCAGCAGGAGTTGGTCCGTGCCCAGGATGACCTGGTGCAAGCCGGCAAGCTGTCGGCCCTGGGCACCATGTCGGCGAGCATCAGCCACGAACTCAACCAGCCGCTGGCGGCGATTCGCAGCTACGCGGAAAACGCCGAGATATTGCTCGACCACCAACGCACCGAGGATGCCCGCGGCAACCTCAAGCTGATCAGCGAACTGACCGGGCGCATGGCCTCGATCATTGCCCACCTGCGCGCCTTTGCCCGCCGCGATCGCCATGCCCCGGAAAGCGTCGCCCTGCAACCGGCGCTGGACGACGCCCTGGCGCTGCTCGCCAAACGCCGGCGCAGCATGGAAGTGGAACTGATCCGCGACTTGCCGGCCGCCACGCTGTGGGTCGAGGCCGGCGAAACCCGCCTGCGCCAGGTACTCGGCAACCTGCTGGCCAACGCCCTCGATGCGCTCACCGAGAAAGGCCCGCCACGCAAACTCTGGCTCAGCGCCCAGGCCACCGACACCGGCGTCAACCTGTACATCCGCGATAACGGCCCGGGGTTTTGCATGGAAGCCCTGGGCCGCGCCGGCGAGCCCTTCTACACCACCAAGACGCGCACCCAGGGCCTTGGCCTGGGGCTGGCGATCTGCGACACCCTGATGCGCGCCTTCGGCGGCGAACTGTCGTTCGCCAACCACAAGGAAGGCGGCGCCCTGATCACCCTGAAGCTGCGCGCCGGCGCACCCGGGGTGAGCCTGCAACCGTCCGAGGACCGAAGTGTATGACCATCGATAACCGGATTGAGGTGGTGCTGATCGATGACGATCCCCATCTGCGTCAGGCCTTGAGCCAGACCCTCGACCTGGCCGGCCTGAAAATCCTGCCCCTGGCCGAAGCCAAGGGCGTGGCCGGGCAACTGCCCCGTGACTGGCCGGGGGTGGTGGTCAGTGATATTCGCATGCCGGGCATGGACGGCCTCGAACTGCTGGGCGAACTCCACGCCCAGGACCCGGAACTGCCGGTGCTGCTGATCACCGGCCACGGCGACGTGCCGCTGGCGGTGCAGGCGATGCGCGCCGGGGCCTACGACTTCCTGGAAAAACCTTTCGCCAGCGATCATCTGCTCGACAGCGTACGCCGCGCCCTGGCCTTGCGCCGCCTGGTGCTGGACAACCGCAGCCTGCGCCTGGCCCTGAGCGACCGCCACGAACTCAGCGCCCGCCTGGTCGGCCAATCGACTCCGATGCTGCGCCTGCGCGAGCAGATCGGGGCACTGGCCGCCACCCGCGCCGACGTGCTGATCCTCGGTGAAACCGGTGCCGGCAAGGAAGTGGTCGCCCGTGCCTTGCACGACCTCTCGAGCCGACGCAATGGCCCCTTCGTGGCGATCAACGCCGGGGCCCTGGCCGAGTCGGTGGTGGAAAGCGAGCTGTTCGGCCACGAGCCCGGTGCGTTTACCGGCGCGCAGAAACGCCGTATCGGCAAGTTCGAATTCGCCAACGGTGGCACGCTGTTTCTGGATGAAATCGAAAGCATGAGCCTGGATGTCCAGGTCAAGCTGCTGCGCCTGCTGCAAGAGCGCATGGTGGAACGACTGGGGGGCAATCAACAGATCCCGCTGGATATCCGCGTCATCGCCGCGACCAAGGAAGACCTGCGCCAGGCCGCCGACCAGGGACGTTTCCGCGCCGACCTGTATTACCGCCTGAACGTCGCGCCGCTGCGCATACCGCCGTTGCGCGAACGGGGCGAGGATGCGCTCATGCTATTCCAGCACTTCGCCAACGAAGCCAGTGCTCGCCATGGCCTGCCACCCCACGAATTGCAGCCGGCGCAACGGGCGTTGCTGCTGCGCCACAGCTGGCCGGGCAATGTCCGGGAACTGCAGAACGCCGCCGAGCGCTTTGCCCTGGGACTGGAACTGGCCCTGGATAACAGCGTGCCAGACGGCAACCCCGGCGCACCGGTGGAACTGGTCAGTGGCGGCTTGAGCGAGCAGGTGGAAAACTTCGAGAAAACCCTGATCGCCGCCGAACTGGCGCGTCCCCACAGCTCGGTGCGCAGCCTGGCCGAAGCCCTGGGCATCCCCCGCAAGACCCTGCACGACAAGTTGCGCAAGCATGGCCTGACCTTCGGCGACAGCAGCCAGGGTTCGGCCGATGAGTCCGATTGAAATATCGTCATTTCCCCGTCAAGCAAGAGGCCCCGCAATGAACCGCGACAGCCGTTACCTGGAATCGATCCTGCACCACGACATCCCCTTGACCCGGGACATGGGCCTCAAGGTGCTCGATTGGCAGGCTCGGCAACTGCGCCTGTCCTTGCCGCTGGCGGCCAACGTCAACCACAAGAGCACCATGTTCGGTGGCAGCCTGTATTGCGGCGCCGTACTGGGTGGCTGGGGCTGGCTGCACCTGGCCCTGCGCGAGGAAGGCATCGAAGACGGGCATATCGTGATTCAGGAAGGGCAGATCAGCTATCCGCTACCAGTGACCCGCGATGCGACTGTCGTCTGCGATGCGCCCGAGGAAAAGCTGTGGAAACGCTTCCTGGCCACGTATCGGCGCTATGGCCGGGCGCGGCTGGCGTTGCAGACACAGGTGATGAACGTGGGAAGCGATGAAATCGCGGTGCAATTCGAGGGGCAATACGTGTTGCACCGCTGAAACACCGCCGGCCCCTGTGGCGAGGTATCGCTGTGTGGGAGCAAGGCTTGCCCGCGATGGAGGCGCTGCGGTCTTTCAGAAATCGAGGCGCCTGTATCGCGAGCAAGCTTTGCTCCCACAATCCCCTCGCCACAAGGGATCGAGCCAGACTTAAGCGCGAGCCAGCTCCAACAGCTTCCCACGCCACGGCGCTTTGGCCGGCAACGCCAGGAATGACGTATTCAACAGCGACTCCCGCGGTGGATAACAGAACGGTTCGCCGCTCAAGTCCAACACTTCGCCACCCGCGCCTTCCAGCACACCCTGGGCGGCGGCGGTGTCCCACTGGGAGGTCGGCGCCAGCCGGGGATAACAATCCGCAGCGCCTTCGGCCACCAGGCAGAACTTCAACGAACTGCCAATGCTGGTCAGTTGCAGCTCGCCCAGGCTCCCGCTCAAGCCCTCCAGCAGGCGTTCCTGCGCCGGGCTGGTGTGCCGGCGACTGGCGACCACGGTGAACGCTTCGCCCGGCGCCAATACATCACGAACCGCAATAGGCAAAGGCACACCACCCTTGTCGCCACGCCAGGCACCCAACCCGGCGCCGCCGACGTAAAAGCGTCCATTGGTCGGCATCGACACCACACCGAACACCACACGGCCCTGTTCCACCAAGGCGATATTGACGGTGAACTCCTCGCTGCCGGAGATGAATTCCTTGGTGCCATCCAACGGGTCCACCAGCCACCAGCGCTGCCAGCCGGCACGCACGCCTTGGGCAATATCGGCGTCCTCTTCGGAGAGAATCGGAATATCCGGGGCCAGCGCCGTCAACCCGGCCACGATCACATCATGAGCCGCCATGTCCGCGGCAGTCACCGGCGACTCGTCGGCCTTGTGGTTGACCTGCACGTTGGCGCGCCAGAACGGCAGGATCGCTTCACCGGCCTGGAGCGCCAGCTCGACTACGGGAGCCATCAACGGATGAGGGAAAGTCATGACAGGAACGCTCCACGCTGGGCCAGCAGGTCACGGGCCAGGTACAGCGCCGCCAAGGCCCGGCCCTCGGTGAATTGCGGGTTCTGCGCCAAGGCCGAGAGCTCACGCAGGTTGACCTTGTCCACCCCCATCGGCTCGGGTTCGTCGCCCTCCAGCCGTTCTTCATACAGATCGGTGGCCAGCACCACCTGGATCTTCTGGCTCATGTAGCCAGGGGACAGCGACAACTCGGTCAGGTGTTCCAACTGTCGCGCGCCGAACCCGGCTTCTTCCTTGAGCTCCCGCTCGGCCGCCGCCAACACGTCTTCCCCTGGCTCGATCAAGCCCTTGGGCAGGGACAGTTCGTAGGCATCGGTGCCACCGCAATACTCTTCCACCAGCACCGCGTGGTCGGCGTCGAGCATCGCCACGATCATCACCGCGCCGTAGCCCGCACCGTTACTCGCCAGACGTTCATAGGTACGCTCCACACCGTTGGAAAACCGCAATTTCAGTTCTTCCACACAGAACAGGCGGCTGGTAGCGACGATCCGGCGATCGAGTATGGTGGGTTTCTGGCGCATAAACGGCTCCCTGGGCGATAGCGGGCTACTATACCCGGCCTATTCTGATTGTTTGTGTCGGATATCCGATTACCGCTGGAGAAGTTTTATGGCCTTGCTGCCCTGGCATGAGATCGATACGGTTCTACTGGACATGGACGGCACCCTGCTGGACCTGCATTACGACAACCATTTCTGGCTCGAACACCTGCCCCAGCGCTACGCCGAACTGCATGGCGTGAGCCGGGCGATGGCCGAGATGGAACTGCAACCCCTGTTCGAGCGCAACGCCGGCCAGTTGCAGTGGTATTGCCTGGATTTCTGGAGCACTGAACTGAAGTTGCCGGTGCGCGAACTGAAGTTGGAAACCGCCCACCTGATCGCCTTGCGCCCGGACGCCGATACGTTCCTGGCGGCCATCCAGCGGGCCGGCAAACGCGTGGTAATGATCACCAATGCCCACCGCGATTCGTTGTCCTTGAAGCTGGAACGCATCGAACTGGCCCCCTACTTCGAACGCTTGATCAGTTCCCACGACTACGGCTTTCCCAAGGAAAACCCGCAATTCTGGGACGCGCTGCAAGCCGACCTGAATTTCGACCCGGCCCGCAGCCTGTTCATCGACGACACCCTGCCGGTGCTGCGCAGCGCCCGGGATTTCGGCGTGGCGCACCTGTTGGCGGTCAGCGAGCCGGACAGTCGCAAGGGACCGAAGAATACGGGGGAGTTCGAGGCGTTGGGGGATTATCGGGACTTGATTGCCGGGCTTTGAACCGCGCCGTCTTCATCGCGAGCAAGCTCGCTCCCACATTGGTTTCGCGGCGAACCAGGAAACCCTGTGGGAGCGAGCTTGCTCGCGATGAAGACAACACAGGCCTGCAAGTTACTCGGGAATACGCAGCACCTGCCCCGGGTAGATCTTGTCCGGGTGCGACAGCATCGGCTTGTTGGCCTCGAAGATCTTGTTGTACTTGTTCGCGTCGCCGTATTCGGCCTTGGAGATGGCGCTGAGGGTGTCGCCCTTCTTCACCGTCACGAAACGCGCCGCCTTGGCCACCGGGCCCGTCACGGTGATCTGGTCGTCGACACTGCCGACGCCGGCGATGTTGCCCACCGCCAACAGGATCTTTTCCTTCTCTTCCTGGCTCCCGACTTCACCGGTCACGATGACTTTGTCGCCCTCGACGGTCGCCTGCACGTTCGGATTGCCCAGGCCGACCTTTTCAATGTGCTCTTTCAGTTGTTCGCTGGCATTGGCATTGCCGGGGGTCAGCAGGTCGATCAGCTTTTCACCGGCTTCCTTCACAAAGCTAAAGATACTCATGGCACACGCTCCTTGATTTAAATGTCCAGACGCAAAGACTAGACCAGGCGAGACGAACCCGGTTCCCAGCCGACCAATGACCCCGCCACGCGCAAGCGCTAGAATCCGGATCTTCCCGCGCCCTGGAGCGAAGATGGACATCAAGCAGCTGAAATTTCTCATCGCGCTGGACGAAACCCGTCACTTCGGCCAGGCCGCCGCACGCTGCCATATCACCCAGCCGACCCTGTCGATGCGCCTGCGCAGCCTTGAAGAAGAACTCGACCTGCCGCTGGTCAACCGCGGCCAGCGCTTTGAAGGTTTCACCGCGCCAGGAGAACGGGTGCTGGCCTGGGCGCGCACGGTGCTGGCGGCCTATGACGGGCTGCAGGCCGAAGCGGCGGCTTGTCGGGGCAACCTGGTGGGTACGCTGCGCCTGGGCGTGGTGCCGTTGTCGGACTTCGACCCGCTGGCGATGATGCAGCGCTTGCACACCGAGCACCCCAGCCTGCGTTTCGAATTGTCGTCCCTGAGCTCCGAACGCATCCTCGAACAGTTGGCGAACAACCGCATCGACCTGGGCGTTTCCTACCTGGAACGCCTGGACAACGAACGTTTCGAGGCCCTGCCCTTCAGCCCCACCCGCATGGGCTTGCTTTACGACCAGCGTTATTTCTTTTTCGGTGAACAACCGCTGAGTTGGGAAGCCTTGATCGAACTGCCCCTGGGCATGCTCACCAGCGGCATGCATTTTCGTCAGTCCATCGACCACAACTTTCACAGCCGGGGCCTGACCCCACAACCGCTGTTGCAAACCGACGCGGTGCACCAATTGTTACAAGCTGTGCACGGCGGGCTGTGTTGCGCGGTGATGCCCCTGGACAGCGGCCTGGACGTCCTGACCGAGGACTTGCGCATCCAACCCATTGAAAACGCCCAGACGCTAGTCCCGCTGGGCCTGATCATGCGGCGCGGTGCCCCCCGCTCGGCGTTGGCAGAGGCCTGTTTTGCCCTCTACCAGAAATCAGCGACGACTTCTTGATCGACGTCATCTATTGGAAGATCAGTAATAGCGATTAGACGTGGCAGATTGCCGCATTTAGTCTTAACACTATTCCTACTTTCAGTGATGCCCATGAACGACAAGCCTCCGGTCAGTCCAGCGCCAGCGGTGGAAACATCCACGCCGGTCGCCAGCCAGAGCTATCGCTACTGCAATCTGGACCACTCTCAATCGGACAGCACCGCGCTGGCCGAGGAAGTGGCGCTGGCGATTGCCTATAACGGCATCAGCCAGGCAGTCATGCTGGTCACCCCCACCGACCTGGAAGACTTCATCGTCGGTTTCAGCCTCGGCAGCGGCATCATCGAAGATTCATCGGACATCTATGACCTGCAACTGAGCGGCACGGGTGCCGCGCACTATGCCCAGGTGACCATCGCCAACCGCGCCTTCTGGAACCTCAAGCAGCAACGCCGGCAGCTGGCGGGCACCAGTGGCTGCGGATTGTGCGGCGTGGAAGCGGTGGAACAGGCCTTGCCAAACCTCAAGGTGCTGCCCGGCGCCCCCCTGCCCGCGGCGCAATGGCTCGATGGCCTGCGTGACCGTATCAGCCAGTTCCAGCCCCTGGGCCAACATTGCGGCGCGGTCCATGCGGCGTTGTTCATGAACGCCCGGGGTGAATTGCTGCTGGGCCGCGAAGACATTGGCCGGCACAACGCCCTCGACAAGCTGATCGGCGCATTGATCCGGCAACAGATTCCGGTGGCCGGTGGCATGGCGATCGTCACCAGCCGTTGCAGCCTCGAACTGATCCAGAAAGTACTGCGCGCCGGCATCCAGACCCTGGTCAGCCTGTCGTCGCCCACGGGCCTCGCCGTGCAGTGGGCCCGCCAACACAATCTCAACCTCATCCACCTGCCGCAAAAAAGTGCGCCGCGGGTCTACAGCCCTGCGATGGAGAAACAAGCGTGAGCAATCATCAACAAGCCGACCAGAAACCCGTACCGCGCTACAAGCCCTACAAGGGCCCGGCCGGTGGTTGGGGTGCGCTGATCAGTGTCGCTCAGGCCTGGTTGACCAGCGACAACGCGCTGAAAAATATCCGCATGATGCTCAAGACCAACCAGAATGGCGGTTTTGACTGCCCTGGCTGCGCCTGGGGCGACTCTCCCGAAAGCGGTATGGTCAAGTTCTGCGAGAACGGCGCCAAGGCCGTGAACTGGGAAGCCACCAAGCGCCGCGTCGACGGTGCATTTTTCGCCAAGCACAGCGTGACCTCGCTGCTGGAGCAGAGCGACTACTGGCTCGAGTACCAGGGTCGCCTGACCGAGCCAATGCGCTACGACGCCGAAACCGACCGCTACAAGCCCATCAGTTGGGAAGCGGCGTTCGCCCTGATCGGCAAGCACCTGCAAGGGCTATCCAGCCCCAACCAGGCCGAGTTCTATACGTCGGGCCGGGCCAGCAACGAAGCGGCCTACCTGTATCAACTGTTCGTGCGCGCCTACGGCACCAACAACTTCCCCGACTGCTCGAACATGTGCCACGAAGCCAGCGGCGTAGCGCTGGCCCAGAGCGTGGGCGTGGGCAAGGGCACGGTGACGTTCAATGACTTCGAGCACGCCGACGCGATTTTCGTCTGGGGCCAGAACCCTGGCACCAATCACCCACGGATGCTCGAACCACTGCGCGAGGCGGTGAAACGTGGTGCCCAGGTGGTGTGCATCAACCCGCTCAAGGAGCGGGGCCTGGAGCGCTTCCAGCACCCGCAGAGCCCGATCGAAATGCTCACCAACGGCAACAAGCCGACCAACACCGCGTATTTCCGCCCGGCCCTGGGTGGCGACATGGCGATCTTGCGCGGCATGGCCAAGTTCCTGCTGCAATGGGAGCGTGAGGCGCAGAACAGTGGCGCGGCGGCGGTGTTCGACCATGCGTTCCTCAATGAACACAGCACCAACGTGCTGGATTACCTGGCGGCGGTCGACGATACGCCGTGGGAACAGATCGTCGAGCAGTCGGGCTTGACCCTGGTCGAAATCGAGCAGGCGGCGCGCATGTACGCCACCAGCGAGAACGTGGTCATGTGCTGGGCGATGGGCATCACCCAGCACCGTCACTCGGTGGCGACCATCCAGGAAATCGCCAACGTGATGATGTTGCGCGGCAACATTGGCCGGCCAGGCGCAGGCTTGTGCCCGGTCCGCGGCCACAGCAACGTGCAGGGCGACCGGACCATGGGCATCAACGAGCGTCCGCCGGTGGCATTCCTCGACGCCCTGGAGCGGCGCTTCCAGTTCAAGGTACCGCGGGAAAACGGCCACAACGTGGTCGAGGCGATCCACGCCATGGCCGACGGCCAGGCGAAGGTGTTCATCGCCCTGGGCGGCAACTTCGCCCAAGCCACGCCGGACAGCCATCGGACCTTCCAGGCCCTGGCCAATTGCGAGCTGACGGTGCAGATCAGCACCAAGCTCAACCGCAGCCACCTGGCTCACGGCAAGGACGCGTTGATCCTGCCGTGCCTGGGCCGCACCGACATCGATTTGCAGACCGAAGGCGCGCAAGCGGTGACCGTGGAAGACTCCTTCAGCATGGTGCATGCCTCATTCGGCCAGTTGCAGCCGCTGTCGAACCAGATGCGCTCCGAACCGTGGATCATCGCCGGCATTGCCGCCGCCACGCTGGGTAGCCGTCCGGTGGACTGGAATTGGCTGGTGGCCGACTACAGCCGCATCCGCGACCTGATCGCCGATACCATACCCGGCTTCAAGGACTTCAACGAAAAGCTGAAAAACCCTGGTGGATTCTATCTGGGCAACAGCGCTGGTGCGCGTCGCTGGAACACCCCGTCGGGCCGCGCCAACTTCAAGCCCAACCGGTTGCCGAGCGACCTGGTGCATGAACGTACCCGCGCCACCGGCCAGTTGCCCGACCTGATCATGCAGTCCATGCGCTCCCACGATCAGTACAACACCACCATCTATGGCCTCGATGACCGCTATCGCGGCGTCAAGGGCCAGCGTGACGTGCTGTTCGCCAACGAAGCGGACATCATTCGCCTGGGCTTCAAGCCAGGGCAGAAAGCCGACATCGTCTCGCTCTGGGATGACGGTCGCGAACGTCGGGTCAAGGGTTTTACCCTGCTGGCGTTCGACATTCCGGCCGGGCAGGCTGCGGCCTACTACCCTGAAGTGAACCCGCTGGTGCCGCTGGAAAGCACGGGCGACGGCAGCCACACGCCGACGTCGAAATTCGTCGCGATCCGCCTGGAAGCGGCGAGCGAGAATGGACTGATCCTGGCCAAGTCGGCCTGACACAGTTCATTGGCGAGGCGATTGGATTGTGTGGGAGCAAGGCTTGCCCGCGATGCGGTCTTACAGGAATAGGGACGCTGTGTCGCGAGCAAGCTTTGCTCCCACACAGCTCGCTCCCATGATCGTACTTTTCGAGCGCCCACAAAAAAGGCCGTTTTCCCTAGAAAACGGCCTGTCCGAAGTAGCTAAAGACCGGCCAATTCGCGTTAAGTTCCGACCGTAAAACAATAACTTAGAGAATTGTGCACAAGTCGTGTTACTCGTCGGATTTCGATTGTAAGCAAGCGAAGCGAGCCTCAGGATCGCGCCGTCATCCCTTTGAGGCTCCTCTATGAAGTTCTCCTCCATTCTCTTGTTGTCCCTTAGCCTGGCCAGTGGCATCGCTAGCGCCGGTGGTACTGCCGAAGCAGGTGTGGGCGGCGCATTGGGCGGGGTTTTGGGTTCGGTCGTCGGCCAGTCCCTGGGCGGCAACACCGGTTCCACTATCGGCGCGGCGCTGGGCGGTGCGGGCGGCAGTGCGGTCGGCGCAGATAAACACAGCCGTGGCGAAGCGGCGATCGGCGGCGCGCTGGGCGCGGCCGGCGGTAACGTGGTCGGCCGTAGCGTCGGTGGCAGCACCGGCAGCCTGATCGGTGCGGCGGCGGGCGGTGGCGCGGGTGGCGCCCTGGGTAACTACATGGGCAAGGACGATGACGATGACCGTCGTTATGACGATCGCCGTGGTGATCGCCGCTACTACCGTGACGGCCATCCAGGTCGCGGCCATGCCTACGGGCACCGCAAAAAACATCATCGTCACTACCGCGACTAACGGCTGATCGATACCAGCCGTTGAAGATCGCAGCCTCCGACAGCGCCCAGCGCTGACAGGAGGCTGCGATTTTTTGTTTCAGACCACCAACCGCTCCAACGCCCCACGTAGACGATCCGCAATTGCCACCGGCCGATTCGACGCCCGATCCACGAATACGTGAACAAAACGCCCCGCCGCACAAGCCTCCTCCTCGCCCGCCTTGAACACCGCCAGCTCATACTGCACCGAACTGCTGCCCAACTTGCCAACCCGCAGGCCGATTTCAATCCGGTCTGGAAAGGCGATCGAGGCGAAGTAGTCGCAGGCCGAACTCACCACGAACCCCACCACGTCTCCGTCATGGATATCCAGGCCGCCGACTTCGATCAGGTAGGTATTCACAGCGGTATCGAAAAAGCTGTAGTAGGTGACGTTGTTGACGTGACCGTACGCATCGTTGTCGTGCCAGCGCGTGGTGATGGGCTGCAAGTGTGGGTATTCGTTGCGTTGGGGCATCAGCTGTCCTTTACGGTTGTTCAATGGTCTTGACGTGGCACGGGGCTCAGGCCTGCGCGAATCCCTTGCCCTGCGCCGCCAGCTCGCCAATCACACGCGCGGGCTTCCACTGGTCGCCCTGCTTCGTTTCGAGTTCCAGCAGGCGTGCGTGGATGGCTTCCAGCCCTTGCTCGTCAGCCCAGGCCATCGGCCCGCCCTTGTCCGCAGGGAAGCCGTAGCCGTTGAGGTAGACCAGGTCGATAGCGTGGGCCGACTCGGCAATGCCTTCCTGCAGGATCTTCGCCCCCTCGTTGACCAGCGCCAGCAGGCAACGCTCGAGGATTTCCTCCGGGCCGATCTCGCGACGCTGGAACCCCAGCGCCTCACTGACTTGCAACACCAACGCATCGACCTCGACATCATGCTCGGCCTGTCGACTGCCCGGCTCGTAGTGATAATACCCATTGCCGCTTTTCTGGCCGAACCGCCCCAGCTCGCACAGACGATTGTCCACCTGCACCTCGGGAGCATCCTGGCCCTTGCCCGCCAACTCACGGGCGCGCCACTCCAGGTCGATGCCAACGACGTCGTACATGCGAAACGGTCCCATGGCGAAACCGAAGCCTTGCAACGCCGCATCCACCTGATGGGGGAACGCCCCCTCCAGCAACATCTTGCGCGCTTCCAGCACATACGGATGAAGCATCCGGTTGCCGATGAAGCCATGGCAGTTGCCCGATATCACGCTGACCTTGCCCATGCGCTGGCCCAGCACCAGGGCCGCATCCAGCACCGCTTTGGAGGTTTGTGCGCCGCGAACGATCTCCAGCAGCTTCATGATGTGTGCCGGACTGAAGAAATGCAGGCCCAGGACCTGGGCTGGCCTGCGGGTGACGGCGGCGATGGCATCGATGTCCAGCGCCGACGTGTTGCTCGCCAGGATGGCCTCGGGTTTGAGCAGGCCGTCCAGCTCGCGAAAGATGCTCTGTTTGAGCTCCAGGTTTTCGTAGACCGCTTCGATCACCAGGTCCACCTCACGGATCGCCGCGTAATCATCCGCCCGTGTCACCCGGGCGATCCGTGCATCTGCCTCATCCTGGTCGATACGGCCCTGGCGCACACCATGGGCATAGGTCTCGGCCACGGCAACCAGTGCCTGCTCGAGCATCTGCGGATTGTTGTCGACCCACTGCACCGCCACGCCGGCGTTGGCCAGGCACATCACGATGCCCCGCCCCATGGTGCCGGCACCGACTACCGCGGCGCGCTGAATATCGAAAGGTGTCTGGCTCATGTTGGCTCTCTTGTTGGCGATCCGAAGACAGCCCTCACCTTAGTCAGCCGCCGAGTGTTTTTGAAATTTATTCGTGTGATGAAGGGCATTCAGCGGATGGATACAGCTCACAGGTGCGCTTGAGTCCACTGGCGAACTTCCGCGTATGGATACGCTTCCAGCGCGGCATACCCAGGGATCTTCCGCGCCTTCAATCGGGTGAACAGCGGCACGCTGATCCCGCACAGGAAGCGGGTGAGGCGCTCGGCAGACGGCACGCTGCCGCTGTGCTGCTCATGCTTGTGGATAAAATCGCCACACAGCGCCTCGAAGCTTTTATCCACAAGCGCCGGCAGCGCAGGCGGCTCCGGCAGGCGAGCGATCTGCCCATGGCACACCGAACAGTGGCCACACGGGTGGGGTGCACTGTCGTCGCCGAAATACTGCGCCAAGCGATGACCCAGGCAACGGTCGGTGGCGAACAATTCGAGCATGGCGTGGATCCGCGCGATTTCACCGTGTTCGTGCCGGGTGAAATAGGCATGCAGCTCGGCACTCAAGACCTGCACATCCAGGCCCGCTTCCAGCACGCTGTACACCTCGGTCATCTGCTTGCTTTCCAACTCGATCCAGCCCTTTTCCTGGAAATAATCCAGCGCCTTGACCACACGATTACGTTCAGCGTGGTACTGCTGGTACATCCCGTCGAAATCCACCGTGGCCCAGGTCCGGGCGCGACTGGAAGTCTGGATGATGGCCGCGACGAAGTCCCTTCGCTCACCTTCGAAGCGCTCCAGCAGCTCCTGGGGCTCGGTCAGGAACTTGAAGCGATACTCCGCGAAATAGGCATAGCGCGGCGCGATCAGCCGGCGCAGCTCCAACTGGACCAACAACGTCTTGAGCGGCAGTTGCCGGATATTGCTCTGGTCCGCCAGCGGGCCCAGCAAGAACTCCCATTGCCCATCGGGGGCCGCGGCCTTCAGTTCGTCGAGTACGCAACGAATGCCTGCGAGCTCCGGCGTATCGCCGTACACAAAGTTCTCCAGCACGTTGAGGCTGTCGCGGTTGGCCAGCACCAGGCAATCCGATGGCTGCCCGTCGCGCCCGGCCCGGCCGATTTCCTGGCTATAGTTTTCGATGGACTTGGGCAGGTCGAAATGCACGACGTTGCGAATATCGCTCTTGTCGATGCCCATGCCGAAAGCGATGGTGGCGACGATGCAATTGGATTGCCCGCCCATGAATCGCCGCTGGATGGCTTCGCGCTGCTCATGGGGCAAACCGGCGTGATAGGCCTCGGCCTCGATACCGTGCTGGCTCAGGTGCTCGGCGATCTGCTCGGCGGTTCGCTGCAAGGTGACATAGACGATGCTCGGCTGCCCGACGCGCGCGCCCAACCACTGCACCAGCCGTGCGCGCTTGGCGACACCCGGTACGGGCTCGACCAACAGATTGAGGTTAGGTCGGTAGAAACCGGTCGTCACCACATCGGCGGCGGCAATGGCGAATTTCGCCTGCATGTCGGCGATGACCTTGGGTGTGGCGGTGGCCGTCAGCAGCAATACCTGGGGAATATTGAACTGGTGCTGGTAATCGGGAAGCTTGAGGTAGTCAGGTCGGAAGTTATGCCCCCACTCCGAAATACAGTGGGCCTCGTCCACCACCAGCAACGAAATCGGCACCTGCTGCAGGAAATTGCGAAAGCGCTCGTTCTTCAGGCGCTCCACGGAAATCATCAGGATCTTCAACTCGCCCGAACGGGCCCGCGCCATAGCATCGTTGGCTTCGTCACGGCTCTGGGCCGAATCGATACTGGCCGCCGCGATGCCGTGGCGCTTGAGGAACACCAACTGGTCCTGCATCAACGCCAGCAGTGGCGAAACCACCAGGGTCAGGTGCGGCAAGAGCAGGGCCGGCAATTGATAACACAGGGACTTGCCCGAGCCGGTGGGGAAGATGGCCGCCGCCGACCGACCGGCCAGCACGGCGCCGATGGCCGCCTCCTGACCGGGACGAAACTGTGGATAACCGAAAACCTGTTCCAGGGTGCTGTGCATGCGCGGTCGCTCCTTTGACTGCTGCGAGACCCAAAGACTAGCGGGACAACGCAGCGCGTCGAGAAAAGGTCGGGGGTAAAAACGATACTGGATGATACAGCGTCGAGCGCCTTTGCCTTGCCACGAGCAGATACAAATCCGGGCAATTTGATGTCTCGTCCCGACTTCGCCACCACGGTAAGGTGCGCCGAAAACTCATGCTGTACGTCAAGGCCAGGAAGCCTGACGCTCGATTTCAATTCTTCAAGGAACGAACCATGCCACACCCATTTTCCGCTCTACGCGCGCTGACGATCACATCGGCCTCATTACTCGCCGGTTGCTTGACCATCCCCGATCCACCCGGCGTGGATCCCACCCAGTTCGAAACCCCGGAGTATCACGCTCAACAAGGCTTGGCCGTCGTCAAGGCATCAGCGCTCTACGCTCGTGGCGGGACTGGCCAGGATGTTGTCGTGGCGTTGATCGACTCGGGGCTCAACGCCAGCCTCGAGGAGTTCGAGGGCAGACTGGGTGATCCTGGATTCGACCATGTCGAAGGCCGTCCCGGCACCGTTGACCGCATCGGTCATGGCACGCAGATGGCCGGTATTCTCGCCGCCAACAAGGACGACCGGGGCATGCACGGCATCGCGTTCAATGCGCGGTTGATCCCCTTTCGCTTTGGCGACGACAACGAGCCGTTTTTCTTCGACAGCGAAATCGCCCGGTCCTGGCAAAGTGGTTTTGACAAGGGTGCCCGGCTGTTCAACAACTCGTGGGCCAACGCCATTCCCGCCACCGAGATCAATGAGGCGCGCTACAACCAGGTGATGCCCGACTCCCTGGCCGTCGCTCGAAAACTGGTCGCGGACGGCGCCGTGTTGGTCTTCCCCACCGGTAACGAACTCAAGCGCGAGCCCCTGGCCGAGCCAGGGCTGCCGGTCGCATTGCCAGAACTGGAAAAAGGCTGGATCGCAGTGGTGGCGTTGAAGAACGACGGCAGCGCCATCAATGGCAAATCCAACTATTGCGGCGTCGCAGCCGCCTGGTGCATCGCCGTTCCCGGCGGCGACGCCGGTGCACAGGCCGGCCTGCTCACCGTTGGCAAGGACGGCCGCTACGTGCAGACCGCTGGCACATCTCCCGCCGCCGCGTTGGTCAGTGGCGCACTGGCGGCGCTACAAAGCCTTCACCCGCAACTCAGCCCGCAGCAGATACGCGAACATCTGCTGGCGACAGCCAACCGCACAGGTATCTACGCCAACAGCGAAGCCTATGGCAGAGGATTGATGGACCTTGAGGCCGCCGTACTACGCATGCCTGAACAGATGGCTGACTGAACCCAAACCCCTATCGCTCGCGAGCCTGGCAGCAATCGACTCGCGATACCCATGAACACTTTGCGCCTGGCCCACCAACGGCAGGACGCCCGCGGTTCGCAGCTTGAAAAAGGAAGTAACCATGTCGCACAAACTGAACCTACCTACCGTCCTGATGCTGTCCCTACTACTGGGCGGATGCATGAAATTCCCCGACGACCCGCCAATCCTCGCGACGGTCAAAACCGCAATCGCGACGCCTGCGATTTCTTGATTGCAGCGTTCTTCTTTTTCCAACGGGCAACGATTTCCCCCTAAACTTTCCACCGGTACAGACGCACCTCTTTTATTCTGGACATTTCATCATGCACCTTGCGCCAGACTTCCCCGATGACCATGCCATGCGCCAACTCATGGAGCTGCTCCACGAAGAAATCGGCCTGCCTGAACGCAAGACGATTCGCCTGGGCACTGCGATCAATCTCGACTTGGGTTGCGATGGCGCGGACGCCCGGCACCTGATGGAGGCACTGGAGGAGCGGTTCGCCATCGAGCTCATCGACTACGACGCCTACCGCTATTTCCAGCCTGAAGGGTTCGATGTATTTCAAAAGCGCAGGGCCAAGGGCCGGGGGAACAAGCTGCCACTGACCATCGGCATGCTTTACAAGGCGATCAAGGCACAGCGATGGGATACGCGGGAAGTGGAAGAGGCCTAGCTGATCGGCGCGCCTCAAATAGCCGTCCACAAAAAACCGCCCATGATGGGCGGTTTTTTTCATTCACCAACCAAGCCTTACAGCTGCGGCCCAGCAGCCTTGATCGCGTCGCTCACGTCGAACTTCTTGAAGTTCTCGGTGAACAGACCGGCCAATGCCTTGGCTGCTTCGTCGTAGGCGGCTTTGTCGGCCCAGGTGTTGCGTGGGTTCAACAGGCCAGTCTCGACGCCTGGAACAGCCAGCGGCACGTCCAGGTTGATGATGTCCAGGTGTTCGGTTTCAGCACCGATCAGCGCGCCGCTCTGGATCGCCGCGATCACCGCGCGGGTGGTCGGGATGTTGAAGCGCTTGCCGACGCCATAGCCGCCACCGGTCCAGCCGGTGTTGACCAGGTAGACCTTGGAGCCGAAACCACGAATGCGCTTGATCAGCAGCTCAGCGTACTCACCGGCCGGACGCGGGAAGAACGGGGCGCCGAAGCAGGTGGAGAAGGTCGACTTGATGCCGCTGCCCGAACCCATTTCGGTCGAGCCCACCAGTGCGGTGTAGCCGGACAGGAAGTGGTAGGCGGCTTGTTCTTCGCTGAGGATCGACACCGGCGGCAGTACGCCGGTCAGGTCGCAGGTCAGGAAGATCACGGCGTTTGGCTCGCCACCGAGGTTTTTCGGTGCGCGTTTTTCGATCAGCTCACGGGGGTACGCAGCGCGGCTGTTCTGGGTCAGGCTGTCGTCGGCGTAGTCGGCTTTCTTGGTGACCGGGTCCAGGACGACGTTTTCCAGTACGGCGCCGTGCTGGATGGCTTTCCAGATCACCGGCTCGTTCTTCTCGGACAGGTCGATGCACTTGGCGTAGCAGCCGCCTTCGATGTTGAAGACCACGCCCACGCCCCAGCCGTGTTCGTCGTCACCGATCAGGTAACGGCTTTCATCGGCGGACAGGGTGGTCTTGCCGGTGCCCGACAGGCCGAAGAACAGGGTCACATCGCCCTCTTCGCCCATGTTCGCGGCGCAGTGCATCGGCAGCACGTCAACGGCTGGCAGCAGGAAGTTCTGCACGGAGAACAGGGCTTTCTTCATTTCACCGGCGTAGCGCATGCCGGCGATCAGCACTTTCTTGGCCGCGAAATTGATGATCACGGTGCCGTCGGAGTTGGTGCCGTCGCGCTCAGGCTCGCAGACGAAGTTCGGCGCGTTGAGGATCTGCCACTCGTCCTTGCCGCCAGCGTTGTACTGCTCGGGGTTGATGAACAGGCAACGGCCGAACAGGTTGTGCCACGCCGTCTCGGTGGTCATCTTGACCGGCAGGTAGTGCGCAGGATCGGAACCTACATGCACATGGGAGACAAAACGCTCGCGCTCGCCCAGGTAGGCTTCGACGCGGTTCCACAGGGCATCGAACTTGTCGGCCGGGAACTTGCGGTTGATCGGGCCCCAGGCGATGGCGTCCTGGGTGGTTGGCTCTTCCACGATGAAACGGTCGACTGGCGAGCGACCGGTACGATGACCGGTACGAACAACCAGCGCGCCAGTATCGGCAAGCTCGCCTTCACCGCGATTCAGGGCTTCTTTGACCAGATCATCGACACTCAGATCGGTGTACACGGCGTTATTGGCTTGCGTCATGAGATTCCCCGTCGGCCCGTGGCCGAGTGCTCCAAACGTTTTGTAGTAGGAAGTCGCGCACTACTACCCGAAAAAAGTGGGCCGGATTATGCCAGAAAAGCCCAAAAAAAGTAGGGCCCTCCCGTCAGTACGGCGTAAATCCGGCGTTTGCCAGGAGATTTACCTGCGCTGAACCGTTTTAGTGTCGAGTATCTGACGGTGTGTCGACACCCGCACCGGCGAACAATTGAGCGATGTCCGCCGCGTCGAACAGGTAGCGCTCGTTGCAGAACTGGCAGTCGATCTCGATGGCACCGCCATGCTCGATCACCAGTTGCTGCGCATCTTCCAGACCCAGACTGACCAGCGCATTGCCGGAACGTTCACGAGAGCAGCTGCATTGGAAGCGCAACGGCTGGCCGTCGAACAAGCGTACCTGCTCCTCGTGATAGAGGCGATGCAGCACGGTTTCGTTGTCCAGGCTCAGCAGTTCATCGGCGCTCAGGGTGCTGGCCAGAGCGGTGATGTGCTGCCAACTGGCGTCGCGTTCCTCGGTGTCGCGAAGGCGATCGGCGGGCAGTTGTTGCAGCAGCAGACCCCGCGCGCGCCGCCCGTCGGCGTAGAGCCAGAAACGGGTATTGGTCTGCTGGGACATGACGAAGTAGTTGGTGAAGCACTCGGCCAGGGTCGCGCCGTCGAGATCGACGATGCCCTGGTAGCGCTTGCCGTGGGTAGGGTCCACCGTCAGGGCCAGCACGCCGTCGGGCATCATGTCGGCCAGGGTCGCGTCGGGCGCGATCTGCTCGGCGTGATAACGGGCCAGGCCACGGATCTCGCGCTCGCTGGAGCACTCGATCATCAGCAGCGGGACCGGACCTTCGGAACGCGCCTGGAGAATCAGCAAGCCATCGAACTTCAAGGTGCCCACCAGCAACGCCGCAGCCGCCATCAGCTCGCCGAGCAGTTGTGCGACCGGCTCCGGATAGGGGTGCTTGGCGAGGACTTCGGCGTAGCTACGCTCCAACGCCACCAGCTCGCCACGGGCGTCGCTGTCATCGAAGATGAAACGTTGGGTGTAGTCGGTATCCGGTAAATCAGTCATAGGATCTGGTATCTGAGGTGATGACAAATGATGGCGGGCATTTTATGGGCATTCAGGGTGGGTTCCAAGCAAGGCTTGGGTTTGCCTGACGGGAAGAGACCGATGCCTCAATCCGAATGGTCATTGTGGCGAGGGAGCTTGCTCCCGCTCGGTTGCGCAGCGACCGTCAGATTTTGGGGCCGCTACGCAGCCCAGCGGGAGCAAGCTCCCTCGCCACGGGCCTTGCGCCAGCCTTTTTATTCGTTATTGCTGCCGTGAAACTTGAACAGGTCCCGGCGCTGCTTCTTGCTCGGCTTGCCATCGGTACTGACCCCCAATGCGCCGGCCTTGCGTTGCGCGGCGGCGGCTTCGCGCTTGGCGATGCTGGCTTCGGTTTCGCGATACAACGCCTGCGCTTCAGGTGCGCCGCGACGCACGATCGACAGGGCCTCGACCACCACGGTCTTTTCATCGAACCCGGTGCGGATGACAAACTCATCGCCGATGCGGGGCTCCTTGCCCGGCTTGCAGCGCTCTCCCCGGTGATGGACCTTGCCGCTTTCGATGGCGGTCTTGGCCAGGGCCCGCGTCTTGTAGAAGCGCGCCGCCCACAACCATTTATCGAGACGGACCTTGTCGTCTTCTTCCTTTTTTTGTGCCACTGCAATTCCTCTTTCTGCCATTAGCCGGAACTGTACTACCGTTTTTGTCGAGCGCACGAATCAGGCCCGACGGATAGAATGCCCGCCAAACCGACGCCATACCCATCGCTTCGGCCGGAATCGGTTACAAGCACACACAAGTGCGTAGATAACTGTCGCCATTTTGTGATTATTCTGCGTGAATACCGCGATTCGCGGAGTCCACGATCCGATGCACTGATCGCAGGTTTTTTTATTGAAGACTTTTGACCATTTGACCGTTGTCGGCCTGCGCGAGTGGGTGGCGCTCCCGGATCTGGGAGTCGTGGGCCTGCGGGCAAAAATCGACACCGGGGCCAGCACCTCCAGCCTGCATGCCACTGACATCGAGCCGTTCGAGCGCGATGGCGAAAAGTGGGTGCGCTTCACGGCGCACCTTGGCACGGTGGTGCAATTGCGCCATCGCCGCTGCGAAGCCCCGCTGGTGGCGCGCAAGACCATAAAGAGTTCCAACGGCCACGCTCAGGTCCGCTACGTGATCAGCACCACGTTGGCGCTGGGTGACCGGGTCTGGCGGGTCGAGTTCACCCTCGCCTGCCGCAAATCCATGCGATATCGCCTGTTACTGGGTTCCAAAGCCTTGATCGACGGCCAACTGGTGGTCAATCCGGGCACCAAATATGTTCAAGAAAAGCCGGCATTCCCGGTGTCCACTACCTCTGCCACAGGTGTTGCATGAAGATCGCTGTGCTGTCGCGTAATCCGCGTCTGTATTCCACTCGTCGCCTGGTTGAAGCCGGGACCGAACGTGGCCATGAAATGGTGGTGATCGATACCCTGCGCGCCTACATGAACATCGCCAGCCACAAGCCGCAGATCCACTACCGTGGCAAGCCGCTGGAAGGGTTCGACGCGGTGATCCCGCGCATCGGCGCATCGGTGACGTTCTATGGTTGCGCGGTGTTGCGCCAGTTCGAAATGATGGGGGTGTTTCCCCTCAACGAGTCCGTGGCCATCGCCCGTTCCCGGGACAAGCTGCGCTCGCTGCAATTGCTGTCACGGCGCGGGATCGGCCTGCCGGTCACCGGTTTTGCCCACTCGCCCGACGACATTCCCGACCTGATCGCGATGGTCAACGGCGCACCGCTGGTGATCAAGGTGCTGGAAGGCACCCAGGGCATCGGGGTGGTCCTGTGTGAAACCGCGACGGCGGCGGAGTCGGTGATCGAGGCATTCATGGGCCTGAAGCAGAACATCATGGTCCAGGAATACATCAAGGAAGCCGGTGGCGCCGACATTCGCTGCTTCGTGGTCGGCGACAAAGTGATTGCCTCGATGAAACGCCAGGCCAAGCCCGGTGAGTTCCGCTCCAACCTGCATCGCGGTGGTAGCGCCAGCCTGATCAAAATCACCCCGGAAGAGCGCATGACCGCCCTGCGGGCCGCAAAGGTCATGGGCCTGGCCGTGGCGGGCGTGGACATCCTGCGCTCCAACCACGGGCCACTGGTGATGGAGGTCAACTCCTCGCCGGGCCTGGAAGGCATCGAGACCACCACCAGCAAGAACGTGGCGGGGATCATCATCGAGCACCTGGAAAAAAATGGCGGGCCGAACATGACCCGGACCAAAGGAAAGGGCTGAGCCAACACAAAACCCTATGGGAGCGAGCCTTTGTGGGAGCCGAGCTTGTGTGGGAGCCGAGCTTGCTCGCGATAGTGGTGCGCCAGTCGAGATCAACTTTACTGATCCACCGCCATCGCGAGCAAGCTCGGCTCCCACAGGTCCTCTGGTTCCCACAGGTTCTCTGCCTTACTTGAGAGAGATGGCTACACCGCATCCCTTGGCAGCATCAACCCCAACGGCAACCGCACCCGAGCCTCCAGCCCGCCACCGGCGCGGTTGCGCAGCTCGACGTTGCCGCCGTGCATCGAGGCGATACGCTTGACGATGGCCAGGCCCAGCCCCGTGCCTTTCCCACCCCGGGCGCGATCGCCCCGGGTGAAGGGGTTGAAAATGGCTTCCAGCTCCGAGGGATCGATGCCGGCGCCACGGTCCATGACGCTCAGCACCACGTAAGGCGCGCTGGTGTCGCCGGAGACATAGGCCGCCACTTCGACGCCGGCGCCGGCATGGTTCAGGGCATTGCCGATCAGGTTGTTCAACAAACGCTTCATCGACACCCGGCGCAACGGGAACGGCTGAATCGGCTCCAGGCGCAGGTGCACTTTCTCGTCGTTCTGGTTATAGGGCGCGACCACTTCCCGCACCAACTCGCTGAGGTCCACCTCTTCCACGGACTCATCACGCCCGTCGCGTATGAACGCCAGGAACTGGTCGAGAATCGCGTCCATGTCCTCGATGTCGCGGACCATCTCATCGGTCAGGTCGGTGTGCTCGCCCATCAATTCCAGCGACAACCGCAGCCGGGTCAAGGGCGTGCGCAGGTCGTGGGAGACGCCCGCCAGCATCAGCTCGCGTTCGCGCCCGGCCTGTTCCACATCCTCGGCCATCTGGTTGAAGGCGCGGTAGACCTCGGTCATCTCGCTGGGCGTATCGCTGATGGGCAGCCGCACGCTGCGACCCTGGCCCAGTTGGCGGGCGGCGTAGACCAGGCGCTTCAACGGTTGGTTGAGCTGGCTGACGAAGATCCACGCCGATGCCGTCGATAGCAGGCCGATGGCGAGGAACCAGCCGAGCACGTTCCAGATTTTCTGGCCGCGCAACGGATGCGGATACAACGGCACTTTCAGCCAGCCATCCCCCAGGCTTGGAGCCCGCACCCAAAGCGCCGGCGGCGAATGCATGCGCAATCGCACCTCGGTATCGGCGCCCAGTTCGGCTTGCATCTGGCGTTGATAGATCTCGCTGTAGGGCCAATGCTGCTCGCCCTCCGGCACGCCGGCACCGACGACACGGATCAGCGTCGCCGCCTCGGCAATTTTCGCCCGGTTGGTTTCGTCCGCCGCCCAATAGGCCCGCAGGGTCAAGGCAACGCCGTGGCTGTACTGTCGGTCCACGAGCACGTCTTCGTTCATCAGCAGGTACACCAACGTCAGTGCCTTGGAAAAGAGCACGACGATCAGCACCAGCCAGAGGGTGCGGGAGAAGAAACTCTGGGGGAACCAAACGGGGGTTTTCATGAATAACCGCTACACACTTGCAGGAGCGAGCGATGCTCGCACAATGACAGACCGCGAGTCGCCTGGAAGAAGACATTTCAACCGGCCAGGCCACCCGCTCCTACAAATCGCCGATCACTTGCTGGCGGCGCCATCCGGCACGAACACATAACCCACGCCCCAGACGGTCTGGATATACCGCGGCTTGGAAGGATCAGGCTCGATCATCCGGCGCAGGCGGGAAATCTGTACGTCGATGGAGCGCTCCAGCGCATCCCATTCACGACCGCGGGCCAGGTTCATCAGCTTGTCGCGGGTCAGCGGCTGGCGAGCGTTCATCACCAGGGCCTTGAGCACGGCGAACTCACCGGTGGTGAGCATGTGGACCTCATCACCGCGCTTGAGCTCACGGGTGGCCAGGGACAGTTCATAGTCGCCGAAGGTCACGCTTTCATCTTCGCTGCCCGGCGCGCCAGGCACCGGCGCCGACTGGCGACGCAGTACCGCCTTGACGCGGGCCATCAACTCGTCGGGATTGAACGGCTTGGCCAGGTAATCGTCGGCGCCCAGTTCCAGGCCCTTGATACGGCTCAACTCGTCGCCCTTGGCGGTGAGCATGATGATCGGGATCTGGTTGTTGGCGCCGCGCAGGCGGCGGCAGGCGGTCAGGCCGTCTTCACCGGGCAGCATCAGGTCGAGTACGACCAGGTTGAACACTTCACGGGCCAGCAACCGATCCATTTGCTCGGTGTTCGGTACGGTGCGGGCACGGTAGCCCTTGCTGACGAAAAAGCGTTCCAGCAGGCTGCTCAGCCCTGGATCGTCGTCAACAATAAGAATTTTTTCGCCTTCAGCAGTTTGTGCAGTGCTGCTCATAGGAAGCTCCTTTGATCTCGGCGCGCATTATGGCCTAGCTGCCGTTATACGCACCGTGTGCATTGTTAGCAGATTTTTCCTCTATCTCCACAAATCCGGGTATCAAGCCTACAGACCATGTCCCCCCCTCAGGACGGAACGCTGGTTATAATGCGCGGCCTTTTGTGCCAGGGAATGCCGGATCGTGATCCCGGCGTGCCATTTTTTCAGCCTTGGCAAGGCAACTTTTTGAATTTCGCGGGTCAACAGGCAGCCTTTTGACCCAGGCAGCGGCGCATGCCAGGCCGCTCAACCAGTCTCGCCGAGCCCGGTTTCTGTGGTGGCGAGCCTGATTTCACAATTTGTCAGGTGGTTTTATGGACAGCATCAACAGCCGCATCGCCGAGGAACTCGGTGTACGCCCACAACAGGTCGAAGCGGCCGTCGCGCTACTCGATGAAGGTTCCACGGTGCCGTTCATCGCCCGTTACCGGAAAGAAGTGACCGGCAGCCTCGATGACACCCAACTCCGGCATCTGGAAGAGCGCCTGCGCTACCTGCGAGAACTCGACGAACGGCGCATCAGCATCCTGGCCAGCATCCAGGAGCAGGGCAAGCTGACCCCGCAACTCGAGCGCGACATCAAGCTGGCCGACACCAAGACTCGTCTCGAAGACTTGTACCTGCCCTACAAGCAAAAGCGCCGCACCAAGGGCCAGATCGCCCTGGAAGCCGGCCTCGGCGAGCTGGCCGACGGCCTGTTCAACGACCCGACCCTGGCCCCGGAAACCGAAGCTGCGCGCTTCGTCGATGCCGAAAAAGGCGTGGCGGACGTGAAAGCCGCGCTGGAAGGCGCCAAGTACATCCTCATGGAGCGTTTCGCCGAAGACGCCAATCTGTTGGAAAAACTGCGCAACTTCCTCAAACAGGAAGCCATCCTCAGCGCCCGGGTCATCGTGGGCAAGGAAGAGGAAGGCGCGAAGTTCCGCGATTACTTCGAACACGACGAACCGCTCAAGAGCATGCCGTCCCACCGCGCCCTGGCGATTTTCCGGGGTCGCAACGAAGGCATCCTCAGCTCCGCCCTGAAGGTCGGTGAAGAATTGCCGGGCACCATGCACCCGTGCGAAGGCATGATCGGCCAGCAGTTCGGCATCCAGAACCAGAACCGCGCCGCCGACAAATGGCTGGCCGAAGTGGTGCGCTGGACCTGGAAGGTCAAGCTCTACACCCACCTGGAAACCGACCTGCTGGGCGAGTTGCGCGACAACGCCGAGACCGAGGCGATCAACGTGTTCGCCCACAACCTGCACGACCTGCTGCTGGCCGCACCGGCCGGCCCCCGTGCCACCCTGGGCCTGGACCCGGGCCTGCGCACCGGTTGCAAGGTGGCGGTGGTGGACTCCACCGGCAAGCTGCTGGATCACGCCACGGTCTACCCGCACGTGCCGCACAACAAGTGGGACCAGACCCTCGCCGTGCTCGCCGCCCTGTGCGCCAAGCATTCGGTGGACCTGATCGCCATCGGCAACGGCACCGCCAGCCGCGAGACCGACAAACTGGCCGCCGAACTGATCAAGAAATACCCAGCCATGAAAATGACCAAGGTCATGGTCTCCGAGGCCGGCGCTTCGGTTTACTCGGCGTCGGAACTGGCTTCCAAGGAATTCCCCGACCTGGATGTGTCGATCCGTGGCGCGGTGTCCATCGCCCGTCGCCTGCAGGATCCACTGGCGGAGCTGGTGAAGATCGACCCCAAATCCATCGGTGTCGGCCAGTACCAGCACGACGTTTCCCAACTGAAACTGGCCCGTGGCCTGGACGCCGTGGTGGAAGATTGCGTGAACGCCGTGGGTGTGGACGTGAACACCGCTTCGGTGGCGCTGCTGGCGCGGATCTCCGGCCTGAACGCCACGCTGGCGCAGAACATCGTCACCCACCGTGACGAACATGGCGCGTTCAAGACCCGCGCCGCGTTGAAGAAAGTCCCACGCCTGGGTGAAAAAACCTTCGAACAGGCCGCCGGCTTCCTGCGGGTCATGAACGGCGACAACCCGCTGGATTCGTCGGCCGTCCACCCCGAAGCCTACCCGCTGGTGCAACGCATTGCCGCCCAGACTGACCGCGACATTCGTTCGCTGATCGGTGATGCCGCATTCCTCAAGCGCCTGGACCCGAAGAAATTCACCGACGAAACCTTCGGCCTGCCCACCGTCACCGACATCCTCCAGGAACTGGAAAAACCGGGCCGCGACCCGCGTCCCGAGTTCAAGACCGCCGAGTTCCAGGACGGCGTCGAAGACCTCAAGGACCTGCAACCGGGCATGATCCTCGAAGGCGTGGTGACCAACGTCACCAACTTCGGTGCCTTTGTCGACATCGGCGTGCACCAGGACGGCCTGGTGCACATTTCGGCGTTGTCCGAGAAGTTCATCAAGGACCCGCGCGAAGCGGTGAAGGCTGGCGATGTGGTGAAAGTGAAGGTCATGGAAGTCGACATCCCGCGCAAACGCGTCGGCCTGTCGATGCGCATGAGCGACACACCGGGCGAGAAAGTCGACGGTGCCCGTGGTGCTCGCCCTGGCTCGACCCCGCGTCAGTCGCAGAACACCGCGCCGCGCAAGGAAACCGCCACCGCGGCCCCGGCGAACAACGCCATGGCCTCGCTGTTCGCCAACGCCAAGCAGTTGAAGAAGCGCTGATGGACGTGCCGGCCGGGTTGGTGGAAAGCGCCTTTTTCAAGCTGCTCGGCTGCCGCTTGCAGAGCCTGGGGGACGGGGTGGCGCAAGTCGCCCTGGGCCTTGAGCCGCCGTTGCGCAACCGCGGCGGCAAGCTGCACGGCGGCGCACTGTTCAGCCTGGTGGACATCGCCATGGGCCTGGCCTGCTCCAGTGTCCATGGCTTTGACCAGCAAAGCGCGACCATCGAATGCAAGATCAACTACATTCGCGCTGTGTCCGACGGCGAAGTGCTGTGCACTGCCCGGGTCATCCACCCGGGCCGGCGCACGCTGGTGGTCGAGGCCGAGGTGATGCAAGGCGACAAACTGGTCGCAAAAGCGCAAGGCACGTTCGCTGTCCTATAGCTCCCTGTTATCGATTTGAGTTAATTTCGACGCCATGAATGCAGTGTCGGGCTTTCCTGTGGGAGCGAGCTTGCTCGCGATAACGGAGGGTCAGTCAAGATCAACGTTGCTGATCCACCGCCATCGCGAGCAAGCTCGCTCCCACAGTGGGGTTGCGGTGGCTAGCTTTTGGCACGAAAACCAGGCGAAAACGCCAGTTTTAACTTCACCCTTGTAGACCGTCTTGCCCACCCCCATATTGGGGCGACTGACGCGTGAAGGAATTCAACTTGAGCGACCTTTTAAACCGCCGCCTGGCCTTGCTCGGCGAGCGCGCCAACCTCTCCCTGCTCGAACAGTGCCTGCACGGCATCGAGCGTGAATGCCTGCGTGTCACGGACGATGGGCGCCTGGCGCAGACTCCGCACCCCAAGGCCCTGGGTTCGGCGCTGACCAACGAACAGATCACTACCGACTATTCCGAGTCGCTGCTGGAGTTCATCACGCCGGCCCTGGCCAACCCGGCCGATACCTTGCGCAGCCTCGACAAGATCCACCGGTTTGCCTACAGCAAACTGGGTGACGAGTACTTGTGGAGCCCGTCGATGCCGTGCCCACTGCCGGCCGAAGAAGAGATTCCGATCGCCTACTACGGCACCTCGAATATCGGCCAGCTCAAGTACGTCTATCGCAAGGGCCTGGCCCTGCGCTACGGCAAGACCATGCAATGCATCGCCGGGATCCACTACAACTTTTCCCTGCCGGAAAAGCTCTGGCCGCTGCTCCGTCAGAACGAAGCCGCCGAGGTGAGCGACCGGGACTTCCAATCGTCAGCCTACATCGCGCTGATCCGTAATTTCCGCCGCTACAGCTGGTTGCTGATGTACCTGTTCGGTGCCTCGCCGGCCCTGGACGTCGGTTTCCTGCGGGGCCGTCCGCACCAGTTGGAACAACTGGACCCGGACACCTTGTACCTGCCCTACGCCACCAGCCTGCGCATGAGCGACCTGGGTTACCAGAGCAACGCCCAGGCCGGCCTCACGCCATGCTACAACGACCTGGCGAGCTACACCGACAGCCTGCGCAAAGCGGTGGCGACGCCCTACGCGCCGTACGTCGAAGTCGGCACTCACCAGAACGGCGAGTGGGTGCAGCTCAATACCAACATCTTGCAGATCGAAAACGAGTACTACTCCAACATCCGTCCCAAGCGCGTGACCTACACCGGCGAGCGACCGATCCAGGCCTTGATGGCCCGGGGGATCCAGTACGTCGAAGTGCGCTGCCTGGACATCAACCCGTTCCTGCCGATGGGCATCGACCTCACCGAAGCGCGGTTCCTCGATGCGTTCCTGCTGTATTGCGGCCTCAATGACAGCCCGCAGCTGGAAAACAACGAATGCGGCAACGCCACGAGCAACTTCCTGACCGTGGTCAAGGAAGGTCGCAAGCCAGGCCTGCAATTGCAGCGCCAGGGTCAAGCGGTGGACATGCAGGCCTGGGCCGTGGAATTGCTGGAAAAAATCGCTCCGCTGGCCGCGCTGCTCGACCAGAGCCAGGGTGGCGATGCCCATCGCCAGGCACTGGACGCGCAATTGGCGAAAGTCCGTGATCCGTCCCTGACGCCTTCCGCCCAGGTGCTGGCCGCCATGGCCGAACACCAGGAAAGCTTCGCCCAATTCTCCCTGCGCCAAAGCAAGGCCCACGCCGAATTCTTCCGCGCCGAGCCGTTGCCTGCCCAGGAACAAGCGACATTCGAAGAGACCGCACGCGAGTCGCTGGTCCAGCAAGCTGAGCTGGAACAGAACGAGGTGGGGGATTTCGATGTGTTCGTGGGTTCTTACCAGGCAAGCATCCTGGCGATCAGTAACTGATCAGCCCGCCTTGGCGGGGATACTCTTGTGGCGAGGGAGCTTGCTCCCGCTCGGCTGCGCAGCAGTCGTGAAATGGGGCCTGCTGCGCAGTCCAGCGGGAGCAAGCTCCCTCGCCACGGAGGCCTCAGTCATTTCCGGATGTTTTTTTCGCAAATAAGCTAATTCGAAAAAGTTATTTATTTTTGAATTCTTAGATCATTTAGTCTCCTCGAACGCCGAACGTCCGGCGGCCTGTTGAGGAGATTTTCCATGTCTTTGCGTTTCCCCCTTCGCCTTCTCGCGGCCGCCTCCCTGGCAGCCACGAGTCTTTTTGCCCAGGCAGCCGACCTGACCGTCGCTTACCAGACCACCGTCGACCCGGCCAAAGTCGCCCAGGCCGATGGCGCCTACGAAAAAGCCACCCAAGCCAAGATCGACTGGCGCAAGTTCGACAACGGTGCCGACGTCATCACCGCCATCGCTTCGGGCGATGTGCAGATCGGCTACCTCGGGTCCAGCCCGTTGACCGCGGCCATCACCCGCAAGGTCCCGGTGGAAACCTTCCTCATCGCCACCCAGATCGGCGCCGCCGAGGCCTTGGTGGTTCGTGACGGCTCCGGCATTAATTCCCCGCAAGACCTGATCGGCAAGAAGATCGCCGTGCCGTTCGTGTCCACCGGTCACTACAGCCTGCTCGCCGCGTTGAAGCACTGGAACATCGACCCGTCGAAAGTCACCGTGCTCAACCTGGCGCCACCGGCCATCATCGCCGCCTGGAAGCGTGGCGACATCGACGCCACCTACGTCTGGGACCCGGCCCTGGGTGTGGCCAAGGAAAACGGCAAGGTGCTGATCACCTCCGCGGAGCTGGCCAAGTTCGGCGCACCGACGTTCGACGCCTGGATCGTGCGCAAGGACTTCGCCCAGAAGCACCCTGAAATCGTCACCGCCTTCGCCAAAGTGACCCTGGACGCCTACGCCCAGTACCGCAAGGACCCACAAGCCTGGCTGGCCGATGCGTCCAACGTCGACAAACTGGTGAAGCTCTCCGGTGCCAAGGCCAGCGATATCCCGTTGTTACTGCAAGGCAACGTCTTTCCCCTGGCGGCCGATCAGGTCGTGAGCCTCGGCGCACCGACCACCCGAGCCATCACCGATACCGCGGCGTTCCTCAAGGAGCAAGGCAAAGTCGAAGCCGTGCTGCCGGACTACGCGCCTTACGTCAGCGCCAAATACATCACTCGCTGATCAAAAAAAGGAGACATGCGATGGCCTTGCTACAGCTGGAGCGCATCAGCGCACAGTACCCCGGCGCAGCGGAACCGGTGCTGGCGGATATTTCCCTGACCCTGGGGCCGAAGCAGTTGCTGGTTGCCCTCGGTCCATCCGGCAGTGGCAAGACATCGCTGTTGAACCTGATTGCCGGGTTCGTCGAGCCCAGCGCCGGGCAGATCACCCTCGACGGCACGCCGGTCAAGGGCCCGAGCGCCGAACGCGGCGTGGTGTTCCAGGACGATGCGCTGCTGCCGTGGCAAGACGTGCTGGCAAACGTTGGGTTCGGCCTGGAACTGGCCGGCGTCCCCAAGGAAAAACGCGAGGCTCGCGCCCGGGAAATGCTTGCCCTGGTGGACCTGGCCGGTTTCGAGCAACGCCGCGTCTGGCAGCTCTCCGGCGGCCAGAAACAACGCGTCGGCCTGGCCCGGGCGTTGGCGGCCGACCCGCGTGTGCTGTTGATGGACGAACCGTTCGGCGCGCTGGACGCCTTCACCCGCGAGCAGATGCAGGAACTGTTGCTGCAGGTCTGGCAGCGCACCGCCAAGCCGGTGTTCCTGATCACCCATGACATTGAAGAAGCCGTCTTCCTCGCCACGGACTTGATTCTGCTGGCACCGAACCCGGGGCAGATCGTCGAACGCCTGAGCCTGGATTTCGGCCAGCGCTACGGGGCCGGGGAATCGGCACGGTCGATCAAGTCCGACCCGCGCTTCATCGAAACCCGCGAGCATGTGCTCGCCAAAGTGTTTTCCCAACGCAGCGCCACTCGACCCCAGGAGCGCGCATGAGCAGCTACGAAATTCCCGCCGGGGTCCGTGACGCGACGACCCGGCCCGCGGCCAGCGGTTTGAGGCCCCACCTGAGTACGCGTTGGATCAGCGGCTTGACCCTGATCGCGTTGCTGGCAGCCTGGTGGGCCGTCACCGCCAGCGGCCTGATCGAACCGCTGTTCCTGCCCCCGCCCTCGGCCGTACTGCAAAAAGGCTGGCTGCTGGCGACCCACGGCTACATGGACTCCACCCTCTGGCAACACTTGGCCGCCAGCCTTGAACGCATCGGCCTGGGCCTGTTGTTCGCGGTGCTGACGGCGGTGCCGGTGGGCATCGCCATCGGCGCCAACCGCATCGCGCGCGGTGTGCTCGATCCGTTGATCGAGTTCTACCGGCCGATTCCACCGTTGGCGTACCTGCCATTGATCGTGATCTGGTGCGGCATTGGCGAGCTGTCGAAGGTGCTGCTGATCTACCTGGCGATCTTCGCCCCGATTGCCATTGCCACCGCCACCGGCGTGCGCACCGTCGACCGGGCCAAGCTGCGCGCGGCGCAATCGTTGGGCGCCACGCGGGCACAGTTGATTCGCCATGTAATCGTGCCCAGTGCCCTGCCGGACATTCTCACCGGCATCCGCATTGGCCTGGGCGTGGGCTGGTCGACACTGGTGGCCGCCGAACTGATCGCCGCCACCAGCGGCCTGGGGTTCATGGTGCAGTCAGCGGCGCAGTTCCTGGTCACCGATGTGGTGGTGCTGGGAATCCTGGTGATCGCGCTGATTGCCTTCGCCATGGAAATGGGCCTGCGCGCCCTGCAACGCAAACTGGTGCCGTGGCACGGCCAGACCCATTGATACCCAATGACCACGCCGACCATTCGGCGCCCAGACCGAGAACACAGCGATGAACCGCCCGACCATTACGCCTTTGAGCACCGCCCTCGGCGCGCAGATCGAAGGAATCGATATCCGCCAGCCGCTGAGCCTGGCCGACCGCGACACCCTCGAGCAGGCGCTGCTCGAACACCAGGTGCTGTTTTTCCGCGACCAGCCCATCGAACCGCCACAGCAGGCGCGTTTCGCCGGGTATTTTGGCGACCTGCACATTCATCCGATCTACCCCAACGTGCCGGAGCAGCCTGAAGTATTGGTGCTCGACACCGCCGTCACCGATGTCCGCGACAACGCCGTGTGGCACACCGACGTGACCTTTCTGCCGACACCAGCCCTCGGCGCGGTGCTCAGCGCCAAGCTGTTGCCGGCTGTGGGTGGCGATACATTGTGGGCCAGTGGTATCGCCGCCTATGAAGCCTTGTCGACACCGTTGAAACGCTTGCTGGAAGGCCTGACGGCGACCCACGATTTCACCCGGTCCTTTCCCTTGGAGCGCTTTGGCAACACCGCCGAAGACCTGGCGCGCTGGGAAGAGGCACGGCGGAAAAACCCGCCGCTGTCCCATCCGGTGATCCGCACCCATCCGGTGAGCGGGCGTCGTTCACTGTTCGTCAATGAAGGCTTCACGACACGGATCAACGAGCTGTCGGAAAGCGAAAGCGAGGCGATCCTGAAACTGCTGTTCGCCCACGCCACCCGCCCGGAGTTCACCCTGCGCTGGCGCTGGCAGGTCAACGACGTGGCGTTTTGGGATAACCGTGTGACCCAGCATTTCGCCGTGGACGACTACCGCCCGGCCCGGCGGGTGATGCACCGGGCGACGGTGTTGGGGGATGTGCCGTTTTTTCGCTGAACCCACCACTCACTTGTGGCGAGGGAGCTTGCTCCCGCTCGACTGCGCTGTAGGAGCTGCCGAAGGCTGCGATCTTTTGATCTTTCGCTTGAGACTCAAGCATCGGCGGAAAGATCGCAGCCTCGCTTCGCTCGACAGCTCCTACAGCCCAGCGGGAGCAAGCTCCCTCGCCACAGGGGGTTGTGTTACTCAGCTGACGAAGGCTTTTCCCAAAGATTGATCCCGCCTTCCTGGGCAAACCGGTCGATCTCGGCCAGCTCTTCGGCGCTGAAGTTCAGGTTCTGCAAGGCTCCGACGTTCTCGATGATCTGCTCCGGCCGGCTGGCGCCGATCAGGGCGGAGGTGACCCGGGGATCGCGCAAGGTCCAGGCCAGGGCCATTTGCGCCAGGCTCTGGCCACGACGCTGGGCGATCTCATTGAGGGCGCGCACGTGGGCGAGGTTCTCCTGCGACAAGTGCGAAGCCTGCAACGAGCCACCCCCCGGACGATTCACCCGCGCATCGGCCGGAACGCCCTTGAGGTACTTGTCGGTCAGCAGCCCTTGGGCCAGTGGGGTGAAGGCAATCACACCGGTACCCAATTCGTCGGTGGCGTCCAGCAGGTCTTTTTCCACCCAGCGGTTGAGCAGGTTGTAGGCCGGCTGGTGGATCAGCAGCGGGACTTTCCATTCCTTGAGCAGCGCCGCCATTTCCCGGGTCTTCACCCCGGAATACGAGGAAATGCCGATGTACAACGCCTTGCCCTGCTGCACCGCAATGGCCAGTGCACTGGCGGTTTCTTCCAGTGGCGTATCGGGGTCGAAGCGGTGGGAATAGAAGATATCCACATAGTCCAGCCCCAGGCGTTGCAGGCTCTGGTCGAGGCTGGCCAGCACATATTTGCGCGAACCGCCGCCCTGGCCGTAAGGTCCCGGCCACATGTCCCAACCGGCCTTGCTGGAGATGATCAACTCATCGCGGTACTGCTGGAAATCTTCGCGCAGCAACCGGCCAAAATTGATCTCGGCGCTGCCGTAGGGCGGGCCGTAGTTGTTGGCCAGGTCGAAGTGGTTGATGCCCAGGTCGAACGCCGTGCGCAGCAAGGCACGCTGGGTGTCGATGGGCGTACTGTCGCCAAAGTTATGCCACAACCCCAGCGACAACGCCGGCAGCACCAACCCGCTGCGACCGACGCGGCGGTAAGGAATGGAATCGTAGCGATTTTGCGCAGCGGTGTAGGTCATCGAAAAGGCTCTCTGTTCGGACGGCGGGTGACAGACGCTAACATTTCACAGACGCCTCGGTCAGGCTGAAAGTTCGCAATAGGGTGGGAGCGAGCTTGCTCGCGATAGCGGTGGATCAGCCAACGAAAATATCGATTGGCAAAGGCCTCATCGCGAGCAAGCTCGCTCCCACAAGGCCAGCGATAACCACGGGCCCCACTAACGCGCCTGCGCAAACACCTCCGCCACCCAATCCACGAATACGCGAACCCGTGGCGACATGTGTCGGTTGTGGGGATAGAGCACCGACACCGGCATGGAAGGCGGCGGGTAGGCGGTGAGGACTTCCTGGATCATTCCCTGCCGGATCGGTTCTTCCATTCGGTAATGCGGGCATTGGATCAGGCCCATGCCGGCGATGGCCGAGGCGGCGTAGATCTCGGCGCCGGACACCGACAACGAGCCCCCGATCGGCACCTCATGGAGTTCGCCATCGACCATGAACTCGAACGGATAGAGTTTGGCGGTGGTCCGCGAGACGTAATTCACCGCCCTGTGATGCTTCAAGTCATCGAGGCTCTTCGGCTCGCCATACTGGCGCAGGTAACCGGGACTGGCACAGGTGATCTGCCGAAGATTGGCGACACGCCGGCCGATCAATGACGAATCCGCCAGCGTACCGGAGCGCAGCACGCAATCGACGCCCTCGGCAATCAGGTCGACGAAACGATCCGCCTCGCTGATGAACAGTTCTATTTCGGGGTAGCGGGCCATGAATTGCGGCAACGCCGGAATCACGAAGTACCGCGCCTGGGTGCCATGCAGGTCTACTCTGAGTTTGCCTTTGGGCGCCACGCCGCGAAACGCCAGTTCGGCCTCTTCAAGCTCCGCCAGCAATTGCACGCAGCGCGGGTAGTAGGCCTCGCCGTCGAGGGTCGGGCGCACCTTGCGGGTGCTGCGCTCCAGCAAACGAATGCCCAGCCAGGCTTCGAATTGATTGAGCGTATGGGTCAGCGTGGCCCGGGGCATATTCAAGTCTTCAGCGGCCAGGGTGAAGCTGCTGCGCTCGTATATGCGGACAAATACCCTCATCGCCTTGACCTGGTCCATCTGAACCCCGTGCCTTGATTGTTGGAAAATATTGAACAGTCAAGGCAACTCTCGAACATTTATCGCCAAGAGTAAACATGTGAATCTGGTTTCAACGAATCAAGACACTTCAACCTCAAAGGAATCTCACATGACTGTTCAAAACTCGAAAGTTGCCATCGTGACCGGCGCCTCCCGCGGCATCGGAGCAGAGATTGCCAAGCAATTGGCCAGCGAAGGTTTTGCCGTCGTCATCAATTACGCCAACAGCGCCACCGAAGCTTCGAAACTGGTGGTTCAACTGCGCCAGGCCGGCCACCAAGCCATAGCGGTCAAGGCAGACGTGTCCTCTTCCGCGGATGTGCGGCGGATGTTCGATGAAACCGAAGCGAAACTGGGCAAGGTCGATGTGTTGATCAACAACGCCGGCATCCTCCAGGTCATGCCCCTGGCGCAACACAGCGACGAGCTGTTCGAGCAGACGTTCGCCATCAACACCCGTGGCACCTTCAACACCTTGCGCGAAGCCGCGACCCGCCTGAACGACGGTGGCCGGATCGTGAATTTTTCCAGCAGCACCGTAGGCCTGAACCTGCCCGGCTACTCGGTGTACATCGCCAGCAAGGCGGCGGTGGAATCCCTGACCCAGGTATTCGCCAAGGAACTGCGCGGTCGGCAGATCACGGTCAATGCCGTGGCTCCCGGCCCGGTCGCCACCGAACTGTTCATGCACGGCAAGAGCGAAGAACAGGTGCAGCACTACGCCAAGATGCCGCCCCTGGAACGCCTCGGCCAGCCGCAGGACATTGCCAGCATCATCGCGTTCCTGGTGAGCCCGGCCGCTGGCTGGGTGAATGGGCAGGTCCTGCGGGCCAATGGCGGGCTTGTCTGAAGCTTCGCCCGGCGGCGTCCGCCAAACCGCTATCGTGAGCAAGCTCGCTCCCACAAGGGAGTCAGCGGCCCTCCAAGAAGGAATCACTTGCCCCTGTGGGAGCGAGCTTGCTCGCGATGAGGCCGGTAAAGATGGAAAACCTACGGCCTCGCTCAGCGCACCAAATGCAGGAACTGCAGGTGCCGCTCGTACTGGTCGAGGATGTCGTTGATGATTTGCTCCTTGGTGTAGCCCACCAGGTCGTAATCCTGGCTGCCTTCGCTCAAGTGCACCTCGGCACGGTAGTAGCGCCGGTTGTTGAGCTCCTTCGAGCCCATGCCACCGCGGGCGAAGGACGGCGTGAAGTAGCCGCGCATCTGCACCTGGTAGATGAACGGATGCTGCTCGCCGTGACCGATCTCCAGGCTGACGCTGTCGTTGGCCGGGTCGGGCTGGGTCACCACCGTCAGCCCCTTCTCGACGAACACCGCGGTCACCTCTTCAATGGCCGGGCGTACCGTGGTGTCGAGGAAACGGTACACCTCGTCACGGGAGGGGAAATGCACCGCCTGGCTCAAGCGCTGACGCCAGCCGCCCGTGCCCCGGCGCGATCCCGACACCGGCGCCAGGGAATGCAATTGCGCGATCTGCTTCTGGGACTCCAGGTAAAACGCCTTGTGCAGGCCCCACATCATCAACAGCAGAATCAGTGAGAACGGCAAGGACGTCAGCACCACCGCCGACTTCAAGGCATCGATGCTGCCGGAGAACAACAACGCACTGGTCACCAGGGCCGTCATCGCGCCCCAGAACACCCGCAGCCACTTCGGCCCATCCTCATCGGGATTGCCTCCCTTGGCGGACAGCGTCGAAAGCACCACGGTGCCCGAGTCAGCGGACGTGACGAAGAACACGAAGCTGATGAATACGGTGACCGCGATGACGGTCTTGCTCCACGGGTAGGTTTCCAGCAGCAGGTAAAGGCTCATCGACGGGTTTTCCAGGGCGGACATGCCCAGGGCACTCATGCCGTGGTTCAGCACTTGGTCGATGGCGCTGTTGCCGAAGATCGACATCCACGCCAGGGTGAAACCCAGGGGGATCAGCAGCACGCCAAACACGAATTCGCGGATGGTGCGGCCACGGGAAATCCGCGCGATGAACAGGCCCACGAACGGCGACCACGCGATCCACCAGGCCCAGTAGAACACCGTCCAGCCGCCCAGCCAGTCGCTGGGCTTGTTGTAGGCGTACAGGTCGAAACTTTTCATCGGCAAGGCGCCGAGGTAATCGCCGATGTTCTGGATCAACGTATTGAGCAAATGCTGGGTGGGCCCAGCGAACAGCACGAACAGCAACAACGCACAGGCCAGCAGCATGTTGATGTCGGACATGACCCGCACGCCCTTGTCGACACCGGCCACCGCGACGATGATCGCCGCGCCCATCATCAGCACGATCAAACCAACTTGAATCCACTGGGTGTGAGCAATGCCGAACAGGTAGTCGAGCCCGGAATTGAGGTGCAGCACACCGAAACCCATGTCCGCGCCGAGGCCGAACACCGTCGCGATAATGCCGAAACCGTCCACGGCGTAGCCGATGGGGCCATTGATGCGCTTGCCGATCAGCGGGTACAGCGCCGAACGCAGGGCCAGCGGCAAATTGTGCCGGTAGGCGAAATATGCCAAGGCCATGCCGACGAACGCAAAGACGCCCCAGCCGTGCAGGCCCCAATGCAAGAACAGGATCTGCATGGCCTGGCGCGCCGCCTCGGCGGTACCGGCCTGGCCTTGGGGCGGCTGCACCATATGGGTCAGCGGCTCGGAAACGCAGAAGAAAAACAGCGTGATGCTGATGCCGGCGGCAAACAGCATGCCGGCCCAGGACAGATAGCTGAATTCGGGCTCGTCGTGGTCGGCACCGAGCTTGATCTTGCCGTAGCCGGACAAGGCGGTGACCACCACGAAGACCAGATACAGCGTCATCGCGAGCATGTAGTACCAGCCGACCGTATTGGCCGCCCAGTTCTGCGCGGCCAGCAACCAGGCACCGGCCTGGGCGGGCATGGCAATCACCACCAGACCGAACAGCAGGATGAAGGTCGCGGCGAAGTAAAACACCGGCGGGTTCATGCGGACCAGGCCGCTGGGTGGCAGGGACGAAGCACTCATGGGCGAGGCACCCCGGGCAGCGAAACGGCGAGGGTCGAAAACGGACTCGGCAAAAGCAAGCCTCCTTATTGTGAGCGGGCAGCAAACCGACGGTTTAACTTGAATGAACGTTCAAGTTAAACATGAATAGGCAGCTAA
The DNA here is from genome assembly GCF_001307275.1 of Pseudomonas fluorescens. Lineage (NCBI taxonomy): Bacteria > Pseudomonadati > Pseudomonadota > Gammaproteobacteria > Pseudomonadales > Pseudomonadaceae > Pseudomonas > Pseudomonas fluorescens. The sequence goes on from NZ_CP012831.1 coordinate 2,308,826, forward strand.
GGACTAATCGCAGGGCTCAACGGCATGTTTCCTACGCTAGCCTACGGGAGGGTATGACGTTGCCTGGTGAGCATTCGTTCAGTGCCTAAGCCATATACACAGCCCCCTGTGGGAGCGAGCTTGCTCGCGATGGCGGTATGTCAGTCAATACAGAGGCCAACTGAACCACCGCTATCGCGAGCAAGCTCGCTCCCACAGGATTTGAGGTGTTCATAAATCATGTGTCACTCCCTGCCCGTCGCTGGTTTACTTCCAAACAAATGATTGCCGGTTGCCCACGAATATCCGCGTGCCTATAGTCCAGACATCGCCTACAACCAGTACGGACCCATGATCAAAGAACAGTTGTCTCGCTTTAACCGTCTCGACCTGCTCAGCCATCCGACACCGTTGGAAAAACTCGACCGCCTCTCCAACTGGCTCGGCCGGGACATCTACATCAAGCGCGACGACCTGACGCCCCTGGCCTTGGGCGGCAACAAACTGCGCAAGCTCGAATACCTGGCCGCCGATGCCATCGCCCAAGGCGCCGATACCCTCATCACCGCCGGGGCGATCCAGTCCAACCACGTACGCCAGACCGCCGCCCTGGCCGCGAAGCTGGGCCTGGGTTGCGTGGCCTTGCTGGAAAACCCCATCGGCACCGAAGACAGCAATTACCTGGGCAACGGCAACCGACTGCTGCTGGAGCTGTTCGACGCCAAGGTCGAGCTAGTGGAAAACCTGGACAACGCCGACGAGCAATTGCAGGCCCTCGCCGGACGCCTGCGCAGCAATGGGAAAAAGCCCTACCTGGTGCCGATTGGCGGTTCGAACGCCTTGGGCGCACTGGGGTATGTGCGCGCCGGCCTGGAACTGGCCGAGCAGATCAAGGACACCGGAATCGAGTTCGCTGCCGTGGTACTGGCCTCGGGCAGTGCCGGGACCCACAGCGGCCTGGCGCTGGCGTTGAGTGAAAGCCTGCCGGCGCTTCCGGTCATTGGCGTCACGGTTTCGCGCAGCGAGGAGGACCAGTTTCCGAAGGTCCAGGGCCTGGCCGAGCGCACGGCAGCGTTACTCGAAGTCGCCCTTCCGGAAGCGTTCAAAGTGATCCTGTGGGATGAATATTTTGCCCCCCGCTACGGCGAACCGAACGCCGGGACACTGGCGGCGGTCAAGCTGCTGGCCAGCCTGGAAGGCCTGTTGCTCGATCCGGTCTACACCGGCAAGGCCGTGGCCGGCCTGCTCGATGGCATTGGCCGCGACCGCTTCGACGAAGGCCCGATCATCTTCCTGCACACCGGCGGCGCACCGGCGTTGTTTGCCTATAACACCGTCTTCTGAAGATGTGGAAACCCTCAATGTGGGAGCGAGCTTGCTCGCGATGAGGGTGTGTCAGCTGATTGGAATTGGGCTGACCCACTGCTATCGCGAGCAAGCTCGCTCCCACAGGGGGTCATTCCAAACAGGCATATATGGTTGATTTAATATTATTTTCCAATCTATAAAAGCCAGCTTATAGTCTCGCCGCAGGCGTATTTGCCGCGAGACGCCCAGGTTGCTTTAAGGCAGGATGTGGCAATCTTTTCGGATCGCGGCTACGCCTTATCTCAGCCAAAATATCTCTTCATAAGAAAACACAGGGGCTTGTCATGAATTTTTCTGCATTACGTCGCAACCTGTTGGTCGGTTCGCTGGGCCTGGCATTGAGCGCCGGGCTGTTGGGGCAAGCGGTTGCCGGTGAGCAACTGCAAAAAATCAAGGATGCCGGTGAAATCAAGATCGGCCTGGAAGGCACTTATCCACCGTTCAGCTTCGTTGATGACAGCGGCAAGCTGACCGGCTTCGAAGTGGAATTCTCCGAAGCCCTGGCCAAGGAATTGGGTGTGAAGGTCAAGCTGCAGACGACCCCATGGGCCGGCATCCTCGCGGCGTTGGAATCCAAGCGTCTGGACGCAGTGGTCAACCAGGTGACCATCTCCGAGGAGCGTAAGAAAAAGTATGACTTCTCCGAGCCGTACACCGTTTCCGGGATTCAAGCGCTGGTACTGACCAAGAAAGCCGACGAGCTGAACATCAAGAAGGCCGCTGACCTGGACGGTAAGAAAGTCGGCGTGGGCTTGGGCACCAACTACGAACAGTGGGTAAAAGCTGAAGTACCGGGCGCCCAAGTCAAAACCTACGATGACGACCCAACCAAGTTCCAGGACCTGCGCGTCGGCCGTATCGATACCATCCTGATCGACCGTCTGGCCGCACTGGAATACGCCAAGAAAGCCAAGGACACCACCGTCACCAGCGAAGCCTTCTCCCGCCAGGAAGCCGGTATTGCCCTGCGCAAAGGCGAGCCCGAACTGCTGGCAGCCGTGAACAAGGCCATCGAGAAACTGCGCGCCGACGGTACGCTGAAGAAACTTTCGGAAAAATACTTCAGCGCTGACGTTACTCAATAATGGAAGCAGCTCTTCAACTCGCACTGGACTCCGCGCCCTTCCTGCTCAAGGGCGCGTATTACACGGTCATCCTCAGCCTGGGCGGCATGTTTTTCGGCTTGCTGCTGGGGTTCGGCCTGGCGCTGATGCGCCTGTCGCGCTTCAAACTGGTGAGCTGGATTGCCCGCATCTACGTGTCGTTCTTTCGCGGCACGCCGTTGCTGGTGCAGTTGTTCGTGATCTATTACGGGTTGCCGCAACTGGGCATCGAGCTGGATCCGCTGCCTGCGGCGCTGATCGGCTTCTCGCTGAACATGGCCGCCTATGCGTGTGAAATCCTGCGGGCCGCCATCAGTTCCATCGAGCGCGGCCAGTGGGAAGCGGCGGCGAGTATCGGCATGACCCGCGCCCAGACCCTGCGCCGGGCCATCCTGCCGCAAGCCGCACGCACGGCCCTGCCACCGTTGGGCAACAGCTTCATTTCCCTGGTCAAGGACACTGCGCTGGCGGCGACCATCCAGGTGCCGGAGCTGTTCCGCCAGGCGCAGTTGATCACCGCGCGAACCTTCGAAATCTTCACTATGTACCTTGCCGCCGCGCTGATCTATTGGGTTCTTGCCACCGTGCTCTCGCACCTGCAGAACGTCCTGGAAGCCCGGGTCAATCGGCATGACCAGGAGTCCTGACCCATGATTGTCGTGGAAAAACTGACAAAGCAGTTCAAGGGTCAGGTGGTGCTCAACGGCATCGACCTGAAGATCGAAGAAGGCGAAGTGGTTGCGATCATCGGCCCCAGCGGCTCGGGCAAGACGACCTTCCTGCGCTGCCTGAACTTCCTCGAAGAGCCTACCAGTGGCCGGATCAAGGTCGGCGACATCGAGATCGATGGCAGTCGTCCGCTGAACCAGCAACAAGGCCTGGTGCGCCGTTTGCGCCAGCAGGTGGGCTTCGTGTTCCAGAACTTCAACCTGTTTCCCCACCGCACCGCCTTGGAAAATGTCACCGAAGGCCCGCAAGTGGTGAAGAAAATTCCCCGCGCCGACGCCGAAGCCTTGGGGCGCAAGCTGTTGGCCAAGGTCGGGCTGGCCGGCAAGGAAAACGCCTACCCACGGCGCCTTTCCGGCGGCCAGCAACAGCGCGTGGCGATTGCCCGGGCGTTGGCGATGGAACCAGCGGTGATCCTGTTCGACGAGCCGACCTCGGCCCTCGATCCGGAGCTGGTAGGCGAGGTCCTGGCAACCATTCGCGGCCTGGCCGAAGAAAAGCGCACCATGGTCATCGTGACCCACGAAATGGGCTTCGCCCGGGACGTGGCCAACCGTGTGGTGTTTTTCGACAAAGGCGTGATCGTCGAACAAGGCGAAGCCAAGGCCTTGTTTGCGGCCCCCAAGGAAGAACGCACGCGACAGTTCCTCAGCAAGTTCCTCTCTGCCGGACACAGCGACCAGTAAATCCAGTGTTATCACTTCCAGGGATGGAAGTGAGGCCGCCGCACAACTAACACGACATCGCCGCTCTTTTATCCGAACGACACAACTTGCAATTTACACCCGACTAAAAGCCTCCGTTTTTATATAGGAAGTAACCTATATATAACTCTCGCAACATTTTCCCTCCACCCACCTCACAAACTTAGTTGTCAGGCGCGGCTTCTAGCCCTTTTCGAAAAAGCCGATGCGCCTAGGAAATTGGCCTGCCGCGCCGCGCATTCTTAACATGCACACGTAGGACGTTTCTGAAGCCTTTCACAACGAGTTATTAAGCAATCGGCTCTATTGACACTGAAACTGTAGAGCCCTTATCTAGTGCCCGACAGGCGACGCACCGTATTTTAGTTTGCGCAGTGACTAAGCGCAGACAGCCCCTATGACTACACCCATAACATATACATCGCGATGATCTATCGCCTTTTGATCTTCCCGAAACGGACTTAGTTTTCAAGCATCAAGGAGAACACCATGACATGTAAGTCGAAGAGTCCTGAACTGGCCGCCCCCACACTGGCCAATGCCCACCCTACTGGCATCAATATCACCAACGCCGCTCACCTGGAGGTGGCTATTGCGCCTTACCCCGGCATGGACACCGGTGACCTGATCGAACTGTTCTGGGACAACTGCTACGTCGGTTCGCGCGTGCTGTCCCAGGCCGACGTGCTGGGCAACATCACGATGCGGGTCCCGGAGAGCTTCATCGTCAACGGCACCTCGCGCATCCATTATCGGGTGATGCAGGTCGGACGCGGGCCGGCGCTGTCGGCCAAGCAACAGGTGCTGGTGAAGCTCGATTGCCCCGGCGGCCAACCGTTGGCCCTGAGCGGCGATGAAAACCAGGGCTTGGCGCCGGTGCGCATTCCCACCACCGTCCGGCGCCAAGGGGTGAACCCGAGCCAGATCAAGCGCGGCGTACCGCTGACCATCGAACCCTACCTGAACATGGCCGTCGGCGATGCCGTGACCCTGCGCTGGGGCGATGTGCGCATGGACCTGCCTGCACTCACCGCCAGCGAGGTCGGCCAGCCGATCAATATCTGGGTCCCGCCGCAGATCATCCTGGAGGCGGGAGAAGACCTGCGCCTGGAAGTGACCTACTGCATCCTCGACCGCGTGGGCAACAATTCCCACTGGGCACCGCCACGGACGTTGAAGATCGGTTGCGCCAATCCCTATCCGAAGAAGCCCTCGAAAGAGGCCCTCATGGCCGCTGAACCGCGACATCGAGCGCCTTGATACAAAGCGCTTTTGGTGGCGAGGGCGCTTGCTCCCGCTTGGGTGCGCAGCGCCCACCGGTAACAGAAGGGTTGCTGCGCAACCCAGCGGGAGCAAGCTCCCTCGCCACAGAGGACTCCTTCCAATTGAATCTAACCTATATATATTCCTAAAAGTTAGTTCAAAAATAATTTACACACGCTTAGGGTATATAAACCGGACCACCGGACATTCTAGATTTTTGCTCGCCGTCTTCATCGCGGCGTTTCTTGAGATGTGAGGTGGGTATGGAACGGAACACAATCGCCCCAGTGCAGTATGCCAAGGCACTGCCCGCAGCCACGGAGTGGCTGTAATGTCGGATTTGGCGCAAGCAAAGGTCCAGAGCGACCTGGACATCGCCCCCCTGCTGTTGCCCGCACAGGTGTTGCGCAACGATGCCGAGGCGATCAAAGCCGCCCATGAACTGGCACAGGTCGCCCGCCAGCAAGCCGCGCGTCGTGACCAGCAACGCAAGTTGCCTTGGGCGGAAATCGAGCAATTCACCCGCAGCGGACTGGGCAGCATCGCCGTTCCCCGGGCCTACGGCGGCCCGCAGGTTTCGTTCGTCACCCTGGCCGACGTATTCGCAATCATTTCCGCCGCCGACCCAGCCCTGGGCCAAATCCCCCAGAACCAGTTCGGCGTGCTCCAGCTGATTCTCGGTACCGGTACCGAACGGCAGAAAAAAATCCTGTTGCAGAGCGTGCTCGAAGGCTGGCGCATCGGCAATGCCGGGCCCGAACGTGGCACTCGCAACACCCTTGAACTCAAGGCGCGGATCACCGCCGACGGCGACGGCTTCGTCATCAATGGCCAGAAGTTCTACTCCACTGGCGCACTGTTCGCCCACTGGGTCGCGGTCAAGGCACTGAATGACGAGGGCCGGCAAGTGCTGGCGTTCGTGCGGCGCGGCACCCCGGGCCTGCGGATCGTTGACGATTGGTCGGGCTTCGGCCAACGCACCACAGCCAGCGGCACCGTACTGCTGAACAATGTGCGGGTGGATGCCGAGTTGGTCCTGGAGAACTGGCGCATCAACGAAACGCCCGGTGTACAAGGGGCGATTTCCCAACTGATCCAGGCCGCCATCGATGCGGGCATTGCTCGTGGCGCCATCGACGATGCCATCGCCTTCGTGCGCGAACGGGCCCGGCCCTGGATCGACGCCAAGGTCGAGCGGGCCAGTGATGACCTCTACGTGATCGCCGACATCGGCAAGCTGAAAATCGAGTTGCACGCCGCCGAAGCGTTGCTGCGCAAGGCTGGACAAGTCTTGGACCAAGTCAGTGCTGCTCCCATCACCGCGCAATCGTCCGCCCGCGCCTCGATTGCCGTGGCCGAAGCCAAGGCACTCACCACCGAGATCGCCCTGCAAGCCAGCGAAAAACTGTTCGAGCTGGCCGGCAGCCGCGCCACCCTCGCCGAATTCAATCTTGACCGCCACTGGCGCAACGCACGGGTCCATACCCTGCACGATCCGGTGCGCTGGAAGTATCACGCGATAGGCGCCTACCACCTGAACGGCACCTTGCCGGCCCGGCATTCCTGGATCTGACGACCCGACCTCTGGAGCAGTACATGACGTTTTCTCAACACGTCGCGGTGATCACCAGCGATGAACAAGCCCTGATCGTGGCCAGTGACCTGGCCGATGACTTCAAGCGCGACAGTGCCCTGCGCGACCGCGAGCGGCGCTTGCCGTACCCGGAACTGGAGGCCTTCTCCCGCTCTGGCCTATGGGGCATCAGTGTACCCAAGGCCTACGGCGGTGCCGGTGTGTCCAACGTTACCCTGGCCAAAGTTATTGCCCTGATTTCCCAGGCCGACGGCTCGCTGGGGCAGATTCCGCAAAATCATTTCTACGCCCTGGAGGTGCTGCGGGTAAACGGCACCGAAGCGCAAAAACAACGCCTGTACGCCGAAGTGCTCGCCGGGCAACGTTTTGGTAACGCCCTGGCCGAACTTGGCACCAAGACTGCCCATGACCGCACCACCCAACTGCGCCGCGACGGCGAGGGCTATCGCATCAACGGCCGCAAGTTCTACGCCACGGGGGCTATCTATGCCCAGCGTATCCCCACCTCGGTGGTGGATGAAAACGGCGTGCAACAACTGGCATTCGTCCCTCGTGACAGCAAAGGCCTGACGGTGATCGACGACTGGAGCGGTTTCGGCCAGCGCACCACAGGCAGTGGCTCGGTGGTGTTTGAAAACGTGTATGTCGCCGCCGACGACATCGTGCCCTTCCAAAGTGCTTTCGAACGTCCCACACCGGTGGGGCCACTGGCGCAGATTCTTCACGCCGCCATCGACACCGGCATCGCCCGCGCCGCCTATGAAGACGCCTTGCATTTTGTCCGCAGCAAAACCCGTCCCTGGATCGATGCCACCAGCGACGTCGCCACCGAAGACCCGCACACCCTCAAGAGTTTCGGCCAACTGAGCATCCGCCTGCATGCCACCGAAGCCCTGTTGGAACGCGCCGGTGAATTCCTCGACCGGGCCCAGGCCGACACCGGGGCCGACACGGTCGCCGCCGCCTCGATTGCCGTGGCCGAAGCCCGTGCCATCAGCACCGAAATATCCCTGGCCGCCAGCAGCACGCTGTTCGAATTGGCCGGCAGCCAGGCGACCCTGGCCGAACATGGCCTCGACCGTCACTGGCGCAACGCCCGGGTGCACACCCTGCATGACCCGGTGCGCTGGAAATACCACGCCGTGGGCAACTTCTACCTCAACGACGAAAAACCGCCGCTGCGGGGGACCATCTGATGGCGGCCGGCAAGAAAAAGATCCTGCTCAACGCGTTCAACATGAACTGCATCGGGCACATCAACCATGGGCTGTGGACTCATCCCCAGGACACCTCGACTCAGTTCAACACCCTCGAATACTGGACCGCCCTGGCGCAATTGCTCGAGCGCGGGTTGTTCGACGGGTTGTTCATCGCCGACATCGTCGGCGTCTATGACGTGTACCAACAGTCGGTGGATGTCACGCTCAAAGAGTCGATCCAACTGCCGGTCAATGACCCATTGCTGCTGGTCTCCGCGATGGCCGCCGTGACGAAAAACCTGGGCTTCGGCCTCACCGCCAACCTGACCTACGAACCGCCCTACCTGTTTGCCCGACGCATGAGCACCCTCGACCACCTGAGTCGCGGCCGGGTCGGCTGGAACATCGTCACCGGCTACCTCGACAGCGCCGCCAAGGCCATGGGCCTGACGGCGCAAGTCGAGCATGACCGCCGCTACGACCAGGCCGATGAATACCTGCAAGTGCTCTACAAGCTGTGGGAGGGCAGTTGGGAAAACGACGCCGTGCTCAACGACCGCGAGCAGCGAATCTATGCCCAACCGGAGAAAGTGCACAAGGTCCGCCACCAAGGCGAGTTCTACCAGGTCGAGGGCTATCACCTGTGCGAACCGTCGCCCCAACGCACCCCGGTGCTGTTCCAGGCCGGCAGTTCCGAGCGTGGCTTGCTGTTCGCCGGGCGGCACGCCGAGTGCGTGTTCATCAGCGGCCAGAACAAACCGGCGACCAAGGCCCAGGTGGACAAGGTCCGCGCCAGTGCCATCGAGGCTGGACGCAACCCCGGGGACATCAAGGTGTTCATGGGCCTGAACGTGATCGTCGGCGAGACCGAGGCGGCCGCCTGGGCCAAGCATGCCGAGTACCTCAGCTACGCCAGTGCCGAAGCCGGGGTGGCGCATTTTTCCGCGTCGACGGGGATCGATTTTTCCCAGTACGAACTGGACGAGCCGATCCAGTACGTCAAGAGCAACGCCATCCAGTCCGCCACCAAGACCCTGCAGAACAACGACTGGACCCGGCGCAAATTGTTGCAGCAACACGCCTTGGGCGGTCGCTACATCACGGTGGTGGGCTCGCCCGAACAGGTGGCCGATGAGCTGGAGTCGTGGATTGCCGAAACCGGCCTCGATGGCTTCAACCTGACTCGCATCGTGACGCCGCAAAGCTACGTGGACTTCATCGACCTGGTGATCCCCGAGTTGCAGCGACGCGGCTCGTACAAGACCGGATACGACAACGGCACCTTGCGGGAAAAGCTGTTCCGCGCAGAGGCCCATCTACCCGAACAACACACCGGTTCGACCTACCGCCAAAAAGCGCACGGCTCAATTAATCAATGACTGGAATAACCGACATGACCACGCAACTCCTGACCCTGCCAGTCAAAGCACTGGCCCTGGCCCTCGGCCTGTTCAGCTCGGCGCTGTTTGCCGCCGACGCACCGTTGAAGATCGGCACCACCGCCGCGTTCGCCATTCCCCTGGAGGCAGCGGTCGAAGAAGCCGGCAAGCAAGGCCTGAAGGTCGAACTGGTGGAGTTCAGCGACTGGATCGCGCCCAATGTCAGCCTGGCCTCTGGTGACATCGACGTGAATTACTTCCAGCACATCCCGTTCCTGGAAAATGCCAAGGCCGCCGCCGGGTTCGACCTGGTGCCATTTGCGCCGGGGATCATCAACAACGTTGGTCTCTATTCGAAAAAATACAAAAGCTTCGACGAACTGCCCGAAGGCGCCAGCGTCGCCATTGCCAACGACCCGATCAACAGCGGTCGCGGCCTGCAGCTGCTGGCCAAGGCCGGGCTGATCAGCCTTGAGCCGGGCGTCGGCTACAAGGCCACCGAAGACGACATCGTCGCCAACCCGAAGAAACTCAAGATCCTGCAAGTCGAAGCGGTGCAACTGGTGCGCGCCTATGAAGACGCCGACCTGGTACAGGGCTACCCGGCCTACATCCGCCTGGCCAAGACCTTCGATGCCAGCTCGGCCTTGCTGTTCGACGGCCTCGATCACAAGGAATACGTGATTCAGTTCGTGATCCAGCCCAAGAGCCAGAACGATCCACGGCTGATCAAGTTCGTCGACATCTACCAGCACTCGCCAGTCGTGCGCGCCGCCCTGGACAAGGCCCACGGCAAGCTCTACCAGGCCGGTTGGGAAGGCTGACATGAACGCCGTCAACGCGCGACTGCGCGACGAAGCCCCCGCGCCGCAAAGCGCCGACCAGACTGAATTGCATCCAGAGTTGAACCGTGCCCACGTGCGCTTCATCGGCCTGGGCAAGACCTACAACGGCAGCCAGGGCCCGGTGGCCGCGCTGCAGGGCATCGACCTGGCGATCCAGCGCGGCGAAGTGTTCGGCATCATCGGCCGCAGCGGTGCTGGCAAGTCTTCGCTGATCCGCACCATCAACCGGCTCGAACAACCCACCAGTGGCCGGGTGTTGATCGACCGGGTGGACATCGGCGAGTTCGATGAAGACCACCTGGTGGCGCTGCGTCGGCGCATCGGCATGATCTTCCAGCACTTCAACCTGATGTCGGCCAAGACCGTGTGGCAGAACGTCGAACTGCCGCTCAAGGTCGCCGGCGTGCCCAAGGAGCAGCGCCAGCGCAAAGTCCGCGAGCTGTTGGAGCTGGTGGGGCTGCACGGCAAGCACAAGGCCTACCCGGCGCAGCTTTCGGGCGGACAGAAGCAACGCGTCGGGATTGCCCGGGCGCTGGTGCATGACCCGCAGATCCTGTTGTGCGACGAGGCCACCTCGGCCCTGGACCCGGAGACCACCCAGTCGATCCTCGGCCTGCTGCGCGAGATCAACCAGCGGCTGGGCCTGACCATCGTCTTGATCACCCATGAAATGGCGGTGATTCGCGAAGTCTGCGACCGGGTGGTGGTGCTTGAGCAGGGGCGGATCGTCGAGCAGGGACCGGTCTGGGAAGTCTTCGGCAACCCGCAACACGAGGTCAGCCGGACGCTGCTGGCGCCGTTGCAACACGCCATCCCGGAAGAACTGCAAAGTCGCTTGCAGGCGCTGCCGGCGTCGGCGGACGCGGCTACGGTGCTGCGCCTGCAATTCACCGGCATAGATCGCGAGGAACCGGATCTTGCCGCCTTGTTCAGCGCCCTGGGTGGGCGAGTGCGCTTGCTGCACGGCGGCATCGAACGGATTCAGGGCCACGGGCTGGGGCAATTGCTGCTGGCCGTGAGCGGTTCGTCGTGGGGCGCCGAAGAACTGCGGCAACGGGCGGGCAATTGGGCGCAACGGGTGGAGGTGCTGGGTTATGTGGTTTGATCGGTTGTTGCAGGGTTTCATCGACACGTTCCTGATGGTCGGCGTGTCGTCGTTGATCGCGTTGCTGGCGGGCATACCGCTGGCGGTGATCCTGGTCACCAGCGGCAAGGGCGGGATCTATGAAGCGCCGGCCTTGAACCGGGCCCTGGGCGCGTTCGTGAACCTGTTCCGCTCGATACCGTTCCTGATTCTGATGGTGGCGCTGATTCCGTTCACCCGGCTGATCGTCGGCACCACCTATGGCGTGTGGGCCGCGGTCGTACCGCTGACCATCGCCGCCACGCCATTCTTCGCCCGTATCGCCGAAGTCAGCCTGCGGGAAGTCGACCATGGCCTGATCGAAGCGGCCCAGGCCATGGGCTGCCGCCGCTGGCACATCGTCTGGCATGTGCTGCTGCCCGAAGCCCTGCCGGGCATCGTCGGCGGTTTCACCATCACGCTGGTGACCATGATCAACTCCTCGGCCATGGCCGGGGCCATCGGTGCCGGTGGCCTGGGCGACATCGCCTACCGCTATGGCTACCAGCGTTTCGACAGCCAGATCATGCTCACGGTGATCGTGTTGCTGGTGGCGTTGGTCGCCGTGATCCAATTGGGGGGTGACCGCCTGGCGCGGGGCTTGAATAAGCGCTGAGTTTGTAGGGACTATGGGAGCCCAGCTTGCTCGCGAACAGGCGACACGGTTTCAACTTCAATACCGTGTCATCGTTCATCGCGAGCAAGCTTTGCTCCCACAGGGGGTGACCCGTGGATGTGCGGTATAGTCAGCCCAACGTTTCCCACCCAAGCCAATACCCATGAAACACACCGCCGACGACCTGCACACCATCACCGCCACGACCCTGAGCCATTACAACGCCGTGGCAGAAAGCTTCCGCGAAGGCACCCGCGACCATGATGTCAGCCAGAACATCGACGCCTTGCTGCGCCATATCCAGGGCCAGGCACCGCTGCACATCCTGGATTTCGGCTGCGGCCCGGGGCGCGACCTGCGCACATTTACGGCCATGGGCCATGTCGCGGTCGGCCTCGACGGTTCAGCGGAATTTGCCCGCATGGCGCGCCAGGACAGCGGTTGTGAGGTGTGGCAGCAGGACTTCCTGGAACTCGACCTGCCGACCGAACGCTTTGACGGGATTTTCGCCAACGCGGTGCTGTTTCATGTCCCCGTCCAGGAGCTGCCTCGGGTACTCAAGCAACTGCACACCACGCTCAAGCCCGGCGGCGTGCTGTTCAGCTCGAACCCTCGGGGCGAAAACCAGGAAGGCTGGAACGGCCAGCGCTTCGGCGCCTATCACGACCTCGCGGCCTGGCGCACATTGCTCACGCAAGCGGGTTTTGTAGAGCTGGAGCATTATTACCGGCCGGCGGGGCTGCCGCGGGAGCAACAGCCTTGGTTGGCGAGTGTCTGGCGCAGACCTGCTTAGGATTTGAGGGCGCCATCGCGAGCAAGCTCGCTCCCACACTCGATCAGTTCCGAACTCATGATCTGTGAGCACCGCAGCTCCCATGTGGGAGCGAGCTTGCTCGCGATAGCGGTCCAACAGTCAACGAAGCTTGATGGCTTGGCCTCATCGCCTGGAAGCCTCACTCCTGTTTTTTCAACCACTTCTGCGACAACTGCTCCAGCCTCCCGTCATCCTTGATACGCGTCAGGGCGTTATCCAGGCTGGCCTTGAACGCCGGGTTGCCCTTCTGGAACGGAATCACCAGGCTCGGCGGCGGGCCGCTCTTCTCTTCTTCCGGCTGGAACGACTGCGCCATGACCAACGGACGCTGCGGCTCCTCCTTGCTCGCCAGCAATTGTGCATCCGGATGGCTGTAAGCGGCACTGAGGTCGAAACGTTCGGCCAGTTCCGGGGTCATTGCTATGTGGTTGATGGCAACGTCGTACTTGCCACTCTCCACACCGGGCAGCAGATCCCCGGCATCGGTGACCACGAAATCGGGCCGTACATCGAGTTCCGCCGCGAGCATTTCACCCAGTTCCACTTCGAAGCCGGTGAGTTTGCCGTCTTCCTTGAAGTTGAAGGGCGCGGTGTTGGCCTCAAGGGCAATGCGCAGTTCGCCACGGTCATTGATGTCATCGATCAGTTCGGCATGAGCCAGGGGGCTCAAAAGGGGTAGCAGGCAAATCAGGCCAGGCAGAAAGCGCATGGTCACTCCTTTGTATTTATACAAGCGACGCTCGTTTCAGGCTCGCTTTGCTATGGTTGTTGCAGGCTTCGACAACGATTGGTCATGAAGTTGTGATGGCCAGGCGGATTTCATGGAAAAACTGGAGAAAAAAATGAAAAGCTTTATGTCTCGTGCCGCGTTGGCCGGTCTGTTATTGGGCGCTTCGATGCTGGCAAGCGCCGCGACACCGGCGCCTAAAGGTGCTGAAGTGTTCATCGTTTCCCCGGCAGACGGCGACACCGTCGCCCAGGAATTCACGGTCAAGTTCGGCGTCAAGGACATCGCCCTGGCCCCCGCCGGCGATGTGACCAAGAACACTGGCCATCACCATTTGCTGATCGATGTCGACACGTTGCCTGCGGCAGGCGCAGCGATTCCAAACGACGCCAACCACATGCACTTCGGCAAGGCACAGACCCAGGCCACCATCAAACTGGCCCCGGGCAAGCACACCTTGCAATTGATCCTGGGCGACAGTGGCCACATGCCGTTCGAGCCGTCGATCGTGTCCGAGAAAATCACTGTCAACGTGAAATAACGCCTGACTGGCTGACACAACACAACCCGGTGGGAGCGAGCTTGCTCGCGATAGCGGTGTGTCAGTGAATGGATCGGCCAACTGGACCGACGCTATCGCGAGCAAGCTCGCTCCCACAGGTTATGTGCTCGACAAAAAAACGGGAGCCCTTGCGAGGCTCCCGTTTTTTATTGCACGCCGCACTCGACAAGCGGCTGGATACTGCGCTTAGAACAACACGCGGCAACGAATCGTGCCATTGATGTGCTGCAGCTTCTCTTGCGCCAGGTCCGAGTATTCGGCGTCGACGTCGATCACGACGTAGCCGACTTTCTCGTTGGTCTGCAGGAACTGACCGGAAATGTTGATGCCGTTTTCGGCGAAGACCTTGTTGATCTCGCTCATCACACCCGGGATGTTCTCGTGGATGTGCAGCAGGCGATGCTTGCCAGGGTGGGCCGGCAGGGCCACTTCCGGGAAGTTCACCGACGATACCGACGTACCGTTGTCGCTGTACTTGACCAGCTTCTCCGCCACTTCCAGGCCGATGTTGGCTTGGGCTTCAGCGGTGGAACCGCCGATGTGCGGGGTCAGGATCACGTTGTCCAGGCCACGCAGCGGGCTTTCGAAGATGTCGTCGTTGGAGCGTGGCTCCACCGGGAACACGTCGATGGCGGCGCCGATCAGGTGCTTGTCCTTGATCGCTTCGGCCAGGGCGTCGAGCTTGACCACGGTGCCACGCGCGGCGTTGATCAGGATCCCGCCCTTCTTGATGGCACGGATTTCCTTCTCGCCGATCATCCACTGGGTGGCGGCGGTTTCCGGTACGTGCAGGGTCACGATGTCGGACATGCCCAGCAGCTCGTGCAAGTCGTTGACCTGGGTGGCGTTGCCCAGGGGCAGCTTGGTCACGGTGTCGTAGAAGAACACTTGCATGCCCAGGCCTTCAGCCAGTACCGACAACTGCGTGCCGATCGAGCCGTAGCCGACGATACCCAGCTTCTTGCCGCGGATTTCGAAGGAGTTGGCCGCGCTCTTGATCCAGCCACCACGGTGGCAGGAAGCGTTCTTCTCAGGGATGCCGCGCAGCAGCAGGATCGCTTCGGCCAGCACCAGCTCGGCGACGGAACGGGTGTTGGAGTACGGCGCGTTGAACACCGCGATACCGCGCTCGCGAGCCGCGTTGAGGTCAACCTGGTTGGTGCCGATGCAGAAGCAGCCGACCGCCACCAGTTTCTTGGCGTGGTCGAAGATCTCTTCGGTCAGTTGAGTACGGGAGCGAATGCCGATGAAGTGAGCATCGGCGATCTTTTCCTTGAGCTGGGCTTCCGGCAGAGAACTGGTGATGTACTCGATGCTGGTGTAGCCCGCCGACTTGAGGACGTCGACAGCCGATTGGTGGACGCCTTCGAGAAGAAGGAACTTGATCTTGCTCTTATCGAGAGAAGTCTTGCTCATCTGCGTAAACCTGTGTCCCGGAGAAAAATGGCAGGGAATCGGACAGCGCATGCTGGCCCGACCGGCGTGACAGCCGTCGCCGCAGAACAGCCGTTGGGCACTACGCTGCGGGGTCGGTATGCTAGCATACGCACCCCGCTAAACACTCATTCCTGCGACGTGAAGCGTTCTCAGGATGACCATGAATTGTTCGAGAGTTCTATCGATGACCCATCCTGCCGTGATAGATGAGCTGAAGACCCTGGTTGAGCCTGGCAAGGTCCTGACCGATGCCGACTCCCTGAACGCTTACGGCAAGGATTGGACCAAGCATTTCGCCCCGGCGCCTTCGGCCATTGTCTTTCCCAAGACCACCGAACAGGTCCAGGCCATCGTGCGCTGGGCCAATGCGCACAAAGTCGCGCTGGTACCATCGGGCGGGCGCACCGGGCTGTCCGCCGCGGCCGTGGCCGCCAACGGCGAAGTCGTGGTGTCATTCGACTACATGAACCAGATTCTCGACGTGAACCTGACCGACCGTACTGCCGTGTGCCAGCCGGGCGTGGTCACCGAACAGCTGCAGAACCAGGCTGAGGAACATGGCTTGTACTACCCGGTGGACTTCGCTTCGGCAGGTTCCAGCCAGATTGGCGGCAATATCGGCACCAATGCCGGTGGTATCAAGGTCATTCGCTACGGCATGACTCGCAACTGGGTGGCAGGCATGAAGGTCGTCACCGGCAAGGGCGACCTGCTGGAGCTGAACAAGGACCTGATCAAGAACGCCACCGGCTACGACTTGCGGCAGCTGTTCATCGGCGCCGAGGGCACCCTGGGCTTCGTGGTCGAGGCCACCATGCGCCTGGACCGTGCGCCGAAAAACCTCACCGCCATGGTGCTCGGCACCCCGGACTTCGACTCGATCATGCCGGTGCTGCACGCTTTCCAAGGCAAGCTGGACCTGACCGCCTTCGAATTCTTCTCCGACAAGGCCCTGGCCAAGGTCCTCGGTCGTGGCGACGTTCCGGCACCGTTCGAAACCGACTGCCCGTTCTACGCCCTGCTGGAATTCGAAGCCACCACCGAAGAGGTCGCCAACCACGCCCTGGAAACCTTCGAGCACTGCGTGGAGCAGGGCTGGGTGCTGGACGGCGTGATGAGCCAGAGCGAAACCCAACTGCAGAACCTGTGGAAGCTGCGCGAGTACATCTCCGAAACCATTTCCCACTGGACGCCGTACAAGAACGACATTTCGGTGACTGTCTCGAAAGTCCCAGCCTTCTTGCGGGAAATCGACGCGATCGTCGGCGAACACTACCCGGATTTCGAAATCGTCTGGTTCGGCCACATCGGCGACGGCAACCTGCATTTGAACATCCTCAAGCCGGAAAACCTCAGCAAGGATGAGTTTTTCGCCAAGTGCGCGACCGTGAACAAATGGGTCTTTGAAACCGTCGAGAAGTACAACGGCTCGATTTCCGCCGAACACGGCGTGGGCATGACCAAGCGCGACTACCTGACCTATAGTCGTTCGCCGGTAGAAATCGAATACATGAAAGCCGTGAAGGCCGTCTTCGACCCGAACGGCATCATGAACCCGGGCAAGATTTTCCCGATTTGATACCTAAAACACCTGATGAACCCCAGAAGCAGGAGTCGGTAATGAGCTATCAGCACCAGTATGTCGACGGTACACGTATTCATTTCCCGGTGGGGAAAGTGGTGTGCATTGGCCGTAACTACGCCGAACATGCAAAGGAACTGGACAACCCTGTGCCCACCGAACCCTTGCTGTTCATCAAGCCGGGCAGCTGTGTGGTGCCACTGGAAGGCGGTTTCAGCATTCCCGCCGACCGTGGTTCGGTGCACTACGAGGCGGAAATCGCCGTACTGATCGGCAAGCCGCTGTCCACCAAACCCAGCGCTGAAGAAGTACTGGACGCGATCTCCGGCTTCGCCCCGGCCCTGGACCTGACCCTGCGGGACAAACAGGCCGAGCTCAAGGCCAAGGGCCTGCCCTGGGAGGTTGCCAAGTCCTTTGACGGTGCGGCGGTGATTGCCCCGTTTGTTTCGAACGCTACGTTTGCCGACCTGACCGACATTCCCGTGCGCCTGACCATCAACGGTGAAGTGCGCCAGGACGGCAACAGCAGCCTGATGCTCAACCCCATCGTACCGATGATCCAATACATGGCCGGTTGCTTCTCGCTGCAGGCCGGCGACGTGATCCTCACCGGCACCCCGGCAGGCGTCGGGCCGCTGAATGCGGGCGATGAGCTGATCCTGGAACTGCCAGGGACGAGCCGCTTCGAAAGCAGCGTTCGCTAACGGCCAACCTTTGCCCCCTTGTGGGAGCGAGCTTGCTCGCGATAGCGGTGTGCCAGCCAACACCCATGTTGAAGGTGATGGCCTCATCGCGAGCAAGCTCGTTCCCACAGGCATGTATGGCGCATATGCGATCATTTACCGTTTTTTTCACATGCCATCTGGATAATTCCGGGGAATGCGGCATCTGAGCCAGCCACTCCCCTAGCCGAATTTTCTGGAACGCATTCCCCGATGGCCAAAACCCAAGCACTGTCTGCCAAACCTGCCCGCCGCTCGCGCTTCGCCCTGCCCTGGTATGCCTGGTCGCTGTTGGCGGTGGCCGCAGCCTATGGCCTGGCGTTTGCGATGCATTGGGACGACCGCGGTCTGCTTTGGCTATCGGAACACTTCCAGAGCCCGGCCCAGCGCCAGGAAAGCATCTGGTTGCCGGACTACCGCGCCGTGATCGACGCCAAGCCGCTACCGGGCATGGAGAAGGACGAAGCATCCGATGTGGCCTACAACCCACAGACTAAGACTCTGTTCGCGGTCATGGGCAAGAACCCGCTCCTGGTGGAACTGAGCCTGCAGGGCGACGTGCTGCGCAAGATGCCTTTGGTGGGCTGGAACAACCCTGAAGGCGTGACCTGCATGACCAATGGCCTGCTGGCGATTACCGACGAGCGCAATCACATGTTGTCGATCGTCCAGGTGGATGCCAACACCCGCGAACTGAACAGCACTGACTTTCCTCATTATGATCTGGGCGCCTCGCAGAACCAGAACAAAGGGTTCGAAGCAATCGCCTGGGACCCGCGCAACCAGCAACTGGTGCTCGGCGAAGAACGTCCGCCGGCACTGTTCACCTGGAAAAGCGATGGCAGCCAACTGCTCAAGGGCGACAAGCAGATCCACGTCAGCAATGAACTGGACCTGCGCAACCTCTCGGCATTGGCGATCGACCCGCGCACTGGCCATACGCTGGTGCTTTCGGCCGACTCCCACCTGCTGCTGGAACTGGACGAAAAAGGCGAGCAAGTCAGCTTCATGACCTTGTTGGGTGGCTTCAACGGCCTGAAAGACACGATCCCTCGCGCCGAAGGCGTCACCATCGACGATGCCGGCAACCTGTACATAGTCAGCGAGCCGAATCTGTTCTATCGTCTCGAAAAACAGCGCTGACAGGACTAACTCTGTAAGGTAAGTTCCCTTTCGTTGTAGGGTGTGGCACACCGCCATTAAGTTTCAGTTCAGGCAGCCGTGGTATTTCCACTCACCTGTTCTCATCCGAGCCCACCCCAACATGCGTCGACTCGCCCGTCCCAAACCCGTGATTCTGATATTGCTGACGCTGGCGCTGATCTTCCTGATCGCCGCCGGCCAGTATTTGCGCCTGTTCGAACGCGCCTGGTTCAACCTCCACACCTATTGGAAACCCATCAGCGAAGAAACCATCGCCCTGGACCAATACCGGGTCACGGTGGAGGCGCAGGTGATCGACGGGCTGGACGATGACGTTTCCGCGCTGACGTTCGATCCGATCCGCAAGAGCCTGTTCACCGTGACCAATAAAAACGCCGAGATGATCGAGCTGTCGCTGGACGGCAAGATTTTGCGGCGCATTGCCCTGATCGGCTTTGGCGATCCGGAGGCGGTGGAGTTCATCAGCGAAGACACTTACGTCATCACTGACGAACGCCAGCAGCGCCTGATCAAGATTCATCTGGAGGACGACACCCAATTCCTTGACGCCGCCGACGCCGAGCAAATGACCCTCGGCGTGCACATGAGCGGCAACAAGGGGTTCGAAGGGCTGGCCTACGATTCGGTGGGCAAACGCCTGTTCGTGGCCAAGGAACGCGACCCGATGCTGATTTATGAAGTGCATGGGTTTCCCCACCACAATCCGGAAAAATCCTACGCGGTCCATGTGATCAACAACCCCAAGCGCGATGCGGGGCTGTTCGTGCGCGACCTTTCAAGCCTGCAATACGATGAACGCAGCGGCCACTTGCTGGCGCTGTCCGATGAATCGCGGTTGATTATCGAATTGGATATCGACGGCCGGCCGCTGAGCACGCTGTCGTTGAGCAAGGGTGGCCAGGGCCTGCAAAAAACCGTGCCCCAGGCCGAAGGCCTGGCCATGGACGATGATGGCAACCTGTACCTGGTGAGCGAGCCGAACCTGTTCTATGTGTTCAAGAAGCCACAGCCTTGATGCACCACAAAACCTAATGTGGGAGCGAGCTTGCTCGCGATGGCGGTGTGTCTGCCAACATTAGCGTGTTGGATAGACCGCTATCGCGAGCAAGCTCGCTCCCACAGGGACTGCTTCACTCAAAAGAACTGTTTCGCCAACTTACTCAGCCCGCAGGGTCTTCACCCCTTCAGCGGTTCCCAGCAACAGCACATCCGCCGGACGCGCCGCGAACAGACCATTGGTGACCACGCCCACGATGGCGTTGATCTGGCTTTCCAGCTCCACCGGGTTGGTGATCTGCAGGTTATGCACGTCCAGGATGATATTGCCGTTATCGGTCAGCACGCCTTCGCGGTACACCGGGTCGCCGCCCAGCTTCACCAGTTGCCGGGCCACGTGGCTGCGGGCCATGGGAATGACTTCCACCGGCAATGGGAATGCGCCCAGCACCGGCACCAGCTTGCTGGCATCGGCAATGCAGATGAAGGTCTTGGCCACCGCCGCGACGATCTTCTCGCGGGTCAAGGCCGCGCCGCCGCCCTTGATCAGGTTCAGGTGCGCGTCGCTTTCGTCGGCGCCGTCGATGTAGAACTCCAGGTCGCTGACGGTGTTGAGCTCGTACACCGGGATCCCGTGGCCCTTGAGGCGTGCGGCAGTCGCTTCGGAGCTGGCGACCGCGCCGTCAAACGCGCCCTTGTGTTGCGCCAGCGCATCGATGAAGCAATTGGCCGTGGAGCCGGTGCCGACCCCGACGACGCTCTTGTCATCCAGTTTCGGGAGGATGAGGTCGACGGCGGCCTGGGCCACGGCCTGTTTGAGTTGATCCTGGGTCATGCGGGCTCCGAAGGTGCCGAGAGGGAACGAAAGGCCGGCATTATAGGCGTAGAAACCGTGGCGAGGGAGCTTGCTCCCGCTTGAGTGCGAAGCGCTCATCGCTTTTTCTGGGGCCGCTGCGCGGCCCAACGGGAGTAGGCACCCTCGCCAGCGGGGGCTCGCTGCCTTCAAACCCCTTAATTCGTGTGGTCGCCCGGCCAAAAGCCGGGTTAGACTCCTTGGCCCTGCCCAACCCGCTCAGTGATGCTTTCCGATGCTTGAACAGTACGTCAAAAAGATCCTCACCTCGCGCGTTTACGACGTTGCCGTAGAAACCCCGCTGCAGACCGCTCGCCAGCTCTCCGAGCGGCTGGGCAACAGCATTTTGCTCAAGCGTGAAGACTTGCAGCCGGTGTTCTCGTTCAAGATTCGCGGGGCCTACAACAAGCTGACCCAGCTCAGCGACGAAGAGCGCGCCCGCGGCGTGGTCACGGCTTCGGCGGGCAACCACGCCCAGGGCCTGGCCCTGGCGGCCAAGGTGCTGGGGGTCAAGGCCACCATCGTGATGCCCAAGACCACGCCGGAAATCAAGGTCGAAGGCGTGCGCTCCCGTGGCGGCAAAGTGGTGCTGCACGGCGATTCGTTCCCCGAAGCCCTGGCCTATTCGCTGAAACTGGTGGACGAAAAGGGCTACGTCTACATCCACCCGTATGACGACCCCCACACCATTGCCGGACAGGGCACGGTGGCGATGGAGATCCTGCGCCAGCACCCTGGGCGCCTGGACGCGATTTTCGTCCCGGTGGGCGGTGGCGGGCTGATTGCCGGGATCGCGGCCTACGTGAAATACCTGCGCCCGGACATCAAGATCATCGGCGTCGAACCGGACGACTCCAATTGCCTGCAAGCGGCCATGGCCGCGGGCGAGCGCGTGGTGCTGCCGACCGTGGGGCTGTTCGCCGACGGCGTTGCCGTGGCGCAGATCGGCCAGCACACCTTTGATATCTGCAAGCATCATGTGGACGAAGTGATCACCGTCAGTACCGACGAAATCTGCGCCGCCATCAAGGATATCTACGACGATACCCGCTCGATCACCGAACCTGCCGGCGCCCTGGGCGTGGCCGGGATCAAGAAATACGTCGAGTCACGAGGCATCAGCGGCCAGACCCTGGTGGCCATCGACTCCGGTGCCAACGTCAACTTCGACCGCTTGCGCCACGTCGCCGAGCGCGCCGAACTGGGCGAAGGCCGCGAAGCGATCATCGCCGTGACCATCCCCGAGCAGCCGGGCAGCTTCAAGGCGTTCTGCGAAGCCGTCGGCAAGCGCCAGATCACCGAATTCAACTATCGCTACAACACCGGCAGTGAAGCGCACATTTTCGTCGGCGTGCAGACCCACCCGGAAAACGACCCGCGCAGCGCGCTGATCGCCAGCCTGACCGAACAAGGCTTCCCGGTGCTGGACCTGACCGACAATGAGCTGGCCAAGTTGCACATCCGCCACATGGTCGGCGGGCATGCGGCCCATGTCATCGATGAAGTGGTGCTGCGCTTCGAGTTCCCGGAGCGCCCGGGCGCGCTGTTCAACTTTCTCAACAAGCTGGGTGGGCGCTGGAATATCTCGATGTTCCACTACCGCAACCATGGCGCCGCGGACGGCCGCGTGGTCGCGGGGCTGCAAGTGCCTCACGATGAACGCCACCTGGTGCCGGCAGCCCTGGAGGAAATCGGCTATCCGTACTGGGATGAAAGTGACAACCCGGCGTATCAGCTGTTCCTGGGGTGAACCCATAATTGCGGCTGTTTGGACCTGTGGCGAGGGAGCTTCTGTGGGAGCAAAGCTTGCTCGCGACACAGACGTCTCGGTTCCAAGGCAAACCGCGTCAGCTTCGTCGCGGGCAAGCCTTGCTCCCACAACTCCCTCGCCACGGGGGTCTAAGCTGTTGAGCACGTCATAAGGAAATCGAACGATGGAAACGTTAACCGCGCTGAAAATCGCTCACGTCGTCGCCACGGTGTTGTTGTTGGCAGGTGCCCTGGGGCTGGCCGTCTGGGTCTGGCGCACGCGACGCAACGGCGATGCCACGGCGGCCGCGCGCACGCTACAACGGCCGCGACTGTTCGTCTGGCTGGTGATGATCCTGGCACTGGCGAGCCTGCCCTTCACCGGCTGGTGGATGGTGCATCAAGTCGGCTGGCCACTGGGCCAGACCTGGCTGCTGGCTTCCAGCGTGCTGTACACCGTGGCGGCGCTGGCCGGGTTCTGGCTATTGGTACGGTTGAACAGACTGCGCAAGCTGCCGACGGCGGGCAACGGCAAATTCACCTTGGCCCTGGCGCTGTTCAGCGTCGTCTGCTTTATCGCCATTGCGGGGTTGATGGGGGCCAAGCCGGTTTAAGGCTTGGGACCGTGTCGCTTTCATCGCGAGCAAGCTCGCTCCCACAAGAGGTTGCGTGATCGACGCAAATCCCCTGTGGGAGCGAGCTTGCTCGCGATAGCCATTTTCAGCCGCGCAACGAAATCACCGGCCAACCCCGCCTCTCGGCCTCGGCCCGAAGATTCGGATCCGGATCCACCGCCACCGGGTGCGTCACCACCTCCAGCAACGGCAAGTCATTCATCGAGTCGCTATAGAAATAGCTGTTCTCCAGGGAATGCCCCGTTTCTTCCAGCCAACGGTTGAGGCGCGTCACCTTGCCCTCGCGAAAACACGGGATGTCGGTGCTGCGGCCGCTGTAGCGCCCGTCGACCATCTCGCATTCGGTGGCGATCAGGGTTTCGACGCCCAGGCGCTCGGCAATCGGCGCGGTGACGAAGCGGTTGGTGGCGGTAATGATCACCAGCTTGTCGCCAGCGTCACGGTGCTTTTCCAGCAGTTCGATGGCCTGGGGCAATACGATCGGCTCGATGCAGTCGCGCATGTAGTCCTGGTGCCACTGGGCCAGCACGTGCATTTCGGTACGGCCGAGGATTTCCAGGCAAAAGTTCAGGTACTCGGCGTTGTCGAGCTTGCCGGCCAGGTAATCCTCGTAGAACGCGTCGTTGCGTGCCTTGTACGTGACAGCGTCCAGAAAACCGCGCTCACACAGGTAATCGCCCCACGCGTGGTCGCTGTCGCCGCCCAGCAATGTGTTATCCAAGTCGAATAAAGCCAGCCGCATTGCAGTTACTCGCTGAAAAATCTGAAGAAAGGCGTCCAGAATACGGACTTTTCACAAGAGTGCACATAAGCTAGGGGCGCTCGTTGCTGCTTTCACAACCTTTGTGGAACAATGCGGCGACATGCGTTTGCGAGGTTGTTGCCGTGATCGATCCCGATGGTTTCCGTCCCAATGTAGGGATCATTCTTACGAATGATGCTGGGCAGGTGCTATGGGCTCGCCGTATCAATCAAGACGCCTGGCAGTTTCCCCAGGGTGGGATCAACCCCCAGGAGACGCCGGAAGAGGCCTTGTACCGCGAGTTGAACGAAGAAGTGGGGCTTGAGCGAGAAGATGTCGAAATACTCGCCTGCACCCGAGGTTGGTTGCGCTATCGTTTGCCGCAACGCCTGGTCCGCACGCACAGCCAACCGCTGTGCATCGGCCAGAAGCAGAAATGGTTTCTCCTGCGCCTGATCTCCAACGAGCAGCGGGTGCGGATGGATTTGACCGGTAAACCGGAGTTCGATGGCTGGCGCTGGGTCAGCTATTGGTATCCGTTGGGCCAGGTGGTGACATTCAAGCGCGAAGTGTATCGACGCGCTCTCAAAGAGCTTGCCCCGCGCCTGCTGACGCGCGACTGACGACGGAGTTCGACCCCGAGCCATGCTCAATACGCTGCGCAAGATCGTCCAGGAAGTTAACTCCGCCAAGGATCTCAAGGCGGCGTTGGGGATTATTGTATTGCGCGTCAAAGAGGCCATGGGCAGCCAGGTCTGCTCGGTCTACCTGCTGGACCCCGAGACCAACCGTTTCGTGCTGATGGCCACCGAGGGCTTGAACAAGCGCTCCATTGGCAAGGTCAGCATGGCCCCCAATGAAGGCCTGGTCGGCCTGGTCGGCACGCGCGAAGAACCCCTGAACCTCGAAAACGCCGCGGATCACCCGCGCTACCGCTACTTTGCCGAAACGGGCGAAGAGCGTTATGCCTCGTTCCTCGGCGCACCGATCATCCACCACCGCCGCGTCGTCGGCGTGTTGGTCATCCAGCAAAAAGAGCGCCGCCAGTTCGACGAAGGTGAAGAAGCCTTCCTCGTGACCATGAGCGCGCAATTGGCCGGCGTTATCGCCCACGCCGAGGCCACCGGCTCGATCAGCGGCCTGGGTCGCCAGGGCAAGGGCATCCAGGAAGCCAAGTTCGTCGGCGTGCCGGGTTCGCCGGGCGCGGCGGTGGGCACGGCCGTGGTCATGTTGCCGCCTGCCGACCTCGACGTGGTGCCGGACAAGACCATCACCGACATCAACGCCGAGCTGGGCCTGTTCAAGACCGCCATCGAAGGCGTGCGGGCCGACATGCGGGCCCTGTCGGCCAAGCTGGCGACGCAGTTGCGCCCTGAAGAGCGCGCGCTGTTCGACGTTTACCTGATGATGCTCGACGATGCCTCCCTGGGCAGCGAAGTGACCACCGTCATCAAGACCGGCCAGTGGGCCCAGGGCGCGCTGCGCCAGGTGGTGACCGACCACGTCAACCGCTTCGAACTGATGGACGACGCCTACCTGCGCGAGCGCGCCTCGGACGTCAAGGACCTTGGCCGCCGGTTGCTGGCCTACTTGCAGCAGGAGCGCCAGCAGACCCTGGTCTACCCCGACAACACCATCCTGGTCAGTGAAGAGCTGACCCCGGCCATGCTCGGCGAAGTGCCCGAAGGCAAGCTGGCGGGGCTGGTTTCGGTATTGGGCTCGGGCAACTCCCACGTGGCGATCCTGGCCCGGGCCATGGGCATTCCGACGGTGATGGGCCTGGTGGACCTGCCGTATTCCAAGGTCGACGGCATCCAGATGATCGTCGATGGCTACCACGGCGAGGTCTACACCAACCCCAGCGACGTCCTGCGCAAGCAGTTTGCCGACGTGGTGGAGGAAGAAAAGCAACTGTCCCTGGGACTGGATGCGCTGCGGGACCTGCCGTGCGTGACCCTCGACGGCCACCGCATGCCCTTGTGGGTCAACACCGGCCTGCTGGCCGACGTGGCCCGGGCGCAGAAGCGTGGGGCCGAGGGTGTGGGCCTGTACCGCACCGAAGTGCCGTTCATGATCAACCAGCGCTTCCCCAGCGAAAAGGAACAGCTGGCGATCTACCGCGAACAACTGGCCGCGTTCCACCCGCAACCGGTGACCATGCGCAGCCTGGACATCGGCGGCGACAAGTCCCTGTCCTACTTCCCGATCAAGGAAGACAACCCGTTCCTCGGCTGGCGCGGCATCCGCGTGACGCTCGACCACCCGGAAATCTTCCTGGTCCAGGCCCGCGCCATGCTCAAGGCCAGCGAGGGCCTGAACAACCTGCGCATCCTGTTGCCGATGATCTCCGGCACCCATGAACTGGAAGAAGCCCTGCACCTGATCCACCGGGCCTGGGGCGAAGTGCGCGACGAAGGCACCGATGTGCCGATGCCACCGGTGGGGGTGATGATCGAGATCCCGGCGGCGGTGTACCAGACCAAGGAACTGGCGCGGCAGGTGGATTTCCTGTCGGTGGGCTCCAACGACCTGACCCAGTACCTGCTGGCCGTGGACCGTAACAACCCACGGGTTGCCGACCTGTACGACTACCTGCACCCGGCGGTGCTGCAAGCCCTGCAGAACGTGGTGCGTGACGCCCATGCCGAAGGCAAGCCGGTGAGCATCTGCGGTGAGATGGCCGGCGACCCGGCGGCCGCGGTGCTGCTGATGGCGATGGGGTTCGACAGCCTGTCGATGAACGCCACCAACCTGCCGAAAGTGAAGTGGATGCTGCGCCAGATCAACCTCAGCAAGGCCCAGGAATTGCTGGCGGAAGTGATGACCATCGACAACCCGCAGGTGATCCACAGCTCCCTGCAACTGGCGCTGAAGAACCTTGGGTTGGCGCGGATGATCAATCCGGCTTCGAACAAGACGCTCTGATCCTGCGGCGCCCCTATCGCGAGCAAGCTCGCTCCCACAGTGGATCTCAGTTGTTCACAAAATCGACTGTGGGAGCGAGCTTGCTCGCGATGAGGCCCGCAATGACACAGCAAAACTAAGCCCTGACCTCCACCTCCCCCAAATGCCCCCCATGGGGCCCGAAACTGCGCTCGACCATCTGCCGCGTCCCATCGGCATGGACAATCAGCGCCGTACTCGCCCGCGTCCCGTAGGCCGGGCTGGCAATGAACACACTCGATAGCAGCATCTCGGTCGCCAGGCCCACGCCCGTGTCTGGCAGTTCCGCCACCGGCGCGGGTTGCGGGTCGTTCAGCAGCGCCAACAAGGCCTGGGGCTGCGGATCGTCCAGCACCTCGCCCAGGGCCGCCCGGGCCTTGAGCAATTTGGGCCATGGCGTGTTCAGCCCAGCGTTCGACAAACCATAGACGCCCTCGGCCAGCCGCTGGGGCTGGGTATCGCGGGCGTTGTGGTGCCACAGCTCGGTGCCATCGCCGAGCAGCAGGTTGAAACCACCATACTCGTTGGCGCGGGGCACGATCTCGCTGAGGTAATCGGCAATCGACAGATTCCCGGTCAGGAACCGCGCTACCAGCTCACCGCGCGACTTGAAGGCCGGCACCTGGCCCGGGTCGCGGATGTTGGTCAGGGCGGCAAAACGACCTTCGGCGCCAATGCCGAGCCAGGTGCCACCGGCTTCGAGATCGCGCCCGGCATGGACATGGGGCGCGTCAGGCCACTGCGCCAGGGGCAAGGTTGGCCGGGCGTAGAACTCGTCGCGGTTGGCCGCCACGATCAGCGGTTGGGCGTGGCCGGGTCGCCAGGCAAATACGATCAGGCACATCAGGTCGTCCTGTTAATAATGCCAATCCATTGAAAGAGTAGAGCCGAACACAGCCTTTGTGGCGAGGGAGCTTGCTCCCTCGCCACAACAGCAGTTCGCCACCCCATATCTCCAGGGTTCTCAGCCCACTCTACCCACACATCGCCCCGGCATCCATCGCCTTCAGTGGAGCCTGGGGCCCTGGATCCGTTACCATGCCGCTCTTATTTCGGGGATGGGCGGGGAGAGTCTGGTGGAATTTGTGCTCTATCTGCTGCTTGGCGCCTGCGCGGGTGTGCTGGCCGGGCTGTTCGGCGTGGGGGGCGGGATCATCATCGTCCCGGTGCTGGTGTTCAGTTTCACCCTGCAGGGTTTCGATCCGCAGGTGTTGACGCACCTGGCCGTCGGCACGTCCCTGGCATCGATCATCTTCACCTCGGTCAACGCCGTGCGCGAGCATCAGCGCAAAGGCGCGGTGCGCTGGCCGATTTTCGCCTGGATGACGGTGGGAATCCTGATCGGTGCCGGTTTCGGCGCGATCACCGCCGAAGCGATTTCCGGCCCGCACCTGCAAAAGATCATCGGCGTGTTCGCCCTGATCGTTGCCGTGCAACTGGCCCTGGACGTCAAGCCCAAGGCCAGCCGCACCGTACCGGGCAAGGCCGGGCTGACCGTGGCCGGCACCGTGATCGGCTGGGCCTCGGCGATTTTCGGCATCGGCGGCGGTTCGCTGACCGTGCCATTCCTGACCTGGCGCAGCGTGCCGATGCAACAAGCCGTCGCCACGTCATCGGCCTGCGGACTGCCCATCGCCGTGGTCAGTGCTTTGAGTTTCATGATGCTGGGCTGGCACGATCCGCTGCTGCCGGCCCATAGTCTCGGATTTGTGTATTTACCGGCGCTGCTAGGCATCGCCCTGACCAGCATGGTCTTCGCCCGTTTCGGCGCGCGGCTGGCCCATCGCCTGTCGCCGCGCTTGCTCAAGCGGCTGTTCGCCGCCTTGCTATTCTGCGTGGGCTTGAGTTTTCTGTTCTGACGCAATCCTGGCTTAATCCCGAGGTGGCAGCGTCGCCCGGGCATTTTTGACGTTTACGAGGAATATCAATGCTGCCTTACCCGCAGATCGATCCGGTGGCCCTGGCCATCGGCCCGCTGAAAATCCACTGGTACGGCCTGATGTACCTGATCGGCATCGGCGGCGCCTGGCTGCTGGCGTCGCGCCGGCTCAACCGCTTCGACCCGACCTGGAACAAGGAAAAGCTCTCCGACCTGGTGTTCTGGTTGTCCATGGGCGTGATCGTCGGCGGACGCCTGGGCTACGTGCTGTTCTACGACCTGAGCGCCTACCTGGCCAATCCGACGCTGATCTTCGAAGTCTGGAAGGGCGGCATGTCGTTCCACGGCGGGTTCATCGGCGTGATGCTCGCGGCGTTGTGGTTCGGCAAGCGCAACAACAAGTCGTTTTTCGAGCTGATGGACTTTGTCGCGCCGATGGTGCCGATCGGCCTGGGCGCCGGACGCATCGGCAACTTCATCAATGCCGAATTGTGGGGCAAGCCGACTGACGTGCCATGGGCGATGATCTTCCCGCCGTTCAGCGACCCGGCGCAATTGCCGCGCCACCCGTCCCAGCTGTACCAGTTCGCCCTCGAGGGTGTGGCACTGTTCCTGATCCTCTGGCTGTTCTCGCGCAAGCCGCGGCCAACCATGGCGGTATCGGGCATGTTCGCGCTGTTCTATGGCATCTTCCGTTTCATCGTTGAATTCGTCCGCGTCCCGGATGCCCAGCTTGGCTACCTGGCCTGGAACTGGCTGACCATGGGCCAGGTGCTGTGCCTGCCGATGATCATCGGTGGCCTGGCGCTGATCTGGCTGGCTTATCGTCGTGCACCGGCTGCGGCGGCCAAGGTTTAAAATTCGAACCCCGGGGCGCTGGCCTCGGGTTCAAGGACACAGGTAACCCATGAAGCAATATCTCGATCTGGTGGCCCACGTCATCAAGAACGGCACCAAGCAAGCCAACCGCACCGGCGTGAACACCATCAGCTTCCCCGGCGCCATGCTGCGCTACGACTTGAAGGACGGCTTCCCGGCCATCACCACCCGCAAGATGGCCTTCAAATCGGCCATCGGCGAAATGTGCGGTTTTCTCCGGGGCGTGAACAATGCCGCCGAGTTCCGCGCCCTGGGCTGCAAGGTCTGGGACCAGAACGCCAACGAAAACGCCCAGTGGCTGGCCAACCCGTTCCGCCAGGGCGACGACGACCTGGGCGAGATCTACGGCGTGCAATGGCGCAAATGGCCGGCCTACAAGCAGATACCCCTGAGCAACCCGGCGGCCATCGAGCAGACGCTGGCCCAGGGTTACCGGCAGATCGCCGAAGGCGAAGAAAACGGCCAGGCCTACGTGGTGCTGTACAAAGCCATCGACCAGGTTCGCCAGTGCGTCGACACCATCATCAAGGACCCGGGCAGCCGCCGTATCCTGTTCCACGGCTGGAACTGCGCCCAGCTCGATGAAATGGCCCTGCCGCCGTGCCATCTGCTCTACCAGTTCCACCCGAATGTCGAGACCAGGGAAATCTCCCTGACCCTCTACATCCGCTCCAACGACCTGGGCCTGGGCACGCCGTTCAACCTCACCGAAGGCGCCGCCCTGCTGAGCCTGATCGGTCGCCTGACCGGCTACACGCCGCGCTGGTTCACCTATTTCATCGGCGATGCCCACGTCTACGAAAACCACTTGGACATGCTCAACGAACAGCTCACCCGCGAGCCGTTCCCGATGCCCAAGCTGGTGATTTCCGAGCGTGTGCCGG
Organism: Pseudomonas fluorescens; assembly: GCF_001307275.1. NCBI lineage: Bacteria > Pseudomonadati > Pseudomonadota > Gammaproteobacteria > Pseudomonadales > Pseudomonadaceae > Pseudomonas > Pseudomonas fluorescens. Next base: position 2,339,293 of record NZ_CP012831.1, read on the forward strand.
AGTTTGCCAAGACCGGTGTGTACCAGCCTGAGTGGCTGGAGTTGGTGGAGCCGGGCGACTTCTCCCTCGAAGGCTACCAGCACCATGCGCCAATGACCGCGCCGATGGCCGTCTAAGCCACACCACCCGCCCCTGTGGGAGCGAGCTTGCTCGCGATGAGGCCATTACACTCAACATAGATGTTGACTGCCAAGCCGCTATCGCGAGCAAGCTCGCTCCCACAAAGGCTCAATGCCCATGACTGCGCCCCACATGCGAATGCTCCACCTCCGGCGCCACCGCCCCGCTCACCTCCAGCCGCTGCAAGATCCCGCATTGATCCAGGTCCGGCCCTTCGCCACAGCGGTGGCGCAGGTCAATCAGTTGTGTCTGCAGGGCCAGTAGGCCATCGATACGGGCCTTGACGTGCTGGATGTGTTCGTCGATCAGCGCATTGACGCTTTCGCATTGGTCTTGGGGGCTGTCACGCAGGGCCAGCAGGCTGCGGATTTCTTCCAGGGTCATGTCCAGGGTGCGGCAGTTGCGGATGAACGTCAGCCGCTCGGCATGGGCCTGGGTGTAGACGCGGTAATTGCCGTCGCTGCGGGCCGGTTCCGGCAGCAGGCCCTCACGCTCGTAATAGCGGATGGTTTCGACCTGGCAGTCGGTGATTTTCGCCAGTTCTCCGATCTTCATGATGCGGCCTCCCAAATAGGTGCTTGACCCTATAGTGGCTACAGGGTCTTTACTGCGCAACAGGCACTTTTCACGGACGTCACCCGATGAGCGATTCCCTTCACACCCACAAACCCGAGCACGGCCATGACCACGGGCATTCCTGCTGCGCCTCGAAAGCGGCGCCAGCGGTGGTCAACCTCGGCAAAACGCCGACGGACGGTGCGCGGCTGAGCAGTTTCCGCATCGAAGCCATGGACTGCCCCACCGAACAGACACTGATCCAGAACAAGCTCGGCAAGCTCGAAGGCGTGCAGCGACTGGAATTCAACCTGATCAACCGTGTGCTGGGCGTGACTCACGATTTGCCCAGCGACGCGCCGATCATCCAGGCCATCGAGTCCTTAGGGATGCAGGCCGACCCGCTGACCCCGGGCCAGAAATCGCAAACCAACGACCTGCCCGCCCCGGCCAAACCCTGGTGGCCGTTGGCGCTGTCCGGCGTGACGGCCCTGGGCGCCGAGCTGATCCATTTCACCAATGCCGCGCCCAACTGGGTGGTCGCGCTGGTGGCGTTGGTGTCGATCCTCAGCGGTGGCCTGGGCACGTACAAGAAGGGCTGGATCGCCCTGAAGAACCGCAACCTGAACATCAATGCGCTGATGAGCATCGCCGTGACCGGTGCCGTGCTGATCGGCCAATGGCCGGAAGCGGCGATGGTGATGTTCCTGTTCACCGTGGCCGAGCTGATCGAGGCCAAATCCCTGGACCGGGCGCGTAACGCCATCAGTGGCCTGATGCAGATGGCCCCGGAACAGGCCACCGTGCAACAGGCCGATGGCAGCTGGCAGGTGCAAGAGGTCAAGGCCATTGCCCTGGGTGCGCGGGTGCGGGTGCGCCCCGGCGAACGCGTGGGCCTGGACGGTGACGTGGTCGCCGGCCGCTCCACCCTCGACCAGGCACCGATCACCGGCGAAAGCTTGCCGGTGGAGAAAACCGTTGGCGACAAAGTGTTCGCCGGCACCATCAACCAGGCCGGCGAACTGGAATACACCGTGACCGCGGCGGCCGACCAATCCACCCTGGCGCGGATCATCCACGCCGTGGAGCAAGCCCAGGGCTCCCGCGCACCGACCCAGCGTTTCGTCGATCAGTTCTCGAAAATCTACACCCCGGCGGTGTTCGCCCTGGCCTTGGCCGTGGCCGTCATCCCACCGCTGTTCATGGGCGCGGCGTGGTTCGACTGGATCTACCGGGCGCTGGTGCTGCTGGTGGTCGCCTGCCCTTGCGCGCTGGTGATTTCCACGCCCGTGACCATCGTCAGCGGCCTCGCCGCCGCGGCGCGCAAAGGCATCCTGGTCAAGGGCGGCGTGTACCTGGAGGGCGGCTACAAGCTCGACTACCTGGCCTTGGACAAGACCGGCACGATCACCCACGGCAAACCGGTGCAAACCGACTACGTGGCCCTCGACCCGACAGTGCAAAGCACCGCCCCGGCCCTGGCCGCCAGCCTCGCCGCCCGTTCCGACCACCCGGTGTCCCGGGCGATTGCCAATGCGGCGGTGGATAAGCAACTGGCCCCGCAGGTTGTGGATAACTTCGAGGCGCTTGCCGGACGCGGCGTGCGCGGCGACATCGGCGGCCAGACCTATCACTTGGGCAATCACCGCCTGGTAGAAGACCTCGGCCTGTGCTCTCCCGAGCTGGAAGAAAAACTCTTCGCCCTGGAAAAACAAGGCAAGTCGGTGGTGCTGCTGCTCGACGCTACAGGCCCCTTGGCGCTGTTTGCCGTGGCCGACACCGTAAAGGACTCCAGCCGCGAAGCCATCCGGCAATTGCACGACCTGGGCATCAAGACCCTGATGCTCACCGGCGACAACGCCCACACCGCCGAAGCGATTGCCGCGCAGGTGGGCATGGATCAGGCGCGGGGCGACTTGTTGCCGGAAGACAAGCTGCAAGCCATTGAAGCGCTGTATGCCCAGGGTCACCGCGTCGGCATGGTCGGCGACGGCATCAACGACGCCCCGGCCCTGGCCCGTTCGGAAATCGGTTTCGCCATGGCGGCGGCCGGCACCGACACGGCCATCGAGACCGCCGACGTCGCGCTGATGGACGATGATCTGCGCAAGATTCCAGCGTTCATTCGCCTGTCGCGGCAGACGTCCAGCATCCTCAAGCAAAACATTGCCCTGGCGTTGGTGATCAAGGCGATTTTCCTTGGGGTCACCTTCGCCGGGCTTGCCACCATGTGGATGGCGGTGTTTGCCGACATGGGGGTGAGTTTGTTGGTGGTGTTCAATGGGTTGCGGTTGTTGCGCAAGTAAAAGGCCAGGGTGACCGGACTGGCCTCATCGCGAGCAAGCTCGCTCCCACAGTGGTTCTCTTTTGCTCGCAGAATATGTGCTCACTGAGGATCCCTGTGGGAGCGAGCTTGCTCGCGATAGGGCTGCGCAGCAGCCCTTATAGGGCCGCTTCGCGGCCCAGCGGGAGCAAGCTCCCTCGCCACAGAAGCAGTGCATGGCAACTCTCGTCAGCAGTGCATGGCCGTTCTCGTCGCAATGACGGTCAATCGCGCTTGGGCTCGCGGATCTTGTACCAGGCCACATACAGCGCCGGCAGGAACAGCAGCGTCAGCAGGGTGGCGATGATGATCCCGCCGATCATCGCGTAGGCCATCGGCCCCCAGAACACTTCCCGGGCAATCGGGATCATCCCCAGGCTCGCCGCGGCGGCCGTGAGCAGGATCGGCCGGCGCCGGTGTTCGGTGGCCTCCACCACCGCGTCCCAGGGCTCGTAGCCGTCACGTTCGTATTCATCGATCTGGGTCACCAGGATCACCGAGTTGCGGATGATGATGCCGATCAAGGCCAGGATCCCGAGGATCGCCACGAAGCCCATGGGCGTGCCCGTCGGCACCAGCGCCAGCACCACGCCGATCAACCCGAGGGGCGCGACGCTCGCCACCAGGAACAGTTTCTGCACGCTGTGCAGCTGGATCATCAGGAAGGTCGCCATCAGAAACAGCATCAGCGGCACGACGCTGGCGATCGGCCCTTGGGCCTTGCTGCTTTCTTCCACCGTGCCGCCCGTGGCGACCTTGTAACCCACCGGCAGGCCGGCGGCGAACTTGTCGATGTCCGGTTGCAGTTGCTTGACCAGGTCGGTGGGCTGGATCTCGTCGCGCACCGCGGCCTTGATGGTGATGGTCGGCTTGCGGTCACGACGCCACACCAACGGCTGCTCCAGTTCATAGCGCACCGTGGCAAACGCCAGCAGCGGAATCGAGGTGCCACTCGGGGTGACGATCTGCAGGTTCTGCAGGGTTTCCGGCGAACCGCGCTCGGCATCTTCAGCGCGGCCGACCACATCGATCAGGTAGATATCGTCGTTGACCTGGGTCACCGGCGAGCCACTGACGATGCTGTTCATCAGCCTGGCCATATCATCGGAAGACAAGCCCAATTGCCGCGCCTTGTCTTGGGCGATATCAATGCGCAGGACCTTGCCCGGCTCGTTCCAGTCGTAAATGATTTCGCCGATGTGCGAGTTCTTGTCCAGCTCGGTGGCCAGCTCGATGGCGTGCTTGCGCACCTGGTCGACGTCCTTGCCGCTGACCCGGTACTGGATCGGCCGGCCCACCGGCGGGCCCATTTCCAGGGCCTGCACGTAGCTGCCAATGCCGACGAAATCCTCGCGCAGACGCTTTTGCAGGCGCTCGGTCAGGGCGTTGCGCGACTCCAGGCCCTTGCTGACGATCACCAGTTGCGCGTAGTAGGGGTTCTGCAATTGCTGGTCCAGCGGCAGGTAGAAGCGAATCGCGCCTTCGCCGATGTAGGTGCTCCAGCGCGCGATGTCCGGGTCACCCTTGAGGGTCGCTTCCAGGCGGTCGACGGCTTTGCGGGTCTCGTCCATCGAGGCGTTTTGCGGCAGGTTGAGGTCCACCAGGATTTCCGGTCGGTCCGAGGAAGGGAAGAACTGGTTCTGCACGAAGCGCATGCAAAACACCGCCAGCACGAACAGCAACACCGTGATGCCAATGGCCCACCAACGATTGCGCATCGCCCACAGCAGGCCGCCGTTGAACGCCCGGCCGATCCGTCCCGGCTCGGCGCTGTGAGGTTTGACGTTGGTGCTGAGAATATGCACGCCGATCACCGGGGCAAACAGCACCGCGACGATCCACGACACCAGCATCGCCACGGCGATGACCGCGAACAGGGTGAAGGTGTACTCACCGGCGGAACTCGCATTCAGGCCGATGGGCACGAAACCGGCGACAGTCACCAGGGTCCCGGTGAGCATCGGGAACGCCGTCGAGGTATAGGCAAAGGTCGCGGCCTGCTCCTTGCTGTCACCTTTTTCCAGGCGCGTGACCATCATCTCCACGGTGATCATCGCATCATCCACCAGCAGGCCGAGGGCGATGATCAACGCCCCGAGGGAAATCCGCTGCATGGTGATGCCGCTGTATTCCATGAACAGGAAGACCATCGCCAGCACCAGTGGGATCGAACAGGCCACCACCAGCCCGGCCCGTACGCCAAGGCTGATGAAGCTGACGACCAGGACGATGATCACCGCCTCGAACAAGGCGCTGGTAAAGCCGCCGACGGCCTCCTCCACCACCTCGGCCTGGTCCGACACGGTGTGCACGCCAACGCCCACCGGCAGGTCGGCGGTCAGTTCGTTCATGCGCGCATGCAGCGCCTTGCCGAAATCCTGGATGTTGCCACCCTTCTTCATCGCGATGGCGAGACCGATGGCCGGCGTGCCGTTGAAGCGGAACATCGGTGTGGCGGGGTCGACATAACCGCGGCTGATGTCGGCGATGTCGGCCAGTCGATAGAACCGGTCATTGAGCCGCAGGTTGACGTTTGCCAGGTCTTTTTCCGACTGGAACTGCCCGGACGTACGCACGGAAATCCGCTCCGGCCCCGCGTCGATCACCCCGGCCGGCGTCACGGCATTCTGCGACTGCAGGCTCTGCACCACCTGCTGCTGATCGATGCCCAGCGCAGCGAGTTTGCGCGTGGAGAAGTTCAGGTACAGCACTTCATCCTGTTCGCCGAGCATTTCCACCTTGCCCAGCCCGGGCACGTCGCGAATCTCGGCGCGCACCTGCTCCACGTAGTCGCGCAACTGGCGCATCGACAGACCGTCGCCGGTGAAGGCGTATACCGAACCGTACACGTCACCGAACTCGTCGTTGAAACCCGGGCCTTGCAGCCCCTGGGGGAAGTCGCCACGAATGTCGTCGATCTTCTTGCGTACCTGGTACCAGATCTCGGGGATGTCCTTGGCCCCGGTGGTGTCGAGCAGGTACACGAACACCGTCGATTCGCCCGGACGGGTGTAGCTTTTGACGTAGTCGAGGGAGTCGAGCTCTTCGAGTTTCTTCTCGATGCGGTCGGTGACCTGCTTGAGGGTTTCTTCCTGGGTCGCGCCCGGCCAGCGGGTCTGGATGATCATGGTCTTGATGGTGAACGACGGGTCTTCCTCCCGCCCCAGGTTCATGTACGAGAACACGCCCATCAACAGCGCCACGAACATCAGGTACCAGACGAACGACTGATGCCGCAGGGCCCATTCGGATAAGTTGAAAGGCCCTTTCATCGTGCGTCCTCGTCGAGTTTCACTTTCTGCCCCGGCTTGAGGCTGTTCACGCCGGCGCTGACCACGCGGTCGCCGGCCTTGATGCCGTTGGCCACCAGCACCGCGTCATTGGAGCGTTCGAGAATCCGGACTTCGCGGGGGGAGACGGTCTGGTTCTGCGGGTCGATGAGCCAGATGCGCACCTTGCCGTCGATCTCTTGCAGGGCGCTGAGCGGCAGCTCGATGCGCGGTTCGATGGTCGAGCTCAGGGTCACGCTGATGGCCGTGCCCAGGCGAAAACCTGGCGGTGTGTCGGTCAGCGTCAGGCGCGCGCGGCGGGTGCGGGTAGCGCTCTGGGCCTGGGGTTCGATCTCGCGCACGATGGCGCTGGTGTGGATCGTCGGGTCCAATTGCGCCGCGACCTCGAACACCACGTCCGTGGGCAGGCGCTCGACCAGCCCGGCCGGCAGGTCGATCACCGCTTCCTTGACGTCCGGACGGGCCAGGGTCACCACTTGTTGGCCGGCGGTGACCACCTGCCCCGCTTCGGCATTCCAGGCCGTAACGACGGCATCGTGGTCGGTACGCAGCTCGCTGTAGTTGAGCTGGTCGCGGGCCTGCTCCACCGAGGCCCGGGCCTGTTCGAGAGAGGCGCCGGTGGTTTTCAGATCGGTCTGGGCGATGTCCAGTTGCGCCTGGGCCCCAACGCCACGGTCGAACAATTGCTGCTGGCGACGGGCATTGGCCTGGGCATTGATGTACTGCGCCTCGATCCGCGCCAGGTCGCCTTGGGAGGCGCGCAACTGGTTCTGCTGGTCGGTGGGGTCGAGCGTGGCGAGCAAGTCGCCCTTCTTCACTTCAGCACCGACATCGACGTTGCGGCTGGCGATACGTCCTGGCACGCGGAAACCCACGTTGCTCTCGTATCGCGCCTGGATATTCCCGGCAAACCGCCCGAGTGCCTGCTGGTCTAGGGCCCGGACCTCAACGGACAACACCGGGCGCACCGGTTCGGGCGGCGCCTCTTCCTTGGAGCAAGCGGCCAGCAACAGGCCGGCCGAGACCATCCACAAACGCTTCATGGCTGGACTCCCGGCTTGGATTTTCCATAAGTGTCTTCAGCGATCTCGACGCCTACGCCGGGGTGCAGCAATTGCCCGCCCGCAGTGACGATTTTCTCACCGCCCTTGAGGCCGTCGCTGATGATGACCTTGCCGGTCAGGTAGCGGCCGACCGTCACCGTTTGCAGCTGCGCCTTGCCCTCGCCGTCCACCAGCCATACGGCCGGCTCACTGAGGTTCTTGGTCAGGGCCGACCAAGGCAGCTCGAAAGCGGTCTTGCCGGCGGACTTGGCCGTGGCGCTGACCACCGACCCCAGGCGCATGCCTTCGGGCAGATCATTGAGGGTGACCTTGACCTGCACGGTACCGGTCTGGGCAGACACCGCGGGAGTGATTTCGCGTACCGTGCCGGTGGTCTTGATGGCGGGATCATCCAGCAGACTGATGGTGATTGCAGGGTCCGACGGTGGTTCGCTCAACAGCGATTCGTAGACGTTGAACACCGCGTCGCGCTCGCCGTCCCGGGCCAGGCTGAAGATCGGCTCCGTGGCCTGCACCACCTGGCCGACTTCTGCCTGGCGCGCGGTGATGATGCCCGGTGCCTCGGCAATCAGCGCGGTGTAGCTCAATTGCTCACGGGCGTTGGCCAACTGGGCCTGGGCGGCGGCCAGCGCACTCTGGCTGCTGCGCAGTTGAGCCTGGGCCGCATCGTATTCGCTCTGGCTGGTGTAGCCCTTGGGCAGGAGTTTCTGCTGGCGTACGAACGCCGCCGCACTCTGCTTGACCCGCGCCTGCTCGGCGGCCACCTGGGCCTCGGCGGAGTCGACGTTGGTCTGCAGGTCCCGGGGATCGAGCCGGGCCAGCACTTGCCGGGCCGAGACCCGGTCACCGACATCGGCCTTGCGCTCGATGATCTTGCCGCCCACACGAAACGACAGATCGGCCTGCACCCGCGCCTGGACATCGCCGGTCAAGGTCACCGAGGCTGCGTATTCACTGGGCACGGCTTGCTGCACGAAAACCCGTGGCAGGGCTTTTTCTTCGGGCTTCTTATCACCGCACCCCGTCAACAATGCACACACGCCCAAACCAATAACCCATTTGATTCCGGGACCAGTCATGCAGACTCCTTTGCGTTGTACGGACGTACCAGTGACGATACGACTGTGAGCTTAGAACAGGGTTCCGCGAATACAATGGGTGCAGCAAATCAGGCAAACTGATCGCCTCCTGTAGGAGCTGTCGAGCGAAGCGAGGCTGCGATCTTTCCCCTGACAGTTGAATCTCAAGCGAAAGATCAAAAGATCGCAGCCTCGCTTCGCTCGACAGCTCCTACGAACCCATGCAGCAGGAGTCTGCTCATGCTCAAGACATTGGCGGTGGCCAACTACCGTTCGATCAATAAATTGGTCATTCCCCTGGGCCGGCTGAACCTGATCACCGGCCCCAACGGCAGCGGCAAATCCAATCTGTACCGTGCCCTGCGCCTGCTGGCCGAGACGGCCCAGGGTGGGGTGGTCAATGCCCTGGCCCGTGAAGGCGGACTCGATTCGACCTTCTGGGCCGGCCCGGAGGAAATCAGCCGCCGCATGCGTAACGGCGAGGTGCCGGTCCAGGCGATTGTGCGCCAGGGCACCAAGCGCCTGCGCCTGGGTTTCGCCGGGGAAGACTTCAGCTATTCGATCGCCCTGGGCTTGCCGGAGCCCAGCAGTTCAGCGTTCTCGCTGGACCCTGAAATCAAGCGCGAATGCATCTGGGCCGGCCCGGTGTTTCGGCCCGCCAGCCTGCTGATGGACCGCAATGGGCCGATGATTCGTGCCCGCGAAGGCCGTTCCTGGGATGTGCTGGCCCAGCACACGCCCACCTTCGACAGCCTGTTCGACCAGGTCGGCAGCCTGCGCACTTCGCCGGAGGTCCTGCAGATGCGCGAGTTCATCCGTCGCTGGCGCTTCTATGACCATTTTCGCAGCGACGCCGACGCCCCGGTGCGCCAACCGCAACTGGGCACCCGCACGCCGGTGCTGCACCACGACGGACGTGACCTGGCCGCGGCCCTGCAGACCATCCTTGAAATCGGCGAAGACGAAGCCCTGCATGCCGCCATCGGCGACGCGTTCCCCGGTGCCCGCCTGAACATCGAGAAACTGCAAGGCGGACGTTTCGCCATCGCGTTTCAACAACATGGCCTGCTGCGGCCGCTGTCCGCCGCCGAACTGTCGGACGGGACCCTGCGCTATCTGTTGCTGGTGGCCGCCCTGCTCACCCCACGACCGCCTTCGCTGATGGTGCTCAACGAACCGGAAACCAGCCTGCACCCGGACCTGTTGCCGGCCCTGGCGCGGTTGATCATCCGCGCCTCGGCAAATTGCCAGGTCTGGGTCGTGTCCCACGCCACGCGCCTGATCGCCGCCCTGGAACAGGATGAGCAGTGCAATTGCATCGTGCTGGAGAAAGACCTTGGACAGACCGGGATCGTCGGGCAGCGGGCGCTGGATGAGCCAGCGTGGCACTGGCCGGATTGAGTGGTGCCTGTAAACCGGATCGCGAGCAAGCTCGCTCCCACACAATTAACCCTGTGGGAGCGAGCGTGCTCGCGAAGGCGCGCTGAAGGTCTACACACCCCTCAGAGAATCACCCCTGCCATTTGCCACCCTCGACAATCACACTCTCCGGCTTGGTGTCATCGCTCAGTTCCTTGCGCACGTATTGGTCGTACAGCTTGAGCAAGTACTTCTCTTCACCCAGCTTCGCCAACTCGGCATTGACCCAATCACGCAACTCGATATTGCCCTTCTTCACCGCCGGTGCAATCGGCGCTTCGGCGCCCAGTGTCTGCTCCAGCACGCGATAGCCGGGGTTCTGCTTGGCCCAACTGAACAGCACCAGATTGTCCTGGGCATAGGCATCGCCACGCCCGTTGGCCAGAGCTTGCAAGGACTCGGAATTTTTCTCGAACTTGAGCAGCTTCCAGTCCGGGTGATTTTTGGTCAGCCAGATGTCCGCCGTGGTGCCGGTGGTGACGATGGTGGTGCGGCTCGCCAGGTCATCGAGGCTTTTCACCGCGCTGGCTTGTGGCACCAGCGCCTGCACCGCGACTTTCAGGTTCGGGTTGGTGAACTCCACCGCCTCCTTGCGCTCCGGGGTCACGGTCATGTTGGCCAGGATCAGGTCGACCTTGTCACTTTGCAGGAACGGAATCCGGCTCGCCGGTTCGACCGCGACGAACTCGACCTTGTTTTCATCGCCGAGCAGGTCCTTGGCGAATCGACGACCGATGTCGGTATCGAAGCCGACATAACGCCCCGCCTCATCGACGAAGCCAAACGGCGGCTTGTCGGTGAAGACGCCGACAATCAATTTGTCCCGCGCCTTGATTTTGTCCAGATAGCTGGTCGACGCAGCGCTTGGGCTGGCCACGTTCGGCTTCGGCGGTTCTTCGGTTTTATTGCAGCCGACCAGCAAAGCGGCGGCGAGCAACGGCAGTAGCAGCAGAGAAGACTTGGCAGTTTTCATGACAGTTCCAGTTCCTTTGTTTGAGTCGTTTTGGGTAGTGCGGCGACGTAGGAGAACTTCTCCAGGAACTGCTGCGCTCGTGCGGTTTGCGGGTTCGTAAAGAAAATCTCGGGAGGGTTTTGTTCAAGGATCCGCCCGGCGTCCATGAACACGATGCGGTCAGCCACGGCGCGAGCGAAGGCCATTTCGTGGGTGACGATCAACAGCGTCATGCCTTCGCGGGCCAGGCCCTGGATGACTTCCAGCACTTCCTTGACCATCTCCGGGTCGAGGGCGGCGGTGACCTCATCGAACAACATGACCTTGGGGTTCATGCACAGCGAACGCACAATGGCGATGCGTTGCTGCTGGCCGCCGGAGAGCTGACGTGGAAAGGCATCGCGCTTGTCCAGCAGCCCAACCCGCGCCAGCAAGGCTTCGGCCTGTGCGCGTGCTTCGCGGCGGTCGCGCTTTTGCACTTTGACCGGGCCGAGCAGCAGGTTATCGAGCACGCTCATGTGCGGGAACAAGTGATAGCTCTGAAACACCATGCCGATCTGCTGCCGCACTTCGCGCCAGTCGGTGCCCTTGTCCAGCAACTCGCGACCGGCGAATGCCAAGCTGCCGCTGTGGGCCACCTCCAGCCCGTTGAGACAACGCAGCAAGGTACTTTTTCCGCAACCACTGGGGCCGAGGATGACGATCACTTCGCCCGACTGCACTTGCAGATCGATGCCATCCAGCACCTGCTGTTCGCCGAAAAACTTGTTGAAACCCTTGAACTCGATCAATGCGCTCATGCTTGCGTCCAGCGCCGCTCCAGCACGCGGGAGGCGGCCGAAAGCGGGTAGCAGATAAAGAAGAAAAACAGGAACAGCGCGCCGTAGATCAGCACGGACTCGTAGGTGCGCTCGATGATCTGCTGGCCGACCTTGATCACGTCCACCACGCCGATCAGCACGGCCAGGGAGCTGGTCTTGATGATGCGCGTGTAGACGTTGATGGTCGGCGGTGTCATGCGTCTGAGCGCTTGCGGCAACAACACATGGCCGTAGAGTTGCAGACCGTTCAAGCCAATGGACAAGCCCGCCTCGCGCTGGCCGCGCGGCAACGAATGCAATGCACCGCGTACCACTTCACCCACCTCGCTTGCGCCCCATAACGACAACACCAGGACCGCGCACCAAAAGCTTGGAAGGCTCAAGCCGAAAAAGATCGGCAGGCCGAAGAACAGCAGGTACAACCAGACCAGCACCGGGATCGCCCGGAACAACTCCAGGTAGACCCGCAGAACGACATCCACGCCTTTCACACCCAACGTCCGCAACACCCCATAAAGCACGCCGCCCACAGTGCTGAGGGCGATGCTCAGGAAGGAAATCGACAAGGTTTGCGCGGCGCCCTTGCCCAGTTGCGGCAACGACACCCACAGCAACTCAAGACCCGAACTGGCCATGCTGGAGCCTCCTTTCCAGGCGGCTGAGCAGCAGCGACAGCGGCAAGAACAGCAGCACGCAAATCAGCGTCAGCACAGCGAGCATTTCGTAGGTCTTGTAGTAGAGCGCGATGTAGCTTTTGGTGGTGTAGAGAATCTCCGGCACCGCCACGGCCGAGACCACGGTGGTCTCCTTGAGCAGGAAAATGAAGTTGGCGAACAGCGACGGCAAGCTGAGGATCCCGGCCTGCGGCAGGATCACGTAGCGCAGCAACTGCCCGTGGGACAGGCCGATGGAACGGCCGGATTCCAATTGCGCCTGGGGCACCGCGTCCACGCCCGCCCGCAGCACTTCCGTGAGATAGGCGCCTCCCAGGAACGTCATGGTGATGATCGCTGCGGCAAACCCCGACACCTTGATGCCCAGCGCCGGCAAGGCGAAGTAGACGAAGAACAACTGAATAAGCAGCGGGGTGTTGCGGGCCAGCTCCACATACAGCCCCACCAGGCGTTGCAGGTAAGGTGTGCGCAACACCAGGATCGTTGCGTTCACGAGCGCCACCAGCAGCGAGGTGGCGATGGCGATAAGGCCAACTTGCAGCGTCACGCCCACGGCCTTGAGAAACGCCGGGAGGGTGCTGAGGATAAAAGCGTAATCGAAGTTCATTGAACATCCTGGACGCCGCTCGGTAAGCGGCGGTCGTGCGGTCCATGGGCAGCGGATAGCTACTCGGCAGGCACTGACTTTAATGGCATAAGAACTGTAATTTAAATACCGTTAAAGCATATTGATATCACGCAAAAAACTATCCCCGGATTTGCCGCGAAGAACAAAGACGACTATTTTCCTTGCGCCGCAGGGAGGATCTTTTTCGCCATCCCCCCTCACCATTACAAGGAAGAAAACATGGCTGACGTAAACGTGCCGCAGCGACTGGAACCGCAGGACATATTGAAATTGTTGATGGCGTTGCGCAGGGCGTTGAAGAGCGGGGAGACCTGATCCATTCCCTGTGGAAGCGAGCTTGCTCGCGATAGCGGCCTGTCAGTCACATCAGTGTTTATTGATGAACCGCCATCGCGAGCAAGCTCCCACAGTAAAAAACGCCGACGCTGTATCAGCCGTCGGCGTTTGAAACCATGAAGGGTGTACCGCGCGAATCAGAACGCCGGCAGTACCGCACCGCTGTATTTCTTCTCGATGAACGCCTTCACTTCAGGGCTGGTCAAGGCCTTTGCCAGTTTCTGGATGGCCGGGCTGTCCTTGTTGTCCGGACGGGCCACCAGGAAGTTGACGTAAGGCGAATCCGAACCTTCGATCACCAAGGCATCCTTGGCCGGGTTAAGACCCGCTTCCAGGGCATAGTTGGTGTTGATCAGGTCCAGGTCGACCTGGTCCAGCACCCGCGGCAGCATGGCCGATTCCAGCTCCTTGAACTTGAAGTTGCGCGGGTTCTTGGCGATGTCTTTCGGCGTCGCCAACGCGTTTTTCGGGTCTTTCAACTCGATCAGGCCAGCCTTCTGCAACAGGATCAGCGCACGGCCGCTGTTGCTGCCTTCGTTGGGCAGCGCGATGGTCGCGCCGTCTGGCAGGTCAGCCAGCGTCTTGTACTTCTTGGAGTAGCCACCGAACGGTTCGACGTGAACACCGATCACGGTCACCAGGTTCGTGCCTTTGCCTTCGTTGAAGTTCTTCAAGTACGGCAGGGTCTGGAAGTAGTTGGCGTCCAGGCGTTTCTGGTCAACCTGCACGTTGGGTTGGACGTAGTCGGTGAAGACCTTGATTTCCAGGTCCACGCCTTCCTTGGCCAGGGTTGGCTTGATCAGCTCGAGGATTTCAGCGTGGGGCACCGGCGTGGCGGCCACCACCAGTTTCTCTGCAGCCTGGGCCAGGCCCGACGTCAGGGCTGCCGCCAATGCGGTGAACAACAGAACCTTTTTCATGCAGTGTCCTTATCGAAAATCACAGTCGTCATGGACGACGGCTAAATGAGGGTGTGCCAGTGAAGTGCTATCGCTGGCGTGATGCGGACAATACCGATATTTTTTATTCCTTAACAATATCTTTTGTTCAAGTTCATATTCATTTTACTCATATAGCTAACACCGCTTTTGTGGCGAGGGAGCTTGCTCCCGCTCGGTTGCGCAGCAACCGCAAGATCTTGGGGCCGCTACGCAGCCCAGCGGGAGCAAGCGCCCTCGCCACAAGAGCGGGTCAGCCACGCTTACAGCGTCGAGCCCAATCGACTGAGCAGCACCTTGAGTGCGGCACGCTCACCTTCCGATCCCCCTGCGATGACCTGCGCCACTTGCTGCTCGATCAGTTCCGGCACTGAAGGCTGGGGTGGCAAATTCAAATGCTCCGGCAAAATTTCCTCGCCCGTACTCACCAGCAATGCGAAATGAATGACGTTTTCCAACTCGCGGGTGTTGCCCGGCCAACTGTGCTGTTCGAGGGCATGCTGCGCCGCCTCACTGATCAGCGGCACGGCCAGGCCGAGTCGCTGGCTGTAGATGCCCAGGAAGTATTCGGCCAGGGACAGAATATCGCCCACCCGTTCACGCAGGGCCGGCAGTTCCAGTCGGCCTTCGCCCAGGTAGTGGTAGAGCCGTTCGTGGAATTTCCCGGCCGCCACCGCTTGCGCCAGGTCGATACTGGTGGCCGCGACCAGACGGACATCCACCGGACTGGGCTGGTGGGCGCCGACACGGGTGACTTCGTGGTTCTCCAGGGCCGCCAGCAACTTGATCTGGATCGGCAGCGGCAAATCGCCGATTTCATCCAGGTAAAGGGTGCCGCCGTTGGCCGAACCGAACCAACCGGCCCGGCTGCTGGCCGAGCCGCTGTAGCTGCCGGCGGCATACCCGAACAGTTCGGCGTCGGCGTAGGTCGGGCTGATGGCGCCGCAGTTGACCGACACAAACAATCCGCCGCGATCGCTTTCGCGATGGATATGCCGGGCCAGCAGTTCCTTGCCGCTACCGGTTTCGCCGCGTATCAGCACCGAGATCGCACGGGGCGCCAGTTGCTCCAACTCCTGGCGCAACTGCCGTGAACGGGGGTCGACAAACACCAGCGCCTTGGCGCGAATGCTCAGGGGGCTTTTTTCCGCATCGGGAAAGGTCAGCAAGGGCTGACCGAAGGTTTCATGCAAACTCATGGCAGGCTCCCGCCCCAGACCGCCGGGAGACGGGGGGCGCTAAAAATTCAGGCGCGACGCAGGGCGTGATGCTCCATGCGGTTTTGCAGACGATAGAGATAAGCGAAACCCTGCTCCCAACGCTGGTGGCCGGACTTCACGTTGATATGCCCCGCCCCGGCCAGGATTCCGGCCTCGGCCCCCCAGTTGCGCGCCAGTTCCAGGGCGCGTGGGGCGCTCACGGCGTCGTCGTTGTCGGAACTGACCACTTGGCTTGGGAACGGCAACAGATCGCTGGGAATCGGCGCGAAGTTGCGCAGCGCCGGGACGCAGGCTGGCCGCTCGACATCCGCCGGCGCCACCAGTAACGCCCCACGCACCTGCCGCAAAAACTGCACCGGCGCGGTGGCGGCCCAATGGGCCACCGTGATGCAACCCAGGCTATGGGCAATCAGGATCACCGGCGTGCTGTCGGCGGCCACGGCCTCGGCCAGCGCCGCGACCCAGTCTTCACGCCGAGGCGTCACCCAGTCGGCCTGCTCGACCCTGGCACTGTTGGGCAGGCTGTTCTGCCAGTGGGTTTGCCAATGATTTTCCGGCGATCCTTGCCAGCCCGGCACAATCAGGTAGCGAATCGATTCGTTGCGCATGGGTGCTCTCCTGCGTGTCTGTTCCCGGACGAGTATAGGGAGGAGAGCTATATTATTTAAGGAATAAGAAGCTATTTATTAATACTTAAAACGAATAACAGGTAATCCCCTGTGGGAGCGAGCTTGCTCGCGATAGCGAACGGTCAGTCGACATTGATGTAACAGACATACCGCCATCGCGAGCAAGCTCGCTCCCACAGGTCTCTCAGGCAGGTCGCTCGCTACGCCCCTTGCGCATCAACACATCCAACTGGTCTATCACTTCCGCCCAGTCCGCATCCTCGAGGATTTCCTCGCGCAGCATTTGCCGCTGGCCCTCATTCCAGAAAAACGCATCGGCCAAGTGCAATCCGGGCTTGAGGGGTGAATGCGTGGCGATGAACTGATCAATGCCAATGGCGTCATCGGGCAAGCCCAGTTGCTTGAACAATGCGCGAAGGGTGTGGATCGGCGGTTCCATAGGGGGCTCCTGGACATGAGTGGATGACGGGGTTGTTCCTAGGCAGTCTAGCCCCTCGCCGACCGCCAGACTGATCAAAATTCAATCAACCCCCGACTCGACTAGACTTTGAATAACATCCCGACGACGACACGTTGCGGAGGATCCCGTGAACATTCACTGGTTGACGGTTGCGCTGCTGGCGATCAGCGGAGCCGCGTTCGGCGCCGATGGCCTCATGCCGCCAGGCACCGATCCCCTGGGTTTCTGGCTGATCGCCGTTGGCGTGGCCTTGCTGGTCTTCGAGGCAGCCTTGCCCAATTACGGCGTCGCGGGGCTGGGTGGCATTGTCTTGTGTGTGATTGGCGCGGTCATCCTGACCAACGCCGATGTACCGGTTCCGCTGATGCTCGGCCTGGGCCTGATCAGTGCCTTGCTGTTGCTCGCACTGCTGGTCCGTGCATTGAAAACGCGGCCGCGCCAACCCATCAGCGGCGATGCCAGACTGCTGGGCAGCGTCACGGCGGTGACCGCGTTGCAGGCCGGCAACAATCATCATGGCTGGGTCCAGTTGGAAGGCGAACGCTGGCAAGTGGCAAGCGCGACGCCGCTGCGGCCTGGGCAAGCGGTGCGGGTCATCTCCCGCAAGGGTTTGCTGCTGGAAGTGGCCGCCGCTGACTCCGGAGGGGTATGAGATGGGCATGCAAATCGGTTTTGTGCTGCTGTTGCTGCTGGTGATCGCGCTGGCGGGAGCGACATTCCGGATCCTGCGCGAATACGAACGCGCGGTGGTGTTCCAGCTAGGACGGTTCTGGCAGGTCAAGGGACCGGGGTTGATCCTGCTGATTCCGGTGGTACAGCAGATGATCCGCGTCGACCTGCGCACCATTGTCCTCGACGTACCGCCCCAGGACGTGATCACCCGGGACAACGTCTCGGTGAAAGTCAATGCGGTGCTGTATTTCCGTGTGCTCGACCCGCAGAAGGCGATCATCCAGGTCGAAAATTTCCTCATGGCCACCAGCCAACTGGCCCAGACCACGTTGCGCGCAGTCCTCGGCAAGCATGACCTGGACCAACTGCTGGCCGAGCGCGAGCAATTGAATGGTGACATCCAGCAAGTGCTCGACGCCCAGACCGACGCCTGGGGCATCAAGGTGGCGAACGTCGAGATCAAGCACGTGGACCTCAACGAATCCATGATCCGCGCCATCGCCCGCCAAGCCGAGGCCGAGCGGGAACGCCGGGCCAAAGTGATCCACGCCGAAGGCGAGTTGCAAGCCTCGGAAAAACTCATGCAGGCCGCCGAAATGCTCGGGCGCCAGCCAGGCGCCATGCAACTGCGCTACATGCAGACGCTGGGCTCGATTGCCGGGGATAAAAGCTCCACCATCGTCTTCCCCTTGCCGATCGAATTGCTCAAGGGGATGGCGGAGTTGTCGCCCAACAAGCCGTGATGGGTTAGACAAGGCACAAGCGTGCCCCTGTGGCGAGGGAGCTTGCTCCCGCTCGGTTGCGCAGCAACCGCAAGATCTTGGGGCCGCTACGCAGCCCAGCGGGAGCAAGCTCCCTCGCCACAGGACACTCCTGAATTCAAGACCTTCTCAGACACTCGAGCGCTTCGTAAGGCCCCTGCGCCCAGCGCAGGACCCGCTCCCGCAACAGCGCCGAAGCCTCCCGGCGCTTGTCCTCGCTGTCGCCGACAAACGCCTGCGCCGGCTGCTTGGCATGCTGCCCCACCGTGGCGAACACTTGCTCGCATTGCTCATCATCGAGGCCGAACAACGCCGCCAACCTGCCCGTCATCGCCTCGGGCAGTTCGGTGTAGTTGACCGCCATCCCAGCCAATGCCCGGCAGTGTTCCAGACCGGCTCCCAACAGCCGCCCCACCCGTCGCGGGATGAAATCTTCCTGGCTGCCGAACGGCAATCCATCGTCCAGGACCGTCGCCCCGATCATCCCCGGCACCATGTGCATGCCGGGACGCCGCAGGTGGGAGACCGAAATTTCCAAGGGGTCGCGGTACACGAACAGCCAGGGTGTGTCGGGAAAGCACTCACGCAGCAGCGGCAGTTCACCGATGTTCCAGGCGTCGAGCTTGACCACCAGGCGTTGCTCCACACCTCGGCGGCGCTGCCCGTAGGCCGACATCAAGCCCTTGAGTGCCACACACCGCTCGGCCGCTGGCAAATCACTGCGCAGCAGCGTATCCAGCGGTGGCGGTTCCGAGATAACGATATGGTCGTCCAACTGCGCGAGCATCTGGCTGATCAATGTCGAGCCACAACGGGAGGCATGGAAAATGAATGCGCTGGGCTCAAGTCCCGGGGATTGTCGTTGCCACTGACTGAGTGCGCCCAAGGGCGTCCGGCGGCGGAACGCCTGGTTGAAGGGCAGGCGCAGGGCGTCTTCCACCGCATCGCCAAAGAACGGCTGTGACAGTCGCGCGTCGCCGAACCAGCACCAATCGACCCACCACTGTCCGGCCTCTTGCCAGAGGCGGATCGGCAACCAACCGTGCAGGTTCAGGTCTTCCACGGGTTTCTCCACTGCTGGCGACCGTTGCGCATCGCGGCCCGCAATTCTTCCCGGGTGAAATGAAGCCCTCGTTCGGCCCCCAGCGCCAGGCTGGACTCAATGAAAGCGTCGAGGTCGTGCAGGCTCTGCAAGGTACGGGCGAGTTCAGGATCGCTTTCCACACGCTGCTGAAAACGGGCGAAGTCGCTTTGCCTGACGCCCGCGGCGGGCGTGGTGGGCAGCCCATCGGTAATCTGCTGGGCCAGCCACGGCCCGGGGCGACAATCGAGCACCAGATGAACCCGCGAATGAGCACTTCGGTTAACCACCCGGTGAGGCCGCGCCAGGTCGAGAAACCAGCACTCGCCGGCCGTCAGCGGAATGATTTGTTCATCCAGGAAAAAGTCCACGTCAGGTGGGCTGAGCAACGGAACGTGCAGGCGTAGGTCGGCGTCCGGCCCGCCCAGATCGTAGTCACGATGCTCGTGAATGCACCCACCAGGCCCCAGCCGCAGCAGCCGGGCCGAGACGATCTCCAGGGGCCAGTCGCGCAACGCCTCACGCCAGCGACCGTCCGCTAGCCAAGGCTCACGCTGGCTTGGCTGACCGCGCCCGGGCGACAGCTCGGTGACGGCATCCGCCGCCGAAATCAGCGCCACCCCGCTCCAGTCGCCGCTGTAATAGGCACTGTTGAAATGCCCTTGCCAGCGCGCGTCGTCAATGGCCGCCAGTGCCTGCAACAGCAACGGCAGGTTCACCGCCACTGGCAGCCGGGAAAACGCCGGGCGCGTCATGCCCAAGGCCCGTTACTGGGGCACGGCGGCCATTGGCACGTTGATGTTCCCTTGGGCCCAGGCCGCTTCGCGGTTCGCCAGCGCCGTAGCGATCGATTGCACTGCGGTCGATTGCACTTCGTTCGGCATTGGATCGAGGCCGGCGCTGGCGAAGATCTGACCGTAGGCGTTGCGCAGGTCGGCATAAGCCAGGTCCCGGCGCAGATCAGCCTGCAGGGTGTTCAGTTCGCCCTGGATCAGGTCCAGTTCGCCAATGCCTGCGGCCTGGTGACGGCTGCGCAACTGGCCAACGATCTGCCCGTCGATGTCCGACAGTTGCTGGCTGGTCTTGAACTGGCGCAGGGCTTCGCGATAGTTGGCGTTGGCCACGTACAACTGCGCCAGCACGGCAATCGACATCGCCTGGCGCCGCGCCGACGCGACTTCTTCACCGGCCTTGGCCACGTCGATGGCCGCCGGGGCGGAGATCACGTTGAACAGGTTCCAGGTGACTTTCACACCATAGTCAGCCCAGCCCTGCTCCACCAGGAACGAGTTGCTGTCGTAATGTCCGCCGGCGGAAAACTCCAGGCCCGGCAGCAGGCGCAGCATGGCCTTGCGGGTTTCGGCGGCGGTGATGCGGGTCTGGTAATCCTGCTCGCGCAGTTCCGGGCGGCTGGCCAGGGCTTCCTGTTCGAGACGGGCCAGGTCGACCTTGAGTTCCGGGATGGTGTATTCATCCTGGGTCGCCAGGGTCAGCTCGGTGCCCAGGGGCAAGTTGATCAGGGTCGCCAGTTCGGTCTTGGCCAGGGACAACGCCCGGCGCTGTTCTTCAAGCTGTCGGGTGGCCTGGATCAGCGAGCGCTGGTAACCCAGGGCCTGCACCGGGTCGCCGATGCGCTGTTCGCTCATGCTCTGGCTGTTGCCACGCGCCGCGTCGACCCGGGCCATCAGGCTGTCGATCTGCTTGAGCAGGCGCTCGGCGGCCATGGCGCGCCAGTAGGCCGAACGCACGTCCTGGACGATGGTGTTGATCACCTTGCGCCGGCGTTCCTGCACGATCAGGCGCTGGTCCCCGGCCTGCTTGGCACTGATGTAGCTGACACCGAAATCGAGCACGTTCCAGACCATGGTCAGGTCCGCCACTTCACGGTCACGGTCCTGGGAGGTCGACGGTTCCAGGGACTGGGTACCGGTTTCCACGCTCTGGCTGCTGGAGGCGTTGACGTTGTTGCGGCCCACATACCCGGCGTCCAGGGCCATGCGTGGCAGCATGTCGAAACTGGCCAGGTCCAACTGACGCTTGGCCAGGGCCTCCTCCATGATCTTCAAGCGGCCTTCGAGGTTGTACTTCACCGCCCGGGCCATGGCCTGGTGCAAGGTCAGTGGGCCGCTCAGCGGCTCCTGATCCTTGTACATATTCTGCAGATCGGTTCGAGCGCGCTGTTCGCTGACGCTGCGATCGATCGGCTCGCTGGTGACCGCACATCCACTCACCACCAGCGCCAGCAAACTCATACCGAATAACTTCTGACTTCTATTCATTCCCTGGATTGCCCCTGGCTGCCCCAATATTTTTTAGAATTCAGGCCTGCGCCTGGCTGATGCCGACCTGTCGTAACGCCGTTGCCAAGCTGTCGACCTGACCTTGTTCAGTATCCTTGAGCTGTTGCAGCTGCTGGCCCAAGGTCGGTGCGCCGAACATTCCGCGCAGCCCTTGGGACACATCGCCACCCTGCATCGACTGGCTGCCGAAGGCATCCATCGAGTCGCCCTCGGAAGCGGAGTCCTGGGTGAACAGGGTCGAAAGCGTGCTGCTGCCGAACACCCCGCCATCGCCCCCGCCAAAGCCCAGGAACCCCTGGCCAGAACCATCGCCAGAGGCATCGTTGCTGAACACCTGGGCGATATAGCTAGGCGCCAGTTGGCCCCGGTTGATGAAAATATCCCCAATCGGCTTGAGGCCACCGCCCACGTCCCGCTGCTCGAACAGCGGCGGGAAGCCCAGCGGCGAACCGAGGTTGCCGGTCGGCGGGGTAAAGACGATCGGTTGCAGCGGCACCTCGGACGGCGGGGTAACCGTGACCGGGTCGGACGTCAGGAACTCCGGCGGCGGCTTCACATCGTTGGGTACCACGGTGTTGATCGCATAGTTATTGGACACCGCCACGCTGGCCCCGGTGTTGCCGCTCAGGTCGTTGACGTTGCTGGTGTCCAGGGCAATGAAATTGCTCGGGTCAGTGAGATTCACCGTGGGCGTGAACGTCGCGGTCCAGGTCCTGCCGCCGTCGCTGCTGGTCAAGTTGGTCAGCTCGCCGTTGGTGACGCTGAGGTCCGACAGATCGAAATTGCTCACCGCCTCGCTGAAGGTGATGGTGACCTGGGTCGTCTCGCCCACGGTCAGGTTCGGATCGGCTACCACGATGGTCGCTGTCGGCCGGGAGGCATCGAGTGCGTAGTTGCTGGAGATCGCAATGCCTGCCCCGACGTTGCCGGCGAGGTCCTGCACGTTGCCAGTGTCCAGCAGGATCAGGTTGGTGGCATCGCTGACGCCCGCGGTGGGCGTCAGGGTCGCGGTCCAGGTCAGGCCGCCGTCGCTGCTGGCGAGGTTGGACAGCACGCCATTGGCCACGCTCAGGTCCGACAAGTCGAAACCTGACACCGCCTCGGTGAAGGTGATGGTCACGGTGGTGCTCTGGCCGATACCCAGGGTGGTATCGCCCAGGGAGATGGTCGCGCCAGGACGGGCCGTGTCGATCGCGTAGTTGTTGGAGCTCACCACGCCGACACCACTGTTGCCCGAAGCGTTGACCACGCCGCTGGTGTCCAGGGTGATCAGGTTACTGGTGTCGGTAATGCTCCCGCTCGGGGTGAACGTCGCCGTCCAGGTCACGCCGCCATCGGAGGACGAGACGTTGCTCAGCGTGCCGTTGCTCACGCTCAGGTCAGTGTTGTCGAAACCGCTGACCGCTTCCGAGAAGGTTATGGTGACCTGTGAGGTTTCCCCTATTTGCAGGGCACTGTCAGCCACCACGATCGTGGCAGTCGGTACCTGCGTCTCGACCGCATAGTTGGCCGAATCGGTGGTACCTGTCCCGGTGTTGCCAGCCGCATCGCTTACGCCGGTGTTATCCAGGCTGATCAGGTTGGTGGCGTCGGTCACGCCCAGGGTTGGTGTGAACGTCGCGGTCCAGGTCAGGCCGCCATCGCTGCTGCTGACGGCGCTCAGGGTGCCGTTGGCCACACTCAGGTCAGCGTTGCTGAAGCCGGTTACCGCCTCGCTGAAGGTGATGGTCACCTGGGCGGTTTCACCCGGCTTCAGCACCGAATCGCTCAGCACGATGGTGGCGGTCGGACGCTGGCTGTCGACGCTGTAGTTGTTCGAATCGGTGGTGCCGCTGCCGACGTTGCCCGCCAGGTCGGCGACGCCGCCATTGGCGAGGGTGATGAGGTTGCTGGAGTCAGTGATGCCAGCGGCAGGCGTGAAGGTCGCGGTCCAGGTAATGCCGCCGTCATTGCTGCTCAGCCCACTGAGGGTCCCGTTGGCGACGGTCAGGTCGGCAGTGGTGAAGCCCGTCACGGCCTCGCTGAAGGTGATGGTCACCAGCGAGGTCTCGCCCGCGGCGATGGCGGTGTCGGCGACGACGATGGTCGCGGTCGGGCGCACGGTGTCGATCGCGTAGTTGTTCGAATCGGTGGTGCCGACGCCAGCGTTGCCTGAGACGTTGACGACACCGGTATTGTCCAGGGTGATCAGGTTGCTGGTATCGGCAATGCTCGCACTCGGTGTGAACGTGGCCGTCCACGTGACGCCGCCGTCGGAGGACGACACGTTGCTCAGCGTGCCGTTGCTGACGGTCAGGTCGCTGTTGTCGAAACCGCTCACCGCTTCGTTGAAGGTGATGGTCACCTGGCTGGTTTCACCGATGCTCAGGGACGTATCGGCCACCACGATGGTCGCCGTCGGCACTTGGGTATCGACGGTGTAGTTGGCGGAGTTGCTGGTGCCGGTACCGGCGTTGCCGGCCGCGTCGCTCACGCCGCTGTTGTTCAGGACGATCAGGTTGGTGGCGTCCCGCGTGCCGGTGGCCGGGGTGAAGATCGCCGTCCAGGTGATGCCGCCATCGCTGCTGCTCACGGCGCTCAGGGTGCCGTTGGCCACGCTCAGGTCCGAATTGTCGAAACCGCTGACCGCCTCGCTGAAGGTGATGGTCACCAGTGAGGTTTCACCGACGCTGAGGTTGCTATCGGACATTACGATGGTCGCAGTCGGACGCAGGGTATCGACAACGTAGTTGTTCGAATCCGCCGTGCCGGTGTTGATGTTGCCCGCCACATCGGCGATCGAACCACTGTTCAGGCTGATCAGGTTGCTACTGTCGCTGACTCCCGCACTCGGGGTGAAGGTCGCGGTGAAGGTAATGTTGTCGCTGGTGCTCAGCCCGCTCAGGGAACCATTGCTCACGGTCAGGTCTGCCAGGGTGAAGCTCGTCACGGCCTCGCTGAAGGTAATGGTCACCAGCGAGGTTTCGCCAATGGCGACGGTTGGGTCGGCCACGACGATGGTCGCGGTGGGGCGCACGGTGTCGACCGCGTAGTTGTTCGAATCGGTGGTGCCGACGCCCGCGTTGCCCGCGCCGTTGATCAAGCCGGTATTGTCCAGCGTAATCACGTTGCTGGTATCGGAAATGCTCGCACTCGGCGTGAACGTGGCCGTCCAGGTGACGCCGCCGTCGGTGCTGATCATGGTGCTCAGGGTACCGTTGCTGACGGTCAGGTCCGCATTGTCGAACCCACTGACCGCCGAGTTGAAGGTCACGGTAACCACTGAAGTCTCGCCGATGCTCAAGCTGGTATCGGCAATCACGATAGTCGCCGTCGGTACGTTGGTGTCGACCTGGTAGTTGTTGGAGTTGGTCGTGCCGGTGCCGGTATTGCCCGCGGCATCGCTGACGCCGGTGTTGTTCAGGGTGATGACGTTGGAAGTGTCGCTGACCCCCAGGGCCGGGGTGAACGTGGCGGTCCAGGTGATGCCGCCATCGCTGCTGCTGACGGCGCTCAGGGTGCCATTGGCCACGATCAGGTCCGAATTGTCGAAACCGCTGACCGCCTCGGAGAACGTAATGGTCACCAGCGACGTTTCGCCGACGCTCAGCGCGTTGTCGGCCACCACGATGGTCGCGGTGGGGCGCAGCGTGTCGACGACGTAGTTGTTGGAGTCGGTGGTGCCGGTGCCAGCGTTGCCCGCCCCATCCACGACGCCCGTGTTGTTCAGCGTGATCAGGTTGGTGGCATCGCTGGTGCCAACGCTCGGGGTGAAGGTCGCGGTGTAGGTGATGTTGTCGCTGGTGCTCAGCCCGCTCAGGCTGCCGTTGGCGACCGTCAGGTCAGCCAGGGTGAAGCCGGTCACCGCCTCGTTGAAGGTGATGGTCACCACCGAGGTTTCGCCCAGGGCGACGGCGGTATCGGCGACGACGATGGTGGCGGTGGGGCGCGCCGTGTCGATGGCGTAGTTGTTGGAGTCGGTGGTACCGCTGCCGGCGTTGCCGGCAGCGTCCGCCACGCCGGTGTTATCCAGGGTGATCAGGTTGGTGGCGTCGCTGGTACTGGCGCTCGGGGTCAGTGTCGCGGTCCAGGTGATACCGCCGTCGCTGGTGCTCAGCCCGGTCAGGGTGCCGTTGGCGACCGTCAGGTCGGCGGTGGTTAAACCGGTCACTGCTTCGTTGAAGGTGATGGTCACCAGCGAGGTTTCGCCGATTCTCAAGGCGTTGTCAGCGACCACAATCGTCGCGGTCGGGCGCGCGGTATCGACGGCATAGTTGTTGGAGCTGGTGGTGCCGGTGCCAGCGTTACCGGCCGCGTCCAGTACGCCGGTATTGGCCAGGACAATCAGGTTGGTGGCGTCCGTGGTGCTAGCACTTGGGGTGAGCGTCGCGGTCCAGGTGATGCCACCGTCGCTGCTGCTTAGTCCGCTCAGAGAACCGTTGGCAACGGTCAGGTCGGCCAGGGTGAAACCCGTCACCGCCTCGCTGAAGGTAATCGTCACCAGGGACGTTTCACCGATGTTCAGGGCGTTGTCGGCCACCACGATCGTGGCGGTCGGGCGCAGGGTGTCGATGGCGTAGTTGTTCGAGTCGGTGGTGCCGGTACCGACGTTGCCGGACAGGTCGGCAACGCCGCTGTTGTTCAGCACCACCAGATTGGTGGTGTCGGTGATAGCGGCGTCAGGTGTCAGGGTTGCGGTCCAGGTGATACCACCGTCGCTGGTGCTCAGCCCGGTAACTATACCGTTGGCCACCGTCAGGTCTGCGACGGTGAAACCGCTCACCGCCTCGTTGAAGGTAATGGTCACCAAGGACGTTTCACCGGCGCTCAGCGCCGTGTCGGCGACCACGATAGTGGCCGTCGGGCGCAGGGTGTCGATAGCGTAGTTATTGGAGTTGGTGGTGCCGACACCGGCATTGCCACTCAGGTCTGCGACACCGGTATTGTTCAGCACCACCAGATTGGTGGTGTCGGTGACAGCGGCGTCGGGTGTCAGGGTTGCTGTCCAGGTGATACCGCCGTCACTGCTGCTCAGGCCGCTGAGGGTGCCATTGGCCACCGTCAGGTCAGCCGTGGTCAACCCGCTGACCGCCTCGGAGAAGGTGATGGTCACCAGTGAGGTTTCACCACTCCTGAGGGCCGTGTCAGATACCACGATGGACGCCGTCGGTGCCACGGTGTCGTTGACCACGTAATTGTTCGAATCGGTGGTGCCCACGCCGGCGTTACCGGCGAGGTCCGCCACACCGGTGTTGTTCAAGGTAATGATGTTGGTGGTATCGGCGATATTGCTTGCCGCCGTCAGCGTGCCGGTCCAGGTGATGCCGCCGTCGCCGCTGGTCAGCGTGCCAACGGTGCCGTTCTGCACGGTCAGGTCCGCCGCGGTCAGCCCGGTCACCGCCTCGGAGAAGGTAATGGTTACCTGCGACGTGCCGCCAGAATTCAGGTTGGTGTTGGCTACGACGACGGTCGCGGTGGGCGGCGTTTCGTCCGGCGTGTAGTTGGTATTGATGGTGCCGCCATCGCCATAGACGTTGGCCACCGAACTCGGCGAGACACCTGCCGTGCCGGCACTCGTTCCACCGGTACCGCTGCCGCCGACGTTGCCGGCCAGGGCCGCGAAGTTGGCCGCGGTGATCAGGATCGAACCCTTGTTCCAGATAGCACCGACACCCACGCCACCGGCGCCGCCCGCCTGGGTGTAGCCACCACCGGCACCGCCGCCACCGCCACCACCGCCCGCTCCGATGTTGTTGGAGATGACCGAGTTACCGATGATCCGCAGGGTTGCGCCCGTGTCGTTGTAGATACCGCCAACCGCGCCACCGCCGGCACCACCGATGTCGTTATAGCCGTCGCCACCACCGCCGCCGCCGATGGACAACCCACCGCTGCTGGCCGTGCCACCGGAGGAACCGGTGCTGTAGCCGGCATAGACAGCGCCGCCAGTACCGCCGGTCGCGGAGCCGCCACGGCCACCGATGTTGAAGAAGCCGCCACCGGCACCGCCCTGGTTGGCCGAGCCGTTGGAACCTGAGGAGTTGAGCGTATCGCCGCCACGCCCGCCGATCCCGCCGCCGAGCGCGCCACCGCCGCCGCCACCGCCACCTGCGTATTCCGGCGTCACACCACCGCCGCCACCACCGCCCGCCGCCACGTTAGCCGTGACGGTGACGTTACGCAGGGTCAAGGTACCCGCGTTGTTGATCCCGCCGCCCTTGGCCACCAGCGCATCGTCACCACCGTTACCGCCGTTGCCCGACACAACGCCGCGGGTAATCACCAAGCCATCGAGGGTGGCCGTGGTGCCGGCCGTCACGTTGATCACCTGGGTGCGGAACTGCCCGTCCAGGGTGACATCGGCGACGTTGTCGTTGTTGAGATCGCCGTCGATCGTGACGTTCTTGTTCACCACCAGCACCTGGGTCAAGGCGACGGTCATGCTGCTGTTGAAGGTGACGATATCGCCGTTCTGGGCGGAAGCCAGGGCGGCGCGCAGGGAGCCCACGCCGGAGTTGGCATTGTTGGTGGCTGTCCAGGTGGCCAGGCCCCACTGGTATTCACTCATGGCACTGGCCGACAGCACGTTGGCGCTTTCGATGTTACCGGTGGCGATTTCCAGGTCCCAGTCACCGCCCAGGCCCGTGCGGTCGTTCGACGCGGCCACGTCACGGCCGGTCAACTGCGCCAATGAATCCACCAGGCTCAGGCCACGCTCGCCTTCGGCGGTGTAGCAGCCGTAGATCAGGATATCGCCGCCGGCGTTCATGTCCTGGCCGATCTGCGCCAGTACTTCGCTGCGGGCCTGGACGTTGTCCGCCGACAGGTAGCTGTTGCCCAGCCACAAATCACCGGCGTTGCCGTGGGCGATGATCTGCACCGAGCTGATGCCCTGGTGGGTGTCCAGGTAATCGGCGATCTGTTGCAGGCCGTCCTTGGTGGCATCCAGTTGCACCACCTGGGTCCCGGGCGCCACGCCTTCGAGCAGGTTGGCGGAATCCTTGACCCGGGAATCGACAAACACCACGGATTTGCCCGGAACGGCAGCCTGGGTGGCATCGACCTGGCCTTGGGGCGCATGAGTGTCGGCCGGCTGGTCCGCCGTGGGCGTCTTGGCTGCCTCGGCATTGGGTTGCGCGTCTGCTTGCGCGGCATCGGCCACGGTTGCCGCCACCGCGCCGTCGAACAGCATTCGCGGCTCCAGGGACATGATCATTGGCGATGCCAGGGCCTGTGCGCCCTCGGTTACCCGCGATTTGCCTTTGCTCCACCACATGACGATCACCTGGACTCGAACTTCTTGAACGCAAATGAAAAAAACCGCTGTCAGCTGACAGCGGCGTCGGATTTCATACGAATGACATTGGCGGCGCTTGCGGACCCATCGCGCCAGAACGACAACTCGGCATACTTTTCAAACAGATCCGGCGGCAACAGGGTCCGCCGGGCTTGCGGCGCGACCTTGGGCTTGACCTTGTGCAGGCCGGCAACGCCCAGGGCCTGGTCGAAGGCCGGTGCGTCGTAGGTCAAGTGATTGAAATCGTGCTCGAACCAGGGCTCGCCGATGAACTCGTACACCAGGCGCATGACCCGCTCGGGGGCCTGGCTCAGTAGATCGTAGTCAACGATCAGCAGCGACTCGGCGTTCTCGCCGTAATAGGCCTCTTTGAGCGCCGTCCAGGCAAGCCCCACCAGGCGATTGCGCTGGGCCAGGGTTTCGCAGCGGCTGTAGACGGTGTTGCGCTCGTCATCGTCATTGAACAGCTTGGTGTTCTCGAACGGATTGGCGCGATAAAGGCGCTCCAGGCTGTCGAGGATCCAGGCGACGTTGCGCACGCAAGCGATGGTCTTGGCCTGGGGAAACAGGTCCTGCAGGGCAGGCAAACGGGCACACCATTGGCGATTGGTGTCGAAGATGACCGGTTTATCGGCTTTGTCGGCGTAGTAGGAATCGAAGAGGCCACGCAACAGGCGGCGGCGCAGGTCGGTGTCGATCACCGAACCGAACTCGCTGCCGGCGCTGCATTGCTGCAGGACGGTGCTGAACAGCGAACCGACGGGACTGGTCATGCCGGCATGAAAGCGCGGATTCTGCAGCAAAATGGCAGAAAGCAGGGTCGAGCCTGAGCGCGGTAAACCGGAAATAAAGTGAAACTGCGGCAATCCCTTCACCTGTTTTGTAGTCCTTTTGTAGCGCCAAGCGTAGCCGATGAAATAATCTTCGCCTAGTAGTACTTTGATATCAGATTCACCTAGGCTAAAAATAAAGATGGACGGTAGAAATCCTCGTGAACCTGAATCGATTAAGCCGATTCGCGAGATTTTTCCGCCCGCTTCGCTCGGCAAAATCAAACATCCCGGTCTACGCTCAGCCGTGCGTGACCAGGCCAGGGAGTAAAGGAGTCGGGCTGATCGCACTCTTGTCCTTTGACGCGCCGGGCATTGCGAAAACCCAATCACCTGAAGGATGAGGAATCTATGGAAGTATTCATCGGCACTATCCAGTCATTCGCCTTTAACTTTGCCCCCAGGGACTGGGCCCTGTGCAACGGGCAGACGCTTTCCCTTTCTCAATACCAGACCTTGTTCGCCTTGATCGGCGTGACGTACGGAGGCAATGGCCAGACCACCTTCATGCTACCCAACCTGCAAGGTCGCCTGCCCTTGGGCCAAGGCAACGGCCTGGGCCTGACCCCGCGCGTCATCGGCGAGATCTCCGGCACCGAAAACGTCACCCCGACGCTGAACAACCTGCCCCTCCACACCCACACCCTCTCGGGCGTCACCGCCTCGACCACCCTGCAACTGGCGAACCCGGCCAGCAATCCCGTGAACACTCCCACGGCCACCAACTCATTCATCGGCACCTCGGGCACTGGGCCAGGCTCGGCGGCGATCTACTCCGACCAGATCGGTGCCTCGCCAGTACCGCTGCAAGGTGTCAGCACGACCGTCAGCGGCACGATTTCCCCGGCGGGCAACGGAATGCCATTGGCCGTCATGAACCCCTTCCTGGCCATCAACTTCAGCATCGCCCTTCAAGGCTACTTCCCGTCCCGTAACTGATGAACCGCCGGAGGGCTGCGGTCCTCCGGCCTTTGGAGTGTCGACATGCTGCAACAGGTTCATAGCCGCCATTTCCAACCGCTGCTGGGCCAGACCGGCAGCCTGATCCTGCCCGATGGCAGCTGCCTGCCGGTGCGCTTCGAAACCCTTGAAGAAACACCTCGGGCGAAGATGCCGAGCACCGAGCGCATGCCCTTCAGCGTCGAGTTCAACAGCCTGGAGAGCACCGCGTTCGTGGACGGCCTCTGCGGGCTGGAGGTGCCGGAACTGGGCAAGATCGAGGGGGTATTCGTGTCACGGATACCGCCCATGGGACGGGATCCGGCGCTGGGATATTTCTACATCGCGTTTAACTAAAGACTGATGATCCCTTGTGGGAGCGAGCTTGCTCGCGATGGCGGACGGTCAGCTTGCATCCATGTTGGATTTACCGCCCTCATCGCGAGCAAGCTCGCTCCCACATTGAACAGGTGGCAAGTCAGGCACTGTTCAGTTGCCTTTCGGATACCAGACCAACCGCTCCGCCGCCGGGTTGCGCTCTTGCACTTCGAAGCCCAGCGCCAGGTAGTGCCGGCGCGCATGGGGGTTGCTGGTCCAGACCACGGTCGCCACCGGGCAACGGATCTGTTGCGCGGCTTTCTGTACCCCTTGCAATACCGCCCGGCCATACCCCTGCCCGCGCGCCTGGGGGATGAACGCCAGGTACAGCACGCGAATTTCATTGGGGCCGAAATCCGTGCTCAAGGCACCGATCGCGGTGCCGAGTTTTTCCACGACGTAATGCATGGCGTCGGGGAAGTTCTCGCCCAACCCTTGCTCCTGCACCTGGAACTGCTGGGCAATCACCTGCTGCACCTGTTCGGGGTCACCGTCGATCCATTGCAGGTCCGGCCGCGCCGCCTGGTACAGGCCCTGCAGGAACGGACCATCGCTGACCCGCGATGGACGCACCACCAATCCCTCTGCCGCCACTGAATCCATGCTCGCTCCCTAGGACTAGAACCCGCTTTCCCTGACACCTAACGCCGCCAACCGTCGCCAGGCCGCTCCCAACACCGACTCGCCCTTGCCCTGCAACACCGCCACGCCACGCAGCGGCTGCGCCGGAGCGGACGCGTCGTCCACTGCACTCAGCCGCACACCGTACTGAGCCTGTACCGGCTCGGCCCGTTGCTGCGAATCGCGGCGCACCGCAATCGGCCCATGGTGGTCGGACGTCAACGCTTGTTGTTCGACCCAGGCCACGCCGTTGGTGTCGATTTCATTCAACTGCACGGCAATCGACGTGTGCATCGGATCGTCCGCGATGAACCGTCCCGTGGCACCCGGCCCGACCCGCCAAAGCTCGGCTTCGGTGAGGTACCCGCGCAACCGCGAATCGGTCTGCACCACCCGCGCCAGCACCTGCGTCGGTGACAGCCAGCGCCCTACCGACAGTTGCGGCAACACGTCGCGCACCTGGCCGGCATGGGGCGCACGCAACAACAGGCGTTCACGCTGGGCCACCAGGCCCCGGTGCTCGGCCACCGCTTCGGCCAGTTGCTGTTCGATGATGCCGGCGTCGGCCGCGGTTTCGCTGCGCCCGGCCTGACGGCGCATCTGCAACTGCTGGATCTGGATTTCCCGGCGCACGATGGCCAGGCGCGAGGTCATGTCCGGCGATTCCAGTTCAATCAATACATCGCCCTGGGCCACGGTCTGGCCGTCGTGCACATTCACCTGCTTGACCCGTGCCGCCACGGGCGCATGCAAGGCACTGGCCCGCCCGGCCTCGAGCATGGCCGGCACTTCCACCGCACTGCGCCAGGGCAACAGCAACGCCAACAGCAACGCCAGCAACACCAGGCCGCTCAGGAGCATCCGCCCACCGCGGGCTTGCTCACGGCGACTCCACCATTGCCGCCACTCACTCACGATGGGCATAAAAATGAACCACACCAATTCCACCATCATCAGAAAAATGCCCAGCACCTTGAAGAACAGGTGATAGACCGCCAGGGCAATCCCGAAAAACAACAATGCCCGCCACAGCCAGGAGCCGTATCCCCAGACCAGCAAACGCCGGCGCATCTTCGGCGACCAGGGTTCCGGCGCCGCCGCGCCATAACCGAACAAGGCTTCGCGCAGGCGCCAGCGGCACAGGGCGAACGCCCGCCCCTGCAGGTTATCCACCGCCCAGAAATCACTGAGCAGGAAATACCCGTCAAAACGCATGAAAGGGTTCAAATTGATGATCAGCGTGGTGATCCAGGTGGCGCTGGCGAGCATGAACGCCGCGGTGCGTGCCGGCCCGTCAGGCAGCAGCGACCAGGCCAGCAGCGCGATGCACGCCAGCAGCAATTCGGCCAGGACTCCGCCGGCACCGATCAGCAACCGTGCGCGACGATCGTTGATCCGCCAGGCGTCGCTGACGTCGGTATAGAACATCGGCAACAGCACCATGAACGCCACGCCCATGCTTTGCACACGACAACCGGCGCGCTTGGCCATGAAGGCATGGCCGAACTCATGGCACAGCTTGGCGAAGAGCAACGCCGCCCCGAAGGCCAGCGCACCGCCCAGGCTGAACAGGTGCGGAAACGTCGCGATGAAGCGCTGCCAGTCCCGCGACACCAGGAAGATGCCGAGACCCAGGGTCAGCGGCAGGCCATAGCGCAGTATTCCGGGGCCGAACCGCGCCAACCAGGGCCAGGCCCGGTTGAGAAAGGCGTCCGGGCGCCACAGCGGTATACGAAAAAACAGGTATTGATGCAGCAGGATCTGCCACAGGCTCTGGCGTTGTGCAGCGGTCTTGAAGAGGTAACTGTCGCGCTGTTGTGGGTCCATCGCGCTGATCAGGTCATGGCCGCGCAGGAAACCCAGCAGTTGCTCCAGCGACTCGCCATTGAGCGGCAGGCCCGGCTCGCGGTTTGCGGCTTGCAGCACCTGTTCCGGATCGCCCAGGGACCAATGCCGCAACATGCGCATTGCTGCCGCGCCAAGCTTGAAATAGCGCCCGCGCACCGGATCGGCCAAGGTCCACTGCGGCGAACCGTCCGGGTCCGGCGCCGCCGGGGACAATTGCAGGTCCGGCCGCAGGCTCGGCAAGTCCATGCTACAGGCCTACGCTCTGGCGCAGGCCGGCCAGTGGCCGACGCAACAGGTACAACGCCAGCGGCGCGCGGTCGCCAAAGACCTTCGCCGTGCCCCGCAGGCCGATGCGAGGCGCCGTGGCATCGAAACGCGCGTCCAACCGGTACGCCAGCTGCCCGGCGGCGGTAGGTTGCGCTTCATAGGCCGAGCGCTCGAGCCAGGCCAGGTGCCGCTGCAACGGGTCGCTGTCGAGGAACAACGCCACTTGCGCACCAGGCTCCAGGGCTATCGCGTCGCCCACCGCCAATTCAATACGCAGCTCGGCCTGGTTCGGGTCGGCGATTTCCATCAGTCGCTCGCCAGTCTGCACGGGCTTGCCGAGCCAGCGCTCGGCGTCGGCGAACACCGCAATGCCGTCGCGCTCGGCGCGTACTTCGCTGCGCTTGAGCAATTCAAGCGCGTAGTTGCGCTCGGCGCGTTTCTGTTCGACGCGGGCGGCCAGCAAGTCAATCTTCGAACTGGATTCGGCGTCGGCAAACGAGCGCTGGGAATTGGCCTTGAGTTCGGCCTCGGCCACGCCCAACGCACGCTCGGCCACATCGGCCTGGGCCTTGAGGCTGGTGCTTTCGAAACGCAGCAACAGGTCGCCGTTCTTGACGGTCTGGTTGGGCTTGACCAGGAACTCGGCGATCACCCCATCCAACGGCGCCGCCACTACCTGCCCGCCCAGCGGCACCACTTCGGCCGGGGCCAACACGGACTGGCGCACCGGGATCAGCAAGCCCAGCAGCAACACCGCCACCAGGGCGACCTGGCGCTTGCGCGTCCAACGCAGGCGCCACGGCTTGCGCGGTTGCAGCGCCAGCCACGCATGGCTGTAGGTGTCCCCCAGTTGCGACAGCAGCACTTGTTCGGGAGGGGTCCAGGGCAAGTCCCGGGCCAGCCACAAACCGCCGAATACCTGGCCCTGATGATCGATCAACGGCAGCCAGAACACTTGGCCGGCGGACAGGCTTTGCCAGTCCGCCCGGACGGATTCACTCACCCCATCGGCGGCGATCACCCGAGCCTGATTCAACAGGCCCTGTTTGAATAGCTGCGCCACCGCCTGCTCGACAAATGCCACGAATGGCGCATTCGGCTCCACGGTACTGACGCCGGTCACCGCCTGGACCTTGCCGGCGATCAACAACGCGGCATGACGAAAGCCGAACAGGGCCTGGCCGTCATTGACCAGGCTGTAGCTCAATTGTGCCGGCGTTCGTGCGGCCCGGGTCTGGCGTTCAAGGTCAAGGAAGCGGGCAAACACCTGCTCGGCGCTGCCCGATACCGGCGCGTTCACTTGGGCTCCGCGAAACGCGCCGTGCCGCTCATGCCGGACAGCAGGCCGCTGGCATCCGGCACGCTCGCCACCAGCAACAGGGTCTGGCTGCCCTCGTCGATGCGCGCGCCCAGGCGCTTGACCGTCGCTTGCAACGGCTTGCCGGTTTCATCGGGGACGAAGGTAAAGGGCTGGCCAGGCTTGAGCCGGTCCATCCAGCGTGAAGGCACCAACAGGTGGATCTCCAGGGTGCGGTTGTCGACCACATCGAGCAACGGCGCGCCGGCCGCCACGCTTTCATAGCGCTGGACCTTGCGCGCCACCACTTGCCCGTCGAAGGGCGCGATCACGCTGCAACGCTTGACCTGAACCTGGTACACCTGGGATTGGGCCTGAGCCTCGCTGAGCCGGGCCTCGGCCCGCGAGACCTCAAAGCGCCCGACCGATTTCAACTCCGCCAATTGCCGATTATGCGCCAGCTCTTCACCGGCCCCCCGGCTTGCCGCCTGGGCCGCGTTGAGCTGGGCCTGATAGGCCGAGCAATCGAACCGCGCCAGGGTATCGCCCTTCTTGAACGACTCACCCTCGCTGAACGGCAACTCGACGATGCGCCCGGCCAACTCGCTGGCCAGCACCGCCTGGTCTCGCGCCCGAAGCACCCCACGCGCCTCATTGCCACTCGGCGCACTGGCCGTGACACCGCTTTCCAGCAGAGGATCGTCCGCGACAGGCGTTTGCGCCTGCACGCCGCACGTTACAAAGGTCAATCCCACAACCCAACTACTCAAACGTCCCATGCCGTTACTCCCTGACGGATGGGCGGAGTCTACGACAGCGGTGGGGGGCGTCAAGGGAGTAGCGGTCAGGAGTGAGAAAACTCTTGTTTCAAAAAACTGAAAAACAGTAAAAAACGCTTGGTTTTTTTACTGAGGTATATCCGTAATAAATCCCACAGTGATTTAGGAAAATCCGTTCATTCAAAACAGTACCGAGCGATGGATTATTTGTGTCACTCAACCGCTACCGTTCCGTTGGACAAAGGCTGAAATAATCGCTGACAAACCGAGCCAGAAACGCCTTGACCCTTCGTCCTCAATGCACACAAAACTCAGTCCGCCGGTGCCGGAGCTTATTTACCCATGGTTGACGTAGCGTCAACCCAGGCTTAGGATTCGCTCACTGCTCAACCTCGTACGCAGAGATTAAATTCTCTGGCCGTTGGGGTGAAAACACCGGCTTCGGCCGGTTTTTTCGTTTCTGGGGATTGAGTTTGTGCGCACCGCTTTTTTCGTTGACGGTTATAACGTTTTTTATGGGTTGCTCGCCGGCACGCCCTACAAATGGCTGAACCTGGCGCAGCTATTGACACACATAGCCCACGTCGAGAATCCCCAGAGCTCACTCGCGTCCGTTGATTACTTCACGTCTTCCGTCAAACCGGAACTGGCAACGCGCGGAATCATTTCCAAAGAGGCTCAAGATTCATATGTCCGCGCGCTAAAGGCCAGCAAAGTCGCCGTACATTACGGACGCCATCAGCTCGAACGCGCCAACGCCCCTCGCTTTGTCAGCAGGAAGATCGGGGCCTCACGCCAGGACACGGTCGCTATTTGGAAGCTGGAAGAAAAGGAAACCGACGTTCATATTGCGATCAGCATGTATCGCACGGCCTCAAGACAAGAAACATTGCCGTGGGAGAAGCGTATCGAACAGCTCGTGCTGGTTTCGGGTGACACCGACATGGCTCCAGCCTTGAGGGCTATTCGAGAAGATTATCCTCACTTGAAAATCGGCGTTGTACTCCCCTATCGGGCTGGATCTAAACGCTTGGCGCCCGGCTCCTTAAAAGAGCACGCCCATTGGATGCGCCGCGTTGTCACTTGCGACGAACTCCAATCGCACCAGTTCCCCAACCGAGTGCCCACGCACAAAGCCCCCGCCATCAAGCCGGACTATTGGTAGCAACCAACGTCAACTCACCATCCCGATACACCACCTCACGCCCCAGCCACGTCACATCCACCTGCGGCAGCACCGCCGAGGGTTTGCGCAGCTCACGCAGCAGCGTCGAGCCGTGGGACAAACGCCCACCCATTCGCGCAATCACGGCCCGGGCGCTTTGATAGTGTGCATGGCGACCAGGGTCCAGGGTGTCTTCCAACAAAATGTCCTCGCCCAGAATCCCCTGGGCCTGCCCCGGATAAATCATGAAGCCGCTGGCCTGCTCGGTGCCTTCACGACCGTCCTGCCAGAAGCTGCCATCGCGGGTACGGATGTCCGGGTGCGGCGCGAACCAATGCCCTCGGTCAGCCGTCGGCATGGCGTGGTGCAGGCGAAAGAACATCCGCATCAGGTTGTCGCGATACCATTCGCGCACTTGCAGGTAGTAACCACGCAAGCCCGGCAGGCCGGTCGAATGAGCCAGGCGAATCGCCAGGGGCCATTGTGGAAAGGCCTGCAAGGGCAACTCGGTTGGTGCTGGGCGTGGCGTCGCCGGGTCGGTCTCCCAGGGCAGGCGATGGGGGCTGTGTTCAAGGTCGTCATAGGCGGTCGGCGGTCGCCCCAACAGGTCGCCGCCACTGCTGGCCAAGGCGCTGGCGATGCACAGGTTGCCCTGCACCACAAACACATAGAAGCGGGTGAACCAGTCGGCCAATTGCTGGCCGTCGACGCCTTGTGTGGTCAGTTCGTGCAGCTCTTGGTCAAAACGTCGCAAGCCGTTTTCCAACGTCAGCAAATGCCCACGGGCGATGCGTTGCATGCGCAGGAACAACGGTAGCGAGCGCAACAGGCGCAGTGGCCGCCAAGGCAGGTGCGGCGTCGCGCCGCCGACCTCGCCGGCATAGCTGCTGGCACTGATGCCCCAGTCGGCCAGCCGGGCGAGAAACAGATCATTGTTGATGTACGACGCGCCGCCAAACACCGCCGTGAACGGCTCGTTGTCCTGCAACACCCGCGAATCCCAGCGTGCCATGATCGCCGGAATGCTCGCCGCCGCACGGCGCTGGGCGTATTCCACCAAGGCGCTGGGTTGCGGCGGCAGGATCTCGGCGATGTTGGCGGCGGTCAGGTGGCGGCGCCAGCCATAGTCGCTGATCGGCCGGTATTGCAGCAGCCACAGCTGAGTGCCGTCCCAGGCCCATTCAACGTCGCCGGGCACATAGTGGAAGACCCGCAGCACGCCTTGCAGGAAACGCCACAGCACGTCTTCGGTCAGGCCATGGGCGGGCTTGAATGTGCCGCTGCTCCATGACTCGCCGAGGCAGGAAAGGATCGCCCGCTCGGGGCTCACCTGACCATCGGCCAACGACTCCAGATGACCTTCGACCCACTCCAGCTCGACGGATAGGTGGCGCACGAAGGCGATCCCCGACAACCGCGGCGTGATGAAGCGCTGGACCACCACTTCCTCGACACCCGCCGCCGTCAACTCGGCAATGCGCACTGGCACGTTGTGCGTCGGTTCACGCAGGAACGTGGTGCTCAGGCCGGCATTCGCCGCATCGGCCTGATCTTCGCCATAACTGGAGGAACGCACGGCCCAGATAGCGTCCGGCTGGCTCTTCAAAAAACCTGGTAAGCGCGGATCATGACAGTCGTTGAGCGACAGCGCCGCAGGCACCGCTTGCCCGGCCAGCTCCGCCAGGCACAAGCGCCCACCCTTGGTGTGCGCAACGAACCCACGCTCGCCGGACTCCAGCCATGCGGCGAACTCGGCCGGGGAGTCGATCCACGGGTAGTGACCCCAGCCGGGTTTCAGGCTGATGGTCAGATCGGCACGGGCCAGAATGGCGGACCAGGCCGCCGCTTGGGCGACGCCCAGCACCTTGTCCTGATCACCCCACACCAGTTCGACCGGGTCGGTGATCCATTCCAGCAGTGGCAACGCGGTGTCCGCACGCAGTTGATCCCAGAGCGGCACAAAGGCGCGGCAGCGAGCATACCCGGCGCCCATGCGTTGGTATTGCGCGGACGTCCAGGTCTGGCGGGAGAATTTGTGGGCAAACAGCGTCGGCTTATTCGAGAGCAACCAGTGAATGGTCTTGCGAATCGGCAACGGCGACATCAACGCCGGCAATCGTCGCTGCCACAAAAACGCGCCCACCGGCGCCAGCAACACGCTGCGGCAAAAGTGTCCCGGCTGACGTTGCAGCGCATGCAGCACCAGCAACGCACTCACCCCCACCGCCATGATCGCGCTGCCCTTGACCGTCGCCGCCAGCAACGCCTGGGCGTAGGCCGCCAGGTCTTCGCAAGGGGCTTGAGGGTTGTTGCCGAAGCCGGGCAATTCCAGCGGCACCACGTCGTGGTGTTGAAAATGCGGCAACGCGTCGTCCCACCAATCGGCGGCGCTACCGTTGCCGGCCAGCAGGTACATCCGGGGCTTGCTCATGGACGGTCCTCAGGCCAGGTCGCGCAGGGCAGCGTCGAGGGTCGGGTAACGGAACGTGTAACCAGCCTCGACGAGACGATTGGGCACCACGCGCTGGCCGTCGAAAAACAACTGGGCCATCTCACCCGCCAGGGCACGCACCGGCGCGGCTGGGATGTGGAACCACACCGGACGCTTGAGCACCTTGCCGACGCGTTCGGCGAACAGCGCCTGACTGACGGTTTCCGGCGCCACCAGGTTGTAGGTGCCGCTCAGGCTTTCGTCATCGAACGCACGGGCGATCACTTGGATGACATCGTCGCGGTGCACCCAACTCATGATTTGCCGACCATCGCCCATCCGCCCGCCGAACCCCAGGCGAAACGGAATCAGCAACGGCAGCAGCGCACCGCCGGGGCCGAACACCACGCCCAGGCGCATCACCACCTGGCGCACGCCCAGCTCGGTGGCGGGCAGCGCTGAAGCCTCCCAACGCGCGCAGAGTTCAGCCATGAAGCCCTCGCCCCGGGTGGCGCTTTCATCGAGGCTCTCGCTGGCATCACGCACGCCGTAGAAACCGATGGCCGAGGCCTGAATCCACAACACGGGCTTATGCCGGGCGTTCTTCAACCACGTCATCAGCGCATGGGTGGTATTGACCCGGCTGGCGATGAGTTGCGCCTGGCGCTTGGGGCTCCAGCGCGGCCCGGCCACCGGCGCACCCGCCAGGTTGATCACAACGTCGAAGGTTTCGTCATGGCCCAGCTTGCCCAACGAACGCAGGCACCGGGCACGGCCATCGAACAGATAGGCCGCTTTCAAGGGATCGCGGGCCAGCACGCTGACCGTGTGCCCGGCGTCGAGCAATTGGTTGACCAGGGCCTCGCCGATAAACCCGGTGCCTCCCGTCACCAGCACGCGCTTATAGGCACCGCCCGCGAATGGATTGGCCGGTCGGCCTTGACGCTGCATGCGCAATGCCGCTAACCCATCACGAATCCCCGAGGCCGTGACGCCGATGGCGAACAAGGTCAGCAGCCAGCCGCGCCAGCCGAAATCGATCGCAACCAGGCCGGTCGGCAAACTCGCCCACTGCGCCAGTTGCACACCGTACAGCGCGAAAAACGCCCCGCCGTTGACCGCCAGCACCGTGTGCATGATGCGCTCGATGGCGGGCAACTTGCGGGTCCGGTCCTCGACCACGAAATCCCAGAGCGTCAGGCCGATCTCCAGCGCGAACAGCAAGCCAATGACAATCGCCCACGTCCCCTGGAAGGCCAGGTGCGCCATGCCCAGGAACAGAATCCCGTAGAAACACGAACGCAGGGCGTGGATGGAGAGTTCCAGGCGAGCACTGTGGCGATAGGGCAAGGCGACGGTGAGTTCGTGGTGATACAGGGTATCCAGCGCTCCCAGGATCGCCTGGGCGATCAACAGCGTGATGGCCCAGTCCAGCAGGGAAAAGTCAGGCATGCGTTGAATCACTCGGCGCGTGGTCAGTCAGGGAGGTGCGGCGGTCGTGGCGATAGAGCCAGAACAGCGGCGGCAGTAACAGCAGCAGCGCGAAACCGTCGAGCCACAAGTGCGACCAGACCCGCGCCTGGGCGGAAATCAACATGTCCTGGGGCGCCCAGAGCAGGATGCCGGCGATTATCCAGGCCCAAGGCATGGCGCTTTTCAGTCGATTGCCGATGTGCACGAGGGCGAACATGTACAACGCGTAGCTTTGCAACGTGGCGCCAAACAAGGCCAGCCACCAGACCTGCTGTGCGCTGGCCGTCGCGGGCACTGCGGCGGCGCCCCAGAAGGCCTGTTCGATGCTCTGCAGATAGCCATCGAGCAAGCCCGAATGGCCTGCCCAGCTCAGGGTGATGCCGGCAAGCAGATGCATCAGGGCGGCAGCATAAAGCCAAGCGACCATGGCTTTGCGAAGGGGGCTTTGAGGGACTGGCATTCCGTGTCCTGAAGGCTTGCTGGAGGGTCGCAAGTCTAATGGAAAAGGAGGTGGCTTTATCTGGCTATTTGGATTGGGTGCACTCGTACAGTTGGGTCCTAGGAGATTTCCTTCAAGTTGTAGCGATATTGGTGAACTTGTCCGGCTTCGGGCCCGCCGCTAGTCTGAGTTTGTCACTGAAAAAACGGTGACACGGACGTGCAAGTCCGGGTACAACAACCGAATCATAATGCCTCCGGCCATTTATGGTGCATTCGTGCCCGCGTTTTATGGCGGCTGTGTTCGGGAGACTCTCAAGGTCTGCCGGGGTTTTGGTATGGTTACCCGGTCTTGCACACTCGCTCACAGCTGCCACCTTCCATCGCGTGCAAGCGATTCAAAGTGGTTCTCCAATGGAAACCTACCATGTTCAAACCTACACCTAACCCTCCCCCCGTCTCACCTGACACCCGCGCTGAGACCCCAGAGTCCAAAAAGCTCGACGAAGCCGCCCAACGCGCCCTCGACTACTACCTCAATCCCACCGACCGATGAAGCCTCTGGCAAAACCCAAACCGCCCACCTCTTCATGGTCGCCCCGGACATCGACACCGAAACCCTGCTGGCCAATGCCTCCGAAGACCTGCTGTCCATCAGCGCCATCGCCGCCGACCTGGCGGATGACGTTGAAGGCAGTCGTCACAGTGTCATCCTGGCGATCAGCCGCATGGCTGATGGCGTGCATTTATTGGTGGAGCGGGCGATGGATCGGCTTGAGGTCCAGGCTTCGGGCTGACATTCCTGTGGTGGATTGAAAACCGCCATCGCGAGCAAGCTCGCTCCCACAGTTAAACAGTGTTGACCTCAATTTTTCGGTTCTACACAAATCCAGTGTGGGAGCGAGCTTGCTCGCGATGACGCCAGCCCAGACAACCCAGAATCCGTGGCGAGGGAGCTTGCTCCCGCTCGACTGCGCAGCAGTCGCAAAACCAGACAACGCGGTCAGGCTGAAGAAACCCAGGGGCCTGCTTCGCAGGCCAGCGGGAGCAAGCTCCCTCGCCACAGGGTTCATTCACTCCACCGATCAGCGCTGCATCCCCCAACGCTTCACCGTCACCCGCTCCAGGCTGTCGAACACCAGGTTCTCCACCAGCAACCCGATCAAAATCACCACCGCCAACCCGGCAAACACCTTGTCGGTGTACAGCTCGTTGCGGTTCTGGAAGATGTACCAGCCCAGGCCGCCCTTGCCGCTGGTGGCGCCGAACACCAGTTCGGCGGCGATCAGGGTGCGCCAGGCGAAGGCCCAGCCGATCTTCAGCCCGGCGAGAATCGACGGCAGCGCCGCCGGGATCAGGATGAACAGCACAAAACGCAGGCCCCGCAGCCCATAGTTGCGCCCGGCCATGCGCAGCGTTTCCGACACACCGAGAAACCCCGAATACATGTTCAACGCCAGCGCCCACAACACCGAATGCACCAGCACAAAAATCAGGCTGTTCTGCCCCAGGCCGAACCACAGCAGCGCCAACGGCAACAGGGCGATGGCCGGCAGCGGATTGAACATCGACGTCAACGTGCTGAGCAGGTCGCGGCCCAACTGCGTCGACACCGCCAAGGTGGTCAAGCCAAACGCCAGGATGATGCCCAGTAGATAGCCCTTGAGCAGCACCACCAGGGAAATCCACACCTTGCCCAACAGCTCGCCGCTGAGCAAACCGTCGTACAACGCGCTGGCGGTCTGCAAGAAGCTCGGCAGCAGCAGGTCGTTGTTCTGGTAACGCGCCACGCCCTCCCACACCACCGCCAGCAATAACAGGATCAAACTTTTGCGCAGCCAACCCTGTTGCCAGAGGCGCTGGCCCAAGGGCAACTCGCGCTCCAAGGGCACGTGGGTCAAAGGTTGCAGATCGACTTCGTATTCTTCGCGCGCAGGCGATAACTGACTCATGAAAGGTCCCCTTAATACGCAATACGGATGTCGGTGAAATCCAGCTCATGCTCGGTTTCAGGCGGCTGACCTTCATTGAACAGCAATCCATGAATCCGCCGGGCCGTGTGCTGGAACCCCACGCCGCCGAGGCTGTGCAGATCGTATTGATGGCTGTGGATTTCCGCCCGGACCCTTCCTGGATGTGGCGATAACAGCAGGATGCGATTGCCCACCACCAATGCTTCTTCGATGGAGTGGGTGACGAACAGCAGGGTGAAACGCACCTCTTCCCAGAGCAGCAGCAGTTCTTCCTGCATCTTGCGTCGGGTCAGGGCATCGAGGGCGGCGAAAGGCTCGTCCATCAAGAGGATTTTCGGCTGCATCGCCAGCGCCCGGGCAATCGCGACGCGAGCTTTCATGCCCCCGGACAACGTGTGAGGGTAGGCATCGGCAAACGCCGCCAGGCCCACTTTGTCGAGGTAATGCAGCGCCCGCTCCTCGGCCTCGCGACGCTTGAGGGTGCCGGACGCCAGCAGCGCGAACATCACGTTCTGCTTGACGGTTTTCCACGGTGGCAGTTGGTCGAACTCCTGGAACACCACGATCCGGTCCGGTCCCGGCGCGTTGACGGTTTGGCCTTGCAAGCGAATCTCGCCTTCGCACGGCGTGATGAAGCCACCAATGGCCT
Organism: Pseudomonas fluorescens; assembly: GCF_001307275.1. Taxonomy (NCBI): domain Bacteria; kingdom Pseudomonadati; phylum Pseudomonadota; class Gammaproteobacteria; order Pseudomonadales; family Pseudomonadaceae; genus Pseudomonas; species Pseudomonas fluorescens. The sequence goes on from NZ_CP012831.1 coordinate 2,382,979, forward strand.
TGAGCAAGGTGGACTTGCCGCACCCGGACGGGCCAAGCAAAACAAAACGGTCCGCAGGGTCGACTTCGAAACTCACTTGGTGGGTGGCCCGCACCACCCGCTGCGGGGTGCGGTATTCCAAGCTGACGTTATCCACCGACAACAATGCCGTGTCGGTGCGGGTGGGGTTGCTGGCCGCGTGGCCTTGCAAAAGCGCGTTCATGACAATCAGCTCCCCTGCAACGGTTTGGCGTCCTGGAAGAAATAATCTTCCCACGACGCCGGCTTGTTCTTGATGGCGCCGACGCGGTAGAGGAATTCCGCCAGCGGGTAGGTGTTTTTCGGGGTGACGGTGAATTCGATCTGCGGGTTGTCGATGATTTTCAACAAGGTCGCCCGGTCGATCTTGGCCTTGGTCACCCGCAGGTAGGTGTCCGCCGCCGCACCTTTGTCCTTCTGGGCGAACTCGGCCGCTTCGGTCAGCGCCTCGACGAACGCCTTGTAGGTTTTCGGATTCTCATCGCGGAATTTCTCGGTGGCGAACAGCACCGTGGGCGAGTTTGGCCCGAGCACGTCATAGGAGTTGAGTACCACATGGACGTTGGGGTTTTGCAGGGCCTGGTCCTGGAACGGCGGGTTGGAAAAATGCCCGGTCAACTCGGTGCCGCCGGCAATCAACGCCGCCGTGGCGTCCGGGTGCGGGACGGCCAAGGTGTACTTGTCGAGGCGATTGAAGTCCTTGTCGCCCCACTGCTTGGCGGCGGCGTATTGCAGGAAACGCGACTGCACCGAAACTCCCACCGCGGGCACCGCGATGCGGTCCTTCTCGGTGAAGTCGGCAATGGTCTTGACGTTGGGGTTGTTGCTCAACAGGTAATAGGGAAAGTTGCCCAACGAGGCCACGGCCTTGACGTTCTGCTTGCCACGGGTGCGGTCCCAGACGGTCAACAACGGCCCGACGCCGGCTCCGGCAATGTCGATGGAACCCGACAGCAATGCATCGTTGACCGCCGCCCCGCCGGACAGTTGGGTCCAATCGACCTTGATGTCGATGCCCTCTTCCTTGCCGTGCTTCTCGATCAATTGCTGGTCGCGGACCACGTTCAGCAACAGGTAAACGATGCCGAACTGCTCGGCGATCCGAATCTCGCCTTCGGCGTGGGCGCTGGCCGGCGCGACCAGGCTGCCGGCCAGCAAACTGAAGCCCAGGCCGATGGCGGCGGCCAGCGGTGCAAAAGCAATGCGTTTGGACATGGTGATTCTCCGGGCTCTTTGCGCGAGGCGCAGCCGATCAGAAAGGGGCGTCGCCCTGGATGGTGGTGCGATACAGCTTGCGGCGCAGATGGCTCGGGCAACCGGCAGCCAGGTGGATCAGCGAGCGGTTGTCCCAGAACACCAAGTCATGGGGCTGCCATTGATGGCGATAGATGTTTTGAGGCAACACGCTGTGGGCATACAACTCCGTCAGGATGGCTTTGCTTTCATCCTCCGGCAGGCCGACGATGCGGGTGGTGAACCCCTCGCTGACGAACAATGCCTTGCGCCCGGTTTCCGGGTGGGTGCGGACGATGGGGTGCACGACCTCGGCCACCTGGGCCAGTTGCTCCGGCGTCAACGTCGGGCGCCAGTTGCCTTCGAATTTGGTTTCGCTGTAACGCGCGGTGTAGGAATGCGCCGCCGAACGGCCCTCGACCGCTTTACGCAGCGTTTCGGGCAAACCGTCCCAGGCCTTGTGCATGTCGGCAAACAGCGTGTCGCCGCCTTCGCTCGGCAGTTCCTGGGCGTGGAGCATCGAGCCCAGGCTGGGCAGTTCCTTATAGGAAAGGTCCGAATGCCAGAACTTGCCTGCATCGCCCAGGCCGATGGATTGGCCGTTTTCGATGATGTTGGAAACGATGAGGATTTCCGGATGCCCGGTCAGCAGGAACTGCTTGAGCACATGGATTTGCAACACGCCAAAACGGCGGCTGAAGGCGATGTGCTGTTCGGGGGTGATGCGCTGGTCGCGGAACACCACGACGTGATAGTCCAGGTGCGCGCGATGGATGCGGGCGAAATCCTGGTCGTTGATGGGCCGGGACAGGTCCAGCCCAACGATCTCGGCACCGACGGCATCGCGAAACGGGAAGATTGCGAACGACTGCGGCGCGATGGGCGCGGCATTTGAATCTGGAGAAAAAGAGACGGCTGGCATACATCACTCCCACGCACGGCGCGCTTCAATGGGCGCGCAATCGATCAAAACTCACGGGGTTACCGTGTTGGTTTATGTCGTGCGGCGTGCCGATTGGTCGGCAGGTACGCAGGGGGATGACTTTAAGGGTATAAGAATTGAAATTTAAATACCGTTAATGAATAACGATATGGCGTTTAGCTCAGGTGGCAGAAACTGTGGGAGCGAGCTTGCTCGCGATGGCGGTGTGTCAGCGACAGATAGGTGTCTGACCTGGTGCCATCGCGAGCAAGCTCGCTCCCACAAGGGGGTTCGGCACCACAAAAGCTATCCAGCCACCGATTGGCGGCTGTGGAGGACACAGGCTTGAAAACTAGCGCTCGTGCAACGCCTCGGACCGGGCCTTGATGATCGGTTTGAGCAGGTAGCTGAGCACGGTTTTCTTGCCGGTGATGATGTCCACCGACGCCACCATCCCAGGGATGATCAGCAAGGGTTTTTCAGGCGTGCCCAGGTGGCTGCGTTCGGTGCGCAGCTTGATGATGTAGTAGGTGGTTTTCTTGTCTTCATCGGTGATGGTGTCGGCGCCGATCTGTTCCAGCTTGGCTTTCATCCCGCCGTAGATGGTGTAGTCGTACGCGGTGAATTTCACCGTGGCGTCCTGGCCGGGGTGCAGGAAGGCGATGTCCTGGGGACGGATTTTCGCTTCCACCAGAATGGTGTCGTCCAGCGGCACGATTTCCACCAGGTCGCTGCCGGGCTGGATCACGCCGCCGATGGTGTTCACCAGCAATTTATTGACAATGCCGCGCACCGGCGACGTCACCAGGGTCCGGCTCACCCGGTCTTCCAGGGCCTTGCCGGTGGCCTGGGCCTTGTTCAGGTCGGTGCGGGCTTCGTTGAGCTGGGTCAGGGCTTCGCTGCGGAACTTGCCGCGGGTCTCGTCGATCTTGCGCTGCACTTCCTTGATCGCCGATTCGGCGCGGGGGATCGCCAGCGTCGTGGCGTCCAGTTGCCCACGGGTCTCGACTTCGGCGCGCTTGAGCCGCAGCACTTCTACCGGCGACACCGCGCCCTGGGCCACCAGCGGCTCGGACATGTTGATTTCCTGGCGTTGCAGCGCCAGGCCGGAGCGGTACTGCGCCTGCTTGGACACGAACTCGCGCAGTTCCTGCTGGCGCTGGATCAACTGCTCCTGCAAGCCGCCGATTTCATCGTGCAACTGCTGGCGGCGGCTGATGTACAGCGACTCTTCGCTGGCCGCCTGGCCCGGCACCGCCTTGAGTACATCGGCCGGGAAGTTCAGCGGCCGGTCATCGACTTCGGCGCTCAGGCGCTCGACCCGCAACAACATGGACAGCCGATCAGCCTCGGTTTCGCCGACGTTGGAGACAAACCGTGTGTCGTCCAGGCGAATCAACGACGCGCCGACGTCGACGATCTGCCCTTCCTTGACGAACAGCTCAGCGACGATGCCGCCTTCCAGGTTCTGGATTTTCTGGATCTTGGACGATGGGATCGCCTTGCCGTCGCCCTTGGTCACTTCGTCGATCTCGGCGAAGTTGGCCCACAGCATCAGGAATACAAAGAAGCCGATGATGCCCCAGATCGTCAAACGCACCACCCGGGGAGCGTCCTCGATCAGGGCTTTGTTGACCTCGGGCAGCGGTTGGCCGTGCAGCGAGTCGGAACCTTTGAAATAGCGGCCCACGCCGCCCTTTAAACCTGGCTTAAGCAACACTGATCTGCCCCTTCTTCAGCGCTTCCATGACAGCGGCTTTCGGGCCATCGGCGAGGATCTGTCCACGGTCGATCACCAGCAGGCGATCCACCAGCGACAGCAAGGATGCCCGGTGCGTCACCAACAGCACGGTCTTGTTTTCCACCACGGCGGCCAGGCGCTGCTTCAAGCGTTCTTCACCGGTGTTGTCCATGGCGCTGGTGGGTTCGTCCAGCAGCAGGATGGGCGGGTTGAGCAACAGCGCGCGGGCCAGGGCGACGTTCTGGCGCTGGCCGCCGGACAGGTTCTGCCCGCGCTCGCCGACTTGCAGTTCATAGCCTTGCGGATGCAGACGGGCGAATTCGTGCACGCCCGCCAGTTCAGCGGCCTGGAGCACCAGTTCGTCTTCGACGTAACGGGCGCCGGAGGTCAGGTTGTCCCGCAGGGTGCCGGCCAGCAGCTGGATGTCCTGGGGCACGTAGCCAATGTTGTAGCGCAGCTCGCTGACGTCGATCTGGCGGATGTCCACGCCGTCCACCAGCAAGGCACCGTCGTCAGGCTGATACAGGCCCACCAGCAATTTGGCGAGGGAGCTTTTGCCCGAACCGCTGCGACCGATGATGCCGATTTTCTCGCCGGGCTTGATCACCAGGTTGATGTTTTTCAGCGCGGCGTTCTGCTGGTTCGGGTAGGTGAAGTTCAACTGACGGCATTCAATGGCGCCCTGCAACACCTTGCGGCTGAGGGGGCGCTCGTCGAAATTGCGCTCCTGGGGCAGCTCCATCATCTGGTCGACCGAGGTCATGGTCACCCGCGCCTGCTGATAGCGGGTCAACAGGCCCGACAGCGACGCCAGTGGGCTGAGGGCGCGGCCGCTGAGCATGTAGCAGGCAACCAGCCCGCCCATGCTCAGGTTGCCGGCGATGATCAGGTAAACGCCGAAGACGATCATGATCACCCCGGCCAATTGCTGGATCAGCAAGGTGATGTTCATTGCCAGCCCGGACAGCATCTTCACCCGCAGTTCGAGGCGACTGAGGGTGCCGATGGTCTGTTCCCACTGGTATTGACGCTCGCTCTCGGCGTTGTTGACCTTCACCGCGTCCAGGCCGGCCAGGGTCTCGATCAGGCTGGACTGGCGCTCGGCGCCCAGGGCCATGGTGCGCTCCATGGTCGCCACCAGGGGCTTCTGCAACGCATAGCCGATCAGCAGGGCAATCGGGAACGCCAGCACCGGAATCCACACCAGGTGCCCACCGATAATCGCAATGACCATGAAGATCAGCAGGGTGAACGGCAAGTCGATCAGGCTGGTGAGGGTCAGCGAAGCGAGGAAGTCCCGCAGGCTCTGGAACTCATGGATGTTCTGGGCAAAGCTGCCGACCCGCGCCGGGCGGTACTTCATGGACATGCCGACGATGCGTTCGAACAGCGTCGCCGAGATGATCAGGTCGGTTTTCTTGCCCGCCAGGTCCAGGCACAGGCTGCGCAGCATCTTGAGGATCAGGTCGAACACATAGGCGCCGGTGATACCGACAGCCAGCACCCACAGGGTCGATTCGGCCTGGTTCGGCACCACGCGGTCGTAGACGTTCATCACGAACAGTGGCGCGGCCATGGCGATGATGTTGATCAGCAGGCTCGCGGCGATGGCATCGGCGTACAGCCAGCGGGACCGTTTGAGGGTGTCGCGAAACCACGAACGCGCCCGGGGAATGAGCGTGCCGTGGTTGACGTCAAATTTATGCTGCGGTTGGGCGAAGAACACCTTGCCGCTGTAGTCGTCCGCCAGCAGTTCGCGGCTGACGGTCACCTCACCGCCGTCGCTTTCGCTGAGCAGCAGCCGCGCCTGGTCGTCACCGACCCAGCCCAGCAGCACGGCGCTGCGGCCGTCTTTGAGCAGCAACAGCGCCGGCATGGCGATGGTCGGGATCTGCTCGAGCCTGCGTTGCAGCACCCGGCCTTGCAGGCCGGCACGGGCCGCCGCGCGCGACAATAATTCGACGCTCAGCCGTTGCTTGGGCAGTGGCAGGCCAGTGGTGAGCATCGCTGCGCTGGCCGGCTTCTGATGCAGCATGCAGAGCGCCAGGAGACCGTCCAGCAGCGGGTCGTCGTGCAGCGTGCGCGGGTCATGAACTAGTTCGACTGGACTGACTTCTGATTCCACGCTCGGCACTCTGACTGATTAAAACGGGTGGTAGGACTCAATTCATCCCAGGCAATTGAACCTTGGGCTTCATGTCGTTCTGCACAACCGATGCCAACGGTGCGACCACACCCTGGCTTTTCAACAGCTGGCCCATGGTTGCCTTGATCCGGTACTGGGTGAACAGCTGCACATTCTTGATTTCCGCCAGGCGACGGGAAGCGCTGAACAGCTCGTTTTCGCTGTCGAGCAAGTCGAGCAGGGTCCGCTCGCCGAGGCTGAACTGCTTCTGGTAGGCGGTGCGCACATTGGCGCTGCGATCCACGTATTGCTGGGCGACCGGCACCTGGGCGTTAGCGTTGTTCAAGGCGTTCCAGGCCAGGCCCAGCTCTTCGTTCAACTGGCGCAGCGCGTTGTTGCGGATGTCCAGGGCCTGGTTGGACAGGTACGACTTGGATTCCAGGTCGGCCTTGTTGCTGCCACCGGCATACAGGTTGAAACGCATGCGCAGCATGGCCTGCCACTCGTTGTTGTGGCCGTTCTGACCGTCCAGGTCGTTGTCGGCCGTGCGACCCAACTCGGCGTCGAAACGTGGGTAGAAGCTCGACTTGGCGGCTTCGTACTGTTGCTCGGCGGCGGCGATGTCGGCTTCGGCCGAACGCAGCACCGGGCTGTTTTCCAGCATCTGGGCGCGGGCTTCGGTCAGGTTGGCCGGCAACAGCGCCAGAAAATCGGCGGGACGTTCCAGTTGATCGGGCAGTTGGCCCACGGCGCTGAGGTAGTTGGTCTCGGCGTCGGCCAGGTTGGTCTGTTCGGTGATCAGGTTGTTGCGGGCCTGGGCCATGCGCGCTTCGGCCTGGTCCAGGTCGGCGCCGCTGCCCACGCCGCGGGAGGTGCGCAGCTTGATCTGGTCGAAGATACGTTCGTGGCTCTTGAGGTTTTCCTCGGCCAGGCGCACGAACTCACGACGGGTCAGCACATCCAGGTAAACCTGGGCCACCGTCAGACCGGTGCGTTCGGAAGCGTCCAGCAACGAGTAGGCACGGGCATTGACGGTGGCTTGTTGACGCCCCACTTCGCTGGACGTCGCAAAACCGTCAAAAACCATTTGTGACAGGCGCAGGCTCGACTCGCTGCGGTTCAGGGTTTCCCAATGGTTGTTGCCGCCTGACCGAGTGGTGACGCTGTCAGTGCCTTCACGGCCATACCCGGCTGCAAGGTCCACTCTAGGCAGGTAGCCGCCCTTGGCCGCCTTGAGTTGGTAATCCGCCGCGAGACGACTGTTCACACCGGCCTGGATTTCAGGATGGACATCCAGCGCCTGTTGCATGGCCTGCGGCAAGGTTTGTGCTTGTACGAAGCTGGCGGCGAGGGCGAAGGGTAAAGCCATGAACAAGTGCGGACGCATGGTGGTTTTTTCCTGAAACTCTTGTCTTGAATCACAGCGAAACGTGGCGCTGCATCGGATGATGGCAACCGGAATGACCGTATGTCGGAAAGTTCGAAACAAGAACTGGATCAAGCACCGAAAGGACAGGTCGCCGCTTAAATATCAATGTGACATTACTGAAGCGATTGTTTAGGATGGCCGACAGAAGGTCAATAGTTTGGCACAAACTAAATAATCGAAAAAAGCACAGCCAAAATATTGACAAAAGAAGCGTCAAATAACCTTACTTTGTGAACATGAACGTCCAGACCGCTGCTGCCCACAGGCTGCCGGGTCCATGGAAGTCTACTGAGCGTGGCACCCGGAGAAGTCTTCAATGAGCAGTGTTATTGCCGTCGTCAAAAGCATTGTTGGTCAGGTTTTCGTCGTATCCCCAGAGGGCATCCGGCGCGTACTCATTGAAGGTGATCGCCTGAACGTAGGCGACCAGTTGGACACCGGCCCTGCCGGCGCCGTCACATTGGAACTGGCCGATGGCCGCACCCTGGACCTGGGTCGCGACACCCAGTGGAGCGCCAGTGCTCCGGACTCGTCCACCGACCTGGCCCAAGCCACTGCCCAGGCCGCGCCGTCGGTAGAAGAGCTGCAACAAGCCATCGCCGCGGGCGTCGACCCGACGACAGCCCTGGAAGCCACCGCTGCCGGCGCCACTGCCGCGGGTACGGGTGGTGCCGCCGGTGGCGGCCACAGTTTTGTGGTGCTGGATGCCACCGCCGGCAGCGTCGACCCTACCGTCGGTTTCCCAACGGAAGGTCTCGCTGCGGCTGCCGCCACCGATAACAACATCCTGGGTGGCGATACCACGGATACGACCACCAACGCCGTGCTCAACGCGACGATGACCCTGAGCGCCACACCGACCCTGACCGAAGCCGGCGGCGTGCTGGTGTACACCGCGACAGTCACCCAGGCGCCTCAGACCGACCTGACAGTGACCCTGTCCAACGGCTCGGTGATCGTCATTGCTGCCGGACAAACTACCGGCAGCGTCAACGTACCGCTGGCGCCGAACGACACCGTCTATAACGACGCCACTCAAATCAGCGTGACCGTCACTGGCACCACCGGCGGCACCGGCATCGCCGTGACCGTGCCCACCACGCCGGCCGTGACCCAGATCACCGACACCGTCGACACCACCACCATCACCCTGAGCGCGGGCAATACCGTCAACGAAGGCGGTCAGATCACCTACACCGCGACCCTGACCAATCCGGCCCAGACGCCAGTGACCGTGACCTTGAGCAATGGCTCGGTCATCACCATCGCTGCGGGCCAGACCACAGGTACCGTCAACGTCGATACACCGGCCAATGACGTCTACAACAACGGCAGCACTGTCAGCGCCACGATTACCGGTGCGACGGGTGGCAACTTCGAGAACCTGGTGCCGAGCACCACGCCTGCGGTTACCACCATTACCGATTCGGTCGATACCACTGGCCTGAGCCTCTCGGCCAGCAACACCGTTACCGAAGGCGGTCAGATCACCTATACCGCGACCCTGACCAACCCAGCCCAGACGCCAGTGACCGTGACCTTGAGCAATGGCTCGGTCATTACCATCGCTGCTGGCCAGACGACCGGCACCGTTAACGTCGAGACGCCAGCCAATGACGTCTATAACAACGGCAGCACTGTCAGCACCACGATTACTGGCGCGACCGGCGGTAACTTCGAGAACCTGGTTCCGAGCACTGCGCCTGCGGTGACCACGATCACCGATTCGGCGGATACCACTGGCCTGACCTTGACGGCCAGCAACACCATCACCGAAGGCGGTTCGATTGTTTACACCGCGACGTTGACCAATCCGGCCCAGACGCCAGTGACCGTGACCTTGAGCAACGGCGCGGTGATCAACATCGCAGCCGGTGCTACCACTGGCACCGTTGCCGTAGAGACCCCGGCCAACGACGTCTACAACAACGGCAGCACTGTCAGCGCCACGATTACCGGTGCGACGGGTGGCAACTTCGAGAACCTGGTGCCGAGCACCACGCCTGCGGTTACCACCATTACCGATTCGGTGGACACCACTGGCCTGACCCTGTCCGCCAGCAACACCATCACTGAAGGCGGTTCGATCACCTACACCGCAACCCTGACCAATGCCGCTCAAACCCCAGTGACAGTGACCTTGAGCAATGGCTCGGTCATCACCATCGCTGCGGGCCAAACCACCGGCACCGTCAACGTCGAGACACCAGCCAACGACGTCTACAACAACGGCAGCACTGTCAGCACCACGATTACTGGCGCGACCGGTGGCAACTTCGAGAGCCTGGTGCCGAGCACCACGCCTGCGGTTACCACCATTACCGATTCGGTCGATACCACTGGCCTGACCCTGACGGCCAGCAACACCATCACCGAAGGCGGCCAGATTACCTACACCGCCACCTTGACCAATGCCGCTCAAACCCCAGTGACCGTGACCTTGAGCAATGGCTCAGTCATCACCATCGCTGCGGGCCAAACCACCGGCACCGTCAACGTCGATACACCGGCCAATGACGTCTACAACAACGGCAGCACTGTCAGCACCACGATTACCGGTGCGACGGGTGGCAACTTCGAGAACCTGGTACCGAGCACCGCACCAGCGGTGACTACGATTACCGATTCGGTGAACACCACTGGTCTGACCTTGACGGCCAGCAACACCATCACCGAAGGCGGCCAGATTACCTACACCGCCACCTTGACCAATGCCGCTCAAACCCCAGTGACCGTGACCTTGAGCAATGGCTCGGTCATCACCATCGCTGCGGGCCAAACCACCGGCACCGTCAACGTCGAGACACCAGCCAACGACGTCTACAACAACGGCAGCACTGTCAGCACCACGATTACTGGCGCGACCGGTGGCAACTTCGAGAGCCTGGTGCCGAGCACCACGCCTGCGGTTACCACCATTACCGATTCGGTCGATACCACTGGCCTGACCCTGACGGCCAGCAACACCATCACCGAGGGCGGCCAGATTACCTACACCGCCACCTTGACCAATGCCGCTCAAACCCCAGTGACCGTGACCTTGAGCAATGGCGCGGTGATCAATATCGCCGCCGGTGCTACTACCGGCACCGTTGCCGTGGACACCCCGGCCAACGACGTCTACAACAACGGCAGCACTGTCAGCACCACCATCACCGGTGCGACAGGTGGCAACTTTGAGAATCTGGTGCCGAGCACTGCGCCTGCGGTCACTACGATCACCGATTCGATAGACGCTACTACCGTCACGTTGACCGCTACGCCGACCGTAAACGAAAACGGCACCATCACCTACACCGCCACCCTGACCGGTGCTGACGGTAAACCGGTCACTGCGCAGAACGGTCCTGTGACCGTGACGTTGGAAAGCGGCAAAACGATCACCATCGCCGCTGGCGCAAGCTCGGGCGTATTGGACGTAGCCGTCGGCAATGACGTGTACCAGGGCCCAACGACGGTGACTGAATCGATTGCCTCCGCCACGGGCGGCAACCTGGAAGCCATTGCACCGAACACCGCGCCTGTCAGCACCATCGTCAGCGACGTCAACGACACCACCACGGTGACCTTGACCGCGACACCAACCGTGAACGAAAACGGCACGATCACCTACACCGCCACCCTGACCGGCGCCGACGGCAAACCCGTCACCGCGCAAAACGGCCCGGTCACCGTGACGTTGGAAAGCGGCAAGACCATCACCATCGCTGCGGGCGCAAGCTCCGGCGTGCTCGATGTTGCTGTGGGTAACGATGTTTACCAAGGTCCAACGACGGTGACTGAATCGATTGCCTCCGCATCGGGCGGCAACCTCGAAGCCATTGCTCCAAATACCGCTCCAGTCAGCACCGTGGTCAGCGATGTCAACGACACCACCACGGTGACGTTGACTGCTACGCCGACCGTGAATGAAAACGGCACCATCACTTACACCGCCACCCTGACCGGCGCCGATGGCAAACCGGTCACTGCGCAGAACGGTCCTGTGACCGTGACGCTCGACAGCGGCAAAACCATCACCATCGCTGCCGGCGCAAGCTCGGGCGTCTTGGACGTAGCCGTCGGCAACGACGTCTACCAAGGTCCGACCACCGTCACCGAGTCGATCAAAGATGCATCCGGTGGCAACCTTGAGGCCATCGCTCCGAACACCGCTCCAGTCAGCACCATCGTCAGCGACGTCAATGACACCACCACGGTAACGTTGACCGCTACGCCGACCGTGAACGAAAACGGCACCATCACTTACACCGCCACCCTGACCGGCGCCGATGGCAAACCGGTCACTGCGCAGAACGGTCCTGTGACCGTGACGCTCGACAGCGGCAAAACCATCACCATCCCTGCCGGCGCAAGCTCGGGCGTCTTGGACGTAGCCGTCGGCAACGACGTCTACCAAGGTCCGACCACCGTCACCGAGTCGATCAAAGATGCATCCGGTGGCAACCTTGAGGCCATCGCTCCGAACACCGCTCCAGTCAGCACCATCGTCAGCGACGTCAATGACACCACCATGGTAACGTTGACCGCTACGCCGACCGTGAACGAAAACGGCACCATCACTTACACCGCCACCCTGACCGGTGCCGACGGCAAACCCGTCACCGCACAAAACGGTCCGGTCACCGTGACTTTGGAAAGCGGCAAAACGATCACCATCGCCGCCGGCGCAAGCTCGGGCGTGCTTGATGTCGCTGTAGGCAACGATGTTTACCAAGGTCCGACGACGGTAACTGAATCGATTGCTTCCGCATCCGGCGGCAACCTGGAAGCCATTGCACCAAACACGACTCCAGTCAGCACCATCGTCAGCGATGTCAACGACACCACCACCGTGACGTTGACCGCCACACCAACCGTGAACGAAAACGGCACCATCACTTACACCGCCACATTGACCGGCGCCGACGGCAAACCCGTCACCGCGCAAAACGGTCCGGTGACCGTGACGCTGGACAGCGGCAAAACCATCACCATCGCGGCCGGCGCAAGCTCGGGCGTATTGGACGTTGCCGTCGGCAACGACGTCTACCAAGGTCCGACGACAGTTACTGAATCGATTGCCTCGGCATCGGGCGGCAACCTCGAAGCAATCGCACCGAACACCGCGCCTGTCAGCACCATCGTCAGCGACGTCAACGACACCACCACGGTGACCTTGACCGCCACACCAACCGTGAACGAAAACGGCACCATCACTTACACCGCCACATTGACCGGCGCCGACGGCAAACCCGTCACCGCGCAAAACGGTCCGGTGACCGTGACGCTGGACAGCGGCAAAACCATCACCATCGCGGCAGGCGCAAGCTCGGGCGTCTTGGACGTGGCCGTCGGCAACGACGTCTACCAAGGTCCAACGACGGTTACTGAGTCGATTGCTTCGGCATCGGGTGGCAACCTGGAAGCCATTGCACCGAACACGGCTCCAGTCAGCACCATCGTCAGCGATGTCAACGACACCACCACGGTGACCTTGACTGCCACACCAACCGTGAACGAAAACGGCACCATCACTTACACCGCCACATTGACCGGTGCTGACGGTAAACCGGTCACCGCGCAGAACGGTCCTGTGACCGTCACGCTCGACAGCGGCAAGACCATTACCATCGCTGCCGGCGCAAGCTCGGGCGTCTTGGACGTAGCCGTCGGCAACGACGTCTACCAAGGCCCGACTACCGTCACCGAAAGCATCAGTACCGCCACAGGCGGTAATCTGGAAGCCATCGCACCGAACACCGCTCCAGTCAGCACTGTGGTCAGCGATGTTAATGACACCACCACGGTAACGTTGACCGCCACACCGACCGTGAACGAAAACGGCACCATCACTTACACCGCCACACTGACCGGCGCTGACGGCAAACCCGTCACCGCGCAAAACGGTCCTGTGACCGTCACGCTCGACAGCGGCAAGACCATTACCATCGCCGCTGGTGCCAGCTCGGGAGTGTTGGACGTAGCGGTTGGCAATGACGTTTACCAAGGCCCGACTACCGTCACCGAAAGCATCAGTACCGCCACGGGCGGCAACTTGGAAGCCATCGCACCGAACACCGCGCCTGTCAGCACCATCGTCAGCGACGTCAACGACACCACTACCGTGACCTTGACTGCTACGCCGACCGTGAATGAAAACGGCACCATCACTTACACCGCCACCCTGACCGGTGCCGATGGCAAGCCCGTCACCGCGCAGAACGGTCCAGTCACCGTCACCCTCGACAGCGGCAAAACGATCACCATCGCAGCCGGCGCAAGCTCCGGCGTGCTCGATGTCGCTGTGGGTAACGATGTTTACCAAGGTCCAACGACGGTGACTGAGTCGATTGCTTCCGCCTCCGGTGGCAACCTGGAAGCCATCGCACCGAACACCGCTCCGGTCAGCACCATCGTTAGCGATGTCAACGACACCACCACGGTGACCTTGACCGCCACACCAACCGTGAACGAAAACGGCACGATCACCTACACCGCCACCTTGACCGGCGCCGACGGCAAACCTGTCACCGCGCAAAACGGTCCGGTGACCGTTACTCTCGACAGCGGCAAGACCATCACCATCGCTGCTGGCGCAAGCTCAGGCGTGCTCGATGTCGCTGTGGACAACGACGTGTACCAGGGCCCAACCACCGTGACCGAGTCGATTGCCTCCGCATCCGGCGGCAACCTCGAAGCTATTGCACCGAACACCGCGCCAGTCAGCACTGTGGTCAGCGACGTCAACGACACCACCACCGTGACCTTGACCGCCACACCAACCGTGAATGAAAACGGCACCATCACTTACACCGCGACCCTGACCGGTGCTGACGGTAAACCCGTCACCGCGCAAAACGGCCCGGTCACCGTCACCCTCGACAGTGGCAAAACGATCACCATCGCTGCAGGCGCAAGCTCCGGCGTGCTCGATGTCGCTGTGGGTAACGATGTTTACCAAGGTCCAACGACGGTGACTGAGTCGATTGCTTCGGCATCGGGTGGCAACCTGGAAGCCATTGCACCGAACACCGCGCCTGTCAGCACCGTGGTCAGCGACGTCAACGACACCACTACCGTGACGTTGACCGCCACACCGACTGTGAATGAAAACGGCACCATCACTTACACCGCCACCCTGACCGGTGCTGACGGTAAACCTGTCACCGCGCAAAACGGCCCGGTCACCGTCACCCTCGACAGTGGCAAAACGATCACCATCGCTGCAGGCGCAAGCTCCGGCGTGCTCGATGTCGCTGTGGGTAACGATGTTTACCAAGGTCCAACGACGGTAACTGAATCGATTGCTTCCGCATCCGGCGGCAACCTGGAAGCCATTGCACCAAACACGACTCCAGTCAGCACCATCGTCAGCGATGTCAACGACACCACCACCGTGACCTTGACCGCCACACCAACCGTGAATGAAAACGGCACCATCACTTACACCGCCACCCTGACCGGTGCCGACGGCAAACCCGTCACCGCACAAAACGGTCCGGTCACCGTGACGTTGGAAAGCGGTAAAACGATCACCATCGCCGCAGGTGCCAGCTCGGGCGTATTGGACGTAGCCGTCGGCAACGACGTCTATCAAGGCCCGACCACCGTCACCGAGTCGATCAAAGATGCATCCGGTGGCAACCTCGAAGCCATCGCGCCGAACACCGCTCCAGTCAACACCGTGGTCAGCGATGTCAACGACACCACCACCGTGACGTTGACCGCTACGCCGACCGTGAACGAAAACGGCACCATCACTTACACCGCCACCCTGACCGGTGCTGACGGTAAACCTGTCACCGCGCAAAACGGCCCGGTCACCGTCACCCTCGACAGTGGCAAAACCATCACCATCGCCGCAGGCGCGAGCTCGGGCGTGCTCGATGTCGCTGTGGGCAACGATGTTTACCAAGGTCCAACGACGGTGACTGAGTCGATTGCTTCCGCCTCCGGTGGCAACCTCGAAGCCATCGCGCCAAACACCGCGCCTGTCAGCACCGTGGTGAGTGATGTCAACGACACCACCACCGTGACGTTGACCGCCACACCAACCGTGAACGAAAACGGCACCATCACCTACACCGCGACCCTGACCGGTGCTGACGGTAAACCTGTCACCGCGCAAAACGGCCCGGTCACCGTCACCCTCGACAGTGGCAAAACCATCACCATCGCCGCAGGCGCGAGCTCCGGCGTGCTCGATGTCGCTGTGGGTAACGATGTTTACCAAGGTCCAACGACGGTAACTGAATCGATTGCTTCCGCATCCGGCGGCAACCTGGAAGCCATTGCACCAAACACGACTCCAGTCAGCACCATCGTCAGCGATGTCAACGACACCACCACCGTGACCTTGACCGCCACACCAACCGTGAACGAAAACGGCACGATCACCTACACCGCGACCCTGACCGGTGCCGACGGCAAACCCATCACCGCGCAGAACGGTCCGGTCACCGTCACCCTCGACAGCGGCAAAACCATCACCATCGCCGCCGGCGCAAGCTCAGGCGTGCTCGATGTCGCTGTGGGCAACGACGTGTACCAGGGCCCAACCACCGTGACCGAGTCGATTGCTTCCGCATCCGGCGGCAACCTCGAAGCCATCGCTCCGAACACCTCGCCTGTCAGCACCGTGGTGAGTGATGTCAACGACACCACTACCGTGACGTTGACCGCCACACCAACCGTGAACGAAAACGGCACGATCACCTACACCGCGACCCTGACCGGTGCCGACGGCAAACCCGTCACCGCGCAGAACGGTCCGGTCACCGTGACCTTGGAAAGCGGCAAGACCATCACCATCGCTGCCGGCGCAAGCTCGGGTGTGTTGGACGTAGCGGTAGGCAACGATGTTTATCAAGGCCCGACTACCGTCACCGAAAGCATCAGTACCGCCACGGGCGGTAACCTGGAAGCCATCGCGCCAAATACCGCGCCAGTCAGCACCGTGGTCAGCGACGTCAATGACACCACTACGGTAACGTTGACCGCTACGCCGACCGTGAACGAAAACGGCACGATTACCTACACCGCCACGCTGACCGGTGCCGATGGCAAGCCCGTCACCGCGCAGAACGGTCCGGTCACTGTGACCTTGGAAAGCGGCAAAACCATCACCATCGCTGCCGGCGCAAGCTCGGGCGTGCTGGATGTAGCCGTTGGCAACGACGTCTACCAGGGCCCAACCACCGTCACCGAAAGCATCAGTACCGCCACGGGCGGTAACCTGGAAGCCATCGCGCCAAATACCGCGCCAGTCAGCACCGTCGTCAGTGATGTCAACGACACCACTACCGTGACCTTGACCGCTACACCTACCGTGAACGAAAACGGCACCATCACCTACACCGCCACGCTGACCGGTGCTGACGGCAAGCCCGTCACTGCGCAAAACGGTCCGGTCACTGTGACGTTGGAAAGCGGCAAAACCATCACCATCGCTGCCGGCGCAAGCTCGGGCGTGTTGGATGTAGCCGTCGGCAACGACGTCTACCAAGGCCCGACTACCGTCACCGAAAGCATCAGTACCGCCACAGGCGGTAACCTGGAAGCCATTGCACCGAACACCGCTCCAGTCAGCACCATCGTCAGTGATGTCAACGACACCACTACCGTGACCTTGACCGCTACACCGACCGTGAACGAAAACGGCACCATCACTTACACCGCCACCCTGACCGGTGCTGACGGTAAACCTGTCACCGCGCAAAATGGTCCGGTCACCGTCACCCTCGACAGCGGCAAAACGATCACCATCGCTGCAGGCGCAAGCTCGGGCGTCTTGGACGTAGCCGTCGGTAACGACGTCTACCAAGGTCCAACCACAGTGACCGAGTCGATTGCTTCGGCATCGGGTGGCAACCTGGAAGCCATTGCACCGAACACCGCGCCTGTCAGCACCGTGGTCAGCGACGTCAACGACACCACTACCGTGACGTTGACCGCTACACCGACCGTGAACGAAAACGGCACCATCACTTACACCGCCACCCTGACCGGTGCTGACGGTAAACCTGTCACCGCGCAAAATGGTCCGGTCACCGTCACCCTCGACAGCGGCAAAACGATCACCATCGCTGCAGGCGCAAGCTCGGGCGTCTTGGACGTAGCCGTCGGTAACGACGTCTACCAAGGTCCAACCACAGTGACCGAGTCGATTGCTTCGGCATCGGGTGGCAACCTGGAAGCCATTGCACCGAACACCGCGCCTGTCAGCACCGTGGTCAGCGACGTCAACGACACCACTACCGTGACGTTGACCGCTACGCCGACCGTGAATGAAAACGGCACCATCACTTACACCGCCACCCTGACCGGTGCCGATGGCAAGCCCGTCACCGCGCAGAACGGTCCAGTCACCGTCACCCTCGACAGCGGCAAAACGATCACCATCGCAGCCGGCGCAAGCTCCGGCGTGCTCGATGTCGCTGTGGGTAACGATGTTTACCAAGGTCCAACGACGGTGACTGAGTCGATTGCTTCCGCCTCCGGTGGCAACCTCGAAGCCATCGCGCCAAACACCGCGCCTGTCAGCACCGTGGTGAGTGATGTCAACGACACCACTACCGTGACGTTGACCGCCACACCAACCGTGAACGAAAACGGCACGATCACCTACACCGCGACCCTGACCGGTGCCGACGGCAAACCCGTCACCGCGCAGAACGGTCCGGTCACCGTGACTTTGGAAAGCGGCAAAACGATCACCATCGCCGCCGGCGCAAGCTCGGGTGTATTGGACGTAGCCGTCGGCAACGACGTCTATCAAGGCCCGACCACCGTCACCGAGTCGATCAAAGGTGCATCCGGTGGCAATCTGGAAGCCATCACGCCAAACACCGCGCCAGTCAGCACCATCGTTAGCGATGTCAACGACACCACCACCGTGACCTTGACCGCCACACCAACCGTGAACGAAAACGGCACCATCACCTACACCGCCACGTTGACCGGCGCCGACGGCAAACCCGTCACCGCACAGAACGGTCCTGTGACGGTTACCTTGGACAGCGGTAAAACCATCACCATCGCCGCCGGCGCAAGCTCGGGCGTATTGGATGTGGCTGCTGGCAACGATGTCTACACCGGTGCTCCGTCCATCACCGAAACGATCAAATCGGCTTCCGGCGGCAACCTCGAAGCCATCGCTGTCGACAAGACCGGCGCGTCGACGGCGGTGGGCGATACCGTCGACAACACCACCGTCAGCATCAGCGGCAGCACGTCCGTCACCGAAGGCCAGACCGCAACGTACACCGTCAGCCTGACCAACCCGGCGCAGACGGAAGTGACCGTCAAGATCGTCTACAGCGGCACCGCCGCCGACGGCACGGACTTCACCGGTGTCTACACCGTGAAGATCCCGGCCAACGCCACCAGCGCGACCTTCAACGTGGCGACGCTGGACGACAAGATCACCGAAGGCACCGAAAACTTCGTGGTCAAGATCGACTCGGCCACCGGGGGCAATTTCGAACACCTGGGCGTCAGCGGCACCAACGGCAGCGTCAGCACCTCGATCATCGACAACGATGCGCCGCCGGTACTCGACCTGGACGCCAACAACTCCAGCGGCAAGACGGGTGCCGATTACCAGGTGACCTTCACCGAAGGCACCACTGGCCCGGGCGTGTCCATCGCCGACACCGACCTGAAGATCACCGACCCGGACAGCACCATGCTGACCGGCGCCACCATCGTGCTGACCAACCGTCAGCCTGGCGATGCGCTGAACCTGGGCAACAGCGTCAACGGCATCAGCATCAACGCCAACAGCACCGACGGCAAGGTCGTGCTGACGCTGTCGGGCAATGCGACGCTGGCCGACTACATGCAGCAGATCAAGAACATCAGCTTCATCAACAACAGCGAAGATCCGAGCACCGTACCGCGCATCATCACCGTGACGGTGACCGACGGCAGCAACTACTCGAACACCGCGACCACTACCGTGAACGTGGTCGGGGTTAACGACGCACCAGTAGCCACCGGTGGCGCGGTGACCGGTACCGAAGACACTTCGCTGGTGCTCGGCTGGTCGACGTTCGGTATCAGTGACGTGGACAGCGCCGCCGCCAGCCAGGGTGTGAAAATCACCGGGCTGCCGGGTGACGGCAAGCTGCAGTACCTGGACGGCGCAACCTGGAAGGACGTGGCCAACAACCAGACGTTCACCAAGGCCGACATCGACGCCGGCAAGCTGCGCTTTACCCCCGATGCCAACGAATCCGGCGCCAACGGCAACCCGACCGGCGTGGGCGATCAAAAGGCCGATTACGCGCAAATCAGCTTCCAACCAACCGACGGCCAGGCGCTGGGCAATACCAGCACCGTGAAGATCGATATCACGCCGGTCGCCGACGCACCGAGCCTCAACGTGGCTGGCAACAGCGTGACCTCCACCGGTCTGATCAAGGAAGTCTGGACCGGCCTGTCGGGCCTGGGCACCGATGGCAGCGGCGCGCCGTCCGGCACGCTCAAATCGGTGATCGATGCCGCCGGCACGCCAAACAGCAGCACCAACGTGACCAACGTACAGTCCGACAGCAACGTCAACCCGGGCACCGCGTCGAAAACCTCGGGCCTGATCTTCCTCGAAGCCGGCAAGACCTACACCTTCAGCGGCACGGGCGATGACAGCCTGCTGGTGACCATTGGCGGCAAGGATGTGGCGGGCATTACCTGGGGCGCAGGCGGCAAGCTGAACGGTTCGTTCACGCCGACCACCAGCGGCTACTACACTCTGGACATCTACCACCACAACCAGACCGGCCCGGGCAGCTACGACGTGAACCTGTCGGTCAACGGCAGCACACCCGTGGACCTGAGCAGTGCCGGCGTGCCGCTCTACACCGGCGTGACCGACCTGGCGAACGCTGGCGTGACCGTCTCCGACCTGCACGGCAGCAACGGCGAAGGCTACTACGACGGCTTCAAGCTCAACGAAGGCGCCGAAGGCACCAGCGTGCACCTGTCGAAGATCACCACCGCCCTGACCGACACCGACGGCTCCGAAAGCCTGAGCGTGAAGATCGGCGGCATCCCGGAAGGCAGCGTGCTGAGCGACGGCGCGGGCCATACCGCGACCGTGGGCAGCAACGGCGAGGCCTCGGTCACCGGCTGGAACCTGGGCAGCCTGACCCTGACGCCACCGACCTACTACAACGGCCAGTTCAACCTGACCGTGACGTCGACCTCTACCGAAGCCCTCGGCGGCTCGGCGGTCAGCACGGCGCAGATCCCGGTTACCGTCTACCCGGCGACCTACAACGCGGTCACCGCCACGTCTGGCAGCGACAACGTCACCGGCACCGACAGCAACGACATCGTGGTCGCCGACATCGGCGGGCTGACCGTGGTGCCGGGGGTCAACTACAACATCGCCTTCATGGTCGACAGCTCTGGCAGCATGAGCGACTCGTCCATCGCAGCGGCCAAAGCCTCGCTGACCTCGGTGTTCAACACCCTCAAGCAAAGCTTGGGCAGCAACTCCGGGACGGTGAACATCTTCCTGGCGGACTTCGACAGCCAGGTGAACAACACGGTCTCGGTCAACCTCAACGACCCGAACGCCTTGACCCTGCTCAAGGGCGTACTCGACTCGATGGTGTCCGGCGGCGGTACCAACTATGAAGACGTGTTCAAGACCACGGCGAACTTCTTCAAGAGCACCGATGCCCTGAACAATACCGGGGCGAAGAACCTGACGTATTTCATTACCGACGGCAAGCCGACTTACTACCAGACCGGCGAACAGACCAATCCGACGCTTTACGGCACCGTCAAGCTCGATGATGTCTTGAGCGCAGCCAATTACAGCGTCGGCAAGTACTACACCCAGACGATCGACAGCACGCACAAGTACACCATCTACGAAAACGGCGAGATGTACCTGTCGACCAAAAGCGGCAAGAAATGGACCGACAGTTATGTGGGCACGGTGCATGCCGAGGGCAATGGCACCTTTGAACTGTCGAACCAGGGCGGCACCGGCTATGGCGAATACTGGAACTATGTCGATTCAGCAGCGGGCTCGACCGACAGCTTCACGCTGCTCAAAGGCTTGAGCAGCGTGGAAGCCATTGGCCTGAACAGTGATGTGACCCTGAACGACCTCAAGCCCTACGATTCGGACTCGACACCACAGACCAACATCGACCCGAACAACCTGGCCAACTCGATCATCGGCCACACCGAAGCGACCCTGCCGGGCGCCGATACGGTCAACGGTGGCGACGGCAATGACATCCTGTTCGGCGACCTGGTGAGCTTCAACGGCATCGCCGGCGAGGGCTACCAGGCCATCCAGGCTTTCGTCGCCCAGCAGAACGGCGTGGACGTCAGCAAGGTCACCACCAGCAACGTGCACCAGTACATCACCGAACACTACACCGCGTTCGATGTGTCCGGTGCCCACGATGGCAACGACACCCTGCTGGGCGGCGCCGGCAACGACATCATTTTCGGCCAGGGCGGCAACGACACGCTCAACGGTGGCAAGGGCAATGACATCCTGCTGGGTGGCACAGGTAACGACACGCTGATCGGCGGCCAGGGCAATGACACCCTGATCGGCGGCCTGGGGGGCGATACCTTTGTCTGGAAGTCCGGCGACACCGGCACCGACGTGATCAAGAACTTCAACGCCGGCGAAGGCGACCGGATCGACCTGCGGGATCTGTTGCAGGGCGAAACCGGCAGCACCATCGACCACTTCCTGAAGATCAGCACGGTCGATGGCGTGTCGTCGCTGCAGGTCAGTACCTCTGGCCAGTTCAATGGGGCCAACGGTGCCGCAGCGGCGCCGGACGTGACGATCAAGCTCGAAGGCAACAACTGGTCGAACGTGAACCTGAACTCGTTGATCGCCGGCAGTGACCCGACCATCAAGGTCGATCACAACAACAGCTGAACCTGACACAAAACCCGTGGCGAGGGAGCAAGCTCCCTCGCCACGGGATAAGTGTTCATACTCCCCCACAGTTGGCCTATGCTGCCCAGCATGACGCCGCTTCATACATGAGGGATGCCCGATGTTTTATGTGCAACGCGATGCACAAGGCCTGCTGGTGCGCGTAGAAGCCACCGCTTATGCCGAAGCCACCGAGACCTTGCCGGCCGACAGCCACGAGATCCAGGACTGGTTCGCCAACCAGGCGGTGGAAAACAGCCTCAAGCAGCTCAAGCAGAGCGACCTGGAAATGATCCGGGTACTCGATGACTTGATCCAGGTGCTGACCAGCAAAGGCGTCATCCGCGTCACCGACCTGCCAGCAGCGGCCCAGGCCAAGCTGATGGACCGCACCCAGGCCCGGGAAGCCTTGGGCGGGTTGAGCCGGTTGATCGACGATGATGAGAAGGGGTTGATCTAGCCTCAAATGACACAACCCGATCCCTGTGGGAGCCGAGCTTGCTCGCGATGGCGGTGGGTCTGCTTGCATCAATGCTGAATGTGCCGCCGTCTTCGCGAGCAAGCCCGCTCCCACATAGGTTTTTGGTCGATTACAAGATCAGCGTCCACCGCCGAGCCCTGTGGGAGCCGAGCTTGCTCGCGATGGCGGTGGGTCTGCTTGCATCAATGCTGAATGTGCCGCCGTCTTCGCGAGCAAGCCCGCTCCCACATAGGTTTTTGGTCGATTACAAGATCAGCGTCCACCGCCGAGCCCCGTGGGAGCCGAGCTTGCTCGCGATGGCGGTGGGTCTGCTTGCATCAATGCTGAATGTACCGCCGCCTTCGCGAGCAAGCCCGCTCCCACAGGGGAAACGCGGTCCCCATCAAGAACCAGGTCGGCTATAAGGCCGCCTCGCGGTGGACGTTGATCTCGGCGCCCCGTTAACCACGCTGGCCGAACGCAGGCATTGCGCAGTGGGCATCCCGGCATGGATGCCGGGATAGCCGCGCTGGGCCATGGATGGCCCTTCGCGGCGGGCCCACGGAGCAATGCCGGAGTGAGGGCACACCGAGCCTAAGCGAGGTGCCGAGTGGTGGGGCATAAAGCGTTTTGCTTACTTTTGCGCTTCTCAAAAGTGAGCCGCCGTAAGGGCGGAACCATAAGTCGCCGTTACGAAAAGAACGGATATGTACTCGGTCAACAACATCCAGGCCGGCTACCAGGCCACCTCGTCAACAAACCTCACCCCCAACGCCGAGGCTCCCCAACCAACTGCCCCTGCACCCCAAACAACCCCATCTCCCGAATCACCGCCAACTCCCCCTCCGTCTCCACCCGCTCGGCAATCAACGGCAAATCAATACTGTGGGCCGCACGCTGAATAGCCTCGATGAACAAACGCTTGTCACTTTCCTGATCAATGGCGCGGATATAACTGCCATCGATTTTCAAGTAAGCCAACCCCAGCCGCGACAAGTTGCCGATCATGCTGAAGCGCCCACCAAAACGCTGCAGGCTCAAGGAGAAACCAAGTTCGCGCAAACGCCGGGTCAACTGCTCCAGCACGGCCTGCTCCGGCAATTGCTCTTCACCAATCTCCAGGGTCAAGCGCGACCCAAGGTTGGAATGGGCCCGCAGGATCTCAAAGATCTTGTTCAGCGCCTGAGGATCGGCCAAGGTCGCCGAAGACAGGTTCAACGCCAGGGACTGTTCATGCCCGGCCATTTGCCTGAGCACTTGCTCGAGCATCAAACGGTCCAGGCGTGCGGTCCAGCCGAAACGCTCCAGCCAGGGCAGGAAACGCCCGGCGGGGATGGTCTGGCCCTGCTCGTCCAACAGCCGCGACAACACTTTGTAATGCAGCACCACCTGGGTGTCCTGGGCGGCCACCACCGGCTGGAAGTACAGCTCGAAGCGCTGATGACTCAACGCCTGGTCGAGCAAGGTGTGCCAGGCATGGTGATCGTCGCCGACACTGGCCGCCAGGCTGTGATCCAGGCAGGCCCAGCCGGGTTCACCCTGGCTTTCGGCCTGGGCCAGGGCCTGGTCGGCAAGCTGGAGCACCGCTTGCGGCGAGTCGCCGTGGACAAACGGCGCCAACCCGATAGAGGCCACCGAAGCCACGTCAGTTGCGCCAGTGGCATGCAGGCTCGCCAGGGCTGCTTCGAGGTTCTGTGCCAGTTGCAGCGCCTCCTCGCGCACCAGCCCGGGAGCCAGCACCGCGAACTCGCCGCCGCGAATACGCGTGACCAGGTTGAGGGTTTCCGGGTAGCGGGCGCACTCACGCTGCAATTGCTCACCCACCGCTATCAACAACTGGTCAGTGCGCTGCCCGCCCAACCGCTGGTTCAAACCGGCCAGGTCCTTGACCCGCAGCAACAGCAGATAACCGGAACTGGCCTGCTCCGGGTTACTCACCCGGGCATTGAGCTGCATTTCGAAATAGCGCCGGTTGGCCAGGCCCGTGAGGGTGTCCTGGTAGGACTCGACCCGCAGTTTCTCGCTACGCTCGGCCTGCTCCTGGAACAGCGCCTTGAGCTTCTCGACCATCTGGTTCATCGCCTGCACCACCCGCCGCAACTCAGGCGTACGGGGCAACTCCGGCAGGCTCAGGAACTCACGTCGGGCAATGGCATGGGACTGATGCACCATGTAGTCCAGCGGCTTGAGCTGGCGACGCAGCAGCAAGGCCCCCAGCACCGCGCTCACGGCGCCACACAGCAACAGCCAACCCAGGCTGCCCAACGCGCTCTGCCACAGCTTGGCGAGGGCAAACATCGGGTGGCTGATCACTTCGACCCGCGCCGCCTGCTCCCAGCCGCGACTGACGATGGCGTCGCCACCGGCCGGTTCCAGGCCGATCAGCTTGACGAACCATTGCGGCACGCTGCCAGCGTCCGGCGTGCCGGTGCGCTCGACCAGGGTCTTGTCGGTGGCCACGTCGACCACGCGGATGCTGGCGTAGTAGCCGCTGTCGAAGATCGAACTGACCATCAGTTCCACCATCGCCGGATCGTCGATGTTCGGCGTCAGCGAGAGCGCCAGCGCCGTGGCCGCGTCCTGGGCATGGGAGCGCAACTGGTTGACGTACTGGGCCCGCGAGCTCTCCAGGCTGACCATGAAGCTGCCGCTGAAGGCAACCACCAGGAACAGACAGATAGCGATCAACAGCTGTTTGAACAAGGACATCTGAGCGCGCGCTCCTAGTTAGTCGTCTCGACCGGAAAACCTTCGGCCTGCATTTTTTTCAACACATCCTGCCACCGGGACAGGCGCTTGGTGTCACCCACTTTCTTGTTGCCCTTGGCGCCCGGCAGCCACAGCCCTTCGGCATTGAAAGAGTAGACCGGGAGCAAGTCGGTTCGCTGGCTGGCCGGCAGGATCCCGTCGATCAGGCTGTCGAGTACCAGCGGCATCGCCTCGGGGGTGGCGTAATAGGTGAGCACCATGTGGGCACGGTTCTGCCGCAAGGCCTTGACGTAGGTGATGCGCAGCTTGTCACTGGACACCCCGAGATGGCGCAGGCTGAAATACTTGGCGATGGCGTAGTCTTCACAATCGCCGGCGCCCTTCCACAGGGCCTGGATCGGCGTTTCCCAATAGTCGACTTCACGCCACAGGTCGATGTCTTCCACGTAGCGCACCTGTTTGTTGAAAAACAGGTTCACCACCTTGAGCTGTTCCAGTTCCGGGATCTGTTTCTGGGTCGCCAGCAATTGCTGCCACGCGTCGATCCGTTGCTGTCCTTCCCCCAGCGGACCATATAACGCTTGCGCCCGCCGGCTGATCTGCGCAAAGTCCCAGTCGGCCTGCAGGCCGCCCAGCATCAGGCCGGCCAGCAACAATGCCGAACACAGCCAGCGCAAGGACCTGAGGACAGGGAACGGTGCAGCCAAGGGAAATACGTCCGAAAAGGGTCGTTGGAAATTCGTTGGATGGTGACGCCTGGCCCACTAAAAGACAATGGCAAGGTGCAATCACCGCAGGCAGACTAAACTTTAGTTCAGGAACCTCCGGACGAGAGACTTTGACGGCTCGCCAACCTGTGACTAACGTGAGCCTGGATCCAATTTTTACTACCAATCAGGGTGCGTTGTCGTGACACAGAAGCCCAAACCGCTTAGCACTATCCAGATCAACGGTCCCATTCCCGCTGACCAGGCACGCTCGATCATCGAAGAGTCTCTGCGCGAGGCCATCCTTGATGGACGCTTGCCTTGCGGTACCGCCCTGCGCCAGCAGGAGCTGGCCGACCTGTTCGGCGTGAGCCGCATGCCGGTGCGCGAGGCGTTGCGCCAGCTCGAAGCGCAGTCGCTGCTCAATGTGGTTCAGCACAAGGGCGCCGTCGTGGCGCCGTTGATCACCAACAATGCGGTAGAAACCTACGCCCTGCGTTCGGTCCTGGAGTCTTTCGCCTTGCGCCTGTCCATCCCCTTGCTCGATGACAGCGACCTGGAACTGGCCGCCCAATACATCGAACAACTGGAAACGGAAACCGAGCACGCCGAGATCGGCAAGCTCAACCGGCTGTTCCACATGTCGCTTTATCACAAGGCACCCAACGGCAAGCTGCTGGACCTGATCGAGCGCGAGCTCAATGAAGAAGAGCGCTTCCTGCGCTTTCATCTGTCGTCCATGGGCCTGGGCAAGTTGAGCCAGGACGATCATCGCGCGCTGCTCGAGGCCGCACGGGCCAAAGACATCGATAACGCGATCGTGTTGCTGGAACTGCACCTGGAAAAAGCCTCTGTCACCATGCGCCGGTACTTGGAACAGTCGTCGAAGCTGTGATCCCACGTCGGCGCTCCGTCCGGCGTAAAAATTTCTTACATATCCTTCCGACTCATTTGTCGCCAGCGCGGCGCGGCCTGGCCGTGGCCGCGGCTCGTCGCCCCATCAGTTCAATGGCACTGCCATCGATTTGGGCTCACTCTTGCGCTTGTCGATTCAAAACAGACCTGAAGAAGTCAACGCCTGGCTGAGGCCAGGCGAATCGAAGCCAATACGCAAGGAGCGTCGTCCAACCGGCGGGATGATCGGATGTCCGACCGACGTCCTGCCCATAACATAAAACTTCCTTATTCCCCGATCCCTGAAGTGCTCCGAGTGAGGCATTCACTCGAACTATTCGATTCTGATACTCCTAAATCGGAAGGAGCTTCTTCGCCTCAATAAAACTTATATTAAAAGTTTTAAAAGCCCTCTTCGCGCCCAATAAAACAACCACTTTAAATAATTAAAAAAGTACTTGCCGCTTACTTGTTCCGTGTATTAGTTTTTTATTCGCCGCGTTACTGGCGGTCCTTCCAACTTGCTAAAACCCAAGCAAACCAGGGCATCGCAAGCCGGAAGCACGATTAAAAGAGAATACCTAAGCCACTTTGGCAATTCATGGATTTCGGTTCAGGCACCCGCTCGTCTTCACTAACTAACGAGCCACCTTCCGGACAAAAAATCATTGATGAGGACGTTCCAATGCAGCCATCCAAAGAACAACTATCTCTCAAAAAACACGAACTTGGCCAACACCCGGTTTTTTCCGAGATTACATCAATCGATCTGTTGCGCCGTTTTATGGAAAGCCATGTCTTTGCCGTCTGGGACTTCATGTCGCTGACCAAGCGACTGCAACGCGAACTCACCTGTGTCCACCTGCCCTGGCTGCCGCCGGCCGACCCTCACGCGGCCCGCTTGATCAATGAGATCGTGCTGGGGGAAGAGTCGGATGACCGCCCGGGTGCCGGCTATTGCAGCCATTTCGAACTGTACCTGGACGCCATGCGGGAAATCGGCGCCGATACCCGCGCCATCGAGCAGTTCATCACCCTGCAGCAGGAAGGCGTCAGCCCCGAGACCGCGCTGGACAGTGTCGAGGTCGAACCGGCGGCGGCGCGGTTCGTCCGCCAGACCTTGCACACCGCCCTGCACGCCCCGGCCCACAGCGTGGCCGCCGCCTTCGTGCATGGTCGCGAGAGTGTCATCCCGCAGATGTTCCAGCGCATGTTGGACGCCTGGGGCATTGGCCTGGATCAGGCACCGACCTTTCGTTACTACCTGCAACGGCACATCGAAGTCGATTCCGAAGACCACGGGCCGGCGGCAGAAAAACTGTTGGCACGCCTGATCGATGGCGACCCGCAGCGCGAAACCGAAGTCCTGGCCGCCGCACTCGCCGCCGTCCACAGCCGTACCGCCTTGTGGGACGGCCTGCGCCAGAGCATGACCCAACCGGTTGCGCAGGTGATGCCATGAACGCCATCCCCTACCAATCCTTCGCCGACGCCTGGGAGAGCCGCGCCACGATCCGTACTCGGCCACGGCGCCGGGTCGAAGACGACGACAAGCTGATCTTCCCCATGAGCCGCCAACCGCTGGTGCACAGCCAGACCTTCCTCAGCCACTGTGCGCAACTGCGCGACTTTGTGCTGGTGCAGAGCCTCTACAAGTTCATCAACGACGTGGTGATTTTCGAGACCGAACTGGTGGACCACACCGCCCGGCGCATCGCCAAGAACCGCTTCGGCATCGAATTCCCGTTCGCCTGCCGCTACGACGCGATGACCGTGGTGGTGGACGAGGATTACCACGCGCTGGTGGCGATGGACTTCATGCAGCAGACCATCGACATGACCGGCATCGATCCCATCCCGTTGCCGGGGCAGATCGAACTCAGCCGCGCCATACCGGCGACCCTGGCCCGAGCGCCGGAGCATTTGCTCAGCGCCGTGGAGCTGATCTGCATCGCCATTGCCGAGAACACCGTGACCAACGAAGTGGCCGCCTTCGCCCGGGACGATTCGGTCAAGGCCTCGATCAAGGGGTTGATGGCCGATCACTTGCTCGACGAGGGCCGGCACTCCGGTTTCTGGACGCGACTGGTACAGATCTACTGGCGCACCGCACCCGAAGAGGATCGCGCGGCGATCGCACACTTGATGCCCGGTTTCATCGCTCAGTACCTGGCGAGCGACCTGCAACAAGCGTTCGACTTCGAGCTGATCGCGCACCTGCCCGTCGACGAATCGGTACGCCAGTCGTTGCGTGAAGACGCCAGTGCGCTGGCGTACCCCATCAATCGCTTTCACCCGTTGGTGGGCAACATCACGCGCTTTTTCCGCGGCAGCTCGATGCTCGCGTCCCCCTGCGTACGCGACGCCCTTGCCGATTACCTGACCCCATGAGGACCTTTCGATGAGACGCCTCGACATTGCAGTGCCTGGCATCAGCCAGGCCATGGCCGAACTGGCCCGGGAGCTGGAACTGCACGGCCACGCAGTGGTTCGGCACTCGCCGGCCGGCCACGACGCGGTCGACCTGTTGATCGACGACGGGACAACACCGCAAGCCATTGAAGCCCGTTCATGCCTCCAGATCCGCGTGGCCCTGTGCACGCTGCCCGGTGAGACATTGCCGCAACCGGTGCTGGTTTTCCGCGACGGTGCGCAGCGGCTGTTGTGCCAGGAAGTGATCGCGCCGCAACGCGATGGCAATGGCCAGTCCTTGCGCCTGCGTACGCTGGCGACGCTGGTCGAGACCGGCGCACGGCTGGTCAGCCAGTTATCCCGGGACGAAACCTGTTTCGATCACTGGCCAACGGTCCACGCTGACCCTATCGACCCGCCCCTGCTCGGGCTCGATGCGCTGGAGCCGCTGGCCTTCGAGCACGGCCTCAATCGGCCGGCGGTGCCCTGGCTGCTGGCCGCCGCCGACGTGCCGGTGATGCACAGCATCGAACAGCGCCTGCTCGATGACGCCACGCAACCGGCCTTGTGGGTCGATGAGCAATTCATCGACTACAAATCCTTGCGCCGCCTAGCGCTGGGGATGCAACAGCCGATGCTGGAAACACTGCAAAGCGCCGGACCTGTAGGAGCAGGGAGAGCTGAACCTGTGGGGGCAGAGAGCACTGAACCTGTGGGAGCAAGGCTTGCCCGCGATGAAGACACCGAAGTTCTCAACCAAACCGCGTCAGCGTTCATCGGGGGCAAGCCTTCCTCCCACAGGTCTTCCTCCCACAAGGTGATCGGTGTGTGCCTGCCCAAATCCGCACACCTATACGCGGCGATCCTCGCGGTGCTGGGTTGCGGCGCGGTGTACCTGCCGCTGGACCCGCAACACCCGGCGCAACGTCGACGCTTTATCCTGGAGAATGCCCAGGCGGACCTGCTGCTGCACGACGGCAACAGCGACCTCGGCGATCTCTCGCTGCCAACGCTGAATGTCCATCAACTGCCTGCGCTCAAACCGGGCATCCCGGCCTCGCTGATCCGGCGCGTGGTGAACATCGACGAGCCGGCCGTGGCGATCTACACCTCCGGCACCACCGGCCAGCCCAAAGGTGTGTTGCTCAGCCACCGCAATCTCAGCCATTTCTGTGCCTGGTACGGCGACTACGTCGGGTTGCAGCGCGACAGCCGGGCGTTGCAGTTTTCCACCATCAACTTTGACGCGTCGCTGCTGGATATCCTGCCGACCTTCATCCACGGCGCCCTGCTGGTGGTGCCCAGCGAAGACCAGCGCCGCGACCCGCAGCAATTGGTCGCGTTGATTCACCAGCAACACGTCAGCCACGCCTTTCTGCCGCCTGCGCTGCTGAGCGTCATGCCCCTGGATGCGCCGCTGGGCCTGACGCACCTGATCACCGGTGGCGATGTCTGCGAGCCGTTCGTGATCGAACAGCTCGCGCCCCAATGCCGGTTCCACAACATCTACGGCCCGACCGAAACCACGGTGCTGGCGACCACACGCCAGTTCGGTGTCGGCGACAACAACCGCAACCTCGGCGTACCCATCGCCAATGGCCGGGTCCTGATCCTGGACGAACAGTTGCAACCGGTTCCCCAAGGTGTCCCCGGCGAGTTGTACATCGCCGGCCCGGGCGTCGGCCTCGGCTATCTGAACGACCCGACGCTGACCGCGACGCGTTACCTCGACCTGACGCTGCCCACCGGGCAAGCGCTGCGGGTCTATCGCACCGGCGATATCGGCCAGTGGACCGACAACGGCATCGAACTGTGTGGCCGCCGCGATAACCAGGTAAAGATCCGCGGCTTTCGGGTCGAGCCCGAGGAAATCGAGCACTGCCTGCGCGACAGCCAGCTATTTCGCCAGGTGGCGGTGGGGGTCGATGAAAAGCGGCGGATCCTGGCGTTCCTGGTTCACTCCGAACAGACGCCCCCCGGCGCAGCCCTCCAGGCGCTGCGCGAGCACGTGCAGAACAGCTTGCCCAGCTACATGCACCCGGCGGCCTACGTCGAATTGCCCAGCCTGCCCTACACCAGCAACGGCAAGGTCGATCGCCGGGCATTGCTCGCCATGGCGGTGCAGGTGCACGTCGACGGCCAACGGCGCCAACCGCAGAACGCCCTGGAAACACAACTGCAGCAACTGTGGGCCGAGCTGCTTGAATTGCCGGTCGACGACATCGCCACCGACGAGAGCTTCTTCAACCTTGGCGGGCACTCGATCCTGCTGTCGCGCCTGCTGCTGAGCATCCGCCAGGTGTTCGGCCGTAGCCTGTCGATCAACCGCTTCATCGAAGCGCCGACGCTGATGACCTTGGCGAAGCTGCTGGACGACCCGGAGCACAGCAGCGCATCGACCCTCAGCCCCCAGGCCTTCATCGATGCCGAGGCCGAGCTCAACCTCGATCCGCTGCCCATCAGCCAGTGCGGCGATGTGCACAAGGTGGTGGTGACCGGCGCCAACAGCTTTCTCGGCGTGCACATCGTCGAAGCGCTGCTGGCCTGGGGCGCCACGGAAGTCGCGTGCCTGGTACGCGCAAGCGCCGAACACAGTGCGGCTGAACGTTTCTCCCAGGCCCTGCGGGACAATCACCTGACCCACCTGGACCTGGACCGCGTCAGCGTGTATGCCGCCGACATCACCCAACCGCAATTGGGTTTGCCGGACGACGTCTACGCCCGCATCGATAGCACGTTCGGCGCGCTGGTGCACAACGCCGCCCACGTCAACCATGTACTCGACTACGCGTCGTTGGCACGGGACAACGTCGAGCCGATTTTCGAGTGCCTGCGCCTGTGTGAAGGGCGCAGCAAGAAAATCTTCAATTTCGTCTCCACGCTGTCCGCCTCCAGCGCTTTGGATGCCGATGGCCAGGTGCTGGAACAGCCTGCCGCCGAGACGCCGCCGATCTACATCAAGAACGGCTACAACCTGTCCAAATGGGTCGGCGAACGGATCCTGCAACGGGCCCGCGATCGCGGGGTGTGGGTCAACCTGTTCCGCCCCGGCAACATCAGCTTCAACAGCCTGACCGGGGTCTGCCAGCCCCACAAGAATCGCTTGATGCTGATGCTCAAGGGCTCGATCCAGCTCGGCCAGGTGCCAGACCTGTCGCTCAATTTCGACCTGATGCCGGTGGATTTCCTGGCCCGCTTCATCGCCTTCCACGCCAGCCGCTACCAGCCCACCCAAGCGGTGTTCAACCTGCACAACCCGCAGCCTTTGAGCTGGGACGCTTACGTCGCGTCGTTCCGCGACAGCGGCCGGGAATTTTCGCTGGTGAGCGTCGCCGAGTGGCAACGGCAACTGGCGCGGGTCGATGCCGACAATGCGTTGTTTGGCGTGCTGGGTTTCTACCTCAACGGCTTCGAGGAAGACATCGGCGACATCTCGCTGATCAGCCACGACAACGCCCGCGCCGGCGTGCGGCAGATGGGCGCCAGCTATCCGGAAAAGTCCCCGGCCCTGCTACGTCGCGGCGCCGACTACCTCAAGGCCATCGACTTCATTTGAAACACCCTCAACCCAAAGCAAGGAGCAAGACCATGAATGCATTGCAACCCGACACCCTGATCAAAAACCCCCACGCCTGCCAGGTCGAAACCTCGGTCGAGGTCACGGCCGACGCGGCGCGCGTCTGGGACGTGGTGGGTGATTTTGGCGGATTCAACCGCTTCATCCCGGCGCTGGAGCACATCGAAATGACCGGCGAAGGCGTGAGGTCCCTGCGCAAGAAATTCTTCCGCGATGGGCAGAACCTGGTGGTGGAACAGCTCAACAGCCGTGACGACCAGGCCATGCACATGACGTGGACGCTGATCTACAACACCCTGGGCATCGACAACCTGTGGGCGGCCATGCGCGTCGCCCCCCTGGCGGACAACCGATGCCGCGCCACCTGGACCATCATCGCCGACCACACCGACGCCCACACCCCGTCGGGCTTCAGGGATTTCCTCCAGGGCTTCGCCGATGAGGCGATGGGGAATGTGCAGGAGATGTTCAAGTAAGCACCAGCCCCTTGTGGGAGCGAGCTTGCTCGCGAAAGCGGCGGGTCTGTTGGCGGTGATGGTGGCTGTACCGCCGCCATCGCGAGCAAGCTCGCTCCCACAAGGGTTCTCGGGTGGAGACAGGGTTTGTGTCCACCACTCATTCCAGTGTGGGAGCCGAGCTTGCTCGCGATGGCGGTGGGTCTGTTGGCGATGATGCCAGCTGGGCAGCCGTTATCGCGAGCAAGCTCGCTCCCACATTGAGTTGGCGTGAACTCAAGACCCAGGCTCACCAACAATCCCCTGTGGGAGCGAGCTTGCTCGCGATGGCGGTGGACCTGTATCGGTGATGGCGGTGGCTCGGCTTGCGGCTGGGGTCAGATCTTGAAGCTGTCCACCAGTTGCTTCAGTCGATTGGCCTGTTGGGACAAGGCATCGCAATCCTTCAGGGTTTCATTGAGGTTGGCCACGCTTTGCTGGTTCAGCAGGTTGATGTGGCTGACGTCCATGTTGAGGGTTTCGACCACGGCGGTCTGTTCTTCGGTCGCGGCGGCCACCGACTGGTTCATGCCGTCGATCTCACCAATGCGCTGCGTCACGCTGACCAACCGCAGGCCGGCCTGGTTGGCCACTTCCACGCTTTCTTCGCTGGAGGTCTGGCTGGCGTTCATCGTGGTGACCGCTTCACGGGAACCGACTTGCAGCGAGGTGATCATCTTGTGGATTTCTTCCGCCGACTCCTGGGTACGGTGCGCCAGGTTGCGCACTTCATCGGCCACCACCGCAAAACCGCGGCCGGCTTCACCGGCACGGGCCGCTTCGATGGCAGCGTTCAGGGCCAGCAGGTTGGTTTGCTGGGAGATGCCCTTGATCACGTCCAGGATGTGCCCGATGTTGTCGGTGCTGGCGTTCAGGGTTTCGATCTGGGTGCACGAGAGGCTGATCTTCTGCGACAACTCGGTCATGGCCTGGATGGTTTTTTCCACCACCTGGCGACCGTCATCGGCCTGTTCGCTGGCACCGCTGGCATGCTGCGAGGCATCGGCGGCATTGCGCGCGATTTCCTGGGTCGCGGCGCCCAACTGGTTGATGGCCGCGGCCACGCTGTTGGTGCGCGCACTCTGCTCATCCGAGCCGACGAGCGAAGCGTTGGACGAAGTCATCACCCGCTGCGACAGGTCATGCACCTGGCGGGTAGCGGAAGACACTTCCGAGATCGACGCATGAATCCGCTCCACGAACTGGTTGAACGAACCACCCAGCACCGCGAACTCATCCTTGCCCTGCACCACCAGGCGTCGGGTCAGATCGCCTTCGCCCTGGGCGATGTCCTGCATGGCGCGACCCATGGTGGTCAACGGGCGCATCAATACCTGGATCAGCATGCTCAGCAGCAACGCAATGGCCGCCACCGCGACGAACATCGCGATCAACGCCGACGTACGGAACTGGCTCAACGGCGCATAGGCCTTGGCCTTGTCGATCGACAGACCGATGTACCACTCGGCATTCGGCAGGCCCGCCACCTGGGTGAACGAAAGAATGCGGTCCTTCCCATTCAGCTCAACCTCCTGGATACCCTTGCCAATGCGCACCGGGGTGCCGGGGTAGATGTCCTTGAGGTTCTTCATCACTTGGTCTTTATCCGGGCTGACGATCACCTGACCGTCGCCGCTCACCAGGAACGCATGGCCGATACCACCGAAGTCCACGGAGTTGATGATTTTCACCAGGGTTTCCAGGCTCAAGTCACCGCCCACCACGCCGAGCAGTTCGCCGTTGTGCTTCACCGGCAGGGCAACGGTCACCACCAGGCCACCCACCGCCGCCAGATAAGGCGGGGTCAGCATGGTTTTATCGGCGGTCACCGCCTGTTTGTACCAAGGGCGCTGACGCGGGTCGTAGCCGTCAGGCATTTTTGCGTCAGGCCGTTGGGTGAAGACACCGTTGGCCTGGCCTACATAAGTGAACTGGAAATTCGACGTCAGCGCCGGTTGGTCGACCAGCCCCGGCAAATCGGCAGTGGTCCCCTGATGCGCGATGTTTTGCGCCAGGTTTTCCAACACCAGTATCCGGCCACTCATCCAGTTCTGGATGCTGCTGGCTGTCAGGTCGCCGGATTGCTCGATGGACGACTCAAGGCTGCTGCCAATGGTGTTGCGCTGCAAATAATCGTTGTAGAGCGTGAACAGGGCAAAAGCCAGAACCACCACACCAGAGGCGGCGAGAAGGATTTTGTGGCTGAACTTTAGATTCATCGAGGGGGCTTCTTATGCAAGGAGTGGGGGTGCATTCCAGATTGCAACGTTCCATATAACAGCGCGGGCGGTTGTCACTTCGCTCCACTTTGGTGCACGCATATCAGTCTGTCGGCAAGCCTGTACAAATAATTAGGGATTCGAAGAAATAGGCGACGGGAGGACAAGGCGGGCGAACGGTGGTTGCAAATTCGCCAGGCGATGATGACAATGCGACCTATTATCATTTGTAGCATCCAGGCCGTCGCGTCCATGTCATCTCCCGAGTTTGCAGTACAGGCGCTCTACAGCCGGCATCACGGCTGGCTCAATACGTGGCTGCGCACCCGGCTGGGCAATGCCGCCGACGCAGCGGACCTGGCCCAGGACACCTTCGTGCGCCTGTTGCAGCGAAGCGAACGCCTGGAGCTTAGTACCCCACGCGCCTTTTTGCGCACCATCGCCCAAGGCCTGGTGATCGACCATTGGCGGCGAGCGGAAATCGAACGCGCCTACCTGGAAACCATCGCTCACCTGCCGCCAGCCCAAACCCCTGGCGCTGAAGCCCAGGCCTTGATCCTGGAACTGCTCGAAGCCATTGCCAGGATGCTCGAAGGCCTCAAGCCGAAAGTGCGCAGGGCCTTTCTGTTGGCCCAGTGCGAAGGCCTGACGTACAAGCAGATCGCCGAACAGATGGGCATTTCGTTGCGCTCGGTGGAGCGCTACGTCGCCGATGCGCTGTACCACTGCTATGTGTTGCGCTATGAAAGCTGAGCCGGCGGATCACTTGCAGAGCCGCCGCAAAGGCCCGTCGCAACAGGTGGTCAGGCAGGCGATCAACTGGCTGCTGCGCCTGCGCAATCACACCGCTCACCCGACCCTGCGCCAACAGTGCGACACCTGGCGCGCCGCCCACCCTGAACACGAACTGGCCTGGCAACGGGTGCAATCGCTGCACAGCGAATTGACCTCGAACCTGCGGGCGGTGCCCGGTGCCCATGTCGCCCTGGACACCCTGGAGAACAGTGCCCAACGCCTCAGTCGTCGCCAGGCCCTGAAGTTGCTGTCGGGCATCGCCGTGGTGAGCGGCGCGGCATGGCTGGGCAAGGACCTGGGCTGGCAAGCGTGGAATGCCGATTTCGCCACCGCCACCGGTGAACGCCGAGGTTTCCAGTTGCCGGACGGCACGCGGCTCGAACTCAATACCCACAGCGCCGCCAACCTGGACTTCAGCGCCCGGCAGCGCCTGATTACCCTGGCCCGCGGTGAAATCATGGTCACCTGTGGCCGCGACCCGGGGCGGCCGCTGCTGGTGAAAAGCCGGCATGGCCTGTTCGAAGGGCTGGAGGGGCGCTTCGTCGTGCGCCAGGACAGCGACTGCACGCGCTTGAGCGTCACTAGCGGACAAGTCGTCATCCGTTCGCACCCCAACAGCGATGGCACGCCCATCCAGGTCGAGGCCGGGCAAAGCTATCTGATCACTGCATCGACAGCGGCCCTGGCACCGCCGCTGGACATGGATGCAGGCGCCTGGGCCGACGGTTTGATCGTCACACGCAACATGCGCCTGGAAGACTTCCTCAATGAAGTAGGACGCTACCGCCCGGGCTATCTGCGCTGCGCGGCGTCGATCGCCGACCTGCGCCTGTCGGGGGTGTTCCGCTTGGAGGACACCGACAAATTGCTGGCCGTCCTGCCCCGCACGCTCCCGGTACAACTGCGCTATCGAACCCGTTGGTGGATCACGGTGGAACGCCTGGCTTGATTTTTTTTGGCGGGTTTCAGGCCGGCGTCCGGCTAGGACAGTAAGCACCCCTTATCTGCCTTCAGCGACTCCTACGGAACCTACAATGACTGAGCGCGTACCTCTCAAGAACCCCTTCGGCTTCTCTTCGCAACCGGGCCTGTTGCGCCAGGCGATTCACGCCGCGCTGTTCTCCACGGCGCTGGGGGTCAGCGTCGTGCCGATGCTCGCGGTGGCCGCACCAAACGGCGTCACCGCCAGCCGTCAGAGCTACAACATTGCCCCCGGCCCATTGAGCGATGTGTTGAACCAGTTCGCCCGCCAGGCCGGGATCACCCTGGCAAGCACCCCGGCGCAAACCGGCGGCGTCCAGTCCCCGGGGCTCAAGGGCGAGTATTCGCCCGACCAGGCCCTGAGCCAGTTGCTCAGCGGCTCAGGACTGGTTGCCGTCAGCCAGGATGGCAGCAGCTACGTGCTGCAAACCGAGACCGCTGGCAGCACACTGGAATTGCCGACCACCGACATCAAGGGCTTCGCCCTGGGTAACGCCTTGGGCAGCATGGAAGGCTACAACGCCACCCATAGCCAGGTCGCCACCAAGACCAGTACCGCCCTGCGGGAAACCTCCCAGAGCGTGTCGGTGGTCACCCGCGAACAAATGGATGACCAGGGCGCGCAAACCGTATCCCAGGCCATGCGCTACACCCCCGGCGTGCTGACCAACCCCTACGGCGCCACCCACCGCTACGACTATGTGGCGATGCGCGGCTTCAACGACGGCTCGGTGGATAACATCTACCTCGACGGCCTCAAGTCCATGGGCGACAGCGGCACCTACAGCTCCATG
This sequence comes from Pseudomonas fluorescens, assembly GCF_001307275.1. NCBI lineage: Bacteria > Pseudomonadati > Pseudomonadota > Gammaproteobacteria > Pseudomonadales > Pseudomonadaceae > Pseudomonas > Pseudomonas fluorescens. The sequence goes on from NZ_CP012831.1 coordinate 2,421,391, forward strand.
CAGGTCGATCCGTACTTCCTCGAGCGGGTCGACATTCTCAAGGGCCCGTCCTCGGTGCTCTACGGCCGCAGTTCACCGGGCGGCCTGGTGGCGCTGACCAGCAAGAAGCCGCTGTACGAGGCCTATCACCAGATCCAGGCCACGGTCGGCACCCAGGGCCAGCGCGGCATGGGCTTCGACTTCAGCGGCCCGGTGGATGATGAAAAGCGCATCACCTATCGCCTGATCGGCCTGGCGGACAGCTCCGACACCCAGTTCGACCACAACAAGGAAAAACGCTTCGCCCTCGCACCCACGGTGAACATCGACTTCAGCGAGGACACCTCGCTGACCCTGCAAGCCTACCTGCAGCATGACCCCGACGGCGGCTACCACGGTGGCATGCCGGCCGACGGCACCTTGCATCAGCGCAACGGTCGACGGATTTCCGAGCACTTCTTCGAAGGCGAACCCGGCATCGACCGCTATGAGCGTGACCAGCAGTCGTTCGGCTACCAATTCGAACACCGCTTCAACGATGTCTTCACCGCCCGGCAGAACTTCCGTTACCTGGATTCCGAGGTCAAGAACGATCAGGTCTATGCCTACGACTGGACCACACCCACCAGCAACGAGCTGAACCGCTACTACACCGGCGCCGAAGAAAAGCTCCATTCCTTCATTGTCGACAACATGCTGCAAGCCGAATTCTTCACTGGCGCGACCAAGCACACCGTACTGATGGGCGCCGACTACCAGCGACGCAAAACCGTGGTCGACTGGACCAGCGGCAGCCTGGCGCCGATCAACGCCTTCGACCCGGTCTACGGCAACTCGGCCATCACCTACTTCAGCCCCACCAGCTACCTGCGGCGCCTGGAGCAGACCGGCGTCTACCTGCAAGACCTGATCGAAATGGACAAGTGGCGCTTCTCCCTCGGCCTGCGCCAAGACTGGGTGCAAACCTCGGATGAGAACCGCATCGCTGAGTTCGGTCGTCCGGAAGGCACCGAGATCAACGACAAACGCACCAAGCTCACTGGCCGTGCCGGGGCGCTGTACCTGTTCGACAATGGCCTGGCGCCGTACATCAGCTACTCCGAGTCGTTCAACCCGAACTCCTATGCCGACAGCGCCGGCAACCCGCTGCCGCCGACCGATGGCAAACAATGGGAACTGGGGTTGAAGTATCAGCCGCCGGGCACGGATGATTTGTACACCGCCTCGCTGTTCCGTATCGACCAGGAAAACCTGGCGACCAAACTGCCCCAGGACAACTTCTACCGCGCCATCGGTGCCGTGCGCTCCCAGGGCCTGGAGCTGGAAGCGCACCTGCAGTTGACCGAACAATTCAAAGTGCTGGGCAGCTACACCTTCACCGACATCGAATATTCGAAATCGATGGTCAGCACCCTCAGCACCCCCACCGACATCATCGAAAACAAGGGCAACTCACCGACCCAGGCCCCTCGCCACATGGCCTCGGTCTGGGCGGACTACAAGTTCGACAGCGGTGCCCTCGATGGCCTGCGCCTGGGTGGCGGCGTGCGCTATGTCGGCTATAGCTGGGCCGATGCGGAGAACACCATGAAGGTGCCGTCCTACACGTTGTTCGATGCCTCGGTAGGGTATGACCTGGGCAAGGTCGGCTTGAAGGGCGTGGACGTGCGCCTGAACGCGAACAACCTGACGAACGAACGCTACGTCGCCTCGTGCGCGAGCCTGAGCTATTGCTACATGGGCGAAGAGCGCAATGTGGCGGCGACGGTGAGTTACCAGTTCTAAGCGTCACCCGTTCCCCGTGGCGAGGGCGCTTGCTCCCGCTGGACGCGAAGCGGCCCGTTTTTTGGGGCTGCTGCGCAGCCCAGCGGGAGCAAGCTCCCTCGCCACAGGTTCTGTTCTGGCCCTTCGGATGGGTTAACTTCAAACCCGAACCGTATCCCCTGCCTCCCGCACCACACCTTCCTGGCGCACAAACCGATTCGCCCGCCCGAACGTGCCGAAGTCATTGAACCGCACGCCCATCTCCCGCATCACCTTGTGAGCCACCGGCACCGTCAGTTGGCGAATGTAGAACGGTTCCTTCACCACGAAATGATGAATCCCATGGCTGCTGCCGAAGTTGAAGCAGAACGCCTGCAACGGCCACAACCACCAGGGATTGAGCACCTGGGTTTGCTGGATGACGTTGCCCGGCTCGATGTCGCCGTAATAGTGCATGTTCGAACTGACGAAATGCAGGCAGAAGGTGCGCAACACGTTCGGCCCGATGATCACCACCGCCGCGATGTCGATCACCTGCATCGTCGCCAGCGTGGTGGCCGACCAGTCAATTGACGTCCCCAGCAGACTGGCGACACCGTTGGCCCCGTGGAAACCGAGGAACACATACCAGGCGCCCCAGTGCAGCAACGCCAGCGGGAAATAAACCTTCAGCGTGCGCTTGAGGATGCTGCGCTTGTGCACCCAGGTCTTGGCCCGCAGCAGGCGGATGAAGGCCGACATCACGTTGTCGCCCACCATCAGCAACCGCGCCAGCCCCCAGGGTTCACCGTTGGTGATCGCCCGCTCCTCCATGTCGGCCTCGCTGCCGGACACCTTGTGATGGTTGAGGTGCAGGTGGCGACGGATCCACGGGTTGATCGTGCTCGGCCGCGCCAGCCACACCAGCCCCATCATCAGGTTGTGGGGCAGGCGCTGCTTGCGGAAATACATGCTGTGGATCAGGTCGTGTTCCAGCTCGTGGGTCAGGGACGCGAAAAACCCGTTGAGCAACAGGCACGCCCACCCGGCCAGGTAACCGTTGATGTAGAGCAGCGCCGAACCGATCATCCCAGCCAGGGCCAGTGCCAGGATGCCCGCGCCCAACGCATCCTGGTGGCGCAGGATCGGATAACACTGGCGCAACTCCTCGCCCCGGGCCAGGACCACCTGGCGAATATGGGCCGCTCGTTGTTGTGCATTCAATCGCTCGGGGCTTGCGCAAGTGCCGTGCATGGCTTACATCCTCTATTAGAGATGTGCTCATCCTGCCGGGCGTTGTCCCATGGGGTGGTAGCCGTAAACGCCAACCTGTTGACTGCAAGCGCCAATCGTCATGACGGAACCGACCTCCCTCGCCAGTTGGACCCGCGCCCTGCGCAAGCAGCTCGATGCATTGGGCCTGGACAGCCATGCCCTGTGCGTCGAGGCGGGTCTCGACCCGCAATGGATGGACGACCCGAACGCCCGTTACCCGCTCTCGGCCACCACGCGCCTGTGGACATTGGCCGTGCAGGCCAGCGGCGACCCGGCCATCGGCCTGCGGGTGTCGCGCTTCGTCAGCCCCACCACGTTTCACGCACTGGGTTATGCCCTGGTGGCCAGCGGCAGCCTGCGGGAAGTGTTCGAGCGGATCGTGCGCTATCACCCGGTGGTCAGCGATGCACTGACCCTGCAACTGAGCCGCGGCGAAGACCGCTACCGCTTCAATCTCGATGTGCCCCAGGGCAGTCCGGCACCGGCCTTTGAAGCCATCGATGCGTTCGCGGCGATTTACGTGCGCACCTGTCGCAACCGCCTCGGCCGTGATTACGCACCACTGGCGGTGTACCTGCGCCGCCCGGAACCGGCGGACCCCAGCCCATGGCACAAAGTGTTTCGCTCGCCGGTGCATTTCGGCGCCGCCCAGGATTGCCTGGAGTTCAACCTCAGCGACTTCGACAGCCACCTGGACGACGCCAACCCCGAACTGGCCGAGCACAATGAAACGGTGCTCGAACGCACCCTCGCACAGCTCAAGCCTATGACCTGGGAGCGCAAGGTGCGTGCGGCCATCGAGGCCCAACTGCCCGAAGGCGAGCCCAGCGCCGAACGCATCGCCCAGGCCATGCACCTGAGCCTGCGCAGCCTGCAACGGCATCTGGCCGACGAAGGCTGCCGCTTCGACGCACTGCTCAACGAATGCCGGGAAAACCTGGCGCTGCTGCACCTGCGCGATCCCCAATGCTCGCTGAGCGAAGTCAGCTACCTGCTGGGCTTCGCCGATACCAGCAGCTTCAGCCGCGCCTTCAAGCGCTGGACCGGGATGACGCCGGGGCAGTTTCGGGATGGGTTGCGCTAGGGATTTGCGTTGGCTGGGCTGGCCCTATCGCGAGCAAGCTCCCACATTGGGAACGGTGTGACCGCAATATCTGCGACAACACAAACCCCCTGTGGGAGCGAGCTTGCTCGCGATGGCGGTATATCAGTCCATATTGATGTCGACTGACCTGTCGCCTTCGCGAGCAAGCTCGCTCCCACAGGGTCCAGGGCAGGTTCAGATTGTGGTCAACGCCCGCAATCGCTCGATGTCGAGGATTTCGATCTCGCCATAGCCCAAGTGGAGAATGCCCTGGGCTTGCAGGTCCTTGAGGATCTGGTTGGTGGTCTGGCGGGACAGCGAGAGCATCAATGCCAACTGCTCCTGGGGCAGTTGCAGAACTCGGCGCGCCGGTTCGATTTCGCCGTAGCCTTCGGCGATCATCAGCAGGCGGTGGGCCACGCGGGCCGGGGCGGGCATCAGGCTCAGGTGTTCGAGGTTGATGAAGGTCAGGCGCAGTTTGTGACTCATCAACAATGCCAGATGCCGCCAGTAGACCGGTTGCGCTTGCAGGAAGGCCAGCAACGGCGCCTGGGGCACGTGCAGCAGCGTACATTGACCCACCACAACCGCATCATGGGTTCGTGGCTGGCCATCGAACAGGCAGATTTCACCGAACCAGTGAGGTGCCTCCACCACGCTCAGCAACGCCTCCTTACCCTGTTCGTTCACCGCACCGACGCGCACCGCCCCTTCCAGTACGGCATACAGCCCACAGGGTGGATCGCCGCGCTGGAACAACCGGTGCCCCGCTGGCAGGCAGCGCACCCGCGCCATGCCCAGCAGACTATTCTGTAACTCAACAGGCAAATGGCTGTACCAGTGACCGGCCATCAGGTGCGAGTGCCAGGGATGCGCGTTCATGGAGACTCCAGGACAAGTGTCGGCTAGCTGACAGAACATCATGTGGAACCCGGGCATCATGCAGGCATCACCTCAGGAGGAACAACAATGAAAAGCCTCGTCGATCATCTCAGTCAATATGCGGCGTACCACCGTGATCCGCGCAATATCGCCAGCCATTTCATCGGTATTCCGCTGATTTTCGTCGCCGTCGCCGTGCTGCTGTCACGACCTGGTTGGCCGCTGGGCGCGATCCTGATGTCTCCGGCATTGCTGGTGGCCGTGGCCAGTGCCTGGTTCTACCTGCGCCTGGAAGTGCGCCTGGGTGTGCTGATGACGGTGCTGCTGGGCCTGGCGGTATGGCTGGGTCAGACACTGGCCGCACAAAGCACGGCGGTGTGGTTGAGCAGTGGCCTGGGGATGTTCGTGGTGGGCTGGGTGATCCAGTTCGTCGGCCACTATTACGAAGGCCGCAAACCGGCGTTCGTCGACGACCTCACCGGGCTGATTGTCGGGCCGTTGTTCGTGGTGGTGGAAGCGGGTTTCCTGCTGGGACTCAGGAGCGAACTGAAGCGGGCCATCGAAGAGCGCGCCGGGCCGGTTGCCGTGCGCAACCAGCGTTCGGCGGCGTGAAAAAACCATGCCCCTCTGTGGGAGCGAGTCTGTGGGAGCAAGGCTTGCCCGCGAAGGCATCGCCTCGGTCTATCAGCTACACCGAGGTGTTTGCATCGCGGGCAAGCCTTGCTCCCACAAGCTCGCTCCCACAGGAGTCAGGCTTTATCGCTCATGCGTTACAGGGCTCCGAATTCGACCCGAATCGTCAGTGCACCGGTGTTATCTTTCAAGCCAGATCCGTACTGCCCGGTCAGGTCATCGTTGATGCACAGTTGCAGCTCCCCTTGCTGATTGCCCGGAACCTGCGCCAGGTCCCCCACCAGGAACGGCGTGCCACCAGCGCCCACACGACCGATCAAGGCGCCTTCGGCGGCACCGGGCAAGGCATAGCTGCTGTAGTCGATGTGCCGCGAACCGCCATTTCCATCGACATTGCCACCCTGCGGACTGGCACACCATAGCCCACTGACGTAGCGAACCAGCCGCGGAACCAACCCGTTGACCTGCACGCCAGTGCCCTGCCAGGCGATGTTGGATTGGACCTGCATCGTCACCGCCTTCAGGTCGTTGGCTATGGTGTCCCCGGCCTGGAACGACAACGCCGCGATCGTCAGGCTCGGGTTCGAGGTGCCGGTGCTGGGGAAGACGCCATCGCCCACCAGGAACAGGTTCTTGTGGTCCCAACTGCGCTGGTACTTGTCCACCACCGACTTGGTCGGATCATCCCCCATACGGTAAGTGCCCATCAGGTGCCCGGCGCCCTGGAAGGTGTAATCCTCTTTTAGGTGCGTGAATTTCCCTTCGCCAATGGGTGCCGTCAGTTCCTCCGCGCCGAGCAGGTCCTTGATGATGTGGCTCGCCAATATCTTCGCCCGCCTGAAACCTTCCCTGGTGTAATCGGACAGCTCGTAGTGGATTTCCGGCCGAAGAATGCCGAGCCCGTCCGTGAGCTTGTCCGTCGAGGGCACGATGTAGCTCTTGGCCTTGTCGGGATCCTTCTCCACCTGCTCCACCAAAAAGGCGATCCGAAACTGGCGGATGAACAGGTCGTTGAGCCGTTGAATCAGGGCCGTGCCGTAAAGCACTTCAGTGGGCTGCGTGTCCTTTTTCGATGGCAACGGGTTGGTGCGACTTATGTTCTTGCCGTCGATGAAATCGACCACGGTGACGTAAGGGTCGCCCACCGGCCAATTCCAGCCCTCGTTGCCGATTTCGATGCGCCACGCCGCTCGCTGGCTGCGAAAGTCGCCGTCCCGCAGGCTCTCGATGCCCGCCGTGGACACCGGGCCCCGATATGGAAACACCGTCTTGCCTTCCGGCATCAGCCCCCACGCCAGGTAAATCGGGTGGTCGGACAGGCTGCATCCGACCTGGTGGCTGCTATTGGCCACGCCATCGGGCCAGGCCGGGGTCTTGGAGTTGAGCAGCAATTTAGGGGTCTCGATGGCATGGGCCGCGATCACGTAACGCTGCCCGATGGCCACGCCGGAGCCCGTCTTCGGGCCCTCGCCAAGCTGGTATTGAATGAATTCGACGCCATTGATGTTCTTGTCCGGGCCCACGGTCACTTTGCTGGCCACGGTCCGGTACATGACCCGGACCTTGCCGGTGGCCAGGGCCTTGTTCAGGGTCACGGTGGCGTCGTACTTGGCCTGGATCGGGCAGATCGGCGTGCAGTTGGTATTGCCGGCGCACACCCGGCGCCCGGCATAGGGCTGGGAGTTGCGCCCGGCCGGGGTCGGACTGACCACCAGCGGCAAGCCGTCGAAGCTCTTGCCGGTCACGGCAGCGACAAAACTGCCATCGACCAGCGACAACGGAATGCTGTGCATCGGGAATGAATAGCCCTCGGGGAATGTCATGCCCAGGTAGGCCTGGTCGGCGACATTGGCCGACACGCCGATTTCCGCCTCCGCCCGGCAATAGGCGCTTTGCAGGTCGTCGTAGCTGATCGGCCAATCCACCCCGACGCCGTACTTGCTCTTCAGGCGGAAATCGTTCGGCAGCATGCGCAGGCAGGTTCCGACCCAGTGCCAGGTCGTACCGCCGCCCACCCGTTCATAGGTGCTGTTGAAGGGCAACGGGCCCTTCTGCACCAGGTAGCTGGTTTTCGGCTTGTTCCAGCCACCGAGCAGGTCGGCGATGGTTGCCCGAGGCGCATTTTCCTTGCTCGGGTCACGCGGCGAGTTCAGGGTCGACACTGGCGGATAGGGCGACTCCGGGGTCTTCAGGGTGGCGGTGTAGAAACGCTCCAGGTATTGCGCACGGTTGGCCGGGACCTCCGGACCCGATTCGAGCACCAGCACATCCACGCCAGCCATGCCCAACTGATAAGCGATGATGCTGCCGGCCAGCCCCGCGCCAACGATGATCACCTCGGCTTGTTCGGTACTCATGACGAGGCTCCTTGCGTGTTGGCAGGCACGCCGGTGTAGTCCTCAAGGCTCGGTGGCGTGGTGTTCCAATAACCGAAAAACATCTCGCTGTAGCCCATGGGATGGGCCTGGGCAATTTTCCAGGCCCAGCTCTGGATGTAGGCCTGGTCGGACACCACCGTCGAATCGGTCGATGCGTAGTTACCGGTGGCATAGGGCTGATACCAGACGCCCAACAACCACAACTTCATGATCGAACGCGCGGCGTGGGCCGCTTGCGTGACAGCCGGGTTCGATCCGTTCATCAGCACCGCTTGGGCGATCTGGTCAGGGGGCACATTGTCCGCCGCCAGCGTGGCGTACTGAGTCAGCAAGGTGTTGAGTACAGCAGGGGTGATACGCGGGGTGATGAACGCGAGAAAAATTGGCGGCAGACCCACCTGGTCGATCGCCGGTGCCAGCCGATTTACGGGAATGCCAGTCAGGGCCGAAGACAGGCCTACGAAATTGTCCAGATCACTGCTCATGGTTGACTCCTTGTCCGCCAGTGGACTGTGCACGTTCAAGCAAATAGGTGAAATCCGCGAAGCTGGTGCGCGCAGACTCGGTGACATGGGTGGCCGCGTTGCCGTGACAGGCCATGCAACTGGAGGACGCCTGGGGCACGGTGCCCTGGATATAGGTTTCCAACGTGGCGTTGGCCAGGAACAACGGCGCGGGGCTGCCCAGCGGGTTGGCGGCCGATACCTGGCAGTTCTTGGGTGGGTCTGACGGCCACTGGGTACTGATCAGTTGATAGTTCGCCCAGACACTCTGCTTGTTCACCGTACGCAACAGCGTTTGATAGGTGGTATTGAGGGTTTTGGTGGCTTCGGTCAGCGGCACTTCCCGCACGATCTGCGAGGGTGTCGCCTTGACTGCCGGGTTCCATGGCCGTGGCGGCGGCTGGTTGATGTCGCTTTTGCTGGCCGCGTTGTAGAACAGATAAGGCCCCGTGCGCTGGGCCACAGGCGTGGTTTTTTCCGGCACGTTTTTCACATGCTCGAAGGTTGACCAGACCCATTGCGCCGCGCTGGTAGTCTTATGAACCATATGCAATCCCACCAACCCGACCGGCTCGGACACGCATGACTCCGCGACGATCGGCCCATGGCTCGGGTCGTTGTTGCCCGGGGTGTAGACCAGTGCATCGACGGTATGGAAATCCTGGCGGTTGTCGTTGGGGCCCAGCACTTTCCACGATGCCTTCACCATCACCGCGCCGACCTGTTTGGTCTGGGTGGAACCACAGCTGAACGCCACGGTGTTGTTCGGATTGGCGGCGAAGAATTTCTGCTGGCCTTCGATGCTGTACAGGCCGTTGTCGACGATGCCGTCGAACATCGATTGGTTGACCACGATTTCGTTGCGCGTGTAGGTACCGTTCTGGTCCACCAGCGGGCCGCTCTCGAAGGGCTGGATAAACTCATCCAGCACATCGGGCACCTTGCCCATCTGCTGCAACAGGCGACCGGGCTTGAGCGACTTGCACGCTTCAGGGAGGGTCGCCGATGCGTTCCAGGGCAGCGGCGTCTGGCCCTTGGCGCGGAAAATCTGGTAGCTCTCTTTCCAGCTCTCCCACACGGTGGCGCCATCCTGCTTGCCGATGGGCGTGCCGGTATTCGGATCACCGTTATCCAGCGCCGGCCAGTTCAGGGCGATGAAGGTCTGCCACGACAGCTCATCGAAATCGGCTTGCAGGCTGACCAGTGAAACGGGGTGGGTCACCGTGACATCGAAGGGTATCTGGGGGGACAACGCAGGGGCGGCGCTGGCGGCCGGGACCAGCAAGACGCTTAGTAATGCACAGCCAAACGGGCCATGCCGACTGACTTCCATTCTCATACTCATCTCCTTGGCATCAGGGTGCCAGGAGATAACACCGGTCCGTCGTTGGACTCTCTCTCGCCTCCTGGCAAGTCAGAGTCTAGGTAGGGTTTGAGATGGGAAAAGGCGTTAGCGTAGAACCAATCGAAGCAAGGCTGGGTAGAGTTATTCAGATTCTGATCGGGGACAGCGAGGACGCCATCGCGAGCAAGCTCGCTCCCACAATGGATCTCCATAGGTACACAAATAGTGTGTTCACTGAAGTTCTACTGTGGGAGCGAGCTTGCTCGCGATGCTTTTAGAGGTTGGAAACCTTCTGCCAGACCTTCGGCTTGAAGAACAGCGTCTCACCCTTGGCCAGGCCCACCAGGCTGTCATGGTCCTTCACCACTTCCGCCTCGATCAGTTCGCTCTGGCCTTCCACCTTCAACGTCACCCGAGTGGTCGCGCCCAGCGGGCGAATGTCGCGCACTTCGGCGGCGTGGTGGTCTTCCAGCTCCGAGCGCGACAGCGAGACTTCGTGAGGACGGAACAGCACATGCTGGTCCTCCCCCAAGTGCAGGCGGTTCGAGTCGCCGAGGAAGTGGTACACAAAGTCGCTGGCCGGGTTTTCGTAGACATCGCCCGGCGAGCCGATCTGCTCGATCACGCCCTTGTTCATCACCACGATCCGGTCGGCGACTTCCATGGCTTCTTCCTGGTCGTGGGTCACGAACACCGAGGTCAGGTTGATGTCCTCGTGCAGGCGCGCCAGCCAGCGGCGCAGTTCCTTGCGGACCTTGGCGTCGAGGGCGCCGAACGGTTCGTCCAGCAACAGTACCTTGGGTTCCACAGCCAGGGCGCGGGCCAGGGCGATCCGCTGACGCTGGCCGCCGGACAGCTGCTCCGGGTAGCGGTCGGCGAGCCAGTCCAGTTGCACCATGTTCAGCAGTTCGTGGACCTTGGTCGCGATCTGGCTTTCGTTCGGCCGCTGATTCTTGGGCTTCATGCGCAGGCCGAAGGCGACGTTGTCGAACACCGTCATGTGGCGGAACAAGGCGTAGTGCTGGAACACGAAACCGACGTTGCGATCACGCACGTCGTGACCGGACACGTCCTCGCCGTGGAACACGATGTTGCCATGGTCCGGGGTTTCGAGGCCGGCGATGATCCGCAGCAACGTGGTCTTGCCGCAACCCGACGGCCCCAGCAGCGCGACCAATTCACCGCTCTGGATGTCCAGGCTGATGTCGTCCAGGGCCCTGAAGGCGTTGAAGTTCTTGCTGACGTTACGGACTTCGATCGACATGACTTATTCCTCCGCGGCGCTGGCGCGCAGGCGGTTGATTCGGTTTTCGCTCCACTGCTTGAGCAGCAGGATGAAGAGCGCCAGGATCAGCAACAGGCTCGCCACAGCGAACGCGGCCACGTGGTTGTATTCGTTGTAGAGGATCTCGACGTGCAGCGGCAGGGTGTTGGTCACCCCGCGAATGTGCCCGGACACCACCGACACCGCGCCGAACTCGCCCATGGCCCGGGCGGTACACAGCACCACGCCATAGATCAGCCCCCACTTGATGTTCGGCACGGTGACATGCCAGAACATCTGCCAGCCATTGGCGCCCAGCAGGCGCGCGGCCTCTTCTTCCTGGGTGCCTTGTTCCTGCATCAGTGGGATCAGCTCACGGGCCACGAACGGCACCGTGACGAAGATGGTCGCCAGGACGATGCCCGGCAGCGCGAACACGATCTGGATGTCGTGATCCGACAGCCACGGGCCGAACAGGCCCTGGGCGCCGAACATCAGCACATACACCAGGCCCGCGATCACCGGCGACACCGAGAACGGCAGGTCGATCAGCGTCACCAGCATGCTCTTGCCACGGAATGAATATTTGCTCACGCACCACGCGGCACTGACGCCGAACACCAGGTTCAGCGGCACCGAGATCAGCACGGCGATCACCGTGAGCTTCAGCGCCGACAACGCGTCGGGTTCGAAGATCGCGGTGAAGAACGCCCCCAACCCGAGCTTCAGGCCCTGGGACACCACGATGAACAGCGGCAACAGCAAAAACAGCGCGAAAATCAGCCAGCCAAGGCCGATCAGCACGCGCCGCGACGTCGCACTGCCGCGACGGGCGGCGTTGGTGGAGGCTGCGGAAATAGACGATTGGGACATGTTCGCGCCTCCTTATGGGGTTTCGATGCGCCGCTGCAGCAGGTTGATCAGCAGCAACAGGACGAAGGAAACCACCAGCATCAGCACGCCGATGGAGGTGGCGCCGGTGTAGTCGTATTGGTCGAGCTTGACCATGATCAACAGCGGCAGGATCTCGGTTTTCATCGGCATGTTGCCGGCGATGAAAATCACCGAACCGTACTCGCCCACGCCACGGGCAAAGGCCAGGGCGAAGCCGGTCAACCAGGCCGGCAACAACGCCGGCACCAGGATGTGGCGGAACACCTGCCACGGCTTGGCACCCAGGCAGGCGGCGGCTTCTTCGACTTCACGGGGAATATCGGCCAGCACCGGCTGCACCGTGCGCACCACGAACGGCAACGTCACGAAGGTCAGCGCCAGGGTAATGCCCAACGGGGTGTAGGCGATCTTGAAGCCCAGGTCGGTGGCGAACTGGCCGACCAGGCCGGTCGGCGCATACAACGCTGTCAGGGCAATACCGGCCACGGCAGTGGGCAAGGCGAACGGCAGGTCGATCATCGCGTCGATGATCTTGCGGCCGGGGAAGGTGTAGCGCACCAGCACCCAGGCCAGCAGCGTACCGATCACGCCGTTGATGATCGCGGCGTACAACGCGGTACCGAAACTGAGTTTCAAGGCCGCCAGCACCCGCGGCGCCGAGATGATCGCCCAGAACTGTTCCCAGGTGAGTTGGGCGGCATGCACGAACATCGCCGCCAGGGGTATGAGCACAATCAGACTGAGGTACACCAGGGTGTAGCCCAGCGTCAGCCCGAAGCCGGGTATGACGGGGGATATGCGACGCGACATAGAAGTCCTTGGTTGAAAACACACTGTGGGAGCAAAACTGGGTGGGAGCAAGGCTTGCCCGCGATGAAGGCGACTCGGTTTCTAAAGGACCGCATCGCCTTCATCGCGGGCAAGCCTTGCTCCCACAACATCCCCTTGCCACAGATTCAGTGTCCGGCTTTTTAGATCAGCCAGCTTACTGCGCCTGATAGATCTGGTCGAACACGCCGCCATCGTTGAAGAATTTCGGTTGGGCAGTTTTCCAGCCGCCGAAGTCCTTGTCGATGGTCACCAGCTCCACCTTTGGAAATTGCCGGGCGTACTTGGCGGCCACGTCCTTGTCACGCGGGCGATAGTAGTTTTTCGCGGCGATTTCCTGGCCGGCCGGGCTGTACAGGTGCTTGAGGTACGCCTCGGCGATCTCGGCATTGCCCTTTTTCTCGGCGTTCTTGTCCACCACCGCCACAGGCGGCTCGGCGAGGATCGACAGCGACGGCACGACGATGTCGAACTTGTCGGCGCCACCGTCTTCCTTCAGCGCCAGGAAGGCTTCGTTTTCCCAGGCCAGCAACACGTCGCCCTGACCGTTGTTGACGAAGGTAATGGTCGAGCCACGGGCGCCGGTGTCGAGGATCGGCACGTGCTTGAACAGCGCCTGCACGTATTCCTTGGCCTTGGCTTCGTCACCGCCGTTGGCCTTCAGGCCGTAGGCCCAGGCAGCGAGGAAGTTCCAGCGCGCACCGCCGGAGGTCTTCGGGTTCGGGGTGATGACCGACACGTCGTTCTTGATCAGGTCGCCCCAATCCTTGATGCCCTTGGGGTTGCCCTTGCGCACCAGGAACACGATGGTGGACGTGTAAGGCGTGCTGGCATCCGGCAGGCGTGTTTGCCAGTCCGCTGGCAGGGACTTGCCCAGCTTGGCGATTTCATCGATGTCGCCGGCCAGGGCCAGGGTCACCACGTCGGCCCGCAGACCGTCGATCACCGCCCGACCTTGCTTGCCCGAACCACCGTGGGACTGCTGGATCTTCACGCTGTCGTCCGGGTGCGCTTTCTTCCAGAAATTGACGAATTCGGCGTTGTAATCCTGGTAAAGCTCGCGCGTCGGGTCGTAGGACACGTTGAGCAGCTCGTAATCCTTGGCGACGGCGGAACCTGCAAAAACAGCACTGGCCAGGGCGGCCAGGGCATAACGACGAATGGACGACATGGTGAAAGCTCCTGGAATTCTGGTTTTCTTATGGCTTATTAAATCGTGAGACCTGAACAAATCGAACCGCTGTGGGAGCAAAGCTTGCTCGCGATGAAGGCACCACAGTTCCCCAGAAATCGAGGCGCCTGTTTCGCGAGCAAGCTTTGCTCCCACAACCAGACTGTTTCAGCCCGGTTTATGGCTCGGCTGCTGCAGCCGGAATTTTTCCTTGCGTTCGATCTGGACCACCTGGGCGTTGTGCACGGTGATTTCCACTGCCCCGAAGCGAAGATCGCGCAACGCGCTCTGGATCTCGCGCAAGATGGTTGCTTCGTCCTGGCCGTCAACACTACGTAGAGATGCGCTCATGCTGCTGCTCCTTTAAATGAATGCCTGGCAGTGGGCGGCACTGCTTGCGGCGTGGGAGCAATACTAGATAAGTGCGGATATTCTTAAAAAGACTATTTAAGAATTTTTATATAACCAAAATGACGCTGAGCTTTCCGCCCCCCCTGCGGCGGGTGTGATTGCGCCATCGCAAGCAAGCTCGCTCCCACAGGGGAAGCGGGTTAGCGCGCCTATCACAGGCAACACAAAACAACGGTGGGAGCGAGCTTGCTCGCGATGGCGGAGGGTCAGTCAACATCAATGCCACGGACGATCAAGCAATGACCGGCGCGCAGTCCCAATCCAACTGCGCCGCCGCCACCGGCCGACCAAACCAATAGCCCTGCCCCAGCTCACACGCCTGCCCCAGCAAAAAGGCCGCTTGTTCGCGCTGTTCAATGCCCTCGGCATGCACCTGCATGCCCATGCTGTGGGCCAGGGCGATGATCACCCGGACGATCGCCGCGTCATCCTCATCCCACGGCAACCCCGCGACAAAGCCCTGATCAATCTTGAGCTTCTGCACCGGCAAGCGTTTGAGCCGCAGCAGCGACGAATAGCCCGTGCCGAAATCGTCGATGGCCAAGCGCACGCCCAATTCCCGCAGGCGGTGCATCTGCTCCAGCGCCACCTCCGGGTCTTCCATCACCGCGCTTTCCGTCACTTCCAGTTCCAGGCAGGCCGGATCCAGGCCCGTGTCGTGCAGCACCTGGGCAACCTGCTCGTACAATTCGCGATGGGCAAACAACCGACTCGAGACATTGACGGCGACGAACGACAACGCCACGCCCGCCTGCTGCCACCGGCACATCTGCCGACAAGCCTGGTCCATGACCCAGGCATCGACCTGGGCAATCAGGCCGGTACGCTCGGCGATGGGAATGAACTCGGCCGGCGACACCAGCCCCCGTGTGGGATGCTCCCAGCGCACCAGCGCCTCGACACCGATCAGACGGCTGCTCGCCAAGTCGTGTACTGGCTGGTAATGAACACGCAACTCCTGCTGCTGCAGCGCACGACGCAGTTCGAAGGCAATTTCGACCCGTTGCTGCGCATGGGCGGTAAGTTCTTCGGTATACAGGGCGTAGCCGTCGCGTCCGGCGCTCTTGGCCTTGAACAACGCCGAATCGGCATTGCGCAACAGTTGCCCGGCGTTCAGGGCATCACCGGGAAACAGGCTGATGCCGATGCTGGCGTTGATGAACAACGCGTGCTCATCGAACTGCAGCGGTTCTTTCAAGGCGTCGAGGATGCGCCGGGCCAACGCTGCGGCCTGACCAGGCTGGGAACAGTTTTCCACCAGCACCGCAAATTCGTCGCCCCCCAGCCGGGCCAGGGTCACGCCCGGGGCAAACAGCCCGCGAAATCGCTCGGCCACGCCTTTGAGCAACTCATCGCCGACGCTGTGGCCGAGGCTGTCATTGATGTTCTTGAAGTGATCCAGGTCCACCAGCAACAGGGCACAGCCACGCTTGTGCAACTGCGCCGACGCCAGGGCCTGCTCGGTGCGGTCGGAAAACAGCAGGCGGTTGGGCAAGCCTGTCAGCGGGTCGTGATGGGCCAGGTAGGCCAGTTCGTGCTCGGAATCCTTGATGGCGCTGATGTCCGAAAACACCGCGACATAGTGGCTGACTTGGCCGTTGTCATCGTGAATGACGCGGATCGTCTGCCATTGCGGGTAGATCTCACCACTTTTACGCCGATTCCAGATCTCGCCACTCCACTCGCCCAGGCTGGCCAGGGCGGCAAATATGTCGCGATAGAAATCCGGCCCATGGCGACCGGACTTGAACAGATTGGGGCGCTGGCCCAGCACTTCGTCCCGGGCATAACCGGTGATCGCCATGAAAGCCCGGTTCACATGCACGATCAAGCCGTTGCGATCGGTCACCAACACCCCTTCGCGGGTGCAATCGAAGACGGCGGCGGCCTGGCGCAGGCGCTCGCGATCGGCACCGTGCTCGCCCTTGGCGAAAAACCGCGAGATCCGCGCCCGGGCCAGGAAGATCAGCCCGGCGCTAAACAGGATCCAGGCATACCCGTTGATCAGGAGCCAGCGCTGCCTGTCGACGAATTGATCGAAGAAACTGCTCAATAAATAACCAACCAGCTGCAGCCAGACGACTGACAGCACGAGATAAAGCAGCGCTACGCGCATGGCACTGCGTTGATAGGCAGGCATTCGGCCATCCATGTCCTTACAAAGAGGAGGATTATAGAGGAAGAAACATTCAGCCACTCTTATCTGAAAGGCCGACTGGTTTTATCTGTGGGGCTGGTGATAATGCAACGGCGGTTTCTATCTTTATCGAGGGCCCTACAGCCTATGTGGTACGAAGGTTTTCTTGGCTTGTCGGCCTGGTCACTGGTGGCAGTCACCCTGCTGATGACCCACGTCACGATCATTGCCGTCACGGTCTATCTGCACCGTTATTCGGCCCATCGCTCCCTGGAGCTCAACGCCGGTCTCAAACATTTCTTCCGTTTCTGGCTGTGGCTGACCACGGCGCAGAACACCCGCGAGTGGACCGCCATCCACCGCAAGCACCACGCCAAATGCGAAACCGAGGATGACCCTCACAGCCCGGTCATCAAGGGCTTGTCCACCGTGCTGCGCAAAGGCGCCGAGCTGTATCGCGCCGAAGCGGAAAACCCGGAAACCCTGCGCATCTACGGCAAGAACTGCCCCGACGACTGGATCGAGCGCAACCTCTACAGCCGCTTCCCGCTGCTGGGCGTGGCGATCATGGGCGTCATCGACCTGCTGCTGTTCGGCACCATCGGCATCACCATCTGGGCCATCCAGATGATGTGGATTCCCGTCTGGGCCGCTGGCGTGGTCAACGGCCTGGGCCATGCCGTGGGCTACCGCAACTTCGAATGCCGCGACGCGGCGACCAACCTGGTGCCCTGGGGCATCCTGATCGGCGGCGAAGAACTGCACAACAACCACCACACCTACCCCAACTCGGCCAAGCTGTCGGTACGTAAATGGGAGTTCGACCTGGGCTGGGCCTGGATCCGGGTGTTCAGTTTCCTGCGCCTGGCCAAGGTCCAGCGCGTTGCGCCGATCGCCCACCGGGTCGAAGGCAAGGGCCACCTGGACATGGACACGGCCATGGCGATCCTCAACAACCGCTTCCAGATCATGGCGCAGTACCGTCGGCTGGTCATCGCGCCGCTGGTCAAGCAGGAACTGGAAAAAGTCGATCACTCGGTGCGTCACCAGTTCCACCGGGCCAAACGGCTGCTGTCGCGGGAAACCAGCCTGCTGGACGACCGTCACCACGTGCGAATCCAGAACATGCTCGAACACAGCCAGGCACTGAAGGTGATCTACGAGAAACGCCTGGCCTTGCAGCAGATCTGGGTCAAGACCAGCAGCAACGGCCACGACATGCTCGCCGCCATCAAGGAATGGGTCAACGAGGCCGAAGCCAGCGGCATCCAGTCCCTGCGGGACTTCGCCGACCAGCTCAAGACCTACTCGCTACGGCCTGCCACGGCCTGACCAGGCAACGCCACCACTGTGGATGAGGGCTTTTTGTGGCGAGGGAGCTTGCTCCCGCTGGGCTGCGCAGCAGCCCTTCTTTTCTTGTGAGCGCTTCGCGCTCAAGCGGGAGCAAGCTCCCTCGCCACAGGTCCAACACTTGGCATCTGACTCGCTAAATCCCCACGCCCTTCGTCGCCTGAAAAGGAACTTCGCCCCGAATCCCCTATCTCAAAGAGCACTTCGCCATCCAGGCGGGATTTGGAGAAAAGTGCGTGCAAAACAACAGCAGTGCACGCTCTTTGAGATTTGTGCCGATGGTCGACAAGAACCTACAGGATTACTCCCTACCTCATTGGCCCGAGGCGGCCCAGACGCTCATGGCGCTGATGCACGCCCAGGGCGAAGTGGCGCGCCTGAGCGAACGCGAACAACTGTTCAGCTCGCTGCTGGTTAGCGTCAATGCCGTGCTGTGGGCGTTCAACTGGGAAACCCGACAAGTGCTGTATGTCAGCCCCGCCTACGAACGGATCTTCGGCCGCCCCGCCGGCCTGGTCCTGGCTGACTACAACGAATGGCGCGACGCAATCTACCCCGACGACCTTGAGTACGCCGAACGCAGCCTGGCCGAAGTGCTGGTCAAGGGGGCCGTCGAAGACCGTGAATACCGCATCATCGCCGGCGACGGCCAGGTTCGCTGGTTGAGCGACAAATGCTTCATCAACCGCCAGGCCGAGCCTGGGCAACCGGTGATCGTGGTCGGCATCGCCGAGGACATCACCGAAAAGAAGCTCTTGGAAAGTGAGCTGCAGCGATTGGCAACCACCGATGTGCTGACCCAGAGCAGCAATCGCCGGCATTTTTTCGAATGTGCCCACCGTGAATTCGAGCAGGCGCGGCTACAAGGGACGCCCATGGCGTTCCTGTTGCTGGACATCGATGACTTCAAGGTGATCAACGACACCTACGGTCATCAGGAAGGCGATACCGTGTTGCAGAAGATCGCCGAAAGCGGCCGGTCCGTGCTGCGACGCGGCGACCTGTTCGGGCGGATCGGGGGCGAAGAGTTCGCTGCGGTGTTCCCTGGCTGCGCCCCCGACATGGCATTGCAAGTGGCCGAGCGGTTGCAACGGGAAATCCAGCGCCTGATGTTCCGCTGGGGCGAACAGACCTTCGGCATTACTGTCAGCCAGGGCCTGACCGCCATTACCCCCGAAGACCCGTCCCTCGACAGCCTGTTCTCCCGCGCCGACGCGGCCATGTACGAGGCCAAGCGCAAGGGGAAGAACCGCATCATCGCGGCCTGACGCCAATCGCCGTGCAATTGAATCCAGTCATGCCACGGATCCTGTGGGAGCGAGCTTGCTCGCGATGAGGGCCTGACATTCAATGATGGGGTGACCGTCATGCCGCCATCGCGAGCAAGCTCGCTCCCACAGGGTTGGGCGCTGGCTTTATTTGCGGCGCAACCGTGTCAACTCTGGCAAGCCGATCTTCAGCAACCGTGCCGTGCGGCCACGGGCCAGCTCTTCAAGACCCTCATGGGCGGGCAGATGCGCCATCTGCGCTGCCATGTTCATCACCAAGGCTTCACGGGAATACACCCCGCCCCCCAGGCTATAGACCGCCGCGATCAACTCCCGAAGCTCCAACGGCAGACGCCAGCGGGCACGTAACGCCGAGCCGAAACTGGCGCCGAACGTGTCCAGCGAGTCGCCGACTTCCTCCGGTTCTTCCAGCTCGCCACCGGCCTGTTTCCACTCTTCAAGGCAGCGCAACAACGCCAGGTCGCCCAGGCGATGCAACAACCCGGCGCAATAACAACGCTCCTGCTCCAGGTCCAACAACCGCGCCATCGTCCGGGCGTATTCGGCGGTGTGCAGCGACAGTGTCCAGTAACGCTCGGCATAATCCGCCAGACACGGAACGCTGAGCCGGGCGCAGCGCTTGAGGGTCAGGCCGAGTATCAGGTTCATGCTTTGCCCGGTGCCGAGCTGGTGCAGCGCCTGGGCCACGGTCTGCACCGGGCCACCGCCCTGATGCTGGGCAGCGCTGTTAGCCGCAGCGATCAGCACCGCGGTGATCTGCGGGTCGGTGCGGAGCTCTTCTTCGAGCAATTTCAGATCCAGCCCGCCGGGGTTGAGGCTGCGCTTGACCGCCACTTGCACATCGGTCATCAAGGGCGCGCCCTCGGACAGGTCACGCCGACGTTCCAGGAAGGTGGGCAAGGTCAGCCCCGGCCCCGGGACCGGCGCAGCGTTGGAGGTTTCTTCACCGCCGCCCACTAACAACCCTTGCAAACGCAAGGTCAGGCCTTCCCGGTTCAACGGCTTGGTCAAATACGCCGTCGGTGCCAGTGGAACGACCTCACGCACACTGGCGCTGTCGTTGCGCCGACTCATCAGAATGAACGGCAACGGCGCAGCTCGATGCTGTTGGCGAAGGCCACGCAGGATCGTCAGGCCATCGACACCCGGCAGTTCCCAATCGGCGATGACCAGGTCGTACACGTTATGCGCCAGCAAATCCAGGGCCTGTTGCCCCTCGCCGCAGGTGTCCACTCGGGCATCGCAGCGCACGCCCGACAGCACTTGCTCCAGCATCTCCCGGGACGCCGGGTCGGCCTCGGCGATCAACACACGCGGTACAGCGGGTAAAACCACAGCAGTCATTGCAACATCGCTCCCTTGCCATACATGCACCTTAGACAATGAAGGCCGTTCCAGACAGCTCAAACCTGCGGGATAAGCCCGCGGACATGAAAAAACCCGCCGAAGCGGGTTTTTTTGTGGATCAGTGCACAGTCAGCGTTCGTCAGATCAGAGCTCGGAGAAACACTCTTCGATGATCGCCAGGCCTTTGTCCAGTTGCTCGTCCGGCGAGGTCAGCGGCACCAACACCCGCAGAACGTTGCCGTAGGTGCCGCAGGACAGCAGGATCAGGCCCTTGTCACGTGCCTTGGCCACCACTTGGGCCACTGCCGCGGCGTTCGGCTTATGGGTGTCGCCGTTTTCGAACAGCTCCACGGCGATCATCGCGCCCAGGGCACGGACCTCACCAATGACCGGGTACTTTTTCTGGATAGCCTTGAGGCCCGTGACCAGACGCTCGCCCACAGCCTTGCAGCGGTCCAGCAGGTGCTCTTCTTCAAACACCTCCATCACCGCCAACGCCGCCGCACAGGCGATCGGGCTACCGGCATAGGTGCCGCCCAGGCCACCTGGGGCGATGGCATCCATGTACTCGGCCTTGCCGCACACACCGGCCAACGGGAAGCCGCCAGCGATGGATTTGGCGAAGGTGGTCAGGTCGGCGGCAACGCCCATCTGTTCCATGGCGAAGAAGGTGCCGGTACGGCCAGCGCCAGTCTGGACTTCGTCAGCGATCAACAGAATGCCGTGCTGGTCGCACAGGGCGCGCAGGCGCTTCATGAACTCCTTGGGCGCCACATAGAAACCACCCTCGCCCTGTACCGGTTCGATGATGATGGCGGCGATGTCACGCGGCTCGGCGTCGTTCTTGAAGATGCGTTCGATGCTGGCGATGGAATCATCGATGCTCACGCCGTGCAGTTCGTTCGGGTACAGCGCGCGGAAGATACCGCCGGGCATCAGGCCCATGCCAGCCGAGTACGGCACGACTTTACCGGTCAGGCCCAAGGTCATCATGGTGCGACCGTGGTACGCGCCGGTGAAGGCGATCACACCGGCACGGCCAGTGGCGGCGCGGGCGATCTTCACGGCGTTTTCCACCGCTTCGGAACCGGTGGTGACCAGCAGGGTTTTCTTGGCGAAATCACCGGGCACCTTGGCGTTGATTTTTTCGCACACTTCCACGTACGGCTCGTAGGCCAGGACCTGGAAGCAGGTGTGGGTCAGCTTGTTCAACTGCGCGGTCACGGCGGCGATGATTTTCGGGTGCACGTGGCCGGTGTTCAGTACGGCGATACCACCGGCGAAGTCGATGAATTCACGACCTTCAACGTCGGTGACCGTGGCGTTCTTCGCCGACTCGGCGAAAATCGGGTGAATCTGGCCGACGCCACGTGGAACAGCGGCGGTACGGCGGGCCATCAAGTCAGCGTTAGTCTTGCTCATTACAGTCCTCATTCGCCGCTCATCGGTCGGCGTGGCTCAAGGAATACATGGCGGAAAGGCAACTGCGACAGCATGCGATGATCGACTGCCACAGCGTTCCCGACCACAAGAAACAGAACGGGTGAAGCACGCAAAGGGACAGCGCTCTCGTGCCCTTTGCGCTTGAAGCGGATCAGATACCCAGGCAGAGGTATTTGATTTCCAGGTAGTCCTCGATGCCGTACTTGGAACCTTCACGGCCCAGGCCCGACGCCTTGATGCCGCCGAACGGCGCGACTTCGTTGGAGATCAAACCAGTGTTGACGCCGACCATGCCGTATTCCAGGGCCTCGGCCACACGGAACACACGGCCCAGGTCGCGGGCATAGAAGTACGAAGCCAGGCCGAACTCGGTGTCGTTGGACATCGCGATCACTTCGGCTTCGTCTTTGAAGCGGAACAGCGGCGCCAGCGGACCGAAGGTTTCTTCCTTGGCCACGGCGGCGTTCTTCGGTACGTTGGTCAGGATGGTCGGCTCGAAGAAGTTGCCTTCCATCGCCTTGCCGCCCGACAGCACGGTCGCGCCTTTGCTGACCGCATCGGCAATGTGTTCCTGCACCTTGGCGACCGCTTTGCCGTCGATCAAGGGACCGGTGGTGGTGCCATCGTCCAGGCCGTTGCCGATCTTGAGCTTGGCCACCGCCACTTTCAGTTTCTCGGCGAAGGCGTCGTACACCGAATCCTGGATGTACAGGCGGTTGGCGCAGACGCAGGTCTGACCGTTGTTGCGGTATTTGGAAATGATCGCGCCTTCGACGGCCTTATCCAGGTCCGCGTCGTCGAACACGATGAACGGCGCGTTGCCGCCCAGCTCCAGGGAGACTTTCTTGATGTCCTTGGCGCATTCGGCCATCAGTTGGCGACCGATCTCGGTCGAGCCGGTGAACGACAGCTTGCGCACGATCGGGTTGCTGGTCAGCTCGCCACCGATGTCGCCGGCGCTGCCGGTCACTACACTCAACACGCCTTGCGGGATGCCAGCACGGTGCGCCAGCTCCACCAGGGCCAGGGCCGAGAACGGGGTTTGCGAAGCCGGCTTGATGACCATGGTGCAACCGGCAGCCAGGGCTGGACCAGCTTTACGGGTGATCATCGCCGCCGGGAAGTTCCACGGGGTAATGGCCGCGGTCACGCCGATCGGCTGCTTGATCACGATCAGGCGCTTGTCGGGCTGATGGCCGGGAATCACGTCACCGTAGATGCGCTTGGCTTCTTCGGCAAACCACTCGATGAACGAGGCAGCGTAGACGATCTCGCCCTTGGCTTCGGCCAGTGGCTTGCCTTGTTCCAGGGTCATCAGGCGACCGAGGTCGTCCTGGTTTTCGATCAGCAATTCGTACCAGCGGCGCAGCTTGTTGGCGCGTTCCTTGGCGGTCAGTGCACGCCAGGCCGGCAGTGCCTTGTCGGCGGCTTCAATCGCCCGGCGGGTTTCGGCCGCGCCCATCTTCGGCACGGTGCCCAACACTTCGCCCGTCGCCGGGTTGGTGACCTTGATCGTCTGACCATTGTCCGCATCGACCCAAGCGCCATCGATAAAGGCTTGCTGGCGGAACAACTGGGTGTCTTTAAGCTGCATGTCGGCTTTCCTTAACAGCACCGCGCGCACGCGGAGCGAATTAGATTTGTAGAAAGGCGCCTCGGGGGCTGCCGTCAGGGAAATCATTCACCGGGCTGAAGCACAGAAATAACGCACATAAGCACAGACGTGCGGTTCAGCACCCAGACAAGAGCGTTTGAAATCTCAAACGAATCCTAGGGCCGATGGGGGTGAAGGACAAGAGCCTGTTCGAAAAAAAGAACGAAAAAACCGAGTTTGCCCGTTTTTTCTGATCAGCGTAGCCGATGCCCACCTAGGCTTATGAAAACACCGGCAAATCAGCAGCATGGACGCCCGCATTGCATATGAGTATCATGGCGCCCGCGTCGCACCAGTAGCTCAGCTGGATAGAGTACTGCCCTCCGAAGGCAGGGGTCGTGGGTTCGAATCCCGCCTGGTGCACCATATAGCAGTCTAGACCTGTCTCAGACAGTCTACGAAACACCCCAAGAAGCCCGCCCTGTGCGGGCTTTCTTGTTTCTGGCTATATCATGTGTTCAATACCTGATGCATCGAGTGAATCGCTGAGGTTTCCAGCACTTTCTTCATGACCTCGAACTGTAGACCCGGTCGGATGGGAACCCCAAACCTGTCGTCGTCATAAGGAAAAGGTTCGGTTTCACCTGTTTTGCAATAGCCCCGACGCTCATACCACTTTATCAACGTGTCCCGCGCTTCAAGCACCGTCATATGAATACACTCAGCGCCGCGTGATTGGCACCATTGCTCCGCGGCGGCGAGCAAGCGCCGTCCACACTGAGCATTCTGTTTTTTTGGATCGATTGCCAATGACCCGAGATACCAAGTCCCCGCCTGCACTGGCTCAACCCATACACACCCGAGGATGTTTTCTCGCTTCTTCCATACCAATAACGAAGCGAGCGGTTTCTGTGCAATCTCAGTCCTGAGCGTTGTTTCCGAAATACGATCTCCGCTAATCAGACCCGTTTCTGTCGTCCACCCTGCTCCTTCCCCTTCGCCGCGATATGCCCGATTGAGTAATAAAACGACTCCAGCAACATCTGCATCACAAGCGGGTCGCAAGCTGACAGGGTTAAGGCGATCAACGCGCTCAGCTAGAGACTCCTCGGCCAAGCGATTTTCCAGAGTATCCAGCTGTTCCAGAAAAGGACCCGACATCCCGGCTAATAAGTCGCGAACCACGATATCAATCAGTGGCCATACGACTTGGCGGCCTTGATCGACGGCAGCCCTCCCCGCCTCCGTCAGTTCGACGAGGGACTGCCGCTTGTCTTTCTCCCCCCGGCTCGAGACAACGAGCCCTTCGTCCGTCAGCCGGTTTACACTTTTTGTCATTGCAGGCTGGCTCACCCGGATGGCTCGGGCGAGATCCCCAACAGTGCAGCCTTTGGAGCCATCGAGCAGCACGAGAACCGGAAACAGCCCTGGTGGGACTAATGTACCCACATCGCTAGCCAACAGACTCGCATCTGCTTGCATCTGCTCGGCAAGTCGCTTGAGACGGCTGCCTAAAAAGACATGGGGCATTTCTCGTAAAATATCCATAACATCTCCGGGATTTGTATAACCAGTTATACAAACTCCCTGGAGCTTGTCAAATCAGGTGGCTGTAGAGATGGTCTGAATGGGCACAGAAGCCGCCAAGCCCGGCTGCGCCCCGATGGTCGTAGCCGCCAGGACGCCAGACGCGATTCTCAATGGATCATCAGCCCGTCGGTTTAACTCAACGCTTGCGCAACGCCTCCAACCGCGCCGGCAGGTCTTCCTCGGGAAAGCGCTTATGCAGCGCCAGCAGCTTCTCATCAGCGGCCTTGCTCTCACCCGCCTCGCGCAAGCGCAGGATTTCCATCAGGCCTTGCTCCAGCGATGGCAATGCTGCCGGCGCGGATTTGCTCATTTTCGCCGCGGGCTTTTCCGCCAAGGATTGCACAGGGCTTGCCGGGGCCCGGGCCAGTTCGCCCTGGGGTGCCATTCGGGTGATCGGGGCCGGGGCGGGCATGGCCGGTGGTGGTGCGGCGGCAACGGCAGGCGCTTGCCGATCGGCGGAAAACTCCATCGAGGAGGGTGAGGCCAGCTCCTCGTGGGGCACGGGTGAGCGCAATACCAGGCCGATCATCAGCGCCACACCGGCGACCGTGGCGAATGCCATTTGCCAGCGCGGCCGTTGGCAGGCTTGCAGCCAGCGTTGCCACAGGCTTGGCGTGGGTGTCGGTGCTTCGCGACGGGCGGTGGCCAGGATGAAGGCGTCCAGGGAGGCCGGCGGCTCGCCGCTGGTGTGTTGGCGGAAATGCTCGATCAGCACTTCGTCGTTGGGATCCGGGGTGTGTTTGGCGTCGATCATGCGGGTACCTCCTCGGCCAGCAGTCGCTGCAATTTCTGCTGGGCGTAACGCAAGCGGCTTTTGACCGTTTCCAGCGGGGCGCCGGTCAGGGCGGCAATCTGTGGCAGCTCCAGGTCGCCATGCAGGCGCAGCAGGAAGACTTCTCGCTGATCCTCGGGCAAGGCCTGCAGCGCGGCGTCGAGACGCGCCTGGTCGCGGCTCAGGCTCAGCTGTTGCTCGGGGCTGCCGGTGTCGTCGGGCTGGACGTGCAGTTGCTCGTCATAACTGTCGTGCAACGGGTTGTGGACACCCTGTCTGCGCCAGTGGTCGATCAAGCGGTTGCGGGCAATCTGGAACAACCAGGTACGAAAACTCGCCCGGCCTTGTGGCTGGGTGGCGCTGCGAATCAGGCTGAGCCAGGTGTCCTGGAAAACTTCCTCGGCCAGCTCGGCTTTGTTGCTCAAGGACAGCAGGAAACGGTAAAGCCCTTGCCGATGACGGGCGTACAGGACTTCGAAAGAAGCCCCGTCGCCATTGCGGTAGCGGGCCAGCAGCGATTCGTCGCTGGGAGAATCAAGCGCAGCGGGCATGTGGGGGGCGAACTCCTTTCCGGTCATTGCAACACAGTCCTGGCAGACAACAAGGGAGCCCTGTGGGAGCGAGCTTGCTCGCGATGGCGTCCGATCAGTCAATGACGAACATGATCGGTCTACTGCTATCGCGAGCAAGCTCGCTCCCACATTGATGATCCTCGTTTGTAGTCAGGCTCAGCGCTTGGCCGCAGGCTCCAGGCTCTGGGCCAGTTCCACCAACTGCACAAACTCCGAGCGCAGCCCAAACGGATCATCACCGCGGGCCGAGCGCGCCAATTGCGCAGTGTCCTTCAAGGTCATCGTCCCAGTGTAGCGTCCATCACCCTTGAGCTGTTGGGCGAAGGCGGCAACAGCGGCCGAGAAACGCAGGTCATCGCTGGGCTTGCGGTCGTTCTGCACGCTGGCAATGGGATGTTCGATCAATCGACTGCTTCCGCCCTCGGCCGGCTTGTAGCGTACGCGCAACATCGCCAATTCGCCTGACGTGCTCTGCGACTTGGGCGTGCTGGCATAACGCAGCGGTTCCAACCAGCCCGGCGCCCCCTTCGGCACGATTTCATACAACGCCGTCACCGTATGCCCGGCGCCGATCTCGCCTGCGTCGACCTTGTCGTTGTTGAAATCCTCACGCTTCAATGCGCGGTTCTCATAGCCCAGCAGTCGATACTCACTGACCTGGGCGGGGTTGAACTCCACCTGCAACTTCACGTCCCGGGCGACCACCGCCAGGGTGGAACTGAGCTGGTCCACCAGGACCTTGCGCGCTTCGAGCAGGTTGTCGATGTAGGCGTAGTTACCGTCACCGGCGTCGGCCAATTGCTCCATCAGGTGCTCGTTGTAGTTATCCACACCGAAGCCCAGGGTCGTCAGGGAGACGCCGCTTTTACGCTGGTCCACCGCCATCTGCTTGAGGCTGTCGAAATCACTGACACCGACGTTGAAGTCGCCATCGGTGGCCAGCAGGATGCGGTTGATGCCTTTGTCGATGAAGCTCTCCCGCGCCATCTGATAGGCCAGTTCGATACCCGAGGCACCTGCGGTGGAACCACCGGCGTCGAGTTGATCAATGGCGTTGCGGATTGTCACCTTGTCGCGGCCCGAAGTGGGCTTGAGCACCACCCGGGATTCGCCGGCATAGACCACCAGGGACACCCGGTCCTGATCGCGCAATTGGTCCACCAGCAGTTTCAGCGTGCTCTTGACCAGCGGCAGGCCTTCGCGACGGTCCATGGAGCCGGAAACGTCCACCAGGAAGACCAGGTTGGCCGGCGCCAGGTCCGCCACGGCGCGGTCGCTGGCCTTGATGCCGATGCGCAGCAAACGGGTGTGGGGGTTCCACGGTGAGGGGGCGACCTCGGTGGTCACGCCAAAAGGTGAACCGTCGCTGGGCAGGGCGTAGGCGTAAGGGAAGTAGTTGACCATTTCCTCCAATCGCACAGCCCCTTCGGGCGGCAGGCTACCTTGGTTGAGGAACCGTCGCACATTGGCATAGCTGCCGGTATCGACATCCACGCTGAAGGTCGACACGGGTGTTTCGGCCACGCTATGGATGGGGTTGTCCGGCAGCTTTTCGTACTGTTCACGCGGTTCGGCACGGTAACCCGCGGCAATGGCATCGTTCGCCACGCTGGGAGCGGGCATCGATGCCGGCTTCATGAGCACGCGCTTGACCGTCGACTGGGGCCCTTGGGCGATCTCGCCTTGTGGCACCACGCTGGGCGCCACAGGCACCGGTTCGGAGGGCTGGGCAGCCTCTCGGGAGGAAGACAACCCACAACCGGCCAACGCCACCAGCAAAGTCACGGCGAAGCCTTGGGCAGCAGGACGCATAAAGGGAAATGGACGGGACATGGGCTGAACCTCGTGAATGAATGATTCGTACACAGGCTCAGACGCAAGGCACGCGCGGTTCGGGTTAACCGGTCGAAATTATTTTTCCGGCGGCTGACAACCCTCGCCATTTTCCTCTACAGCCCCTTGATACCTTTGCGGTTTTCCCTCAAGTTACCGCCCCCCGAGTCGAGACATTAAAGTGCCATCAACCCTATAAGGACATTCCGTGTTCAAAACGCTCCTCAAGGCCAGCGCCCTGGTCGCCACCCTATCGATGACCGGCTGCGTGTCCTACACCGTCACCGGCCCGGTGGGCGCCCCGCAGCACCCTGCTCCCGTGAGCAGCCCGCGTATCGCACAAATCGCCGATGTCGCCGTGACTGCACCCGATGTCAACGATGCGACCCGCACGGCCATCAGCCGCTCGCTCACGGCCCAGCTCAATCAGTACGTACAGACCGGCGGCTACTTCAAGCAGGTCACCGAATACCCGACGCGCCTGGGCGAGAATGACGTACTGCTCAAGTTCGACATGACCTCCCTCAAGGGCCATCGCGCCCCGCACCCAGGCTACTTCCCCGGCGCGTTGCTGACCCTGACGATCTGGATCTGGGTGAACGGCCCGATCTACGTCGACAGTTTCGATGTCGCCGGCAACCTGAAGATCGTCGACCGCGACGGCAAGGAACTGGCAGCGGCCAAGGAAGAGGTCAAGCTCGAGCGCAACGTTGGTTTGTACGGCCGCGAATACTGGGCGCCGACCATGGGCGCCCAACAGCTGAATCAGTTGGTCGCACAACTGCTGGACACCGCCACCGCGCGCCTGGCCAAACAATAAGGAGCAACACATGATGGGTTTCATCAAACACAGCCTGGTACTGGCCGCCGTCCTGCTGACCGGTTGCGTGTCCTACTCGCAACACGAATTGCCCGACGTGAAGACCTGGCCGCCAGCCGCCGCCACGCCAGCGGCCAAACCCAGCGCCTTCGTGCGCACCACCGCGCAAAACCAGGTCAACAGCGGCCCGGCCGTTGCCGCCTCGGGCGCCCAGGCCACCGCGTGGGAAACCTCCGTGGCCGAGACGTTCCGCGACTCCGGACGCTTCGCGCGGGTCAGCACCGACAAGGTCGAGTCGGACATCTACGCCGAAGCCACCTTGAGCAACAACGAGCAGTTCAGCATGGCCTCGGCCATCATCACCGGCGCGACCTTCTTCGTGATCCCGTCCACGGCCGAAAACACCTTCACCCTCGAAACGGTGTTCAAGGACAAGGACGGCAAGGAACTGGGGCGCGTGCAGAAGAGTGAATCGGTGCGCACCTGGATGCACTTGGTACTGATCTTTGGCATTCCGTTCCAGCAGGACACCCGCGACGTGGTGCAGGCGCTGACACGTAGTACGTTGGAAGAGGCGGTGCAGCGGCGGTTGCTGTAACACCACCCGTTGGCGTCACAGTGGCGAGGGAGCCGGCTCCCGCCGGGCTGCGAAGCGGCCCTTGCATGGGTGCTTCGCACTCAAGCGGGAGCAAGCCCCTCGCCACAGATCATTTCAACCTTGGACAGTATTGCGACTCGCCTCACCAGCCCCGATTTCCACCACGGTTTTTCCTTTCCCACGCCCCTCGGCTACCTGCGCAAAGGCCTCATTGACCTCCCCCAGGCCAAACCGGGTTTGATCCACCTTGATCCGCAACACTCCGGCCTCAACCAATACGGCTGCCTCGCGCAAAATCTGGCCATGGTGCTCGCGTCCCTTTCCGGTCAGCAGCGGCAGCAACGTAAACACTCCGGAATAGCTCGCTCCCCGGAACGACAACGGCGCGAGGCTGTGCTGGCCCCAACCGAGGCAGCTGAGCACATGGCCGGTGTAGGTTTTTACCGCGTTGAATGAAGCATCCAGGGTCGAGCCACCAACGGTGTCGTAGACGATGTCGAAGCCTTCGCCATCGGTGTACAGGCGCACGTAGCTGTCAGTGTCCTGGGTCCGATAGTCGATGGCTGAGGCGCCCAGTTCGCGGATGAAATCCAGGCTGCCGGCCGAACCCGTGGCGTAGACCTCGGCGCCCCGGGCCTTGGCGATTTGCACGGCCATTTGGCCGACGCCGCCCGCGCCGCCATGAATCAGCACCTGTTGCCCGGCCCGGACGTTGGCGCGGTCTACCAATCCTTCCCAGGCCGTGATGAATGCCAGCGGCAAGGCGGCCGCTTCGCGCATGCTCAATGAACGGGGTTTGGGCGCAATCAGGCGGGCATCGACCGCGATGTACTCGGCCAGCGAGCCTTGCGCTCCGCCGATTCCGCCGGCCATGCCGAATACCTCGTCGCCAGGTGCGAAGTCATCCACGCCTTCGCCCCGCTCAACCACCGTCCCGGCCAGGTCGATCCCCAATACGGCGGGCAACGGCTGGCGTGCATGGGCACCGCCTCCCGCCGCGATCTTGGTATCCAGCGGGTTGATTCCGGCGGCATGCACCTTGATCAATACTTGGCCTTTGCCGGGAACGGGCCGGGCGATGGAACGGACAATCAGCGGCGCCTGAGCGGTTTCGGCAACGGCGGCGAACATGGTGTTGTTCATGACGGTAAACCTCCAATAAGTGGGCAGGTTCATCATGTGAGCGAAGACGCATTCCGATAAGTGAGCAACAATGGATAGGATTTATTCCAGACAGAGGCCAAATCCTGATGGATCTGCTCGATGCAATGCAGGTGTTCGTGCGCGTAGTGGAGCGCGGCTCGTTCTCGGCGGTCGCCAGGGAGCTGAACCTGGGCCAACCGGCGGTGAGCAAACAGATCCGTGCATTGGAGCAACATCTGGGCGGGGCGCTGTTCGCCCGCAGCACTCGCCATCTGGCGCTGACCGATCAGGGACAGCGCTTCTACACCGAGAGCAAGGACATACTCGCCAGCGTGGACGCCGCGCGGCTCAGTTTCGCCAGTGGCCAGGAACAGATCGCCGGCCTTCTGCGGGTGGCGGCGCCCGTCAGTTTCGGCCGGTTGTGTATTGCGCCCCTGGTGGGCGAGTTCCTGGCGCGTCACCCACAGCTTCGTATCGACTTGAGGCTGAGCGACCAGAACGAAGACGTGTTGAAGGAAAACATCGACCTTGCCATTCGCATCGGCGTGGTGAAAAACGAAGGGCTGGTGGCGATTTCCCTCGGTGATAGCCCGCGCCGGGTGTACGCATCTCCTGCTTATCTGCAACAGCACGGCACGCCCCTCGAACCGGCCGACCTGGCCCGCCATAACTGTTTGGCGTTCACGCTGCTGGAGCATTACGACGTCTGGCGATTCGAGCAGGATGGCCGACAGCACAGCGTAACGATCAAGGGCAACGTCACCTGCAACAGCAGCGAGGCGATCCGGGAAATGGTGCTGTCGGGCCTGGGCGTTTCGCTTTCACCGCAGTGGTTGTTCGCAGCCGATGTCCGCCAGGGAACCGTCTGCCCCCTGCTTGCCGAT
The DNA here is from genome assembly GCF_001307275.1 of Pseudomonas fluorescens. NCBI lineage: Bacteria > Pseudomonadati > Pseudomonadota > Gammaproteobacteria > Pseudomonadales > Pseudomonadaceae > Pseudomonas > Pseudomonas fluorescens. Next base: position 2,453,153 of record NZ_CP012831.1, read on the forward strand.
TACCAACCGCTGGCGCTGCCCATCAGCGCCGTGTTCAGTCTCGACCGACGCCGCTCGGCACGAACCCGAGCCTTTGTGGATTTTTTGCGCGAGCGTCTTTGAACAGCCGGATCAGGACTCACAGGCCAATGACGGCTGCGCAGCCTTGCCATGCCGTCCCGGGAAATACGCCGCCGCAGCCACGCCCACCGCGCCCATCACCACGCAATACCCCACGCACACCCACGGGCTCCACGGCACCAGGGCGATCAGCATCAACGGTGTCATGCTGGCCCATAGCGCATAGGCGATGTTGTAGGTGAGCGAGATGCCCGACACGCGGATCTTCGGCGGGAACAGGCTGACCATCACCGACGGCACCGCGCCGACCACACCGCAACCCAGGCCGGCCACGGCGTAGGCCAGGCCCAGCCAGGCGCTGCCGCTGATCAGGCTGGCGTAGAGCACGACAATGCCCAGGGGCAGCAGCAGGCTGTAGAGCATGACGGTGCGCCAGGCGCCGATGCGGTCGACGATGAGACCGGCCAGGACGCAGCCGATGTTCAGGAAGACGATACCCAGGCTGCTCAGGGCGAAGGTGTGGCTGGGCGTCATGCCGAAGCTTTTCTGCATCACGGTCGGGGTGATGACCACGAACACCACCACGGCAGAGGTCAGCACGCAGGTCAGGATGGCGGCGGGCAGCAAGGCCTGGCGGTGGTCGCGCAGGACCGTGCGCAACGGCAATTCCGCAGCGCCTTCGCGATCGGCTTGCAGGGCCATGAAGATCGGCGTTTCGCTCAGCCAGCGGCGCAGCCAGACGCCGATCACACCGAAGACGCCCCCCAGCAGGAACGGCAGGCGCCAGGCGTAATCGAGAATCTCCGCCGGCGTGTAGATCCGCGCCAGCGCCGTAGCGGTCAGGGCGCCCAACAGGTAGCCGAAGGTCAGGCCGGCCTGGAGGAAACCCAGGGCATAGCCGCGATGATGCAGCGGCGCGTGTTCAGCCACGAATACCCAGGCGCTTGGCACTTCGCCGCCCACGGCCGCGCCCTGCAGGATACGCAGCGCCAGCAGCAACAACGGGGCGAAATAGCCGATTTGTGCGTAGGTGGGCATCACCCCGATGAGCAGGCATGGCAAGGCCATCATCAGGATGCTCAGGCTGAACACTCGCTTGCGCCCCAGGCGATCGGCAAAGTGCGCCATGAGAATGCCGCCCAAGGGGCGAGCCAGGTAGCCGGTGGCAAAAATCCCGAAGCTTTGCAGCAAGCGCAGCCAATCGGGCATTTCCGGCGGGAAGAACAACTGGCTGAGGGTCAGGGCGAAGAACACGAAGATGATGAAATCGTAGATCTCCAGCGCGCCGCCCAAGGCGGCCAGGCCCAGGGTCTTGTAATCGGATCGGCTGAATCGGTCACCGGGTGGAACAGGGGTGGCAGTCATAGGCGGATTTGAACGATAAGTTGAAAGAGGGCGACGGCTCAGTCGTCGCGATCAGTGTCCACCGGTTGAACCGGTGGCTGGCCTGGCTCGGCGTCTTCGGCCTCGTCGGCAGGCAGGAAATCCTTACGGCTCTGGGCAATGGCCCGGCGTATTTCGTCGCCCTTGGTGGGGCAGTTCAGGAGGCGGGCGATGCCGTCGGGTTTCTGCGTCATCGCCATCCTCCGGCATGAGTGAACAGGGGCTCGATAGTGCTCGCTTTTGGCGCGTGACGCCAATTTTGTGTCTGGACGGCGCCATTGTGGCGGGGGCTGCTTTGCAGCCCCGCGGGGATAAATCCCCTCACCCCAGAGGTTTGCGCTGTTCGGGTCAGCGGTGGTAGCGGCGCACCACGCTGCTGTTGCGCAGGACGTGACCTTTGATTTTTTCCATCAGTTGGGCCCGGGTGAGGCCGGCGGGGAAGGCTTCCGGCGGCAGGTCCAGGGCGAAGAGCTGGATCAGGTAATGGTGAGCGCTGTCGCCGATGGGCGGGCAAGGGCCGATGTAGCCGTGGGTGTTCTTGCTGTTGATGCCGCTCATGCCTTCCAACGAGGACTTGGTTCCGGCGCCCGCTGGAATCTGCCGGGTGGTGGCCTTGATGCCGTAGTGGATCCAGTGGTCGACACCCTGGCCCCTCTGGCCGTCCGGGTCCAACATGACGATGGCGTAGCTGAGGGTGCCCGGTGGGCCGGCGTTCCAGCTCAAGGCCGGGGAAATGTTCTTGCCACCACAGGTGTTGGCGTCACTGGCCGCCGCCGCGGTGAAGAGGCGGTCGTCCGACACGCCGGGGATACTGAGGGTAAAACGCTCCTCCGCCTGGGCTGCCCCTTGTGCGCACAGCACCAGGGCGACGGCCGCCAGCCAAGGGGTGAGAATGTTCAATCGAGTCATACCGGGGCACCTTGTGCGTGTCTGGCCATGGACGGCTTGCGAACTATAGCCGCAGCTTCGCCAAGGGTGCAGTGACAATTATGCTGAACCTCGTTCCGGCCCTCGACTCCAAAGGGAAACGCCTGCCGGAGAACGCTCATGTCTCTGCATCAAGTCGCCCGTTTCGCCGATGTTCGCGAAGACCGCGGCCTCGAAGTCAAAATCCACGACACGTCCATCCTGTTGCTGCGTTCAGGCGATCAGGTACGCGCATTTCAGGGTAAGTGCCCCCATGCCGGTGCCCCACTGGCCAAGGGCGCGGTGTGTCATGGACGGCTGATTTGCCCGTGGCACAAGGCGGCGTTCCGGGCTGAGGACGGCGCCCTGTGCGAGCCGCCAGCCCTCGACAGCCTGGCGCGCTATCACGTCGAAGTGCGCGGCGATGACGTCTGGGTCGATGACCAACCGCTGCCGGCCGATAAAATTCCGCCGGCCGATGACGCGCGCACCTTTGTCATCATCGGCGCCGGAGCGGCGGGCACGGCTTGCGCGGCGGCGTTGCGGGAGAAGGGGTTTGGCGGCCGGATCCTGTTGATCGACCGCGAAGCCGAAGCCGGCTACGACCGTACGGTGCTGAGCAAATATGTATTGGCCGGCGACATGCCGGTCAACGAGACGGCACCGCTGCGCGATGAAACTTATTTCACCCAGCAACGCATCGAAAGGCTCCACGGCGAGGTCACCCATTTGGACCCCGGTGCCCGGCAAATCCAGCTCGCCGATGGCCGGCGCCTGGACTATGACGCCGCGCTCATTGCCACCGGCGGGGAGCCGAAGACGCCAGCGCTGCCCGGCATCGATTTGCCGCAAGTCTTCGTGCTGCGTTCGATCGCCCATGCCCGGCAGATTCTCGACACTGTGCGACCAGGGCAGCGGGCGGTGATCATTGGCGACAGTTTCATCGCCATGGAGGTGGCCTCGTCCCTGCGCAAGCGCGAGCTGAGCGTCACCGTCTTGGCCCGACACCCGGTGCCATTCGCCGCGCAATTGAGCGAGAGCGTCGGCCAGGCCATCCTGGCCCGGCACCGGGCCAACGGCGTGGTGTACCAGAGCGACGGCGAAGCGGCACGGATCGAGGGAACGCACAAGGTCGAAGCCGTGGTGCTGGATAACGGCCAGCGTTTGGCTGCGGACCTGGTGATCGTCGGCATCGGCGTGCACCCGGCCACCGAGCCGTTTGCCCAGTTGCCACGGGAACAGGACCAGTCGCTGTCCGTTGACGCTGGCATGCGTGTGGCTGATGGCTTATGGGCCGTGGGTGATATCGCGACATTTCCCCTGCACGGCACGCCTGTGCGCATCGAGCATTGGCGCCTGGCCCAGCAACAGGCGCGCATCGCCGCCGCGAACATGCTCGGCGGCGACGAGCGCTATCTGGACGTGCCGTTTTTCTGGACCTATCACTTTGGCAAACGCTACGACTACCTCGGGCACGCTGAACATTGGGACGAGGTGGAATTCAAGGGCACGCCCGAGCATCCGCCCTTTATCGCCCTGCTGGGCAAGGACGGCCTCGTCGCCGCCGCCGTGGCCTGCGATGAAGGCCGGGCCATGGCAGCGCTGGCCCAGCGCATGAAGCAACCGTTGCCGGTGGACGAGGCATGGCGGCTGGTTCGGGATTTCTCGTCGTAGATCTGCCCCACACCCCAAATCCATGTGGGAGCGAGCTTGCTCGCGATAGCGGTGGATCAGTCACGTCAATGTGGCTTACGCGACGCCATCGCGAGCAAGCTCGCTCCCACAGTTTTGTCTTGTGTTGACCGAAATATCCGCCACAACCCCAATCCCTCTGTGGGAGCGAGCTGGCTCGCGATGGCGGCGGGTCAGCTTGCATCAATGTACAGACTGATCGGCCGGCAAGTGGATAACCCGTGGTCGCTCCAATGGCGCCAGGGGCGGTGGCTGCAAATCCGGGCTGAGCAAGTGGAAATGCGGCACGACATGGCTGATGTCACCGTCCTGGTTGTTGTGGATGATCTTCGAGCCGGGCTGGCGCAGCGTGTCCAGGCGCTCGCCGGTCAACTTGAAACTGGCGCTCAAGCCCTGGTCATCCACCACTGGCGCCGGCAGTCGGCGCTGGGCGAAGCTGCGGCTTTTGCGCTGTTGATAACGCGCCCAGGTAATCAGCAGCACCGCGTTGACCAACGCGATCCACCCATAGACCTGCAAAGTCCCCAGTGTGTCGAACAGCGACCCTCCCAGGCGCGGGCCGGCTTGGCTGTCGAGCAGCGGCCACAGTCCGTTGACCAGCAAATACAACAGCCCCACCCACGCCAGCACGGTGAAAAGCGCATCGATGACCACCAGAAAAGGTCGTTGCCGGGTCCTGACAATTTTCATCGGATCACTTCCTCTTCCTGATCATCGAACGGTTTGATACCGCGATCCGGACTGATCCAGCGCGCACGCTTCTGATGCTGCCCGAACAGCACTTTGGGAAAGCTCACCAGGGTGGTGAAGAGGCTGATCAGCCAGAACACCAACGGGTACCAGACCACCCAGAACATGATGTGCCACAGGCCTTTTTCGTAGCGCCGATCGATCAGGATGCTCACCGCGAACTGCAGCAGGCACACCACGGCCAGCAACAGGCCGGTGAAGGCTGGCGGCATCAGGTGATCCACGGCGATGGCCGCTGGCATTTCGACGAATTTGCCGGCGCCCCAGAAGATCACCGACAGCAGGAAGGTAAACGCCCAGCCGGTGGACAGGCAGTATTCGAACAGCAGCGGCCACAGGTAGCGATGGCGGTATTGCCAGATGCCACGGATGTTCTTGAACAGCACCTCGGCGCCCCCCTGGGCCCAGCGCAGGCGTTGCCGCCACAGGCCGCGCAAGGTTTCGGGCATGAGGATCCAGCACAGCGCGCGCGGCTCGTAGAAGATGCTCCAGTGGTCCAGTTGCAGCTTCCAACTTATGTCGATGTCTTCGGTGATCATGTCCGGGCTCCAGTAGCCGACCCGGTGCAGGGCGGTGCGACGGAACGCAACGATCACGCCGGACACGGTGAAGATCCGCCCGAAGACCCGCTGGGTCCGCTTGATCAGGCCGATGATCGAGGAAAACTCGCCGACCTGGACCCGGCCTATCAAGGTCGAGCGGGTACGGATGCGCGGGTTGCCGGTCACCGCGCCGAGGCGGGCGTTGTCCAGCATCGGCGCCACCAGGTAAGCACAGGTGTTCGGCGCCAGCAGCGCGTCACCGTCGATGCACACCAGGTATTCGCTGCGCGCCGCGATGGCCCCCATACGCAGGGCCACAGCCTTGCCCTGGTTTTCCGCCAGGTGCAAGACGCGCAAGCGCGGGTCCTCGGCTGCCAGTTGGTCGAGCATCTGGGCGGTGTTGTCCTTGGAGCCGTCGTTGATGGCGATGACTTCGATGTTCGGATAATGCTGGCCCAGCGCCGCGTGAATGGTGTCGGCAACGTTGTCGCCTTCGTTGAAGCACGGAATCAGGATGCTGATCAGCGGCTCGCCCGCCAGGGGCGGTGGCAAGGTGTCGTCCTTCCACGGCCAGTGGCGTTCCCAGTGCAGCCAGAAATACAGGCCACCGGCAATCCACAGCCCGGACATGAACAGCGGGTAAAAGAACACGAAGTCCATCAGGAATTGCCCGGTGACCAGGAAGATCAGGCCCAGGGGCACCCCAAGGACGATCGCCAGCACCAGCAGGGCGAGCAGTCTGTCGAGCATGTCAAGGATTCCACTTGTTGGAGAGCGCCGGCCGCACGGTTTTCACGGCGGGCTGGTCTTCGATGAAGTTGTCCGGGTAGTAGCCGAAGCTGGTCACGCCCTGGCGCTTGAGGCGCCCCATCCAGTCGGCCAGGAGTTCGCCGTCGATGTCGGCCACCGGTTGGCTGTCCCAATCTCGCGCCTGCAATTCGAACACCGTGCGCTTGAGTGCGCCGGGCCGGCTTTTGACGGTCTGGACCAGACGTTCCAACCATGGGCCGGACTGTGCGCGGGTCTGCTTTTCCATCAGCGGCATGGCCATCGGTGCCGTCCAGTCATAGGCGCCGAGGAAATCGTCGAGGTTCTGGGCGAACCAGGCTTCGCTTTGCGGGTTGAGCATCGGTTCGGCAAAGATATTGCGCGCCGTCAGCACCTGCGGACCACGAATCGCCCGGACCTTGGCGGTCAGCTCATGGGTGAAGTCGATCAGGTAACGGCTCTTGAAGCGGGTCCAGCGTTGCATCGCCGCAGGATCGTCCCGCAGGGCGGCGATGGACGTCGGCAAACCGTGGGCGGCATAGACTTTCAGGGCCGCGGGGCTGGCGTCCTCGAAATCGGAGAACACCGCGTCGTCATGGTACAGAACGCCATCCAACGAACTCATCCGCGCCAGGTCCTCGTAGAGCTCGCCGATGACCTTGCGCACGTTCGGGTCGAACGGCGACAGGCGCACGTATTGGTCCGGGGCGACGCCGGTCTTGCCGGTTTCCGGATCCCAGCGCTGTACCCGTGGCAACTTCGCGTCCAAGGCAAAACTGAGCACTGGCATCCAGGCATAGACCTTGGCGTTGGCCCGAGTGCGCAGTTGCCAGGCGACACGGTCGAACAGGTCGGCCCGTACTGGCAGGTGACGGTTGGGGAAGTACAACGAGTGCACCAGACCATCGCCTTTGGGATCGGCAAAGGCTTGCAGGAACACCGTATTGGCGCCCAGGTCGGAAATGCGCTGGACCAACTTGCCGACGTTGGCTTCCTGCTGCACCGGGTCCGGGTCGTAGACATAGTCCAGATCGACATGCACCACGCGCATCGGGTCCATTGTCTGCACCGAGACGATGCTTTCGGCGAAATGGGCGCCATCCGGATCGGACGCCACCAGGAAGCGTGGGCCACTCATCAGGTTATCCAGGCTGTCGAGGCCGTCCTCCAAGGTCAGGGCCATTTGATAGCCTTCGCTGCCAATCACCTGCAACGCAGTACCGTCGGCTTCACCGTAAGGCCAGACCCAAACGCGCGGGCTATAACCGGCGACCTTGCGGATTTTCTCGGAAATGGCCGCCACGTCCTTGCGCAGGCGAGCCTGGAAATCGGCCTCGGTCTCATAGCGACCGGTGGCCGGATCGTAGCGCCGGGTCGTCGCCGCAGGTTGCTGGTTGCCTTGCGGGTTGGCGAGGATGCCTTTGTGATTGGCATCGGTGTGTGCGGCGATTTCCACCAGGCCCGATTTCGACACCTCGCGAATCTGCTCCCAGGTCAGGAACTCGGAACGCTTGCGCGGCACCCCGGCAAAATCCACCGTCTGGTTCAGCGGCGTATCGACCCAACTGCCGACCGGAGCCAGGATAGCCGGCCAGTTATAGGCACGCAGGATGGGCATGACGCGGGTATAGAAGCTCGAGTAGCCGTCGTCGAAACTCAGCAGCACCGCACGGGGCGGCAGTTCCGGGCCGCCATTGCGGGCCGTGATGATCTGGTCCACCGTGACCGGCTGGTAGTTGTTTTCCCGCAGCCACGCCAGTTGCTCGATCAGCCGCTCGGTACGCACGGCCACCAGCGCCTGGTCCGGGTCTCGGTCGTCGACATCATGGTAGGCGATGCCGAGCACATGGTTCTTCGGCCACGGGGCGTCGTTGGCCGCCAGCGGACGCTGCGAAGGCGGCGTGAACGCCGGGGCTTGCTGGGCACAAGCGCTGATCAGCAAGACTCCCAGCAGGAGGATGAATCGCGAAATGACAGGCATCTTCAAACTCTTCTAGAAGCGATAGGTGAGGTCGACAAGCAGGCGCAAATCGCTTTCGCGATCGCCGTCGTAGGGGCGGTTGAGCCAACTCAGCGCCGCACCTGCCTCCAGCACGTCGTTCCAGATGAAACGCTGGCCGTAGCCGAGCAATCCCATGGCCCCGGTGTTGTAGTCACGCTGGCTGTAGGTACCGGCACCGACCTGGAATTGCTGGCTCCACGTGGTTTCGTAGCGGCGATACAACACGTGGTTGGCGCTCACGGTCGGCATGACGCTGAAATCCGCTTTCGGGTTGAAATAGGGCACTTCGTTGGAACCGCTGTTGCGGCTGGCGCCGACTTCCAGACCCAGCTCCACTTGCAGGCGCGGGGTGCTGTAGATGCCCTCGCGGCCGGTCAGCTGGGTTTCGAGGCGGTTGTTGCCGTCACTGAAATGGGACGGGCTCAGCGCCAGTCGCCACTCGCGGCTTTCATTGGCCCGCCAGCGGACGAAACCACTCCCGCCGTTGGCGCGGATGCCGCTGTTGAGCGCCCGCAGCGGGGTATTGGCCGAGAGGTAATCCAGGCTGCCGCCGTATTGCCAGTGGTCGTCGATGTCTCGGGCCACGGCCACGCGCGCGCCCTGTTTGTCACCGGAGCCGTACGAGTGATTGGAGACCTCGGCCTCCAGGGTCATGTCCCGGGTGCGACGCTCCACGCCCAGGCGCTGCCAACGGTGGTGGCCAGTGCCTTCCTCGAAATCACCGGTGGCGTAGCCGGCACCGCCGAACAGCCGCCAGTCTTCATCGATGGGCGGGCTGTAGAGCAGCGTTTCGATACCAAAGTCCCGGCTACCAGTGACTGCACCGGCGTCACCGTTACCCCCGCCATAGCTCTTGCCGGTGTAGGCCTCGATGCGCAGCTCGGCCATGTCGTGTACCTCGCGCTGGCGCTGCAGACGTTTGACATGGGCGTTTTCCGGGTAGCGGGCGACCACGTCGTCGGTCAGTGCATCCAGCTGCCGCCACTCCTGCAAATCCATGGCGGCGCGGGCCTGGGCGATTTCCAGGTCACGGTTGCGCGGAATCGTCGCCTCGACTTCTTTGAGCAGGTTTTCCGAACGGCGCGGCCAGTCGCGGGCCTGGTACAGATCGGCCTGGGCCAGGCGCATGCCAGTATTGCCGGGGCCCTGGCTGACCAGGGTTTCCAGGCGTGCTTCGGCAGAGGGCAAGTCGGCGCCGTACGTGCCGGCCTGGGCGGCGAGTTGCTGGGCGTCCATCCATTCATCGTTGGGGTTGCCGATCGGCAGGCCCTTGAGTTCGATGCGCGGACGCTGGGCTTTCGCCATGTCTTCAGCCAGTGCACGGGCCTCTTCGGACTTTTCACTTTCCAGCAACGCATAGTAGAGCGCGGTGCTGTCTTCAAAACGCTCCGCGGGATCGGCATCCGGCGCGGTCAGGACCCGGCGGTACAGATCGACGGCGATCTCCGGCTCACGCTGTTCCAGATAGGAAGAGGCCACCCAGCGCAGGGCATAAGTGGGAATGCTCACGCCCTCGGCGATCAGCTTCTGGTATTCGGCAATCACTTCTGCTCGACGGGCGCGGGCATTGAGCGCGCCCATGCGATCGATGCGCCAACGGAGTACGTCGTCATGGGCCTCGGTCACCGGGGTCCAGGTGGCGAGCAACTTGTCGTAGTCGGCCAGGGCGCGGTCGGCAATGACGAAGCGCTCCTGTTCGCTGCGACTGGCCATGTCCGCCAGGCGCACCCGCTCAGCGGCGACGTCACCCTCCAGGCGTCGTTGCACGCCACGGTCGATCAGCCCCGGCTGCAGACGCGCCAGGCGCAGCGCCGGCTCTGGCAGCCGTGCGCGTTGCAGGGCGTAGATGTATTCACGCGCAACCTCTGGGCTGTTGCCGGCGCGCGTGAAGGCCTGGTCGTATTCGAACAGCGCTTCGTGGGGGCTGTTGGCGCGGGTCAAGGCATAACCCAGCGCCAGTCGACGCACCGGATCTGTCGGCTTGGCAGCGACCAGGGCCTTGGCGCGAGTGACGGCTTCGTCGGGCTGGCCTGCATCGGCCTGGGTCAAGGCCAGGCCAAGTTGCAAGTCGGGGTTCTGGGGATCGATCACCAAGGCCTGGCGATACAGATCCGCCGCCGAATCCCAACGTTTGAGGTTGCGGTAGGCACGAGCCGTTGCGGTCAGCGCCTGGACGGGCAGCGCTCGATTGCGGCCCTGGGTCTCATAAACCGACACCACCTCGCTATCGAGGCCGGCCCAGCTGGCGATCTGCAGGTGGTCACTGATCTGCGCGGCGCTGGCCTGGCCGGCCGGTACCTGGCGCAACGCAGTCAGCGCAGGCGTGTAATGGCCGGCACGGGCGTCGAGCACCATTTGGTCATAGACGGTATCGGCAAACGCCAGCATCGGCCAGCACAGTTGGCTGCACAGCGCGACGCGAAACAACGGGCGCAAACCACGTTGAACAAAAGGACCCACAGTACGCGGCATTCGTCAGCATCCTTACATGGCCAGCCGGGTCGCAGTGCCCCCTTGCCCATCAAACAGGAAGCCGGATCAAAGGAATCCAGCCAAGCTCTAATGGGCCTAGTCTTGCACTCTCAGATGGGTCATCTTCAGGAACGCCACAATTCTTCAGAATCGATACAGATTTCGGCCCAGGGCTGATCGGTGGGCATAAAAAAACCCGGCCGTGCGTCATGCACGGGCCGGGTCTTGGGTGTGACTTGAACGGGCTTACTGGATGGCGACGCCGCCGCCCAGTTTGCTCATCACAAATGCCGAGAATTGTTCAACGGTCATTTTCTGGCCATTGAAATCGACCTGGTTGTTGGCGTAGTGCAACTTGGTGACAACGTCGTTGCCTTCAAGGGTCGCCAATTGAGTGCCGACGGCCATGGCGCTGAACATATCGCTGGTAGCCGTGGCTTGATCGGCGATCAGCTTGGCATGCGTCTGGCCTTCCATTTGTGCCTGCACGGTCATCAGGTCGACCAGCATCGGCTTGGAAACCTTGAGATTGAAATCCAGCAGGGCGAGCAACTGACGTCCCAATTCCTCCGGCGGCAGGTCCATGGACTGCGGCTTGGTCAGATCAACGATCAGGCTGGCACGGCTTTCACCGTTGGCGGTACTGAACGACAGATTTTCCAAGGCCACCTGCGGAGCACCGGCCAAGAGTTTTTCCAGATCGGCCTTGACCTGTGCTTCCTCAGCTTCGGTCAGGCTCAACTCTGGCGTCGGCTCACCGGCTGCAGCGGCTTCGGCGGCCGCTTTTTCGTAGGGCTGCAGTTTGGTCTGGTAGATCTGCATCAGCGACATGGTGGCCGGGATGTCCAGGTTCTTCAGGCTGACCGCCATTTGTGCCGAACCAATGGTCTTGTCGTTGAACGACAACTCACCGATCTTGTAGTCGGCACGCCCCGAAGCACTGGTGCCGTTCTCGCTGCTGCTGTTCTTCATTTCGAAGTTCTTCAGGCCCAGCACCGACTTCGGCTCACCAAACGTGGCCTTGGTGCTGCTCATCAGCAGGGTGTTGTCACCCATGTAGTAACCGTATGAGCTTTTGCTCAGGTTACTGGCCAATGTAAGGCCATTCAGCTCGACCTGCACCGGCGTCTGATCTTCGGCAACGGTGGTCAACTTGAAGCTGTCCATGTAGCCATCGGCCTTGACCTTCTGGCCTTGGGCGCTGGCGGCCAGGTCGATCTTGAGACCGGAGAAGGTGAGCTGGGACTGCTCATCCAACTTGGTGTCCAACGGCAGCAGCTCATAGGTGCCGTTGATGGATTCGTCGTAACCCAGATTGACCACACCTTTGAGCGGCGACTGGTCCTTGGTCGCAGCGAACCACTTGTCAGTCAGCGGATTGCGCTCAAGAGCGGTGTGACTGGTGGCCATGACCGGCAGCCACTTGAGCGTAATCAAGCGCGAGAATGGCAGTGGGCCGTGCTCGATCCGGTCGACGAAGAGCAGCTCGACCGACTCGCCGCCGAATATCTCGCCTTCGCCTTTGAGACGGTAGTGGGCGGTGCTGCTGAATGTGCCACGGTCCATGGAAACCAGCTCCAGGGCGGCTGTGCTGTTGGACCCGGACAAGGCTGTCTGCATCTGCTTATTGCTATCGGCAATAGCATTTTTCAACACGCCCTCGAGTTTGGTCCCGGTGTACCAGGCGCCACCCGCGCTGATAGCACCGACAGCCACAACGATTCCCAGAAGTACGCTTGCTGATTTATTCATGAGTGACCCGATCGATATCCATGGTTGAAGAAAGCCGTCGTCTTCCCTGACCCGTCAAGGGGGTGGCTCGACGCCGCAAAGAGGAGGGGAGATTACCATCAGGCACCCCTGCGGGCCCAATGTTTATAGGGGTAAAAACGTTTTCTTGAGAGGTGGTCTACGAATATTGGACTTCGATCTCATCGAGTTGATGGTCGAAAGTCTTGAGGCGGGCCGTCCAGGTGTACACCAGCACTTCGAAATCGCGATTGATCACCGCCGCACCCGATGACTCTGCGCGCGAATCGCAAAAGTCCAGTTGATAGCGCTCCCGGGCCATGGCGTTAGCCACGTCGCACAATTCACGGGCGTTGTTGAGCCAGTGCCAGCCGTCCTGGGTGACCTGCTTGTCCAATGCCGCACACTGGACTTTCAGGGCTTCCAGGCTTTTTTCCAGCGGGGTACCGGTGAGCTCGCCCATGACCTCCTGGAATGTGCGGCCAGGCTGCCAGTAACTGCCCCAGAAATAACGGTCAAACACCGTTTCTACGCGGCGCAACGCGACCTTGGTGTCCCAAATCAGCACCAGGGTCTTGCCTTGCTCGAGGTGTTTTTTCTTGATGCGTTGGCCCTGAAGCGAAGCCCAGGCCACGATTGCGATGGATATCACGCCAATCAACGCTGCCGCGCTATCGAGGAACAGCAGCGCCTTGTCGATTTGATGAGTGAGCATGACGCCATAGAAATAAGTGGCCGAAAGCAGCAGCAATGCTGCGGTGGCGCACCAAAAGCCGGGAGCATAAGGGTTTTTCATTATTGGAATCCCCATGACCAGTGACGTCGTGGGCCCTCTTGGTCGCCAGAGCCCGACTCTCACAGCATAGCAACGGCATGGGGGGTTTGCCGGGGCATCAGAGGCTCGATCCGATTACTGGCCCAAAACGACAAAACCCCTGTCTGCGGAGGCAGACAGGGGTTCTGGGAATTCAATCTTGACGATGACCTACTCTCACATGGGGAAACCCCACACTACCATCGGCGATGCATCGTTTCACTGCTGAGTTCGGGATGGGATCAGGTGGTTCCAATGCTCTATGGTCGTCAAGAAATTCTGTGTCCGACCCGTTCAACAACAACGTGTCGGTAAAATCGATAATCTCTACTAAAAACAAAACCCCTACCTGCATCAGCAGATAGGGGTTTCGGAATTTAATCTTGACGATGACCTACTCTCACATGGGGAAACCCCACACTACCATCGGCGATGCATCGTTTCACTTCTGAGTTCGGGATGGGATCAGGTGGTTCCAATGCTCTATGGTCGTCAAGAAATTCGGTAGCCAGCGCGTGCCTTGCGGTCACGTTCCAGCGAATGGGTATGCGATAGTTTGTGTGTTGCAATCGAGTGTCGCGAACTTTCGGTTCGTTTCGTCTTCACACACCGCAATCTGGTTCTCGTTCGCCCTGGGGCTTGGAGTTTACAAATTGCTTGGGTGTTATATGGTCAAGCCTCACGGGCAATTAGTACAGGTTAGCTCAACGCCTCACAGCGCTTACACACCCTGCCTATCAACGTCGTAGTCTTCGACGGCCCTTCAGGGGACTCAAGGTCCCAGTGAGATCTCATCTTGAGGCAAGTTTCCCGCTTAGATGCTTTCAGCGGTTATCTTTTCCGAACATAGCTACCCGGCAATGCCACTGGCGTGACAACCGGAACACCAGAGGTTCGTCCACTCCGGTCCTCTCGTACTAGGAGCAGCCCCTCTCAAATCTCAAACGTCCACGGCAGATAGGGACCGAACTGTCTCACGACGTTCTAAACCCAGCTCGCGTACCACTTTAAATGGCGAACAGCCATACCCTTGGGACCGGCTTCAGCCCCAGGATGTGATGAGCCGACATCGAGGTGCCAAACACCGCCGTCGATATGAACTCTTGGGCGGTATCAGCCTGTTATCCCCGGAGTACCTTTTATCCGTTGAGCGATGGCCCTTCCATACAGAACCACCGGATCACTAAGACCTACTTTCGTACCTGCTCGA